>CAXSBF010000004.1:0-274880 GCA_964235785.1 uncultured Pyrinomonadaceae bacterium | reverse complement strand
TCGCTTATCAAGTTGATAAGGCTATCGTTTAATAACCAGCAACTTGGGTTAAATAAACGGTTTCATAAACGCGGGTGTAATTGGTTTTGCCCCACGTCATCTCAACCGTTATATCACAATGCAGTTGATCACAGAATAAACAATTATGGACGGTTCTGATGCTGACAAAATCTTTGCCGGTTCAGTCCCGAAGCTTTACAACACTTATCTGGTGCCGTTGATCTTTGAGCCTTATGCTGCGGATTTGGCTAACCGGCTTAGTTTGCGGCATCTTTCCAGTGTGCTTGAAATCGCCGCTGGAACCGGCGTGCTGACTCGTGCTTTGGCAGCCGCGCTGCCTGATAGCGTCTCGATCATCGCTACTGACTTGAATCAGGCGATGCTTGAGCAAGCCACAGCGGTTGTTGGGACGAAACGCACAGTCGAGTGGCGGCAAGCAGATGCAATGCAACTGCCTTTCCCAGACGAAACATTCGACGCCGTCGTGTGTCAGTTCGGTGTTATGTTCTTTCCTGACAAGTCCAAAGCGTTTTCGGAGGCGCGCCGTGTACTCAAACGGGGAGGCGTTTTTATTTTCAACGTGTGGGATCGCATTTCGGAGAACGAATTCGCCGAGACAATAACTGCTGCTCTGGAATCTCTCTTTGCCGACGACCCTCCGCGCTTTCTAGCCCGCACGCCCCACGGTTATTACAATCATCGCGTCATCGAGCAGGATCTTAAAAACGGTGGATTCGCTCGGTCGCCTCAAATCGAAACGGTTACGGCGCGCAGCCGAGCGTCATCATCCGGCATCCCAGCGCTCGCCTATTGCCACGGCACGCCTCTCAAGAATGAAATTGAGACCCGCGATGCCTCGCGGCTTGACGAAGCTACCAATGTCGCGGCGGAAGCTATCGCCAAACGGTTTGGACGAGATGATATTGAGGGCAAGATTCAAGCGCACATTGTCACTATTGAAAAATAATAAGCGAAACGTGGTTTTGTGTCTAAAGTCGGTTTTTCGGCTCATTTATGAGACAAGGTTAAGCGATTATGAGACAAGTGTTGCAGGTAGTGGCTTAAATTTGTGGTGCTGATTCTTCAACATCTTCAACGCTGGCAATAAAATAGTTTGCAAGAGATTTGCTTCTGGCAAATAAAATTAAACCAATAATCAGGTAGGTTATACTGCTAATCAAAAAAACTTCGTAATTAACGACTTTATTTGGATTAAATGCTGCAATAATAATTAAAACGGCAATAATACACCACTGAATTATTGCAACAAGTATTATAGCTAATGCCTGCAAACGAATAAGAATAATGACAAGTTTTTTTAGGTTATTCATTTTAATAAATCTTCCACAGTCCAAATCGTTTTTGTTATTCCGATTGTATTCTAGCTTGAGTTTTTAGCAAAAATAAAGATGCCTAGTCCGAAAACCAGGCATCAGTCCAAAACTGCCAATGTAAATTACTTTCCTGGAGGTTATAGCCAAAACTCAGGCTTAACATCTAACTCAAACATTGATTGATTCAAAACGCAGATGTTATGCGCCGGAATCTTACATAAAACCTCATTGATTTGCGCCGTTCTAGTTTTACTTCTAAGACTTCCACCGAATTTCGACTTAATCATAAAAAATGCTGTTTCAACATTTGAGCGTTTATGGTAATGCTAAGAATTTCTCCTGATTCAAAGCGTAAAAATGATATAAGCGATTCCACAAATGATCTCCTTCTTTGTTACTTACTTTGCTGTTAGATTTCCAAGCAATGTAAGGAACAGAGTTGTTATCAATTGCCGTTTGCATATTTGCTTTTGACAAGTAACCTTTGTCGGCTGAAATTTCTTCCATTTCAAAGTTTTTTACAGTGTCTTTAACCAACGATTCAAAATAATTCGTGTTCGTGGCGTTCCGATCCTTCGACGGCTGAAATGATGTTTGTTTTTGTGCCGCAGCAAATATGAATCTTTAACCAATCCTTTTTATTGATTAGTCGCAGCTCTGTATATTTGGCGCGTAACCAAGTAAAACCTTGAGAAGTCGAAAGTCCGCTTGCGTCAACCGCGAAATTCTTTTCAATCTCGACAAGCGGCAAACTGCTTTCTTCAATCATCATTTTCAAATAAGGCGCAAGAGTTTCGTTAGCAAAATAACGAGAAATGCTCGCGTGATTTAGAGATGATGAAACAAATCCTTTGATTCTTGCTTCGCTTAAATCGGTATTGAATCTTCTCAGTGAAAACGTGCTATAAACTTTGAACAGGCAAGAAAACAGCATATCTTCAAAATAGGGATTATGAGGCAAAACTCTAAAACTGCTGTTTCTTTGTTTCAAAACTAGAATTTGTCCAACCATTTGAATCGGTAAAAGTAACTCTTGCATACCAATTTTCCATTGTTTTCAAATACATACCCATTTCGCTCTTTTGCCATTTTGTCCTTCTTTTTTGGACACATTGATGGACACATTGAGGATTGAAAGTGTTCTTGAAAGTCTTTGGGCGATAATCGGATGCCCATAAAATAAAGGGTTGGAGAAGTTTTGACCGCCCTTTCACGGGGGCGACACGGGTTCAAATCCCGTACAGACTACCATCTTTTAACCGGCAATCCGCATCATATTTTCTGAAAACAAGCGCGAATCCTGCGATTAACTCATTATTTTTAATCGTTCCGTGTTCGTGTTACTCTGTCATTTTTAATCATCAGAGGTTATATGCTGCATAAATTTATCTTTATATTCTTTTTATTTCTCGCCGCTTTTGTTTCGACAAACGCGCAAACGGTGCAGAAAAGTGTCGATACGGTGATGATTTTGCCGTTTGAAAATACTTCCGACAAAGCAGAATTTAATTGGGTCGGCGAGAGTTTTGCCAACTCCTTATCGGATTTGCTGAAAGTTCCGGGTTTGAACGTCATTACCAATGACGAGCGCAAAATTATTCAGCAGCGTCTGCGCGTTCCGCTCACCGTTTTGCCGAGTCTGGCGACTTCTCTGAAAATTGCGCGGGAAAGCAACGCTTCGCTTTTAATAGCGGGAAAATACAATATCGTTCCGGCGCAAGGCGACGTTGCGGCGACCGTCAGCGTGACGGCGAAAATTATTCGCGTCAACGAAGGCAGATTTTTGAGCGAGGAAATGCCCGACGGCAGACGCATCACGCGCGATATAAATCTGAGCGACGCTTTGGGAAATCTGCAAATCGTCGAAGGTCAGGTTGCTTATCAGATTCTTTATCAGCGCGATAAAGCCTTGCCGTTTTCGCAAAATCAATTCGTCGAGTCGGCAAATAAAGTTCCCGCTCGCGCTTTTGAAGCGTATATCAAAGGTTTGTTGTCGCCTGAAACGGATTTGCAGACGCGCGAGAATTACTTCAAAAACGCGATGCGAATTTACAGCGAAGACGAAAAAACCAAAGGCGGAATTTACGCCGACGTCGCGCTCGAACTCGGACATTTTTACTTAAACCAGAAAAAAATTCCTGAAGCGATTGATTATTTTTCGCGCGTTCCGCAGGCGAGTTCGCAATTCGCCGAAGCCGCGTTTTATACGGGTTTGATTCAATGGCAGCAAAAAAATTACGAACAGGCGCTCGCCGTCCTTCGTCCGCTGACGGAAGATTTGAAATTAGTCAGCGTTTATAACACGATTGGCGCAATCGCTGTCGAGGCTTCGCGCGAGGAAAAGAAAAATAAGGGAAAGTCCGCCGCGCTGCTCGCCGAAGGAATCGAGTTTTTGAAAAAGGCTTCGGAATCTGCGCCGGACGAGCCGAACGCGAAATTTAATTACGGAATGGCGCTTTTTTTAAATGCCAATTACGCCGAAGCCGCGTCGCAATTAAAATCTGTTCTGGTCAATAATGCGCGAGACGGCGAATCTTATTACCTGTTGGCAAAATCGCTCGAATCTCTCAAAGATACCGCAGCCGCCGATTTTGATAATCAAGCCATCCGTTTTTTAACGGTGAACAATAAATACGCCAAACTGCAAACCGAATGGCAAAGCTCGCATACCATCGGCGACATCAATTTGCGCGTTCAGCAACCGCCGCGCAAGGATTTCGTCAGCGTCATTTTGATAAAAAAACAAGCGACGCCCGCGCCGACGGCGATTGACGAAACCGAGTCTTTGTTAGTCAAAGCCCGCAAACTTTACGCTGACGGAAACAACGACGAAGCAATAACGGTTTTGAGCAAAGTTATAATCAGCGAGCCGATGAGCGCCGAAGCCTATCTTTTGTTCGGTAAAATTTATCTTAGGCGCGGCGATTTGGAGCAATCCGTAAGTTCTCTGAAAACCGCGCTTTTCTGGGACAATCGCTTGATAGACGCGCACGTCGGACTCGGTAAAATATATTTGCAAAAAGGCGATTGCCTCCAAGCGAAAAACTACGCGGCTTCAGCTCTGGTGATTGACGCGGAAAACCAGGATGCCGCCGGTTTGCAGCGACAAGTCGAACGATGTAGTAAGTAATGTTCTATTTTTTGAGTAATTGACGAACCGGAAAGACGTTGTTGAAGCGAGATTGTCGCAAATAGTGTAACTTCACAGGTTCAAAATTCAAGGTTCAAGGTTCAAAGTTTATGCAAATCACGCTTGAATTTTGAAGCTTGATTTTATTTTAGCGCGATATTTATTGACTATTAAATCCAAAATCCAAAATCCAAAATCCAAAATCAAACTGTGGCACGCGATATGCAATAAGCAGAACCGGCTAGCTTATTGAAATTAAATAAGACCCCGCCGCCAACTCTTCTCCGAGCGCAGTTTGCCATTGTGCTTGACCACCTTCCGAGCGTTCCTTCAGTTGTCCTTCCTATTTTGAGCCTGGTCGAAACCGACCGGGCTCTTCCTGCTTTTAAATCCATTTATTCAGTGTTTTAACGAAATAATCAATTCTTAATCAATTTGCAGTAGTTTCTTCTACTTCTTCAACGAAAACTTTCCAATATGACAGATAAGCGTTGCCGCTTCTGCTCAAATGACAAAATTCGTCATTTGCCGTGTGACAATTTTTGATTGTTAATTCATTTTGGCAAATCAAATTGAGAGAGTTTCATTCAAATTGATTCTTTAGGCAAACTGACAACCAAACTGATTTAAGGCGGATAAAAAATTTCCAGCTCACGACTGAAGATTTTATTTGCTAAAATGACGTGATGAGATTTTCCGCCGCTCAAGCGAAACTGCCTTCGGTGGCAAATATATTCTTAGCTGCTGTTTCAGCCGTTTTGCTGATGCTCGCTTTCCCGGATTTCGATTTCTGGTATCTCGCCTGGTTTGCGCTTGTTCCGCTATTTTTCTCAATTGAGCGCGAAAAACAATCGATTATAAAATCTTTTGTTTTAGGCTGGATTTTTGGAATCTTTTTCTTTTTCGGAACTTGCTGGTGGCTGACTTTCGCTCCCGTAACTTACGGCGGTGTTCCGGCGATTATTGCTTATCTATTATTTTTCGGCGTAACTTTGATTGCCGGACTTTTTCCGGCGGTATTTGGCGCGATTTTTTCCGTGTTGTTAAAACGTTTCGGAAATTACGCGATTTTGTTCGCGCCTTTTCTATGGACGGCGACGGAATTTTTAAGATTTAATTTAACGGGAAATAATTGGAACGCGATTGGTTATTCGCAGGCGTTTCGCCCGCAGCTTATTCAAACGGCAAATCTGGGCGGAGTTTATCTAACAGGATTTTTAATTCTTTTATTTAACGCCTTCATTTCTTTTAATTTTATAAATCTTTTTTTTGAATCGTTACCAAAGCAAAAAAATCGAATCGTTTCAGCGTCTGTTTTTATATTTATTACTTTGATATTTTCAGTTTACGAGCTTCTGTCTCCCAACCGAATTTCGACTTTGACGGCAAATGCAAAAGTAATCGCAATTCAGCCAAACGTGCCGATGAGCGGCTTGAAATACGGCGAATTGGAAAAACTTCGCGCGCGCCACGTCGAACTTGCCGAAAATGCTTTACAAAAAATCGAAGAACAACGAACGACGAACAACCCACAACCGATAATCATAATATTTCCCGAATCGCCGATGAATTTTGAATATGAAAGCGACCGCGAGTTGAAAAAGTTTCTTAGAGATTTTGCGATACGAAATAACGCTTCGGTTTTGTTCAATTCCGCGCAGCCGAACACGGGCGGGACAAATTTTTACAATTCAGCCGTGATGATAAATCCGAACGGCGAGAAAATCGGTCAATATGATAAAATCCATCTCGTCCCGTTTGGCGAAACCGTTCCGCTGCCCGATGCTTTAGTATCGTTTGTGCCGACAATGGTCGGTAATTTTGAAACCGGCGCGAATTATAATTTGTTTCCGTTCGGTGATGCGAAAGGCGGTGTGATGATTTGTTACGAGTCGCATTTTCCGTCGCTCGCGCGTGAATTTGCTAAAAACGGCGCAGACGTTTTGATTGAAATGACCAACGACGGATATTTGGGCGACACGCCGATTTTACGCCAGCATTTGGCAAACGCGGTCTTTCGAGCAGTTGAAACAAATCGTCCGGTTTTGCGCGTTACCAATGTCGGAGTCACGGCTTATATCAACGAACGCGGTGAAGTTTCCGACGCGGCGAAACCTTATACCGAAGACACGCGAGTTTGGACAATTTCAAAGTCGGACGATAATCAAACTTTTTATGTTAAATATGGCGATTGGTTTGCGTGGCTTTGTTCGATTGTGAGTTTGGCTTTATTATTTTGGAGTTTAAGAAGGAAGAATTTGCCACAGAGCGCACAGAGAACACAGAGAGAAGAAATTTAATCACAGGCGAATACAGATAAATTTTATTTATAAAAATTTCTCTGTGAACTCTGTGTTCTCTGTGGCAAAAATAAAAATGGAATTAACCGATTTACAAACAAAATACGAAGAAATAAAAGAAAAAGTTACCCAACTCGGGAGGTTTCTTTGACGCGCCTGCAAAACGTATCGAGCTTGAAAAATTAGAAGCGCAAATCGCCGATCCGGATTTCTGGAACGACTCTGCAAAAGCGCAGACAATCGTCCAAAAACGAAGCCGTGTCGAAAAACTGCTTTCCGCACAGGAAAATTTTGAAACTGCTGTCTCCGATGCAGAAGTGTTGTTTGAATTTGCGGAAACCGACGAAAATTCGGTGCGGGAATTAAACGATTTAATTGTCAGACTCGAAAAGGAAGTCGATGAAGCGCAGACCGAAGCGCTGCTTTCCGGTCAAACAGACCAGAACAACGCGATTTGTTCGATTCAATCGGGCGCGGGCGGAACGGACGCGCAGGATTGGGCGCAGATGCTTTTCCGGATGTATCTGCGTTGGGCGGAACGCAAAGGTTTTAAAATTGAAATTTTGGACGAGCAATCGGGCAGCGAAGCCGGACTGAAAAGCGCGACCTTTCGCGTCGAAGGCGAATACGCTTACGGTTTGATGTCGTGCGAAGCGGGCGTTCATCGGCTTGTCAGAATCTCGCCGTTTAATTCGGGCGGAAGCCGCGAAACTTCTTTTGCTTCGATGTTTGTTTCGCCGGAAATTGACGAAAATATCGAAGTCGAGATAAACGACAAGGATTTGCGTATCGACACTTACCGCTCGACCGGCGCGGGCGGTCAGCACGTCAACACGACCGATTCAGCCGTCAGAATTACGCATCTTCCGACCGGAGTTGTCGTAACGTGCCAGAATCAACGTTCGCAGCTCCAGAATCGCGTCGTTGCGATGAAGGTTTTGCGCTCGAAGCTCTACGAATTAGAATTAGAAAAACGCCGGGCTGACAGCGCCGAACTCGAATCAAGCAAACAGGATATTTCCTTCGGCTCGCAAATCCGAAATTATGTTCTTCATCCGTATCGACTTGCGAAAGACACCAGAACAAAATTCGAGAGAAGCGATGTCGAAACGGTTCTCGACGGCGATATTGACGATTTTATCAAAGAATTTTTATTGTTTAAGAAAAGCGTTGCAAACGTAAGTTCAAATTAAAAATGTAAAATGCAATAATCAATCTTAAATTTTGAACTTTTAATTTTGAATTTTGAATTGAAAGAATGGCATCTGAAGTAGAAAAAAAAAGAGTCGCCGCAAAAACTCACTCACGAAGCAATGAAATTGTCGCTGTCATCTTGCTGGCATCGGCGGTTTTGATTTTTTTGTGTCTCGTAACGTTTAATCCGAATGATTGGTCGCTCAATTCGACAGGCTCGCCGAAAACTCAGAATTGGATCGGCGTCGTCGGTTCGGTTATCGCCGACCTTTTATTTCAAGTCGTCGGGCTGACCGCATATTTTCTGCCCGTTTTACTGGGTTTGATAGCGTGGCGTATCTTTCGCGCCGAAAAATTAACCGTGTCCTTCGGGCGCATTATCGGCTACATTTTTTTCGTGCTTTCCGTTTCTTCGCTGGCAAGCCTTGGGGGTTTTCGCGGCGGAATTCTAGGCGTGTTTTTTGCACAAAATTTTTCCTGGCTGCTGAGTAAAATCGGCGCGGCAATTTTATTGTTCACTGTTTTAGCCGCTTCGATTTTACTGATTACAAATCTTTCCTTTGCCTGGCTTTTCGATAATGTATCAGTGGCTTGGGAAAATTTTCAGGTTCATTTTAACGAATGGCTGACAAAATATCGCACGCGCCGCGCCGAAAAAAATAAAATCGCGGCTGAGGAAAAGGCGAACCGCGCCAACGCGCGAGCCGAAAAACCAATCAAAGCGTCTCCGACAATTTCTCTCGGCGAAAGTATCTTCGGCGGCTTAAAGGAAAATAAGGAAAAGGCTCAAGAAAAAGTTTCTTCCGTTTTAAACGGTTTGGGAAAAAACGGCGAATCGGCAAAATTACAACCGGAAAAGATTGAAGAAATCGAACCTCAATCGGAAAAAACCGGAGACGAAGTTATTCCGACAATATCTGCATCCGAGAAAAATTTGGAAGAGCGGGAAATTTCGCTGCTCGATTCAATTACAAAAAACGAACCGATTCCGATTACGCCGATTCAAGAGACAGGTGAATTAGATGCGGAGATTTTAGAAGAAGCCGAAGAAGCGGAAAAACAACCTGAACAGCCGACACAGCCGCAAAATTTTGATAATTATATTTTGCCGGCGACAGAATTTCTGTCGCCGCCGCCGCCACGCATCGAACAGAAAGACGACGAATTGCTGGCAACCGCGCAGGAGTTGACCGACAAAACAAAGGAATTTAATGTTACGGGGCGCGTAATGCATATCTGCCAAGGTCCGGTCGTTACAACCTATGAATTTAAACCGGACCCGGGCGTTAAATATTCGCGCGTAACGAGCCTTTCAGACGATTTATGCCTCGCGCTGAAAGCCGAATCGATCCGCATTGACCGAATTCCCGGAAAAGCCTTTGTCGGCATCGAAGTTCCCAATAAACAGCGCGAAACGATTTTTTTGCGCGAAGTTATCGAATCGAAAAAATTCCGCGAATCGAAATCGCTTTTGACAATCGCTTTGGGGAAAACGATTGACGGTCTGAATTACGTTACAGACCTTGCTAAAATGCCGCATCTACTTATCGCGGGCGCGACCGGCGCGGGCAAATCGGTCGGCGTGAACACGCTCGTCGTTTCAATTTTATACAAGGCAAAACCGGACGAAGTGAAATTTATAATGGTTGACCCGAAGCGGCTTGAACTCGGACTTTACGCCGACATTCCGCATCTTGCTACGCCGATTATCACCGATCCGAAACGCGCCGCGATTTCTTTGAAATGGGCGGTTTCCGAAATGGAAAAACGCTACAAAGAACTTGCCGGTTGGGGCGTTCGCAACATTGACGGATTTAATTCTGAAGTCGAAAAGCGCAATGCCAACGAACATTTTGACGACAACGGCGAGGCTTGGAAAAAACTTCCGTTTATCGTGATTATTATTGACGAACTCGCGGATTTGATGATGGTCTCCGGCAAGGAAGTCGAAGAATCAATCACGCGCCTTGCACAAATGGCTCGCGCCGTCGGCATTCATCTTGTTTTAGCAACGCAGCGACCGTCGGTTGACGTCATTACCGGTTTGATAAAAGCGAATTTTCCGGCGCGAATTTCTTTTCGCGTTTCTTCAAAAGTCGATTCGCGCACGATTATCGATTCCAACGGTTCGGAAAGTCTATTGGGCAAAGGCGATATGCTTTTTCTTCCGCCCGCGACATCGCAAATTGTCCGTGTTCACGGCACTTTTGTCGACGAAAAGGAAATCAATCAAATCGTCGCCCACGTCAAAGCGCAGGGCAAACCCGAATACGACACAACCATTACCAAAACCGAAGACGAACTGATTGATTCGGACGATTTGCCGGGCAAAAAAGATGTGTTGTTCGCCGATGCCCTGCGAACCGTCGCGCAATCGAAACGCGCTTCGACATCGCTTCTTCAAAGACACCTCAGAATCGGTTACGGACGCGCCGCCGCGATTTTAGACGCGATGGTTCACGAAGGCTACATCGGTGATATGGACGGCAGTTCGCGGGCGCGTCCGATTATGCAAAAGGCTTACGACGCTTTGCAGGAAGCCGAAGAAGGCAGAGAGTTGTAAAAGGTAAAAGGTAAAACCAAAGATGTAAAAATTAATAAAGTAACTGTTAATCAAACTAACTTTTGCCTCTTACCTTTTGCCTTTTACTCTCTGAAAGTTTTCCACAGATGGCTGTGGAAAATCCTGTGGAAATCGTCCTTTTCCACAACTTAAATGTTGATTTTTTTTAACTTCTGGCATTTTGCCTCTTTAAGTAGCATTAGTTTTCCGGTAAAAATTTGTAAAGCAATGAAACTCTCTAACTCTTATTATTTCACTGTTTGCAAAATCTCAATTAAACTTTTCGCTTTGATATTAAGCAGTTTTTTGTTTGGATGCGGCGAGCAAAAAGAAGCAAAACAAGTTTTGCCAACTCAAAATCAAATTGTAGTTTCCGAAAACGCAATTAACATCAATACAGCTTCGGTTAAAGAACTCGAAAGGCTTCCGCACGTCGGCGCAAAACTCGCGCAGACAATCGCTGAACACCGCGAAAAATTCGGCAGATTTCGCAAAGCCGAATTTCTTTTGTTGGTGGACGGAATCAGCGACAATCGGTTTCGTGAGATAAGAAGTTTGATTAAAGTTGAATGATTTAATAACTTTTTAAAGCATCGCTCAACAATTTGGAAAGTTCACCGAAAAACTTCACGTTTTATCCTTTATTGTGGCTGGCTGTTTGTTTTGCGTTTGGGATTTTATGGGCGAAAAACGCGAATATCGGCTGGCAAGTTTATTTAACAGTTTGCGTCGTTTCCGCATTTCTTACCACAGTTTTTATCAAACATAAATTCGCTCCGATTTTTTTGTTTGTCGCATTTGCCGCCGCCGGCAGTTTGTATTTTCAAATCGAAAACCAATTCGTTTCGCCAAACCGCGTCAAAAGAATCTATGATGAAAACCGTGTAGAATCCGGCGACCCAATCGAAATTGAAGGCATTTTGCAAACCAAGCCGGAACTTGCCGTCGGCGGGTTTTTTCTAATTCTCAAGACCGAAAAGTCAATCTATAAACAATCGGAAATAAAAGTTTCGGGAAACGTCAGACTTTTCGCGCCGATTCGTGATGACCAAATAAGAAGCGAATACGAGCGATTAAATTTAAATTACGGCTCTCGGATTCGCGTCGCCTGTAGACTTCTGCGCGAGGATAAATTCTTAAATCCAGGCGTCATTTCGCAGACGGAACTGCTCGACCAAAAAGATATTGACGCAACGGCAATTATTAAAAGTCCGCTTCTAGTGGAAAAAATTGAAGATACTCGCGCTTTCGCGCCGCTTGCGTGGCTTTATGAACGCCGTCAAAATTTGATAATTGATTTCAAAGAAACATTCAGCGTTTCGACGGCAGGCGTTTTGATTGCTTCGCTTTTGGGCAATCGCTACTTTTTGGATAAACCGACGGCGGAAGTTTTCCGCGAAGGCGGAACATTTCACGTTCTTGTTATTTCCGGTTTGCATATCACGTTTATCGGCGGCTTGACGCTGCTTTTCCTCCGATTTTTTACCGATAAAAGATTGTGGCAATTTATTATCGCAAGTTCGTTTCTGTGGGCTTATTCATTAGCCGTCGGAGCGGACGTTCCGGTCGTTCGCGCCACGATAATGTTCACGATTCTGCTTTTTTCGCAAGTGATTTACCGCCGCGGAACTCTGCTTAACGCATTCGGCGCGTGCGCTTTGATTTTGCTCGTTTGGCGACCGGGCGACATTTTTACGTCGTCTTTCCAACTGACGTTTGCGAGCGTCGGTTCAATCGTCGCAATGGCGTTTCCATTGGTTGAAAAATTGCGGGCAATTGGCAGTTGGTCGCCGTCAGCCGAAACTCCTTTTCCGCCGCGAGTTTCTGACGGGCTGAAAAGTTTTTGCGAAATGATTTACTGGCGCGAAGCGGTTTGGCAGCAGGAAATTAAACGCAACGTCTGGACGGCAAATATTTTCAAATCGCCTTATTTGAAGTGGCATAAAGAAAGGAATTTGCAAGGCGTCGCGCGATATTTATTTGAAGCGGTCTTGGTTTCCTTCGTCGCACAAGCGTGGCTTTTGCCTTTAACGATAATTTATTTTCATCGCGTTTCCCTGTTTGGGGTTCTACTCAATATTTGGGTTGGAATTATTATCGCGCTTGAAAGTTTCGCGGCGATATTTACTGTTTTTATCGCGCAAATCAGCGATGTTTTAGCTTTGCCGTTTATCAAACTAACGGAAATTTTGAATCGGCTTCTTCTTTCAATTCCAAATCTTTTGACTGATAACGGTTGGGCTTCGGTCAGATTGCCTGTCTATTCAGGCGCGACGCGAGCGGTTTATTGGTTATATTTTCTGCCGCCGCTCGTTTTGACAGTTCTTTTGAATCATTGGAAACCGTTTGCTTTGAGTCCAAAGCCCAAGGTCGGAAGTCTAAAGTCGAAACTGTTCTCAGCGTCGCTGATTCGCCGTGTCGCAATGTCTTCCTTTCTGCTGCTATTGACGCTCATCGTTTTTCATCCGTTTAGCGCGCCGAAAGCGGACGGAAGATTGCACGTAGATTTTCTCGATGTCGGACAAGGAGATTCGGCGTTAGTTACATTTCCGAACGGAGAAACCTTGCTGGTTGATGGCGGCGGAAAAAGAAGTTCCGACAAAACTTTTGTCCAAAATGAATATGAAGACGAGCCTGAAATTTTCGAGCCGGACACGCAAACCATCGGTGAGATGGTCGTTTCAAATTTTTTATGGGAAAAAGGTTACTCGCAAGTTGATTACATCTTAGCGACGCACGCCGATGCCGATCATATTCAGGGGCTTTCGGACGTAGCAAAAAACTTTCGAGTGCGGACGGCGATTTTCGGTCGAACGCCTTTGAAAAATTCCGAGTTTGCCGGACTTTATTCGATTTTACAAAAGCGCGGAATCGAATCGCTGACTGTCTCGCGCGGCGACGTTTTGGCGTTCGGCGACGCACGAGTCGAAGTGCTTTTTCCCGAAAAGGATGCAAATACGGAAGCGGTTTCCGACAACAATCATTCGCTCGTTTTAAGAATTATTTACGGCGCGAGAAAGTTTTTATTAACCGGCGATATTAAAAAAGAAGCGGAAAATAATTTGTTGAATGCGCCGGAATTCGTTCAAACAGACGTTATCAAAGTTGCGCATCACGGCAGCTTGACTTCTTCGACGCAGTATTTTGTCGATGCTTCAAAAGCAAAATTGGCGATTATTTCCGTCGGCAAGAGGTCGCCGTTCGGACATCCGAAGCCGGAAGTTGTGAAAAGATGGAAAAATGCGGGCGCGATAGTTTTGACGACGGGCGAGAACGGCACGATTTCCGTTTCAACCGACGGAAACGATTTGCAGTTGAAAACCTTCGTTAAAGAAAAAATCTTCCGCTGAAAAACAAAAAGGACAGGATTTCTTACTTAAGAAAACCGTCCGAGCGTTCCAACAAAATCTTAATGACCTAAGTTTTACTCTAATCAAATAAAAAAGTCAAATAGTTTTTTGACAGCCGAAATTTTTATTCGCGTCTGACTCGAAAAGTTTGATTGTCTTCCTCGACGCCGACAACCTGAAAATAGAGTTCGTTTTCCAAATTGTTAAAATAAGGAAAATGAATCGTGCCGAACATAAAAAGCGTCGGATGCCATTTGTCTTTTTTAAATGTTTTTAAGTTTTCGAGTTTTTCGTTTTCATCGACGTGCCAGAGTGTAGCGACGTTTTCCGTCTGGCTCGGCGCGTTTTCCGCCGTCGTTGTAAAAAATAAATCCGCACCGATTTGTTTGGAATAAAATACCGTTCCGCTGACTTCGCCGAGCGATTTTCTTTCCAGAGTTTCGCGGTTGATTTTGTAAATATGATTCGCGCGATATTCTGCGTCCATTCCGTAAAAAAATGAATTTTCGTCAAAAAGAACGCTGACCGCGCGCCAGGTTTCGTCGCCTTGCCCGACGATTTCCATTGTTTTGAAATTGTCGAACGAGCGTAAAATTTGACATTCCTTTTCGTCGTCGCCCGTCAGACAAAAAATCGAATCGGTAAATTTATCGAAATAAAGTCCGTGAATATGACGAATCGTGTTTGGCGGGAATGTGTAAGCAGTTTCGAGCGAATCCGCGCCGGTCGCGTATTTGTAAATTCGCATTGCGCCGCGTTCGGTGTTGGCGATGTATTCGCCGAAAAAAATGTCGCCGTTTCCGTCAATCGCGCAAGCCGAACGTAAAACGCGGCACGGTCTGGCGAGATTTTTTAATGTCTGAAATCTGCCGTCTCGAACGATTCCGACTGTTTTATCGAATGTAACAAACAAGTCGCCGTTGGCAAGCGGAATGACGTTTGTCATCATAAAACGCAAAACTCTCTGCGCGAGCCGGAAATTGCTCGTTAGATTTTTCCAGAAAGGAGCATCAATTTGGACAATCTGTTTGAAAGGCGGCTTGAGATTTTTTGAATGAAACAGTTTATTGCGGCGCGAAAGATAAAAATTGTCCGGTTCAGCCGATTCGACTGCGTAGCCTTTGAGTTCGGGAACATTTTCGACCGTCCATTTCATTAAAATTTCTCCGTAAGAATTTATTTGCTTGCCGCTTTTTTGCAAAAGAAAGAACCAATAACTAAAACGTCCATTTTGGTTCGCAAAAAACATTCAATTGCCTGGAACGGCTCGCAAACAATCGGCTCGTTTTCGTTAAAGCTCGTGTTCAAAATTACCGGAACGCCGGTTTTAGATTCAAAGTTTTTTATCAAATCGTAATAAAGCGGATTTTCATCGCGGGCAACGGTTTGCAATCTGCCGGTGTCGTCAACGTGGTTGACTGCCGAAAGCCGCTCGCGCCATTCAGGTTTGATTTTATAGACGTGAAGCATAAACGGCGACGGATAATCCTGCTCGAAAATTTCCGACTGTTTTTCAACCAGAACCGATGGCGCGAACGGGCGAAACGGTTCGCGGTGCTTGATTCTGGCATTCAAAATTTCCTTCATATCGGGAAATCCGGGATGCGCTAAAATCGAGCGATTGCCGAGCGCGCGCGGTCCCCATTCCATCCTGCCTTGAAACCAGCCGACGACGTTTCCGTTTTTAATTTCATCAGTCGTTTGGTCAATCAATTCTTCGCGTTCGAGTTTTTTGTAGGAAATTTTATATTTGTCGAGTTCGATTTTGACGACCGAATCGGAATATTCGTCGCCGAGATACGAATGCTTCATCGTCCAGCGCTTGCCTTCTTTTAAGATTGAATTACTGACATATAAAGCCGCGCCGAGCGCGAGTCCGTCGTCGCCCGCCGCCGGTTGAATGCAGGTTTCGCGGAACGGCGTTTCAAGCAGCATTTTGCCGTTCGCCACGCTGTTCAGAGCGCATCCGCCCGCCATCGAAATTTTTGTCGTCGGAACTTTTTCGTGCAGCAGATTGAGCGTGTGCATATAGTATTTTTCAAAAATTCGCTGCAAACCGAAAGCAATGTTTTCGTCGCGTTTTGTGATTACGCCGTGTTTTTCGCGCGGTTCTCCCAATTCTTTTATAAACAAATCAGAGTAAAGACGATGAACGACCATTTCGCCCGCGTCGTTGATTTCCATTCCCTGATTTGCGCCGAACGGCAGAAAAAATTCGGGATTTAATTCAAAACCGTTTTTGGTCGGTTTTAACATTCGCTCGAAAAAATCTCGATAAACGTCGGTTCCGAGCGGCGCGAGTCCCATCACTTTGCCTTCGTCGCCGTATTTCGGATAACCGATAAATTGGCAGACTGCGGTGTAGAGCGTGCCGAGCGAATGCGGAACAAAAATTCTGTGCAGCGGGCGAATTTCCGCGCCTTCGCATTCAGAAAGCAGACACGAAACGAAATCGCCCGAGCCGTCAACGGTGATGCCCGCGCTGTGTTCCCATTCGGAGGCGAAATACGCGCTTGCCGTGTGTGCCAAATGATGCTCGACGTTAAAGGTTTTAAATTTTAATTTTTTTCGGTCAACGTCGCATTCCGCAACGATGAGAGTTTTCAAATCGTCAAATGTCTTGCTTTTACCGCGCATCCGCGCAAAATTCAAAAGTTTCGTCGGATGCCGCAGCGCGAATTCTAATTTTTTGTGCAAATTCGCGGAAGAATCGCGCCCGACGGCAACCGCGTCAACATCCGCAAAAGTCAAACCGGCAATTTCCAGACATCTCGAAATCGAGAGTTTGGGAAATCCGGCGTAATACTTGACGCGGTTTAATCTTTCTTCGGCGAGCGCGACAATCGGCTGACCTTCGACGACGAGCGCGGCAGACGAACCCGCGTGAAATGTGTTGATTCCTAAAATAACGCTCATTATTTAATGTTTATAAAATTGCTTTTCCGGCGATTAACGCTTGATGGATTCTAAATAAATGCTGTCGGCAACGTTTGTCATAAACGGCAATTTTCGACTCCACGACCTTAAAATTTCGGATGAATAGACGACCGCTTTATATCGTGCCGGAAATAAATCAACGTCTTTTTTCTGGACATTCAATCCGAAATAACAATCCACGGATATTTCAGTTTTGCCGAATTTCTGCGTAAAGGTTTTCATCAGTTCTGTCGGCGTCCAGTATCTCACGTCAAAACCCTCCGGTTTGCTAAAACCGCGCCGCAATTGATTATAAAAAGAGCGCACGCCGTATTTATTCGGCATTTGGACAAGGCTTTTGCCGCCTTTTTTCAAAACACGCGCAATTTCATTCAGAGATATTTTGGCATCCTCTTTACTAAAATGTTGAAACACGGAATAGGAAAATCCGACATCGAAACAGCCGGAAGCAAATGGCAAATTTCTGGAATCGCCGACCACAAAATCAGCCGCCGCGCCAAGCTGTCGTGAAACTCTTCGGGCGGCTAAAACCGCGTCGAGACTCGGGTCGATTCCAACCGGTTGGTAGCCGTTTTGCGCCGCGGCAATCGTCCAGCGCCCCCAATTACAACCGACATCGAGCAGTCTTTTACCTGAGCCGTCGGGAAGCCTCAGCTCAGGAATCGGATACCGATTTAAATTATTTATCAAAGAAACATACAGATTTCCGCAAGTATGCACAATCTCGCTCTGCACAAACGGGTCAACTTCGTTCCGGTTTTCAAAATCCGTCGATTCTTCATTTCCGGTTTGTTCGGAGAGATGAATTTCAGCGACTTTTTCAAGTGTTGTCGTGATATAACCGTGAGTCGGATTCGTTTCGTCCAACAGCATTATCGGTATATCGTCAATTACCGGATAGACGTGATTTTGCAGACAAATCAAATTTTGTCCGTCGGTTTGCAATTTTTGCTTGTCTCTCGGACAGACGAGGTTGTCTCGCAACCATTCATTCATAACGAATCTTTGTAAATTAAAACAACTAATTTACCGTTGTGTCCGTAGTTTAGCAATTTGTGTCTAGTGTTTAAAATGTCTCGCGCCGGTGAAAACCATTGCCAGCCCGTGTTCATTGGCGGCTTGAATGACTTCCTCGTCTTTGACCGAACCGCCGGGCTGGATTATTGCCGCGATTCCGAATTTGGCGGCTTCGTCGACATTATCTCGAAAAGGAAATAATGCGTCGGACGCGAGAACCGTGTTCTTTAAATCGAGTCCGGTTTTTTCGGCACGCATCGCGGCGATTCTGACCGAATCGACGCGGTTCATCTGTCCCGCGCCGACGCCGACGGTTTGATTTTCATTGGCGAAAACAATCGCGTTCGATTTGACGTGCTTGCAGACTTTCCACGCAAAAAGCAGTGTGCGAATTTCCGCTTTCGTCGGTTGTTTTTCCGAAACGACTTTTAAATCCTTCGCTGTAATAATTAAATCATCACGATTTTGAACTAAAAATCCGCCGGAAATTTGTTTGTATTCGAGCGAATTTTCGCCTTCGTTTTTTCCAACTCGTAAAACGCGCAGATTTTTCTTCTTTTTGAAAATTTCCAACGCTTCCGCATCAAAATCCGGCGCAAGCACGACTTCGGTAAAAATCTCGTTGACCGATTCGGCAGCTTTTGCGTCGACCGAATTATTAAACGCGACGATTCCGCCGAAAGCCGAAATCGGGTCGGTCGCCAGAGCGCGGCGATATGCTTCTTCATTGCTTGAGCCGACGCCGACGCCCGACGGATTCGTGTGTTTGATAATCGCGCAGGCGAGTTCGTCAAATTCACAGACCAAATTCCAGGCGGCTTCCGCGTCGACATAATTATTAAACGACATTTCCTTGCCGTGAAGCTGTTCGGCGCGGGCAATCCCGCCGCTTTCGTTTGCTTCATAAAGCGCGGCTCGCTGGTGCGGATTTTCGCCGTAACGAAGGTCGGAAACTTTGGCGAGTTCGATCGAGACATAATCTTCGAGTTCCGAATCATTTTCGGTTTCTTGAGAATCGGTTTCGATAAACGTCAAATTTCCCAACGGATTAAAAGGTTCTAAAAAGTTTAAATCTTCACCGGAAAGCTGTCTTGCCAGATAACTCGAAATCGCCAAATCGTAGCTTGCCGTGCGCGTGTAAGCCAGAACTGCAAGTCGCTGGCGAGTTTTTAAGGAAAGCGCGCCGTCCGAGTCTTTCATTTCATTTAAAATATATTCGTAAAGTTTCGGGTCGGTAACGACGGCGACGTCGCGCCAGTTTTTTGACGCGGAACGAATCATCGCCGGACCGCCGATGTCGATTTGCTCGACCGCTCCGGCGAGCGAAACGTCTTCGTTTTCGACGGTTTGCTCGAACGGGTAAAGATTGACGACGAGCAAATCAATCGGCTCGATAGAGTGCGTTTTCATCGCCGCGAGATGTTCTTGATTGTCTCTCAAAGCCAGAAACGCGCCGTGAATTTTCGGATGCAGAGTTTTCACGCGCCCGTCCATCATTTCGGGAAATCCGGTAACTTCAGAAACTTCCGTTACCGTTAAACCCGCATCGCGCAAAGTTTTGGCTGTTCCGCCCGTCGAAATGATTTCAACGCCGAAATCCGCCAGCGATTTTGCGAATTCAATAATTCCCGTTTTGTCCGAAACGCTGATTAAAGCGCGTTTGATTTTCCTCGATTCACTCATAAAATTTAGCTTTAAAAAATAAAATAGCGGTCTGAATCGACCGCTTTCGGATTATAAAATTGTTTGGCAAGGCGGAAAAATTCTTGCGCTTGCGTGAAAAAAAACCTAAAAGAGATTTGCGCCAAGCCATCGACTTAGAAGAAGAAACGTCCGAGAAACAGAAGACTCAGCAAAAATGCTAATGTATAAATGATGATTTTGATAAGACTCATAAATTTCCTATTCTAAAAAGAGAGCCTGAAACGGTTACGGGTGAAAAAACATTTTAGTTCCGCCTTTGTTTCAATGTCAACAACCGAAAAAAAGTTTTTACTGTCTGCGGCAATCTTCCTGGAAATTTTGTTTTTGGTTTGTGCGTCTTCGGCGCAGCAAATCGAAGCGAACATAAAAATTAAATCTTTGCCGGTGGCAGCGAGCGTCGAAGGCAAATTTTTGAAAACGAATTTTCTTCAATCCGCAAAAAATTGGTCGTTCACCGATTCTCCGGCAGGCGCGGAAAATCTCGGGGCGCGAGTTTCAGAGTTAAATCTAATAGATAAAAACGGCGGCGCGATTGTTTTCAAAAAGTTTATCGACGGGGAATATTTAGCCGAAACCGAGGCAAGCGCCTGGAATTATCGAATAAATTTGAGTCCTTTTCCGAATGCGGCGGCAATGGCGCACGTTTCCTGGGTTTCGGACGAACTGGGAATTTTGATGCTCGGCGATTTGCTGCCGCAGTTTAGAGCCGAAAACAATCAGCCGATTTCGGCAAAAATAAAATTCGAGCTGCCGGAAGATTGGAAAATAATCAGCAGCGAAAAGCGTCTGGACGAAACCAGCTTTTTTGTCTCGAACGTTCAAAAATCAATTTTTCTGGTCGGCAAAAATTGGCGCGAAAAGAAAATTTCAATTGATAAAACTTTTTTGAATTTTGCCGTTGCGGGCGATTGGAATTTTTCCGACGACGAAGCAGTCAAAATGGCTGGCGATATTTTTGGAGAATATCGAAAATTATTCGGCGAAACTCCGACTGAAAAAGCGCAAATCGCTCTTGTTCATTTTCCGAAACAAACAAAATTCGGACGTTGGGAAGCTGAAACGCGCGGCGTTAGTTTAACGATTCTTTCGAGCGATATGCCTTTTAAAACTCTTTCGCTGCAACGACTTCACGAACAATTACGGCACGAGATTTTTCATCTCTGGATTCCGAATAATCTGGCTTTGACGGGAAATTACGATTGGTTTTACGAAGGTTTTACCGTCTATCAATCCTTGAAAACGGGTTTGCAGACCAATCAAATTCGCTTTGAAGATTTTCTCGCCACGCTTTCCGAAGCCTACAACATCGATAATCTGCAAACGCAAAAGGTTTCTTTAATCGAAGCGTCAAAAAATCGTTGGAACGGCGCAAATCCACAGGTTTATTCGCGCGGAATGATAGCCGCGTTTTTGTGCGACGTCGCGCTGCTTCGGGCAAGCAAAGGGAAACATTCAATATCAGACGTTTTTCGAGAAATTTACAATTTACATCACGTTCCGAATAAACCGCAGGACGGCAACGCGGCGATTTTGAGCATTTTGAGAAATTACAGGGAACTCGATTTAATCACGGAAAAATATATTAAAAGCGCGGCAAAAATTGATTGGCAGGCGGATTTGGAAAGCGCGGGCATCGAAGCGGCGGAAACAAATTCTTTTACAAAACTTGCGGTAAAAGCTAAACTGAGCGGTCGCCAAAAGGATTTGTTAGACAAGTTGGGTTATAATAACTGGCGCAAAATCGTGCAATAGACAAAATGAAAACGAGAAGATTTTATTATTTAACGGCGGTTTTATTCACCGCTTTCACATTCGCGGGCTGCGGAATGTTTAGCAGCGCGGTCGAAAACGTTACGGGTTTAGCCGGACTGAACGAAACCGGAACGGTGATTGTAAATACGGCGCAGGTTCGCAGTTCCTACGCTGTTGTCGCATCCGACCTTTTGGAAGTCAAACGCGGCGCGGTATTAGACATTTTGGAAGAAGTCGAGGCTGAAAAAGTGCATTGGTATCGAGTTCGCGCGCACGACGAGGACAGCACCGAGGGCTGGATTGAAGCGCAAAACGTCATAACCGTCGAAGTGCTGGAAAAATCGAAAAAACTTGCCGCCGAAAACAGAGACGCGCCGGCACAGGCGAGCGGACAGCTTCGCGCCGCTTCAAATCTGCGGCTTTCGCCCGAACAAAAGGAAGACAATATATTATTTAAGCTCGAAAACGGCGCCTATTTCGACATCGTTGCCTGGCAATTTGTCCCGAAAGCGCAGGACGCGCCCGACGTTGACGACACATCCAAAGGCGAACAGAAACAATCGAAGGGCAAAACGAGAAATGCCGAAATCGAAGCGGCAAAAGAAGCTAACGAGCCGGATAAAATGGAAGATACATACGATGTCTGGTATAAAATCCGCCTCGACCCGTCGGTTTCGCCCGCGCCCGGCGGCTGGCTTTTCGGCAGGCAGGTCGAGCTGCAAGTTCCGAGCGATATAGTTTTTTATCAAAACAACACGAAAAAATTCGTCGCCTGGCAGAGACTCGATAACAGCGACGCGAGCGATAAGAATTCAGCCAAAGACACGGGCATAAAAGTTTCAAAACCGGGAAGCTGGGTGATTCTTTCGCGCAGCAACGTCGTCAAAGCCAAAGGCGGCGTCGAGCCGGATTTTGACGGTATCATCGTGCTTGGCTACGACAAATATCACGAGGAACATTACACGAGCTACCGGAGCGGAAATGTTTGGGGACTGCTTCCGCTCAGAGTCGAAGGCGCGGGCGACGGCAAAATTTTTACCGTCCAGCTTCGCAACACCGCCGGACAATTGGAGGATAAACGTTTCGTTACCTCGAAGGATTCAGCCGGTCATTTGAAGGTTATCGAACCTTCGGGAATCGATAAGCAAAAAGACGAAAAGTGATTGTTAATTAAGAATTAAAAATTAAGAATTAAAAATTGGAATCTACATACTGATTTCTGATTTCTGATTTCTGAATTATGAGCGAAGCCGAAGACATTGATTTGTTTAATCCTTTTCCCGAACCATTTGAAATGGAAATAACCGATTCGCTCGACCTTCACGCTTTTGCGCCGCGCGATGTCAAAAGCGTCGTCGAAACGTATTTGACGGAAGCCCACAAAAAAGGCTTTCGCGTGGTGAAAATTATTCACGGCAAAGGAATCGGGGTTCAGCGAGAAACGGTCAGAAAAGTTTTGGAGAATACGGAATTTGTTAAATCGTTCAAAAACGCGCAGGAATTTTTAGGCAGTTGGGGCGCGACAATCATTGAGTTTAAGCGGTAACAATTTTATTGCCGGAAAAAACCGGCGCAATTTATCTATCTTCAATCACATCCGCCCAAACTTCGTCTTCATCTTCAAATTCGTCAAAAAAATTTTCGAGCAAATTCTTTTGTTCGGCTACTTTATTTTCCGCGTCGTAAAGTTTGCCGGACAGATATTTAGTGTGTCGTTCGAGTTCGCGGATACGCTTTTTATGTTCCCGGTCAAGTCGTTCGAGATAGGTCAAATAGAAAAACTGCAAACCGGCGACGCCCGCCAGCGACAACGAAAGACCAATTAAGACATACCACATCATAATATGCGAAGGATAAAGGATAAGGGATAAAGGGTAAATTTGAAACAAGACTAATCGTTGTTTGTTCTATTATTCTTTATCCGTCATCCTTTATCCCTTATCCTTTGATTTTTCTGATTATACTCTTGACCAACCGGAAATTAAAAGCCAAAATTTTAGTATCGAAGAAAACTGAGAAAAAATATGAAGGAAGACATAACCGGCTTAGAAGCGTCAGCGCCATTTTTTGACCGGCGCGAGTTTTTTGTAACTTCAATTTTAGCGGGAACTTTCGCGCTCGCCGTCGAACCGATTCACGCGCAAACGCGGATTGTAACCGACGCGAACGGTTTAATCGCGGGCGAAGTAAAGATTCCGGCTGCCGACGGTGAAATTCCCGCGTATCGCGCGATGCCCGACGCAAAAAATAAAACATTTCCCGTCGTCCTGGTCGTTCACGAAATTTTCGGCGTTCACGAATGGATTCAAGACATCTGCCGACGATTTGCGAAATCAGGTTATATGGCAATCGCCCCGTCGCTCTACGCCAGACAGGGCGATGTTTCGCAGATAAAGGAGGTTCGAGATATTGTGGAAAAAGTCGTATCAAAAGTTCCCGACACGCAAGTGATGTCCGACCTCGACGCGACGGTTGGTTACGCTGGAAAAAACAAAGGCGACACGAAAAAACTTTCGATTACGGGTTTTTGCTGGGGCGGAAGAATTGTTTGGCTGTATGCGGCGCATAATCCTAAAGTGGATGCGGGCGCGGCGTGGTATGGACAACTCGTTAATCGTCCTAATACTCCGCCGGACGCCCTTCATCCGACGATGCCGATTGACATTGCCAAAGATTTGAAAGTTCCGGTCATCGGTTTTTACGGCGGACTCGACACGGGAATTCCGCTCGATACGGTTCAGCGAATGGAGGACGAACTCAAAAAGGGAAAGTCAAAATCGGAAATCTTCGTTTTTCCTAATGCTAAACATGGCTTTCACGCTGATTATCGGGAGAGCTACAACAAGGAATCTTCCGAAGACGCCTGGGCAAAATTGCAGAGTTGGTTTAAGAAAAACGGCGCGGCATAAGAAGAAATATGAAAATTATTTCGTATTGGTAGTTTAATGAGATACAAAGAATAGGACGCGGCTGAGCGCAAACTCGGCGGATTTCGCAGATAATTCCGAAAGAAACGTAATACCGATTGATTTGAGTTATTAAAATTTTAAGACAATCTTAATAATCTCAAACGATTTATATTCCGTTTCGTAGAGTTAGCATTCTAAAAGAATAATCCGCGCTCGTTCGTCGAATCGGTGTTCAGCCGCGGTCTATTCTTTTAATAAAATGGGAGACAAAAATTTACAACTTATCTACACGC
Source organism: uncultured Pyrinomonadaceae bacterium (assembly GCA_964235785.1). Taxonomy (GTDB): domain Bacteria; phylum Acidobacteriota; class Blastocatellia; order Pyrinomonadales; family Pyrinomonadaceae. The sequence goes on along the minus strand of CAXSBF010000004.1, from coordinate 250,397 downwards.
TTTTGTGCGACGACGTGCGCCTCGAGATGGGCAATAAAATATCGATGATGGGCGTTTTTCAAAATATAATGGTCGAAAAACTGCCGGTTTCTTTAATAAAGTTTGCCGTCGTCAATCATTGGCGCGGCGAAGGCGTTCACCAGACCGAAGTGCGAATCATTTCGCCCGACAAACACACGACAATCGTTACATCGCAGCCGACTCACATCGAACTCGCGCAAGGCGGTTTCAGCGATAACGTCAGCTTTTTTGTCAATGTCGTTTTTCAGACGGCGGGAACTTATTGGATACAAACTCTGGCAAATACTGTTCTGCTCGAAGAACTTCCATTAATTGTAACCGATGCGGGAACTGTCGGGAGAATGCAGACGGAAGAAATTTCTGAAACGGTCAATTAAGTGAAAAGTGATAACTGATAACTGATAAGTAAAAGCAAATTCATAATTATCAGCTATCAGTTATCACTTCTCAGTTTTAAGGTTATTGCCAATCGGTAAATCGCCGCGCTGCTGACTTCGACTTCCTTGCTTGCCGACGCGCTTTTTGTCGAAGCCGTTACTCGAAATTTTGCCGCGCCTTCAGGCTGTCGAAAGGTGAACTCGCCGCTGATGCTCGTATAAATGCTTCCAATTTTTTGGACTAAACCGTTTGCCGAGACGCGCTCGATTTTCACTTCTGCGCCGGGAACGCTTCTGCCGCCTTCGTCAAAGACGCTTCCCTTGATAATAACCTGCGTGCCTTGGTCGACGGTTAAAATAAGACGGTCGCCTAAATCGTTGACCTTACCTTTTTTTATTTCGACATCGTATTTCAAGCCGGAACTGAAACCGTTTTTGGTGAAGACGACATTATAAATTCCTTCTTTAAGATTTTCTAAAACAAACTTGCCTTTGCCGTCGGATGTAACGGATTTTACGTCTTCTCCGTTTTGTCGGGCAGTTACCGTCGCGCCGGAGATGCCGTCGCCATCGGTCGTGCGAACTTTTCCTCTTATTCCGCCTGTGTCTTGTGCAAAAGCGATGACGCTTGCAAAGGCGAAAACAACGACGAATAAAATTGATTTTTTGAAAAAATTCATATTCCTGAAAGTTTCTGCAAAAAAATTAGCCGCGAATTACACGAATAAGTATTTAAAGAATAATTCGTGTTATTCGCGTAATTCGTGGCTTAAAAATTAAGCATTCGCGGTCTCCGATTTCAATTCTTCACGAAATTGCTCCGCTACGTCATTGATGATGGTTTCGAGCGTTCGGGTTGGCTGATAGCCGATTAAACGCTTTGCTTTTTCAAGTGACGGAACGCGCCGCTGCATATCTTCAAAGCCTTCGCCGTAGGCTTCTTCATACGGAATGTATCGAATTTCACTGCGGCTTCCGGTCATCTCGATGGCTTTTTCCGCCAAGCCTTTGATCGTAACTTCTTCGGAGTTTCCGAGATTGACGACTTGTCCGAAACATTCAGGCGTTTCGATTATTTTCGTTAAACCTTCGACGACATCAAAAACGTGACCGAAACAGCGCGATTGCGAGCCGTCGCCGTGAACGGTGAGCGGTTCGTTGCGGACGGCTGATTTGACAAAATTCGGCACGACCATTCCGTATTGTCCGGTCTGGCGCGGTCCGACCGTGTTGAAAAGCCTGACAACCGCGACCGGCAATCTGGTTTCCTTCCAATGCGCGAGCGCGAGAAATTCGTCCAGAGTTTTAGCGCAGGCATAAGCCCAGCGATGTTTGTCGGTCGAGCCGGTCAGCAGGTCATCTCCTTCACGAAAAGGAACGGACGCGCCTTTGCCATAGACTTCGCTGGTCGAAGGAATCAGAACGCGCTTGCGGTAACGCGAGCAAAAAGCCAGCACAATATCGGTTCCGCGAAAAATCGTTTCAATCGTTTTGACCGGATGCTCCATAATCAATTTGACGCCGACCGCGCTTGCCATATGAAACACGCGGTCGGTTTCCCGAACGAGTTCTTCCATCAAACTCGCATTTAAAACCGTGTCGATAATCAGGCGAAAGTTTTTTTGATTTTCCAGATGCGCGACGTTTGAATAACGTCCCGTCGAAAGGTCGTCAATGACCGTGATTTCGTGTCCTTCGCCAAAAAGTTTGTCCGCTAAATGCGAGCCGACAAAGCCCGCGCCGCCCGTGATTAAAATTTTCATAAATGACTTTTCTTACTGGTTTTCTAATTTTTTCACTCTTTTCAAAATTGATTTTGATACTTCTTTGAGTTCACTGATTTGGTCCTGATTACGTATTTGCGCGTCAATCAAAGCATTTAGCTTAAAGTCAAAATCCTTACGGGATTCTTCGCGCTCTTGCCGTTCACGATTCAATGCATTGAAATAATCTTCAAGCCTTTCATTGTGGCTTACAAGCAAATCCTTCATAATTCCAATCGCGTCTTCAATTTTTTCGACTCTACCTTCAATGCTCATAATTTCCCCTATATTTTCGTAGATAAAACATTTTCTTGTTTTTCAATCCTTTCCGCAAAATATTTAACCGTCTTCTGCAAACCTTCGGCGAGCGGAATGGTCGGCGACCAGTTGAAAAGTTTTTGGGCGCGTTCGATATTCGGCTGACGCTGTTTCGGGTCGTCCTGCGGCAACGGCAAATATTTAATTTTTACGTCCTTGCCGATTGCTTTGGAAACTTCCTGCGCCAGTTCATTCATCGTAAATTCGCCCGGATTGCCGATGTTGACCGGCGAATGAATCGTTTCGTCTTCGGTGTTCATCAAGCGAATCAAGCCTTCGACCAAATCGTCGACATAACAAAAAGAGCGCGTCTGCTCGCCCGTGCCGTAAATCGTTAACTCTTCGCCGCGCAAAGCCTGAACAATAAAATTTGAAACTACGCGCCCGTCGTGTTCCATCATTTTCGGACCGTAAGTGTTGAAAATTCGGACAATCCGCGTGTCGACTTTATTCTGTCGGTAATAATCCATAAACAAAGTTTCCGCGACGCGCTTGCCTTCGTCATAACACGAGCGCGTGCCGATGCAGTTGACGTTTCCCCAGTAATCTTCGGTTTGCGGATGAACGAGCGGGTCGCCATAGACTTCCGATGTCGAAGCCTGCAAAATCCGCGCTCCGACGCGTTTTGCCATCCCAAGCATATTTATCGCGCCCATCACGCTGGTTTTCACGGTTTTGACCGGATTATATTGATAATGCACGGGCGACGCCGGACACGCCATATTATAAATCTGGTCGACTTCGAGCAAAATTGGTTCTGTAACGTCGTGTCGAATGAGTTCAAAACGGTGATTATCGAGCAGATGCAAAACGTTTTGGCGCGTGCCGGTAAAAAAATTATCGAGACAGATAACGTCATTGCCTTCATTAAGAAGTCGCTCGCAAAGATGCGAGCCGATAAAACCGGCGCCGCCGGTAATTAAAATTCTCATAATTTTTTGCCACAGAGAACACAGAGTTCACAGAGATTTTTTTCTCGCCAATTACACGAACAGCGCGAATTAAAATTGTCGCGTTTTATTTCTCTCTGTGAACTCTGTGTTCTCTGTGGCTAAATCTTTCCTATTTTAGATGCTTTTCAAAGAAATTCAAATTTGTGTTTATTCGCGCTTAACGCGAAGCGAAACGGGTAATAATTTCCACCGTCTAAAAATTCTGCAAGGCGGCGGCGCGAATCTTTTTCTTTTCGGCGTCGGAAATGCCGCGCCCGTAATTATAAATCGCGCTTTCCCAATCGCCATACATCGCGTTCGGCAAAACAATAAATTTCTTCCCGAACATCTCGCGCGTTTTATCAACTTCAGCAAATCGGTCGGCAATTGATTTTTGCTCGAACTGTTTCGCCAAATCATTCAAATTATCGCCAATCAATAAAACGATGCGATATTTTTCAAGAATCTTTTGCCGTCTGGCTTCTTTGCTTGACTCGCCCGCCACGCGAACCAGCACGGTTTCATCCGAAGCGTCGGGAAAGCCGGTTTGTTTGAGATTGTCAATCGTTCCCTGCCGGTGAATTTCGTCGCGGTTGGTAACATAGAAAACCTTTACGCCTTTACCGCTCGCATAAGTTAAAAATTCAGCCGCGCCGGGAATCGCCTTCGCCTTTCGCTGATTTATCCACTGCGTCCAAACGTCTCCCGAAAAAGGCAGGCGATTGGTAACCAGAAACGCCTGGTGCGGCGAATTATCTAAAACCGTTTCATCAACGTCGACCACGACGGCACGCGCCCTTTTCCGCTCGGTTTTCGGCAATCGCTTTAAATTCTTCTTCTCAAAATCCGCGTCCAGTTGCATCCGCGCCAGATTAAACGCCTGATAAGTCAGAGCGCGATATTCGCCCGCTTTCTGCATAAACAAAATCGCGCCCGCTTGATATTCATTGTCAGCGGTAATTTGCTTCATTTGCTCGGCGGTCGCTTTTTGCGCGGTCGTGGAAACCGTCACGAAATACGTCGAAACAATCGAAGACGCGAGCAAGCCGAATGTAAAAAGATATTTTTTGGTGTTCATTGTTTTTCTCAAATGATTTGCCTCAAAAGGTTTCAAGCGATTATAAATGAATTATGCCCGAAAAGACGAAACGAGACAAAGATTTAGAAAACGCCGCGAAAAGGCAAGTCGCCGAACGGCAGGAAAATAATGTGAAAGACACCTGGGGCGCAGACCAACAGGAAAAAAGTTATTATTACGACGACAGCTACGGTTATGAAATTTATAATCCGGATGAAGAGGATGAAGATTAACGACAAACATTATTTCAGACTCGGCAATTCAGACGCTTGCTTCTTGCTTCCTGCTGCTGACTACTTACTTTTTACTTACATTTTTCGCTTGTCAACGTTGTTTCATCGCGTCTATACTGAAAAGGGCATTTTTGCTTGTTAGAATTGTTAGAAGGAGAAAATTTTGCAGCCAAAAATTCATCAGGGAAAACTTTCCGCCGCCGGATTTCGCTTTGCGATTGTCGTCGCGCGTTGGAATGATTTTTTGACATCCAAACTGACCGAAGGCGCTCTCGACGCGTTGGAAAGACTCGGCGCGGATGAAAATATGGTGGAGATTTTCAAAGTTCCGGGTTCGCTCGAATTGCCTCTGACGGCGATGAAGGTCGCCCAAAGCGGGCGATTTGACGCGCTGATTTGCATCGGAACGGTGATTCGCGGCGAGACTCCGCATTTCGATTATGTCGCGGGCGAAGCGGCGAAAGGCGTTTCGCAGGCGGCAATGCAGACGGGCGTTCCGGTTCTTTTCGGCGTCGTTACGGCGGACACGCTCGAACAGGCAATCAATCGAGCGGGCGTCAAGGCGGGAAACAAAGGTTTTGAAGCGGCGATGTCGGCGGTCGAACTCGTTAATTTATACAAAACAATGGACGGCGGTGAAAATCTCGGCAGTAAAGAGAAGGTTTTTCCGCACGTCGTTTGAAAATTAAACAAGAAGTATTATGGGAACACGGCGTAAGGCGCGTGAATGCGCTTTGCAGATGTTATTTGCAGCGGACGTTGCCAAAACGTCAGGCGACGTTTTGACTCGCAACTATTGGGCGGAACTCGGCGAGCCGACGTTCGACGAGGAAACGCGCGAGTTTGCCAATCTATTGTCAGTCGGAACTCTGCGCGAGGTTGAAAAGATTGACACGACAATCCGCACTCGCGCCGAACATTGGCGCATCGAGCGAATGGCAATCGTCGACCGGAATGTTTTGCGTCTGGCGGTTTATGAGTTTCTCTTTTCCGACACGCCGCACACGGTCGTTATCAACGAAGCGCTGGAAATCGCCCGACGTTTTTCGACCTTTGAAGCCACTCAATTCATCAACGGAATTCTCGACGCCATCAAACACGATTTAGAAAAGAAATCGTCTAAAAATTCCGAACCGCCGGGCGAAAAAACTCACGCCTCGACTTCCTAAAATATTGTTTATCCACAGATAAACACGGATGAACACAGACAGGAAAAATAACAATCTGTGTTCATCTGTGTTTATCTGTGGTTTAATTGAAATGAGATTTTGAATCGCTCATCGAAAAGATATGGAAGATTTACGCCGCTATTTTTCGTCCGAATCAATCGAAAAGCTCAAAAGTCTAAAAAAGGATTTACAAAATTCAGACGCTTTTTTCGATTCGGATAGACGCGAAATTTTCCGCACGCTGCACACGCTCAAAGGCAGTTCGCAAACCTTCGGTTTCGCCTCCGCCGGCTTTTTAGCGCACAAACTCGAAAACATTCTTTCGGCTAAAGGCGAAGAAATTTCTGCAAATGAAAACGTCAAAAATGCTTTCCTCGAAGGCATCGAATTGCTGATTAAATGCCTGCGGGAAAAACGCTTTGAAATTCCCGCCTCGTTCGTCGAGAAAATCGATGCAATCGCTCCCGATTCGACTGAAAAAAATAATTTCTCCGAAACGCTTTTGCCGGAAATTCCGTCTGAAATATCTGCTCAGTTTTCAGGTCAGGAAAAAGCCGCGCTCGCTTCGGCTTTGAACGGCGGAAAAACTCTCTACGGTTTGGAAGTCGGTTTTAATTCGGCAAATTTTGCTGCCGGATTTAAAGAACTCCGGGAAGTTTTGAGCCGTTCGTGCGAAATTATCGCCACGCTTCCAAGCGCAAAATACAACGCCGGCGGGAAAATCGGTTTTCAAATTTTTCTTGCCGGTTTTCTGCCAACCGCCGAGATAAAAAAAACGGCTGAAAACAATGCGGCTCGAATAATTTTTGACAGTTCTGAAACAACATTTTCAAATGATTTGCAAGGCGTTCTATCGCAAGTCGTCAGACACGGACAAACAGTCGCGGAAAAATTCGGCAAGCGAATCGAGTTTGAAATTTTAACCGACACGCCGGAACTTTCAGCCCAAAAACTCAAGCTGATTTTTGACGTTCTTATTCATTTAACGCGCAACGCGGTTGACCACGCCGTCGAAAGCGTCGGAAAAGTTGAAATCAATCTACGGAATGAAAAACAGAGTTTGATATTATCGATTTCGGATAACGGACGCGGAATTGATTTAAAAAAGGTAAGAGCAAAAGCCGTCGAGAAAAACTTGATTTCCGCCGACCAATCTTTAGACGAACAAGAAACGCTCGATCTAATTTTTTTACCGGAATTTTCCACCGCATCTGAATTGACGGAAATATCGGGACGCGGCATCGGACTCGATGCGGTAAAGAATGCGGTCGAAGCGGCAAACGGAAAAATAAACGTCAAAAGCCGCGACGGGCAAGGCACGACGTTTGAAATTTTTTTACCGCAAGATGAACAATAGAACACAAATAATAAGAAATTTTTTTCACGGATTTTCGCCGGTAAGTTCTAAAAGTAAAAATCAGCGTAAATCGTTCAATCTAAACTGTAAAATTTACTTCATCCGCGTCCTGTTGCTTGTTTTATTGTCTTTCACATTCGCCCAAGCGCAGGATTTACCGAAACAAATTCGCGGTTACAAAGTCTACGAAGCGAAAATTTCGGTCAAAAATCAAACTGAAAAAAACGGCGCGGCAGATGAATCCCAGGCGCTCGTAAAAATCGGCGAGCCTGAAATCACAGACGTTTCGCTCGCCGGAATTACGCTGGAAATTTCGGCGGAAATAGTTTCTTCGGCACAAAGCGGAACAATCGATTTTTTAACCTTTCAGGATTTTCGCGTCAATGATTTAGCGGTTGACGTGGAAGAATACAGGGAAACTTTCCAGCTTGAAAAAAATAAACCGGCAATTTTGCCGAAACCGATAAAAATTTTTCTCGGCGCGAAACAAACCTTGCGCGGCGTTTCAAAGGAATTGAAGGAATCGCAGAAGGAATGGACTGTAACGGGAAAAGTTTTCGTTTTCGGACGCTTTAAAAAATCGTTTCTGAAATTCAAGCGCGTCGTGCCAATCGAGATAAATCTGAAAATTAAAAATCCGTTGCGAGATAGTGAGCAGTAGCAGTCGGCAGCCGCTGTCGGCAGTAGGCAGAAGATTTTTGTGTTCAAGTGAAAGTTTCCACTTGAAAATTAAACTTCTAACCTAAAATTTAAGACTGCTCACTGCGACTGCCGACTGCCGACTGCTACTGCCGACTGCTACTGCTCACTTATGTTTTAAGTCTTTTTGCGCTAAAATTATTTTTATTCCTGCAAAATCCGAGAGGTATAAAACAAAGTGAGCGAAAAAACAACGAATTTATCCGAATACATCACCGAAAATTTCGGCGCAAACGCTTCTTATGTCGAAGGTTTATTGAATCGTTACCAATCAGACCCGAATCTGGTTGACGAATCGTGGCGGACGTTTTTCGGCGACTTGCTCGACGGGAATTCGTCGGCGCAGCCGAGCAACGGCGAACAAATTTCGGCGGTCAAAGCGCAAACCGCAGACGTTCCGACTTCAAATAAAAAAACAAACGGAGCGGCGGTTCAGGATAAACCCGTTACGGCTCAAACGCCCGCGCTCGCAAAAACTCAACAACCGACTGCAATTAGCGCGGATACTCAAGTCAAGCCGCTCGTCGGCGCGTCGAAAAAGATTGTCGAAAATATGGAACAAAGTCTCACTGTTCCGACGGCAACCAGCGTGCGAAGCATTCCGGTCAAAGTTCTGGAAGAAAATCGGCGCATCATCAACGAACATTTGCAAACTTCGGGGCGCGGGAAAGTTTCCTTTACACATCTGATTGCATGGGCGATTGTCAAAGCGCTCAAAAATTATCCGCAATTAAACAACGGCTACGGTTTTGTGAATAACGCGCCGTCGCGTCTTGAAAACGCGAACGTGAATCTCGGCATCGCCATCGACATCGAGAAAAAAGACGGCTCGCGCAATTTACTGGTGCCGAACGTTAAAAATTCAGGCGCGAAGAATTTTGCGGAATTTTTTGCCACCTACAACGAAACGGTTAAAAAAGCGCGTGACGGAAAATTGACGATTGAAGATTTCCAAAATACGACGATTTCGCTGACCAATCCCGGAACGCTCGGCACGGTTTCGTCGAATCCGCGTTTAATGAGCGGTCAAAGCGCGATAATTGCTACCGGCGCAATCGAGTATCCGGCTGAATATCAAGCGATGACTGCCGCCGCGCTTTCCCAACTCGGTATCAGCAAAACCATTACTTTGACTTCGACTTACGACCATCGCGTGATTCAAGGCGCGGAAAGCGGTTTGTTCCTGGCAAAAATTCATCAATTTCTTATCGGTCAGCACGAATTTTACGGCGAAATTTTCAGTGATTTAGAAATAAATTATCCGCCGCTGCGCTGGGCGGAAGATTATAATCCGTCGCTTTTCGGCGGCGACCATTTTCGCCAGCAGACCGAAAAACAGGCGAAGGTTTTGGAACTTATCAATGCCTATCGTATTCGCGGTCATTTGTTGGCGGATATTGACCCGCTCAATATGACTTCGCATCTGGCGAGCGATTTAGATTTGGAAAACTTTAAACTCTCAATCTGGGATTTAGACCGGGAATTTATCACGGGCGGGCTTCACGGCAAGGAAGTTTCCACCTTAAGAGAAATTCTGTGGGTTTTGCAGCGTGCTTATTGCGGAAAAGTCGGTATCGAATATCGTCATATTCAAAGTAAAGAAGAAAAAGTTTGGATACGCGAGCGCGTTCGCCGACAGTTTGTCGACGCCGAGCCGATTGCGCCGGAAACGCAAAAGGAATTATTGGAAAAGCTCATCGAAGCCGAACAGTTCGAGCAATTTCTGCACAAAAAATATCTCGGTCAAAAACGCTTTTCGCTCGAAGGCACGGAAACCGTTATTCCGCTGCTCGACCAGTTGATTGAAAACGCTTCGGAGCGCGGCGTCGAAGAGGTTTTTTTGGGAATGGCGCATCGCGGACGTTTAAATGTTTTGTCGAACATCGTCGGCGACGCGGAAAAGGGCGATATGGCGGAACGCATTTTTACAGTCTTTGAAGGCACTTCGCATCCGAGTTTTCCCGCCGACGAAGGCGACGTAAAATATCATCAGGGCGCAATCGGAAAGCGAAAAACCAAAAACGGCAAAGATGTAAAGATTTACCTTTCGTCAAATCCGTCGCATTTGGAATTCGTCGACCCGGTGGTCGAAGGAATGGCGCGAGCCAGGCAGGACGAATTGATTGAGGACGGTGACGAAACGCGCGAAATTGTCAACGACAGAATTTTGCCGGTTTTGCTGCACGGCGACGCGGCGTTTGCCGGACAGGGAATCGTGATGGAAACTCTGCAATTGGCAAACCTGCGCGGATACCGCACCGGCGGCACGATTCACATTGTCATCAACAACCAAATCGGTTTTACGACGACGCCGGAAGCCAGCCGCTCTTCGATTTATTCGACCGACGCGGCGCAAATTACACAGCTTCCGATTTTTCACATCAACGCCGACGACCCGGAAGCAGCCTTTCGCGTCGTAAAAATCGCGCTCGAATATCGGCAGGAATTTAACAAAGATGTCGCGCTTGACCTTGTTGGTTTTCGCCGTCTCGGACACAACGAAGGCGACGAACCGAGCTACACGCAGCCGCTGATGTATGCCCGCGTCAAAGCGCATCCGGGCGTCCGCCATCTCTACGCGCAAAAACTCATTCGCAACGGCATAATTTCTGAAGAAAATCTGAAAGCAATGACCGATACGGTCGTCGCCAAATACGAAGATATTTTGCAGCGCGCCAAACAAACGAAAAAACCGAAACGCATCGAACTGCCCGCGCAGATTCAGGATGAGGACGGCTCAAACGTTTTGGACACGGCAATTTCCGGCGAAACTCTGAGAGCGGTTGCGGAAAAAATCTCGCTCGTTCCCGAAGGTTTTAATATCAATCCGAAAATGGTCGGACAGCTTGCCCGTCGCTCGAAGATGGGAACGGGCGAAGTGCCGATGGATTGGGGTTTTGCCGAGGCGATTTCGTTTGGCTCGCTGGTTACGGACGGAACAAGCGTTCGCCTGAGCGGGCAGGATTCGGGACGCGGAACTTTTTCGCATCGTCACGCGCTGATGTATGACACGAATAACGGCGCAGCCTGGTGTCCGCTCGCCGAGCTGCGCGACCGGAAAAACGATGCCAGATTTGAAGTTTTTGACAGCTCTTTATCCGAACAGGGCGTTCTCGGATTTGAGTATGGTTACTCGATGCAAAACCCGAACGCGCTCGTGATGTGGGAAGCGCAGTTCGGCGATTTTTCAAACGGGGCGCAGGTGATTATTGACCAATATATTGCGGCTTCGGAAGACAAATGGCAGCAGAAATGCCGACTTGTGATGTTATTGCCGCACGGCTACGAAGGTCAGGGACCGGAACATTCGAGCGCGAGACTCGAAAGATATTTGCAGCTTTGCGCGGAGAATAATTTGCAGGTTTGTTACCCGTCAACGCCAGCGCAGTATTTTCATTTGCTGCGCCGACAGGTCAAACAGGAAATCGCGCGCCCGCTTATCGTAATGACTCCGAAGAGTTTATTGCGGCTTCCGGCGGCGAATTCGACAATCGAAGATTTAACAAACGGTGGTTTCAAACCCGTTATCGACGACGTTTCAATCACCAACAAAGCCGAAGTTAAACGAATTGTTTTGTGCAGCGGAAAAGTTTTTTACGATTTGGATTCGGCGCGTGAAAACGCCCGAGATTTGCGCGTCGCAATCGTCAGGCTCGAACAATTTTATCCGTTCCCCGCCGAGAAATTAAAAGAGATTTTCGCGTCATATTCAAACGCGACGCAAGTTTTCTGGACACAGGAAGAGCCGCAAAATATGGGCGGCTGGACGTTTGTCGAACCGCGACTGCGCGAAATAAAAGGCGATTTGAGCCTTCGTTACGTCGGCAGAACGGCTTCAGCTTCGCCCGCGACCGGCAGTTATGCGATTCACGAACTCGAACAAAAGAAACTCGTGGACGATTCGCTTCTTGCGGAACACGCCGACGAAATCTCGAAGGCGAGCGTGCCGGAAGTTTCGGAAAAATTAGCGCCGGCGGGCGCATAATGATTAAGCAAAATTAAAAAGGCAAAATTCGGAATTTAATTTCCTATTTTGCCTTTTTAATTTTTGCCTTTCTATTCTATAGCAGATTCATTTTCCGCAGAATTTCCTGAAAGCGCGGCTCATCGCGCATCGGTTCGAATTCGGGAGCGACTTTGAGAAAGACAATCATAAACGCCCGCTGGCGATGCGCTTCTTCGAGATTGTCGAGAGCCTTTTGTTTGTCGCCGAGATTGTAGTAAATTGTCGCTCTGTCGAGAAACGAATTCGGATTTCGCTGTGGAGTATTCTTAGCATCTTCGCCTTCTAATTTTTTTAACGCTTCGGTTTCCAAGGCTTGAAAGCCGCCGGTTTTGTATAATTTTTTGAACGTTTCAAGCGATTTTTCCTTATCGCCGCGCTCATTTTCACTGAGCGATTCGCTCCATTCCGTGCGTTTCGTATTCAAGTATGATTCAAGTGCCGCGTCATTTTCGCCCGTCTGTTGGTAAATCGCCGACATATATTGGTGAGCAAAGGTAAATTGCGGGTAAATCTCAAGCGCCTTTCGCACGTAGATTTTCGCTTCTTCGTATTCGTGATTGAACAGGTAAATCTGCCCCAAATCAGCCCAGAAATTATAAGACAGCGGATTTATGTCGAGCGCGCGGCGCATCTCGCGCTTTGCCTCGTCTAACCTGCCTTCGATTAAAAGAAGCTGCGCATACCAGTGATGAGCCGTCGCGTAATTCGGATTCAGCTCGATTGATTTTACAAACTCGGCTTCTGCCTCGCGCCATTCCCATTTGTGAAAAGTCAGCAGAAAACCGTATGTCGCGTGCGCTTCCGCCAGATTCGGGTCGAGCCGGAGCGCGGCGGCAACGCTTGTGAAAGATTCTCTCGCATCGGATTCCATCGCAATCGTATCCGCCAGACCGACGTAAGCGAGCGCGAAATTCGAGTCGCGTTCAATCGCGTTGCGAAACAAGCGTTCGGCTTCCTTCATTCCCGCGTGATTGCGTTTGTTCCAATAAAAACGCGCCTTTTGATAAAGCGCGAAAGCGTCCGAATCGTTTGTGTATCGTTTGGTCAAATGGTCGCGCTCGCCGCCGCTCAAATTCAAAGCGAGTGCGTCAACGACTTGAAATGCGATTTCGTCCTGCATCGTCAATTCGTCCGCCAGAGGTTTCTCAAATTGCCCTGACCAGAGCGAAGCATTGTCGGCGACGTTAATAAGCCGCGCCGTTACGCGCGCTTTGTCGCCCGTTAGATAAATCGTGCCTTCCAAAACCGCGTCAACTTTTAATTTTTCGCCGATTACGGAAGTTTCCTCGTTTTCCAAATTAAAAACCGCGTTCGTCGGACGCACGTTCAATTCCCTGATGCCGCTCAGACGCGAAATCAAAACGTCGGCTAAAGCCAGACCGCGATGCGCTTCGTCCGTTTCGCCGCCGATGGTTTTAAACGGCAGCACGGCGATTGATTTAATCTGCGGCAAACTGTCTTTCGCGTTCGTCGTCCGTTGTTTGATTTGCCAAACGGCGAAACAGCCGGCAATCCCGACGAGCAGAATAACTGCTGCGAATGGCGCAGAAACGCTGAAGCGTTGAGACAAGCCGACATTTTTTGGAAGCGAAATTCTTTCTTCCGAGCTTTCTTCTTTTCGTATCGGCGCGATTTTAAGCTCTTCGCTTTTCGTATCGGCGGCGGGAATTTCTTCGACGATAGTTTGCTCGAAAACGTGATGTTCCAGAATAAAGTCCGAATCGTTTTCGTCCTTTTTACCGCCGAAACGATAGCCGCGAAGCGGCACGGTTTGGATTAAATTTTTCACGCCCGCCAGCTCGTTCAAAGTTTTCCTGAGCAGATAGACGTTGTTGCTCAGAACGCTTTCTTCGACAAAAGTTTCGCCCCAGACGGCTTCGAGCAATTCGCTTTTGGAAACGACTTCGCCGCGATTTTTCACCAGCACGATTAGCATCTCGACGGCTTTCGGCGGCAGCGGCACAATCTCGCCCGTCCGCCAGAGAATTTTCCTCTCCGCGTCGAGACTGAATCCTTCAAATTCGCGCCGCTTGCCGTTTTCGCCGTTCATAGAGAAATCATTTTATCAAAATCCGCTTCCGAGTTGAGCGAAAAATGTAAAAAAGAGAAATAAAAGAGAAAACCGAAAGGACTTTCCGCCGCCGGAAAATATATAAATATACTCATAACCCGTAAAAATATCGTTTCAATTCGTTTATCTTTACCGGGCATATTAACCGAAAGGATGAAAAATACAAAAAAGTTACTGGTAACTCGCCGCCGAATCGAGTTTTTCATTTTCCGCCGCCGCATCGGATTCGAGCATTTTTGCCGGACCTGCGACGCGGAAAGTCAATTCGTATCGCTCGAAGACGCAATGTTGCTGACTGATTTGACGATGCGGGAAATCGTGCGGCGAGCTGACGGCGGAACAATTCATTTTCTGGAGAGCGGCGGCGGTTTGCTGGTCGTTTGCCAAAAATCTCTGCCGGAAAAACAATCGCCGCTTACCAAATTGATTGGAGCAACCAGCGCGGAAGCGTTGACTGAACATCAATAATTTTTTTGAAAAGCGTCGTGAGAAATCGACCGGGAAAATAAATTTTGGCTTATTTGAAGGAGAAAAATAAAATGCGACAACACACAATAAAAACAATCACGGTTCTTTCAATTTTAATTTCGGCTTTGGCTTTCGGGGCAAAAGCGCAAAACTGCACGCTTCAGCCGAGCGGTTTGCAGGCTTGGTATCGCGCCGAGAACAATGCGGACGACCAGCGCGGCGTGAACAACGGCACATTGCAAAATGGAACGACATTCGCGGGCGGGCAAGTCGGGCAGGCATTTTCGTTTGACGGAATTGATGATTTCGTCAACATTCCCGCTTCGCCTTCGCTCGATTCGCTGACGACGCAGGCGACGTTTGAGGCTTGGGTTAACCCGCAGGCGACCGGCGGCTGGGTTTTCGCTCACCGCAGTCCGGCTATCCACGAATCGTTCAGCGTCATAGTTGACAGCATCGGCGCACTGGTAATGATTGGCGGAACGAATGTTCAAAGCCCTATCGGTTTCTCATCGTCCAACGGCACGATTCAAATTAATCAATGGCAGCACATTGCCGTAACCATCAACACGACGACGAACACGGCGAAGGCTTACGTCAACGGCTCGCCCGTTACGTTCACGCAAAATCTCGGTTCGGGAATCGGCGGGCAACTGCGCCTCGCAAACAGCAACTTTCTCGGTCAAAGAGAAGCCGGAAATGGTTTGTACAAAGGCTTGATTGACGAGGCTTCAATTTATTCGACCGAACTCACGGCGGCGCAAGTCTCGGCAATCTTCAACGCCGGAAGTGCTGGAAAATGTCTTGCACCGACAGCGGCGACGGTTCAAATCAGCGGGCGCGTAACGACGGCAAAGGGCATCGGCATCGGCAAAGCGGCAATTTCATTAACCGATTCAAGCGGCGCAGTCAGAGAAGTCTATACAAATCAATCGGGCTTTTATCAGTTTGACGATGTTCAGGCGGGCGAAACTTACATTCTCGACGTCCGGCACAAACGCTACCAATTTGTCGGCGGTTCGTCGCTTTTGTCTGTTAATGAGGAAACGAGCGGTTTGAATTTTACGGCTTTACCGGACAGGAAAATTTTTGAATAGTGAAATGGATAAAAGAGGTCGAAATGCTATTTTTTGACTTCTTTCTTTTTCTTGATTTCCTTTATCAATCCGGTCGCGTGATTTCTGGCAATCGGCGGAATGCGCTCGTCGTCGCTCAATTCTTTTAAGAGCGGAATCATCTGTCGAAAATCCAGACAAACTGTCGTCCAATTCGCCGGTATTCGTCAGCCGGACTTTTCGCGTCCTTTTTGCTTCCGATAAAATATCGGTGATAGTCCTGAATTTTTAGATTCAACTGTAAATTCATCAAAACCAGCCGCTTTTTCACGAAGAAGCAAGTATTTTAGCGCTTCATTCGCTTTAACTGATTCTTGATTCGATATTCACGTCGTTTTTAAAGATTTCTGCACATTTCCAGTCCCCAGGGAGTTTCGAGGGCGCGAGCTATAGATGGCTTGATTTCAGTGTAGTTCCAGTCTTTGCGCTGCCAGATTGTTCCGTCTGAATATTCCACACGATTAATCAAAATCTTTTCTTCAAAAAGGTTTGCGGATTTGTTGCCCAAACTGCCCGCACTAATCAGACTACCGGGACTGGCAGTACTGAAAACCCTCAATTCCTGCTCTTTTTCAGGTTTAATATCAACGCCGCATAGAAACTGGCGAGATGACACGTTTGCCGGATTTGCCAGCTCTTTAAATTGGTACTCCCAGAACAGGATTTCTATGGTCTTGGTGCTTGCGTTTCGAATTTTGGCTTGATACGTGAAACCATCTACGGTTTTGGATTTGGAAGTTCGTGATTCCTGCACTGCCTTTTCAAGTGCCGCGCTGCGTCCCTCTATCGTTCGTTCGTTCGGGTCGGGAGTACCGGGCGTATCGTTAACTCTTTGGTTCCGCTCAAAATTTCTGTTGGAACGAGGCAAAACCGATTGAGCTGGAGTAACCGGTTTGTTATCGGTGTCCTCAAACTTCTGACGGGACTTAGACCATTTTGAACCAAGCACTACGATTGAAGAATTTTCAGTCATCACCTGCGCGCTCTGATTTTGTGAAATTAGCAACATCAAAGTCAACAGGAGCAAAAATGTCCGCATAGTTTCCTCCTTCTTTGTGTTCTTGACGCGAACACTCTGCATTATATCGAATTAAATTCCGTATAATTAATAGATTTACTTTTTATCTGCTTTCTTTTCTACTTCCTTTACAATTCGCGTCGCGTGATTTCTGGCAATCAGCGGAATGCGCTCGTCGTTGCTCAATTCTTTTAACAATGGAATCATCTGCGCGGCGTCGGAAATTTCATTGCGTTTTACAAGAGCGTCGAGCGCGTCCATCAATTGCGGCGCTTCGAGTGGTTGGTTTGCGCGTGCTACGCCGATGTCAAAAATCCAAACGTATTGTTGACCGATTCGGCGGTATTCGTCAGCCAGATTTTTCGCGTCCTTGTTTTCCGTCCAGTTGAATTTCGCCGTCCGTTCGTGACCATCTTTTTTCATAGTGAACGACATATTGCCGAGATGCGAATAATCTTTGGCGTATT
Source organism: uncultured Pyrinomonadaceae bacterium (assembly GCA_964235785.1). Lineage (GTDB taxonomy): Bacteria > Acidobacteriota > Blastocatellia > Pyrinomonadales > Pyrinomonadaceae. The sequence continues at coordinate 233,305 of CAXSBF010000004.1, read as the reverse complement.
GGTAATTTTCGGTCGAATCGAGAAAATTCAAGGCTTGCCACGCGGCTTTGACTCGTTCCAGAGCGGCGGGCGTAAGCTGAATCGGGTCGGAAATCAATTCCTCGAAATTCTGTTTTGCAAACTTGATTTGTCCTTTGCCGTTTTCGTCGTGTTCGATGAAGATTTTGGAAACTATAAAATTCGGCTGCGAAAATTCGTAAAAATAAATTGACGGATTTGTTTTCTCCGCTTCGCTCCGCACGTTGGTTTTTTCGGCTTGAGTATTTTTCTTGATTGGTTCGGTTGAATTTTCCGTCTGTTCTTCGGGACGCGAGTTTTTCTTCGGCGCGGATTGTGCGGCAGTTTCTTCAACCGTTTCAGGTTTGGTTTGAGCGACTTTTTTTGCCGGAGTTTTTACCGCTTTGCGTTTTGTCTGCGCGGAAACGGAAAATATGAAACTCAAAAATATCAAGCCGAATAAAATTCCGAAAAAATTCTTTTGCAACATAATTTACTCAAATCTGACCGAGACGACTTTTGAAATTCCGGCTTCCTGCATCGTGACGCCGTATAAAGCCCGCGCCGCTTCCATCGTGCGCTTGTTGTGCGTGATGACGATAAACTGCGTTTTTTCGGACATTTCCGCGATTTTATCGACAAAGCGTCCGACGTTCGCATCGTCGAGCGGCGCGTCGACTTCATCGAGCAGGCAAAACGGCGCGGGACGATATTTGAAAATCGCCATCACCAGCGCAATCGCGGTCATCGCCTTTTCGCCGCCCGACAAAAGCAGGATATTTTGCAGACGTTTGCCGGGCGGTTGGGCGACGATTTCGATTCCGGCTTCCAAAACGTCTTCGGCTTCGAGCAGACTCATTTCGCCGCGCCCGCCGCCGAAAAGCTCCTGGAAAAATTCGATAAAATTGCGATTTATCGCCGTAAAAGCCTGACGGAATTTCTCGCGCGAGCGTTCCTTTATTTCCCGCAGCGCTTCTTCCGCCGCCGCGATGCCGTCAATAATATCTTGTCTCTGCGCGGTCAAAAACGTCAGCCGTTCATCGATTTCCGCCAATTCTTCGAGCGCCAGCATATTTATCGCGCCGAAATTTTCAAGTTTTTGCCGTAAATCTTCGACCGAAGCCCGCGCCGAGTCCAAATCGAAATCGCTTTCGACCTGTTCATTTTCAACCAATTCGATTAAAGATAAATTCAATTCCGCCGCTGATTTTTCATTCAAATTTTTAAGCCGCGTGACGGCTTCGGTTTGTCTGATTTCCAGCGCGGCGCGCGCGTTTCGCGCTTCCGCCGCCTGTTTATTCAATTCGGCAAGTTCGGAACTCATCAAATCAGCCGCTTCGCGCGCGAGTTTTAGATGCGCAGTCGCCGTCGCAAGTTCGTTTTGCTCGCTTTCGCGCTCGTCTTCGGCTGATGCGATTTTGCCCGTTATTTCCGCAATTGATGTTTCCAAATCACCGGCTTTATTTTCGGTTTCGAGAATCTCGGAATTCTGCCGCTCACGACGCGCTTGGAGTTCTGCATTTTCATTTTCGATGCGTTTTAACGCAATTTGCGCCGACCGTCGCCGTTCGCCGCTGGTCGCCGCCGAAGTTCGTTTTTCGTTCAAAACGACATTTTCGGCTTCGGCTTTCGCTCGTTCGGCAGCCAATTTTCGAGAGATTTCCGCAAGTTTTTCCGACGCTTCGATTCGCGCGGTTTCCGCTTTTTTTGCACTCAATTCAGCTTCGCTTTGTTTTTTGCGAGTTTCGGCAAGTTCCGTTTCAATTTGTCGAGCTTCTTCGCCGACAACTTTTTCGTGTCTGGCGGCGCGTTCGGTTTCCTGCGCCAGCGATTTTGCCTGGATTTCCTGCGAAAGCAGTTCGCGTTCGATTTTGACGATAAACGACTGCAAATCAACCAGCCTATTTTCCTTTTCCGCCAAAACTTCGCGGGCTTTTGCGGTTTCCTTCGCGGCTTTTTCGATTTCCTTGTTTAATTTTTCGACTCCGCCGGCGAGTTCGCGCAGTTCGCGTTTGAACGCGAGCAGGGAAGTATTTTTCTCGCTCGCATTTACTTTTCCGCAGACAAGAAGTTTTCCGCCGAAAGCCAAATCGCCGTCGAAGGTTACAAAAATTTCGTTGTCTTTTATATTTAAATTTTCAAAACTTTCAACCAATTGCGCGTTCATTTCACGCGGAAAGATTTCCGCCAGAAGCTCGACGAATTCAGCGGAAACGCCGAGAAAATCTTTGATTTTCTGACTTTGGTTTTTTGTGTTTGAACTTTGAACTTTGAACTTTGAACTTTGAACTTCCGCTTTCGGACTTTGGACTTTGGACTTTGGGCTTTGGACTAAAAGGGCGATTCGTCCGAGTTTGTTTTCGTTTAAAAAGCGAATTGTTTTTCGCGCCGCGTCTTCCGATTCAACCAGAATCGTTTGCAGAAATGCGCCGAAAAGATTCTCAACTGCCTTTTCCGCTTTTTCCGCGACATCGAGTTGGTCGGCAAGAGTTCCCAAAAATTTAACGCCGATTCGTTTTTCTTCAGCGAAAAGTTTCTGCACCGCCGGAGCATAGACGGCGCGTTTTTCTTCGAGTTCCTGCAGGGCGTCGAGCCGATTTTTCTTTCGGGAAAACTCTTCGCGCAAATCGCTCAAAATCTTTTCGCTCGCCTGCAAAATTGCTCGTGCTTTGCCAGCCTCTTCAACGATTTGCTGCCTTTCGGCGTGCAGATTCTCTGTTTTTTGTCGTTCTTTAACAAGAGATTTTTCGAGTTTTTCCAGTTCTTTGCGGTGTTCGTTGAAAGTTTCGCGGGCGCGTATTCCTTCGCGCTGCAAACCTTCAAATCGTTCGGCTAGTCTTTCGCCGGTGTTTTCGAGCTGCCGACCGATTTCCGTCAGGCGCTCAAACGCCGCCGAGTGCTGCAAAACTTCGGCGCGTTCCGTTTCGATTTCAATCTCTATCTCGCTCAATCCGCGCAATTTGTCTTGATATTTGCGTTCGGCTTCGCGCAGGGCAAGTTCGGATTTTTCGGCTTCGGTGCGTTCCTTTTGTTCTTCCTTTTTTAATCTTTCGATCTCGGTTTTGAGGAGTTTTAATTTTTGCTCGGTCGCTCCGATTTCATTTTTTAAATTAGCCGAACGCTCGCTTAGAGCGGCGATTTGTTCGCCCTTGTATTGCCGTTCGCGCTGGTTTCGGTCGCGCGTCAAAGCGTTTTCCGAATGCGTCGCGCGAAGGTCGGACAAATTTTCCTCCTCCGCCCGCGCATTTTGCGTAGCTTCGCGGAAGGCGTCGTCTTTTTCCGCGACTTCCCAAAACATTCGCCGCTCGGCTTTCGTCGCTTCTTCGAGTTTTTCTCCTAAATCGTCAGCCAACGCCGACAAAAATTTGCCTTCGGCGGCAAAGGTTTGTCTTAAACTCGCCCGAAATTCTTCGCGCAAAATTTTGTAGCGGCGAGTTTTAGCGGCTTGGCGACGCAAGCTGTTTGCCTGCGTTTCAATTTCCGAAACGATGTCGGAAATGCGCCGCAAATTTATCTTTGCCGATTCGAGCCGTGTTTCGGCGGCGCGTTGGCGCGTGCGAAACTTGGAAATTCCCGCCGCTTCTTCAATCAAATTTCGGCGGTCGGAAGGTTTCGCCGAAAGAATCTGTCCGATGCGACCTTGTTCGATAAGCGCGTAATGCGCGCCGGAAAGTCCCGTTCCGGCAAACAAATCCTGAATATCGCGCAGGCGACAGGTTTTTCCGTTAAGTTGATATTCGCTTTCGCCCGAAAGGTAAAGACGGCGCGTAACCGAAACGGCTTCGCCCGGCGCAAAATCGAGCGCAAAGCTGCGTGATTTCCAATGCCGCTTGGTTTTAACTTTTGTTTCGATTGTTTGAATCGAACCGACTTGCGCGGCTTTGACGGTTTCAATCTCGATTTCTTCGGCGTCAGCGCCGAGTGTTTGCTGAGTGCCGAGTGCTGAGTGCTGAGTGCTGAGTTCGGCGTTTTGCGCTTCGATTTCATCGAGGTTGACGGCTTGTTCGTCGAGCGCGCCCAAAGTCTCGTCAATGTCGCTCAGATTTTCTTCGTCGCCCGCAAATTCAAATTCTTCGTCGCGGACGAGATGCAGCACGACTTCCGCCATTCCGCTCGGTTTGCGGCGGCTTGTGCCTTGAAAAACCACGTCCTTCATTTCCTCGCCGCGCAGTTGTTTGACGCGCTGCTCGCCTAAAACCCAGGCAATCGCATCGCTGACGTTGCTTTTCCCGCAGCCGTTCGGTCCGACGACCGCCGTGATTCCGCTGCCGGTGAAAACGATTTCCGTGTAATCGGCGAACGATTTGAATCCTGTAATTTCCAGACGTTGAAGTTTGAACATTGTGTTGTGCCGCAGCAAGGTAAAAGGCACTATATTTTGTGGTTTTATCGAAATGAAGTCAAATCAAAAGCGAGTCGAAGCAATCAACTGCAAGTTTTGCGATAAGCGATTTCGATTGTCTGAAAACCGAAAATTTCAGCGAATCAAAAACGCATCGAACGCCCAGCCGGTTTGACCGTTATAAATTACCTGACACCAACGTCCCGGTATTTTTCCGACGTTTGACGATTTCGGACAGCCGAGAACCGTGACGCTCGCGCCGTGCGGAATTTTCGCCAGCCGCTCGCCGGTTTCCGAATTCGGCGCGGCTCGTAAGGCAAGAAATCCGTCGCTCGGCGAGTTGACGCGCCGGATGTCTCCCGTCTGCGGTTGGAGCGGATAATTTCGTTCGGTCGTGATTTGTTTTTGGTTTTTTTGAGTTTCAACCTGCTTTTGCAGATTCGCCAGCTTTTCCTTCAGATTTGCGGTTTCATCAATCGGCGGCGTGGAAGTCGGCGACGTTATCGAAATCGGCGTCGGCGAAGCGGCGTCGTTTGGTTTCTTTTCACCGGGACGAGATAAAAAATAACCGACCGCCGCGGCTAAACCGACAAGGGCAATCAAAAGGAATCCGATTAAAGCGGCGATAATAAAAAAACTCGCGCGTTTTTCCCGGATTGGCGGATGCGAATTTGCAGGCGACATAACGGTCGGAGAAGAATCTGCAAAGCGAGCAGGCGACGAGCTTTTGTCGACAGGTATCACCAAAGTTTCCTCGTCGTTTGACAATGAAGCCAAACGCGCGCCGTCATCCAGACAGAAACTCAGCGATTCGTCGGTATAAGTAGTTTTGCAGTTCGGACATTGTTTCATCGCTCGAGCCTCGCATTCTCGAAAACTGTATCTCCAATCCTTTTTTTTGGCAAGTTTTTACGGGCGATTACAATCAATTGCCCGAGAAAATTCAAGTTCTGCGCTGCCGACAGTTTTTAGCGCAAAAAAATTCTTAATCACTCTAACCTTTCTTATTTGCGGTTAAATTTTTATAATAAGTATCGTAGTAAAAAAGGAGAAAACGAAAAATGCCAACCGAGACTGTTCCAGCCAAATCCGAGCCTGAATTCGGCGTATCAAACTTTGAGGTGAAAGACGAGGATTTGCCCGAATTTAAGGATGTGCAGTTTGCGGAAATAAATCAACTCGCGCTCGACCACCCGGGCGCGAACGACACTTCATATCGCACGCGCCGCGATTATATCGCGTCCTTGTCGAAGCGTTTCCGCGAAGACCCGCAACACCGAATCGTCGATGTCGAATACACGCCCGAAGAACAAAAGGTCTGGCAAATCGTGGCGACTAAATTAGAAGAAATTCAGGCAAAACGCGCGTCCGCTTTTTATCTGGAGGCGAAGCGAAAACTCGGAATTTCAACCCGGAGAATCCCGCAGCTTTCGGAACTGAACAAACGGCTCAAAGAATTGTGCAATTTTCGCCTCGCGCCGATTGAAGGCTTGGTCGAAACGCGGGCTTTCCTGAGTTGGCTGTCGTATCGGACAATGCTCTGCACCCAATATATTCGCCATACATCGCGCCCCGAATACACGCCCGAACCGGACATCGTTCACGAAGCAATCGGGCATATTCCGAATTTCACGAACTGCGATTTCGCCGACTTTTCCCAATTCATCGGACACGGCGCAAAGGTTGCGACCGACGAGCAGTTGGAAGAACTCGGACGGCTTTACTGGTTCACGGTCGAATTCGGTCTGGTCGAAGAAGACGGAGAATTAAAGGCTTACGGCGCAGGTTTGTTATCAAGTTTCGGCGAACTCGAAAACGCCTTCACCGATAACGTTGAGCGTCGCCCGTTCAATTTGGAACAGGTGATAAATACGCCATACGATTATTCGGATATGCAGCCGATTTTGTATGTCATTCCGTCGTATGCTTATTTGAAGGAAACGACGCGCAAATACATCGAAAATTTCGGCTCAAAGTAGAATTTTAATTTTATGAATTTGAAAATTTCAATTGAAAAGGGCGAAGACGGTTATTTTGTGGCAAGCGTTCCGTCGCTCCAAGGTTGTTGGTCGCAAGGCAAAACGCGCGACGAAGCACTGGCAAATATCCGTGAAGCTATTGAGCTTTATCTCGAACCTGACGAACTTGAAACGACGAGCCGAGAACGCGAAATAGTCGAATTGGCGATATGAAACTTTCTCTGCTTTCAGGTCGGCAGGTTGTTAAAGCGTTGGAGCGTTTGGGATTTGTCGAAGTCAGCCGCAAAGGAAGCCACGTTAAAATGAAACACGCCGACGGGCGAATGATTGTTTCCCGTTTCACGACGAAATCGACCGCTTTACGCTCAAAGGCGCGTTGCGCGACGCCGAAATTGATTCGGATAAAGTTTTTGAATAATGTTCGTTGATTTTTCGAGTTGGAAATTTATGTTTTATAACGCGCGAACAATTTTGCTTCTTATTTGCCTGACGGTTTTGTTGAAATAACTTAGCTTGTAGATTTGTAAAAAATTATGTTGAAAAAATACGCAGCTTTAATGTTAATGGGTTTGATAATCAATTTGGCTTTTGGCAGTTTTGTTTTTGCACAAGATGCTGAGACTAAAGCGGCGGAAAAAATCAAAGTAAAAGTCGCCCGATTAGGTGTCGGAGGTAAATTAATTGAAGTAAAGTTAAAAGACAAAACGAAAATCAAAGGTTATATTACAGAAATTAAAAACGATTATTTTGTATCGGTTAGCAAGAAAAACGGCGCGTCCACAAATATTTCTTATAATCAGGTAAAGAGTGTCGAATCGATACTATTAAAAGCATTGTTGATACCGGCGCTTGTTGTTACTGTTCTTACAGTGAGTCTATTTGTATACTGTGCGACCGGAAGATGTGAGAATCCATAAAATAAAGAGGCAATTATGACAGACCAAAAAAATCCTTTAGGCTTAAAAAAAATACATCACGTCGAGTTTTACGTCGGCAACGCTAAACAAGCCGAGTTTTATTATCGCAAGGCATTCGGCTTTTCGCGCGTTGCTTATTCGGGACTGGAGACGGGCAATCGGGAGACGGCTTCGTATGTCGTTCGGCAGAGTCGGGCGGCGTTTGTTTTGACGACGCCGCTGTCGGGCGAACACGCGGCGAGCGAGCATATCAGAGAACACGGCGACGGCGTTTATGATATTGCATTTCACGTCGAGGACGCGGATTTTGCGTTTGCCGAAGCAGTGAAGCGCGGCGCGACTCCGGCGATTGAGCCGTATGATATGACGGACGAGAACGGCAGCGTGCGGCGTGCGGCGATTCGGACTTACGGCGATACGATTCATTCGTTTATTTCCTATAACAACAATAACGGTCACAATTACAGCGGCGTTTTTCTGCCCGGTTTTACCGAACAGCAGATTGCGGGCGAAGACGTCGGCATTGTGCTGGTTGACCATATGGTCGGGAACGTCGAACTCGGCAAAATGGAAACGTGGTGCAATTATTACCGCGACGTGATGGGTTTCGAGCGTTACATCACGTTTGACGACGAAGATATTTCAACCGAATATTCGGCGCTGATGTCAATCGTAATGAGCGACGGCGGACACAACATCAAATTCCCGATAAACGAACCGGCGGAAGGCAAGCGCAAAAGCCAGATTCAGGAATATCTCGACTACTACAAAACGCCCGGCGTCCAGCACGTCGCGCTGCTGTGCAAAGACATTATTTCAACCGTCGGAAAATTACAGGCGAACGGCGTCGAATTCCTGCGCGTTCCCGATTCGTATTACGCCGAAATCCCGGCGCGCATTGGCGAGATTGACGAAAACGTCGAAGATTTAAAACGTTTGGGAATCCTCGTTGACCGCGATGAAGAAGGTTATCTGCTCCAAATCTTCAGCAAAAACACGCAAGACCGCCCGACGGTTTTCTTTGAAATTTTGCAAAGAAAAGGCTGCAAAGGCTTCGGCAAAGGAAATTTCAAAGCGTTATTTGTTTCGATTGAAGAAGAACAGGCGAAACGCGGAAATTTATAAAAGGTGAAAGTTTATGTATAAAAGCGAAATTGAATATGCAAGTTTGAGAGCAACGTGGAAATTTAATCAAATGTTACCGCAACTTCCAACTCCTTCGTCAGAAGCATTTGCTTTCTTGGTCAAAGAATTAGTTCCTTTTGGAATTACTTCGCGTTCAATAAGCATCGAAACACCAAGTTACAATCTGGCGGATGTGTCCTTTATTATTGAGTTAATAAATCCAAGAATCAGATTGAAAATTACTTATGAGGAAGTAGAACTCATATCGGACAATGTTCAAGAAGAAGATGTTCTAAATATATTAAAAATAATGGACATTGCCTTTAAATCGCTTGAAAAGATTGATTCAGAAACAAAAAAAGGAGTTGGTGAGACAAGGTTAAATTTACATTTAACTTTCTTGGATAAAAAAATTGAAGATTATCTATCTGAGCGCGTTTCAGATAAAATATCTCAATCACAAGCTACGCCAGAAGCAATAATTTTTGTGTTGAAAGATGAAGCGGCTGTTGATAAGTTTATAACTCGTATTACAGTCGCTAAATCCAATGCTTTTGAGAATACTTTGTTTTTAGAACTGTATTATCAAACTCAAGTTTTGCTGGCTGAAAATCCAATGGCTTTTTTTGAGGATTTAAAGAGTCATTATCAAAGTGTATATTCACTTTTAGATGTGGAAATTGTAGAAGCTACTGAGTAACGTATATGAAGAACACTCAATATAACGATACTTTTTCTATCCCTTACGACGTTGGAAATGTGCGTATTGAGAGGCAACCAAATAAGGTCGTAAGGAAGGTCATATTTCCTGATACTGAGTTTTATGGTATTCAAGAAAAAATTTCAAATCAGGCAAGACCAAAAAACTTGAGCAATATAGAAAAACTTTCTTCAAGTTTAAGAAGCAAAGTTGTTTCAGGTTTAGCTTCACGGTATAGACAACGAAACCGTAGGGCTTTGCAGGATAATATTGATTTTGTTCAAGAATTCAATTCTATTAAACAATTCTATAAATTTTATGAGGTAAATTTTGTTACTGGTTTTCTTAGAAAGAATCGTTTTCTTGTTCCATTGCTAAGAGCAACTCCTGAAAAAATTTATGATTATTTTGGTAAAGACCAAAAATTAGCGCTAAAAGTTTCTTTTGATTCTGATTCGCCGCAATTATCTGAGCTTTGGGTTTTGATTTTAACTGAATTACCAGCAAAAGATGCATTACCTGTTTTGGAAAGATTTGATGAAGAATGGTGGCTTGAAAATATGGACAGAGCAGACTGCAAGTTAAATATCACCTTAAAATTTGTCTAATGCCTTTCAATTGGGACGACTACAAAGATTTAGCTGATGAATTGCGTTTGAGAGATGATGAAGCATCCAAACGCTCCGCTATATCTCGTCTGTATTATTCAGTTTATTGGCGAGCTAGAAATTTACTTGAAAAAGAAAATCCAGATTTATATGTTCCTTTAGACAATTCTCACGCTACTATTTGGCGAAAATTCTTAGATAAAGGAATAACCAGAAAAGCCGTTTATAGAGATGGACAACGGCTTAAGGAATATAGACAAATGGCTGATTACGAGCCAGAAATAGAGAGACTTGAAGATACAGTGGAAGCCTCTTTTACACTCGCAAAAAATATTATAAAAATTCTTGATTCATTATCAGGCAACAAGTGAAATGACACCGACAAGCGAAGAACAATTCAAATATCAAAGAGGTTTCGGCAATGAATTCGCCACCGAAGCTGTTAAGGGCGCGTTGCCAATTGGAAGAAATTCGCCGCAGCGAGCGCCGCTCGGACTTTACGCCGAACAGTTTTCGGGAACGTCTTTTACCACGCCGCGCCTTTTGAATAAACGCACTTGGACGTATCGTATTCAGCCGTCGGTTTTACACCTTCCTTTTCGGCAAATCGAAAGCGGGAAATTTATGGGTAAGTTCGACGAAATTGTAACCACGCCGAACCAACTGCGCTGGAATCCGTTGCCGATGCCGCAAAATGAGACGGATTTTATTGACGGCATTGTAACGATGGCTGGCTGCGGCGATTCGTTTTCGCAAACCGGAATCGGCGTTCACATTTTCGCGTGCAATAAAAATATGACGGACAGATTTTTTTACAATGCCGACGGCGAAATGCTCGTCGTCGCTGAGAAAAATCGCGTCAGATTTTTGACTGAACTTGGAATTATAGAAATCGGTTCGGGTGAAATTGCAGTTCTGCCGCGCGGGTTAAAATTTCGTGTCGAATTGCCGGACGGCGACGCTCGCGGTTATATCTGCGAAAATTACGCGGCGCATTTTCGCCTGCCGGATTTGGGTCCGATTGGCGCGAACGGTTTGGCGAATCCGCGCGATTTTGAAACGCCGGTTGCTTGGTTTGAAGACAAAGACGGCAAGTTTGAATTGACGGCGAAATTTGGCGGAAATCTGTGGACGACTGAAATTAAAAGCTCGCCTTTAAATATCGTCGCTTGGCACGGAAACTATGCGCCGTATAAATACGATTTACGAAGATTTAATACAATCGGCTCAATTTCTTTTGACCATCCCGACCCGAGTATTTTTACGGTTTTAACGTCGCCTTCACCGGAGATTGGCGTAGCGAATTGCGATTTCGTCATTTTCCCGGACCGTTGGCTTGTTGCGGAAGATACATTCCGCCCGCCGTGGTTTCATCGCAATTATATGTCGGAATTTATGGGTTTGTGCTTCGGACAATACGACGCCAAAGAAGAAGGTTTTGTCGCGGGCGGCGCGAGCCTTCATAATCAGATGTCGGCTCACGGACCTGACGCCGAAGCGTTTGAAAAAGCCTCGAATGCCGAACTGAAACCACAGAAACTTTCCGGCACGATGGCATTTATGTTTGAGTCGCGTTATATTATTCGTCCGACAAAATTTGCGATGGAAACTGCCGAACTTCAACACGAGTATTTTGAAGTCTGGCAAAGTTTGAAGAAAAACTTCAAAGCGTGAGAAAATTCTTTAAACTTTTTTATTGACCGGTTTATAAATAGAGTGTAAAGTTTACAGCCTAAAGTGGGATGCCCGACGCTAAATTCTTTTCGCAAAACAGCAAATTTTGCAAATAAGATAAAAATCGTTAAATTCCGGCTTTGCTTGAAATAAACATTTACCTTTCCCATTTTTCGTCATAAAATAACAGGGCTGAAAAAGCAACCCTAATTTGGAGGTGGCTCATCATAGACACGGACAAGTTACTAAATCCCGAAACAAATCTTTTAGGAGCTTCTATGGACTTAGCTTCGATAGCCATTGAGCGCGACGGCGTTTTTCAGATAGAAGAAGACGCGAGCGTTGCGGCGCTGCAATCTTTCGCGCCTGTGGAGCCGGTCAAAGCCGACGCGCCGGATTTAGAATTGACGCGACTGGCTGCGTCCGGAAATATTGCGGCGTTTGAACTGCTTTACGAACGTTATCACCGGCGCACATACAGTCTCTGTTTGCGAATGACGAGCAATCAGTCGGAAGCGGAAGATTTGACGCAGGAAGTTTTTATTCAGCTTTTTCGTAAAATCGGCAGCTTTCGCGGCGAATCGGCTTTTTCCACGTGGCTTCATCGCCTGACGGTTAATCAGGTTTTGATGCACTTTCGGCGGCGCAGCGTGAAAAACGAAAGAACTTCGGAAGACGGCGAGATTCCCGAACAAACCGTGCCGGGAACGGAAAATCAAGCCCGAATGCCGGTTCTTGACCGTATCGCTATAACCCGTGCGGTTTCAGAGCTTCCGCCCGGATACCGCAGCGTGTTTATGCTGCACGATGTCGAAGGTTACGAACACGAAGAAGTCGCCCGTATCTTGAAAATCTCGGTCGGCACGTCAAAATCACAGCTTCATAAAGCGCGGCTGAAACTGCGCGGTCTGCTTATCAAGCAAAACGCGGCGGCTTAGGCGCGAACCTCGGAAAAAATAATTGAAAGGCAACTTAAAACCTTGAGCGGCAATCTATTAGTTGAAGCCGACAACGCGGAAGAGATTTTATTTCAATAACCGTTTCAAAATCAGATGAACTGCGAAAAATGTCAACAATTAATCAGCGTGTATCTGGACAACGAACTCGAACAGGAAGTTTCGTTTGAAGTTCAGACGCACCTCGCGCTGTGCGCCGCGTGCGCCAAAGTTTGCGAGGATTTTGCGATGATTGTCGATTTTTGCGAAACCGAAAATTTTCTCCCGCCGAATTCAAAAGCTCTCTGGTGCCGGATAAACAATCTTATCGAGACTGAAATAAAAACCGAAACCGGGCAGGAAAATAATCAACCGCAGCCGCAACGCGGATTTTTTGCGAGAACCTGGAACAATCGCTGGCAGTTATCGCTTTCGCAGGTTGTTTCGTCGGTTCTGGGTATTGCGCTGATTAGTTCTCTGCTGACGATTGTCGGCATCAAAAACTATACGGCGGCGGCGGCGAATGAGAGTTTTGCGGCAAACACATCACCGACTATTTTTGAACTGGTTTTGAGTAAAGTAGGTTTGGTCGAAACGGCGCAGCAAGCCAGAGAAAGCCGCGTCAAAGCGCAGCAGGCGACAATTGATTATTGGAATAATCGTATCGAAGCCAGACGAATTCAATGGGACGCGCATTTGCGCGAAGCCTTTGACCGCAATTTGGACGAGATAAATCAGGTCGTTTTTGAATACGACAAAATTTTACAGGAAAATCCTCAGGACGAACTCTCAGGCGAGATGCTCGATTCGGCTTTAAGCGAAAAAGTCGAACTTCTGCGCGAATTCGCCGATTTGTAAAAGAGTTTTAGACGATGAAGCGGAAATTGAAAAATTTATTCGGCTTTCGAGCAAAAACGAAAACTACGATTGTTCTGTTGAGCGTAGTTTTTTTCTTTGCGTCTTCAGCCGTAACGGAAACTTTCGCCCAAAAAAAGTTTTCCAGAACTTATCCGGCGACCAAAAACGTTCGCCTGCAACTGACGAACCGGATGGGAACGGTCACGGTCGAAGGTTGGGACAGACCGGAAATCAGCATCTCGGCTGATATGGAAACGCCGACGGCGAATATCGAGCCGCAAAGTTTGAGCGGAGCGATTGTTATCAACCTGGTCAGAGACAATCAGGGCAGAAACGAAGTCGGCAGCGTCAATTTTAGAATTAGAGTTCCATATTCTTCGTCGGTTAACATCGAAACCATAATGGGAAATTTGAGTGTCAGCAACGTCCGCGGCACGTTCGTCCGCGCACATATTTCGACCGAAGGCGACATTACCTTAACCAACATCAATGCCAGTGCGGTTTCTGCCGAAAACATGAGAGGCGATATATTTTTCGACGGCAATCTTCAAGCGGACGGCAGTTATCGCTTTACCTCGACCAGCAGTAATATCAATCTTCGCATTCCATTTAATTCTTCGTTTCGCCTTGTTGCCACCGCGCCTTCGACGCGCAACATCACGCTCGGCGCATTTTCCGGCGGTATGAATTTTGGTAACGGACAGCGCGTCGTCGGCAAAATCGGCGACGGCAGCGCGACCTTGACCGTTACCAGCCATCGCGGAAGCATTTCATTTATCAGCAGGTAAATGAAGGCAAAAGTAAAAAGGTAAAAGGCAAAATAAAATCAATCTTTCTACTTTCTCCATTCGGTTTCAAATCTTCGACTTTTCATTCAAAAATGAGACAAACAATAAAATCAAAAAACATCTGTGTTTATCTGTGTCTATCTGTGGTTACATTTTGCCTTTTGTCTTCGCCGACTTTTGCCCAAACGAAACCGCTTCTCAAACGGACGACTTATAAAACCGAAAACATAGATTTCGGCGCGGGCGGAACGCTTTCGGTCATCGGCGCTCCGAACGGCTCAATCACGATTGAAGGCTGGCAAAAAAACGTGGTGGAAATCACGGCGGACATCGAAGTTCAAGCCGAAACCGAATCTGATTTAGCTTTGCTTGCCGAGGTGAATACTTTTGTTCTGGACGAAAATTTCGGACATATTACCATTCAAAGTGTCAGCACGAACGATAAAAAATATCTGAAAAGCGTGGCGAAAAAGTTTCCGAAAAATCTGCTGGCGATGCCTTTTCGGATTGATTACAAAATAAAAGTTCCCGTCTATTGCGATTTGGAAATCAACGGCGGACACGGCGATTTGAGTTTGTCGAACGTCGAAGGCACAATGCGAATCAATGTTCTGGAAACCAACGCCAAACTCAATTTAATCGGCGGAACGATAATGGCAACCTTCGGGAGCGGAACAATTGACGTGGCGATTCCGACGCGCGGCTGGCGCGGTCGCAGCGCCGACGTTCAACTGGCGAGCGGCACGATGAACGTTTCGCTGCCGCCAAATTTGAGCGCCGAAATCGACGCGAAGATTTTGCGAAACGGGCAAATCGAAAATTCCTGCAAAACTCTAAAACCGCGCGACCGCACGAAATTTACAGCTAAATCAATCGCCGCCAAAGCCGGCAACGGCGGCGTAAATCTTTCATTCACCGTCGGCGACGGAACACTAAAACTGATAACTAATAACTGATAACTGATAGTGTAAAATCAATTCAAAACTATCAGTTATCCACTATTAGTTATCACTTATTTAAGAGGTTTGCAAAAAGCCGATACGCGCCCGGAACACCGGCGGGAAGTTGGCGGAAAAAAGCGTATGAACAATAGACATATTTTCCCTTGCCGATTTCCGCGGTGACTAAACCGCCTTTATTTTCAAGTTCGCCAACGTCGTGCGATTCGAGAAGCGGCGTATATTTCCCGTCAAACGTCGTAAAATTATAAAGATTGCGTTCCTGCACCCAACCGGAAAAATCCGCGTCCGTAATTTTGTTCGGAAAATTAAAAACCCGATTGCTCCGGTCTAAAATCGTTACCTTTGCGTTTTCATCGACAACGCGAGCCGTCGTTCCGGCGGTCGTCCGTTGTGAGTCAGTCATACTCGCAGGAAATGGCTGCAAGTTTTGCGAGACATAATCGGGGCGTTGATACTGCACAATCAACGTTCCGCCGTTTCGGGCGAAATCCAAAACCTTTTGATTATTTGAAATCAAATCCCGACGAACTTGATAGGCGCGAATGCCGACGACAATCGTGTCGAACCGCGACAAATCGCCGCCCGTCAAATCGTTTTCGTTTATCAAATCAACCTCCAAGCCCATTTGCCGAATCGCTTCGGGAACGGCGTCGCCGCTTCCCATAATGTAACCGACTTTAACAGCCGCGACTTTCAAATTCAAAACTACAACTTTTGTTTTCGCGTCGGTGTAAAAACGATGCGTTTGAATGTGCGGGTAAGCGATTTCATTTAGTGTTTGCGTGAAGGTTTCGCCGTTCACAATCGCTTGCCCGCTAATATCAAAATCGGAGATTTTGATATTAGCGGGAATGGTTACGTCGAATGTCAGGGAGGTTTTCGCGCCTTTAGTTTTCAAATCAAAATTTGTCGTCCGCGATGAAGATTTCAGATTTTCGGGCAAAATTAATTTTGCTTCGCCGCTCGTCGCGTTCGATGAATTATTCGTTACGGACAAAACGATTTTTCCGGTTTGCGCCTTGTCGCTTTGTGGAACAATCAATAAATTTTGGTCAAAACTCAAAGAAACTTTCGGCACGACGTTCAAATCTCTGCGAATCTCGCCGCGAATGTCGTCGGCAAAGCGGTATTCGACCGGTTGTTCGAGCGAAAATTCCGTTCCGCCGATTGCGAATTTTATTTCCGCTTTTACCATCGGAGGTTGAAACGGCAAATTTTGAGTCGTATCGTTCTGCCAAAAAAACAAATCTCCTTTTCTTTGACTTTCCAACCAATAAGGCTCGGTCGGTTTTGCCGCCTTCGGAACTTTGACATTAAAATAAAAAGTCCCGTTTGCCGTTTCGCGTCTGAAAACCTGGGCGGTTTCTTTCGGGTTTTCTAATTTTGAAATTTCCCAATTCTCCGGCGCATTTATTTTAATTTCTTTTATTTTGACGGTATCTGCATTTGGAAAGAAAACTTTCGCGGTTATTAGAAAAGATTCATCCGGCGCGACGGTTTCTCTGTCGGCTAAAGCGTCAATTCTAATTCCGCTCGCACGTTTGAGAGCTTCTGAAAATTCACTTTTCTTTCGCTCGACGTAAAAATCTATCTTCCGTGCTATATTGGCGCCGTCTTTCAAGATTTTTTTAAGCTTCGCGCTTGCTTCAGAACTTGCGTTTAGTCCTTCTGCCAAAATCGGAACGAGTTTTTGCGATTCATTCGGCTGATATTCGCGCAAAGCTCTTTCGGCTGAATTCTGCATTGTCGTAAAATTTTGTGAAGCATCTTGGAATGATGAAAACCCGACGAGTTTCGGAACTGCCGTTATCGAGGCGTCAATTCCGTCGAAAACACTTTTCTCCTTTTCAAGTTTCGGCACATTGCTTTCAACTAAATTCAAACCGGAAAATTGGTCGCCGCGCAATTCCAAACCGCCTTGTTCCTGCGTTTTGTGCTGGCTTCTGCCCTCCGCCGCAATTTCAGAATAGGAACGTCCGAGCAATGAATCATACTCGCCCGTGTTGATTTTCAAATTCGGCTCGGCGGTTGAGCGAAAACCTTGTTCGACATAAAATTTCAAAACCTGCCAGCTCGCGCCCGCATCATTGCATTGGCTTGCATCGCCAGCGGCTTTGACCGCCAAAGGCGAAATGTAACCGGCGTATTGATGCTGTCCGTGTCCGTCGGCGGGCGTTCCCGAAAAGCGCGAAATGACGACGAGCGGGCGAAAAGTTCGGATGGCGCGAACCGTGTCGCACAAAATTATTTGCGCGTCCCATTTTTGTTTCGCTTCGACTAGAGTTTTCGAGAAACCGTAATCGAAAGCGCGTGTGAAAAATTGCTGCGCCCCGTCCAAGCGTCTGGCTTGCAACAGTTCTTCGGTGCGAATCACGCCCAAAGATTCAAACAGTTCCGAGCCGATAATGTTTTGCCCGCCGTCGCCGCGCGTCAAAGATAAATAAGCTGTTCTGGCATTTTCGCCGCGCGCCAGATATGCCAGAAGCGCGGAGTCTTCGTCGTCCGGGTGAGCGCCAATCATCATCACGCTTTTCGTCGTGTTTAATCGTTTGAGAAGCTGTCCCAAGCCGTTCGCGCCGTAATCATAAACAGGTCTGACTTGTGCTTTTCCTTCGCGCAAGGGCAAGAAAAAACAAAGAGAAATTAACCACAGATAAACACAGATGGACACAGATATTTTTTTGATTTGGAATTTGAAATTTGGAATTTGAAATTTGGTTTTATATCTGTGTTTATCTGTGTTCATCTGTGGTTAAAAATTATTTTATTTAGATTTTAGCCTTCCGCTACAACTTTTTCACCAAACGGAAATTCGCCGCGTTTGTATGAGCGAACGAAATAGACAATCAAACCGGCGACAATCAAAACGACGGCGTAGCGTACTTCCTTTTGAAAATTCGGGCGCATAAAAAGCACATACAAAAATCCGACTATCGCAACCAGAGCCGGAAGCGGATAAAGCCACATCCGAAACGGACGCGGGAAATCCGGTTTGGTTTGGCGCAGAATTATCACGCCGACGATTTGCGCCAGAAACTGAATGATAATGCGAATGACGACGAGCGCGGCAATCACGTCGGCTAATTTCAGAAAACAAAACAGCGCGGCGATTCCGCCCATCGTTAAAAGCGAAACGTATGGAAAATGATGTTTCGGATGAATTTTTTGGAAAATCTTAAAATAGTTTCCGTCCAGAGACGCCGCATACGGCACGCGCGAATAACCGAGCAGAAGGGAAAACACCGACGAAAACGCCGTCCACATTATCAAAACGGTTGCAATAACGCCTGCCGTGTGTCCGTAGAGTTTTTCCATAAAAACGGAAATCACGTAACGTCTGGCGTCGGATGTTGCCGTCTCGCCGAAATCGCGCCAGGGAATTACGCCCAAAATCGCAATGTTCATCACGATATAAATCGCGGCGACCAGCGCAATCGACAGCATAATCGAGCGCGGAATCGTTTTCTCCGGGTCTTTGACTTCGCCCGCGAAAAAACAGACGTTGTAATAACCCCAATAATCATAAACCGCGACGAGCAAAGCCGCGCCCAAGCCGAGAAAGAAATTGGAATTCAAGACAAAAGCGTCGGGCGGAAAATCAAACGCGATTGCCGGATTGAAATTCGTGATTCCGGCAAAAATAATCCAGACGATTGTCAGAATGACGCCGACCCACAAAAACTTTGAAAACTTTTCGATAACGGTGATTTTACGGTAAAGCAGAAAAACGCAGAGCAGACAAATTCCGATTGCGACAAATGTTCCGTAAGAGGCGACGACGCTCGCGCTCAAATCGCCGAGAACGGGAATCTTCAAATTAAAATCGTTTGAAAAAAACTTCGTATCGAGCGTCGGGAAAATATAAGTCGCGTAAAGCGCGAAACCCAAACAGCCCGAAGCAATCGAAAGCGGCGCGGAAAACGTCAGTTGCCAGATAAACAAAAACGACATCAAGCGTCCGAGTTTTCGCTCGCCGTAGATTTCCTTCAAATAATAATACGCGCCGCCGCTTTTGGGCATCGCCGCGCCGAGTTCAGACCAAACGAGTCCGTCGCAAATAACCAGAATCGCGCCGAAAATCCAGCCCAACATCGCCTGCGGTCCGCCCATCGCGGCGATAATCAGCGGCATCGTGATAAACGGTCCGACGCCGATCATATCAATCATATTCAGCGCCGTCGCGCCCATTGTGCCGACGCCGCGTATCAATTGTGGATTTTCTTCGGACATAGAATTTAAGTGATAACTGATAACTGATAGTTTGAAAACCAATTGCTAAAACTATCAGTTATCAGTTATCACTTCTTTATGCGTTCTGCATTTGCCGCTTTTCGCTCTGCGACAAAACCTGCTCGTAAAATTTTATATACTGCGGAATAATAAGCTGCGAGCCGTAACGCGCGACGGCTGATTCGCGGGCTTTTGCGCCGAAACTTTCGCGCATTTCCTCGTCTTTAAGAAATTTCATTACATCGTCAGACATTTTTTCAGTGTCGCCGATGTCGCTCAAAAAACCTGTCTCGCCATCAACGACGACTTCCGGTATGCCGCCGATGCGCGTGGCGATGACGGGAACTTCGCAGGCTTCGGCTTCGAGCGCGGCGAGTCCGAACGATTCGAGTTCCGACGGAAGCAGGAAAACGTCGGAAATGCCGAGATAATCGGCGATGTTCGCCTGTTTGCCAACGAAAACCGTTTCGTCTTTGACGTTCAATTGCTCGGCGCGGTAATAGCAAGCCGCGCGTTCCGGTCCGTCGCCGACCATAATCAGTTTGGCTTTGCCGCCTTTTTGTTTGACTTTCGCCAGAATTTCGATGCAATCGACGGGACGTTTGACGGCGCGGAAATTGGAAACGTGAACGAGCAATTTTTCACCGTCCGGCGCGAGTTCGTCGCGCAGCGGCGATTCGGGAAGATGTTTGTAATGACACGAACAAATAAAGTTTGGAATGACTTCGATTTCGTCAAAGTCAAAAGTTTCAATCGTCGCTTGTTTTAAGAATTTGGAAACCGCCGTTACGCCGTCCGATTGCTGCAATCCATAGCGCGTAATCGGTAAATAACTGCGGTCTGCGCCGACCAGAGTTATATCGGTTCCGTGCAAAGTCGTAATCACCGGAACATAGCGTTTCTGCTTGATTGATTCGCGGGCGAGAATCGCCGAAATCGAATGCGGAATCGCGTAATGAACGTGCAGCAAATCGAGTTTTTCCGCCCGCGCGACCGTCGCCATTTTCGTTGCCAGCGCCAAATCATACGGCTGATGCTCGAACAATGGATACGACATCATCTCGACTTCGTGAAAATGGACGCGCTCGCCGAGTTCCGTCAGACGAGTCGGCAGCATCGAAGAAATAAAATGGACGTTATGCCCGCGCGCGGCAAGCTCGCGCCCGAGTTCCGAGCCGACAATGCCGCTTCCGCCGTAAGTTGGATAAACCGTGATTCCGATGTTCATTCTTTAATGGTAAATGGTAAATGGTAAATGGTAAATGGAAGAGCGCGTTTTGCGAAATTTACGATTCAATTATCAATGTGAATCAAGAGTAGTAAAAAGAATTTTGATTTCAAAGGAAAATCCGCTTCCTTCACGCAGCTATCAGCTATTATCTATTCGCTGTTCGCTATTAGACAAGGATTTTCTGAAAATCAGCGAACAAACGTTAACAGCCAATAGGTAATAGCCGCGTTGCGCTTTCTCTACTCTTGATTCACATTATCAGTTAAGATTTACCAACTCTTATTTATTCCGAAACTGCGTTTTATTTGTCTGAAGTTTATTTTAGCTTGAGAAAATCACGCGCAGGCAAACGCCGAGTAAAATCACCGCCGCGCCAAAACAATTTCCGCTTTTCGCGGCTGATTCAGTCGGTTTTGCATTTGCGCTGACAGCGTTTTCAGTGTTTGCAGAAATGTTTTCCGGCGTTTTGACTACGGCGGCAATTTTGGTCGTCGCGCCTTTTTTTCTGACGTAATAAATCACGCCGCTGAAGTCATCGGTGAAAAGAAACGAGTTCGCGTCGAGTTTCAAAATGCCGCACGGACGACCCAAAACGGTTTTGTCTTGCAGAAATCCGCTGATGAAATCCTGCAATTTTTCGCCTTTTCGCATAATCACGATTTTGTAACCGTGCGCGATTGTTTTATTGGTCGAGCCGTGAAGCGCGACGATAAAGGAATTTTTAATCGTTTCATCAGAATCGGCTTCATCAAAATAATCAAAGCCGAGCGCCGAGGCGTGCGACGGAAAAAAAGCGTAAGGCGCGGGAACATCAGCGCAGGATTTCAGACGATTTGTCGGCTTCTTTAGAGTGTTGGGCGTGGTCGTATCAAAAAAGATTTTGCCGTTCGACGAATAACACGAAGCCCAGCCGTAATCCGCGCCGTCTTTCAAAGCATAAAAAGTTTCGTCCGGTTTTTCGAGTCCTAAATGGTCTGAGCCTTGATTGGTCGCAAACAAAAACTTGCCAATCCATTTCAAATCAACCGCGTTTCGCAAGCCTTTCGCATAAGTTCTCTGATTGCTTCCATCCGCGTTCATCTCCAAAACCGACGCGCGAAGTTCCTCTTCTTCGTCGCAGGCGTTGCAGCTCGAACCGATGGAAACGTAAAGTTTGCCGGCGGGCGAAAACGCGATTGTTCTTGTTAAATGCCAGCCGCCGTATTTATAACTCAAACCGTAATCGGGAAAAGTTGCTAAAGTCTGCGGTTTCAAATCGGTCGGTTTGGTTTCGCCTTTGGTAAATTTGCGGCGAGTGAGTTTGTCGGTTTCAGCGAGATAAAGCCAATCCTGCCCGCTCGCATCCGTGTAAAATTGAACGCTGTTCGGATTTCGCAGATTCGTCATATACGGCGTAACTTTTCCGAACTTTCCGGTTTCCGCGTCGAAAGCGTCCAAAATATAAACCGTGCCGAGTTTATTGTCGGAAAGGTCGCGCATATCGGTTACAAAAATTCTGCCATCGGGCGATTTGGCGAAAAAACGAACGCGCTTTAAGCCTTCGACGGCGGGAACGATTTCGTAATCGGCGGGCAAATTTAAGTTAAATGTTTTGCCGTTTTTCAAATTGATTTCGTGTGGAACGAGTTTGAGTTGCGCTAAGGTCGGAATTGCGAGAACTAAGTAAAGAATCAAGGTTTTAATCATAATTTTAATTATTTGCTGCAAACAGAAACGAAAGAAAACGAAAAGAAAATTTAACCACAGATTTTCACAGATGGACACAGATAAAAAACAGATAAATACAAATTGTTTTCATCTCTTAAATATCCGTGTTCATCTGTGAAAATCTGTGGTTTCAAAATTCTTTTTTGTGCTTATTTGTGTTTGTTTGCGGCTAAAAATCTTAAGCGGCTGGCAAAATCACACCGCGACATTCGCCAAAGCCGATTCTTTTGAAACCTTCGCGCTCGCAAAAGCCACGCATAATCACTTCGTCGCCGTCCTCTAAAAATCGGCGCGTTTCGCCGTTCGGCAATTCAATCGGTTCTTTGCCGCGCCAGGTCAGTTCTAATAAACAACCGCGAGCGTCTTTTGCTTCGCCCGAAACCGTTCCGGTCGCCATCAAATCGCCGGTTTGCAAGTTACAGCCGTTCGATGCGTGATGCGTCAGCATTTGCCCGATTGTCCAATACAAATCTTTGGTGTTTGAACGCGAAAGCAGAAACGGTTCGGATTTTTCATCGCGCATTTTTTGCGTTTGAAGATAAACTTCGAGATTGATGTCGAAGCCGCCGGACTTTTCGTTTTCTTCTGAAGATAAATAATCTAAAGGTTTCGGGTCGCCTTCGGGACGCGCAAAAGCCTTGGTGCGAAACGGCGCGAGCGCTTCCATTGTAACGACGAACGGCGAAACGCTGGTCGCAAAATTTTTGGCTAGAAACGGACCTAACGGCTGATACTCCCAAGCCTGAACGTCACGTGCCGACCAATCGTTGACGAGACACAAACCGAAAATATGTTTTTCGGCGTCGTCAATCGAAACGGTTTCGCCTAATTCGTTTCCATTGCCGACGAAAAAGCCGACTTCCATTTCGTAATCGAGATTTTTTGCGGGAATATATTCCGGCGGCGCGTTCTCATCACTTCGGTTTTGACCTTTCGGGCGCGTGATTTCAGTTCCCGAAATGACAATCGAAGAAGCGCGTCCGTGATAACCGATTGGGACGTATTTATAATTCGGCAGCAACGGATTGTCGGGACGAAACATTGAGCCGACGTTTGTCGCGTGAAAAATCGAGCAGTAAAAATCCGTGTAATCGCCGATGTGCGCCGGTAGATAAAATTCTACTTCGTCCATCGGAATTAAATTTCGCTTAACTTTTTTCTGCGTTTCTTCGTCGGCATTCTCTGACAGAACCTCAACCAGACGACGGCGAAAAGCGCTCTGCACATTCGCGTTTTTTCGCATTACCGAGTGGTCGAGACAATAATTGTCCGCGCTGACGGCGATATTGAAAGATTCGTCGTCAAACAGACAGCATTCGTAACACGCATAAACGTCCAGCACGAAATCGCCGATTGCCACGCCGACTCGGACGTTTTCGTAAGTGCAGGAGCGCGTGAAAACGCAGAACGGCAGATTTTGAATCGGAAAATCCGTGTCCGGTCGGTTGGCTGATTCCACCCAACTTTTTAAGTTTAGGTCGTGTGTTTCATTTGTTTCGTAAATCATATAGTTAAATTAGCAAATTAAAATAGCCGCAAAAAAGACACAAAAGACGCAAAAAATAACTTAAAACAATTTTGTGATTTTTGCGCCTTTTTGCGGCTATCTCTTTATAAAATTCCAATCTCCTGTAAATCTTCAATCGGCTCGTCAAACGAACACGAACCGAATGAAATCATATTTTTTTCGCGCAGAGTTTTTAGCTGCGCGGTGTTTAGAAAATGTTTGTGCCGCCACAAAACACCGTCGTCTTCAAACGTAAAATTTTCCGCTTGTTCGTCTTCGAGAAGTTTGTGAATCGAACTGCTTTTATAGTTTTGTTTCAGAAAACCCGCCGCCAGAAAAACATTCAAAAATCCGTTCATCACATCTTCGGGCGCGTCTTTTTCGTAAGTCAGAGGTTTCAGACTGCGAACCGGATGATGCAATCCGGCGGTGGCTTTGAACGGGATGTTTGCCGCCAGACAAACGCGCATAAAGCGCGTAATTTGCGCGGCGGTCGGGAAAGCGTCGGCGGTCGTGCCGCCCGTGCGAATCTTGGCGCGTTGTTTTCTGAGGGCGACGGTCGAAAACAAATCGGCTAAGTCTTCGCGCAAAGGAATTTCAAAATACGTCGCCAAATTCGGCGGAACGGCGTCGGCGATTTTGTTAATCAAAAAACTCGTATTCGCTTTAACTTCGAGGGCATCAATAATTACGCGCGGCGCGTTTCGAGCGTTGAAATCTTCAATCCGCCGAACGGTTTCGTAAATATCTTCGCTGCCCAAAACGCTCAATTTCCACACTTCCGCGTCTCTCGAGATAAAATCCCGTGCGCTCATCGAAAATTCGTCCAGCCGATTAACCGGAACGACCAGGCGTCCGAGCATCCATTTGTAATTGCTGTTTTTGTAAGCGGCGTAATTGATGACAACTTCCGGCATCGAGAGCGCGGAAGGCGGAAAAAGTCCCGCGTAATCAATTATTTCGGCGAGCAAAGCGCGAACCGATTCTTTAGGCGAAAGGTCTGTCATTCAACTTTTTATATTACGATAAACTGGCAAAACCGCGTAATGCGCGGCAGTAAAAAACATTTTATACTCTGCAAAAATTCTATGGAAATTTGGCGCGAGTATCAAATATTTCAGGCTGAATTTTTCGGGTCGAAGGAAAAGTTTCCGGTTAAATTGACCTTTCTCTGTTCTTTTATGTATAATTATCGTTTTTCGAGCGGGCGGGAGTTTTCCGCTTCAAGCGTTAAGGAGACGACTAAAACAATGAGTTACGCAATTATCAGAACAGGCGGAAAGCAGTTTGCGGTCGAAGACGGGCAAGTTTTGCGCGTGCCGACAATAGAGGGAAAAGCGGGCGAAACAATCGAAATCGAATCGCTGCTTGCAGGCGAAGGCGCAGATGCTAAAATCGGCGCGGCGACCGTTCAGGCAACGGTTGTCGGACACGGACGCGCGGATAAAATCATCATTTTCAAGAAAAAACGCCGCAAACAATACAAACGCAAACAAGGTCATCGTCAAGGTTATACGGAAATCAAAATCGGCAGTATCTAATCGGAGGAAAAAGATTTGAGGATTGAGATTTGAGATTGTCTAGACAATCCAAAATCCAAAATCCAAAATCCAAAATCGAGTTATGGCACATAAGAAAGGTGTAGGTTCATCGAGAAACGGGCGCGACTCAAACGCGCAAAGATTGGGTTTGAAGAAATTCGGCGGCGAAAAAGTGCGCGGCGGAAACATTCTGGCGCGTCAGCGCGGAACGAAATGGAAGCCGGGCAAAAACGTCGGACGCGGCAAAGACGATACGCTTTTTTCGCTGATTGACGGCTTTGTTAAATTTGAAAACAAAGGTCAAAAAGGCAAATTCATCAGCGTTTATGCCGAAGGCGCAATTGAGTTGCCGCAAACCGAAACCGTTCAAGCGACGGTTTAATTATTTTTATCAAATATCAAAAGCACGCTGATTCTTGATTGAGTCAGCGTGCTTTTTATTTGCGAAACGAAATAAAAATTTCCTTACTTTCTTTTAGCCTGCCTTTTAAGATTCCTTGCATTTCGCTCAATCCAATTTTCCGCTTCCTCGAAATATGCGAATTTCTTTTCGTCGCGGCGAAACTGCGCGGTGTGATTGTAGCGTCTGCCGTTACGATGCGTTGTCGGGTGAAAAACGTGGAGCATTTCGTGGAAGACGACAAATTCCACGACAAATTTCGGAACTTTTTTACTGTCCAAAGATTTACTGATAACGATTGTTTCATGCGTTGCGTCGTGATGTCCTAAGATTCGATATGTTTTTCGCGGTGACCAGGTTAAAGTTGGTTTTGCAACGGAATTTTGAAAATAAACCAGATTCAATTTGTGAAATATCTTTTCCAAATCATAAATTTCGCCCTTTGAAGTTGTAATAATCTTTCGACCTTTGGCGCGTTTGTTAGCGGCGGCTTTCGCTTGTATTTCTTGAGTTTTAATAAATTCCCGGTAGCTTTTGGCGGTTTGCGGGGGAATTTTTTTTCGCAAGAGTTTTCCGACCAAAATAAATGCGAGCGCTTCGTGAATTTCCGGCGGCGCAGACTCGCTCAGTTCGGCAAGCCGCACGAAAACCTTGCCATCCCGAATCCGAATCGTATGATTGATGCCGATATACGGATAAAAACGAACTTCAATCTCCGGCGCCGGTCGATTTCCGTTTAAGGTTTGAAATGCTTCTTCGTAAAATTTTTTGATGTGTTGAGGCTGTAGCATTAAAAAATGTTTATCGAAATTTAACCGATAATTCTTGACAGTTTGCTTGGGAAAATGCTATCTAATTTAATAGTAGAAGCATATCGCGCTTCGCAGTAAGCATCAAACCTCCGCGAAACAGCACAGAAAAAAATGTCAGCCGTCAATTCAAACAGAACGACAGAGAAAAATCTGCAATCTCCCGATTTTCGCGGGCAGGTAATTTTGTCGGCAATCATCAACGAACATCTCGTTACGGGCGAGCCAATCGGCTCGAAAGTAATTGCGGAAAAATTTGCAAACGCTTCGGGTTTGAGTTCGGCGACGATTCGCAATGTGATGGGCGAGCTTGAAGATTTCGGACTTGTCGAACAACCGCATACTTCTGCCGGACGAGTTCCGACCGATAAAGGCTATCGTTTTTTTGTCGATAATCTGCTCGGCGTTTTGAGCCTTTCCGATGAAGATTTAAAACTTATCAACGGCGAATTCGGAATCAAAGAATTTGATTTGCCCGACGCGCCCGACCGTCTGCTGGAAAAAACTTCACAGCTTCTCTCGGCTCTTTCAAATAATGTCGGAATTGTCGTTTCGCCGAGCCTCGCAAAAGATAAATTGCAGCATATCGGCTTTGTCAATTTGTCGGACAAACGTATTCTCGTCGTTCTGGTTTCCGCGCCGAATATCGTCCACAACAAAATTATACGGCTCAGGGAAACTTTTACGAGCGAAGAACTCGACCGTACGGCGCGTTATTTGAACACGGAATTTAGCGGCAAAAGTCTGGCGGAAATTCGCGCTCAGATTTTGAAATTGATGCACGAAGAAACCGCGCTTTTTGACAAACTGCTGCAAACGGCGATGATTCTCTGCTCGCAAAGCATCGAGAGTGAAGGTGATAATCTCGGCGATGTTTATATTGACGGCACGTCGAATATTTTGAACAAACGCGATTTCGCAGACTTTGAACGCGCTCGCGGGTTGATTCGCACGATTGAAGAAAAATCGCGGCTCGTGCAAATTCTGACCGAATGTATCGAACGCGACGCTTCGCTCAACGGAAGCGTGCAAGTCGTTATCGGCAGCGAAAATTCCTCCGTATCTCTGCAAAACTGCACTTTGATAACCGCGCCTTACCGCATCGGCGGCGGCGACGCAATCGGAACTCTGAGCGTTTTGGGTCCGACCCGAATCGAATACGGAAGAATGATTTCGATTGTCAGCTACGTTGCTAAAGTTTTAGAAAAACTAATCAAGCAGGAAAACTCAAATCTTTAATTACCAAGTCCAAATCTAACCGCATTAAAACCTGTAAACAATGAAGTCCGGTAAAAATTCACAACCGACAAAAGAAGTTTCCGAAGAAACCGAAGAGAAAAATACGCTCTCGATTGACGAGTTTTTCAAACAGCTCGAAGCAAAAGAGAAGGATTTGGATATTTCTTCCGAATTGGTATTCGAGATTGACGAAACCGATTTTGATGAAGACAATATTCCGGCGTTTTTGAAGGCTGAATCCGTGCGCGGCGGAAAGATTAATGAAATCGAGTTTGAGAACAATAATGCGACGGATAAAAATACGTTTTCCGAACTCGAAGGCAAAGTTTCAATTTTGCAAAAGCAGATTTCAAAATTAGAAACCGAGCGCATCGAATTGGTTGAAACATCGCGCCGCCGGCAGATTGATTTTGAGGGTTATAAAAAACGAACCGAGCGCGAGCGAAGCGAAACATATCTTAATCAATTGAGCAATTTGGCGACGCAAATGCTGCCGGTGCTTGATAATTTTAATCGGGCTTTGGAATCGGCTTCGACTTTTACGGGCGAAACTGTTACCGATTCGCAGCACTTCTTCAGCGGAATCGTGCTTGTCAATCAACAACTCAACGAAGTTTTATCGGATATGGGCGTTACGCCGATCGTCTCGGTCGGCGAGCTTTTCAATCCGCATTTTCACGAAGCGGTGGCGACCGAAGAAACAAATGAAATTCCGCCGCACACAATAACGGCGGAACTTCTGCGCGGCTATCGCATCGGCGAGCGCGTGATTCGTCCCTCAATGGTCAAAGTTTCTACACAAGTGATAAGTGATAGGTGATAACTGATAGCTGATAGTTAAAAACAAATTCCTAAACTATCAATTATCCACTATCAGTTATCAGTTATTAGTTATCTCCTAACAAATTTATGAGTAAAGTTATCGGAATAGATTTAGGCACGACGAACTGCTGCGTCGCGGTTATGGAAGGCGGCACGATTCAAATTATTTCCAACAAGGAAGGCGGCAGAACGACGCCTTCGGTTGTCGGCTTTACGGAAAAGGACGAAAAGCTCGTCGGGCAAATCGCCAAACGCCAAGCCGTGACGAATCCGAAAAACACGCTCCACGCCGTCAAACGGCTCATCGGGCGCAAATTCGATTCGCCGGAAGTCGAGAAGATGCAGGAAAACGTGCCGTTTGATATCGTCGAAGCGCCGAACGGCGACGCGCATATTCGTGTTTTGGAGCGCACCTACAGTCCGCCGGAAATCTCGGCAATCGTGCTGCAGCGTCTGAAAATGGCGGCGGAAGAATTCCTGGGCGACAAAGTTACCGAAGCGATTATAACGGTTCCCGCATATTTCGATGACGCGCAACGCCAGGCGACGCGCGACGCGGGCAAAATCGCCGGTCTCGAAGTCGAGCGCATTATCAACGAGCCGACGGCTGCCGCGCTCGCCTACGGTTTCGGCAAAAATAAAAGCGAAAAAATCGTCGTTTATGACCTCGGCGGCGGAACGTTCGATATCTCGATTCTGGAAATTAACGACGGCGTTTTTGAAGTTCTTTCAACTTCGGGAAACACATTTTTGGGCGGCGAAGATTTTGACCAGCGTCTGATCGGTTGGCTGGTCGATGGTTTTAAGGACGAATACGGAATTGATTTGAAGGAAGACAGGCTTGCGCTCCAACGTCTCAAGGAAGCGGCGGAACGCGCTAAATGCGAGCTTTCGTCCGTGATGGAAACGACCGTCAATCTGCCGTTTATCGCGGCTGACGGTTCGGGTCCGAAACACATCAACCGCGTTTTAACTCGCGCGAAATTTGAAGAACTCGTGATGGATTTGGTCGAATCCTCGGTCGAGCCGTGCCAGAAAGCTCTGTGGGATGCGAAACTTCAGCCGTCGGATATCGATAAAATAATTCTCGTCGGCGGGCAGACGCGCTCGCCGGTTATTTCGCGCACGGTCGCGGAAGTTTTCGGCAAAGAACCGTCAGCGGAAATAAACCCGGACGAGGTTGTTGCGATGGGCGCGGCGATTCAAGGCGGCGTTCTAACCGGCGACGTGAAAGATATTGTTCTGCTCGACGTTTTGCCTTTAAGTCTCGGACTCGAAACGCGCGGCGGTTTATATGTGAAGCTCATCTCGCGCAATTCGACGATTCCGCTCAAAAATACAATGACTTTTACGACCGTCGTCGATAATCAGCAATCGGTCGAAATTCATATTATGCAGGGCGAGCGCGAAATTGCGAGCGCGAATCGCAGCTTGGGGAAATTTGAACTCGTCGGTATCGCGCCCGCGCCGCGCGGCATTCCGCAAATCGAAGTTTCATTTGACATCGACGCCAACGGCATCGTCAACGTTTCGGCGCAGGACAAGATGACCGGACTCGAACAGGCGATGCAGATTACGCCGTCTTCGGGACTCGCGCCCGACGAAATCGAGCTGTTGATAATGGAAGCGGAAACTTCAGCCGAAAAAGACCGCGATACGAAGGAATTGATTTTGCACCGCAACCGTCTCGAGTCGCTCGTCAAAAACACGCGCAAAGCGATGCTCGAATTCGGCAAATCAATCCCGCTCAACGAACAGCGAGAAATCAACGAAGTGTTAAATGACGCCGAAGAATCCGATTGGGAAGATAAAGACGAAATTCAAGACCAATTGGCTAAAGTCGAGACCGTCGCCAACCAACTTACCGAAGCATTGATGGCGACAGTTTAAAGCAGTCGGCAGTAAGCAGTCGACACTCGACATTGACATTTGCTAACTGCTACTGCCGACTGCTTACTGCCGACTCTTACCGTCCACTGTTGACTGTTTCGCCCTGTTATCGCAAAATTAAAGTAACGTCAGTTCAAAGAATTGGGCTGGCGTTATTTTTGATTTAGGATTCAGGATTTAAGATTCGAGATTTAAGATTGCTGTCAAAGATTCAAATTCTGAATCCTAAATCTTGAATCCTGAATTTGAACTTATGAGCAAAAGAGATTATTACGAAATTTTAGGTGTCGGCAAAACTGCTAATGAAACCGAAATAAAAGCCGCATACCGCAAATTGGCGATCAAACATCACCCGGACAAAAACCCGGACGACCACACGGCGGAAGAAAAATTTAAGGAAGCGGCGGAAGCTTACTCGGTTTTGTCGGACGCGCAGAAACGCGCGGCGTATGACCGTTTCGGACATCAAGGCGTCGGCGCGGGCGCAGCGGGCGGCGCGGGCTTTAATCCCGGATTTTCAAACATCGAAGATATTTTCGACCTTTTCGGTTTCGGCGATATGTTCGGCGGTCAGCGCGGCGGCGGCGGCGGCGGCTCCTCGCGGCGGACGGCGGCGCAACGCGGCGCGGATTTGCGTTACGATTTGGAAATAACTCTGGAAGAAGCCGCGTTCGGCAAGGAAGAAAAACTGAGAATTCCGCGTCTCGAAAAATGCGACGTTTGCGACGGCAAAGGGGCGGAAAAGGGAAGTTCGGTTGACACCTGTCAGACGTGCAGCGGAAGCGGACAGACGCGCTATCAGCAAGGATTTTTCTCGGTAATGCGAACTTGTCCGACGTGCAGCGGTAAAGGTCAGACTATCAAAAATCCGTGCAAAAATTGTCGCGGCGCGGGACGCATCGAACGAGAAAAATCCATCGAAGTAAAAATTCCGGCGGGCGTCGAAACCGGCTCGCGTCTTCGCATCGGCGGCGAAGGCGAAGGCGGAACGCAAGGCGGCGGCTCGGGCGATTTGTTCGTCGTCATTCACGTCAAAGACCACGAATTATTTGAAAGACAAGGCGCGAATCTTTATTCCGCCGTTCCTCTAACCTTTGCACAAGCCGCGCTCGGCGCGGAAATCAAAGTCAAAACTCTCGACGGCGAGGAAAACTTAAAAATTCCGGCGGGAACGCAAACCGGAACCGTCTTCCGTCTTAAAAGTCACGGAATGCCGAGTCTGAATGGTCGCGGCAAGGGCGATATGTTCGTTGCCGCTTCGCTCATCACGCCGAAGACTCTGACCAAAGAACAGCGCAAAATCTTAGAACAACTTGCCGAAATCGAAGACGTTGATTTTCAGGATGAATCGTTTATAGACAAGGTAAGAAATATGTTCGGCTAACGGTTCGCGTTCGGTCGGGCAGAATAGGAGCGCGGCAAGTTCTATTAAAATTGCTCGCCTATTCATTGCGCTTATTCGGTCAAGATTTGTAACAGTCAATTATTGCTGATGTTTGACTTTGATTTGACGATTGCTCCGCTTATCGGATGTTTTCCGTCAGATTCAACTGTAATTGTCTCTTTATAAATAGTCTTTCCATCGGCGCCGGTCCTGGAACTTTCATTAGTCTTTTCATTATATTTAGTCTTTTCGTTCGATTGCGCGGCAGGATCGAATGCCTTTTTCTTTTCAAAGTCCCATCCCGCTTTTATCGGCTCGCCTGTTCCATTGTTGATAGTAATCAAACAGCTTTTGATGCTTGAGTTGGAAGGGCTGCTTTCCTTCGCGGCGACTGAAGCGCCGGATGCGCTCTTTGTTTCGCCGGGAAGAAGCACCGTCAAAGAATATGAGCCTTTAGGCAAGACGCCGAAATCGAAATTGCCCTTCTCGTCGGTAGTGCGAGCGGCAGGGGAACCGCCGGGATTTTTCCCGAGTTTGACATCGACGCCTTTCAAGGGCGCGCCGTTTGCAGGCGTCTGAGATTTTGTCGTAATGACAATCGAAAGCAGACAGAAAGCCGTAATGATGAATGTCGAAAGAGCGGGTGAAATAACAGTGCTTCGTTTATACATAAAAGCCTCCTTATGACTTTAGATATTAATCAACGCTGAGTCTGAAACCGACGCAGCACGGTTTTTGTTCTCAATCGGGAGAACACGAATTACTATACGAGGCAAATTGCAAGGACTAAAGGTATCGACGGGCTAGGTTCTTACTCAAGATTAAGCGTCTGACTTTAGTTAATATCGCTTAGTTTTTCAGATAATGATAAAAAGAGTTTTACACCGTTTGTAAAATCAAGTCAAGAAAAACTTGTTTTAGTTAAAGTTTAGCTTTTTTTATTATTGGACATCGAAAATTACAACCAAAGAACAAGGTATAGTTTTAGAACAAACAGCGGAAATTGAAGGCATTGATTTTCGGAAAGCATTGTTTAAAAACAAGGTGAGAAATATATTTGAGTAAAGGCGTTGTTGACGCGGATGAAGCCGCCGTCACGAAACTTTGAGTTTAACGGGCGACGTTTTTATGAGGCAATTAGATTACGGCTTAAGTTTTATAGACCCAAGCCTTTGCGCTTGCCTGACTACGATTGTCATATCCGCCGACAACTAAAACCCGACCGTCCGTCAGCAAAGTCGCCGTTGAATAAAATCTTGCCGTGTCCATTCGCCCCGCGCTTAAACTGAAGGTTTTTGACGCGGAATTATAAACCTCGACCTGTTCACCGCCGCCGGCAATCAGGACTTTGCCGTTTTTCAGCAGAACGACGGCTTCCGGCAGCTTGAAGCGAGCCGTGTTCATATTGCCGACAGCGTGAAAAGTTCCTTTCGTCGGATTATAAATCTCCGCGCTTCGGTGTTGTCCCTGCCAATCTCGACCGTCCGAGCCGCCGACAACCAAAACATTTCCGTCGTCGAGTAGCGTTGCCGCTTGCTTATAACGCGCGAAACTCATTCTTCCGGTTTTAGTGAAACTTCCTTTGGTCGGGTCGTAAAGTTCCGCGTCGGCAAGCGGATGTTGATATTCGCCGCCGCCCGCAATCAACACTTTACCGTCGGGCAGAAGAACGGCGGTGTGCATCGTTCGCGCGGCGTTCATATTACTCGTCGGCGTAAATTTCCCCGTCGTCGCGTCATAAATTTCCGCGCTCGAAACCGCCCGCTCATTTTCGCCGCCCGCCACCAACACCGTGCCGTTCGACAATAAAGTCGCCGTAAAATCGCCGCGTCCAATCGACATATTGCCCGTCAGAGTGAATGTTCCCGCAGTCGGGTCGTAAATCTCCGCGCTCGCCAGCACGCCTTTGCTGTCCCAGCCGCCAATCAGTAAAACTTTACCGTTCGGCAGCAGTGTCGCGGTATGCCCGACGCGCTGCGTGTTCATATTTCGATTGGTCGCGGCGAACCTTCCGGTTGACGGATTATAAAGTTCGGCGCTATTAAAAAGGACGCCGTTGCGTTCCATACCGCCCGCAACCAAAACCTGCCCATCGGAGAGCAATGTCGCCGTATGACCGGAACGCGGAGTATTCATATTGCTTGTCGGAGCAATGTCGCTGACGTTATTGTCGGCGACTGACGATATGACGCTTCCGTCGTTTGTTACGCGCGCTTTCGTTTGACAACTCGCGGTTAGCGCGGTTGTCGCAATAAGCAGCGAAATTAAAAATGCTTTTGTGTTTCTCATAATCGTCTCCGTTTGCCAGCAAAGGAAGCAATCTAATGAACAAGTTGACGCGGCATTGAACCGAATTTACGCAAGCTAAAATTTACTGCCAACGCTAAATGATATTCGTCGCTTGCGCCGCATCTCCGGGACTGGTTTGTAAAGTATCGAGACTATATAAACAAAAACACCGTCCGATTATGCTTTATGACACAAATTTACGGAAAACCGTCAAACGGCAAGTTGACTTAGAGCGAAACCGTCATACGCAAGCCAAAATTTAACGGACGACGTGATGAGAAAGTCGCTGCCCGCGCCCTCGCGTCCATTGAATTGTTAGCCCGCCCGTTCATTAGGCGAAGCATTTTCACTCGCCCAAACACGCAACGCGATGATTGAAAAGATAAACCCCAATAACTCAACTATCAAGCGAACTCGATTGCCTAATTTCCACTGCTCAACTCCGGCAACAATGTCGGCGGTTGGCAAATCTCCTGCAATGCTGTGCTGAAACATACCTTGGACGAGCGGCGCGAGATAAAAAACTAATGAGATAAACAAAACGACGGAAGTTCCTGCCGACAACGCAAGCCACTTTCTTGAGCGTCGCGCCGACTTCCAAGCCGCAATTGCCGCGCCGATTGCCAATACAACGAACAACGGATTAAAAAGCGGAAAAAACGGCAAACCGCCTTTGCTCGGAAGCGCGTCGTAAGACTTTAGTGATTCGGGCGGCGACGCGCTCCACTTAGGCACAGTCATCAACTCGTTAAAAACTTGCCCGCCGCACCAAATTCCCCAAACGAAAATTGACGCGATTAGAAGTGCAGATGCTAACTTATTTCTCATAAATTTCCATTTGGTTCGGTTTCACACGAAGCGGGCTAACGGCGGAGTTCACCGAGCGCGAAACCGCCACACGCAAGCTAAAGTTTAACGGACAAGCCGAATAACAAAGTCACTTTTTCGCCCTCACGTCCATTGATTTGTTCGGCGTGTGTTTATTTTCATTACACCCAACTTCGCCACCCGTCAAATTTGTTTTCAATGAAGTTCCCGCGCGCTTTCTGCGAAGCGATTATGGTTAATCGTTTTTTGATTTGTAACTCAAAACAGTTTTGCCGCCGGAATAGAGTTTTGCCTGGATGGGAGTAAATTTCTGGATTCCGTCAAGCGAATTAAAAATAGTCATACCGCTCGCGATAGCTGTTGGATTTACAATCAGATGATACTCGTCAATCAGCCCTTCTTTTATTAGTGAGGAAACAAAACCCGCGCCGCCGAAAACCAGAATGTCTTTACCGCTTTGTTTTTTTAAGTCGGCAATCTCTTCGGCAAGATTTCCTTTTGCCAGAGTGGTGTTGTTCCAGGGTGATTCGTCGAGTGTTTTGGTAAAAACAACTTTTGGAATATCAACTATTTTTTTTGCAAATGGATGGTCAGTATTGCTGCTAACAACATTCTCCCAATGCTCTATAAAGCCGTCTGCCAGTTTTCTGCCAAGCAAAAGAGTGTCTGAAGAATCAAATTGAGAATTGAGAAACTCCAAAAATTCGTCATCAGGATTCCAGGTCATCCAGTCATTTTCTCCATTTGGACCGGCAACATATCCGTTTATGGTCATTTGCATTGATAATTTTACTTTTCTCATTGTCGTGTTTTCCTTTCTCGTGAATTTGTCTCGCCTTTGCTAATTTGCCGACACGAAACGCCGAACGGCTGAGATTACGTGGGCAAAAACCGGCTACACGCAAGCTGTGGGTTAAGAAGAGCCGTGATAAAGAGTAGCTATTTTTGCCTCACGTCCAATGAATTGTTGGTGCGTTTTCGCCTGAGAAAAGCTAACAAGGAATACTTTACTTCGCTGTCCGTGCAAAATTTAGACCCTTAGCGAGCCACGGAATGCCCTGCCGCCAAAGTAAGATTCCGCGCCGTTATGATACACGAAGACATTGCCGTAGCGGAAATCAGCAAAGATGGCACCACCGAGTTTTCTAATATCAGAAGGCGTTTTCACCCAACTCGATGTTTTCATATCAAAATTTCCAAGTTTCTGCAATTCTCGATATTGTTCTTCCGATAAAAGCTCGATGCCCATGGCAGCAGCCATATCAATAGCGTTATTTTCCGGTTTATGTTCCTTCCTTGAGTCCAGCCCTTCGCGGTCATAACAAACACTTCTGCGACCTTTAGGGCTTTCCGTCGAACAATCATAAAAAATGTATTCGCCTGTCTTTTTATCATGACCGACAACATCCGGTTCGCCGGCGGTTCTTTCCATTTCACCCAGCGACCATAGTTTTTCAGTATTAGCTTCCAGCTTTGCTTGTACTTTAGCCCATTCAAGATCTTGATGGCGGTTCATGTTTTTCTCAAAGCGAACTTTCAATGCTCCGAGTAGTTCTTCACGTTGTTCTGGTGACAACTCCTTTTTTGACATAGTTTTATTAATTATGACTTTATTTCTCTTTGTCATAATGAGTTATTTTAATCTGCTTACAACGAATCGGTTTTCAAAAGCAAGTCAATTTTTCAAGCCGCCCGGTTTCACCACGAAGGACCCAACTTTGATTTATACCGCAATCCGGTTTTCTTATACCGAATTTTTATAAGGCTTTTCGATTTCAAAAGTCAATGTAAAATCTGAACGTAAATAGAATTTTTATTTATTTATTCGGGTAAATAAAAATTCGCGTGAAATTTTTCAGACGAATTCTTGCTATTGATTTTGCAGCTTCGCTTTTACGGTTTCGCTGACGATTTTGCCGTCGGCGTTTTTGCCGGCGAGTTTGGCTTGCGCGGCTTTCATTACCGAACCCATTTCCTTCATCGAACTGGCGCCGGTTTCGGAGATTGCTTGGGCGACGGCTTGCTCGATTTCTTCGCGGGACGCGGCTTGCGGCAGATAATTTTCCAATACGAGAAGTTCCGATTTTTCCTTTTCGGCAAGTTCGGCGCGACCGGCTTTTTCGTATTGCTCGATTGAATCTTTGCGCTGTTTGACCAGTGTTTGCAGCGTTTTAGCAGTTTCCTCGTCGCTCAACTCGTAATCCGCGCCTTTTTTGTTTTCTTCGTTCATCAGGGCGGCTTTCGCCATTCGCAAAACCGACAGGCGGTCTGCGTCTTTGGCTTTCATCGCGGCGGTTATATCGGCGGTTATTTTATCTTTCAAACTCATAACATTTACCATTCGTCATTTTTAATTTATTATTTCTCGTCTGCTCAATCTTAAATGTTCGACATCAGATGTTCAATCTGTTCGATGATAAATAACGAATGGTAAATGTTAAGTGGCGTTTTGGAATTTTAGCCGGAATCGTGGTCGCGCTGTTCGGTTTGTATCCGCAGTTTGCGCTCTGGAATGTGCGCGGCGAGGAGTGGAGCGGAACTTTTGCCTCCAATGATTTGGACGAAACGGCTTATGCCGCTTATCTGCAAGCCTTGATTGACGGCAGACCTCGAAAAAACGACCCGTATTCGGGACGCGACGAAAGCGTCGAAACGCCACAGCCGGAATCGATTTTTTCCATCCAATTTCTTCCGCCGTCCGCAATCTCGATTCCCGCGCGGCTGTTCGGTTTGGACGCTTCAAATACATTTATTTTACTTTCGATTGCCGCAAGTTTTTTTACCGCTTTAGCTCTATTCTGGCTGCTCGCGCAAATTACCGCAGACAATCGCTTCGCTTTCGTCGGCACATTGATTATCTTGTTCGGCGGCGCGCTCGCTTCGGGAAACGGCGCGATAAAAGAAGTCCTGGGACACGGCGCGGCTTATCCGTTCTTCCCGTTTCTGCGAAGATATATTCCGGCGGCGGCATTTCCGTTTTTTTTCGCAATGTTCGGTTTCGTCCGGTTCGGCTTGAAAAGCCGGATTAAATCGACCCGATACTTTTCAGTCGCGGCACTCGGCTTGTGTTTTGCCGTTCTGGTTTTTTCATACTTTTATTTGTGGACGACTGCCGCCGCATTTCTTTTTGCTTTGACTTTATTGTGGCTTGTTTTGCGACCTGAAAATTGGAAGCAGGATTTGCGATTTATTATTTTAATCGATTTTGCTTGTTGTCTAACGATTGCGCCTTATGCTTATCTGCTCTCGCAGCGCGCCCCGGCAACCGACGCGGTTCAGCTTCTGGTTTTGACTCACGCGCCGGATTTACTGCGCTTTCCGGCGATTGTCTGTTACGTCGCGCTGCTTTTAACGGCATTCGCGGTTTGGCGCGGATTTGCCGGATTAAAAGAAACGGCGACGATTTTTCTGCTCGCGTTTGCGCTCGTTCCGTTTCTTGTTTTTAATCAGCAGATTATTACGGGACGTTCGCTTCAACCGTTTCACTACGAATTTTATGTGGTGAATTATATTACGGCTTTGGTTGTCGTGTTGGTGGTTTTTCTTTTTTTTAAACGGTTGCGAAAGCCAAAAACTTACACATCGGTTTTGCTTGTTTTAGGTTTTGCCGCCGTAATTTGGGGGTTTATCGAGGTCAAATACACCACGCAAGTTTTGTTGTTTTGGAACATCGAGCGCGAGGAAGCGTTGCCCGTAACAAAACGTCTTGCCGAGATTGCCCGGGAAAATCGTATCGGCGCGAAAGATTCGGTTACCTTAAATTTCGATTACGTCCAGGCTGACAATCAGACGGTCGTCGCGCCGCAAGCGGTTCTCTGGGCGCGGCATCAGCACGTTTTTGCGGGCGTCGGCTGGGAAGAAAACAAAGAGCGTTTTTATCAGCTAAATTATTACGCCGACCGCGACGCCGACTGGCTGAGAAAAGATTTCAAAAGCGGCGACATCGAAGCGTATATGGCGCTTTTCGGTTGGGACAGATTCAACGCTACGCTGTCGGTCAACTCGCGCCCGCTGACCGTCGGGGAAATCGAAGCCGAAGTCACGCGATACGATAATTACTACAAAAATTTCAGTCTCGAAAAGGCAGTAGCTCCGACGCTTTCTTTTGTCGTTGCACAGAGTTCTATGCCGACGGATTTTTCCAATCTGCGGCGTTGGTATGAACTCGATGCAGGCGAAAGTTATGGGAAATATACACTTTACAAAGTGAAATTGAAACAAACGAAACAGTGATATGGCGATTTAATCAAACAAAAAAAAGACCGCCGAAAATGGCGGTCAAACTAAATATTGCGTAATTTATAAAAACGAATTATGCAGCGAGAAGGTCGTTTGATGTTTCGGCAAACACTCTTCTGCCGTTTAAAGCGTCATCAATTATTTCTCTGACGGCTGAAGCATCCGGGTTGACATCCATTCGGGCGCACGCCCGCAGATGTCGGATAATTCCTTCAGTCGCAATTTCCGCCGTCGCGCCGCTCAATTTGGCGAAGCGTCGGGCTTGGATATGGTCGATCTGCAAGATTCTATCTTGCAAAGTCATTTGTTTTGCTGCTGCCACTTTTTATTCTCCTTCGATT
This sequence comes from uncultured Pyrinomonadaceae bacterium, assembly GCA_964235785.1. GTDB lineage: Bacteria > Acidobacteriota > Blastocatellia > Pyrinomonadales > Pyrinomonadaceae. The sequence goes on along the minus strand of CAXSBF010000004.1, from coordinate 193,963 downwards.
GAAATAACCCCTTGTTCTTATAAAACTTGTCGCTCAAGTGCGGCAAGTTTCACGAAAAAGCTAGAAAAAAATAGACTTTTTCAAATATCCTAGTTGAAATTAACAACCAAGCATTTGCCGAATTGATAATATCGCCGGTCAGTTTCTCAACTATGTATCGAAATTTTAACAAAGAATTTTCAGTTTGTCACCATTTTTTTTTGCCTTTTGTGACTTTTTTCTCAAACTATTTGAAAACAAAAGAAAAAGACCGTCGAACCCGGAAAGGTTCGACGGTTTGAAAAGGTAAAAAAGAAAACAAGCTATTTTCCGCCGACGGCGTCTTTCATCGCTTTGCCGAGACGGAATTTAACGGTTGTTTTAGCCGGAATTTTAATCGGTTTGCCGGTTGCCGGATTGCGACCTTCACGCGCTTTGCGGGTGGCTTTGACCAATTTTCCGAAACCGGGAAGCGTAAATTCTCCGTTCTTTTTGACTTCGCTGGTAGCGAGAGCCGCTAAAGCATTAAAGAATTCTTTAGCGTCGGATTTCTTCATTCCTGATTTTTCAGCCAATTGGTTGATAATTTCCGTCTGCGTCATACGTTTGCTGGTTGCTGCTGCTGCCATAATATAAATTTCCTCCAAGGTTATTTTGTCTAATGTAAATTACTACTTAACCGAACATAATTGCTTACCAAACCGCGAATGCCGTAAGCAGTTTCGTTTCCTTTCGTGAATCGTAAAAAGATTAATCGGGGCGAGATGATTCGAACATCCGACCTCTCGGTCCCAAACCGAGCGCACTACCAGGCTGTGCTACGCCCCGCAAACTCCGCGCGTTTCATTTGAGAAACATCTTCAAGTGCCGAATTTTACAGGCGAAAAACCTCTCGGTCAAGTCAAACCGTGTAAAAACCGTGTAAAAACGCAATAATTTTTTCCGTCGCCCGCGTCCGATGGCTTATTTTCTGTTTTATCTCGCTTGAAAGTTCGCCGAAAGTCTGCTCAAAACCATCGGGTACGAAAATCGGGTCATAACCAAAACCGTTTGTGCCGTTTGGACTTAGGGCAATTTTCCCTTTGCAAACGCCTTCTGATAGAAATTTTATCTCACCTTTATCGTCTGAAATCGCCATCGCGCAAACAAATCTCGCCAAACGATTTTGGTCTTGTGTTTTATCCAGTTCGTGCAGCAGTTTAGCGACTCTTTCCCGGTCGCTTGCGTGTTCACCGGCATATCGAGCGGAAAAAACGCCGGGCGCGCCGCCTAATGCCTCGACTTCCAAACCTGAATCGTCGGCTAAACTCCAGGATTTAGTTTGTAAAGAATAGGATTGAGCTTTGATGGCGGCGTTTTCGGCAAAACTCACGCCCGTTTCTTCCGGCTCGATGATGTTCGGAAATTCGTTCAAACTTTTTAATTGAAAAGGCAATTCTGTAAGAAGTTCTTTTAACTCTCTGACCTTTCCGATGTTTTTTGTAGCAACGACAATTTCAGGCATCATTTCAATTCTCTTAAAAATTAAGATTATTATTCATTAAAGTTTTAACACCAAAACTGCCGGAAAATTAAACCGAAACTTGAAAAGTTCTACCGGGCGCGTCATCATATTTTACAATCTTTGTCTTAAAAGATAATTTTACAAATATATAAGGGAAAAATTTATGAATCAAAATGAAGCCGCGAAAGCGGAGGGAAATGACACGGCGGAAAGTTTAGACCTTTTGCGACGATTAAAAACCGAAGCATTTGAATCGAGCGATGTTCACCTCGCGCTGGCAATGGGCAGACCGGTCGAGGAAATCGAAGCGTGGTTCGGCGGCGAGGAAATTGACGAAGACGCGCAGGAAAAAATTCACGGTTTAGCGCAGGAAAGACTTGGAGAATAAAAAAGAAAAGCCGTCAGATTTGGCGGCTTTTTGATTAGAGTAATTTTACAAAACCTGCTTGTTCAAAATGATGGTCTTCGGTAAATGCCTTTGAGATTTCCATTTCTTCCATCGTGATAAAACTTATGCAGTCAACTATGCTCCATTCTTTATCAGGACGGTTTTTATACAGTTCAAAACCGAGCCGGAACAATTCGGAGCTTGCGGGAATAATTTCAATATCAGCCGATTTTCGCAAACCTTCGATAAAGATTGCGGCTTTCACGCGGAAATCAGGCGCGGAAAGAGCATTGGCAAATTCGAGCAAAACAAATTCTGTGGTAGTAAATTGATAATTCCGTAGTCGCAGATTGGCAAAAACTTCCTTCGCCTTTTCGTGAAGCGAATCTCGCATATTGACGAGCGCAATCCAGGCAGCTGTATCAACGAAAGTTTCGGGCATCGTTTATTTTTTTTGTTTGCCGTAAAGATAATGGTCGTGCTGTTCGGCAAGGTCGGCGATTCCTGTATCGACTTCGCATTCGGCAATCAAATCTTCCAAAGATTTCGCGCCGGTTGTTTTTTTCGACAAAACTTCTTTCGCCTGCTCGTCAAGAAACGTAATGATAACGCTTCGCCCTTCGTGCGATTTTTCAATCGGCTCAAGCGGAAGCGCAACGCCGTTTTTGAATTTTCCTTTGACTGAAATCATAATTTTATTTCAACTAAAATAATCTTCCATAAATCTTCGCACGTCTCGAATCATTCCTTCGACATCTTCTTTTGTAAATCCGCCCAATCCGTGCGCGGCTTTGTTTCGTAAATCTGCTAATGCTGTAATTTGTTTTTGTTTGAGTAGATTGTAAACGCCAGTTTTTGCCAAATCAGCATTCATTGTATCAAGTTTTGGTTTCGCCGAAAGCGTTATTCCTTTTTTCACACAAAGTTTCCGCAAACCGTCTTCCAAAACGCTTCCTGCAATAACCGCCGCCGCAGTAAAATAACCTTGATTCAAAAGATGCTCTGCTTGTTCGAGGAAATCATCGAACACTTCAGCTTCAATTAAAGAACGAGTTTCAAAAAGATGTCTATTTTCATAATCATCTTTTGCAGCCTTTAAAATTTCTACCGCTTCGCGCATTATTTCTCGTTGCTGTATTTCATTAAGATTTCTTAATAACTCTTTGTAATATATGCTTTCAGTACCAAATAATTTTTCAAGCAAATTCAACGAATTAATTTTCCATTTAACGGTTCTATAATCTAAAGTTTCTGGATTGCCGCCGCTTATCTTAAGAAAACGACCGTTTTCAGTTTCTAAAATTACAGTTTTAAGTATTTCTTTTGATTGTTCAATGAGAGTATCAAAACGTTGAATTATCTTTTCCTCTATTTTCATATCTTAGCTTTCATTCACCTTCAAAACCGCTAGAAACGCTTCCTGCGGAATCTCGACGCGACCGACTTTTTTCATTCGCTTTTTGCCTTCTTTTTGTTTTTCGAGCAGTTTGCGTTTTCGGGAAATGTCGCCGCCGTAGCATTTGGCGATGACGTTTTTGCCCATTGCTTTGACGGTTTCGCGGGCGATGACTTTGGCGCCGATGGCGGCTTGAATCGGTACTTCAAACATTTGGCGCGGAATTAGTTCCTTCATTTTGGCGACGATTATTCTGCCTTTGGATTCGGCGGTCGCGCGGTGCAGAATCAAGGAGAGCGCGTCAACCGGCTCGCCCGAAACAAGAACGTCGAGCTTGACCAAATCGCTTTCCCGATAGCCTGACAGATGATAATCGAGCGAAGCGTAGCCTTTGGAGACGGATTTCAGTCGGTCGTAAAAATCAAGCACGATTTCGTTGAGCGGCAATTCATAGACGAGCATCACGCGGTTTGACGTGACGAATTCAAACTTTTTCTGCACGCCGCGTTTTTCTTCCAGAAGCGGCAGGATTCCGCCGAGAAAAGTGTCGTTAGTTAGAATTGTCGCTTCGATAAAAGGTTCTTCGATTTTCGTGATTCTGCCGGTGTCCGGCATTTTCGACGGCGAATCAATCTCCGCCGTCACGCCGTCGGTCGTCGTAACCTGATAACGCACGCCGGGCGCGGTCGTGATTAAATCGAGATTGAATTCGCGCTCCAATCTTTCCTGCACGATTTCCATATGCAGAAGTCCCAGAAAGCCGCAGCGGAAACCGAAACCGAGCGCGGTCGAAGATTCCGGTTCGTAGAAAAACGATGCGTCGTTGAGGCGAAGTTTGTCCATCGCGTCGCGCAGCTCTTCGTATTGAGCGTTGTCAATCGGATAAAGTCCGGCGAAAACCATCGGTTTTATTTCCTGAAAACCGGGAAAAGGCACATCGACCGGTCGCGCCGCTTCGGTTATCGTGTCGCCGATTTGCACGTCGGCGACGGTTTTTATCGAAGCGGTTAGGAATCCGACTTCGCCGACGCTCAAAGTGTCAATCGGTGTTGGGCGCGGACGATTGACGCCGATTGTTTCAACCAAATATTCGCGTCCGGTATTGAAGAATCTGATTTTTGTTCCCTTTTTTATCGTGCCTTCGATGATGCGAAACAGCACAATCACGCCGCGATACGAGTCATACCACGAATCGAAAATCAGAGCTTTCAGCGGCGCGTTCTTATCGCCTTTCGGCGCGGGGACTTTTTTTATAATCGCTTCGAGAATTTCTTCAATGCCGATGCCGGTTTTCGCGCTCGCCAAAACCGCATCGCTCGTGTCCAGACCGATGATGTTTTCGATTTGTTCCTTGATTCGGTCGGGTTCGGCGGACGGCAAATCTATTTTGTTCAAAACCGGAATCAGTTCCAAATCGTTTTCAAGCGCGAGATATGTATTTGCCAGCGTTTGCGCTTCGACGCCCTGCGATGCGTCAACAACCAATAGCGCTCCTTCGCAAGCCGATAAAGAACGCGAAACTTCGTATGAAAAATCGACGTGACCGGGCGTGTCAATCAAATTCAAAACGTAATTTTGTCCGTCTTTCGCTTTATAATCCAGGCGGACGGCGTGCGATTTTATCGTGATGCCGCGCTCGCGTTCCAAGTCCATATCGTCGAGGACTTGCGCTTCCATATCGCGCTCCGAAACAGCGCCGGTTAATTGCAGAATGCGGTCGGCAAGCGTCGATTTGCCGTGGTCGATATGCGCGATAATCGAAAAGTTTCTGATAAAATTTGAGTCCATAAATGATTGCGTGATTTCGGCTGCGCCGTCGGTAAAACGTCAATCAATAACAATAGCAAAACCATACGCAATTCGCACTTTTTTTATTTGCACATTTTTCTTTAAAAAAGTTGCTTTCTTGCATCTGTTTTGGTAACGTTAGCGAACAGCATTACCGTAACTAAAAGTTTCTAATTTAAATTGCCTTGAACATTTTTACTTTGAACCATCATTACCAATAGAAAGAGTGTTCCTATTTTCTTAAAGCCTTCGTAGGTTCGACAACATTGAGGAGAGCAGAATTATGACTGAAAGATTTAACAGGCATGCCTTTATCGCATTGCCTTTTTTACTGGGATTATTTTTTTTCGCCGGTCTGATAAATGTAAAAGCCATAACAATTTATGCGGTTAATACATCAAATATGTTGGAGCGTTTCGATAGCGCGACACCATCGAATGTCACGGTCGTCGGAACAATCACCGGATTACAACCGGGCGAGAGTATTTTGGAAATCGACTTTCGACCCTCGACCGGACAACTTTACGGACTCGGCAGTACCAGCCGCATTTACACTATTGATTTAACTGCCGGCGCGGCTACTCTCGTCGGAGTTATGACCACGCCTTTGGACGGCACTAGATTCGGCTTTGACTTCAATCCGGTGGCAGACCGCATACGCATTGTCAGTGATACCGGGCAGAATCTGCGTGTCAATCCGATTGATGCAACCACTATCGTCGACTCGGAGTTAAGGTTTGCGCCGGGAACGGGTTTGGAGGGAACTACTCCGAACGTCGGCGGAACGTTTTACACTAACAACGTGGCGAACGCGACGACGACGACTCTTTACAACATTGACGTCGGCATTGACAGTCTTGTCCTGCAAGACCCGCCGAATAACGGAACACTGTTTTACCTCGGACTCCTGGGCGTCGATGCGACAAGTGTCGGCGGAGCAGACTTTACATCGACTACCAATACGGCTTATGCGGTTTTAATCGTCGGGGGAGCGCAAGGACTTTACACGATTGCATTGAATGGAACAGCGACGCTCGTCGGACAAATCAATAACGTGGGAACATTGCGCGGAATTGCTGTTTTAGTCGCTACGCCGCCGTCACCGACGCCGACGGTAACACCAACCGCGACGGCAACACCAACCGCGACACCAACGGCAACACCGACGCCGACGGTAACACCGACTGCGACAGCAACACCGACACCAACCGCAACACCGACGGCAACGCCAACCGCAACGCCAACGGCTACTCCGACCCCGCGCCGTGTGCTGGATTTCGACGGCGACAACAAATCGGATTATGCCGTCTTCCGTCCGGGAAGTAACACCTGGCTTATTCGCAGAAGCTCGGATAACACGATTTTAAGCGTTCAGTTTGGTTTAGCCGATGATTTCAAGACGCCGGCTGATTACGACGGCGACCGAAAAACCGACATTTCCGTCTGGCGTCCTTCAAACGGAACGTTCTATGTTCTCCGCAGCTCGGATAACACGGTTCAATTCGTGCAGTTCGGACAAAATGGCGACGAGCCCGTCGCGCGTGATTATAACGGCGACGGACGCGCTGATTTCGCCGTTGTCAGGCGAACAGGCGGGTTTATGACTTGGTATATTCTGACGAGCAACAACTCGACGTTCAGCGGCACGCAGTTCGGGCTGGATACCGACGTTGTTGCGCCGGGCGATTACGACGGTGACGGACGTTTTGATTTAGCCGTCTATCGCGGAAGCGGCGCGGACAGAACCGGTCCGGCAACTTTCTATGTGCAGCGCTCGACAGCCGGATTCTTCTCCATCCAATTCGGATTGGGAAGCGATTTGGTCGTCCCCGGAGATTACGATGGCATCGGAGGAACCGATTTCGCTGTCGTTCGCGCCGGAACGCCTTATACTTGGTATATTTTGAGCAGCTCGACTTTAACTTTCCGCGCGGTGCAGTTCGGAACGAAACCGTTTTTCTCGACGCAAGCCGATTACGACGGCGACGGCAAGACCGACATTTCGGTCTGGAGTCCGACAAACGCATCCTTCTATACGATACTGAGCACAACCAACGCGGTATCACAGGTACAGTTCGGGCAAAACGGAGATTATCCGATTGCTAACTACGATACACACTAAGCAAATATGCGAATGGCGATTTGCGGTTTAATTTGTCAATTTTGTCAATTATCGTTAGACTTTGTTTCTAGCAATTAAAACAAATAGCGGATACGAAGGCGACAAATAAATCGCAAATCGCAAATTACGAGAGGAGTAAATTAATGAAAAAGACTTTGTATGAAAAGAGTTTGAAAATGGCTCGCATTTTCTTTGTTTTAACGCTGTGCTTCGGTCTCGCGGGACTGTCGACTTTTGCGTCGAGCCACGCCGAAGCGCCGCTTACCAGTATGGACAGATACGCCGATAATACAGATGTATATGCTTTTCGCAGCACTGAAACGGGACGCGACGGCTTTGTTACGATTATCGCCAATTTTATTCCGTTTCAAGACCCTTCGGGCGGACCACAATTTTATCGCTTCGACGATTCCGTGTTGTATGAAATCAAAATTGACAATACGGGCGACGGACTCGAAGACATCAGTTATCAATTTCAGTTCACGACGCAGACTCGCAACGCGAATACGGTGCTTGGAATGAATACCCTTAACGTTGACGGCATTATCTCATCGCTTACCGATTTTGATTATAATATGCCGCAGACATACACCGTCACGCGCGTTGACCAAACTTCGGGACGGCGCGGTCGTTTTCTCGCCGGAGGTTTGATTACGCCGCCTTCCAACATCGGACCGCGCGTTACGCCAAACTATGAAACGGCTTTAGCGCAACCGGCAGTCTACAGTGTTCTGCCTGGTGGCGGCAAAGTTTTCGCCGGACAGCGCGACGAAGGCTTTTTTATCGATGTCGGCGGTGTTTTCGACGCTGTGAACTTACGTTCGCTCGGCGCGACCGGCGGCGTTGAATCATTAAAAACTAAGAATATCAGCACGATTGCGATTGAAGTTCCGATTGCTGATTTAACCCGTTCGCGTGCCGTTCCGGCGAATTCGCTGGCGGCAGACGCGGTAATCGGTATTTTTTCGACTGCCAGCCGTCGCGGAACCAGAGTTATTCAAGCAGACGGAACGCGCAACACGGAAGGTCCGTGGAGACAAATTTCGCGTCTCGGCAGCCCGCTTGTTAATGAAGTCGTCATTCCGCTCGCTCTGAAAGACGCTTTCAACTCGTTGTCGCCGAAAGTGGATGGCACTATTCCGGCAGTAGTAACTGCTGTGCTTGACCCGGAATTTCCGAAAATTATTCGACTCGCTTTGGGAACTTACGGAGCCTTTTCCGGCGGCGGCATTAATGTCAACATCCCGCCTGCGCCGCGTAACGATCTGGCACAAATTTTTGTTTTCGGTATTCCGGTCAATGCGGCTACCGGACCGACTTTTACGACGGTTATTCAGGGCAGCGATTCGATAGCGCATGAAATGCTGCGTCTAAACACCGGGATTCCGGTAACTCCGGCGGCGACTACAAGTCGTTTGGGTATTCTCGGCAATGATTTGGGCGGCTTCCCGAATGGGCGGCGCGTAACCGACGACGTGGTTGATATTGAGTTGCGCGCGCTGTTGGGCGGAACGCCTTTCACGCCGACGTTTAATGTCGCGCCGAACAACGCTGTCGGCGACGGCGTGAGCGTGAATCCTGAAGGCTTCCTGACCCGATTCCCGTATCTGCAAACGCCGAATCAGGGAAATCAGCCGCGTCCGCTCGACTTCCCGTCGACCGGTACGGCTCCTTAAACGAAAGAGTTTGGAAATCGAGTCCATTGTCGATGAAAACGACAGTATCGTATAAACGAATGTTTTCATCGAACTTAATCAGCAAATCAAGCGGCAGCCGATGCCGCTTGATTTGTTATTAGCAACGAAATTATGCGAAAACTCAAATCTTTCACAATTTATATTGTCGCTGTAGGCGCTTTTGTCGGGTTGGTTTTGTCTGTCGGCGCATGCAGCCAAAGCTCGTCGTCGGCGAGCGAAAAACCACAAGCCGTCGAAAGCAAGCCGGAAAATTCGGCAGCAACGAGTCTGACGAATCAACAAATCGAAGCGGCGCGAAAAATGATTGAAAAAAATCCGAAATCGCCAAACGGTTACAATTCTCTTGCCGTCGCTTATATTCATCTGGCACGCGAAACGGGCGACTTCAGCTTAAACTCGAAAGCCGAAAACGCCGTCGGTCAAGCGCTCGAACTCGAACCCGAAAATATAACCGCGCAAAAGCTCAAAACATCGCTGATGCTCACCTTTCATCGTTTTGCCGAAGCGCTCGAAGCCGCGACTCGGCTGCAACAGAAATATCCGCAGGACAGCTTTATTTACGGCGCGTTGACCGATGCGAACGTCGAACTCGGAAACTATAAGGAAGCGATTGACGCGGCGCAGCAAATGGTCGATTTGCGTCCGAATATGGAATCTTACGCCCGCGTTTCCTATGTGCGCTTCCTTCACGGCGACTCAAAAGGCGCAATCGACGCGATGCAGACGGCGGCAAAAATTGCCGACCCGATGGATAAAGAACCGCAGGCTTGGTGTCTGGTTCATTTAGGCGACGAATTTTTCAAAATCGGAAACTTTGCCGAAGCCGAAAAACAATACGATGCGGCTTTGAAAGTATTTCCCGATTATCATTTCGGACTTGCCGGAAAAGGACGCGCCCGCGCCGCGCAAGACGATTTTGAATCGGCAATTAAGTTTTTGACCGAATCCAATAATCGGGTTCCGAATGTCGAAAACGTTATTCTTCTTGGCGATGTCTATACCAAAACCGGAAAGCCGGACGAAGCAAATAAACAGTATGAATTAGCGCAGTTTATCGAACAGCAATTCGGCAATATCGACCAGCGTCGCCTCGCGCTTTTGTGGGCTGACCGCGACACGAAACTCGACGAAGCATTATTGATTGCCGCCCGCGAACACCAAAACAGAAAAGACATTTTCACGGCGGATATTTACGGCTGGTGTCTTTATAAAAAAGGGCAGTTTCAGGAAGCAAAAACCGCCGCCGCGGAAGCGATGCGCCTCAAAACAAAAGACGCGCGAATCTTTTATCACGCGGGAATGATTGAAAAAAGTTTGGGCAATAAAAAAGCCGCCGCCGATTACTTAAAAAAGGCTCTGGAAATGAATCCGGCATTCGACATTTTGCAAGCCGAAAATGCAAAAAAGGCGCTTCAGGAAATCGGCTGAAAAAGTTTTTCTGAATAATTACTCGCCCGTCAAATGTTTTCTGAGCGCGGGAACATTGACCGTCAGTGGACTCGTCTGCTCGTAGCTCACAAAACCGCGCTGCCGCAATTTATTCATCGTTACAGAAACGTGCGGGCTTAAAGCCGAAAGCAAAACGATTCGATAACTCCGATTAAATTTCAATAGCGCGTCGGACGAAAAATGATTATGCTTTATCTGTATTCGGAAGACGCGAATTTAATATGAGTCGCTCTCGTTTCAAACAGGCAATCGTCATCGGTTCGGGTCCGAACGGACTTGCCGCCGCCATCGAATTGGCTCGTCACGGAATTCCGGCGCGCGTTCTTGAAGCGCAAGAGACAATCGGCGGCGGAACTCGTTCGGGCGAATTGACTCTGCCCGGTTTTGTTCACGATATTTGTTCGGCGATTCATCCGCTCGGCGTCGGCTCGCCGTTTTTTCGCGCCTTGCCGCTCGACGCGCACGGGTTGGATTGGATTCAGCCGCCCGCCTCCTTAGCGCATCCGTTTGACGACGGAACGGCGGCGATGCTTGAAAGTTCGATTGACGCGACTTGTGAAACGCTCGATACGATTGACGCAAAAGCGTATCGCAATTTGATGAAGCCGCTGGTTGACGATTGGGAGGATATTGTTTCGGATTTGCTTGCCCCGATAGGCGTTCCGCGCCATCCGATTAAAGCGGCGCGTTTCGGGCTTCGGGCTTTGCGGTCGGCAAACGGCTTGGCGGAAAGTTTTTTCAAAGGGACACGCGCCCGCGCGATGTTCGGCGGAATCTGCGCTCATTCGCTGTTGCCGCTCGACGAAAAAGCGACGGCTTCGTTCGGACTGATGCTCGGCATTATGGGACACGCCGTCGGCTGGGCAATTCCGCGCGGCGGCTCGCAGAAAATCGCCGACGCGCTTGTTTCATATTTGCGCTCGCTCAACGGCGAGGTTTTTGCAAACTCGCCCGTCGAAACGATTGACGGTTTGCTCGCGCCCGATACCGCCGTGCTGTGCGATTTAACCCCGCGCGGATTATTGAAAATCGCCGCCGATAAATTGCCCGACAATTACCGCCGTAAGCTCGAAGATTTCAACATCGGAAACGCCGCCTTCAAAATTGATTGGGCATTGAACGCGCCAATTCCCTGGAAAGCAATTGAGTGTGCGCGAGCCGGAACGGTTCATCTCGGCGGAACTCTGGCGGAAATAAACGAATCGGAAAACGCGCCGTCAAAAGGCAAAAACCCGGAAAAGCCGTATGTTCTCGTCGCGCAGCCGAGCCTTTTTGATTCGAGCCGTGCGCCTGCGGGAAAACACACGGCTTGGGGTTATTGTCACGTCCCGAACGGCTCGACCTTTGATATGACCGAGCGGATTGAAAATCAAATCGAACGCTTCGCGCCCGGATTTCGGGATTGTATTATCGCCAAAAAAGTTTCACCGCCCGCCGAACTCGAACGGCACAACGCAAATCTCGTCGGCGGCAATATCAGCGGCGGTTCGCAGGATATTACGCAGCTTTTTCTGCGCCCGACGGCGCAGATGTATTCGACGCCGGTCAAAGGTTTGTATCTCTGCTCGTCTTCGACTCCGCCCGGCGGCGGCGTTCACGGAATGTGCGGCTATTACGCGGCGCAAAGAGTTTTAAAGGAAAATGGCGAATGACATTTACGGCGCGGACGCGCTCGGTTGGACGGCTTTGAAGGCGGGCAAATTGAACGAGGCACAGGCGGCGATAAAAGACGCTTTGCGTTTGAACACCGAAGACGCGCGGCTTTTTTATCACGCCGGAATGATTAGCAATGCCGCCGGAGATAAAAGCGCGGCGCGTGATTTTCTGCTACGCGCCGTCGCGCTCAATCCGCATTTTGATTTGCTGCAAGCGTTGGTTATCAAAGAATTCTCTGAATCCGAATAATCAACAAACGCGAAAATCAAAATAGGAGATGCGGCACATAATTCTTTGTTGCTTTGGTTTGCTGTATAATCAAAACAATCAATTCAGCTTCGTAAGATTTAATGCAAAAACAGATTCGCTTTTTTACCGCAGTTTTAATTTTCGCTTTTGCCGGACTCGCGGCGGCGCATCCGCTCGGAAATTTCAGCATCAATCAATTTTCGCAAATCGAAGTTGAAAAATCCCGGATAAAACTTCGCTCGGTGCTGGATATGGCGGAGATTCCGACCTTTCAGGAATCGCAGACGATTGACGCCGACAAGGACGGCACGCTTTCCCAAGCGGAACTCGACGCTTACGCCGAAAAGGTTTCGCCCGTTTATATCGCCAATCTGCAATTTTCGGTTGACGGTCAATTGATAGAACTGCGACCGACGGCAAAGAACATCGGTCTGGAAGAAGGCGCGGGAAATCTGCCGATACTTAAAATCATTTGGGATTTGGTCGGCGATTTGCCTGCTGTCGGCGCAAACAACGTTCACCAGGTAAAATTTGAAAACAAAAATTATCCCGAAAGAATCGGCTGGAACGAAATCGTCGTCGCGCGTGTTTCGGGCATTAATATTTTTAACAGCACAGGTTACGGCAGCGGCATTACCAACGAATTAAAAACATATCCGCAGGATTTGTCCGCGCCGCTCAGAGAAAAAACGGCTGAATTTTCATTTTCTACAAACGCGGTTCCGCAAAACGCCAAACCTCTGCAAAACCGCGACGGACACATCAGCCCGCCGCTCGAAAAAGATAAATTTGCCGAGTTGATAAAAGGCGAAATCACGCCGCAGGTTATTTTGCTCGGACTTCTGCTCGCGTTCGGTTTGGGCGCGGCACACGCGCTTTCGCCCGGACACGGAAAAACCGTCGTCGGCGCTTACCTGGTCGGCTCGCGCGGAACACTCAAACACGCCGTGTTTTTGGGCGCAACCGTCACAATCACGCACACGCTCGGCGTTTTCGTCATCGGACTTTTAACGCTTTTCGCTTCAAATTATATCTTGCCCGAAACCTTGATGCCTTACTTAAATTTCGTTTCCGGCTTGCTCGTTTTCTTTATCGGCTTAACGCTTTTCAAAGACCGTCTATTTGCCGCTCTCGGTTGGAAAACAAACAATCATCACGCGCGCGAAGACGCGGCGCATTCGCTCGACGAACACGATTTTCTCGTGCGAGAAGAAAATTCCGATATGACGAATAACGCGCCGAAAGTTTTGACGCACACGCACGGCGGTTCGACGCACACGCACGTGCCGCCGAAAGACGTAACCTGGCGCAGTCTGCTCGGCTTGGGAATTTCCGGCGGCTTGCTGCCGTGTCCGTCGGCGCTGGTGTTAATGCTTTCGGCGATTTCGCTCAATCGCATCGGTTACGGAATCGTGTTGACGCTGGTCTTCAGCTTCGGCTTGGCGGCGACTTTAACGGCGGTCGGCTTGGCGTTTCTTTACGTCGGAAAATTATTTGACAATCCGAAAATGAATAACAATCCGATTTTCAAAGCCTTGCCCGTTTTCAGCGCGTTCGTCATTACTTGCGTCGGCGCGATTATTTGCTACAACTCTTTAGTCTGATTCGTGTTTTTCCTGTGTCAATCACCGAAACTTTGCAAATCATCCGGCTTGCGTTAGGCTTTAAAATAACTAAAAAATCAAAAGGAATTTAGAAAGCAAGATGATTAGCTTTGACTCGGATATTTGCACAAATTTTGAAACGGCTAGTTCGCGCGAATGGCTGGAGACAAACGGCATCGGCGGTTTTGCTTCGTCGACGGTTTCCGGCGCAAACACACGCCGTTATCACGCGCTCCTGACCGCCGCGACAAAACCTCCGCTCGGTCGCGTTTCGATGCTTTCCAAATTCGAGGAAACGCTTCACATCGACGGCAAAACTTTTGAGCTTTCCGCCAATCGATATCCGAACCAAATTTATCCGAACGGCTACAAATATCTGAAAAATTTCCGACTCGCGCCTTTTCCCGTCTGGACGTTTGAAGTTGAAGGCGTCGAAATCGAGAAAAAAGTTTTTATGGTTCACGGCGCGAACACGACGGTCGTTGAGTTCAAAGTTCAAAGTTCAAAGTTCAAAGTTGAGTTGGAATTGAAACCGTTACTTTCCTTTTGCGATTATCATCATTTGCAGCGCGAAAACGCCGAGTTCAATTTGAATTATGAAGCCGGCGATAATCTTGTAACCGTCAAACCTTACGCGGAAATGCCGCCGCTTTATTTCGCGCACAACGCGCAATCAATTGAAAATACGGGCGTTTGGTATCGAAATTTTGAATACGCGATTGAACGCGAGCGCGGGTTTGATTTTCGGGAAGATTTGTTTCAGCCGTTCAATTTGAAATTTGATTTGTCGGAAACGGCGGTTGTTATCGCTTCGACGGAAAAACAGTCGGTTTCGGAGGCGCAAAATTTTGAAAGGAACGAAATCGAGCGGCGCGAAGATTTGATAAAAATATCGAATGCCGGAGACGATTTCACCAAGCAGCTTGTTGTCGCGGCTGACCAATTCATTGTTTCTCGCGGCGCGGGAAAAACGATAATTGCCGGTTATCATTGGTTTTCCGATTGGGGGCGCGACACGATGATTGCCTTGAACGGGTTGACTCTGGCGACGAACCGCCCGGAAATTGCGAAAAGTATTCTTCTGGAATTTTCCCGACACATTTCCGAAGGAATGCTGCCGAATCGTTTTCCTGACGCGGGCGAAACTCCCGAATACAATACGGTTGACGCGACGCTCTGGTATTTTGAAGCCGTTCGCGCTTACGCCGAAAAGACGAATGATTACGATTTTGTCCGCGAACATCTCTATGAAAAACTCGTCAACGTCATTCTCTGGCACGTCTACGGCACGCGCTTTCAAATCAAAGTCGATACGGACGGGTTGCTTTACGCGGGCGAGCGCGGCGTTCAGCTAACGTGGATGGACGCGAAAATCGGCGATTCCGTCGTCACGCCGCGCACGGGTAAAGCCGTCGAGATTCAAGCGCTCTGGTATAACGCGCTGTGCGTTATGGCGGATTTCGCCGGAAAATTCGCGGACGAAAAAGACCGAAAAATCTACGCGGAAATGGCTTGCGAAACCAAAGAAGGCTTTAATCGAATTTTTTGGAACGAACGGGAAGAATGTCTATTCGATGTAGTTTGCGGCGAAGAAAAGGATGCGTCGATTCGCCCGAATCAGATTTTTGCGGTCAGTCTTCCGAACACGATGCTCAGCATCGGACGAGCGCAGAAAATCGTCGAAAAAGTTGAAAGCGAACTGTTAACGCCAATCGGTTTGCGCTCGCTTTCACCAAAAGATTCGCGCTATTGTCCGATTTATAAAGGCTCGCCGTTCGAGCGCGACTCGGCTTATCATCAAGGCACAATTTGGGCTTGGCTCATCGGCGCGTTTGTCGACGCTTATCGAAAGGTTCACCCGAACGGACGGAAAACCGAAAATCGCGTCAACGAGATTTTATCGGGTTTCAAAAATCATCTGACCGAAAACGGAGTCGGGCAAATCTCGGAAATCTTCGATGCAGCCGCGCCGCACGATCCGCGCGGCTGCATCGCGCAGGCATGGAGCGTCGCGGAAGTTTTGCGCGTTATTTCCAAAAGATAAATGTCTCGGACACGGCGGAAAATTAACCGCAGTCACACGCAGATTAACGCAGATTTTTAAGATTAAAACAAAGATTTATTCGGTTTTTGGCTTGTATTTATCCGCGTCTATCTGCGTTCATCTGCGGTTAAATAATTTCTGCAATCAGTGTAGCGGATTTTATTTCTTTTCCGACTGCAAAATTCGATACGCTTCCGAACGCGCCAAACCGAATTCCTTCGCCGCTTTTTTGAGCGCGAGTTTGCGGTCAAAGCCTTCTTTTTCGAGTTCGACTATTCGTTCAACAACTGATTTTGGACTTTGGACTTTGGACTTTGAACTTTGAACTTCCTCGCGGTCAAAGACTAAAACGATTTCACCCTTCACAACGTTTTGCGAGAACTTTTCCGCCAGTTCTTCCAGATTTCCCAACATAATTTCTTCGTGGAGTTTGGTGATTTCCCGAACGACGGCGGTTTTTCGATTTCCTAAAATCTCCAAACAATCAACTAAACTTTTTGCGATGCGGTGCGGCGTTTCGTAAAAGAGAAGCGTCGCGGGAATTGCTTTGACTTCTTCGAGGCGCTTTCGTCTGTCGGTTTTTTTTGACGGCAGAAAACCGCCGAAAAAAATCGAATCGGTCGGCAAGCCCGAGACGATTAAAGCGTTGACAAAAGCGACCGCGCCCGGAATTGCCGTAACGGTCGCGCCGATTTCGTGCGCCTTTCGCACAATCGTCAACGCCGGGTCGCAAATCGCGGGCGTTCCGGCATCGCTGACGACTGCAATCGATTTTCCTTCGGCGAGCAGGCGGGCAAATTCTTCCGTTCTGGCGTTTTCATTGTGTTCGTGGTAGCTAACGAGTTTTTTGGAAATGCCGAAATGATTGAGCAGTTTGCCCGTGTGCCGCGTGTCTTCGCAGGCGATGAGGTCAACGGTTCGGAGGGTTTGCAAGGCGCGTTCGGAAATGTCGGAAAGATTTCCGATTGGCGTGGCGACAAGGTAAAGCGTTCCGGTCATACATCTAATTTACACTCTATTTCTTTTTCTAAACCAGTAAAGGCAATTCAAATAAATTCCCGTCATAGCCGACAAACACGCCAAAGCCGAAAATAGAAGCAAAGCCCAGGTTTGCCAGCCGCCCGCAAAATAATAAAAATGCGCCTGCCGAAAAAATCTTGTCGAAAGATTCGGCGGCGGAGTTTGCAGAACTTCGCCCGTTTCGGCATTTATCAAAATCGAATCGGCGCCCGTTCCGCCGATTGCCTGATAAAACGGCGTGCCGTCGCGCATCAGCAAAGTCAGCGCGGTTGTCGGCAAAGTTTTTCCGGCAAATTCGTGCGCTCGCCTTATTGCATCGTTTGGCGAAACTTTCACACGCTCTTGGGCAATCACGTCAATCTTTCCGCCTTCGACCGTATTAGGCAACGCATACAAAAAACCGCTTAACGCCCACGCCAATACCGGAATCGATACAAAGAGTCCGAGCCATAAATGAAGTTGGTAAACAAATCTTCGCATAAGTTTTTAACCACAGATGCACACAGATTAACACAGATAAAAAAGAAAAATATCTCTTCCTTATCGGTTTTTATCCGTGTGTATCTGTGTTAATCTGTGGTTAAATTTCCTTTTTAATTCTAAAGATTTTAACAAAAATAATGAACAATCAAACAACCGTTTCAGATATTTTCCGCCGCGCACTGGAAATGAGAAAAGCGAATCCGAATGCGTCTTACAAAGATGTGAAAGCGCAAATCGTCAATGAATTTAGTGGCAAACCGTTTCCATTGCCGGCGTTTTTGACGATTCCCGAATACGACAACATCGCGCCTGAAGAAGATTGGACGGCTGGACTGCCGGTTGTTTTGCGGGGCATTCAAACCGAAGATTGGGCGGAAATCGCGCACGGAATCGTCATCAGTCTCGAACAGGTAGAAAATTTTCCGAAAGAATCGATGCGCGAAGACGCGCCCGAAAAGGAATGGCGCAACAGGCACAAAGGCATTGCCGAAGCCGAAGCGAAAAATCTGGAAAAATGGATGCCGGAAGATTTGATGACGATGGCGCAGCGCGCGACCAAGCGGAAAGTTTAGAATAAATTCACCACAGAGACACAGAGTTCACAGAGTTTTTAAGAATAATTTTAGCCACAGATTCACACAGATAAACACAGATATTTTTTGATTTAAAGAATAAAATTTGTCTGTCTCATTAAATCAATCTCTGTGTTCTCTGTGTCTCTGTGGTGAATTTTTTATGAAAGCAGTTTATATCAGAGAATTCGGCGGCGCTGAAAACCTGGAAATCCGCGAAGTCGAAGATTTGCCGAAACCTAAGGAAACGCAGGTTTTAGTTCGTGTCAAAACTTCCGCGCTCAACCGCGCCGACATTTTGCAGCGCAGAGGTTTTTATCCCGCGCCCAAAGGTTTTCCCGAAAGAATTTTAGGACTTGAGTTCGCAGGCGAAGTTGCGGAAATCGGTGAAGATACGAGCAATTTCAAAATCGGCGACAGAGTTTTCGGCATTACGGCGGGCGGCGCACAAGCCGAATTTCTTTCGACCGACGAATCTTTGCTTGCCAAAATTCCTGAAAATTTGAATTTCATCGAAGCCGCGACAATTCCCGAAGCGTTTATCACCGCGCACGACGCGATTTTTACGCTTGGAGATTTACGGGGAAGCGAGACACTTTTGATTCACGCCGTCGGTTCGGGCGTCGGACTTGCCGCGCTTCAATTGGCGAAAGCGAAAAATATAAAAGTCTTTGGAACTTCGCGCACCGAAGACAAACTGGAAAAATGCAAAGAGTTCGGACTTGATGAAGCGATTTTAACTGATAAAAACACAAATTTTGTCGGGATTATAAAGGAAAAAACCGGCGGCAAAGGCGTTGACGTAATTTTAGATTTGGTCGGCGCGAGCGTTTTCGCCGGAAATCTGGAAAGTCTGGCGCTCAAAGGCAGACTGATTTTAGTCGGGTTGACCGGCGGCAGTTCGGCGGAATTTAATTTAGCAATGGCACTGGCAAAACGCGCAAAAATCATCGGCACGGTTTTGCGCTCGCGCTCTACGGAGGAAAAAGCCGAAGCGAACGCAAAATTCGTGAAAGATGTTTTACCGTTGATTGAATCAGGAGAAATTAAGCCGAATTTGGACAAGATTTTTCGGATTGAAGATGTAAAAGAAGCTCACGAATATCTCGAATCAAATGCAAGTTTCGGTAAAGTGGTTTTAGAATTTTAAGAAATTTTTTTAGCTAGCAATTTTTAATTCTTAATTCTTAATTTTTAATTCTACTCGCGGCTTCGTCCGTTATAATGCACAAACCTGATATTTTTTTTGCCGTGAACCGCTTCATTTTTTTGGCGGCAATGTCGTAAGTCAAACCGCTTGCCAGACAAGTCTCAAACGAGACTACCGACCAATGCGACGAGTTTAATTCGCTGGTGAAATCTTTATTCGAAGCGGCTTTTTTCGCTGGGGCGACTTTCGTTTTTCGGGCAGACGCCGCTTTTTCGGATTTTCGATTTTCCTGATTTTCCGGTTTCATTTTATCGTCAAGGCTAAATTTATATAATCCATTCTGTAATTTCGTGTTTGCCAGAACTCTAACATAACCGCCGCAGGTTGTAAAAATTTTCAACCGGGCAGAAATTTCAGAAAATCGAAAAACACGAGTTTGATTGAAAATCGCTTCGTGTGTAAATTTAAGAAATGCTTGAGAAAACCGTCAAAGTCGCGCTCGTTCAACATCCGCCCATTTTTTTGAATTTGCAAAAGACACTGGCAAAGGCGGAAATGCTTGCGGAAGAATGTGCAAAAAACGAGGCGAAAATAATCGTTTTTCCCGAAACCTGGATTTCGGGTTATCCGATTTGGCTCGACGAAGCCCCGAAAGTCGCGCTCTGGGATTTCGCGCCCGTCAAACGGCTTTATCAATACTTAGCGGAAAATTCTCTGCAAATTCCGGGCGAAGATTTCAGAAAATTGCAAAAAATCGCTAAACAAAACGCGGTTTATCTGGTCGTCGGAGTTCACGAAAAGCGCGGCGGAACGCTTTACAACACGACCGTTTATCTCACGCCTGACGGGGATTATAAAATTCATCGCAAACTCACGCCGACTTATACCGAACGGATGATTTGGGGCGCGGGCGACGGCAGCACGCTCGATGTTTTGGAAACGCCGTTCGGAATTTTGGGCGGACTCGTTTGCTGGGAACATTGGCTGCCGCTCGCCCGCGCCGCGATGCACGCCAAACGCGAGGCGATTCACACCGCGCAATTTCCGACCGTTCACGAGCGACATCAAATCGCCAGCCGCCATTACGCATTTGAAGGTCAATGTTTTGTTTTGGCTTCGGGCTGTGTGTTCAAGAAATCTGATGTTATCGAAGGTTTTTTATCGCTCGAAACCGGCGACGAGGAAGTTTTGGCTTTGCTTGAATCGATGGAAAAGGATTTGCCCGGACGCGGCGGCAGCGCGATAATCGCGCCCGACGCAAGTTATGTTGTCGAGCCTGTTTTCGACGAAGCGGAGATTATTTACGGCACGCTCGAACTCGATTTAATCAAACAGGGAAATCTTCTGCTCGACACTGACGGACATTATTCGCGCCCCGACGTTTTCGAGTTGCGCGTCAATGATAAGCCGAATAAAAATGTCGTTTTTGCGTCGGATGAATAAGAGGAATTTCCCGCAAAGGCGCAAAGTTTGCAAAGAAAATAGATAAAATAAGATGAAAGAATGGTTTTAATCTGTGTGCGTTTGTGGTTACGCGAAGCGGGATGGTTAAATTTAATCTTATATGAGTTTTAGCGAAACAATTTTCCTGACAGGTTTTCCCGGTTTTATTGCCGAACGGCTGGTGATGCGTCTGGCAGGCGGCGACACGAAGTTTTTCCTGCTCGCGCAGAAGGATTTTGTCAAAAAGGCGAAGGAATCCGCCCTTGAAATTGCCCGGAAAACCGATACGTCGTCTGAAAACTTTGAAGTCATCGAAGGCGACATCAGAGAAGAAAATCTCGGTATCAACGAGGAAAAGTTTGAAATTATTTGCAAAACCGCAACCGACGTTTATCATCTCGCGGCAATTTATGATTTAGCGGTTAAAAAGGAAATCGCGTTTCGGGTCAATGTCGAAGGCACGCGCAACGTCAATGAATTTGTCAAAAAATTGCCTAATCTCCGCCGTTATAATTATATTTCGACCTGTTATGTCGCGGGCAAGCGCACGGGCGAAATTTTAGAAACCGAACTCGAACACGACGCGGGCTTTCGCAACTTTTACGAAGAAACCAAGTATCTGGCAGAACGCGAAGTCGAAGAGTTGAAAGCGGCTAAAATTCGGCTGACGATTTTTCGTCCGTCAATTGTCGTCGGCGACTCGGTTACGGGCGAAACGCAAAAATACGACGGAATTTATTCGCTGATTCTTTATTTGCGAAAAGCTCCGAAGCTGTTTCGCTTCGTCAATGTCGGTAACAAAAATGTGAAATTAAATCTCGTCCCCGTAGATTTTGTCGTCGAAGCAATCGCGCAATTGGCAAGAGACGACCGCGCCGCCGGCAAAACAATCGCGCTTGCCGACCCGAATCCGCTGGCGACCGAAGAGATTTTTGATGCAATTGCCGAAGCGATGACGGGGAAAAAATCCGTCGTCACGCCGCCGCCGAGTCTTGTCGAAAACTTTTTGATGCTGCCGCTGACGCCTTTGTTGAGCGGTCTGCCGCATTCGGGCGTGCCGTATTTTTTCGTTCCGCAAACTTACGATACGAGCGTTGCCGACCGGCTTCTTTCCGCGCACAACCTCCGGTGTCCGAACTTCAAATCTTACGTCGGAAATTTATTGAAATTTGTCGAGGAACATCCGAAATTATAAAAACTTGCAGTTTCAAGTCTTTTAGTCAATCATTAACAGAAAACTTTCTTTCGTAAATGATAAATCGGGAAATAAAATGCGTCGGCGCGGTTGTCAAACCGAATCACAAAGAGGCTTGGGCGACGGCGTGCGAGTTGTCCGGCTGGCTCAAGCGGCGCGACATTTGTTTAATCGTTAATTCGGGCGAAAACGTCGGAAAATTCGATGGTGGAGAGTGCGGAATCGAAGCGGTCGAGACGGAAGAATTTCAAAGCCGAGCCGATTTAATCGTCGTTCTCGGCGGCGACGGGACGATGATTTCGACGGCGCGGCTGACGGGTGATAAAGAAGTTCCGGTTTTGGGAATCAATTACGGAAGTCTCGGATACTTGACCGAGTTTCGCATCGAGGAAATGTTTCCCGCGCTCGAATCAATTCTCGAAGGCGATTATCAAATTGACCGCCGCGTGATGCTCGATGTCGAACATCTGCGCGACGGCGAAAAATTAGCGATTGGAAGAGTTTTAAATGATGTCGTCATCAACAAATCCGCTATTGCCAGAATCATCGAAATCGAAGTCGAACTGAATAATCTTTTTGTTAATTCCTTCCGCGCCGACGGTCTGATTGTTTCCACGCCGACCGGCTCGACCGCTTACAATCTTTCGGCGGGCGGTCCGATTCTTTTTCCTTCGATGAACGCCGTCGTGCTGACGCCGATTTGCCCGTTCACGCTGACCAATCGCCCGATTGTCGTGCCGGATGAAGATGTGATTGAAATAAAATTGAAGAACGAAATCGAAGGCGTGGTTTTGACTTTGGACGGACAAGTCGGACATCAAATAAAAGCGGGCGACCGCGTTTTAATTCGCAAAAGCGCTACGACTTTTAATCTGGTTCAGCCACCGAATCGCAATTATTTCGACGTTCTGCGGAATAAGCTGAAATGGGGAAGGTGAGTAACTGAGAGTTGATAACTGATAGCTGATAGTGTAGGAATTGGTTTTACACTATCAACTATCAACTATCAGTTATCACTTATTTTTTGCAATCAGCGATTCGCCGATGGCGTCCGAATGCGGCTCAAAATCTTGAATTGCATAATTTTTGCCGACGGGTTCGCTCGGCTGGCTTTCCAAAGCGGCATTTAGAACATCGTCAATTTTGTTTGCCGTAATAATTTCGAGTTCCTTTCGCACGTCTTCGGGAATTTCCTCGACATCGGCTTCGTTTTTTTGCGGCAAAATTATTCTACGAATGCCTGCGCGATGCGCCGCGAGAACTTTTTCCTTAATGCCGCCGACCGGAAAAACCAGTCCTGAAAGCGTAATTTCGCCGGTCATCGAAGTATCGGAACGCACTTTTTTCCCCGTGTAGAGCGACGCGAGAGCCGAAGCCATCGTTACGCCCGCGCTTGGACCGTCCTTTGGAATCGCGCCTGCCGGAACGTGGACGTGAACGCCGTTTTCCTTGATTTCCTTCGGGTCAATGCCGAGTTCCGAAGCGTGCGACCAGAGATAAGAACGCGCCGCCTGCGCCGATTCCTTCATCACTTCGCCGAGCTGTCCGGTCAAAGTTAAGCCCGAACCGCCCGGCAGTTTCGTCGCTTCGATAAACAAAATTTCGCCGCCCATTTCCGTCCAAGCCATTCCCGTCGCCACGCCCGCCGGATTTTCGTCACGCGCTTTTTCCGGGTAAAAACGCGGCACGCCGAGATAACTTTTTATTTCGTTTTCGGTAATCGTAACTTTTTCCGTGTTTCCTTCAGCGACTTTGAGCGCGACTTTTCTAGCCAGATTTCCGACTGTTCTTTCGAGTTGGCGCACGCCTGCTTCGCGCGTGTAGCGAGCGGTTAAAAGATTTATCGCGTCGTCCGTGATTACGAGTTGTTCCGGCTGCAAGCCGTTTTCCTTGATTTGCCGCTCAATCAAGTATTGTTTGGCGATATTCAATTTTTCCGCGTCCGAATAACCCGCAAGCTGGATAATTTCCATTCTGTCACGAAGCAGCGCGGGAATCGGTTGGAGTTGATTTGCGGTTGCGATAAAGAAAACCTTCGACAAATCAAACGGCAAGTCCAAATAATGGTCGCGGAACGAATTATTTTGCTGCGGGTCTAAAATCTCGAGCAGCGCCGCCGCCGGGTCGCCGCGATAATCGTTGCCGAGCTTGTCGATTTCATCGAGCATCATCACCGGATTATTTACGCCCGCGCGCCGCAGAGATTGAATGATTCTGCCGGGCATCGCGCCGATATAAGTTCGCCGATGTCCGCGTAATTCGGCTTCGTCACGCATTCCGCCGAGCGACATTCTTTCAAATTCACGTCCGAGTGCGCGAGCAATCGAGCGTCCCAGAGAAGTTTTACCAACTCCCGGCGGTCCGACAAAACACAAAATCGGACTTTTTGAATCGGGTCGCAGCTTGACAACCGCGAGCGATTCTAGAATTCGTTCTTTAATATCTTCGAGTCCGTAATGGTCTTCATCGAGAATTTTTCTGGCTTCATTTAAGTCTAACTTTTCTTCGCTGGATTTTTTCCAGGGAAGTTCTAAAACGTATTCGAGATAAGTTCGGATGACGTGATAATCGGGCGCGGACTGCGGCAATTGCTCCATTCTTTTCAATTCGCGTTCGGATTCTTTGCGAACTTCTTCCGGCAAATCCGCAGTTTCCAGTCTTTCGCGCAATTGCTCGGCTTCGGCTTTTTCGCCGTCGTCTTCGCCGAGTTCTTTTTGAATCGCCTTCATTTGTTGGCGCAAAATATAATCGCGCTGCGATTTATCCATTTCCGTCTGCGCTTCGGTGGCGATTTTCGAGCGAATCTGCATTATCTCGACTTCTTTGGCGAGAGCCGCGTAAGCCAGCGACAAAAGCTCGTCCGTCGTTCCGGCTTCGAGCATTTTTTGTTCGGTTTCGACGCCCAAGTCCAAAACCGATGCCAGAAAATATGCGAGCTGAACCGGATTGGTTTGCGAAGTAACCGCCAT
This sequence comes from uncultured Pyrinomonadaceae bacterium, assembly GCA_964235785.1. Lineage (GTDB taxonomy): Bacteria > Acidobacteriota > Blastocatellia > Pyrinomonadales > Pyrinomonadaceae. Next base: position 169,255 of record CAXSBF010000004.1, on the reverse strand, counting down.
CCGAACTTCGGGCGGAACTTGCGGCAGCATCGTTAATGCCTGCTGTATCAAGCCCTGGATATTTCGTTTTAACGCTTCGACTTCTTCCAGTTCCTTGACTTCCAATGCAGGCAGAATCTCGACTTTTGCCTTCAAAAACGGCTGTTCCTGCGTCCAATCAATCACTCGAACGCGGTCGACGCCCTGCACGATTAACTGCATCACGCCGTCGTTTCGCATCATTCGCTTGATGTTGACGATTGTCCCAACCGAGTAAAGGTCGGACGCAACCGCATCATTGCCGGTTATGTTTTCGGTTTTCGTCGTAATGCAGGCGATAAGTTTTTCTTCGGTCGAAAGCGCGAATTCGACCGCTTTTATCGAACGCTCGCGCCCGACCGCCAGCGGCACGACGGTTTCTGGAAAAAGCGTCGTGTTCTGCAAAGGCAAAACCGCGATTTCAAATTGCTCCGGCGGCTTTACTGCCGCTTGACTCGTGTTTTGTTTAATTTCTGTATTTTCAGCCATAACTAAATTTTTGCCGCAGAGAACACAGAGTTCACTGAGTAAAAGTTATCAAATTCTCAGTGAACTCTGTGTTCTCTGCGGCTAACTATCTTTTCTTCAAATAAACCAATAAAAGTCCGTCCGTATAATTGTGTTCGAGCTTTGCGCCTTCGATGGAGGCGGGAAATTCCAAAGTTTTTTCAAAACGGCTGTAAGTAATTTCCATCTGCTGATACGACATACCGACGGCGCAGGTTTTATCGCGTCGACAGCCCGCGATATAAAGTTGATTGCCTTGAATGTCGATTTCCAAATCTTCGGCGGAGACGCCCGCGAGTTCGACCTTGACGAGCCAGCCGTCGGGCGTCGAATAGACGTCCGCCGACGGATACCAGAGCCTGCCCGAAGGTTTCGTATTTTTCGACGAAGCCAGAAAATGAAAATAACGATTGATTGATTTAGCCATAATTCGACAATTAAAAATGCAAAATTAAGAATTAAAAATTACTCGTTAATTTTGCTTTTTTAATTCTTAATTTTTAATTCTTTCGCCAGAAAGACGCGCCGCTTGAGATTTCTTCGAGCGTGGCGGCGATTTCGCGCTCGTCTTCCATTTCGAGCGCGACATCCGCCATCGCAATTATTCCGGCTAGTTCGCCCGTTTCATTAATAACAGGAATGCGGCGCACTTGTTTGTCGCCCATCAGACGAATCGCTTCAAAAACAAAATCGTCCGGTTTGACCGAATAAATCTCGGTCGTCATCGCCTCGCCGATTGGCGTTTCCGCATCTTTGCCTTCAGCAATCGCACGGACGACAATATCGCGGTCGGTAACAATGCCGACGAGTTTGTTATCTTCGACAATCGGCATCACGCCGCAATCGCCGTCGCGCATCAAAACGGCGATTTCCCGCAAAGTCATCTCGCGGTTTGCGGTGGTTACATTGCTTGTCATAATCTCACGACAGCGCCGCCGCGCATTTTCCGAAAAACTTTTTTCCGACATACTTTTACGTCTCGCTGGTAATTTTTCTTTTCAACTTATATTTTGGGTGAGCGAAGAAGATAAATCAAGCAGAGGAATTTTCAGAGCGATTTGCCAATCCGAAACTAAAATCTAAAATCCAAAATCGAGATGAGTAAATTTTACGAAAACAAGCGCAGGGACGATTAAATAAAAAATTTCGGTTAGACTTTAAAAATTATGAACGAACAAAAAGCGGAATTCACCCTTTTGAAAAACTTAAACTCTATTCATCTCCGTCAACATCTGACCGAGTTCCAGCAAGGCGCTCTCGTTAAGAATATTAATATCGTCGAGCGTCAGAAACATCGGAATAGTCATATTATCGAAAGTCATTAAAATTTCAATTTCCGACTTTGTGAAAAATTCGCCTTTATCCTTCAGCATTTTTGCTTGCGGCATTGCAAAGCCTCTGTCTATTCGCAGCGCTTGCTTGACCTTATCGACCAGAGACCATTTCTTGGAAGTCAATTTATTTCCGCAAAACTTACATTTCCCTGATTTAGGCGAATTATAGTTAAAACACCTGAGGCATTTTTTAAGACGTAACTGTTTGTCGTCACTCATTATGTTTTCCTTTTACGAAGAATAATATAACTAAATCGGAAGATATTTCATTTTTGAGCTTTTTTCTGATGGTCAACGTTAAACTTAAATGAAAAGCGACTTACAAAATTACCCGTAAATAATTCTCTCTTTTCTACTAATTCAAAACTTAACTCGCGTCGTCCCCAATCGCCTCGACCGGACAAGCCAGCAACGCTTCTTCGCACAACTCGATTTCTTCGGACGTTTCCGGCTGTTTATAGACAAACGAATAACCGTTTTCATCAAACCGCGCAAAGTTCTTCGGCGCGGTGTCGCGGCAAACATCGCAGTCAATACACATTCGGTCAACATAGTATTTTCCCCGAACGTTTTCCGGCAATTTATCTTGAACTTCCGCCATAAATTTTTAGCCACGAACAGACACAAACAGACACGAAATTTTTTATATTATTTTTCGTGTTCTTTCGTGTTTGTTCGTGGCTAATTCTTTTTCTCTTGATTTTGCTCGGTCAGTGAAATCATTCTTTCGAGCGCAATAAGCGCAAAATGTTTTGTTTCCTCGTCAACCGTAATCTCGTTGACGACGTTTCCGGCGACCAGATTTTCTAATGCCCACGCCAGATTTTGCGGCGCGATGCGATACATCGTCGCGCACATACACAAATCCGGCGCGAGCAGGCGAATTTCTTTGTCGGGAAACTTTTTTTGCATCCGAAGAACAAGATTTAATTCAGTTCCAACTGCCCATTTTGAGCCGCTCGGCGAATTTTCTATCGTGTTGATTATAAAAGATGTCGAGCCGTTCAAATCCGACCTTTCGACGACTTCATACATACATTCGGGATGCACGAGAACTTTGATGTCGGGCGACTCCGCGCGAACCTGGTCAACGTGCCATGGTTTGAAACGACCGTGAACCGAACAATGTCCGCGCCAGAGAATCAATTTTGCATTGTGAAGCTCTTCTTCGGTGTTGCCGCCGAGTTCTTCATACGGATTCCACAAAGCCATTTTATCGAGCGGAATTCCGAATTTCAATCCGGTGTTTCTGCCCAAATGCTGGTCGGGGAAGAAAAACATTTTGTCGTATTCTTTCAAGTATTTATCAAACAGCGGAACGGCGTTTGAAGACGTGCAGACAACGCCGCCGTTGCGCCCGCAAAAGGCTTTTATCGCGGCGGTCGAATTCATATAAGTCATCGGCGCGACTGTTTTCCCATCACCTATAACGCCGATTTCTTTTAACTGCTGCCAGGCGTCTTCTACCTGTTCGACGCTCGCCATATCCGCCATCGAACAGCCCGCGCCCAAATCCGGCAAAATGACTTTTTGATTCGGTTGCCCCAAAATATCAGCCGATTCAGCCATAAAATGCACGCCGCAGAAAACTATAAATTCCGCGTCCTTTCTCTGCGAAGCCATTACCGACAATTGATACGAATCGCCTGTCAAATCGGCGTGTTCGATAACGTCGTCGCGCTGGTAATGATGACCGAGAACGACGACGCGCGAACCGAGAATTTTTCTGGCATTTTCGATGCGTTCGTTCAGTTCCGCGTCCGGCATCGCCATATATTTATCGAGACTTGACGGTTGCCTTCGCGCGTCTTCTTCGCCGACTTTTTCTTTGTCCAAAACCGCTTCGATTGTTTCGTATTTCATTTGTTTGTTAGATGCGAATTTCGATAATTTTGCAAACTGTAATTATACAAAATCCAAAACTCTTTCGCTATCGAAAACAGATTTCGAGACATCTAAAAAACTGATTTTGAATAATTTCACGCAGCCTGTTTTAATCTAAGCGGACGCCTGACATAAAAAGAGGATGAAAAATAATTTCCCGAATTTAACCGAACTGCGCCGCCGATTTCCGCAAACAGTGGAAAACTTCGCGTCTTTGCCGAACCGCGAAGCGTGGCTCAAAAGAATTTGGGAAATCGAAGAGCGCTGGAACGATTTTCGTGAAAACCCGGATAAAGCCGAAGAAGTTGTTTTTTTTAATTCCACGCCGGAGAATTTAGAAGTCGAAGCGGAATTTGAAATTGTCTATGCGGGCGGAACTTTGGGCTTGCTCCACGCGGCGTCGATGGCAATTAAATACAATCGCAAAGTTTTAGTTTTCGACGCGCATACGGTCGGCAAAACGCACCGCGATTGGAACATCTCGGACGATGAATTGCAGGAATTTGTCAAAGCCGGACTTTTTACGAAAGAGGAAATAGAAAAAGCGGTTAATAATCGTTACAAAACGGGTTTCGTCAAATTTTATGACGCAAATTCTCGTATAAAAACGCCGCCGCTTTTTATGGATAATGTTTTGGACGTGGCGATTGAAGCCGATAAACTTCTTGAAATTGCCGCAAAAAAGCTCAAAAAAACCGATTCAAAAATTATCAATAATCTGCGGTTTATCCGCGCTTTTGTGCAAAGAGAAAAAGTTCTCATCGAATGCGAAGACGTGAAAAGCGGGCGGCAAAAACTTTTTTCGGCAAAACTTTTTGTCGACGCGACCGGAACAAACTCGCCGGTTTCACGGCAAATAAATCGGGGAAAATCAATCACGCACGTTTGTCCGACGGTCGGAACGCTGGCAAAAGGTTTTCGGCACGGCGCGGATGAAAAAGCGGTCGATTTTTCCGTCGGGGAAATACTGGTTTCGACAGAAGACAGTTCGGACAATCGTCAATTGATTTGGGAAGGCTTTGCGGGAAATCCCCAAAAAGACGAATATACGACTTATTTGTTTTTTTACGATTCGGTCGCGTCAAAAGCGGATAAATCCTTGTTCGGATTGTTTGAGAATTATTTTGAAAAGCTGCCGGATTATAAAACGAAAAACGGCGCCTGGCGCGTCGTCAAACCCGTGTTCGGCTATATCCCGAGCATTCATCATCACGTTTGGAACAACGTCAAAAAAACGTCGGCGGATAGAATTTTGCTCATCGGCGACGCGGCTGGACTTTCTTCGCCGTTGACGTTTTGCGGCTTCGGCTCGCACGTCAGGAATTTGCGAAAACTAACTGCCGCGACTGAAAACGCCTTGCGCGAAAATCTTTTTGACGAAAAAACGCTTTCGCAAATCAACGCCTACGAGCCGCGCGTCGCGCAAATGTCGAGTCTTGCAGAGTTTATGCGCCCGACGGAAAACGGTAAATCGGCGTCAGTCAACGAAACGATGAACGCGGTGATGTCTGCTTTGAGCGAATTGGACGCAAACGTCAGCCGGGAAATGTTTCAAGACCGAATTTCCTTTGCTTCGTTCAAAAAAGTTTTGGCGAAAACCGCCAAAATTCATCCGCCGGTGTTCAAAAAGATGTTTGAACACCTGGGAGCAAAAGGCGCGTTTTGGTGGATTGCCAACATTGCCGAAGCCGCCTGGCACGAAAAATTTTTAACCCCTGAACCGGCACAAAATACCTCGCAAAAGGATTTTAAAACGATTTAGAAGAATCTTCACAAGTCTCTGCATCTAAAGTTTTAAAATCACACAGCTTTTTCAGATTCAATTTTCGGGCGCTGAGTTTATCACGCAAATTTTGTTATAGTTAGTAATTTATGGCGAAGAAAGGTTCGATTTTAGTTTGCGACGACGAAGAGATAATGCGCGACGTGTTGGGAACGATTCTCACCGGCGCGGGTTATAAAGTCGATTTGGCAAAAACAGGTGAGGAAGCTCTTCGGGCTTATGAAGAAAAGCCTTACGATGTCGTTTTGATGGACGTTTCGATGCCCGGCATCGGCGGTCTGACGACGCTTGAACAGATTATGAAAATGGACGCGGAAGCGGTCGTTTTGATGATTACCGCTTACGCGACTTTCGACACGGCGATTTCGGCTTGGGACAAAGGCGCGGAAGGCTGTATTCGCAAGCCTTTTCAAAACGAACAGATTCTCGCGCTCGTCGCCCGCGGCATCAAAAAACGCCGCAAGGAAGAAGAGCGCGTTTCGCTTCGCCAGGCAATGACGCGCTCGGTCAGGCGCGACGCGATTATCGGGCGCTCCGAGAAAATGGAAAGCGTTTTTCGACTGGTCGAGCGAGTCGCTCCGGCGCGTTCCACCGTCTTAATCACGGGCGAATCGGGAACGGGGAAAGAGTTGCTTGCCAAATCGATTCACGAATCCAGCTTGCGAGCCGAGATGCCTTTTGTCGTCGTCAACTGCTCGAACATTCCTTCGGAACTGCTCGAATCGGAGCTTTTCGGACACACGAAAGGCGCGTTCACCGGCGCGGTTGCCGCAAAAAAAGGACTTTTTGAAGTCGCCGACACCGGCTCGATTTTTTTGGACGAAATCGGCGATTTGCGTCCCGAAACTCAAGTTCGTCTGCTGCGCGTCATTCAGGAACGCGAATTTACGCCGCTCGGCGACACGACGCCGGCAAAAGTCGATGTGCGAATTATCGCCGCGACCAATGTGGATTTGAAGGAAGCGGTTAAAAACGGAACTTTCCGCGAGGATTTGTATTATCGCCTGTCGGTCGTGCCGATTGAATTGCCGCCGCTCAGGACGCGCCGCGAAGACATTCTGCCGCTCGCGCAGCATTTTATCCGCAAATACAATGCGGAAAATCTGCGTCAAGTCAGCGAAAATCTCTCGCCGGAAGTTTTGTCTCTGATGGAGAATTATTATTATCCGGGCAATGTGCGCGAACTCGAAAACATTATCGAACGAGCCGTAGTTATTGCGCCGACCGACGAAATTACGGTTGAATGTCTGCGTCCCGAAGTGAGCAATCCCGAACTTGCGCGTCAGATGATAAAAGACAGCGAAGGCAGTTCGGAAGAAATCGACATCTCGCGCGGCGCCAACTTTTACGACGAAGTGCGCCGTTTTGAAACCGATTTGATTCGCCGCGCCCTCGACCAGACGGGCGGACATCAATCTCGCGCGGCACGGCTTTTGGGCTTGAACTCGACGACTCTAAACTCAAAGATAAAAACTTATAACATTCCGGTGCGAACCTAAGCGGTAAATTTATCCAAATTATTGAAATTATATTCAAATTTTCGATAGGAGCGTTTTCCAAAAAGTCTGTCCTAAAGATGTTTTTACATTTGAGAATGACAATTTCTCTCTATAAATCATCGGCTTACGAGTCCGGTTATAATTCCTTCAATTGTGGCATAATGATTGCTTCTTATCCGAAAAGCTACATTCATTTTTACCAAGTAAATATAATTAAAAAGTTAAAAGACGCGAATTCCGTTCAAAGTTTTTGCAATATTTATACCGCTTTCATATAGATACAGCACTAAAAGTGAATAATTTATTCTAAAGTTCTTGGAGGAAAAAAATGAGAAAGTTTATTAATACCTTGTTAGTTACGGTATTAGTCATCTTCGGTCAACTGGCTATCCAGGCTCAGACCACCGGCTCGATTGCCGGTACGGTTGTTGACCAGAACGGAGCGGTTGTTCCGAATGCGACTGTTACAGTTAAAGGCGAAAGCGGTCAGGAATTTACCGTGACTACCGCCGATAACGGAACATACAAAATCCCAGCCGTCCAAAACGGTCTTTATACGTTAACCGTGACGACAACGACGGGTTTCAAAACCTTTGTTGCGACAAACGTTAAAGTCGACGTCGGCACGCCGACAACCGTCGATGCCGCATTGGAAGTCGGTGCTAAAGACCAAATCGTCGAAGTAACCAGCGGCGGCGAAGTCATACAAACCGAGACGGCGGCGATTACCAGAAGTATTACCGGACGCGCGATTACCGAAACGCCAATCGCGTCGCGCGACGCGCTCGATTTGGTATTGCTGATGCCCGGCGCAAACACGGTTGGCAGACCGCGCGCATCGTCAATCAACGGTTTGCCGAAAGGCTCGCTGAACATCACGATTGACGGCGTCGACGTGCAGGATAACCTGTTGCGTTCGTCTGACGGATTTTTTACATACGTTCGTCCGCGCGTTGACGCGATTGATGAAGTAACAATTTCAACCGCTAACCCGGGTGCGGAAAGCGGCGGCGACGGCGCTGTGCAAATCAAATTTGTGACCAAGCGCGGAACAAATAATTATACCGGCGGCGTTTTTGAACAGCACCGCAACACGGCTTTGAATGCCAACTATTTCTATCTGAACCGGGACGCGGGCGGAGGACGTGATTCAGAAGGCAAAGCTCTGCGTCAAAAGATTATCTTAAATCAGTTCGGCGGTCACTTCGGCGGTCCGCTTCCGTTTCCGCATTTTGGCGAAGGCGGTCCGGTTTTCCATTCGGGCAAAGACAAAGCGTTCTTCTTTTTCAATTACGAACAATTCCGCCAACCGGAATCCAACACCAGAACGCGAAGCGTTATAACTCCTGGCGCGCAGGCAGGTAATTATCAATATCTTATTACTCTTCCGGCGGTACTTCCGGCGGGTTGTGTAGGATTCAGCGCGACCCAGGCACTATGCACACAAAATGTATTCACAATCGCGGCGTCAGCGGGACAGCTGGCGACACCCGACCCGACGGTAGCGGCGATTTTAACGAGAGTTCGCTCGGCAATCGGGACAACCGGCACGCTGACTCCGGTTTCCGGAGCTCCGAATGCCTTGAATTACAATTTCACCCCGGCGGGCGGACAAATACGTAAGTTTCTGGCTTTGCGCTTTGACTTTAATTTGAATAAGAGCAACAGTCTTGAATTTATAACAAATCAACAAGAATTTGTTCCGTCCAAAGACTTTCTTAATAGTCAGGATGAAATTTTTCCTGGTTTCCCGTCTTACTCGCAAGGCTCGAATCGGGATTCATACTCGACCGCGCTTCGTTCGACTATCACCAACAGTTTGGTTAATGAAGCGCGATTTGCTGTTTCAACCGGTGTGTCAGTATTCAGTCCCGAAATATCGGCTGCCGACTTTGCTTATTCAGGCGGTTATTTAGTTGATGTTACCGGTTCGGGTACTTCAAGTCCGTATTCGAGAAACTCATACAGCAGTCGAAATACGCCGACTTATGATTTTACCGATTCGATGACTTATCTCTTCGGTTCGCACAATATCAATTTCGGCGGTCAATACAAAATTATCAAATCGGAAAGCACCGCAATCCCGCGAATTGTTCCGACAATTAGTTTGGGTGTCGATTCGCAAGATACGGCGCTTAATGCTTTGTTCACTTCAACACAGCTTCCGGGTTCGTCAACTGCCCAACAACTCGCAGCGCGCACCCTTTACGCGACATTAGTCGGACGAGTTACCGGCTTTAGTTCGACAGCTTATTTAACGGCTGACGGAACTTACCAGTTGAATGGAACTCAAGAACAACTTTCCAAGCAATTGACGTATGGTTTATTTGCGCAAGACAGTTGGAAGGTTCGCCCGAATTTAACCCTTAATTACGGTATTCGCTGGCAGCCACAGGGCGGATATATTATCGAGAGCGGCAACTATGCTCAAATCAGCAGCTTTGCTGATGTATATGGTGTTTCCGGTGTAGGGAATCTCTTCAAACCCGGCACCTTGACCGGCAAAGTTCCGACCGTTGTCGGTATCCCGATAGGCGATAGCGCTTATCCGGCGGACAATAACAATTTCGCGCCCAGCTTCGGTTTTGTCTATAGCCCTGATTTCCAAGGAAAGGGAATCCTGCGCAGCGCCTTCGGCGAAAGCGGTCGCAGCGTTTTCCGCGGCGGGTATTCAATCTCGTATGTTCGTGAAGGATTTGCTTTAGTCGGAAGTATCATCGGAGCTAATCCGGGTGGTAATTTGCCTGCATCGCGCAGCACCGGCGTGGGTAATTTAACCGTCGGAACGAATTTAAGAGATGCGAACAATCCTAATCTGACACCAGCGCCGTTTTCAGGAACTCCGAGTTATCCGATTACGCTTTCGACGGCGACCAGCGCAAACGCTTTTGACCCAAGCCTGAAAACCGGCACGGTTCATTCGTTCAGCTTCGGCTATCAGCGCGAGATTGATAAAGACACTGTTGTCGAAGTTCGTTATGTCGGCAATCGCGGATATGATTTATTCCGTCAACACAACATCAACGAATTAAACACGATTGAAAACGGTGTAGCATCTGAATTCGCGCTGGCGCAGCAGAATTTGTATGCCAACATCGCTGCCAATCGTTGTCAGACGGGTATTACAGCGGCAAACTGCCAGTATAACTTTGCGTATTTCGGACCGGGAACGGGAACCAATCCGCTGCCGATTTCGCTTGCTTATATTACGGGCGTCAATGCAGCAGGGGCAACCAACGCGGCGAACTACCAAACAACGGCAGCGGCGCTATTCAGAAATATTGCGTTTGGAAACAACCTGAACAGAACTGCCCCGAGCGTCCTGACTTTCGGAGCTAATCTCGAAGGCGCTGCCGCACGCCGTACAAATGCTCTTAATGCCGGACTTCCCAGCAACTTTTTCTTCGTCAATCCGACGACGGCGACAGCCGGCGCGTTTATCGTCGATAACAGCGCGAAAAGCTGGTATGACTCGGGCGTTATCGAGCTTCGACGCCGATTGTCAGCCGGATTACGCTTCCAAGCCAGCTATGTCTGGTCGAAAGCTGAATCAAACTCGTTCCAATCGAATTCGGATAACTTTGCTAACTTCTCGCACCGCGAAAACGGTCTGGATTTAGCGAAGAACGTCGCGGTATTCGATATTCGTCACGCCTTCAAATTAGACGCGACGTATGATTTGCCGTTCGGTAAGGGAACTACGTTTTTCTCGAATGCCAACGGTTTCGTCAATGCAATCGTCGGCGGGTTCACTCTTCTTCCGGTAATTCGGTGGCAGAGCGGTTCGCCGTTCAGCTTCGGCAATGTCCAGCTTGTCGGAATGACGAAAGCAGACTTACAGAAGGCAATCAAAGTCAACAAAAGCTCGATTCAAGGCGGAATCAATGTGGTTACGTTCCTGCCTGATGACATTATCCTGAATACCCAAAAGGCATTCAACACGGACGTTACCGGACCAAGTGGTCTGGGAACGACATTCGGAACGGGCGGTCCGACCGGCAGATTTCTTGCTCCGGCAACTTATGGCGGATGTATTCAAAGATATGCCGGCGAATGCGGTTTCAATAACTTGATTGTCTACGGACCGGGTTTCTTCAAATTCGACTTGACTGTTGCGAAGAAAATCAAATTTGACGAAAAACGCAACATCGAGTTGAGAGCGACTGCTCTCGACCTTTTGAATCACCCGAATTTCCGCGTCGGCGGCTGGGCGGCTGACGTGGCGACTGCCGGTCTCGGAGGCTCGGCTTTCGCGCAACTCGGTAACGGTTCGGCTTATCAGGATCTTTCAACGACAAATGATCCGGGTGGTCGTTTGATTGACCTCATGATTCGAATCAACTTCTAAAAAAGCAGCGATTTCGCGTTGCGACTCTAGAAAATAATCATTAGGATTTTAGGTGATGCCGTAAAAAGCATCACCTTTTTTTTTGATTAAAGAGATTTTGTCAATGAATAGCCTCGCTGAAAAAGACATATCACTCGCGCCGCTAGAGGGGGAAGGGTTGATAGCAATGCCTTACTAAACAGAACCTCTTTCGATAAAATAAGATAAGACTTGTTGGGTAATCTTTGCGTTTTAAAATTTAAAATGAAAACTTATACATTCGGACAGATTTGAAGGATAATTTTATCCAGAGATTTGGAATTAAATTCAAAAATTCAATTTTGGCATTCTTTAGAAACCTTGCTGAAAGCGACTATTTTCGCTAACTATCAAACTATCCTCAATAGCTTCTTAATTTTAAGGATTTAACAATTATTTTTCTATTTGAGGAATGCCGATTGCCTTTATTAAATTGAATTTCTATTTATCGACAATTTTTGCAGTTAGCAATACCCCCCTTTTACCTTCTCTAAGAATTTTTGCAAAAGTTAATACTTCGCGGCACTGTCGTGAAAAAAATTCATTACTTTTTATATAAAATCTGCACTATTAAAGTGAAAAGCTTATATCAAATTTCTTGGAGGAAAAAAAATGAAAAAGTTTATTAATACCTTGTTAGTTATGGTATTAGTCGCCTTTGGTCAACTGGCTATCCAGGCTCAGAATACAGGCGCGATTGCCGGTACGGTTGTCGACCAGAACGGAGCGGTTGTTCCGAATGCGACTGTTACAGTTAAAGGTGAAAGCGGTCAGGAGTTTACCGTTACGACAAGCGATAACGGAACATATCGTATCCCCGCCGTCCAGAACGGTCTTTATACGGTAACTGTTACGACAACGACGGGTTTCAAAACCTTTGTTGCGACAAATGTAAAAGTCGATATCGGGCTGCCGACAACGGTCGATGCGGCTTTGGAAGTCGGCGGTAAAGAGCAAATCGTCGAAGTAACTTCAGGCGGCGAAGTTCTGCAGACCGAGACGGCGACAGTCGGCACTACCGTTACCGGGCGGCAAATTACCGAAACGCCGATTGCCTCGCGCAGCGCGCTCGATTTAGTTTTGCTGTTACCCGGCACTAATCAGGTCGGTCGCCCCCGAGCTTCATCGGTTATGGGACTGCCGAAGGGTTCGTTAAGCATTACCCTTGACGGCGTCGACGTTCAGGATAACCTTTTAAAATCGAGTGACGGGTTTTTTACCTACGTTACTCCAAAGATAGACGCCATTGAAGAGGTTACGATTTCAACTGCTAATCCGGGCGCGGAAAGCTCCGGCGACGGCGCGGTGCAAATCAAATTCGCTACTAAACGAGGAACCAATCGTTACACGGGCGGGTTATTTGAGCAGGCTCGCAATACGGCTTTAAATGCCAACTATTTCTATCAAAACCGCGACGGAGTGCGTGATCCAAACGGCAAAGCAATACGTCAAAAGATTATATTAAATCAATACGGCGCGCATCTCGGCGGTCCGCTGCCGTTTCCGCATTTCGGCGAGGGCGGTCCGATTTTCAATTCGGGCAAAGACAAGGCTTTCTTCTTTTTCAATTACGAAGAATACCGATTGCCTGAATCCAATGCTCGTACGCGCGTTGTTCTAAGTCAGCTAGCGCGAACGGGCGTCTACCAGTATGGTACGGCGGCTCCGGTAAATGTATTTGCGATAGCGGCGGCAAACGGTCAATTGGCAACGGCTGATCCAACGGTAGGAGCAGTTTTCACACGGATTGCTGCTGCGACGGCTACCACAGGCACTTTGACTCCGATTACAAATTCGCCAAATATTCAATTTTACAATTTTACACCGGCAGGCGGACAAGTTCGTAAGTTCCTGGCTGCGCGTTTTGACTTTAATTTGACTAAAAGCAATAGCCTGGAATATGTCTACAACAGACAGGTGTTCGACCCGGCTAAAGATTTTCTAAACGGCGTCGATGAAAGATTTCCGGGGTTCCCGGCATATGGTCAAGGTTCGACTCGATACTCGAATTCGCTGGCGCTTCGCTCGACTTTAACGAAAAACATCATTAACGAAGCCCGCTTCACGCATTCGTGGGGTTACACATCTTTCAACCAGGGAATATCGTTGACCGACTTCGACTATCAGGGTGGCTATAATTTAGGAATAGCTGGTATTAGTTTTGGCGGCACGGCGATAACCAGTCCAACCAATACAAATAACTCGCAAGGTCGAACTACTCCGACTACTGAATTTACCGACACGATTACGTGGATTCTCGGCGAACACAATTTAAGTTTCGGTGGTAATTACAAACATGTCCACACAACCTCGGATCTTCAGAATCCTTTTGCTCCGACAGTTACTTTTGGAATTGATACCAGTGAGGGAATTCTTTCGACTATGTTCAATGGCACTACCTTACCGGGATCAACCACGGCACAACAGGGTGAGGCGCGGCAACTATATGCTACTTTAATAGGACATATTACCGCTACCGGCTTCAATGCGGTTTTAGGAACGGACGGAGTATATAAAGTAAATGGTCCGCAGCGGCAGCTTCTCGACCAAAATACGTATGGCGGATTCGTTCAGGATAATTGGCGCGCCCGTCCCGGCTTATCTATAACTGCCGGTATCCGATGGCAGCCGCAAACCGCATTTATTGTCGGTGGCGATAACTATTCCAGACTTGCGGATTTTAATGATATATACGGAGTTTCCGGTGCAGGAAATCTCTTCAAGCCCGGCACTTTGACGGGAAGAGTTCCGACAGTGGTCGGTGTTAAAAAAGGTGATAAGTCGTCCAACGACGACCTTAATAACTTTGCGCCGTCGGTCGGCGTGGTTTGGAGTCCCGGCTTTAGTGAAAAGAGTATTCTGCGAAGCGTATTTGGTGAAAGCGGACGCAGCGTTTTTCGCGGCGGGTATTCAATCTCGTTTGTCCGCGAAGGAACAAATCTGCTGCTTAGCATTTTAGGCTCTAATCCGGGCGGCACCCTTGCGGCTTCAAGAAGTCTTTCACTCGGCAATCTTGTAGCCGGAACTAATTTAAGAGATCCGGGTAATCCGAATCTAAGCGCGGCGCCGTTTCCTGCAACGCCCAGCTATCCGCGTACGTTACAAGTTACAGATAGCGCCAACACTTTTGACCCGAATATAAAAAGCGGGTCGGTACATTCATTCAGTTTCGGCTATCAACGCGAGATTGACAAAAATACCGTTGTCGAATTTCGTTACGCCGGTAATCGCGGTGTCGGCTTACAGCGACAAATCAATATCAACGAATTCAATACGATTGAAAACGGATTTGCTGCCGAGTTTGCTTTAGCGCAACAAAATCTCTACGCAAACATTGCGGCAGGGCGTTGTATAACTGCTGGACAAACTCCAATTACTAATCCCGGTTGTCAAAATAACTTCGCTTATTTTGGCGCCGGCACGGGGACATCTCCGCTCCCGATTATGATTTCCTACTTCAATGCGGCTGCAGCTAATTTGCCAAACAATCCGGCTGGAGTTGCAGGAACTCCATACACGACAGCAAATTTTGCTAATACCACTTTGGTTGCAAATCTTTCAAGAAATGCTCCGAGTGCAATCGCTTTCGGAAGCGGCACAAGTTTTGAGAACAATGCCACGCGGCGAGCGAATGCAATAGCTAACGGTCGCCCCAGCAACTTTTTCTATGTCAATCCGACGGTTGCGGCAGGCGGCGCGTTTCTCGTCAATAACGATGCAAAAACCTGGTATGACTCGGGTGTTGTCGAAGTTCGTCGGAGATTGTCTGCCGGGTTAAGACTTCAGGCTAACTATGTTTGGTCGAAAGCGCAAACGAATTCTTTCCAATCGAGTGCGGTTATCGCTTCCAATTATTCGTTAAGAGCAGGCGGTATCGAACGGGCTAAAACGGTTCAGCCGTTTGATATTCGCCACGCTTTTAAGATGGATGCTTCATACGACCTTCCATTCGGCAAAGGAGCAACATTTTTCTCCGACTCCGGTAAGCTGCTGAACACTTTTATCGGTGGGTTCAGTATATATCCGGCAATGCGTTGGCAGAGCGGTTCGCCGATTCAAATCGGCAATGTCGCGCTGGTCGGAATGACGGTCAAAGACCTACAGAAAGCAGTTAAGGTGCGTAAGGATGCGGTAGTTAATGGCGTCAACGTGGTTGCCTGGCTGCCGGACGACATCATCTTGAATTCGCAGCGAGCATTTAACATCAGCGTTTCCAGCAGTACGGGTTATGGAAATACTTTTGATCCGACTGTTAGCGCGGCGGTCGGCGCTCCGCCGGTCGGTCGGTTTCTTGCTCCTGCCGGATACGGCAACTGCATTCAAGCATCTTCCGGAACCTGCGGTTTCAATAACCTGGTTATTTACGGACCGAGCTTCTTCAAATTTGACTTGACAGTAGCTAAGAAGTTTATTATCGACGAAAGGCGTAATTTCGAGTTGAGAGCGACGATGCTCGATGCTCTTAATCATCCGAACTTCCGCGTCGGCGGATGGGCAAGCGATATAAATACTTCCGGCTGCTGCGGCTCTACCTTTGGTCAACTGGGTGCCGGTTCAGCTTACCAGGATACTTCGACGACGAATGATCCGGGCGGTCGTCTGATAGACATTGTTCTGCGATTTAATTTCTAAAAGAGCAGCATTGCTACTTTAGAAAATAATCATTACGATTTGAGGTGATGCCGTAAAAAGCATCACCTTTTTTAATTAAAAAATTTGACGAATGAATAATGTTGCTGAAAAAGACATATCACTCGCGCCGCTCGGAGCAGGCGATTTGATTGACCGCGCGGTTCGCTTCTACCGCAAAAACTTCCTGACGTTTGTTTGGATTGCCGCGCCGCCGATTGTTATCGGGACGCTCGTCTCGGTCGGGTGGACTTTTGCGGGGCGCGAGATTTTCTCAGTCGGCTCAATGCGCGACACCAGCGAAATGATGTTTTATTATCTTTTCACGGGACTCGGCAATTTGGTTATCTGGCTGACGGAAACGGTGGCGACGATAGCTGTAATGGGCGGCGCTTCGCGCAATTTCGTTCGACATCTATTGTTTGACGAACCGATAACCGTTCGTGAAACTTATAAAAATGCGAGAAAAAGATTGGGCGGTTTGCTGGTTGCCGCATTTATTATTTCGATTCTACTCGGCAGCGCCGGCATATTCATTTTTTACTTCGGATTAATCGTTGCCTTTATCGCCGTAGCGATTACTGTCTCCGCTTTTGCTTCCGTTCCGTTTTTAGCTTTTATCGTGTCATTCGCTTTGGCTCTGGCGATAATCCTCGTTACGGGTTGGCTTTTCTTTTTGCTGGCGTCGCGGTTTGCGTATGTGCCGCAAGTAATGATGGTCGAAGGTCAAAGCGTGACAGCGGCAATCGGCAGAAGCACGAGTCTCGCAAGCGGAAACATCAAGCGTTTTGCCGCGCTGTTCATTTTTACGACGGCGGCGACATATTCCGCTCTCGCGCTTTTGTATATCCCGCTCGGTTGGTATGCTTTTCTAAACGGCGTCGATTTTTTTTCATTCGATGCCGACGCGATTCCGGCAGCGTATCAAATCGCCAGTCAATTCGTCTGGCAAGCCAGTTTTATCTTACTGATGCCGATTTGGATGATTGGATTGTGCCTGCTTTACGTTGACGAGCGCGTCCGGCACGAAGGTTACGACATCGAACTGATGGCGGCGCGTCGCCTGGGCGAAATTCCCGATGTTCCGCAGACATATGCGAATCCTTTGCAGCCCGCTCTATCGCCGCAAACTCCGGCGAACCAAAGCGGAAATCCGGCGCAGAAGAAACAGAAATCTTCGATGTCGCCGCTCGGATTAAATTGAATCTATCGTCGCAATTTTTATTGATGAAACCTCGGAAGAATATAAATATAAACAATAATAATTTCAATTTTAGCCGATTGTTTTTCTTAATCTGTTTTGTTTTTATTGCGATTTCGCCCGTTTCGATTTTTGCCAAAACCTTACGGCAATACCGCGAAAGCGTTCGGTATGCCAGAGATTTGACCATCACGATGCTTTACCCCGATGAAGAAAACGCGCCGACAAAAAATTCTCGCATCCCGGAATCTGAAATTCTAACAAAAATCCGCAAAAGTCTCCCGCCGGGCGAGAAAATCGAATGGCAAGGCACGAGTATCGAAACGAATAATCTATGGTTAAAGGAAAATTTAGATGAGTTTGAGGCTGAACCGAAAATTTCACCTAAGCGTCGTCTAATCTTGACTTCAATCGGCGAAAGGCTCGACGCGCTTGACGGAAAACTTGCCGAACTCGAAAATCCGCCCGCGCAAAATCGCGCTAAAGACGAAGACAAACAGAAGCTGGCGGAAGTTTTGCGCCGCGAAGAATATCAAAAACCGGAAAAAGAAGAAGAAAGCATATTTCAAAAAATCTACCGGAAAATTACGGAATGGCTGGCAAGTTTCTTTCCGCGCCCGGATTTTTCGGGCGGTTCGCTAAACGGTCTCGGGTCGCTTTCCTTCGTGTTGCAAATGCTTCTCTACGCCCTGGTTCTGGGCGTCATCGCTTTTTTAATTTACAAATTCGCTCCGTTTCTCGCCGGACGATTTCGCCGAAAAATCAAAAAGGAAAAATCCGAGCGCGTTATTTTAGGCGAGCGAATATCGGCTGAAGAAACAGCGCAAAATCTTTTCGCCGAAGCCGAAAACCTGGCGCGTGAAGGGAATTTGCGCGGCGCGATTCGCAAAGGTTACATCGCGCTTTTGTGCGAACTCGCCGACCGCAAAATCATCGGACTTTCCCGACACAAAACCAACCGCGATTATCTGCGCGACGTTCGGGCAAAGAACGAGCTTTATCAAAATATGAACGGCTTGACCGTGAACTTCGAGCGGCATTGGTATGGTTTCGAGTCGGCGGAAGAAAAGGATTGGGAAGAATTTAGAAACGGATACCGAAGGGCAGTAGGCAGTAGCAGTTGGCAGTAGCAGTTGGCAGAAAGCAGGCAGGTTTTTCCTGTCGCCCGCCGCTGCCTACTGCTACTGCCTACTATTTTAGTTTTGTCTAAAGGAGAATGTTCCGATGGCTGGACACAAAGACTTGAAAGTTTTTCAAATGGCTTACCGGCTGGCGATTGAGATTTTTCATTTGTCGAAAAGCTTCCCGTCTGAAGAACGATATTCACTCACCGACCAAATTCGACGTTCTTCTCGAAGCGTGGCGGTCAATATTGCCGAAGGCTATCGCAAAAGACAATATCCAAAGGCTTTTGTCAATAAGCTTTCCGATTCGGATGGTGAAGCAACGGAAACACAAGTTTGGTTGGAGTTTTCAAAAGATTGCGGTTATTTATCAGTTGATGATTACCAAAAATTAACAAAGGAATACGAAGAAGTTGGTAGAATGTTGGGCGGTATGATACTTCATCCCGAAAAGTTCACGCCTCGATAAACCGGCAAACTGCCGACGGTTTTGCAAGCTGCTGCTTACTGCTGCTGCCAACTGCCAAGTGAAATAAAAAGTGCGTCAAAAACTCTCAATATTTTTAGGCTTAATTTTTCTGATAATCGCGCTTGTCGGATTGAACGCGGCGTCTTTTGTCGAGAAGGAAAAAGTTCCCGACAGCGAAGCGAATCCGAACCGCTCGACTTATAATTTCGGCGCAACCGGAACACGCGCCTTTTATGAATTGCTCGCGGAGACGGGCAGACGTCCGACGCGTTGGCTCAAGCCTCCGTCCGCGCTTCTTTCCGAGAGCAAAAATAAACCTTCGACTTTTGTCGTTATTGGAAAAACCCGGCGCGAGTTTAACGACAAAGAAATCGAACAGCTTCTGCGCTGGGTTTCATTCGGCGGACGACTGGTGATTATCGACCGCAAGCCGCCGGAGCAATTAGTCAGAACGACGGCGAATTGGCTTCTTTCGACATCGGATTCAAAGGAAAATATCTTCTTTGAAGCCGACCCGTCTAACGCCAATCAAATGACGGAAAAAACGGCGGCGGCAAAACCGGCGCAGCCGACCGTTTTTACCGATAAAGTCAATGCCGCGCAACCGTCGCGGTTTGCTTCGACGGTAAATTTCGAGCATATTGCCGACGGAAATGTTTCCGAAATTAAAGACAAAAATAAAAAACGAATCGACGAAACCGGAGGTATAACAAGCGCAAATCCGCCGCCGCCGCCGCCGCCGCCCAAACCGGCAAGCTCGGAAAAACCATCTGAAGATGTGGAAACGGCTGCGCTCGACGCGCCTGTCGTTCATCTGGCAGACGGCGATAAAAATTTGCTCGTCGATTTTCCGTTCGGTTCAGGCGAAATCGTTTATCTGACCGACCCGTATATCGTTTCAAACGGCGGCATCGGTCTCGTCGACAACGCGCAATTGGCGATAAACCTTGCAGCTTCGCGTGACGGAATCGTCGCTTTTGACGAATATCATCAAGGCTACGGCGAAGGCGGCAAACAGATTTTGACTTATTTTGCCGGAACGCCGGTCGTCGCTATTTTTTTACAGCTTCTGGTTTTAGCCGCATTGATTTTCTTCACGCAAAGCCGTCGTTTCGCGCGACCTTTGCCGGAGGTCGAGCCGAATCGTCTTGCCAAACTCGAATATGTTTCGGCAATGGCTGAACTTCAGCGGCGGACAAAGGCTTATGATTTGGCGATTGAGAACATTTACACCGAATTCCGGCGAAGAATTTCGAGACTCGTCGGCGTGGATAATCTCAGAACTTCCTATCAGGATTTGGCACGGATAATAGCCGAACGCGCCAAATTAGACCGCGCCGAAGTCGAAAACTTAATGTTCAAATGCGAAGATATTATTCGCGGCGAGCCGACAAACAAACGGGAAGTTTTGCAAATTATCAGCCGTCTGCGCGAGGTTGAGGAAACGCTCGGTTTGAAGCGCGCGAGAAAACAGGTTTTCGGAAAATGAATTTATCAATCGCAGACTTAGTTTTGCTCATTTTACTCTTTTTCATTACCAGCGTTGTCGGCGTCGTGACGGGCAGCAATTCTTTGATAACCGTTCCCGCGATGTTCCAATTCGGCATCGACCCGAAAATTGCGGTTGCGACCAATATGTTTGGTTTGACGTTTATGGCAATCGGCGCGACTTTGCCGTTCGTCAGACAAAAAGCGATCGATTACCGGCGCGTTTCGCCTTTGATTTTATTGACAATCGCGGGTTCGGCAATCGGTGCGAGCCTGGTCGGATTTATCTCCGATAAAACGATGCCGGTAATCGTTTCGGTTTCGATGATTGCGGTAACGATTTTTACATTGATAAAGCGCGACGCGGGCGTTGCCAAAACTGAAATCGTTTCGGAAAAGGCGCGAAATATCGCATTCGTTTTGACGTTTCTTTTAGGAATCTACGGCGGACTTTACAGCGGCGGCTACGTTACGTTATTAACCGCCTCTTACGTCGCATTTTTCGGAATGACTTTTAGCGAATCGGTCGCCTCGACCAAACTCGTCAATGTTTTTTCGTCTTCGATTGCCAGCGCGATTTTTATGTGGCAAGGTTTAGTTGATTATCGTCTGGGCGCGATTCTGGGCGCGACAATGTTCGTCGCCGCTTACATCGGCGCAAAAACCGTAACGCGATTAAACGACGTTTGGCTCAAAAGAATTTTTCTTTTCACGGTTTTGCTTCTGGCGGTAAAAACGATTTTCGATTTTACATTAAAATAAAATAGCCGCAAAAAGGCACAAAAACCACAAAAGTTTTTTGCTAATTTTGTGCCTTTTTGCGGCTATCAAACTGATGCTAAATTACACACCATCAACTGTCGCACACATCCAAAACGAACTTTGCAAAGTCATTGTCGGGCAAGACGAAGTTATCGAACAAATCCTCGTCGCCATTCTCGCCGAAGGACACGCGCTGCTCGAAGGCGTTCCGGGAACGGCGAAAACCTTAACTGTCAAGACGCTGGCGCGAATCGTCGGCGCGGACTTTTCGCGCATCCAATTCACGCCGGATTTGATGCCGTCGGACATCACGGGAACGAATGTTTTCAATATGCAGACTTCGCAATTCAGCTTGCGTCAGGGTCCGATTTTTACAGACATTCTGCTCGCCGACGAAATCAACCGCACGCCGCCGCGAACTCAGTCCGCGCTGCTCGAAGCGATGGAGGAACGCCAGACGACAATTGACGGCGAACGCTATACTTTGTCGCCGCTTTTTACGGTTCTGGCGACGGAAAACCCGATTGAATACGAAGGAACTTATCCTTTGCCAGAAGCGCAGCTCGATAGATTTCTTTTGAAAATTTTAATTGATTATCCGGCGCAGGACGCGGAACTCGAAATCGTCTCGCGCTGGGACGCCGGATTTAATTCGCGTCGTTTGGAACAAATTGACATTGTGCCGCTCGCCGACGCGACGGCGATTCAGCAATGTCGCGCGGAAATAAAAGAAATGCGAATGGAAGCGGGCGTGCAGAAATATATCGTCGAAGTTGTCAGAAAAACTCGCACGCATCCATCGATTCTTTACGGCGCAAGCCCGCGCGCTTCGGTTGCGCTGCTGCTCACGTCAAAAGCGCTCGCGGCGATACGCGGGCGCGATTTCCCGACGCCGGACGACGTGCGCGACATTGCGCTTCCGGTTCTGCGGCATCGCCTCGCGCTCCGCGCCGAAGCCGAACTCGACGGCGCGACGACCGACGCCGTTATCGCCGATATTCTTAAAGCAGTCGAAGTTCCCAGATAAAAACGAAATTTACGCTTGATAATAAGACAGACCGGATAAGTAGTCGGACAGAATTATTTTATATAATTTTTGAAACCATCCCGCTCCGCGTGGACACAGATAAACACAGATGAGAAACAAATTTAATTTTATTGCTGTTTTTATCCGGCTTTTATCTGTGTCCATCTGTGTTTATCTGTGGTTAAATATGCTTTCATTTTGCCCGACTACTTAGAAGGTTTTGATTTATCCTTGTTCATCGTGTTATCGCTGTAAATTTCGTTTTTGTTATACTGTTTAGGTTATGAAAATCGCAGTAGCAATGAGCGGCGGCGTCGATTCTTCGAGCGCGGCAGCTCTGCTGAAAGAACAAGGACACGAACTCGTCGGTTTTACAATGCAGTTGTGGAATCAGCGACGCGGAATAAACGTTGACGAAAACGGCGACTCGCTGCCGTCGCGCTGCTGTTCGCTCGACGACGTTTACGATGCGCGGCGCGTGGCTGAATCTTTGGGTTTTCCGTTTTATGTTCTGAATTTGGAACAAGAATTTGAAAAATCGGTCGTCGAGCCGTTTGTGCAAAGTTATTTGGACGGCGAAACTCCGATTCCGTGCGTCGCCTGCAACTCACGTCTAAAGTTCGCGTCATTAGACAAATTGGCGCAAAGTCTCGGCTGCGACAAAGTTGCGACCGGACATTTCGCGCGTGTCGAATACGACGAAACGGCAAATCGCTATCGTCTGTTGCGCGGCAAAAATCATTGGAAAGACCAGAGCTATTTTCTCTGGGAATTAACGCAAGACCAACTTTCCCGCGCATATTTTCCTTTGGGCGAAATGTTAAAAAGCGAAGTCCGCGACATTGCGCGGGGCGCGAATTTGTATGTCGCCGAAAAGCAGGAATCGCAGGAAATCTGTTTTGTGCCGGATGGGAAATACGCCGAATTTATTGACCGTTACCTCGAACACGAAAATCGTTCGGATGAATTGCCGCCGCGCGGCGACATCGTGAATACAAAAGGCGAAAAGCTCAACGAACACGCCGGAATTCACCGCTACACAATCGGTCAGCGTCGCGGTCTGGGAATCGCGCACGAAAAACCGCTTTACGTCTTGCAAATCGAACGCTTGAAAAATCAAATCATCGTCGGCGAAAAAGACGAACTCGATTCGATTGAGTTTATTGCAAAAGGCGTTAATTGGGTGGCGTTTGACGCGCTCGAAAAACCTGTCCGCGCTTCGGTCAAAGTTCGTTACCGCCACGAACCTGCGCCCGCAACGATTCACGCTTTGCCGGAAAATCGCGCCCGCATCGTTTTCGACGAACCGCAAGCCGCCATTACGCCCGGACAAGCGACCGTTTTCTACGACGGCGAAGAAGTTGTCGGCGGCGGTTGGATTGTGAAAAGCTGATTGCGATTTTCAAAAACTGTTTTATAATTGACTCTCCAAAGAGGTAAGGATGAACACACAAGTTGCCGAAATTTTTGAACTAAGCGTTGCGGAAAAAATTCAGATTGTCGAAGACATTTGGGACAGCATCAGTAACGCGCCCGAAGAATTATCTTTGACCGAAGCTGAAAAATTGGAATTGGACAAACGACTTGAAAGCTACAAGCAAAATCCAGATGAAGGAATCGAATGGGAAACTCTGAAAAAGAACCTCTCGCAAAACAAACGGGCTACGAAATAATCGTCCGCCGCGAAGCCCAACTCGAAACTCAAGACGCATTTCGATATTACGAAGATAAAAGCGACGGTTTGGGCTTTGAATTTCTTCGTTCTTTAGACGCATCTTTGCAATCGGTCAAGCGTAATCCCTTTGCTTATCAAACAATTTATAAAGAAGCCCGCCGTGTTTTACTTCGCAAATTTCCTTACGCGCTTTTCTATGTTGTAGAAGAAAATCGAATCGTCGTTCTTGCCTGCTTTAATCAGAAACGTAATCCGATAGATTGGCTCAGACGAACATAAATTTCTACTACGGCGAAGAAGTTGTCGGCGACGGTTGGATTGTAAAGCAATGATGAATGCTGAATTATGAATGATGAACTAAAGAAGGAAGCCATCATTATTGCGGGCGGAAACGGCGTTGGAAAAACGACTTTCGCCCGCGCTTTTTTGCAGGAATACGATTACGAGTTTTTGAACGCCGACGAAATTGCCAAAAGTCTTTCATCTGAAAATCCGGGCGCAAAGAAAATCAGCGCAGGAAAATTGTTTTTCCAAAAATTGAATGAAGCAGTCGCAAACAATAAATCTTTGCTCATCGAAAGCACGCTTTCAGGGCGTTATTTGCAGAAATTATTTGAAACTTGGGAGAGAGGGAATTATCAAATCACAATCGTTTTTCTTTTTGCCGAGTCGCCCGAAATTTTGATTCAAAGAATTGCCGAAAGAGTGAGCAAAGGCGGACATTTTGTTCCGGATGAAGATGTGCGAAGACGTTTCATGCGCGGAAAGCAAAACTTTTGGAATATCTATAAAAATCTAGCTGGTTCGTGGAGTTTGTTCTACAATACAAATGATGGTTTCAAAAAAATAGCAGCAGGTGAAAAGGAGAAAACCATCATAATTGAGGAAAATTTATTTGAGAGTTTTTTGGAAAGTATAAAATGAAACAAAAAACAAAATTAAAAGCGGAAACCTACGAAAGAGTTCTAGAATTTGAGCGAATCGGCAATCGCGCCGTTCGCCAGGCGCAAGAAGAAAATCACCGTCTCGGCTTACCGAATATCTATTCGCGCAACGGCAAATTAATTTATGAAATGCCCAACGGTGAAATCGTCGTCAAAGAAATTCCTCAAAACGGCGAACAATGACCAAAGCCGAACTTCGCAAAATCTATCTTGCCAAACAGAAAAGCCTTCCCGCGCTTGAAAGAAAACAAAAAAGCGAACAAATTGCCGACAGATTTTTCGCAAAATTTGATTTAACCAAAATCAATTTCCTGCATTGTTTTTTGTCGATTGAGAAGTTTAAGGAAATTGACACGAATTTTATTTTTCAAAAAGTTTGGCGAGAATTTCCGCGCATTGAAACCCTTGCGCCGCGTGTTGAATTTCAAACCGGCAATATTGAAAGTCTGAAATTCGCGCCTGAAACCGAACTCGTTAAAAACGCCTGGGAAATCTTTGAGCCGACGTGCGATGCGACAATTGAAACTGAAAAGATTGACCTGGTTTTAATTCCGCTTTTGTGTTTTGACCAAAAAGGTTTCCGCATTGGTTACGGCAAAGGTTTTTACGATAAGTTTTTGAAGAACTGCCGTGCTGATTGTTTGAAAATAGGTTTGAGTTATTTTGAGCCGGTTGCGGAAATTGCGGACGCGCAGGAATTTGACGTGCGGCTTGATTTTTGTGTTACGCCCGAAAAGATTGTGAGATACAAATAGAGAAAAGCAAATGTTTTTGAACTTTTTCTATTCAATACTTTCTAATTTTCTTTCTATTTTATTTGTTCGTATAGATTTGCGTCTGATTTATAAAAATCCTAATTCGAGTGTCTGCTCAAAATTGAAACCAAAACCTCCCAAACAGCGAATTGTATTGTAGAGAATTACGGAAGGGAGAAATATAAAATGGATAGACGAATGTTTTTAAAATCAGGAATGCTGTTCGGAGCTTTAACCGCACTTTCGGGCTTTTCGCTTGGCTCGACAGGTGTTGCGGAAAATTTAGCCGATGACAATATGGATAAACTTCCATTTAAGAAAGTCGTTAAGACCGATGCCGAGTGGAAACGCATCCTGACACCCGACCAATATCAGGTTGCCCGAAAGGGCGGAACGGAAAATCCTTACACAAGCCCGCTCAACAAAAATTACAAGCCGGGAGTTTATACTTGCGTGTGCTGTAATTTGCCGCTTTTCAGTTCAAAGACGAAATATAATTCAGATACTGGTTGGGCTAGTTTTTACGCGCCGATAGCCAAAATCAACATCAGCGAAAAAGTTGATAACAGCTTACCGGAAACGCGCACTGAAGTATTGTGCAATCGCTGCGACGCGCATCTCGGTCACGTCTTTGGCGACGGTCCGAAACCGACCGGACTGCGCTACTGCATCAACGGGTTGGCGATGAAATTTGTCGGTCAGAGACGGTTAAAGTAATCGTTCAAATTGGTTTTATAAATTTACGTGTTCTGTGCGTTGACCGGCATTTGACCTTCACTTACTTTTCAGAATATCGCGGATTTCCGTCAGCAAAACCTCTTCGCCGGTCGTCGGCGTCGGCGCGGCTTTGAAATGATTGAATAAACTGACCGCATAACGCGCCAGCGCAAACATCACAAGCGCGACAATCAAAAATGTAATTACGTCGTTGATAAACTGTCCATACATTATCATCGGCTGTTTAGCGACAAGCGCCGCCGCGATTTGCTCCGGCGTTGTAACCGGCATATCGCCGAGATTGATAACTTTGTCCTTGAAATCAATGCCGCCGGTTAAAAAACCGACGACCGGCATAATAATTCCGTCGGTAAATGTTTTGACAATCGCGCCGAAAGCCGCGCCCATAATTACGGCAATTGCCAAATCGAGAATGTTTCCGCGTGCGATAAATGCTTTGAATTCGTTCAACATAAATTCGTCTTTCCTCTTTTTTTATAATCTTCCGGTTAAAATAAAAAAGCTGTGAAAAAGCGAAAGATTCCGCCGTTTCACAGCTTTTCAAACAAACTGCTAAAGCTAAAATTCAATAAACTGTAACACAACTTACGCAGGCAATAAACCTTTCAATTCTTTAACGATTTTTTGGACATCTTCCTGGTCTTCGAGCGCGAACATAAAAAATTCGTAGCCGGTTTTAAGGCAAACCAAGCCGTTGCCGAAAAACCAGACGCCTTCGAGCAGCGGATTCCCGCCCAAAAGCCAGTCAATCGGCGCGCCGACAATCGTTTTCGGATTAAAGACATGCGTCATCATAACCGCGCCCGAAGCAAACGCGAAAGAGCCTAAAAGCGGCGCGCCGACGTATTTTGCAATGTCGCGCTCGAATTGAATTTTTTCAGTTTCGGCTTGCGTTAATTCACCTTTTTCAATTAGCTCATCCTGCTTTTTCAAATAATCCTGGAATTGCCCGCCCGCCATTTTGACGGCTGAAGTCGGCAGAGCCGAATTGAAAAGCCAGTGCGAGCTGATTCCTGTAAAAACCACGCCGAGACCTGCCCCAACCGCCATCGAAACGCCGGTTGTTGCGGCTTGCAGAGGTTTTTCCTGAATCCAATCGGAAGTTTTTTGCACGGTTTTTATCGCCGAATCAATCGTTCGCGTCCAGCTTGCGCCGAGATTGAAGGCTTTTGAAACGCGATATGCCGTCGTGCCGAAAGTGCTTCGCGCGTCTTCAAAAACTTCGCCCGCTTTTGCGCCGGCAATGTCGAAAATTTCGCCCGCCGTTTTCCCGACTGATTTTAAAAGACTTTCGGCTTCGACGGCGGTTTTCCCGAAGGCGTCGGCGGCTTTTCCGCCCGCGTCTTCAGCCGCGTTGCGAAGCGGTTCGCTCGCGCTCCAAGCCTTTTTCCCCGCTTCTTCAGCAGATTTGAAGGTATCTTCGGCAACTTTATAGGCTTGTTTGCCGACTTCGCTCTTTTCGGCTTCGGTTTTTATTTTCTGCGCGTTTTCCTTGAAGCTTTCCGCGCCTTTTTGAGCTGTCTCCACGACGCGCTTGGCGCTTTCCCCGAGTTTTTCTTTCAGATTGATTTGCTTGTCGAAATCCTCGAAGCGTTCCTTTGCTTCGCGCTGCCATTTTTCAAATTTTTCTTTATAATCCGCCATTTTTTTTCTCTTTCCTTTTTTTAGAAGTCTGCCGTAAAATACGACTGCTCCAAACAATTTGTTCGCTTTGATGCGGAAACGGCATCTAAACTTTGTATATTTACACTAAAGGCGCGAAACAATCAAACGTTTTTTCAGGCAACAAAGCGTTCGGTTTTTTTCGTCTATGTGTTAAAATTCGATTTTTATTTAAGTTATGCCAATCGTCAAATGTCCAAGATGCGGTCGAGAAACCGAATATACGGGCAACGAGTTTCGCCCGTTTTGTTCCGAGCGCTGCAAATTGATAGATTTCGGCGCGTGGGCTGACGAAGAGTTTCGCGTGCCGGCGCAGAGTTCGGAAGTTTCCGAAGAAGATTTTAACGAAATTCAGAGAGCTTACGCAGAAAAGGAAAACGCAAATTAAATTATGACAATAGCGGCAATAGTTTTTGTGATTTTTTTGCTGGCAGTCGCGGCAATCACGTTTTTTGTGTTGAAAAAAGCTATGAAAATGGCGATTCGCGCGGCGATTGTCGCGCTGATTCTGCTGATTGCGGTCGTCGGCGGAATTTCGCTCTGGATGTTCGGAACAAATGGAAGCAACCCGGACAATCGTCCCGCGAACATTAAAAAGTCCCGCTAAACTTCATTGATGCCGAACCGAATCAAACGCTTTTTCGCCCGCTATAAAAATCTTTCGGGCAATGTTCTCGCGCTCAGTCTGGTCAGTCTTTTAAACGATACTTCGAGTGAAATAATTTATCCGCTTCTTCCTGCTTTTCTCGCCTTAACGCTTGGCGCGTCGCCATTTGCAATCGGTCTAATCGAAGGTTTTGCCGAATCGGTCGCGGCGCTTTTGAAACTTTTTTCCGGCTATTTCAGCGATAAATTCGAGCGCCGAAAATTTTTCGTTTTCGTCGGTTACGCGCTGGCAAGTTTGACGCGCCCGATTCTGGCATTTGCGACGACCTGGCAGCAGGTTTTGGCTGTTCGCGTAACCGATAGAGTCGGAAAGGGAATTCGCGGCGCGCCGCGCGACGCGATTATCGCGGCGAGCGTGCCGGAAGAAAAACGCGGGCTGGCATTCGGATTTAATCGTGCCGCCGACCATCTCGGCGCGGTCATCGGTCCGGTTATCGCTTTTCTTCTGCTTTCACATTTCGCCGTCAATCCGCAGAATCCGACCGCGCAGGAATATCGACAGGTTTTTCTCTACGCTTCGATTCCGGTTGTTTTGGGTTTATTCGTTATCGTTTTTTTCGTCAAAGAAAAATCAAAAGACAAAAACGCTAAAATCGAAACGCCGAAAATAAAACTTTCGCTCAAGGAATTTGACGGAAATTTCAAACGCTTTCTCTTCGTCATTGCGATTTTTACGTTGTCGAATTCGACCGACGCTTTTCTGCTGCTTCGCGCTCAAGAGACGGGAATTGCGGTTGCCATTTTGCCGCTTTTATGGATGTTTCTGCATTTCAGCAAAGTTATCTTTTCGCTCGTCGGCGGCGATTTATCCGACCGACTCGGCAGAAAAATCTTGATTTTTTCGGGTTGGATTATCTATGCGCTCGTTTACGCGGGATTTGCTTTTGCGAGCCAGGCGTGGCAGTCGTGGGTTTTATTTTTGATTTACGGCATTTATTTTGGCTTGACTGAAGGCGCGGAAAAAGCCCTGGTCGCGGATTTAGTGCCGCCGGAAAAACGCGGAACGGCGTTTGGTTTCTATAACCTGGCTTTCAGCATCACGGTTTTTCCCGCTTCGATTATTTTCGGCGCGATTTGGACAAAATTCGGCGCGGAAGCGGCATTTTTAATCAGCGCCGTGATTTCAGTCGGCGCGGCGGCTTTGCTTTTGACAGTTCAAACTAAAAGTTCGCCTCAACTACAATAAAAATTTCAAATAATATCCCTTTAACAAATCCAAAATAAAACAGATTATTTATTTTCAATTTTGTCTGGCATCTCTCGCTCGATTTCCTTGTTCGGAAAGGCGTAATCCAATAGAAGCGATGCGCCGCGTAAAAAGTAAAGTCCTGCAAAAAAGTAAAAGAGACCGATTACAAAAGTAATGACGTGTGTAGGAGAAGAAGCGGTAACAGAGGTGCCGGAAGTATATCCCAGATTTGCCATCAAAAAATATATAAAATCCTCGCCGCCACGCAAACAAGACAATAGTCCGACAACTCTGACTGCTACCGAAAACCAATCTCTAGTGTTCATTTGATTTTCCATAAGTATTAGTAATTTACGGTTGCTCCGAAAAGATAAAAGAAATAAATCATTTTGATTATTTCCACCTTTTCTCTTTCTGAAATCTTTTGACAACCATATCGCGCCGCATTTTCGGCAAATGGTCAATAAAAAGTTTGCCGTTGCAATGATCTGTTTCGTGTTGAAAAGCGCGGGCGGCATAGCCTGTCGCTTCGCGCTCAAACCATTCGCCTTTAGCGTCTTGCGCCCGCAAAGTCGCTTTCTCGCCGCGCACGACAACCGCCGGAACTTTGCCGAGCGAAAGACAGCCTTCTTGTCCGCTTTGCTCGCCTTCGGTCGAGATGATTTCAGGATTTGCCGCGACGAGTTTGACGCCTTCGCAATCCATCACGAAAAGCTGCAACGCCAAACCGATTTGCTGTGCCGCGAGTCCGACGCCTTCGGCTTCATACATCGTCTCAAACATATCGGCGCACAATTTTTCGAGTTCTTCGTCAAAATCCGTTACGGGTTTGCCGACTTCAGCCAAAACTTTTTCGGGATATTCGGTGATTTTTCTGACCGCCATAAACTATTTTTCCGTAACCGTTTCGATGTCCTTTTGTCTCGCGCTTCGCCGCCAATCGCGTTTCGTGTTAAAACCTTTGTCGGCGCGCTGCTGGCAATCCCAGCAGATGTTTTCGGTTTCATTAGTCGGGCTGACGAACGTTACATAATTATCGACTTCGCGGTCGCATTCGACGCATCTCGCAACCTGCTTCGGCTCACTGTTATTGGTAATTGTTTCGAGCATTCTATTTTCTCCTGAAAAGCCTAACTCTTTCCATATAAAAATCTTTTGTTTCGATAACAGTGTAATTGGCTTCGAGAAAATTTTCCAACGGGCGACACGCGACGGCAGTATTGGCGCTCTGGCAACCTTCTTCGGTCGCCACCCAAATTTCCCGCGCGTCGGGCGGAATTTCGGAAATTACAAAAGCCGTCTGATTGCGAAATGCGTTTTCGCTCGTAAGTGAATCTTCCGCGCTCCAATCGAAAAACTTTTCGTCCGGTAAAATCCGGTTCACGCCCTTGTAATAAAACGGCAGCGAAAGCGCGTCGTAATTTTGAAAAACGATAATCGGCTGATTCGACTTTTCATTTTCTTTAATAAATTGCGCGACACGCGCCCAATCACCGCGTTTGGCAAGATTCGGATATTGTTTATAGATTTTGGAATATGGAAATAAGAGAGCCAAAACGATGGCGAATAAGATTAAGCCTCTATGGGGCAAAACGTTTGTCAAAAGCACGCCCAAAAATAAAACGAGCGGCACGAAAAGCACGGCGACGTGCCGAAAAGCGATGTATTCCGCGCCGAGTAAAAGGTAAGCGGCGAGCAAAAACATTCCGACGACCGCAGTTATCGCCGCGAACATCAAAACCTTTCCGTTTGCCGCGCGGAATTTGTCTTTTATGAGAAACAAAATAATCGCTGCGACTGAAAAACGAAGAAACCAGATTCTGATAATAGTAACAACGGACGGTTCGGTGGCGGGCGCGTTTTCAATCGGGAAAGTTAAAGTAAAAGCGTGATTCCAGAGAATATTTATGCCTTCGGCGATTGATTTTTCAGCCGTAAAACCGCTCGTGTTCATCGCAAATTGCTGTCGAATAATCCAGGCGAGCGGCAAAACGCACGCGCCGACAATCAGCATTTGCAAAAAATAAATTCGCGCCGCTCCGAAACGCCGCGAAACAATCAACGCGGCAAAACAGCCGACGAGCAAAAAACCCAAATAATAATTCGTGTAAAGCGCGACAACGGCGATTAAAATATAAATGATTTGCGCTTTTCTTTGCCCCTTTGCGCCTTTGCGGGAAACATCTTCTTCGTCTAAAAAACCTTCCGCAAAAAATTTCAACAGTAAAACCGAGAGCAAAATCACCGTCGAATAAACGCGAATCTCGACGCTTGCCCAAATCAAATACGGATGAACGGCGAATAAAACCGTGATAAAGTTTGCGGCGAATTCATCAAAAAATCGGCGAGTTAAACGGTAGAAAAAAAACACTGCCAACGCGCCCGCAAGAATCGAAAAAAGCCTGGCGAAAAAAATCGAATCGCCGGGCATTCGCCAAACGCTCAGAATCAAAAAATAAAGCGGAGCTTGTCTTTCATCGACAAAAGCATTACTCAATGCGTGGAAAAATCCGTTCCGCGTCGTGTAGAGCGTCGAGGCTTCGTCCATCCAAATATTCAAAACATAAGCGAGCGGCAAACTTATCGCCAAATGCAAAATAATCGGCAGCCAGACGAAATGACGACGCAGTTTCACAACAAACAATTTTTTGTCGGCGATTTCATTTACCATTTTTTCATTGGTTTTCGATTAAATGACGAACTTTTTTTCTGGTTCGCCAGTAAACGTCTTCCATAAAAATATGCGCGAATTCGCCGTTGCGCCCGATGCTCAAAAGATTTTCGATGCCGGTTGATTGTTCAAAATCCTTTCGCGCCTGTTCATATTCATTGAGAAAAACCGGATAAGCAATCGGCGTTTTTAAAATCTTCGCGCCCAAAAACTTTTCTTTTGCGCCGGGAATTATTTTCGTCAAATGTTCCAGACAAAGCGCAGAAAGTTTTTCTTCGTCCATTTCCCAAAATTCGTCGCCTTTTTCGCAGCCGATGTCAACGGTAATAATTGTCTTGCCTTCGGGCGCGAGCCAGGGCATCGAAATCGTCGCTTCGGTCAGGCGGAAAAAGGGAAATTCTTTTTCGGGAAACCATAAAACCGTGTCGGGCAGAAGACCGCGACCTTTGAATTTCATATTGACGAAAATCATCGGGCGATAACGAAAATTTTTGAAATTTTGCAAGCTGTTCGTGCCTTTGACGAGCTTTGCCAGAATGTTCGCGGGCGCGGTGCTGATGACGGCGGAAACCGCTTGCGTTTCGCCTTTGGCTGTGACGGCGACGACTTTTTCGTTCTCGACGATGATTTCTTCGACCGGCGTTTCGAGCCTTATTTTATCTTCAAATCCGACGGCGAGCTTTTCGCACAAAGTCGAAACGCCTTTTTCGGGATAGACGTGATAAACGCTTGCTTTTTCGGGCATTTCGCGGTTATAGCCGCACGCCACCGCGCGGCGCGTCAATTTACTCGCGGCTTTCAAATAGAGAGTTTTTCCGACGCTTCCCGGCAAGCTTTCGCCGACTGCCGCCGATAATTTTTCCGCGCTCGCGCCCGACCACGCTTCGATTAAAGGCAGCGCGACTTCGTCGGCTAAAGCCGCGCCATAGCTTTTGCGAAACCATTCGGCGGCTGAAGCGGGCGCGTGTCCGTTTCCGGCTAATTTGCTTTTGATGCCGCTCAGAGTCATTCGCGGAATTTTCACCAGACCGAACGGATAAGAATAAATTTTGCCGCCGAGCCAAACCGCTTCGCCGTAATGCCTGACGGTCAAACATTCGTCGCCGACGCCAATCGCCTGTGCCAGTCGGTTGGTAATAAAGTGCGCTCCGAAATCGTAACTGAAACCTTCCGCGTCTTTAAAACTCGCGGCGAGACCGGCGATTTTCTTTCCCGCTTCATATAAAATAAACGGCACGTTTTGCCGGTGCAGAAAATTCGCCGCCGTCAATCCCGCGAGTCCCGCGCCGATGATTGCGATTGGTTTTTCGTTTTTCATAAAAATTTATAAAATTTGAATTA
The DNA here is from genome assembly GCA_964235785.1 of uncultured Pyrinomonadaceae bacterium. Lineage (GTDB taxonomy): Bacteria > Acidobacteriota > Blastocatellia > Pyrinomonadales > Pyrinomonadaceae. Next base: position 135,523 of record CAXSBF010000004.1, on the reverse strand, counting down.
GATAAAATTCATAGGAAAATTTAACCACAGATTGACACGGATAAACACAGATAAGAGCAAAGCATAAATCTATAAACAGCAAGTGCTTTCTGAGTTTTCTTCTCTTTTTTGGTTTTGGATTTATCTGAGTTCATCTGTGTTTATCTGTGGACAAATAATTCTTAAGGCTTTTGCAGAATTGCGCGCAGCAGCGCGCCTTTCCCGAGTTTTTGCAAAACAATATCGAGCGCCGTAAAAACCGACAGCGAAACGGTTGATTTGAGCGTGAATCGATTTACGAGCCGGCGCGACTTTTCCTTGTCAACCAACCAATTGTGAATCGAATAAACCCAATTAACCGGACTGACTTGCGTCGATAAATCAGCCGTTTCAAAGCCGACTTTTTCGGATAATTCGGTCAAAGAATTTCGATTGAATAAATTCCAATGACGCGGAAAATGATAACCGCCCCAGTGTCGATTTTTGAAAAGTTTGAAATCGAGCGAATCCGTATTATCGGTAACAATCACGAGTTTTCCGCCCGTTTTCAACAGGCTTTTGACAGCCGACAAAACCTCAAACGGTTTTTCCAGATGCTCGATTGTCTGAATCATAAATGCCAAATCGTAACCGTCTTTCGGCAAATCAAGCGTTTCGACGCTTCCGAGATAAACTTTCAAACCTGATTTTTCCGCCATTCGGACGGCGCGTTTGTCCAAATCGACGCCTTCGAGCGTCCAGGTTTGCTTGCCGTAATTTCTCAAAAGATTCAGATGGAAACCGTCGCCGCAGCCGACATCTAAAATCCGCGCGTCATTCGGCAAATCCCTGCACCAGCTTAAAAGACGATTGGCTTCGAGCCGCGAGCGGATTTTATAAACGACGCCAAAGTCCTCTTCGGAAAAATCAAAAGCGTGATACGTCGGCGGATAAATCGTTTCAAACTCGGAAACATCGGGGCGCGGATTCAAATAAACCAGACCGCACGAGTTGCACTGAACTGCCAAAAATGTATCGGAGCTTGTCCGGTATTCAAAATCTTCACCCGCGCCGATTTGATTTGCGTCGTCCGCGTCGCAAACGCAGCACCGCGCGTGAGTTAATTTGAGTGATTTTTCGACCGGACTAATCATTTTTACCGCGAAAACGTGCAGAGCTTGAAGGAAATTCTAAAGCAAATAGCTTTGATTTCAAAGATGAAATTATCCGCGCGCATCCGTGCGCATCTGCGGTTTCATCTTTTCTGCCGCTTTTCCGTTCCCGGCGATTACTCTTTTAGTCAAACTTTCCTTCGCCGCAATTTCGGCGTGTCGCCGCATATTTACAATTTCAAATTTCTCGCCGAAAGTTTGTAAAATCTCGCCGAGAAATTGCAATTTCTTCTCAATGGGCAAATTCATCGCGGGGAAGAATTTGAGTTCCGGCGCGTCTTCGCCCGACAGAAAATCGAGCGGATGAAGCAGCAAAGAAAGCTGCGTCCCCGACATTCGGCACATTTCTACAGCCGTCTGCCAGTAAGTTCTAGCCAATGCTTTTGAAAACGTCGAAAGATAAATCACATAAGAAGCGTGAATCGGCGTTTTGAAAACGGGCAAAGTCGTCACGGGAATCTCGACCAGCGATTTTTCGCCGATTTGCCACCGATAAGGTTTCAGAGACTGAAAACCGTCAGCGAATTTGCCGAAAAGTTTCTTGCGCTTTTCACGTTCTTCGTCTGACATCTCCGGCGATTTAAAAAAGTAATAGGCGCGGGCGAGCGGCGCGATATACGTCGGCAAAGTCGAGCAGTCGTATTCGTAATTTCGTTCCGCGAGAACTTCTAAAACCGTCGGCGAAAGACTGTATCCGGGACCGCGAAAGCCGACGAGTTTTTGATTTGTGATTTTTGCAATTGCTTCTTCAGTTCGTTCAAATTCCGTTTCGAGTTCACGCTTTGAATAAAGATGAAGCCAAGGCTCGTGATTGAAAGAATGATTTCCGATTTCGTGACCAGCGGCTGAAATTTGCGCGAGCGATTCTCTATTTTCCTCACGCGCCGCGTCTTGACCGACAATAAAGAATGTAATTTTCAAATCTCTTTCCTTCAAAAATTGCAAAGCGCGCGGCACAACCGTATCGAGATACGACGGGAAACTTTCCCAGCCCGCGTCGCCGTGCGTTTTCATATACGACCATTTATTGTCGAGGTCTAAAGACAGGCTTGCTATCGGTTTCATAAACTTAAGAATTTACAGGGATAACAGGATGGACAGGGATTAAATCAAATTAAATCTTTCTTATCCATGTTCATCCTGTTATCCCTGTAAATTGTTTTTTCTCTTAATTCTGCGGCAAAAAACTTTTCCGCAAGTTGAATCGTTTCGTTGACATTCAAAGTTCCGTTCGTGATTTGCGCTGAATTAACGACAAAAACATTTTCGAGCGACGTTTTTACGGGCGGCAAATTCTCAGAATAATTCAAAGTCGGAATCGGAAAAACCTGTCTGACGCGCGAGACTTTGAAAGCCAAAACATCGGCTCTCGAAAAATGAGAATACATCTTTTCGAGTTCACTTAAAAACGTTTCTTCAATCTCGGCGTCTGTTTTTTCAAACAATTCATCGTCCGGCGCGACGTATTTCGGCAAATAAACAAGCGCGTTTCCGCCGAATTCTCGTTTATCAACCAGAGCCGACATTTCGATAATTCCCGTAAAAGGCGTTTCGTCCGTGATGTTCGTTACATAAAAATTGGAGAGAGATTTCTTCGTCAAAAGCGAAGCGCAAACGATTCCTTGATATTTGACGTTTTCGAGTTTCCGTTTTTCATCGTCCGACAATTGCGGACAGATTTTCGCCGCGATGTTTGACGGGCAAGTTAAAATCACCCGGTCAAATTCGGAAGATTTAGCCGTCGAGGTTACGGAACGCACGGCAATATCCGAAAAATTCCGGGCGGCATCTAACATAACTTCCGCTTTGTAGCTTTCCTTATTCTCGGCGGTGAAAACTATCACTTTATCATCGAACTTTTCAATCTTTTCGACCCTCGAATTCAATCGAATCTCGACTCCTTCTTCTCTTAAATGCTCGCCGAATCTTTCCAAAACACGCGCATAACCGCCGCGCACATAGCCGAACATTTCTTTTTTCAAGCCGGAATTTCGCGCCGCATACATTCTTTGAATCGTCGCCCAGATAAACGCGGCGGAAGTTTCTCTATACGCTTCGCCGAGCTTCGCTTTAAGCAGAGGCTTCCACATTTTTTCAAATGTCTTTTTACCCGAAAGTTTCGTCAGCCAATCTTCAACCGAAATTCTCTCCAACGCCTTCCAATCTTTAACTCGTGAAGCGTAAAAAATCGTGCCGCCCAACCGAAATTTAGAAACCAAATCAAGCGGCGGAAATTTGAGAAATTCCAAACTGTTCGACATCGAAACGAGTTTGCCGTCAGTATAAAATCCCGTCTTTGTTTCAACCCATTCAAATTCGTCTTTCAGTCCGATTTCTTCGACAATCTTCCGCGTCCAGGAATCAGAAGCGAGCGTAACGTGATAATGTTTGTCCCAAACGACATCGCCGATTTGCCACGCGCTCGCCAACCCGCCGATTTCCGGCGCGGATTCAAAAACGGTAACTTTCGCGCCCGCCTCGCTGAGACGCAGAGCGAGCGTCAAACCGAGAAATCCTGAACCGATGATGGCGATGTTTTTATTCATTGGAGATTTTTTAGCCACAGATTTGCACAGATTAACTCAGATAAAAAGCCAAATACAGATAAGAAAAATAATTCAGATAAAATTTGAAAAGATAAAACAGATTCAAAAAATAAAATCAAAAAAATATCTCGTGTTTGTCTGTGTCTAAAAATTTTCTTATAAAACAAATCTTTTAACTTCAACTCGCAGATTGCCGAAGTTTATCAGCAAACAAATTTTCAAGCCGGTTGCTTTCAAATAGTTTAGGCGTTGCGCTTTGTGAACGTCGTCCAAGTTTTTGACGCTTTTCAACTCAACCAAAACAGTTTCTTCAATCAATAAATCAGTTTCGTAAAAGCCGACTTCAAATTTATCGTAAAAAACTTTAATCTGCTTTTGCTGCTCAACAACTAAATCGAATTTTCTGATTTCATATGCCAAAGCATTCTCATAAACTTTCTCCAAAAAGCCGCAACCCAACTCGTTAGAAACCTTGTAAGCGCAACCGATAATCTTCTCAGTTATTTGATTGATTTCATCTTTTGAATCATCATTTTCAAAAAGTGATTTTAACAATCCTGATTTACCGTTCTCCATCTTTTTCTTATCCGAGTGTATCTGTGTAAATCTGTGGCTAAAATTTTTCTTTTACTTCCCGATTCTTAATTTCATACCGCAAACCGCAAACGCATCTAAATTCTTGTTTGTCCGAATCGTCAAAACGATGGAAAAGCTGTCCGCATTTGCAGACCGCGCCAACGGAACGCGCCGGACTTCCCAAAACCAGATGAAAATCGGGAACTGATTTTGTAACGATTGAACCCATTCCGACCATTGACCAGCGTCCGATTTCCAAATCGTTGCCGATGATGCAGCCGGCGCCGATTGTCGCGCCTTCTCGAACTAAAGTCGGCAAAGTGTGTTCGTCAGGCTCGGACGGGCGCAAGGTTTTTAAATCGGGAAAAGTCGCGCGTGGGAAGCGGTCGTTGGTAAAAGTCGTCGAGGCGGAAATCATCACGCCGTCTTCGATTGTAACAGCCGCGCAGATATAAACCATCGCGTTGATTTTTACGCGGCTGCCGATTTTTACATCGTAAGCGATATAAGTTTTTTCGCCGACGATACATTCTTCGCCGATTTGCGCGCCGTGCCGAATATGCGCGTTGTCCCAAACGCTCGTGCCTTCGCCGATTTTTACGTCGTCTTCGATAATTGCTGTCGGGTGAATTTTAATCATAGGATTTTTGCCACGAACAAACACGAAAAAGCACGAAATGAGTTTAATAAAATTTTCGTGTTCTTTTGTGTTTGTTCGTGGCTAAATTTTCTTCGTTTTCCATTCCTTATATTCTTCGCGCAGACATTCGTAACAAGGTCTAAATCCTGCGGCTATTGCCGTCGCTTCATCGGCGAAAAACACGCGCTGTTTGACGTAATGACCTCTTGCAATCCAACGCGCCGCGCCTTTGCAATCTAAAGTTCCGTAGATTTTATCTTTGCGATGTCCGCCGAGCGTTCCTTTGGTCGGGCTTTGGTAGGGTTTTCCGTCCGCGCCGATGAGATTGTAGGTTTTGTTTGGCACTTTTTAATTATAAGCGAGATTCAAACAGAATGAAGCAAGTTTCGCGTTTGATTAACAGAATATATTTTCAAAATGCGCTTCGGGGCAATCGAAGCGTTTTGAGATTAAATTACAATCCTGTTTGTCCCGTTCATTCTGTTTGAATATTTGTTTAGCGGGCTGCGGTTTCGGTTTTTTCGATAACTTTCTGCCAAAGATTTTGATTCAGCGATTTATACGCCGCTTCGATGACTTCGACCGACGCGAGCGCGTCTTCGGGTTTTGTCAAAAGCTCTTCCGTGCCGTGAATCGCGTTGGCAAAGTTTTCAATCTTTGAGCGAAACGCCTGAACTTTGTCATAGCCTTTGCCGATTTGAATCCAATCGGGATTTGAATTGAGTTTGTATTTCGACGCGCCCCAACCGATATGCAGCGTTCCGTTTGTGCCGTAAATGCTGATGAAGTTCGGCAATTCCTTGTTGATTCCCCAGGTCAAATCAACGCTTGCCGTCACGCCGTTGGCAGTTTTGGCGAGCAATTTCACGTTCTCGTCAACGCTCAAATTTTGCGTTCCGCCCGCTTCGACGGCTAAAACTTCGGAAATCGCGCCCAAAAAATAACGGATAATATCGACCGAATGCGTGCCGTTATCCATCAGAACGCCGCCGCCGGAAATTTCAGAATCCGCGTTCCAGCGCTTCGACATATCGACTTTCGCCGTAAAAGCATTTTCAAACTGTACGATGTCGCCGAGAACGCCCGACGCAATCATCGATTTCGCTTTGATAACGTCTTCGACGTAGCGAAACTTCGTCGCCATCGTGAATTTGACGTTCGATTTTTCGGCGCATTCAATCATCGCTTTGGCTTCGGCGACCGACAGGCAAAGCGGTTTTTCGCACAAAACATTCACGCCTCTTTGCATAAAATACATTGCAATTTCAGGATGCGTGTTCGGCGGCGTGGAAATTATTACGGCGTCGATTTCGGAGTTTTCCGCCAGAGTTTTGTAATCCGAAAAACTTTTCGCGCCGAAAGGCTCGGCAAAGGCGTCAGCCGATTCTTTGCGAACGTCGGCAACCGCGATTAATTTACAACAATTGCTGGCTTGAAATGCCTGCGCGTATGTTTGGGCGATGCCGCCTGTTCCGATTAAGGCAAAATTTAATTTTTTCATAATTTTACAAAGGAAATTTACAGGGATGGCAGGATAGACAGGGATAAAAAATCTTCTTTGTTTTAATATCTCTGTTTATCCTGCTATCCCTGTAAATTTATTTCTTTACATTTTCGACCGCTTCGCGGATTGACGAAGCCAGAAATTCGATGTGTTTTTCTTCGTAGCGTTCGTTTATCGGCAGCACGAGAACGTCGTGCAAGCCTTTGATTGTTCCCTGAAAATTGTCGTCATTGTAATCGACCGCTTCGGGACGCGCCAGATTAAACGGATAATGACTGTCGCCGAAAGTATTTTGTTCTGTGAAAACGCGGCATTTATAAGCCGGTTTGACGACATAACGAGGCGCGGAAGCGACATCGTAAACTTTCAACGCTTTTGCCAGACCGACAGAACCGTCTTCTATCTTTGTATCGTCAACGCGCAGACAGTATTTCCAATAAGTCATTGTCGAACCGTCCGCCGGTTTATAGCTTTCGATGCCGTCTATGTCGGCGATTCTTTCGTCGAGCAGTTTTGCCATTCGCTGACGCTGTTCGACCGAATAATCTAATTTTTTGAGCTGTTCAACCGCTAAAGCCGCTTGCAGTTCGGTCATTCTGTAATTCAAAGCGATAAAATAATGGTCGGGATTTGCGTCGCCGTAACCCCAAGCCTTGTTGATGCAAAGATACAAGCGTCTGGCTAATTCGTCGTCGTTCGTAACGACAATTCCGCCTTCGCCGGTCGTCATCTGTTTGCCTTGCTGAAAGGAAAACGCGCCGATTTTTCCGATTGTGCCGACGTATTTTCCGCCGACCGTCGCCAGAAAACTTTGCGCCGTGTCTTCGATAACGGGAATGCCGCGCGAGTCTGCAAGTTCCATAATCGCCTGCATTTCGCACGGATTTCCGAACAGATGCGTTACGATTATCGCTTTGGTTTTTTCGGACAAAACCTTCTCGATTGTTTCAGCCGTAACGTTTAAGGTTTTCGGGTCAACGTCCGCAAAAACGGGAATCGCGCCTTGAAAAACGATTGGCGTCAACGCGCCCATATCGGTTATCGAAGTCGTCACGATTTCGTCGCCCGGATTCGGGTTTATCGCCGCGATTGCGACGTGAACCGCCGCCGAGCCGGAGTTGCAGGCGTAAGCGTATTTCACGCCAAGGCGTTTAGCGAAATTCTCTTCGAGCATTTTGCCGTATTTGCCTTTTGTCGTGATTAAAATCCCTGATTGCAGAACTTCCGTAACGGCGGCGATTTCCTCCGCGCCGAAAGTTCGTCCCGAAGCGTCCTGGTCGGACGGCAGTTTTATTATTTCCGGTTGTGCTGTTGGTGTCATATTTTTTAATGGATAATGGATAGTGGAAAATGGATAATGATTCTGTTCTTTAATTATCAATTATCCATTTAATTGTTTTATTTCTTTCCTATGTTATCGGAAACGACTTCCATCGTTTCCTTTGCTAAAGAAGTTTTAATTGCTTTCGGTTTCCCGAAAAAGCTCGTATTTGTTAAGTGTGAAAGCAGCCGCAGATGCCCGAAGATTGTTCTGACGGTTTTCATTTTGGAAAATCCGAAAAGGCGAACTTCCAAAACTGCGGGATATTCAAGGACGCGCCCGCCGCGCAAAACCAGTTTTCCGAGCATTTCCGCCACGCCCAAAAATCCGGTTTCCTTTAAATCAAGGTCAACGACCGAACTGCGCCGATAGACGCGAAAACAGCTCGTATAAGTCGAAATATCTGAGTGCAAAACTTTGGAATAAAGAAACGACGCGCCTTTTGACAAAAAAAGCCGCCATTCCGGGACGTTTCTCACGCCGCCGCTCGCGTGATACGGGGAAGCCGTTACCAAATCAACGCCGTCGGAGAGAAGCGGAATCATATTATTGAGTTCGTGCGGGTCATACGTGCAGTCGCAATCCATCGAACAAACAATTTCGGTTTCGGCATTTTGAATTCCGGTCATAATGCCCGCTGCCACGCCTTTGTTTGTTTCGTGCCGAATAATTTTGACATTTTCGCGGTTTCCGAAAAGTTCCTGCAATTTGTCGAAGGTTTTATCTTTGCTCGCGTCGTCCACAAAAATAAATTCAGGCTGGTAATTATCGCTTAATTCGGTTTCGACGCTCCGCAAAGTGTTCGCCAAATAAGGCAAAGTCGGCGCTTCGTTGTAGCAGGGAATAACGATTGAAACTTTGGGTTTTCGATTTTGGGTTTTCGATTGTTCAACCTTAAACGGCAAGTTTGCATTTTGAGCGTTTGAACTTTGAACTTTGAGCTTCGAGCTTTGAGCTTCGATTCCGAGAAAATTCGCGCCGGTCGTAAAATCGTATTTTCTTAGATACTCTTTGATGAGCCATTCCATTTTGTCGAGCTTGCGGTAATGACGAATGCGATTGTAGTTCGAAGCCGCCGAGATGCGCGGCTGTTCCGGGTCGAGTTCCCAGACGTGAAAATACAGCACGAACGGCGCATCGTAGCGCTTGTGCCAATCGTGGACGGCGTGGCGCATCAGCGTGTGCGGAATTTGCCGCAAGTAATTTCCGCCGGAAATCGGCAGCAGTCCGAAGCCGACATCGCGCGTCGAGTAGGGAAATTCCCAGATGATTTTGCCGCCCGCTTGAATTTGATGAGCAAAACGCTTTGACTTTTCAGTCTTTTGCGTCGGCAAAAACGAAGCGTCATAAACAAAACCTTCTTCCGCCAAAATTTCTAAAATCCAGGCGTCCTTCTCAAAAGATAATTTTTCCGCCGCGCGAAAACCGATGATTTTCTGTCCCGCCGCGTCTTCTAAAACGCGATTGGCGCGACGGAAATCTTCACGAACTTCTTCTGGCGTTAAATGTTTAAGCGAACGATGATAAAATCCGCGACTGGCGACTTCGTGTCCGCGCGTTACAATCTCTCGAATCAGTTTCGGATTTTGTTCGGCAATCCAGCCAAGCACGAAAAACGTCGCCTTTGTTTTAAATTCGTCGAGCAAATCAAGAGTTTTTATAGTATTTTGCTCGTAACGCGGTTCAAAATTCGACCAGTTGCGCTGCTGTATGAGATTTTCAAACGCGCCGACGTGAAAATAATCTTCGACCAAAACGGTCAAAAGATGTTTTTTTGTTGTCGCGTGTTGAGTCATAAAAAGGAGTTTCCCGCAAAGGCGCAAAGAGGCAAAGTTAATACAAAGAATTCATGAGATTTTTATTTTTTGTTCTTCCCTCGCTTCCCTTGGCTGCTTTGCGCCTTTGCGGGAAATTCTCTTTCCAAAATTTCAACGATTCGTTTCGCCGCCTGTCCGTCGCCGAACGGGTTTTCGATTTCTCTGACCGAGTTTATCCAGGTTTCGTCCGCATAATTTTCCTGCAAAAGCTCGCCCAAATTTCCGCCGATGAGTTTGGCGATTCCGGCTTCGACGGCTTCGGGGCGTTCGGTGTTTTCTCTTAAAATAAAAAGCGGTTTCCCCAGACTCGGCGCTTCTTCCTGCACGCCGCCCGAATCCGACGTAATCAACCAGGTATTTTTCAGCAAGGTGATAAAATCGGTGTATTCAAGCGGTTCGAGTAGAAAGATTCTTTCCTGATGAGCAAGAATTTTATTTGTGATGCTTTGCACGTTCGGGTTCGGATGAACGGGAAAAATTAAACAAACATCATTTCGTTTTTCTACAAATTCGCGCAGAGTTTCAAGATTTTCCGACATCTTTTCGCCGAAACTCTCACGCCGGTGTGTCGTAAGTAAAATACGCTTCAGTCCGTTTGTGCTTTCAATCAAATTTTTGATTTTCCGGCTCGGCTGTCTGTTTTTAAGAATAAAATGCAAGGCGTCTACAACCGTGTTGCCGGTTACGAAAATTTGCTTTTCGGTAACATTTTCAGCCAACAAATTCTCTTTATTTTTTTCAGTTGCTGCAAAATGAAACGTTGCCACTTGCGAAATCAAGCGGCGGTTTAATTCTTCGGGAAAAGGACTCTGAATATTTCCCGAACGAAGTCCGGCTTCGACGTGACCGATTTTTATTCGCCGGTTAAAAGCGGCAAACGCGCCCGCAAACGCGGTCGTCGTGTCGCCCTGCACGAGAATTATATCAGGTTTTTCACTCTCTAAAATCGTGTCGAGCGACGACAAGACCTTCGCGCAGACCGCGTTCGGCGTTTGATTCGCCGTCATTACGCGCAAATCGTAATTGATTTCGAGATTGAAAATCTCCAAAAGTGGCGCGAGCAAATCCGTGTGCTGGCTCGAAGAAACGACGATTGTTCGGAACGCCGAATGTTTTTTTAGTTCGTTAATTACGGGCGCGAGCTTGATAGCTTCGGGGCGCGTGCCGAAAAGCACGAGTATTTTGCGCGTCGGTTTTTCCGAAGACGTGAAAATTTCCTCGGCGTGGTGTGTGTTTTCCTCGAAGTTAGCTAACATTTCGGCTCGTGTTTAAGTTTGAAAATAGAGATAGTAAGCAATGGCAATTCTAAAAGGAATTTTGCTTTTTGGGAATGGGAAAGCGGAAGATGTTGGCTGAACTGCAAGTTAAAAGAATCGAATCTAACCGCAAGGAAGTTTTTATTAAATGTTCAAACGCTTTCCGCAGAGTGAAAAGCTATTTCTATAATACTTTACAATTCTAAAGATTGGCAAGGTTTTTGTTCGGACAATTTATTTGGGTTAAAGTCAAAAAAGCCGAACGGGAAAAAATCAATTTCCCCATTCGGCTTTTTTATAATTCGCTTAATTTATTCCGGCGGTCCGGTGCAGCCCGCGCCGTGCAGAGCCGGAATCTTCGTGCTGATAATCGGGTAATTTTCAGCCTCGGCGTTTTTCGCCAGCCAATCCATATATTCTTCCGGAATCGACATATCCGAATAAATCGCTTCGACCGGACATTCGGGTATGCAGGCGTCGCAGTCAATACAAGTATCTGGATTAATTAAAAGTCGGTCGGGAAGCTCGTGAAACGCTTCGACGGGACAGACCGCCGCGCAATCGGTGTATTTACATTCGATGCACGGCTCGACTACGATATATGTCATTTCTTGAAAATTCTCCTTATTCGATAAAAAACTAAAATAAAAATATGATACCGAAAAGCATAACTTGTCAAAGCGGGTTAGACAAGTGTTAGAATGCCTCTCATATTCAAAAAATTGTTCAAAAATTTATCTTTAAGGAAACAGGATGAAAAACTTAAAAGCAGAGAGAGAATTGTCCCTTGATTTTTTGCGCGTGACCGAAGCGGCGGCAATCGAATCGGCGAAAACAATGGGACAGGGCGACCGCAAATATTCCGACCACGTTGCCGTCGAAGCGATGCGCCAAGTGATGGACAGCGTGCCGATGCGCGGGCGAATCGTCATCGGCGAGGGCGAGCGCGACGAAGCGCCGATGCTCTACATCGGCGAAGAACTCGGCGGCGGCGGTTACAGCGCCGAGGTCAGAGAATCTTTTCCCGAAATCGATATTGCCGTCGATCCGCTCGAAGGCACGAACTTGTGCGCGGTCGGCGCGAACAACGCGATTGCCGTTCTCGCGGCGGCGGAACGCGGCGGATTGCTTAACGCGCCGGATATTTATATGGACAAAATCGTCGTCGGTCCGTCGAGCCGAGGCGTGATTGATATTGACGCGCCGGTTGCCGACAATTTGAAAAACATCGCCCGCCGTCTCGGGCGCGATGTCGAAGATTTAACCGTCATTTGTCTTGAACGCTCGCGTCACAAAAAGTTAATCAACGATGTGAGAAAAGCCGGTGCGAGAATTCGTCTGATTTCCGACGGCGACCTTTCGGCGGGAATTTCGGCGGCGGTTGCCGGAACAAACATTCACGCTCTAATGGGCATCGGCGGCGCGCCCGAAGGCGTGATTACGGCGGCGGCAATGAAATGTCTGAACGGCGAGATTCAGGCAAAGCTCGTCTATGACCACGAACGTCTCGGCGTCGATAAATCGAAGGTTCCGCCCGCCGAAGAAGTGATGGAACGCCTGCAATCAATGGGCATCACAGACCCGAATAAAATTTACGACACCAACGACCTCGCGCCCGGAAAGCGAATAATTTTTGCCGCGACCGGCGTAACCGACGGCGCGCTGCTGCGCGGCGTGAGATTTTTCGGCTCAGGCAAACGCACGCATTCGGTCGTAATGACCACCGAATCGAAAAGCATTCGTTTCGTTGACACGGTTCACGTCGAAGGCGGACCCGATGCGGTGATTAGATTTTAAGATTTTGGATTCGGTCTTTGGTTTTTGGACTTAGGTCTTTGTTTCTGCAAAAACCAAAAGCCAAAGACCGAAGACCGAATTTTTATGAAACAATCAATCGAAAACTACATTCCGCAAATCGCCGTCGGAAAGTTTCGGCGGCAAGCATCTTTCATTTGGGGAGCGTTCGTTGTTTTAACGACACTGTGGATTTTTTTGATTGTGATTGCGCCGATTGCCGAGGCAAACAATCTGCCGAGCGTTTCAAGTCCGATTTACAAGTTTTGCAGCTTTATCTGTCATCAAATTCCGGCTCGTTCTTACTTTTTCGAGAATCGACCGTTTGCCGTCTGCGCGAGATGTTTCGGCATTTATTTCGGATTATTCGTCGGTTCTGTTTTGTATCCTTTTTTCCGACCGCTGGAGGAAACCGAATCTTTTCCGCGTTTTTGGCTTTTTCTGGCGATGATTCCGATGGCGGTTGATTGGTCGCTCGGTTTTTTCGACGTTTGGGAAAACACGCATCTCTCCAGGTTTTTGACCGGATTGATTTTAGGCGCGGCGTGCGCGGTTTTTATCGTTCCCGCGCTGGTCGAAATTTTTCGGCTTTTATCCGGTCGCAGACAAGTAAAAAGGCTGTCCGGTTGACAGCCTTTTCGTATCTAAAGTTTTTTAAGATACTAATTTTTGATAATGTGCTTGGCGACTTTGGAAACGCTTCCGTTGTCCCTTGATAAGTAAAATTTATTATACCCAACAATTTAATTGTTTGACAAGCGGCAAATAAAAATATTTCGATGCTAAAATTTATTTGCTAAGTATCTGAATTGCTTTAGTTTATTTGATTTCCATAAGTTTTCCACAGGTGGAAAACTTATAAAGACAAGATTGTTTTATTGACTAATTTTCGAGACAAAGGCAAAATTATAAACTAATCCGACAAACAAAAATCAAAATATGAGTTTTAACAAGGACAGCGCGGTCGAAAAAGCAAAAAGCGATTTGGCAAAGCGTCTGGGCGTTAAGGAAGGCGAGATAAAAGATGTTTCCGTCAGCGAAACCGATTTTCCCGATATGTCGCTCGGCGCGCCCGCGCCGGATGAAATGTCGGCGCAGATGATTTCGACCGGCTGGAAAATAAAATTGAGCGCGGGCGGCAAAAATTACGAATACCGCGCCGACAAATATCAACTGCGCTTGTGCGGATTCAAAGGAACGAATCACGTCGTTAAATCGTAAAATAACAAGTAAAACTTTTTTCGGAGCTTAAAAAATGAATCGAAATAATTTTTGGATACACTTCGGCATTGCCGTTATTTTAATCACTTTCGCGGCGGTCATCGGACAACTTAGACATTGGGAATCGGTGCTGCGTCAAGCGACACCGGCGACGGCAGAAATTAAAGTAGCGACAAAACCGATTGCCGTTAAGCGTTCGAGCGTCGAAAGCGCGCCGGAAGTGCTTGTTAAGTTTCGCCCGAATGTGAGTTTGGCGGAAATTAAAAAAATCGCGGCGAAAAATAATGACCGCGTTGAAGACGAGATTGAATCGGTCAAAGGTTTGACTTCGATTGACGACCTCGACGGACTCGACAAGATAACCGTTGCCAAACAATACAGCGCGATGACCGATTTGGTGATTTATGCCGAGCCGGTTCAGGAAATAAGTTTTGACGACCCGACTGAAAACTTCTCGTCTTCGGACGCGCTTCTTCGTGAAAGCGAGCCGAGCGAAATTCAACCGAACGACCCGATGTTTGCCGAACAATGGGCTTTGAATAATGTCGGGCAAAACGGCGGAAAAGCCAAAGCCGACCTTGCCGCATTAAAAGCGTGGGTGAAAACACAGGGAAGCAGCGAAGTGGTGGTTGCCGTTCTCGATACCGGAATTGATTACACGCATCGGGATTTAGTCGAAAATATGTGGCTTCGCCCCGACAATATTCCAGCCTACAAAGACGAAGAACTCGGCGCTTTTAACGATTTACACGGTTTTAACGCCGCCGACAACCAATCAGACCCGATGGACGATAACGGACACGGAACGCATTGCGCGGGAATCATCGGCGCGGAAGGCGACAACAGCGAAGGCATCGCCGGAATCAATTGGAACGTTCAAATTATGCCCCTCAAATTTTTGGGACGCGGCGGTTTCGGCACGACCAAAGACGCGATTGAAGCGATAAATTACGCGATTGAACGCAAACGCGCGGGCGTCAACCTAAGAGTTATCAGCGCGAGTTGGGGTTCGACCGCTAACTCGAAAGCGCTCGAAGACGCGATTCGCGCGGCGGGCGAAGAAGGAATTTTATTTGTCGCGGCAGCGGGCAACGACTCATCGAGCAACGACAAGCGTCCGCACTATCCTTCAAATTACGACTTGCCGAATGTTATCAGCGTCGCCGCGACCGACCGCAATGATAACTTAGCTTCTTTCTCGAACTTCGGCGTAAAAACCGTCAACGTTGCCGCGCCCGGCAGAGAAATTGTTTCGACCTGGCTCGGCGGCGATTATCGTGAAGCGTCGGGAACTTCGATGGCGACGCCGTATGTCGCGGGCGTCGCGGCTTTGATTCTGGCGAGCGAGCCGAAACTTTCGGTCGAGAAACTGCGCGAAAGAGTTTTGAAATCGGTTGATAAACTCGATTCGCTGGACGGTAAAGTCGAAAGCGGCGGACGTATTAACGCGGCAAAGGCTCTGGGAAATTAGAAGAATAAGAAAATTTCGATTATTCAGCCGCGGCATTGTTCGCGGCTTTTTTTTGTTGTCAAAGCTGAGGTCAAGTGCCATAATGCGCCTATCGATTTTACCTGCAAACACAAAGTGAAATGATTTTCGGCGCGTTTCAAAAACAATCAATCTGCCGCCGCTCGGCGTTGTTCGGCTTGATTTTGCTTGTTTTATTTTTGTCTTCAATCTCAAAAGCCGAACGCCTGCCAATCAAGACTTACACGGTCGCCGATGGTTTGCTGCGCGACGGGGTTGATCGAATCAAACAGGATTCGCGCGGCTTTTTATGGTTCTGCACTGCCGAAGGCGTTTCGCGGTTTGACGGCTACGCTTTTACGAATTTTACGACTGCCGACGGTTTGCCGGACCGCCACGCCAACGATTTTCTCGAAACTAATAACGGTGAAATTTACATTGCCACCGACGGCGGGCTGGCGCGATTAAACCCGAAAGGCTTGCGCGGCTCACCCGACAATCCGCTGTTCACAATTCGCTTGCCGGAAAATCCGAGGGCGAAAAGCTTTCAAGTTTTGTTTGAAGACGCGAGTGGAACAATTTGGGCGGGAACAGGCGACGGGCTTTATAAATTGAATGCGGCGAGTGAACTCGAAGCGGTTGATTTAGGCAAGCCGTTGGCAAATGAGAAAACGACTCCCGTTACCGTAATTGTCCAGGACAGGCGCGGAGCGTTGTGGATTGGGACGGAAAGGAGCGGGTTGTTTCGCCTGTCGCCGTCCTCGGGCGAAATCCGGCGAATTACCAAAGAGGACGGATTGTCGAGCAATTGGATTACCTCTCTGCTCGAAGACCCGAGCGGACGGATTTGGGCTGGAATGCGCCCGGACATTTTTAGTAGCGGGTTAAATTTGATTACGCCGGTAAACAGCGAAAACGAGCCATTTGCAATACGCCGCTACAAATATGAGGACGGATTGCCCGGCAGTTGGGTAACGGCTCTTCATCAAGCGTCCGACGACAAAATGTGGGTGGCGACGACCGGCGGTTTGTGCCAGTGGCAGGGCGACGACGCGCAGACGGTTTGTCGCACCTTCACGGCGAAAAACGATTTGTGCGACGCGGACGTTTGGACAATCGCCGAAGATAAAGACGCCAATCTCTGGACGGGTTCGCGGTGCGGCGCGAAGAGATTGGCGCGTTACGGTTTTACGACTTATACCGAGGCGGACGGTCTAAAAAGCAGGACTGCCGACTCGATTTTTGAAAACCGAAACGGCGAGTTTTTCGTTACCATCAATAGCGGTGGGCGATTCGTTCACCGATTCGACGGCGAAAAATTTGCGATGGTCAAACCGAACTTGCCGCCGGAAGTAACTTATTTCGGCTGGGGTTGGAGCCAAACCGTCTGGCAGGACAGCCGGGGCGCGTGGCTGATTCCGACCGCCTTCGGGCTTTTTCGATTTCCCGAAACGATTGATTTTAAGGATTTGGAGCGCGCCGCGCCAAAGAAATTCAGCCCTGAATTAAAGGGCAGCGAAATTTTTCGCACATTTGAAGATTCGCACGGCGACATCTGGATTGCGACGACCGGAAGTGCTAACGAGCTTTGGCGGTGGGAGCGCGGCGCGAACCGCTGGCACGATTACACGGCGGAACTCGGGTTTTCAAAAGACCGCCTCGGCACGGCTTTTGTCGAAGATTTGGCGGGAAATTTATGGATTGGAACGAGCTTTGCAGATGCGGCTTTGATTCGTTACCGTGACGGCGAGTTCAGAATCTTCACGCAAGCCGAAGGCGTGCCTTCCGGTTGGACACGCGATTTATATGTTGACCGCCGGGGCAGACTGTGGCTTGCCAGCACTGAAGACGGTTTGCTCCGCGTTGATAATCTGAATGCGGAAAATTTGCAGTTCGAGCGTTACGGCACCGCCGACGGAATGTCGAGCGCGAGCGCCTTGTGCGTCACCGAAGACGAATTCGGCAGAATTTACATCGGCTCACCGCGCGGCGTTGACCGTCTGACGCCGGAAACCGAACAAATCGAAAACTTCACGACCGCTGACGGTTTGCCGAGCAGCCAGGTCGAAGTCGCTTATCGTGATAAAAACAATCAACTCTGGTTTGCGACCACCGAAGGCGTGGCGCGGTTTCGCCCCGAACCGGAACGCGCCCGCCAGCCGCCGAATGTTTTAATCACGGGTTTGCGCGTCAGCGGCGTTTCGCAAGCCGTTTCGATTTTGGGCGAATCTGAAATTCCTGAATTTAATCTGGATTCGGACCAGCGGCAGTTGACGGTTGAATTTTTGGGTTTGGGCGCGACGCTCGGCGAGAAGCTGCGCTACGAATATCGCCTGAACGATTCGGATTGGACGCCGACCGATGAGCGCACGCTGAACTTTGCCAATCTCGGAAGCGGCGTAAATCATCTGGAAATTCGCGCCGCCACCGCCGATAGAATTTATAGCGCAAAACCGGCGAGTCTTTCCTTCAAAATCGCCGCTCCCGTTTGGCAGCGCCTGTGGTTCGTAGCTTTGACGATTGCTTTGATCGGTTTGACGGTTTTCGGAATTTATCGTTACCGCTTGAATAAATTGTTGGAAATCGAGCGCACGCGGACGCGCATCGCCAGCGATTTGCACGACGACATTGGCACGAATTTATCAAAAATCTCGCTGCTCAGCGAAATCGTCAATATGCAGCTTGCCAATCAAAACACGGAAAGTAATCGTCTGCTGAATTCGATTGCGGAAATCTCCCGCGAGTCGGTCGGTTCGATGAGCGACATCGTTTGGGCAATCAACCCGAAACGCGATTCGGTGTTAGAGCTTGTCAGAAGAATGCGCCTGCACGTCGAAGAAAGTTTTCTTGAAAAAGGCGTTCGCGTTCGCTTCAACGCGCCTAAAGAAGGCACGTCAATCAAACTTTCGATGGACGTGCGCCGCGAACTTTATTTGATTTTCAAAGAAGCCGTCAGCAACGCCGCCCGCCATTCGGATTGCAAAAACGTCGAGGTTGATTTTCAGTTGGAGCGCAGCGTGATTTTTCTGCAAATCGCCGACGACGGCAACGGTTTTGACGCATTGCAAAAATCGGACGGCAACGGCTTGGAAAATATGCGAAGCCGCGCCGCGAAGAACGGCGGAAATTTTGAAATCGAATCGGCGGCAGGGCGCGGTACGACTTTGAAAATTCGCTTTCCGCAGAACTAAAGAAATTTAGCCCGCGAAACACACGAAACACACGAAAAGAAGAAAATCACTTTAAAGGTTTTCGTGTATTTTGTGTGTTTCGCGGGCTAAATAATTAACCTGTCCGAATACACAGGTTTCAAAAATTCGCGCAAAAGATTATTTTATAAAACAAATGCCCGCACTCGCTTCAAATCAAACTGAAACCGCCATCGTTCGCGTCGTCGTCATCGAAGACCAGCGCGAGCTGCGCGAAGGCTTGAAAATTCTGCTCGATTTTACGCCGGATTTTCGATGCGTCCGCAGTTTCGGTTCGATGGAAGACGCGCTCGAAAACATTGAGACGGACACGGCTGATTTGATTTTGACCGACATCGGTTTGCCGCGATTGGACGGCATCGAAGGCACGCGGATTCTGCGCCGTAAATTTCCCGCCCTTCCGATTATCGTGCTGACGGTTCACGGCGAGGACGACAAAATTTTTCAAGCTCTGTGCGCTGGAGCGAGCGGTTATCTTTTGAAAAACACCGCGCCCGCGCGCATTGTCGAAGCCATCCGCGAAGTCCTGGACGGCGGCGCGCCGATGTCGCCGGACGTCGCCCGCCGTGTCGTGCATTTGTTTCGCACGTTCGCGCCGCCCGCTGAAGTCGAATATCATTTGACGGAACAGGAACGGCGGATTTTGAGAATGCTCGTCGAAGGACATCATTACAAAACCGCCGCTTACGAACTCGGCATCTCCAAAAGCACCGTTTCGTTTCACCTGAAAAACGTCTACGAAAAGCTGCAAGTCCACTCGAAAACCGAAGCCGTCGCCAAAGCCCTGCGCGAGCGTCTGGTCTGAAAATCAATAAATTCACATTCGCCGTCCTATGTAAATGCGTAGTTACCAGTCATCTGCGTTTGTTTTAAAGTGGAGTGGCTTAACTAACTATAAATTGAAATGGAGCTTTGGGCTTATGAAATATAATCAACTTTTTCCCGTTCTACTTTTGTTCGTTTTCGGTTTTTCGTTTGTCGGCATTTCACGAGCTGCAAATTTTACGGTCAATAACAACGGCGATACTTCGGACACGACGCCGGGCAATGGAATGTGCGTTGACGCGAGCGGCAACTGCACTTTGCGGGCGGCGGTTGAAGAAGCGAACACACTCTCCGGCAACGATACGATTGACTTTGCCGCGAGTTTGACGAATGCGACGATTACGCTGGCGACGGGCGTTGAAATTGCGATCAGCGGCACGAACGGAACGCTTCAGATTAACGGACTCGGCGCGGACAAGTTGACGATTGACGGCGGCGCGGGTTCAAACCGCATTTTTTTGACGAGTAACTCAGCAGCCGTAACTATCACCGGCGTAACGCTGCAAGGCGGCAACGGCAACAGTCCCGGTCAGCAGGGCGGAGCGATTTACGCAAACGGCGGGTCGCTTGTGCTGATTGCGGTGCTTGTCCAAAACAATATTGTCACCGATAGAGGCGGCGGAATTTACTATAACGGCGGCACAAATCATCGCATTCTCAACTCCGCCATCTCCGGCAACAAGGCATTCGTCGGCGGCGGTTTATATCTCAGCGGCGCAACGCTGTTTGTCGCCAATACGACCGTTTCCGGCAACAATGTAACGCCTAGCGGCAGTGCAGCCGGCGGCGTTTATATCAGCGGCGGCAGCACTGCGACGTTTCGCAATTCTACAATTTCAAACAACACGGCGTCGGGAGGCGGATCGGGCGGTGGCGGAGTTCAGGTATCCGGCGCTTTAAATTTCGGCAACACCATCATCGCCGGAAATAGCGCGCCCAGCCTTCCCGACATTTTTAATTTCGGCGGTGCGGTTAGCGCGGGTAACAATTTCGTCGGCAATACATCCACTAATGTCGCAATAGCTTATCAAATGAGCGACATCCTCAATCAAAATCCGTCGCTCGGCGTTTTGCAGAACAACGGCGGGACAACGCCGACGCACGCTTTGCTGATGGGCAGTCTGGCAATCAACGCGGGCGATAACGCCAAAGCGGTTGACCCGTTCAACAACTCTCCGCTGACCACCGACCAACGCATTGTTGCGCTGCGAATCGTAGGCGGCACGGTTGACATCGGCGCGTATGAACTCAACTCCGCAACGGCGGCGAGCGTTGTAATCGGCGGGCGAGTTACAGTGGGTGAAAGAGGCTTGGCGCAGGCGCGTGTAACTTTGACCGATATGAACGGCGATACGCGAGACGCGCTGACGGATTCGTTGGGTTATTACAGCTTTGAGGACGTGGCGGCGGGCGAGACTTACATTTTGTCGGTCTTTAATAAACGCTATACATTCGCGCAGCCGTCGCAAGTCTTAAATGCCAGCGATGATACGACGGAAATTAATTTTATCGGCAATTCCGAAAAACGGCGAAAAGTTTTTTAGCAAGCCCAAGAAGTTTCGAGCTTTGACCACTCGGAAAAATTCAAAATTTCCTTTTCAGGAATTTTAAAGTCTGCCGCTCGATATTTTGGAAGTAAATCATTTTCAAGATATTCGGAAGAAAGCTAAGGCATGCTAAAATGGGGACTGTTCAAAAATTTAATCAATTACCAGGAGAACAATAGTATGAAATTATTTGCGCCAAATCGAACTCCGCCCCGGCTTTTAATTCTGTTGTTGACGATTCTGGTCGTCGGCTCGGCTTCAACCGTAACTTTCGCCGCGCAAACTTATAATTTTCAGCAAGGAACAGCAGCCATTGTTTCCGGCACAACCGATACGGGAAATCACTGCGATGATTGTCGTACCGGCGTTACACTGCCATTTTCATATACTCTCTACGGCATCGGTTATACAACTGTCAATGTCGGCGCAAACGGCAATATTCAGTTTACGGGCGATAGCGGATATGTCGGAAGCGACGCTTTGCCCGATGCCCACTTCGCCACCGCGATTTTCGCTTTGAAGACTGATTTAAGGACTGACCAGACGGGCGGCGGAATCTTCACTTCAGTTTCAGGCACGGCTCCAAATCGTATTTTTAATATCGAGTGGCGCGCTGTCTTATTTAGCAACACCAGCCAATCCGTAAATTTTGAAGTCCGGTTATTTGAAGGCTTAAACCGGTTTGAAATTATCTACGGCGCAATATCGGTCAATGGCTCGGGGCAAACCGTCGGCGTGCAAAAGGATGCTAGTGATTTTACACAATTTGAAAGTAATACCGCCAACACTTTGTTTGCCGGTCTTCAGCTAATTGCGACTACAGCGCCGACGGCGGCAAGCGTTTCAATCGGCGGGCGCGTGACGGTCGGCGGAAGCGGTCTGGCAAGAGCGCGTGTAACTTTCGTTGACGCGAGCGGCGAGACGCGCTCGGCGACCACTGATTTGTTCGGTTATTATCGTTTTGAAGACATCGCGGCGGGCGAGACAATCATTTTATCGGTTTCCGCCAAGCGTTATGTTTTCGCGCCGCAAGTCGTAACGGCGCTTGATGAATCGGAGGAAATAAATTTCACGACGGAAGGTTATGTCAGAAGGAAGTTTTAATCTTTTTTCGTTTGAAAAGTTTCATTACCGGAAGGCAGTCAAACGACTGCCTTTTTTATTCGGCGTAAGAAAATTATCTGAAAATTTCTCTGTCCGACCTGTCTATTTACACAGTTGCAATCCGTTTCCTTCTCGCCTAAAATCAACCCTGTATAACTTTCATTCACGACTATTAAGGAGCAAATATGAAGCGAAATGTTTTCGTCCGCAACGCTGTTCTTTTATTGTTTGTCATCGTAACAATCGCCGTCCGAACGTCGGCGCAAACGCCCGTGCCGAGCGGCGTAGTCGGCTGGTGGGCGGGCGACGGCGACGAGCGAGACATTTCCGGCTTGGGAAATAACGGCACTCCCGTGCCGAATCCGTTCGGGTACGCTATCGGCAAAGTCGGGCAAGCGTTTAATTTTACCACCGAAGGGCAGCGCATTTCGATTCCTGACGGTGCTTCGCTGCAACCGCAGAGCTTGACGGTTGAAGGCTGGGGAAATCTGACTGCGGTAAACAGCGCCGCCCCGACATTTTTCGGTAAAGCGCTCGGCTCGGGAAATTCCGATTCTTATATCGTCTGGTATCAAAGCGGAACTCTGCACGGAGCAATTTGCAACAACAGCGGTTGCGCTCAATTGGACGCGCCTTCATTCTCGCTCAACGTCTGGCATCATATCGCTTTTACTTTTGACGACCCCGGCGGCGCGACGACAAAAACTCTCGTGCTGTATGTTGACGGCGTTTCCGTAGCGAGCGGCACGACAACCGGAGCCGTCGGTTACGACACACATCCTGCGCTCATCGGCGCGGATTACGATTTTGGAAGCATCAAATTTAGTTGGACGGGTGGACTTGACGAAATAACGCTTTACAATCGCGCGTTGTCAGCCGCCGAAATTCTGGCAATCAAAAACGCCGGTATCAACGGCAAAACCAAACAAGCGGCGACAAACGCGGGCGCGAATTTGCCAACCGTCGTCAACGACGCGACGATTACTTTCGCCAATGTCTCGACTCCCGGAACGACGACAGATTACACGATTGACCCGACGACCGCCGGAACGCTTCCGGCTGGCTACACACAAACCGGATTGGCTTACGACATTTCGACGACCGCCGTTTATTCCGGCTTGATTACCGAATGTTTTCATATTCCTTCAATTAGCGACGCGACTGTTTTCAGTAAATTGAAAGTCCTGCACTCGGAAGGCGGAATGCTCGTTGACAAAACAATTTCAACCGATTTTGCGAATCGTCTGGTTTGCGGGCGAACCGCGTCGCTGTCGCCATTCGTCATCGCCAACGGACTCGCGCCGACCGCCGCGAGCATTTCAATCGGCGGGCAAGTTACGGTCGGCGGCAGAGGTTTGGCGCGGGCGCGTGTAACTTTGACCGATTCGAGCGGCGCGACGAGCGACGCGATTACCGATTCGTTCGGTTATTACCGCTTTGAGGCGGTTGCCGCAGGCGACACATTTGTTTTATCGGTTGCCTCGAAGCGTTATACTTTTGCGCCGCAAGTTTTGACATTGGCGGAGGGATTGGAGGATTTAAATTTCACGGCGGAAGGTTATAGCAGACGGAAATTTTAATTTTTTCGGTTGAAAAATCTAATTACAAGAAGGCGGTCGTTTGACTGCCTTTTTTATCGAGTGCGAGAAACCTTTTGTCATCCCCGAAATCAGATGACATAATTCGCTTGTCAATTTACACAGGCGGAAACAAAAAGTGTTTTTCGATACGGCTCGAAAACAATTTATTTATCGACGACTCGCACTGCTCGTCTTTTTTACGCTCGTTTTATTTTCGGCTTTTACTGCAAAAGCCGAACGCCTGCCGATAAAAACCTACACGGTTGCCGACGGTCTTCTGCGCGATAATGTTTATAAAGTCAAACAGGATTCGCGCGGTTTTTTGTGGTTCTGCACTGCCGAAGGCGTTTCGCGATTTGACGGCTACGCTTTTACGAATTTTACGACTGCCGACGGTCTGCCTGACCGCCACGCCAATGATTTTCTCGAAACTAAAAACGGAGAAATTTGGATTGCCACGGACGGCGGGCTTGCCGGACTCAATCTGACGGGCGTTTCGGGTTCGCTCGAAAAACCGCTTTTCTCGGTTTATCAGCCCGAAAATCCGAAAGCAAAAAAATTCCAAGTTTTGTTTGAAGACGAAAGCGGCACAATCTGGGCTGGAACGAGCGACGGACTTTATAAATTGAACGAAAAAGGAGAACTCGCGGCGGTTGATTTGGGCAAAGCCGAGCCGAAGGCTGAAACCTTGTCAATTTCTGCGATTATCAAAGACCGGCGCGGCGCGATGTGGATCGGGACGAACAGCGGATTATACCGGATTACGCCGGGCGGCGAAGTTGAACGATTTACAAGGGAAAACGGTTTGCCCGCTGCCCTCAACGTCTCGGTTCTGCGCGAAGACAAAGACGGGCGCATCTGGGTTGGATTGCGTCCGAGTTACGCCGCCGGTTTGATGCGGCTCGTCGCCGAACCGGACAAAAATCAAAACATCGTCGAGCATTACTATCGTGAAAAAGAAGGCTTGCCCTTAGATTGGATTACGGATTTGTTTGAAACGAGCGACGGCAAATTTTGGGTCGCAACGACGCGCGGTTTATGCGAATGGCAAGCGGGCGGCGTTTCGGCAATTTGCCGACCGCTGCGGCAGGCGGTTCTGACATTTCGGGAAAATTTCGGGAAAATTTCGTTTTTCTTTCGTTACTTCTGTCGTCGATGATTGTTAAACATATCCGTAAGCAAGTTCATTTGCAAAATTTCAGGAGAGATTTGATGAAGCGCAGGTTCAAAATGACCGTGACCAAAATTCGACGCCGAACGACGCCGCCGAAGACAATTCTTCGCGCATCGTGTTCGGTTTGCAAGCACGAAGTCGAAATGCTCACCGCCGCCGAATCGACGGAGATTTTAGAAATTGACGACAACGCGCTCAACTCTCTCGTGACTGCCGGAAAAGTTCATGCCGCTCTGACCGTGAGCGGCAATTTGCGGATTTGCAAAGACTCGCTGTTTCAATAATTAAGGAGTAGCGTATATGAAAAAACAATTTTGCATTCGTCTGACAATTCTTTTTGTTGTCTTGCTGTCACCATTTGCGACATTAGGGCAAACGACCGCTTTTACTTATCAGGGACGTTTGAACGACAGTTCGATAGCGGCAAACGGCTCGTATGATTTTCAGTTCGCCTTGTTTGACGCTCCGACAGGCGGCACTCAACAAGGCACAACGCAGACTGTGACGGGCGTGACGGTTGCAAGCGGGACTTTTACCGTGCAGTTGGACTTTAACTCGACTGTTTTTGCGACAGGAGCGGACAGGTATTTGGAGATTAGGGTTAAGCAACCGGCGCAGCCGACATATACGCCGCTCGCGCCGCGCCAGCGGATAACCGGCACGCCGTATGCGATTCGCTCTTTGTCGGCGGGGACGGCGGACACGGCGACGACGGCAGCGAGTGCGACGAGTTTTACCGGCAATTTATCCGGCGACGTAGCGGGAACGCAGAGCGCGACGGTTGTCAATACAGTCGGCGGTCAAACGGCGGCAAACGTGGCGAGCGCGACGCAGGCAATCAACACGGCAACATCTATAACCACGCCGAACACGCTCGTCAAGCGCGATGCAAACGGCGATTTTTCGGGGAACATCATCAATGCGGCGACGCAATTCAACTTCGGCGGCAGCCGCGTTTTGAGCGCGGCAGGAACCAATAATCTCTTTGCCGGAATCAATGCCGGAACGGCGAACACGGTCGGCGCCAACAACTCATTTTTCGGCAGAAGCGCAGGCAGCCTTAACACTTTGGGCGGCAGCAACTCATTCTTCGGCACGAGCGCGGGTGGCGCAAACACGACGGGCAGCAACAACACCCTAATCGGGCAGGGCGCGGATGTCGGCTCGAACAATCTGACGTTTGCCACTGCCGTCGGTTCGGGCGCAATCGTTTCTGCGAGCAATACGGTCGTTTTGGGACGCGCGGCTGATACGGTGAACGTGCCGGGAAACTTAAACGTGACCGGCACTATTTCCGGCATCAACGGCGCAAGTATCACTAACTTAAACGCCTCGAACATCGCTTCCGGGACGCTCGCCGACGCGCGGCTTTCGTCAAACGTCGCCACTTTGTCGGGAGCGCAAACCTTCACGGGAGCAAAGACGTTTTCGGGCGGCATGAGCGGCAACGCGAGCGGTTTGACAAATCTGACCGCCGCGAACATCACCGGTCAAGTCGGAACGGCAAACGGCGGAACCGGATTATCGGCGACCGGCGCGATTGGAAATTATTTACGGAGCAACGGAACGGCGTGGACGAGTTCGGCGATTCTCGCAGCAGACCTTCCCGATTTGAGCGCGACTTACATCCGCAATCAACTCGCGCAGCAAACTTTGTCGAATTTTAATATCAGCGGCAGCGGCACGGCGGGCGGCACGCTTTCCGGCAACGCAGTCAACACGACGACGCAGTATAACATCGGCGGCAATCGGGTGTTGAGCGCGGCGGGAAACAACAATCTCTTTGCCGGAATCAACGCCGGGACAGCGAACACGATTGGCAGTTTCAACTTGTTTGTCGGCGCGTCTGCCGGCAACAGCAACACGACCGGCAACGAAAATTCGTTTGTCGGCAACGAGTCCGGCAAAAATAACGTGACGGGCAACGGCAATGCGTTTTTTGGCGGGAGCGCGGGCTTGATGAACACGAGCGGCAACAACAACTCGTTTTCCGGTTGGAATGCCGGCTTGATGAACACGACGGGATTCGGCAACTCGTTTTTCGGCGCGGAAGCGGGCAGAGCCAACACGACGAGCGACAACAACTCATTCTTCGGCAGCAGTGCCGGGCGCAACACGACGGGCAGCGAAAACTCGTTCGTCGGCGCGTTAACGGGCAGCACCAACACGACCGGCACCGGAAACTCGTTCTTCGGACTAAGGGCTGGCTTGACAAACAACGGCGACTATAATTCGTTCTTCGGACGCGGGGCTGGCTCTGGGAATACGACGGGCGGGCAAAACGTCTTCGTTGGCGTGGAAGCCGGCTTAAAGAACACGACGGGCGATAACAACTCGTTTTTCGGCACGAGCGCGGGCGACACGAATACGATTGGCAGCAACAACACCATTATCGGAAACACCGCAGATGTCGGCGCGAATAACCTAACATATGCCACCGCTCTGGGTGCGGGCGCAACCGTTTCGACCAGCAATACGGTCGTTTTGGGACGCTTCATTGATACAGTGAATGTGCCGGGCAATCTGACCGTTGCCGGCACATTCACCGCCAACTTCAACGGTTCGAGCATCACCAATCTAAACGCCTCGAACGTCGCTTCCGGCACGCTCGCCGACGCGCGGCTTTCGTCAAACGTCGCCACTTTGTCGGGAGCGCAAACTTTTACCGGAGCGAAGACGTTTTCGGGCGGTTTGAACGGCAACGCGAGCGGTTTGACGAATCTAGCCGCCGCAAACATCACCGGTCAAGTCGGAACGGCAAACGGCGGAACGGGTTTAGCATCGGCGGGCGCGACGGGCAATGTGCTTCGCAGCTTCGGCGGGACGTGGACGACTTCGACTATTCTGGCGGCTGACGTTCCGGACCTCAACGCGAGCAAAATCACTTCCGGGACATTCGACACGGCGCGGATTCCGAGTCTCGACGCGAGCATCATTGCATTCGGAACGATTAACGCGGCTCGACTGCCCGATTTGAGCGCAACTTACGTCCGCAATCAAACCACGACGCAAAGCTCGTCGAATTTTAATATCTCCGGCGACGGCACGGCTGCCGGAACGCTTCAAGGCAACATCATTCGCGCCACGACGCAATACAATATCGGCGGCAACCGAGTGTTGAGCAACGGAGGATTATTCAATCTATTTGCGGGAGTCAACGCGGGCGGCGCGAACACGACCGGCAGCAGCAACTCGTTCTTCGGACTCAGCGCCGGTGAATTTAACACGACGGGCGGCAACAATTCGTTTTTTGGCACGAGTGCCGGTGCCAGCAACAGTACGGGCGCGAGCAATTCATTCTTCGGGCAGAACGCGGGCGGAGCAAACAACGGCAACTATAACTCGTTTTTCGGACGCACGGCTGGAACGGCGAATACAACGGGCGACCAAAACGTCTTCGTCGGCGGAGAAGCCGGTTTGTCGAACACAACAGGCAGTTCTAATACGTTTGTCGGCTTGAGCGCGGGCGACACGAACACAACCGGCAGCAACAACACGATCATCGGACATGGCGCGGATGTCGGCGCGAACAATCTGACGTTTGCCGCTGCCGTCGGCTCGGGCGCAACCGTTTCCACGAGCAATACGGTCGTTTTGGGACGCGCGGCTGATACGGTGAACGTGCCGGGAAACTTAAACGTGACCGGCACGTTCACCGGCAACGTCAGCGGCGCAAGTATCACCAATCTGAACGCTTCAAACATCACTTCGGGAACGCTCTCAAACGCCAGACTCGGCGTGGTCGGAGTAGCAAACGGTGGTACGGGTTTGAGTGCGGCTGGCGCATCGGGAACTTTTCTGCGAAGCAACGGCACGGGCTTGACAAGTTTAGCGCTGACGGCTGCGGATATTCCGGCGGGAAGCGCAAACTACGTCCAAAACACATCCATCGAACAAGCCGGCACAAACTTCAATATCAGCGGCAGCGGCACGGCGGCGGGCGGTCTTTTCGGGGCTTTTATCGACTCGACAGCGGGCTACAACATCGGCGGCAGCCCTGTTTTGCGTATCCGAAACACATACGGTCTTTTTCTCGGACTCAATGCCGGACTATCCAGCACGTTCGGCAACTTCAACTCGTTTATCGGCGCGACTGCGGGACAAAACAACACGACCGGAGCGGACAATTCGTTTGTCGGCGCAGAGTCGGGTCAATTGAACAATTCCGGCGGCAGCAACTCGTTCTTCGGCAGGCAAGCGGGTCTGAACAACACGGGTGGCGGCAATAACTCTTTCTTTGGCAGAAGCGCCGGCGCTACGAACATTTCCGGCAGCAATAACACCATTATTGGCAGAAGCGCAGATGTTAGCGCCAGCAATCTCAACTATGCCACAGCCATCGGCGCGGATGCAGTTGTTTCGACCAGTAACACGATTGCGCTCGGCAGAGCAAGCGGCAGTGATACTGTTCGGATATTCGGTTTGGGCGCGGCGGGCGCATCGCATCTTTGTATCAACGTTAACAACGAGGTTTCATCCTGCTCGTCTTCTTTGCGCTACAAAACCAATATCACGTCGTTCCGCTCCGGTTTATCATTTATCAACCAACTACGTCCAATCAGTTTTGATTGGAAAGACGGCGGAATGAAAGATGTCGGTTTCGGAGCCGAAGACGTGGCGGCAATCGACCCGTTGTTTGTCAATTACAACAAAGCCGGAGAAGTCGAAGGAGTCAAATACGACCGATTGAGCGTGGCGTTTGTCAACGCTTTTAAGGAACAGCAAACGCAAATTGAGCAGCAGGAAGAAAAATTCAAACAACAGCAAGAGCGAATGGATGAGCAGCAAAAACAAATCGAGCGGCAGCGACGGCAGATTGACGCTTTGACACGACTTGCCTGCTCGCAAAATCCGCAGGCGGAAATTTGCAAGGAGAAACAGAGATGAAAAAAACATCGGCAATAAAACTTTCCACCCTGCTTTTAATTCTTTCCTTTTTTCCAGGTATTCAAGGACAAACGGGCGGCAATTTTACAATCACGCAATCAGTGGTGGCGGGCGGCGGCGGTCAGCAGTCGGCAGGCGGAACGTTTTCGCTCGACGGCACAATCGGGCAATCGATTGCCGGCGGCGCATCGAGTGGTTCGCCGTTTTCCGTCACAAGCGGCTTTTGGAATTTCACGCCGTCCGCGCCAAACACCTCTTCGGCTTATGAAGCCGACATCAACCCGCGTCCCGCTCAGACGGGCAATCCGGTTCCCGGTAAATCCGGCGACGGTATTGTTACCTCCGGCGACGTAACGCAAATTCGCCGTTTTGCGCTCGGACTCGACACGCCGGACGCGCCGCCGAACACCGCGAACGAATTTCAGAAAGCCGACTGCGCT
Organism: uncultured Pyrinomonadaceae bacterium; assembly: GCA_964235785.1. GTDB lineage: Bacteria > Acidobacteriota > Blastocatellia > Pyrinomonadales > Pyrinomonadaceae. Next base: position 105,484 of record CAXSBF010000004.1, on the reverse strand, counting down.
CCGCTCTCTTCGCTCGGCGACGGGATTATTGCGTCGGGCGACGTGACGCAAGCGCGTCGTTACGCGCTCGGTCTCGATGCGCTGCAACTGACCGGCAGTTCGCTGGCTGGAGATTTGTTCGAGCCGAAGACGATGAGCAACAGTTTAGGTCGCAATGCAATAGCCGCCGCGCAAGTTGTGCGAGCCGAAGCGGTAGCTCAGACAGGTAACGTCTTAACCGTCGCTATCGTCTTGAACGCCGACTCGCCGATTGCTGCGGCAAACTCCCTCAGCTTTACCTTAAACTTTGTCGGCAAAGAGTTGAGAAATCCGACCAATATCAGATTGGGCAGCGGCGCGGGCGGCGCGTCGCTCGGCTTTAACGGCACGCAGACGCGAGACGGACGGCTCGGTTTGTTATTGGATTTGCCTCCGATGCAGAGTTTCGGGAGCGGAATGCAGCAGTTGGCGTTGATAGATTTTACGGTAGTGAGCAAGACGGCGGCAGCGACGATGCTGAGTTTCGGCGATTTGCCGACATCGCGCTTTGTCTCGGATGTGAGCGGCGAGTCGTTGTCGCCGATGTTCGCCGACGGCACGGTCGGCATTAGCGGAGCAAATGCCGAAACGGTTTCCGTCTCGGGCAGAGCCGTGACGGCGCAGGGAAAAGGAATCGGAAACGTAATAATTTCAATGACGGATTCAATCGGTAATATCAGAACGACGCTAACAGATGCTTCGGGTGAATATCGTTTTACCAATGTCTCGGCAGGCGAAACTTACACATTTTCAGCGGCAGCGAAACGCTTTACTTTTAATCAACCATCGCAAGTGATGAATATCAATGATGAAACCGACGGCATCAATTTTATTGGCACATTAATAAATAGAATGATACTTCCGTAAAAGTTTAAGGCGGAATTTTTTGCGGCTTTCGCTATTTGTCTCTAAATAGCGGTTTCTTCAATAACCGACGCCTGACGCTTAACCATTTGGAGCATCGAGCAAACTACATCGTCAGTCCGCAATTTCAAAAATCAATCCGAATTTTAAAAAGTCCTGTATTTGCAGGACTTTTTACCTGTAAAAAGTTTCTCGATTCAAATGGCACGTTCCTTGCTTATTCACCAAACGAAGACAACGCCGCCGCAAGGCAAAATCTGGTGTTGTTACTAAAAGATTTTGAGCAAGGAGAAATTATTATGAATCGTTTTAGAAATTTAATCGCTGTTTTTGCTTTTTCTCTCCTGATTTTAGCAATGCCTTTGGTCGCTTCGGCGCAGTTTGGCAATAACCGGAACAATGATGACTACAATCGCAACAACCAGAATAATCGCAACTTAAACCAGACGATTAAGAATTTGAAAAATCGCGCTAATCAATTCGAGCGTCGACTCGACCGCGAACTCGACCGCAGCCGTTATGACGGGCGCAATCGTGAAGACAATTTGAATCGTATAGCGGGAGATTTTGCAAACGCGGCTGAAAGACTCGACCGCGAATACGACAACAACCGCGACTATAACAAAAGCTATGATGAAGTTCAGCGCGTTCTGCAATTAGGCAATCAGCTCGACCGCGCGGTTTCTCGCTCACGCATCAACGGCAGCGTCCAAAATGATTGGAACAGAATCCGGCAGGACTTGAACGTTCTGGCGAGCGCTTATAACAACAACAATAACAACAATCGTAACAATCGCAATCGTCGCGGCAATAACGGTTATTAATTAATTTGTTATTCAATTTTTTCTGACAGCGAAACTTGAGTCTTCTGTTTTTTAGTAGAGTTTGAGTTATTTGTTGTTGAGCCTGAGTTTTCTAAACTCAGGCTTTTTTATTTCGCATCAAGTGAACAATAACTTGAAGCCCGCGATTATCAACCCGACGGCTAAAACGCGCCGCAGCGTCAGGGAATTAAAATATTTGCTGCCGAGAGTCGAGCCGATTATTCCGCCGATAATCGCAACAAAAATCCAAATCCAAACAGTCGATGGCAGATTTAAGATTTGTGAATCCTTTCCTTGAAACCAGTTTCCCAAAAGACCTGCCGCCGAATTGACGAAAATAAACAGCGCGGAAATTCCGGCGGCTTTTTTAGTCTCCGTCCAGTTCATCAGAAGCAAAACCGGCGTCAGGAAAATTCCGCCGCCGACTCCGACAAGACCGGAAATTAAACCTAAAACCGCTCCGATTAGCAGGCAAATCCGGACATTCGGCGCGTTCGGTTGGCGTTCGGTTTTTATGTCGATTGCCAGACGAATTGCCGCCAGTATTAAAGTTATGCCGAGAATTATTTTGTAAATTGTCGTCGGCAACTGAATCGATCCGCCGACGAAAGCCAACGGAATCGAACCGAGCGCGAACGGCAAAAAGATTTTCCAGTCGAAAAATTTAGCGCGGTAAAATTGGACGAACGCGATTGAGGAAACAAATAAATTCAGCGTCAGAGAAGTCGGACGAGTAACCGCCGCCGCGACGCCGAACAAAGCCATCACCGCCAGATAACCCGACGCGCCGCCATGTCCGACCGACGAATAAAGAATCGCCACGACGAAAAGCGCGACGATAATTAAAGTTCCATCAAGAAAGACGTTTTCCATTTCTCAAGTGGATTTTTGCGAGAAGAAGTTCTCCGAATTGATTGTGCAAAGCCATTCGTCCCAACTTTTCAGCGCGAGTTCGACTTGAAGGTTGTGGCGTTCGCGTTTGTTGCGATACTTTTTTTGCAGCTCGACCGGCAAAGGTTCGAGCAAGCCGAATGTGATATTGACCGGCTGAAAATTCTTCGTCTCGGCATTTGCCACATAGCGACACAACGCGCCGATTGCGCTCGAAGTCGGCGCGTTTATCAACACTTGATTTTTCAATAATCGCACGGCGTTCAGACCGGCAAGCCAGCCTGTTCCGACCGATTCGACATAACCTTCGACGCCCGTGATTTGTCCGGCAAAAAATATATTCGGTGTTTGAAGTGTCTGCAAAGTGTCCTTCAAAACCTTCGGCGAATTGATAAAAGTGTTTCGGTGAATTTGTCCGAACTGCAAAAAATCGGCGTTTTCCATACCGGGAATCAAGCGCAAAACTCGTTCCTGCTCGCCGTAACGCAGATGGTTTTGAAAACCGACGAGTGAAAAAGCGTCAGCCATCAAATTTTCCTGGCGAAGCTGAACGGCGGCGTAAGGCTCGCGCCCGGTCTTTGGCGTCGGCAAACCTTTCGGCTTCATACAGCCGAAACGCAAAGTGTCAACGCCGCGCCGGGCAAGTTCTTCAATCGGCAGACACGCTTCAAACCATTTTGTGTCTTCAAATCTTTTGAGCGGAACTGATTTGGCTTCGACGAGCGCATTATAAAATGTTTCGTATTGCTCTCTATCGAACGGGCAATTGATGTAATCGTCGCCGCCTTTGCCGTAACGCGCGGCTTTAAAAGCGACGCTCATATCAATCGAATCAGCCGCGACAATCGGCGCAATCGCGTCATAAAAATAAAGCTGGTCGTCGCCCGTCAGCCGCATAATTTCTGCGGTCAAAGCCTCGGACGTTAGCGGACCTGTGGCGATAATTGTAATTTCGTCGTTGGGAATCGTCTTAACTTCTTCACGAATCAAAGCAATGTTCGGATGATTTTCAATTTTTTCCGTGATGTAATCGGAAAACTTACCTCTGTCAACCGCGAGCGCCGCGCCTGCCGGAACTTTCGTCGCTTCGGCGGCTTTCATCACAAGCGAATTTCCGCGCCTGAGTTCTTCCTTCAAAAGATACGGCGCGCTTCCGATTTCGTCGGATTTCAGAGAGTTCGAGCAAACGATTTCCGCCAGTTTTTCCGTCCGGTGCGCGGGCGTCTGTTGGACGGGACGCATTTCAAATAGTTTGACTTTCGCGCCGTTTTCAGCTGCCTGCCACGCCGCTTCGACTCCGGCAAGACCGCCGCCGATGACATTTATTTCTTTCATTGATTAAAGATTATAGCGATGCGGCTGCACTGACAAGTTCAAAGTTCAAAGTTCAAAGTCAAAGGCTAATTGAACCTTGAACTTTGAACTTTGAACTTTTATCTTCTCAAACGCGATACGATGTTGTTTGCCTTCAGCGAATTTCCCGTCGCCCGCTGCAAATCGGCAATCGCTTTGTTGAGTTCGGTTTGAGCGCGAAGTTCTGCGCTGCGTGCCGTCGTCAAAGCCGTCTGGCGGTCTAAAACCTGATAGATATTCGATTGTCCGGCGTCGAGCTTTCTTTGTTCGGAAGCGTATTGCTTTTCGCTGTTTTCGCGTGAAATCGCTGCCGAACGCAGACGCGCTTCGGATGTTCTGACCGCTTGCAGAGAGTTTCTGACATCGACCTGAATGTTTTGCTCGACTTGCTCGCGCTGCGTTTTTATTCTTTCGCCTTCAACTAAAGAGCGTCCCAACTGCGCCTTCGCCGTTTTGTTTCCGAGCGGAATGTTGAACTGCACGCCCGCGCGAAATGTCGGGTAACGATTGGCGAAAATATCGGTTACCGTTGAAGCTCCGCCGCCGATGCCCTGCAAAAATGTTTGCTGCTGCGCGGCTTGCGCTTGCTGGCGTATCAGACAACTTTGATAATCTTGCGCGTTTTGCAGATTCGCGTCACAAACCGTAACGAACGGACTGCGAAAATTTTCATTTTGAGTTCCGCCGATTCCCGAAGTCGTATAACTTGCAACCAAATCCACTTGCGGTTTCGTCTGCTCGCGGTAAAAACGGCGGTCAATCTCGTTGATGTCCGAAGCGACTTTGTTGAGTTCTATTTCAGGGCGGTTTTGCAAAGCCAAATCCAGCGCTTCGGGCAAAGTCGTGCGCGGCGCGTCCAAATCAACCGAATCGGTCGGAACGATTGAAGCCGTCCAGAGCGAATCACTGCGGTTTTGAGCAATCAAATTTTTAAGATTATTTTCGGCGCGGCTGACATCTTCGAGCGCGATATAAACATTCTGCTCGAAATTCGCCACTTGGGTTTCCGCCGCGATAATATCGACCGGCGCGAGCTGTCCTTCTTCGACCAGGCGTTTGTTATGCACGAGTTGGTCTTTAGCGTCGCGCACGCCGTCGCGCTGAACTTGCAGATTTCGCAAAGTATAAGCCAAATCCCAGTAAGCGCGTTGGACACCGGCGATAATTTCAATCGAGCGTTGCCGGAATTGCGTGTCAGTCAAAGAAAGATTGCGTTTGGCGATTTCAATAACGCGCCGCTGGCTGTCGAATCTGCGCCCGCGCAGAAGCGGCTGCGTTAGGCTGAAAGTCAAACCGGAATTATATTGCGGACTCAGAATCGAAATCGGATTGTTTGTGCCGACGCGCGTGTTGTTAAATTCCGCCGAATAAAGCGTGCCGTATTTCTTTATAAAACCTTGATACCGCGCGTTGCCGACAATCGAGCTGTTCGTCGTCGTTTTGTTCGTGCTGAAAATGCTGACATTCGGAAGCGTCGCGCGTTCATACTGCGTATTTCCCGAAAATCGCGGCTCGTAAAAACCTTCGCCGATAGTTAAATCAAACTCGGCGAGCCGCACGTTTTGGCGCGAAACTTCGATGTCTTTGTTGTTTTCCAGCGCCAACGTAATCGCTTCTTTAAGCGAAAGCGGTTTTTGCTGCATCATATCGACGCCAACGAGTCCTAGATCCGGCAGACTTTTATCGTCGGATTCGTAATTCGGCGCAATGCGCGGAACGTCCTTTAAGTTTTCCGGCTGCACGTTTTGTTTATCGTCAACCGCCTTCAATTTGTCCGCTGCGTTATTCCTGGTTTCAACATTCGTTTCCGTTTGTGTAATAACGGTCGGCGCAGGAATCGGAGTCGCTGCCGGAGTCGGCGAAGCGGTCACTTCCTGCGCTCTCGCCGCGCCGAAATTTATAAAAAGCGTAAAAATAATTGCTAAAAATAATTGCCTGTTCATATCAAAATTATGATTGTTTAGTAAAAATAGAACTTGTCGCCGTCGAAAGTTTGCGTTTGAAACCACCGAACACTTTTTGCGACAAACCGCTGAGACGGCGAAAAATTCCAAATTCGCTCAAATCGTCGAACAGCGAGTAAAAAACCGGAACTGCCAGCAGCGTCAAGAGCAGACACAAACTTTGTCCGCCGACGACCAGAACGCCGATCGAGCGATTCGTTCCCGCGCCCGCGCCGCTTGAGAAAACAAGTGGAAGCATACCGGCGACGAGCGCGATGGTCGTCATCAGAATCGGTCGAAGCCGGTCGCGGTTCGCCTGAATAATCGCGTCGTAGCGGCTCATTCCTTTTGCCCGCAGACCGTTTGTGTGATCGATCTGAAGAATCGCGTTTTTCTTGACGACCCCGAACAGCAGCAGCAAACCCAAACCCGAAAATATATTCACGGTTTGTCCGGTCGCCAGAAGGCTGAGAATCCCGAACGGAATCGAGAGCGGCAAGGTCAGCAGAATCGTTACCGGATGTATAAACGATTCAAACTGCGCTGCCAGCACGATATACATAAAAATAAACGACAAGGCAATCGCCAGCGCGAAATAGAAAAGCGATTTGCCGAGTTCCTTCGATTGTCCGACATAACCTGTCGTATAACCGGCTGGCAAGCTCAATTCTTTGACGAATTTGTCAATCTCAGCCGTGATGCTCGTCGCCGAACCGCCCGGTTTTGTATTCGCCAGAAGCGTCACTTGTCGCTGCCGATTCAGACGGTCAACGGAACTCGGTCCCGTTCCGTTGCTGACTTTGACTACGCGGTCTAGCGAAACGAAGCCGACTTTGGTTGACGGCACAATCAGACGTTTTAAGCCTTCGACATCCGTGCGGTATTGATTGATGGCGCGCACCCGAACTTCGTATTGGTCTGTTCCCTGATTAAAAGTCGTCGCTTCGGTTCCCGCAACCAGCGTGTTCAAGGCTTGCGAAATCGCGCCGACGCTGACGCCCAAATCGGCTGCTGTATCGCGGTCAACCGTCAGGCGAACTTCGGGTTTGCCGCTGATTAAAGTCGAGTCAACGTCAACCGCGTCAGGAATCGTCTTCATTTTTTCGAGCAGCTTGGCGGAATTTTCTTCGAGAACCTTCAAATCCGGTCCTGAAAAAAGAAACTGCACATTCGCGTTGCGAAAACCGCCGCCCGAAAAAGCCTGAACGGGCTGCACGCCGGTTCTGAGTTCCGGCGGATAACTTTTCAAAAGTTCACGTGCCGCGACCATCAACTGCTCCTGCGATTTCGAGCGTTCGCCAACATCGGAAAGGCGAACGTAAATCGTGCCGTTGTTGACGATTTGCTGCTGTCCGCCGCCGATGGTCGTCAAAGTATCGCTCACGCCTTCAATTTTGCGAACGTCGGTCGCAATTCTTTCAAACAGCGCGGAAGTCGACGGCAGACTGTAACCTTCCGGGGCGCGAATCGAAATCTCGAACTGCGATTGGTCATCGGTCGGCAGAAAGTTTTTGCCGACGAACATAAACAGCGGGACAATGCTCAAGAAAACCAGCGCGCACAACACAATAATCAACCAGCGATGCGCCATCGAAAATCTCAAAAGCCAGGTGTATGTGTGGTCAATATATTTATAAAAACCGGCTTCTTTACTGTTTTTTCGCCTCTTCGGTTTGTCCGGCACGACAGGTTTATCGCGCTGCGAACCTTCGAGCATTCCGTCGCCTTTGATTTCCTGGATCGCGGCGTTTTGCGCCACATTGGTCGAAGCGTAAGCCTCGCCTTTATCTTCTGCGATGTCGTCGTAGATATTTGTCGGGTCTTCTTTTGCGTCTTTGCGCCGAATCAGCCGCGCCGCGAGCATCGGCGTTAAAGTGAAGGAAACAATCAAGGAAACGCCAATCGCAAACGAAGCCGTCAAACCGAACGACGACATAAAACGCCCGACGATGCCCTGCATAAAACCGATTGGAACAAATACCGCCATCAGCGAAAGCGTCGTCGCCAGAACCGCAATTCCGATTTCGCGCGTGCCTTCAATCGCCGCCTGAAACGGATCCATTCCCTTTTCTTCGACAAACCGATAGATGTTTTCAAGAACGACAATCGCGTCGTCGATGACGATGCCGACCATTAGCGTCAAGCTGAGCATCGTGATTTGATTGAGCGTGTAGCTCATCGCATACATCAGCGCGAACGTCGAGATAATCGAAGTCGGAATTGCCAGCGCCGCAATCAAAGTCGTGCGGAAATTCCACAAAAACAAAAATACGACGACTGCCGCCAGAAGTCCGCCGACGATGAGATGTTCTTCAATTGAATGCAGCGAATTTTCAATAAAAATCGAGTTGTCGCCGATAATCTGCATTCGATAACCCTTCGGCAGCGACGGTTCGATTTCCTTCAATTTAGCTTTTAGCTCGCGGGCGACGGCGACCGTGTTTTGACCCGATTGTTTTGAAACAATCAAAGTGACGGCAGGCTGACCGTTGAGCCGCGCTTCGGTGCGAAGCTCTTCCGCGCCGTCTTCGACATAACCCAAATCTTTGACTTTGACCGCGTAACCGCCGCGTGTGGCGACGACGACATCGGCAAATTGTTCAGGCTTCTGAATTTTTCCGACTGTCCGGACGCTCGTTTCAGTCGCGCCTTCGTCGAGCCTGCCGCTCGGAAATTCGGCGTTCTGCGTTTTTAAGGCGGCTGAAATTTCGCCCGCCGTCACGCTGTAAGAACGCATTTTGTCCGGGTCAACCCAGACGTTAATTTGCCGCTCGCGCCCGCCGACAATCGAAACCTGTCCGACGCCGTTGATTGATTCGATGCGCTCTTTGATTTTAGTTTTGGCGACTTCCGTGACATCGCGCAGGGAAGTCGGCGCGGAAACGGCGATACGCAAAACCGGCGCGGCGTCCGTATCGAGTTTCTGCACGGTCGGCTGCTCGGCGGTTTCCGGCAGATTCGGAATCACGGTCTGAACGCGGTTTTCGACTTCCTGCGCCGCGACATTCACGTCTTTTTCCAGAACGAACACGACGAAAACCTGACTGACGCCTTCGAGCGAAGTCGAACGCAGCTCGTCAATTCCGCTGATCGTATTGACCGCTTCCTCGATTTTCTCCGTAACTTCGGTTTCGATTTCTTCCGGCGACGCGCCCGGATTAATCACCGTAATCGTAATCGTCGGAAAGTCAATCTTCGGAAAAAGGTCGACGCCCAAACTGAAAAACGAAAACGCGCCAACCACGACGAGCGACAAAATCAACATCGTCGCAAACACCGGACGCTTTACACAAATTTCTGCTAACCACTGCATAATCTTTTAAGTTCAAAGTTCAAAGTTCAAAGTTCAAGGTTATTCCGCAATCTAATGTCCAAAGTAATTTCAATCCGGCAAACTTTGAACTTTGAACCTTGAACTTTGAACTCATTGCCTGACGGAAACTCCATCATAAACTTGATTCAAATTACCAATTGCGACCGATTCGTTTTCCTGGACGCCTTGTTGGATTTCGATTAAATCGTTTTCCAAAACGCCGGTTTTGACGATGCGTTCCTGTGCGCGACCTTCTTTGATGACGAAAACCTTGTTTGTTTCGCCGTCAACTTTGACTGCCGAAGCCGGAATCATCACTGTCGGCTTCGGCGTCGATTGCGTGATTCTGACCGTTGCAAATTGACCGGGTTTCAATAATCCGCCGCTGTTTTCCACTTCGGCTTCGACAATTAAAGTTCTCGAAGTCGCGTTTAGGTTCGGCGAAACTCTGACGACCGTGCCGGCAAAATTTCGGTCGGGAAACGCGCTCGTTTGCAGGGAAATTGCCTGACCGTTTTTAACCTGTCCGATTGATTGTTCGGGAACGTCAATCCGCAGACGCAAAACCGACGTGCGAACAATCGTCGCCACTTTACTGCTGGTCGAAGCAAATTCGCCGACGTCGGCGATTCTTTCGGCAACAAATCCGCTAATCGGCGCATAAACCGTCGTGTCGGCGATTGCTTTTTGAGCCGTTGCCACTTGTGTTCGCGCCGAATCTGCCGCAGCTTGTGCAGTACGAACCGCCGCAAGTGCCGTATCAACCTGCGATTGCGCCGTTCTGATTGCCGAAACCGCGACGGCGGCGGTCGAACGCGCTTCGTCGAGCTGCGCCCGGAATTGGTCGCGCTGCGATTTGCGCTGGTCGTAAATCGTTCTGGCAATGTCGCCTGTTTCGAGCAGCCGTTCGGCTCGTCCTAATTCTTTCTCGGCTAAATCGAGTTGCGCTTTTGTCGCGCGAACTTGCGAAAATGTTTCAATATCAAAAGCAGAGCCTTCGGTGATGCCTAAACGCGATTGCGTTTGTCGCACGTTTGCGCGTGCCGCTTCGACCGCCGCATTTGCTTGATTGACGCTTGATTGCGCCTGCGCGACCGTCGCGTTCGCCTGTTCAAGCCTGATTCTGGCGTCGCGGTCATCCAATTGAATTAAAACTGAGCCTTTCTGCACATAGCTTCCGAGGTCGAAATTAACCGCCGTAATTTTTCCGCCGACGGTCGGCGCGACATCGGTCGAAGCGTCGCTCGCCAGAGTTCCGGTCGCTTCAAAATACGTCGGCATATTTTGCACAATCGCCTGCGCCGTTTTTACGTCAACAATTTGCGGCGCGGAATTGGCGTTTGCGGTGTTAGCGTTTGCCGCTTTAGAACCGCGGCACGCCGCTATTCCTAAACCGAACGATGCGATTAAAATTGCTAAAAGTATGATTTTTATCCGTTTCATTATTTTTATCTTTGCACCTTTGCGGAAAACTACTTCTTTATTCCGTTCAGTAAAATTTCCGCAAACGACCGCGCCGCTTTTTCGTTGGAAATATCCAGCAATCGCCGCTTCGTGTCCCACAGGGTATTATTTAACGAATGATGAATCATCATTCCGACAAAGGCGCGAATAATAACACGCGGCTCGATGTCCGAGCGAATCGCGCCGTCTTTTTGCCGCTTTAAAATATACTCGCTCAAGAATTCATACATCGGCACGATATTTGACCGAACGAACATATCGGCAAGCTCGTGTTCTTCGAGCGCGGAATGAAACAAAAGCCGCATAAATTCCGGGTCCTGCTCGTGACGGTTCAGCGCGTTGAGCAGCAAACGATAAAAAACTTCCGCGTCGTCCTTTTCCAACATCGCGTCGGCAGTCCATTCAAACGGATTCGGGTTTCCGCCCTCGCACGCTTTGTAATCGAGAATAGCGTGATAAAGCTCGCTTTTAGTAGCGAAATGACGAAAAACCATTGCTTCCGACACGCCCGCGACGCGCGCGATTTCCTTAGTCGTCGTGCCGCTGAATCCTTTTTTTGAAAACAATCCGATGGCGACTTGCAGAATTTGCGAACGACGCGCGTCGCCCGACATTCTGCCGGTTGCCGCTTCTGTTTTTTCTATTTCTCGTATCAAATATTTGTCAAAAACTCCTATTAGTAAGTGCTTACTTACTTTCTCATTTGAATTAAATCTTGTCAAGAACCGCTTGTGAACTTTTTCTTTAGAAAATCCGTATCAACTTGGCAGAGCAAAACGGCATCAAAACGCGAACCGTCGAAAAAAAAGTTTTAGCTCGGTTAATTTTGTAAATTCAAAAAAGGAGATTGAGAAAAATGTCAGAAACAACAAGCAACGAACAAGGTTTGATAAAAAAGGACGTTACTAACGGCGCGGATAAATCGGCGAACGAATATATGGACGATTTCAAAGTGCAGGCGCAGGAATACGGGCAAAAATTGCAGGACGCGGCGACCAAAGCGAAAGATTACGCGAACGAACAATTTACCGTCGCAACCGATAAATTCAAGGAATTGCAGCAAAAAGACCCGAAGGAATTGGTTGAAGACGCCAAGGAATATGCGCGTCAAAAACCCGGACAGACGATTTTGATTTCAGCGGCAGTCGGTCTGGTTTTAGGTCTGCTTTTCGGTGGTAAAAGAAGGTAGAAATTGAGTTAATAAGAAAGAAAAAGGCGATTCAAAATTTTGAATCGCCTTTTTTATATTTTATTTTGAAATTAATCACACCAACCTTAAAGGTTTTAGAAAGCGCGAAAGAATACGACCGACGCACTCATTTACCTAAATTATCGGTTGGTTTATGAAAATCGCAGTATTAAGCCTGCGCGTGAATCAGGCGACGCACCTGGTCGCCGAACAGCACGTCGATTTTTTGCGGCTCAATAACCGCCATTACTTCGCCCTGACCAAAGGTCGAATGCGTCATCGCTTGTCCTTTGCGGTATTTGCGCGTTCGGTCATATACGCTTCCGGCTTTGCCCGTCATTCCGGTCGATGTTTTGACGCCGCTTTTAAAGGTGCTGGTCGTCGTGCAGGCATCACAGGACAATTTGGTTATTCGCCCTTGTTTGGTAACCGTTAAAATCGTGTGATTTTGCTCGGTATCGCAAGAAGAACAAAATACTTCGGTTTTTTCATCAACTGCAAATTTTTTCTTTTCCATAACCATAAAATATATCTCCTATTTTATTTAATTATCTTGAACGAAAAGACCGATTTCGCCCTTTTGACAAGGAACGAAACGCCTTTTTCGGTTTCTCGAAAATCGGCAGAACGCCGCCGAAATCCGGCAGTAAAACGCGCTCGACTTTTTGTCCGGTCAGACGTTCAATCGTTCGCATATTTAATTCTTCGCTCGGCGACACGAGCGTGATAGCGCGACCTTTGTGTCCGGCGCGACCCGTGCGCCCGATTCGGTGGACGTAATCTTCCGCCACATCCGGCACGTCGTAATTGATGACATGCGAAACCGAATCAATATCAATCCCGCGAGCGGCAACGTCGGTTGCGACTAAAACGCGCATTTTGCCCGACTTGAAATTACGGAGCGCGACTTCGCGCTGCGATTGCGAACGGTCGCCGTGAATCCGCGTCGCTTTGTGCGAGCGCGCTTCGAGAATGTGCGACAGACGGTCTGCGCCGCGCCTTGTGCGCGTAAAAACCAGAACTTTTTCAAACTTTTCACGTTCGAGCAAATCGAGCAATAAAACCATTTTCGATTGCGCCGCAACCGGATACGCCGTCTGTTCAATCAATTCGGCAGGCTTTCCGTTCGGGCTGACTTCGATATATTTCGGCTCGCTGTTCATCATCGAATTTGCGAGTCTGCCAACTTCCGCCGTGATTGTCGCCGAGAAAAAGAGCGTTTGACGTTCCTTCGGAATAGCTGCCAGAATGCGTTTGATTGCGGGCAAAAATCCCATATCGAGCATTCGGTCGGCTTCGTCTAAAACCAGCGTCTGCAATTTTGTAAAATCAATCGCGCCGCGCTGCATAAAATCCATCAAGCGTCCCGGCGTCGCCACAATTATGTTTGCTCCGCGCAAACCGTCAATTTGATGTTTGTAACCGGCGCCGCCGATAAGCGCGACACAGCGTAATTTCTTGGGCGCGAATTGTCTGCAAGTCGCTTCAATCTGCGTTGCAAGCTCGCGTGTCGGCGCAAGCACTAAAACGGCAACGCCGTTTGTTTTGTTTTCCGTCAGAGTTTGAATCAACGGAAGCAAAAATGCCGCCGTCTTTCCCGTTCCCGTTTCGGCGCAGGCAATTATGTCCGAGCCTTCTAAAATCATGGGAATCGCTTGTTCTTGTATTGGTGTCGGCGTTGTAAAACCGACCGACTCGCACACGCGCAAAAGCGCTGACTGCAAGCCTAATTCTTTAAAATCCATTAAAATCCTTGTTGCTTTGCTCAATCGACGAATCGAGAGCGAAAAATCTTTTATCTAATCTAATGTGCTAAATGCAGCGCGTAATATCTGAAATCAAAATGCAGAACACTGAATTGTTACGATTCTCTAAGACCGGATTAAGACAAAATTTTCTAAAATCCTAAACAATCCTCACGAATCTCAACAAATCAGCATTTTAACGCCGTTTCATTAACAACTAGCAACTTGGGTTTATTCAGGAAACTATTTCTAAATAATGTTTAAGCGGCTTCGACAGCTAACAAGTAACTTGTCGAAGCCGCTTAGTCTGAAAAATCAGCGCGGAAAAATTACCAGCGTGAACCGCCGCCACCGCCGCCACCGCCATAACCACCGCCGCCGCCGCCGCTGCGACCACCGCCGCCGCCATAGCCGCCGCGACCACCACCGCCGCCACGATTTCCGCCGCCGCCGCCGCCACCGCTGCGTTCTTCGCGCGGTCTGGCTTCGTTGACGGTCAAGCTGCGTCCGTCAATTTCCTTGCCGTTTAACTGCTCAATAGCAGCCGTAGCTTCTTCTTTGCTCGACATTTCGACAAATCCGAATCCGCGTGAGCGTCCGGTGTCGCGGTCTTCGACAATATTCACAGATTCAACCGTTCCGGCTTGACCGAAAAGTTCCTGTAAATCTTCGTTTGATGTATTAAATGATAAATTACCGACGTAAAGTTTAGTAGACATAAAAATCCTCTCTCCTCGTAAGGAGCGTCAAAAGAAGTTATTAACGAAGTGGACTTCAGCGGAAACGGTTGCTAGCGAAGGCTTGCGGTCAAATGGCTTCTATTAGTTATAAACGAACCTAATCTCGAACTATCCAAAACGCTACCGTTGATACACAAGAGAAGGAATTAACTTTTATAGAATACACTATTTGTATAAAATAAGCAATGGCACGGAGGATTATAGGAGAATCTAACAACTAAAGTTGCTATTTTCCTTAGTCGGCAAGTTTGAAAAGTTCTTATACTTAAAAATCTTTCGTTTTTAGCCAATCGCTCGCCCCGTTTTTCGGCGCGCGTTTGTTGCCGTCAACTTCATAATTAAGGCGACGCATTTCTTCGGTCGAGATTGCATCGCGCAGCTTTTCAAAAGTTCCCTTCAACGATTCTAAACGTTGCTGTCGGGCAATAAACACGGCTTGATACGGAGGAAAATAACGTTTGTCGTCAGCGAGTTGGAAAAGGTCGAGCGCTTGAATCAAACCGTCGGTCGAATTTCCCGCAATCAAATCGACTTGTCCGGCAGCCAATGCGCGATATGTCAGAGACAAATCCATTTCGCGCGGCTGTTTCGAGAAATTAAAATTATACGCATTTGCAAAACCCGCATAACCGTCGGCACGCGACATAAAATCCTGACCGAAGCCGGCTTGCCAGTTTTTTGCAAACGGCACGGCATCGGAAATCGTTTTCAACTTTAATTCCCGCGCCACTTTTCCGCGCACCAGGATTGCAAAATCGTTTGAAAAACCGAGCGACGGACTCAATGCGAGATTAAACTTTTCGGCGTATTCGTTTTTTGTTTGATTATAAACTTCTTCCGGGTTTGTGATGGGCGCGTGTTTGAGAATCGCGGTAAAAGCCGTGCCGGTATATTCCGGATAAACGTCGATTTGACCGGCGAGAAGCGCGTCGTGCGCGAGATTTCCACCGAGTTCAAATTTTCGCTCGACGGTAATTCCTTTTTTCTCTAAAATCTGCGCCAGAATTTCCGCCAAAATTAGCGATTCGGTAAAATCCTTCGAGCCGACGACGATTTTTTGCCGTTCAGTTTCGGAAACATTTTTCGAGTCGGAATCTCGCGGTTTGATATTTGAAATAAAACCGAAGCCGAGCAAAATCGTCGCTAAAACCGCCGCGCCGATTAAAATAAATTTCCGTCTTTTTGCGGACAACTGATTTCCGGCACGAATCGGCGCAAACAATTTTTCAATTTGTCCGAGCGCGAAATCTGCAAAAAGCGCGAGAACCGCTGACGAAATCGCGCCTGCCAGCAGCAAATTATTATCGTTTTGCCTGAGTCCGCGAAAAATGTAAGTTCCGAGACCGCCCGCGCCGACCGCCGCCGCAATCGTCGCCACACCGACCGCAATCACGACGGCGACGCGAATGCCGGTTAAAATCACCGGCGCGGCAAGCGGCAATTCGACCATTTTCAAAATCTGCCAATCGGTCATTCCCATCGCCGTCGCCGCTTCTTTAACCTTCTGGTCAACGCCGGAAATTCCCGTTACAGTGTTGCGAATTACCGGCAAAAAAGAATAAAGCGTCAGCGCGATAATCGCCGTTTTCGCGCCGATGCCGCCGATAAACGGCAGCGGAATCAGCAAACCGAACAGCGCAAGACTCGGAATCGTCTGCATTACATTCGCAATTCCGAGAATCGGCGTTTGCAGAGATTTGAAGCGCGTCAGCAAAATGCCGAGCGGCACGCCGATTAAAACGGCAAACAGAGTCGAAACGAAAACGAGAAAAAGATGCTCGCGCGTCAAGGCGATAAGTTCAGACCAATTTTGTTGAAGAAACTCAAAGAAATTCATTTATTTTTGCCACGAACAAACACGAAAGAACACGAACAAAAGACTAAATTCATTTTCTTTTTTCGTGGCATTTCGTGTCTGTTCGTGGCTAAATCACCAGCGTTTCCAAATATTCGCGCACAAGCGGCAAATTCGATTCCCGAAAATCTTCCGGCGTCGCGTTCAAAACGATTCTGCCTTTGTCCATCAAACAAATTCGCGTTCCCAAAACAAACGCTTCGTGCAAATCGTGCGTTACGAAAACCGCAGTTTTGTTCAGCTCTTTTACCAGCCGCGCAAATTCCTTTTGCAGATTTGTCCGGGTGATTGCGTCCAACGCGCCGAACGGTTCGTCCAGAAGAAGCAAACCGGGATTTGCCGCGAGAGCGCGCGCGACGCCGACTCGCTGGCGTTGACCGCCGGAAAGTTCCGACGGGAATCTATCGGCGAATTTTTGCGTCGAAAGTCCGACGAGTTCGAGCATTTCCGCTGTTCTCGCCGATTTCTTATCTTCCTTCCAATTCTCTAAATCCGGCACGAGCGCGACGTTTTCGGCGACGGTAAAATGCGGAAAAAGTCCGGCTTCCTGCAAAACGTAACCGATGCGGCGGCGCAAATTTATCGCATTCCAATCTTTGGTTGATTTACCTTCGACAAAAACTTCGCCGCTCGTCGGCTCAATCAGACGATTGATGAGTTTGAGCGTCGTCGTCTTGCCGCAGCCGGATTCGCCGAGCAAAACCAGCGTTTCGCCTTTGAAGATTTGCAGATTCAAATCATCGAGAATCTTCGCGCCGCCGATTTCAAAATTGACACGGCGAAATTCGACGATTGGTTGCGGATTTTCCGGCATTGTTTGCGAGTTTATCACAAAAAAATTAGCCACAGAGTTCACAGAGAACACAGAGAGAAAGAAAAATTTTACTCTGTGTTCTCTGTGAACTCTGTGGCTAATTTTCTTCCGTATTTTGTATGATTGAAAAATGAAAAACTTCAAACCGACCAAAGAAGATTTGCGTGACGCGCCGAATCGCACGACCGAAGATTTGATTGATTATAATTTGAAGGTTTTATTTTGCGGCATCAATCCCGGCATCTGGTCGGGCGCGACCGGCTTTCACTTTGCCAAACCCGGAAATCGTTTCTGGAAAGCCCTGCATCTCGGCGGTTTCAGCGACCGCGTTTTGCATCCGTCCGAAGAACACGAACTTCTCGAAAACGGTTTTGGTATCACG
The DNA here is from genome assembly GCA_964235785.1 of uncultured Pyrinomonadaceae bacterium. Taxonomy (GTDB): domain Bacteria; phylum Acidobacteriota; class Blastocatellia; order Pyrinomonadales; family Pyrinomonadaceae. The sequence goes on along the minus strand of CAXSBF010000004.1, from coordinate 88,089 downwards.
TCGTTCTGCAAACGAACGACCGCGAGAGCGGATGAATTGACAACCGAAGAATATATTGCAGGCGGCAAACTCGTCGTCAGGAAAATCGAAAAATTCAAACCGCAAACGCTCGCCGTTCTCGGAATCGGCGCGTATCGGACGGCATTTAATCAACCGAAAGCGAAACTCGGTTTACAAACCGAAAAAATCGGCACGACCAAAATCTGGCTGCTGCCGAATCCGAGCGGACTCAACGCGCATTATCAATTAGGCGATTTAGCAAAACTTTTCGCAGAACTAAAACAGGCAACCGAAACCGAATGAGCGTTGAAAATATACAAAAAAACTTACCGACGAATTTGGCGCAAGCGGTTTCCGGTTACGCCTGGCGGCAGATTCATCTCGGGCTTTCGCCGTCGAAGGTTTTCCGTCTCGACGCGCCGGATAAAAATTCGCTTTATTTGAAAACGTCTACGCGCATTCCCGGATTTTCTCTTTTGCAGGAAAAGATGAAGTTGGATTGGCTGGAAAATCGGCTGCCCGTTCCAAAGATTTTGCTGTTTTGCGAAACGGAAAACACAGATTACCTTTTGCTTTCCGAAATTTCCGGCACGCCCGCGAACGATGATTTCTCGAAAAAAGATATTCCGTTAATAATCGAACAACTTGTCAGTGGACTAAAAACAATTCACGCATTGTCGATTGAAGATTGTCCGTTTGACGAGCAGCTCGATTATAAAATCGAACTCGTCAAAGAAAGAATGTTGAAAGGTTTGGTCGAGGAAACCGACTTTGACGAAGAACGGCAAGGGAAAGCCGCCGAAGATTTATTTCAGGAACTCATCAAAACTAAGCCTGCCAACGAAGATTTGGTCTTCACGCACGGCGATTACTGCGTGCCGAACGTAATTCTTAAAGACGGAGAGTTGAGTGGATTTGTTGATTGGGGAAACGCGGGCGTTGCCGACAGGTATCAAGACCTCGCGCTTTTGACGAGAAGCATTTTGGATAATTTCGGCGAGAATTGGACGGAAAATGTTTTTGAAATCTACGGTATCGAGCCGGATTTACAAAAATTGCATTTCTACCGGCTGCTCGACGAATTTTTTTAACAACCGGTTTCGAGTCGAAATTGATTATTCGGTCATTGAAATAGAACCGAGTATTTTATCAATCGCCGCCAATGTTTCCGCCGAAAGTTTTACTCCCGAAGCCGCCGCGTTGTCTGCAACTTGTTCAGGCTTTGTGGCGCCGATAATCGCCGAAGAAACTCTCTCGTCGCGCAAAACCCAAGCCAGCGCGAGTTGCGCCGTCGAAAGATTCTCGCTCGCCGCAATCGGTTTTAATTTCTCGACCGCCGTTAGAATTTCGTCAGTCATCAAACGGTCAATAAAAACATTCATTTTGTCGTTTGCCGCGCGTGAATCTTGCGGAATCGGCTGACCGATTTTATATTTTCCGGTCAAAACGCCTTGTCCGAGCGGCGACCAAACAATTTGACCGATGCCGTTGTCAGCGCACAAAGGAAAAATCTCGGCTTCCGGCTCACGCCACAACATCGAATACTGCGGCTGGCTCGACACGAATTTTTCAACTCCGGTCATCTCTATCGCGGCTTTGATTTGCTCGGCGTTCCATTCGCTAAAACCGATATAACGCGCCTTTCCTTCCTGCACGATTTCCGACAGAGCAATCATCGTCTCTTCAAGCGGCGTGTTTTCGTCATAACGATGACATTGATACAAATCTACGTAATCGGTTTTCAATCTTTTCAGCGAATCGTTCAATTGTTTATGAACCTGCACGCGCGACAAACCGAAATCGGTTTCGGTCATCGGAAAGAAAAGTTTCGTCGCCAAAACGTAAGAATCGCGCGGACGATTTTGCAAAACTTCGCCCAAAAATGTTTCGGCAATTCCTTTGCCGTAAATGTTCGATGTGTCAATAAAATTAATGCCGACTTCAAACGCCTTTTCGACGCACGCCACCGCCGCGTCGCGTTCGACGCCGCCGGAATATGTCAGCCACGAACCCAAACTAATTTCCGAAACCTGCAAATCGCTGTCGCCCAATTGACGGTATTTCATACAAAATCTCCCCTTGTTATAAATTTATTTCAAAGCTAATTTGTTAAACTATAGATTATATTTTTCATCATTAGACGCAAACGAGAAAAATCGAATTGAAGGAAATATTGAATTTATTGCTAAATTTCCTGATTCGGTGGTTGAAGAAGTTTTGAATAAATTAAAACTTTTACTTTGAATGTATTTATCATTATTTAAGTTTGTATTTAACTAGAAGATAGTGTTGAACTTTTGGGTAACAGAAGAAAATGTGTTAAAAATGAACATCCGAATATTTCCTTTTGTAGATACAATTTTAATGAGTAAAGAAGAAGTCTGGAGACAAGAATCTAATAGTATAGAAGAAGCTAAAACTTCTAATAAATCTAATAACTTTGAATGTTCTTTGTGTAAAACTTCAACTAATGCTCCGACTAATACTCAGCGAGCGGAATTAGCGTTGTGTAAAGAGTGCTTTGGTAAGAAAAAAGATCGTCGGCAAAATAAACTCAACGATTTAACGGGAAGCGACTGGGCTTCACTAAGCAAAAGTGTTGAACAATATAATGGCAAAAGAACAGAAAAGCAAAGACTACATGGCGCGGCTTTTCCTGCTTCATTAGTAGAATCACAAATAAAAATTTATACCAAAAAAGGTGATTTAGTTTTAGATCCTTTTTTAGGTGTGGGAACGACAACTGAGGTTGCTGAGTCGTTAAATAGAAAATCTGTCGGAATTGAGTTGAGCCCAGAGTTCGCAACTTTAGCTTTAAAAGATATTAAAGATCGAGAAAATCATAAAGTTATTTGTGATGATGTGCGTAATTTGAAAAAGCATATTCCAAATGATTCTGTTAATTTTATAATTACAAGTCCGCCTTATGCCACATTGTTAAAAACTGTAAAAGGGGCTTTTGCTTACAAATGGCGAGAACATTCAGAATTAAATGTTATCGCTAATCCTCAACCTTATTCTCGACATGAAGCAGATTTAGGTAATTTATCTTACTCTGAATTCTTGGACACCTTAGTTCAGATTTTTCGGGACACTTTCGATGTTCTAAAGAGTAACTCTTATGCTGTTTGGGTGGTTAAAGATTATAGAGATTTAAAAAATGAAGTTCCAATGGTTAACTTTCATTCAGATGTTATACAAGCCGCTACAACAGGAGGATTTACTCTTTGGGATATTCGTATTTACGACCAAACAAAATTTCGTCCTTTGGTTGTTTTGGGTTATCCATCAAGAAATTATTATTTAAATATTGGACATTCTTACATTTTGGTTTTTAAAAAATTGAAAAAGTAAGAAACATTGATTTTGAGGTAAGCGTGTTAAAAAATCTAATTACGTTAGAGTTGGACAAATACAAAAATAATTCTTATTTAACTCATAATTTTCATCCATACCCAGCAAAATATATTCCTCAAATTCCAGCGGAAATTATTAAGAGACTATCTAAAGAAGGTGATTGGATACTTGATCCATTTTGTGGGAGCGGAACTACACTTGTCGAAAGTAAATTATTGGGAAGAAATAGCGTAGGAATTGATATAAATCCTTTAGCTTGTCTCATATCTGAAGTTAAGACTCTTGAACTTTCAACTCCAGAAACAACAATCATTCATGATATTTTGTCAGTCATTGAAAACGAAATAAAAGATAAAAAAAATTATCCGAAACCTGTTCACACCAATCTTAATTTATGGTTTGAATTTTTTATTCAAGATGAATTAGCAGTAGTTACAGCTAATATTGATAAAATTCAATGCGATAAAGTTAAAAAATTTCTAAAGGTGGCGTTATCTTCAATAATCGTGAAGGTTTCTAATCAAGATAGCGACACAAGATATAAAGCCGTCAAGAAGGATTTAAAAAAGGGTGATGTTATAAAACATTTAGCTATCAAAATTGATGATATGCTAAGAAGACTGCATCAATTTAATTGCTTATCAAAAAAAACTTCCACTCAAGTAGTTAATTCTGACTCAACTGATTTTAACTGGAAAGGCTCACCATTCAATTTGGCTGTAACATCTCCGCCTTACTTAAATAGCTATGATTATTACCTCTATCATAAGCATAGAATGGCTTGGTTAGGTTTAGATTTTAAGACAACTCAAGAAAAGGAGTTTGGTTCTAGAAATAAGCATAATGATCGTGGTTTTGGATTAGATGATTATAATAACTCAATCAAAAACAATGCCTTAATCATTAAAGGATTATTAAAAAAAGACGGACATTATTGCATTATCGTCGGTGATGGAATTCTCAGAGGCGATTTAATTAAAATGAATAAAAATTTTGATAATATTTATCAATCAATAGGATATAAAAAAGTATATGAATTTACTTTTGACCAAAGAAAATATACAAGAACTTTTACTCCCAATCTTAAAACCGCGTTCAAAGAATCTTATTTGCTGATATATCAAAATATCTAAATATTATCCCATCGTTTTCCTTTGCTTATTACATTATATTCAGGATTGTTTGTTTTTATTTGACGTATAACAAACCATATAGAAGGCTCATCAGAACGCTTAAATTCCAAAATATCGTCCGGGGACAAAACCTCACGTATTTCTGTGCTTCTAAATGTAAATCTAAAATCAATATTTTGTCGTGGATGGTCTGGTGCAGGAACATAGAAAATAGCTCTCGCGTTCTCAATATACAAATTTTGACCATTAGCACCTTTAAATAAAACATTTAAGAACGTCTCACTTTGTTCTCCACCTTTTGGAGTAATAACAGGCTCATCAAACGGTGGGAAATACGCAACAAAATGTTTAGGTATAATAATTTGTCCTGGAGAACTTGTTTTACTTACATCATTTTTCGCAGATAACTTTTTCCAGAAACCTTTGTTAATGTCTTTAAGTTTTCTAACTTTTGCTGCTTTTTCTTTCTTTATTAAAGTAGTTCGTGCAGGTGGTTCGGGAAGATTTTCTTTGCCAAATAGAATTTTTCTCGGTGTATTAGCCTCAGCCCGTTTTTGAAAAACAAGTTTTCTCCGTAGTTCTTCTTCTTTGAATATGTAACCCTCATTAAGTAACTCTTGTATTAACTCAATATCAACCTTCTTACAACAATCATTACCCAAATCAGAGTAACTATTAAATGTAGTCATAAATGAGTTAAACTTTGTTTGGCTTTCCTCAGTAGCTAAATCAAATGAGTGTAAAGAATTAATTTCATAATTACCGTAAAGTCCACCACCAGTTAAATTGCTAGAACCAACTGAAATCAAAGCGTGATTGTTTGGCGATTCAAAAAGATAAAATTTGGGATGAAATGTGCGTATAAATATTTCATTGTGAAATATGAATAGATCATCAGACACCGACAACAATTCTTCTAAGGCTTCAAAAGAAGTTTGTTTTTGATCAATTCCAACAACAGCAGTTATTTTTCCGCCAGAATCACGGAATTTTTTCAGAAATGGACTCAAACGCCCAACACCGCTACGTTTCGCATAAGCTATTAGGAAATAAAAATTCTCGAAACCATTAGTTTTATTATTGGCTAAAGTTTCTTCTAGAACATATCCAATTGATCCATCTTGTGGCTGATTAAGAACTTCAAACATTTTAATGTTTCCTCAAAGCAAAAATAATTTTGAAAATTATAACTTATTCCCACTCGATTGTTCCCGGCGGTTTTGAAGTGATGTCGTAAACAACGCGGTTGACGCCGCGCACTTCCGACGTTATTCGGGAAGAAACTTTCGCCAGAAATTCAAACGGCAGACGCGCCCAATCCGCCGTCATTCCGTCAGTCGAAGTTATCGCCCGCAACGCGACGACTTTTTCATAAGTGCGAAAATCGCCCATCACGCCGACGGTTTCGAGCGGAAGCAGAACTGGAAATGCTTGCCAGACCGCGTTGTAAAGATTTTGTTTTTTGAGTTCGTCGTCGAAAACGCGATTGACGGCTTGCAGAAGTTTGACTTTTTCTTCGGTGACTTCGCCTAAAATCCGCACCGCCATTCCAGGACCGGGAAACGGATGGCGCTGCAAAATCTCGTTGGGAATTCCTAAATCTTTTCCTATCAAACGAACTTCGTCTTTGAATAATTCTCGAAGCGGCTCAATCAATTTCAGATTCATTTTTTCGGGCAGACCGCCGACGTTATGATGCGATTTTATTGTCACGCTTGAGCCGTGAAGCGAAACCGATTCGATAACGTCCGGGTAAAGCGTGCCTTGCACAAGATATTTTACGTCACCGATTCTTTTTGCTTCCTGGTCGAAAACTTCGATAAATTTGCGCCCGATGTTTTTACGTTTCGTTTCGGGTTCGGAAACATTTTTTAAAATCGCGTAAAATTCTTCAGAAGCGTCAACGCCGCGCACGTTCAAATGCAGATTCTTTTTATAAACTTCGAGGGTCGTTTCAAATTCGTCGGCGCGAAGAAGTCCGTTGTTGACGAAAATGCAGGTTTGCCGGTTGCCAATTGCTTCGTGAACCAGAACCGCCGCGACCGTCGAATCAACGCCGCCGCTCAAACCGCACACGACGTTTCCTGTTTCGCCGACGGTTTGACGGATTTTTCCAATCTCTTCTTTGATAAAGCTCGCCGCCGTCCAATCGCCCCGACAGCCGCAAACGTTGAATAAAAAGTTGCGTAAAATTTCTTTTCCTAAAGGCGTGTGCGCGACTTCCGGGTGAAACTGCAAGCCGAAAATTCTTTTTTCCGTGTTTTCAATCGCGGTTATGACGTCGCCGGTCGTCGCCGTCGTGTGAAATCCTTCGGGAAGCGCGACAACGTGGTCGCCGTGGCTCATCCAAACGTCGAGGTCAAACGGCAAACTTTGAAACAATTCAGTTTCGCCGCTCAAAACTTTTAATTTCGCGTGTCCGTATTCGCGCTTGTCCGAAGGTTGAACATTGCCGTTTAAATCTTTTGCGAGAAGCTGCATTCCATAGCAAATTCCCAAAACCGGCGCGTTTATCTTTCCATAAAAACCAGTGTCAATTTTCGGCGCGTCCGCTTCATAAACCGAATTCGGACCGCCGGATAAAATTACGCCTTTCGGTCGTCGCTCAAGAATTTTCTCAAGCGAATAATGAAACGGCTGAATCTCGCAATAAACGCCTTGCTCGCGCACTCGCCGCGCAATGAGCTGCGTGTATTGCGAGCCGAAATCTAGAATTAAAATTAGTTCGTGCTGCATAACATTTGCGGAAAAGGTCTAAGTTTTTTAGAGCTGAATTTAACATCAAACTTGCATGACATTTTTATAAAATCTTAACAAAGTTTTCGGAAACTTATCCAAAAACGAATTCGTTTAATTCTAAAACCGCAGTAACTTTTCACGAAATTAAATTAAAAACTACTCAGGAAAAAACCAATGAAAAAAGAATTTGACGTATTGAAGCGGGATTTCGACGAAAACGGTTTTGTTATCGTCGAAAATCTTTTGGACGCAGCGGCGCTTAAAATCTTGCGCGTCGAATTAGAAAAAATTACAAACAACACAAACTCTATTTCGCCGAATCTGGCAGGAAAACTTTTTTTCGAGCGCGAGCATATCAAAAATAATCCGCAATATTATGAAGGTATTTTAACGGCGGAAGAATGCGGCGACAGCATTCGGCAGATTGACGATTTACCGCTTTTCGATTCGGCGTTTGCCGATTTGATTTGTTATCCGTGTCTCTTAGACGTGCTTGAAGTTTTGTTTGCGAGTTCAGAATTCAGTTTTAATATGATGGTTGCCAGACCGAAAGCCGCTCGCGTCGGAAACGGCATAAGCAACGGAAATTTTCACCGCGATACGCCGTTTGAAGATTTTACCGAAGCAAATACAATCGTCGCTATTTTGGCTTTAGACGATATGGCGGGCGAAAACGGCGGAACGCAGTTTGTTCCGGCGAGTCATAAAATTTCCGGCGAAGAAGCGCAAAAGGAAATTTGGCGCGAAGTCGAACGAGATAAATTTTCGCCCGAAAAAATTGTGACGGCGCGTTGTCCGGCTGGTTCGGGTGTTTTTTTCGACACCAAAGTTCTCCACGCTGCCGGACACAATCGCTCCGCGTCGCCGCGCCGGACAATTCAAACCGAATGGGTCGGCGAAAATGTTTTGCCGATTTCACCCGTGCGCTATGCTTTTCAAGGCGTCAAGCCGCGCAGCAAACAATCGCCGTTTATTAAACAAATAAAAATGGCGTTTCCGCATATTCCATCGTCCGCTGCGGCGAATGGATAATTTACAAGAAGGAATTCCATTCAAATTAAAATTGCAATCTCGCTTGACAAGGGAAAGAGAACTTTTTAATCTTTAGATTCGTTCCACGGGACGAATTTTCCGCAGTAGCTCAATGGCAGAGCATTCGGCTGTAAATAAGTTGCAGCTTTCACAGGCGACTGTGATTGAAAAATCGGATGAATTCAGGGAAGCCTTCGCTAATGCGAATTAGAATGGTAATCCTGAGCGAAGCCTGCTGAATGGTTTAATGGTAAGCAGGAACGTGCAGAGACTAGAGATTGAGGAAACCAAACCGATAATATCTCAAAAAGCGTCCGACAACTTTTTTGTAAAAGAGGAAGTTGATAAGATAGTCCACACTCAAACGAAAGTTTGGGGTAAAGTGTAACCGAAGGGTTGTAAGTTCGAGTCTTACCTGCGGAGCCAAATTTTTTAGTATATTGCTTGAATAAAGCAATTAAAGGAATACAAAACTAAAGCGTGTGAAAACGAAGTCCAAGGCAAGTTTTTTAACTTGCCTTTTTCTTTTGTCCGACAGCGAAAGTTTTGTCTTTTTCCTCCTCTCCGACAATAAAATTTTCTAGAACTGAAACAGATTATTTTCGGTTTTCGCGGGTGTCGAGAGTAATGCGAAATTAAATTGTTGACCGAGTTACAGATAGACACATTTTAGACATACTTTTTAACAAATTATCTAATCTTGCCGCCGCTATGGTTTTGTAATACATTATGCGAGGAAGCGTTTATTAGTTTCAATTGTCCTTTTGACCATTTTCAAAATGCAAATCGTCGTCTTGAAAGAATCATCTGCGGACGAATTTCGCGTCGCTCTCGTTCCTGAGTCGGTAAAAAAACTCGTCGCGGCAGGAAATAAAGTCTTCGTCGAAACCGGCGCGGGCGCGTTAGCCGGTGCGACCGATGCCGATTATCGAGAAGCCCGAGCGGAAGTTTTGTCTACACAAGAAGAATTGCCGGACAAAGCCGATGTGCTGCTCGCCATAAATCGTCCGCCAAACGAAATTTTGTCAAAGTTGAAAAAAGGCGCGATTGTCGTCGCTCTGCTGCGTCCTCTCGACGAGCCGCAAAAACTGGAAACCTTTATCGAAAACAATCTGACTGCCGTTTCTCTGGAAATGATTCCGCGCACGACGCGGGCGCAGGCGATGGACGTTTTGTCTTCGATGGCGACGATTGCCGGTTACAAAGCCGTTTTGCTGGCAACTGAAAAACTGCCGCGAATGCTGCCGATGATGACGACGGCGGCGGGAACGATTCCGCCCGCGAAAGTTTTGATTGTCGGCGCGGGCGTTGCCGGACTTCAGGCAGTTGCCACTGCAAGGCGTTTGGGCGCGGTTGTCGAAGGCTTTGATATTCGCGCGGCTGCCGGCGAAGCCGTGCGCTCTTTGGGCGCAAAGTTTCTCGAACTCGAAAACGTCAACGCCGAAGGCGAAGGCGGCTATGCCAGGGAAATCGGCGAAGACGTGATGGAAAAAGCCCGCGAGCTTCTGGCAAAATCTGCGGCAAACACCGATTGCATAATTACTACCGCGCAAGTTCCGGGAAGACGCGCGCCAATTCTAATTACGCAAGCCGCAGTTGAAGCGATGAAACGCGGCTCGGTGATTGTCGATTTGGCAGGCGCGAACGGCGGAAACTGCGAACTTTCCAAACCCGACGAAATCGTCAATTACAACGGGGTTTTTATCTACGCGCCGACCAATCTGGCGGCGACGATTCCGGTTCACGCGAGCCAGCTTTTTTCCCGAAACGTAACCGCGTTTTGCAATTTGCTGGCAAAAGACGGCGCGTTAAATCTCGATTTTTCCGACGATATTTTGAACGGCAGTTGCATCGTGCATCAGGGCGAAATTCGGAGCGAACGAATAAAGATGAAGAAAATTTTGGTAGTTTCCTAATCTGTTTTGACAGTAAAACTACGACTATTACGGTGTGTATAACGAATTTAATTGCGTATAACACAAAGTAAGTTAATACGAGTGAATATTAGTTCGCTATCTCAATCAAGTTGAATAGAAGTTGAATGAAAAATGTAGATTACCAGAAACTGTCTGAACAGTATGCCAGCTTTCTTGTTGCAGTTGGCGGTGTCAGCATCACTGTGCTTGCCCTAATTTTAAATATCTCCGCCTCTGCCGTCGGGTCAACTGAAGAAGAAAGTGCAAGGTTATTTTTGATTTTGGATTTGTTCGTAGCAACAGTTTGTTGTTTCATAGGCGCACATATGATGGCAGAAACGGCGGCGTCTATTAGCTACTCTAAAGAAAAACTGCCGGAAGGAATACCTTTAGGCAAGCGCCTATTCATACTAGCCAGCATTAACATTTTTCTTGCTGTAATTCTCGTACTCTTCGCCTTAATGGAGCTGCCATCGGCACTTAAATTATCTAGTGCCAGTAGTATTAAATCAATCTCTTTTGCGATCTTTGGGATTGTCTTAGCTGGTGTGCTCGGCTGGCTGGTTCTTGGAGCTTTATACCGTATAAAAGTAGGTAAAAGCAAGCCTGCTATTTTCCTTCCACTCGGCATTGGTGCGGTAATTTGTTATATTCTTTGTTCTTGTCCCGCATCAGAGCAATCTTTGTTAGGGTGGACGTTTATTCCCATCGTCATTTCTACGGTACTTTCACTGATTTATTTTACCTTGGTTTTTAAGTGTGGCGACAATTTTCCCATCTCAGAAGTTTGTTTAAAGGATGTATGCTTCTTTAGTTCAACGATTGCTGTTTCTTATGCATTTATTGTAGCGGCGGCTGTAAGAACCTATTGTGGCGACGGTTGTGAGATCCTAAATGCTGGGACCGTAAGAACAATACTTGATAATAAAATGAGTTCTATGGATAACGAAACCATTATCAGTTTGCTTTACGTTTTCGCGCTGGCGGCTTTTTTGGGTTATCTGGTTATCTCGAAGGTTCCGCCGCTGCTGCACACGCCTCTGATGTCGGCGACAAATGCGATTTCCGGGATTTCGCTGGTCGGTGCGATTGTTCTGGCAGGCTCGCAGCATGACCGAATCAGTACGACTTTAGGCGTCATCGCCGTGATTTCCGCGACGATAAATGTCGTCGGCGGTTTTATGATAACCGACCGAATGCTGCGAATGTTTCAAGATAAAACCGGGAAGAAAAAGTAGAAACTGCAAATGCAAACTCCGTATTTAATCGAAATCACTTATCTCGTCGCATCCGTTTTGTTTATTTACGGATTGAAGGCGATGAGTCATCCGACTTCCGCGAGACGCGGAATGAATGCGGCGGCAGTCGGAATGCTGTTGGCGATTGCCGGAACGCTTCTGCATCGTGAAATCGTTTCTTACGAATGGATTATCATCGGTCTTGTAATTGGTTCGCTCATCGGCGCGGCGATGTCAATTTGGATGCCGATGACTGCGATGCCGCAGCGAACCGCGCTGTCGCACGCTTTCGGCGCGCTCGCCGCCACGATTGTCGGGATTGCCGAATTTTATCGTTACAGCGGCGAACTCGGTTCGTTCAAAATGTCCGCCATCGGTTTTGAAGTCTTGTTCGGCGGCATCACCGTGACGGGAAGTTTAATCGCTTTTGTCAAACTGCAAGGTCTCGTTCGCGGAACGCCCGTTACTTATAAAGGGCAAAACGTCGTCAATATCTCTCTGTTCATCGCGGCTGTGGGCATTTTCGTTTATCTGATTTTCTTTCCCGTCGGAATTTTGTTTTATGTGTTGGTCGGAACGGCGTTTTTGTTCGGCGTTTTGCTCGTGCTGCCGATTGGCGCGGCTGATATGCCGGTCGTGATGTCGCTGATGAATTCCTACGCCGGACTCGCTTCCGCCGCGACCGGTTTTGCGCTCAATAATAAGGTCTTGATTATCGCCGGAACGCTTGACGGTTTTTCCGGCTTGATTCTTTCGATTTTGATGTGTCGCGCGATGAATCGTTCGATAACGAATGTTTTATTCGGCGCGTTCGGCTCGGCTGCGACGGAAGCGACGCAAATTGAAGGAACGATGCGCGAAATTTCGATTGATGATGTCGCCGTGCAGATGGCTTATGCGCGGCAGGTCGTTTTCGTTCCCGGTTACGGAATGGCAACCGCGCAGGCGCAGCACGCTTTACGCGAATTGGCGGACACGCTCGAAAAGCGCGGCGTTTCTGTAAAATATGCGATTCATCCGGTTGCGGGCAGAATGCCCGGACATATGAACGTGCTGCTTGCCGAAGCCAACGTGCCGTATTCGCTCCTTTATGAACTCGAACAAGTCAATCCCGAGATGCCGACGACCGATGTTGCCGTCGTCGTCGGCGCAAACGATACGGTAAATCCAGACGCGCGGGACAACCCGAAAAGCGCGATTGCCGGGATGCCGATTATCGAAGTGGACCGCGCCGCTCAGGTAATTGTTCTCAAACGCGGACAGGGAAAAGGTTTTTCCGGCATCGAAAATCCTTTGTTTTTCAAACCGAACACGGCGATGCTTTACGGCGACGCGAAGGATTCGCTGGCAAAATTAACAGCCGCTGTTCAGCAAGCGTGAAAGTAAAATATTTTGCCAGCGAAACACGCGAAGGACGCTAAAAGAAAAAAAAGGAACGCAGTTTTAATTCCTTTTTTCGCGTCTTCCGCGTGTTTCGCGGGCAATGCCTTTTATAAATCAGTGTTACGCTAATTTTGCCTCAGCAAATTCTCGGAAGCTGTTCGCCGAGCTGTAAATCGACAACGCGAGTTCCGCCGATTGCGGTTTTGGCGACGACCATTCCTTGATGTTCGCCGACGACTTCGCCGATAATTTCCGCCCGGTTACCGACTTCGTTCGAGCGCATTTTCCCTATCATTTCATCGGCATATTGTCGCGGCAGAATCGCTACGAGTTTACCTTCGTTGGCGACGTAAAGCGGGTCGAGTCCGAGCATTTCGCAAGCCGAGCGCACGATGCGCGGAACCGGCAGACTTTTTTCCTGCAGCCGAATTCCGACGTTTGAAGATTTGGCAATTTCGTTCAAAACCGAAGCCACGCCGCCGCGCGTCGCGTCTCTCAGGACGTGAATTTCTTTTGTAACTTCGAGCATTTCCGCCACCAAATCATAAAGCGGCGCGCAATCGGATTCAATCGGCGCGTCAAATTCCAAACCTTCGCGGACGCTCATAATCGCAATTCCGTGCAGCCCGATTTCGCCCGAAACGATGACTACATCGCCCGTTTGCGCCTGATTCGGCGCGATGTTCACGCCTTCGGGAATGACGCCGATGCCGCTCGTGTTAATAAAAACGCCGTCGCCCTTACCGCGCTCGACAACTTTCGTATCGCCGGTAACGACGCGCACATTCGCCACACTCGCGGCGCGGCGCATCGAATCGACAATTCTGCCTAAGTTTTCCATCTCGAAACCTTCTTCGATGATAAAACCCGCGCTCAAAAACAGAGGCTTCGCGCCGCTCATCGCCACGTCGTTGACCGTGCCGTTGATTGCCAGATCGCCGATGTTGCCGCCGGGAAAGAATAACGGATTAACGACAAAGGAATCGGTCGAATACGCGAGACGCGAGCCGTTTTGCAGAATTTCATTCAAATCAATCGTCGCCGCGTCGCCCAATTTTTCGAGCGTTTCGTTTGCGAAAGCGGGCAGAAAAAGATTTTCGATTAGCTCGCTCGAGAGTTTCCCGCCGCCGCCGTGTCCAAGAACGATTTTCGGATAATCACGAAGCGGCAAAGGGCAAGTCCAATTATTGAAATCTAAATTCATTCGGTTATTTGAAAGTTTTCGGTCGTCTTTTTTATTTTTGCATTTTACCTTTTTACTTTTGCCTTACTTTTTAAGTTGTTTTGCCAGGCAAATAATAAAATCGCAACACAATAAGTCCGGCGATTGCCGCCGCGCACAGCGACAAATCAAAGGCGGAGATGTCCGGGTTGACCGTTTTGCGTGCGAGAACGAAAACCACTACTTCGACCGCCGCGCTCAAGCGCCGGAATAGAAGCAGAAGCGCGAATTCGGCGGCGATGGCAATCAGAAGAAGCGTTTCGATAATGCGCTGAAGCACGCCGTATTCGTCCTGCTGTCGATGCAAGAGCGCGGGAAACTCGCCGACCACCGTGTCGTATGCGCCGATGACCGCCGCCGCTACGAGCAAAATCGCCACGACGGATAGGAAAAGATGAATAACGACCGCCATAAATTCACTGACGATTTTTTCCAGCTTCGATTCCTCGCCCGTTCCGATTTCGCTCTCGCTGGATTCGGTGGTCACATTTTTTTCAGAATCATCTTTCATAATTTCGGCTTATAAAATTTCGCGCACGCCTCGCCGCACCAAATCGGTCGTCAAGCCGTAAACCAGATGCGACGAAAGCGCGTAAGCGTGCGTCGAGAGCGGATATTCGGTCGCCGGTTTTGCCAGCCCGAGCGCGGGAACGACAATATCATCCGCGACCAGCCAAACCGCCGCGCCGAACGGCAATCCCAAACCGACGGTCGAAGCAGGCGCAATCTCCGAAGCAATGCCGTAAATCAAACCCGACGCTGCGCCCATCGCGTAATGCACCGCTTCGCCCGCCGGTTCCTTTTCGCTTTTCTTCAATTTATGGTCAAACACATTTTCCGAAATGGCTTCGGCGGTTTTGACGTTTGCCGGTTCAGCTTCCTTTTTCTTTTTCGCTTTTTTCTCTTTTTCCGCAAGTTTCCTCAAAAGCGTCTGAAATTCGCTCATCACAAAAGAAGCAACCAGCCCGCCGATGAGTCCGGCAATAGCGCCCTTTGCTACATCATCCGCATTTGTTTTTTTCATATTATTTCCCGATACTCGTTCTTTTTTCTGCGGTGCATTTCAAATCTTAAAGCTATGCTCTTTGCGCGAGCCGCCCATAATTGTAATAAGCCGCGCACGCGCCTTCGCTTGAAACCATCGTCGCGCCGAGCGGTTTGCGCGGCGTGCATTTGTTGCCGAAACATTCGCACTCGTGCGGTTTTATCATTCCCTGAAGAACTTCGCCGCTTCGACACAAAGGCGATTCGACGGTTTTTATGCCGCCGACTTTAAATTTAAATTCGGCATCGAAAGCGCGGTATTTTTCGTTCAAACGCCAACCGCTGTTCGGAATGATGCCGATGCCGCGCCACGCGCTGTCGGTCGTTTTGAAGACTTCGGCGAGCATCGTCTGCGCGGGAATATTCCCGTCAAAATTTACGACTCTTTTGTAACCGTTTTCGATTTCCGCACGTCCGCTTTCGAGCTGCATCACCACGCGGCGAATGCCTTCCAAAACGTCAACCGGCTCGAATCCGGTAACGACAATCGGAACTTTATATTTTTCGACGAGCGGCGGATATTGCGCGTAGCCCATCACCGAACAGACGTGTCCGGCGGCAAGAAATCCCTGCACACGGTTGGTCGGCGAATCCATAATCGCGGCAATCGCGGGCGGCACGAGAACGTGCGAAACGAGCATCGAAAAGTTTGTTAAATTTTGCTGCGCGGCTTGAAAAACCGCCATCGCGTTCGCGGGCGCGGTCGTTTCAAAACCGATGCCGAAAAAGACGACTTCCTTTTCGGGATTTTCGCGTGCGATTTTCAGCGCGTCGAGCGGCGAATAAACCGTGCGAACGTCGCCGCCTTCGCTTTTAATGCGAAACAAATCCTTCTTGCTGCCGGGAACGCGCAGCATATCTCCGAACGAGCAGAAAATCACATTCGGCATCGCCGCAATCGCCAGCGCCTTGTCAATCATATCGAGCGGCGTCACGCAGACCGGGCAGCCCGGACCGTGAATCAGCTCGATATTTTCCGGCAAAAGCTGGTCAATGCCGTGCCGGATAATCGAATGCGTCTGACCGCCGCAAACTTCCATAATCGCCCACGGGCGCGTCGTCGCGCGGCGAATTTCAGATAAGATATTATTTGCCAATTCAGGGTCACGAAACTCTTGCAGATATTTCATTTTGTACTCCTTCGACTTCCGTCGTCGCGCCGAGTTCTTCTTCCAAAACGCCCAACTCTCGGAACATTTGGAGCGTTTCAAGTGCCGATTTTTCGTCCAATTTTTCGATGGCGAAACCGACATGAACCAGCGCATATTCGCCGATTTTAATATCCGGCACATACGCCAGACAAATGTCTTTGGTGATGCCGTCGAAATCAATTTTGCCCATTTGCACGCCGTCGGCTTCAAATTTATCAACGATTTTTCCGGGAATTGCTAAACACATAATTTTTGTCCTTTATTTTAATTATAAAAGTAATTTTTCGGACGCTTGCACGATAACCTTCAAATTGAATTTGTGCGCGTTGCCATTAATGTTTACCTTTTTAACTACTTTATTTTCCTTCATAAAAAAGGCTCTTTTCTGGTACCAATATCCTCTGACAAACTCCTCCGTAACTCCATTCCTTGTGCTAATGCTTTGTCTATTATGTTCTTTGCTTGTTCCGAATTGCCTTTGTTAAATATTTTGCGGATGAAATTTTTTTCCTCTTTTACCTTGATTTCTATTTTTGTTAAATCTTCATCAATCTTTTTCTTAAAATCTTCCCGGTCGATAATTTGTTGCAAAGATTTTTTGAGTTCAAAGTAAGGTTTGCGACTTTCTTTTGAAAGATAAATGCCTTTTGCTTCATCGAAATACCAGTTCCGCATTTTCTCGGATGTATCTTTAATTTTTTGGTAGGTAAGAGGTATTTCCGGCGAGTATCTAGCCAATGGTTTTAGTAACACCCACAAATCTTTATAAACCCTTAACCTTTCATCACGCAACTTTTTGTCATTTTCTACTGTTAAATCCAAGCGAATTTTAGAGCGAGTGGCAAAGTATGTTACAACCGCAGAAATAGCACCAGCTACCAAGCCGGTGAGCAGAGATACCAAAATATCTATACTGTCTTTATCAATGTAACTCACTGCTTCTTTTTTGAATGCAAAAAATCTAGCCACTCGTCCATTCCCGCGCCCGTTTTCGATGAAACTTCAAAAATTTCCATTCCCGGACGCACGGCTTGAATGCTCGCGTGCGCGGTTGGCGAATCGAATTCGCACGCTTCCGCCAAATCCATTTTCGTAATCACGGCGACATCAGCCGTGTTGAAAATCGTCGGATATTTGAGCGGTTTGTCTTCGCCTTCGGTTGTGGACATCAGCACGACGCGCAGCGCTTCGCCCAAATCGTAACTCGACGGGCAGACGAGATTGCCGACGTTTTCGATAAATAAACAATCGAGTTCGTTCAAATCCCAATCCGCGAGCGCGTTTTCAACCATCTGTGCTTCGAGGTGACAAATCGTGCCGGTTACGATTTGCTTAACGGGAACTTCGGCACGAGAAAGACGCGCGGCATCATTTGCCGTCGCCAAATCGCCGACGAGTGCGGCAACGCGATAATTTTCACGCCAAAGCGTCAGCGTTTTTTCGAGAAAAGCCGTTTTGCCCGAACCCGGACTTGATACAAGGCTGACAACGAAAACGCTCGCCGCTTCAAATCTTTCTCGCAGTTCACGCGCCAAAACATCATTGTGTTTCAGCACGTTTTGCCTGACTTCGACTAATCTGGTTTGAGTCATAACTAATTGCAAAAAGATTTTTTTGCCACAGATTCTCACAAATTCACTCAGATAAAAATCGGATTTCATCTTGTGTTTATTCGTGCGTATCTGTGGCTAAATTTCTTAATCATTTTCAATAATCTCCAACGCCGTTACTTCCAATTCTCTGCCCTGCAAAACTTCCGGCGTCGGCGCGTCGCAAACAGGGCAGACGAAATTATTTATCACTTCGAGCATTTGATCGGCGCAGCAATTTTCGCAACGCACAACGACAGGAATCTCCGTGATTTCCAGTCGCGCATTTTCAAGCGTCGTTCCCTGACAGGCGATTTCCCACGAAAAAAGCAGCGCGTCTTTAACCACACCGGATAATTTTCCAAGTTTCAAATGCACCGCTTCGACTTTCGCGCTGCCGTGTTTTCGGGCTTCTTCGGTCGCGCCTTCGACAATGCTCAAAGCGATGGAAAGTTCGTGCATAATTTACAAAATCCCGGCATCGATTACATTCGACTGATTTTGATATAACGTTTGAGGTCGGGCAGAGCCGTAAATACCAGAGCGGCGGCTCCCAACAAAGCCATACCGCCGACCACGCTCCAAACGCCAAAACCGCCGCTTGCTTCCTTCTCTCTGCGCCGCGCAACTCTTTCGTCTCTTCGTTCCAAATGTTTTTGTTGTTCCATTTCAATAACTCCTTAAAATTTCACGCCGGAGCGTGATTGTGATTTTCAGCCAGAATTCGTTCAACGAGCGATTCGACAATTTCGACCGCTTTACCGACCGCCGCTTCGACAGGTTCGCTCAAACCCATAAATCCGATGTCTTCCTCGCCCGTAAAAAGCGGCTCGCAGCCGACGAGAAAGATTTTTTTGAATTCGCCGCCGAGAGTTTTGACCATACTCAAAACCTTCAGCGGGTTCATATTATGCGTGTCAATCGCCGCCGTCTGCCGGTCGAGTTTGTCGAGTTCGTCCAAATCCGGTTCGATTAAATAAACCGTGCCGGGCGTGTCGCCGCGCGGAGTCGCGTCAATAAAAATCGTTACGTCGTAACCGTCCATCAGCGCGTAAGCCAAATCAAAACCGCGAATTCCGTAATCAATCACGCGCACATTTTCGGGCAATTCGCGTTCAAACAGTCGCTTTGCAACTTCACAGCCGAAAGCGTCGTCGCCCAAGAAAATATTGCCGATGCCCGCGATTAAAATGCGCGGCTGTGTCATCAATCAATCTCCTCAAATTCGCTCGGCAAAATCGGTTCGACTTCTTCCAAAGTGAAAAAGAAACGATGTCCGGGCTGCCGCATCATTCCCAAATCGCGTCCCGGGTCGTCTTCCAGAACAACGGCGAGCTGTACCTGGTCTTCGTATGTCTGCTCGATTGATTCGATAATGGCGATTTTGTCAGCCAGAGCCATATCGAAAATGTCGCCGTTTTTTCGCGGTCGCAAAATTACGCGGTCGCCGGTTTTTATTTCAATGCCTGCGACGCTCACCGATTCGAGCGGCGTGTGTTCTTCGAGAAGCTGCCATTCCAATTCGTTCATTGCTCGTTTCCTTTTGCCATTCCCAAACCTTTAAACGAGCCGTGCATTTTCAACAATTGCTCTTCGGACATCGTTTCGGTGCGTTCGAGAATTTTCCTTACACGGTCGTCAACGCCGCGCATTTCATACTTTTCCGCGTCGGTCATCGTCATAATTCGCAAGGTCAAAATCTCGTCAATCTCCGCGCCGTCAAACAAATCGCCCGCGCTTTCGGCGGCAATCTGCGGGTAATCGTAAAGAATAATCGGCGACGATAAAACACAATCTTTTTCGCCTTCGTTTCCGGCTAAAACCGGATAAGTTTTAATATTTTCAAGCGCGGCGACAGCTTCTTCAAGCGCGTCGGGCGGTTCGAGCAAGGACACGAATTCGCCGTTTTTCGCGCTCAAAATCGTGTGCGTCGAAACGAGCGAATGCATCAAAGCGTCGTCTCGGCTTTGTTCGTCAAAGATTTCAAAAGCGGTTTGATTTTTGATTTTGACGGTTAATTTATAAACGTTTTGATTTTCGATTTTATGAACGCGCGATTCGATAACGCCGAAAATTTCCTGCTGCGTGCGAACAATTACGCCGACGATTTTCTCGTTTTCATCACGAAGCGGCTCAAGCGTTCTGGTAGTCGGAAATGAAAACTGTTTGATTTCGGAAATCGCATTTAAATTAAGCGTCGGCAAATCGACTTCGCGCTCAATCGCTTCCTGCCAGGTTTGAAAAAGCTGCCCGCCGACATCGAGCGTCGGCACAAAATGAAAATCCGGCTCGGAATCAGTCGGCAATTCGTCGAGCGGCGCGTCCAATTCACCAATCTCGCGCGAAACCAGATGCAGAAACCGAACTTTCACGTCAAACGTCGTGCTTTCATCGCCGCGCAGCAAACATTCGGTCTGCATCTCAAACGCTTCCGTGCCTTTTTGCGCCTCGCTGTAAGATTCCGGCGCGAGCGCGCCCCAATTAAACCTCTGCCGATTTTTCACCGACGACGCGCGATACGGATAAAGCATATAGCCTTCGTAAAGGACGGCGTTGGCAATTTTTTCGACGAGTTCGAGGTTCATGATTATTAATCAAACTGTGACTTTTATTTTAGTGGATAGAAAAGATTATAAATAGCAATACCTAAAAATAGTAAAATAACTACCCAAGAAGTGTACTTAAGAACTTCACTATATGTAGTTAGTTTAGGTTCATATAATTTCTCATTTTCATGCGCTTTCCCAATAAGATTAAAAATTCCTAATTCTTCTAAATCCGGTTCATTTTTGAATAATTTATTTTCAATATTCTTTCCAACTTTATAGCAATTTTTCAATATATCTTTATTTCTACTGTCTAACCGAAGTGAGATAAAAACAAAAACAGCACCCAGAAAAAATACTGCTGAAGTGATTTGTTTATTAAAGTTTGGTTGTTGATAAAGCCAGCTAGCCAACAGGAAAACAGCACCAATTATGGTAGAAAAAAAAGTTAATATTTTATTTCTCCATTCCCAAAAAACCGCTGCTACTTTTGCGTTCTCCTGATATAAAAGACTAAGTTTGTTAAAAGTCTCTACTGATAAAACGGTTTCTTTTTCTAATATATTTCCTTCGCCTCGATTAGCAACTTTATTTTCTTCCATAATGGCTCCTACAAAGTTATTCTACTTTTGAGTTTTAATTTATTTCCGTTTCTTCCGCCATCAATTTTTCCAAAATTCTTCACCACAAACGATTTATTCCGTAATCGTCGAAAATTTTATCCGCACTTGCCAGCGTCATCTTTTCTACAGTCGCCTGCGCGATCAGCAATCTGTCGAACGGGTCGCGGTGATGAAACAGCAAATTTATGACTGCCGATGCGTGTTCGACTTTTACCGGCAGCAACTCGAAGCCGTTGATTTCCAGTTGACGCGGAAATAAATCGTCGAACGATGCCGTCAAAGTCATTTTTCCGATGCTGACTTTGATTGCCGTTTCCCAAATGCTGACGATGCTGACGAATTTCTCGTTCGCCGCGTCTTCAATCGCGCTTCTTGCCGCCGCGCTCAAACGCGCGCTTCCGGCGATAAACCATAAAAGCGTGTGCATATCGAGCAGCAATTTCATTTTCGATATTCGTCAAAATCCGCCAACGGCTCATCAAAATCTTCCGCCATCACAAACAAATTTTTCGCGCTGCCGAACTGCGGTCGCGGCTTTTCCTGTCGCACGGCGACGAGTTTGGCAATCGGCAAATTATTTCTGGTAAAAATAACTTCTTCGCCTTCGACGACTGATTTGATCAAAGCAGGCAATTCAATCGTTCCGGTCGTTTCGATGTTTACTTCATACATATATTTTCCCCGCCTCCCGATTGAATTTTACCACGCGCGCCGAGTCGTTTTTATTGCAATATTGTCACAACGAAACGCTCTTTTTAATCTCCGTTTCTTCCGCCAGCAATTTTTCCAACGCCTGTTCAAAAGTCGGCAAGCCGCGCTGCATTTTGTAGTTTTGCAGTTTTTCAAACGTATCGCGTCGCAGATTGAGCCACGCGCTGTTCGGATAATAATGCTCCATCATTTCGCGCCAAACGGTTACGGGTAAACGAAATTGCGTTTCCTTGCTCCAGGAAATCTGCGCGATTTGTATCGCTCCGTCTTCGGCTTCATAAAAAACCGTGCCGCTGAAAAGCAGCAAAAGCGGAATTTCGCCGTCTGCGAGTCCGGCGAAATACTTTGTTCCGGCGACGTTGAAATCGAATGTGCAATTGACGGGCAAATCAACCGTTGTCGAGTTTTGAAACGGCGAAACGACGCAACTTGCATGAGTCCAAAGCATCGTTTTCAGCGTTTGTCCCCAACGCGCAGGCTCGCCGAAAAGGTCGAGCATTTTTTCCTGTTCTACGCCGCTGTATTGTCTGCGCGTCGGCTCAATCTGAATTTGACAGCGCAGCGCGACGGTTTGAATCCATTCGTCCGGACTTGAATTGTCAACGCGCAATTTAAAATTCAAAAGCGGCGCGACGGCAAAAGGCACGGCTTCGACGCTTTCGACTTGAAAATCCAAATCAGGCATATCTTTTCTGAAGGATAAGGGATAAAGGATGAAGGATAAAAATTATTGCAAAATCATTTTATTTTATCCTTTATCCTTTATCCTTTATCCCTTAAAACTATCCCTTAAAACGCTCGTTCTTTTAATCCGGTATAAAATTCCGCGATTTTTCGCCAGACTTCGGTGCCGCCGCTCATCCCGCTCCAATGCGTGCGAATCAAACCGACGAGTTTGTAACATTCGTCAATCGGCACGATGTAATAATCGCGCGTGTTGCCGACGCGGTTGACGAGCAATGCTTCAACGTCCGCGTCCATTTTTTCCAGAATCGGATTTTCCGCCGCAATTTCGCTCCACGATTCAAAAGATAAAAGCGATTCGGTCGCGCCCGCCGCGCCCGGATAAATTGCAACTATTCTTTCGTTGACCGTGCTGTTGAAAAAGAAGGCGAGTTGAATCGGAATTCTCAGATTTTCCCACTGCGCGTCGGTCAGGCGAAAATCCGCGAGATAACGGATGCGGCGCGGAACGCTTTTGTATTTCGTCTCGCCCGGATTGTCGAAAAGAATCGCGCACGGCTGGCAGGCGCAGATTAATTTGCGGTTCGCCGGGTCAATTAAATGCCGGTGTTCGGCGGCAAGTTCGGCATTGCACATATCGCAATGCTCGACTACAACACCGCGCGGGCGCACAAAACGCCGAAGCGCGGCGAATGAAGAAGGACGATTGTCGGTGACGCTCGAATCTTGGTTCATAGTCCTTAAAACGATGAATTATGAATGATGATTGATGAATGAAAAAACAATTTCTTTAATTCATCGTTCATCATTCATAATTCATCGTTTCCCTAAGCCGGCGGCATATTCGGCATCGCCGGGTCTATCGGCTCTCTGTCTTCGGCATTGACGCCGGTGGAATTTCTCGCCGTATTGGTGCCGGTCGAGCGTCCCGCTTCATCCGTGCCGGTATCGACGCGACCTGGTTCTTTGCCCTGATTTTCAATTTGTTCTTCGCCTTTCAACGTTCCAGGCGTGTGCGACGGCGCATCCATCGTTGTATCTTGTTCTGGCATTGTTTTTCCTCCTTTTGCGTATCCGAAAGTTTGTGATTTTATCAAACGGCGACGGGAAATTCGCAATTAGTAAATTTATGATTGTTTGATTTCTCAATCTGCACGAAACCGTTTGACGGCGCGGTGTTTGATGCTGCGACCGGCGTTACGACGCCTTCGACTTCAATCGCATCGATGTCAGGCGCGGCGGCATAAACTGCCGCTTCAATCGTGGTTTTTAAAGTCATTGCCGACGAAGGACAGCCTTCGCAATTTCCCTGAAGTTTCAGATGCACAACTCCATTGTCAATGCCGAGCAACTCGACATTTCCCTCGTGCAAACCCAGAGACGGACGCACTTTGTCGAGCGCCTGTTTGACGCGCGTCTCCAAATCATACGGATGCAGTCCGTAAAGCAATAAAAGATTTCCGACTAAATCATCACGGGCGTAATCATCAAAAATCGCGTAGCCGGTCGCGCCCTTTTCAGCCGTAATTTCCATCATCCGGTCAAGTCCCGCGCCGTGAAAATCCATCAGCGTCTGGACGAGTTCGACGGCTTTGGCGCGCAGATTCGGGTCAGCCCAAGTGTCAATCGACTGCACCAATTCCTCAACCCGCTGCATCTGATTTTGAATGTTTGTGTTTTCAGCCATATTAAATCAGTAAGCAGTAGGCAGCGGCAGTTGGCAGTAATTGTTGAGTGAAATCGGGATCAATTTTTCAAATTCAACCTGGCGATATTGAAACAACCGTCTACTGCCTACTGCTACTGCCCACTCTTATTTGTGCGCTCCAAACATTGACGAATGGTGCGTTTCGAGCGTTTTTCCGTTTCCTAGATACATATGAACGCCGCATGGCAGACACGGATCGAAACTTCGCACGGTTCGCATAATGTCGATTCCCTTGAATTTATCGGGTCCGTTTTCCTCAAAAATCGGCGTGTTCTGCACGGCGTCTTCATAAGGTCCGGGCGTTCCGTAGATGTCGCGCGGATTGGCGTTCCAGGGCGTCGGCGGATACGGATGATAGTTGGCGATTTTGCCGTCGCGGATGACGACGTGATGCGAAAGGACACCGCGCACGGCTTCGTGGAAACCGCAGCCGATAGCTTCTTCCGGCACTTTGAACGGCTCAAAAGTTTTGGTGTTTCCGGCATGCAGTTCGGCAAGCGCTTTTTCGCAGAAATGGAGCGCTGCCGCCGCCGCGTATGCTTGAAAATATGTTCTGGCGCGGTCGCGTTCGATGGCGTTTGACCATTTCGGAATTTTCCACTCGAATTCGACTTCCGGTTTTGTAACGGTTTTCGGCAGATAAATTTTTACGCTGTGTCCGGTCGCTTTGATGTAACCGATGTCAACTTTTCCGGCGAGCGCGGTTGACCAAAAACGCGCAATCGGACCGCCGCCCGTGTCGAGCGCGAGATATTTCGAGCCTTCGCCTTTTTCGTTTTCGTGATACCAGCGCGGCGACATTACCCAAGTGTAATTATTGTCGAAATCGCGTTTTTGCGGGCGCGGCGTCGTCGTCTGATTCCACGGATGACGCTGGTCAACCGGATTTCCGAGCGGGTCTTTTTTAACAAATGTTTCCGCGTCCTGCCAATCGTCGTAATAAGAACTTCCAAGAAGAATGCGGATGCCGAGATTGATGTCAACGAGGCTGGTCGTTACGAGTTCGCCGTCAACAACGACGCCCGGAGTGACGAACATCGAGTTGCCCCATTTTTCCATATTCTCGTATTTATAATCGCAAACGTCCGGGTCTTGGAACGAACCCCAACAGCCAAGAAGAATGCGCCGTCTGCCGACTTCTTCGTAACCGGGCAGTGCCTCGTAAAAGAAATCAAAAAGGTCGTCATGCAGCGGCACGACTTTTTTACAAAACTCGACGTATCTCATCAAACGCACGAGATAATCGGTAAAAAGCTGGACGGTCGGAACTGTGCCGACGCCGCCCGGATAAAGCGTCGAAGGATGAACGTGGCGACCTTCCATTAAGCAGAACATCTCGCGCGTGTAGCGGCTGACCTGCAAAGTTTCGCGGTAAAATTCGCCCGTGAACGGATTGAGCGCGGTCATAATATCGGAAATTTTTCGGTAGCCGTGCGCCTCAAAATTCGGCGCGTCGGTATTTTTCGCTTTTTCCCAAACGCCCGGATTCGTTTCCTTGACCATATTTTCGCAAAAATCCACGCCGACGAGATTATCTTGGTAAAGATTGTGGTCGAACATATATTCGGCGGCTTCGCCCAGATTGGTAATCCATTCAGCCATCGCGGGCGGGCGCACGTTAAACGCCATATTCTGGGCGTAACAGGCGCAGGTCGCGTGATTATCGCCGCAGATTCCGCAGATTCGGCTCGTAATAAAATGAGCGTCGCGCGGGTCTTTGCCCTTCATAAAAATAGAATAACCGCGAAAAATCGAAGACGTGCTGTAGCATTCGGCGACTTCGCGGTTTTGAAAATCGATTTTCGTATAAATTCCGAGAGAACCGACGATGCGTGTAATCGGATCCCAATTCATATCAACCAGCGTGCGCTTTTGGGTCGGCGTTTGTGTAACTGTTTGCGTTGTTTCCATATCGGTTGCTCCTTATTAGTAACTTGTCGGCTCATAGCCGGTTGTCAGTTCGGGACGGTTGTGCCGCCATTTCGGTTCTTTGTTGACTGTCTGGTTGGTGATGCCGCGCAGAGCGCGAATCGTCCGCCCGTAAAATCCGATGACCGCCGAAGAAACGGTCGCGCCCGGCGGTTCGTCCATAAACGGCATAAATTTGTCGGGAAAACCGGGCATCGTGCAGCCGATACAGATTCCGCCGACATTCGGACAGCCGCCGATACCAGCCATCCAGCCGCGCTTCGGAACGTTGCAGTCAACGACCGGACCCCAGCAGCCGAGTTTGACGATGCACTTCGGCGAGCCGTATTCGGTGGCAAAATCGCCCTGCTCGTAATAACCCGCGCGGTCGCAGCCTTCATGAACTGTTTTGCCGAACAACCAGGTCGGACGAAGCTGCGCGTCGAGCGGAATCATCGGCGCGAGACCCGCGACTTGATAAAGCAAGTAGAGCAGCGTTTCCATAAAATTGTCAGGCTGAACCGGACAGCCCGGCACATTGACAATCGGCAGACCGGCTTTCGATTTCCAATCCCAGCCGAGATAATCCGCCAGCCCCATCGCGCCGGTCGGATTGCCCGCCATCGCGTGAATTCCGCCGTAAGTCGCGCAAGTTCCGCAGGCGACGACTGCCAGAGCTTTCGGAGCAAGCCGGTCAATCCATTCACAGGTCGTAATCGGCTGATTGGTCATCGGGTCGTTTCCGAGAGCCGCCCAATAGCCTTCCTCTTTGATATTTTCGTTCGGTATCGAGCCTTCAATGACCAGCACAAACGGGTCGAGCATTCCCTGTTC
The DNA here is from genome assembly GCA_964235785.1 of uncultured Pyrinomonadaceae bacterium. GTDB lineage: Bacteria > Acidobacteriota > Blastocatellia > Pyrinomonadales > Pyrinomonadaceae. The sequence continues at coordinate 61,271 of CAXSBF010000004.1, read as the reverse complement.
GGCTTGATACCAATACTTCATAAACTCGTCGCCGACTTCATACGCCAGAACCGGATTGTGCAAATGCACTTTCGGAAGTCCCGGTATCGCGCCTAACAATACGTCTTCGATACTCGGCTGCGTCGCGGCGGTAATTGAAATCGTATCGCCGTCGCAGCTTAAGCCCGCCGTAATCCAAAGAATATGCACATCCGATACAGGCGAAGGACGCTGCGTTTTTCGCCCGTAGGGAACATTTTCTGTTTCTGCTGCCATCGTTTTTTGCCTCCTCTTTTAATCTGACAAGTTGTGGATGGATTTTTAGGAATAAGTCAACGGATTCACGATTGAATTGTCGGTTTAAGGGTAAAAATCCAAGCACAAGACCATCCGTTTTAAATCTCGAAATGAAATTCAAACGGTTGTTGTTTATAAATTTTTATTATTTGATATTGCAGGCGCACCCGTAACGGCTGCCTAACCAAATTTTGGTTCAAAGAGCCGTCCGCCTTGATGCGCCGGGAGCGTTTGGAAATGCTTCGGCTGGAACTTAATTGTCCGGTAACTTGAAGTCTTGATTTATTGTTACGTATTCTTCATTACATTTCAAGTTTTTTTAAAATAATTATTTGCGGCAGCGGCGAATTCTATAAAGCAACTTGGAGTTTGAGCAATAAATTACACGCTCAAAAAGGCTTGAGTAATTTTGAAAAAGATTTAGATTTTAATCGTCTGTTGAAAACTCGCAATCGCCGCTTGTCCGAGCGCGAGTCCGCCGTCGTTTGGCGGAACCTGGCGATGCGTGAAAACTTCAAAGTTATTTTCCCGTAAACGCCGCAAACTAGCTTTGAGCAGCGCGACGTTTTGAAAACAACCGCCGCTCAAAGCCACGCGATTTAATTTGTCGCGCCGGCGAAAATGCAGCGACAAACGCAAAATTAAATCGGCGACCGCATTATTAAACTTGGCGGAGATTACACCGATTAGAACTTTTGATAAAACATCTCGCGTAACATCGGAAATCAATTTCGCGCAATCAATCTGTATCGGCTCGCATTCGATTAAATCAAACTCGTAAGCGTCGGAAACAGTTTCGTCCGACAACGCTTCAAACTCAATCGCGCCTTGCGCTTCGTAAGTAATCGTCTGGCGAACGCCCGCGAGCGAGGCAACCGCGTCGAACAGTCGCCCGAAACTGCTGGTCGGAACGGCGTTAAAATTATTTTCAAACTGTTTTAATAAAATTCCGCGCTCGGTTTCGGAACAAATTGCGACGCACGGCAAATTTTCATTCCAATCAATTCCGGCTTGCCACAAATGCGCGAGCGCGACGCGATACGGTTTTTTAACCGAAACGTCGCCGCCCGCAAGCGGAACGTATCGCAAATGCGCGGCTCTTTCAAACCCGAAGTAATCTGCCAGTAAAACTTCGCCGCCCCAAATCGCGCCGTCATCGCCGTAACCAGTGCCGTCAAACGCAAAACCGATAACTCGTTCCGCGCCGTCAAAATTGTTTTCCGCCATTACCGAAGCAATGTGCGCGTGATGATGCTGAACCGCGACAAGTCTGGTTTCAGGCTGAAAGATTTTGGTTAAATTTTCCTTTGCCCAACGCGCCGAAAGATAATTGGGATGTTTATCGAACGCGACGATTTCAGGTTCGATACGAAACAGCTTTCGCATTGAAGCGACCGATTTTTCAAACGCCCGCAAAGTTTCCAGATTTTCCATATCGCCGATGTGCTGCGACATAAAAGCAAACTCGTCTTTCGCCACGCAAAACGTCGCCTTCAATTCGCCGCCGACCGCTAAAATCGGCGGAACTTTGAACGGTAACTCAACGGGAAACGGAGCGTAACCGCGCGAGCGGCGAATCGGAAGTTCGTAAAAAGATTTAGCCACAGAGCGCGCAGAGTTCACAGAGAGATTTTCAGGAGAATTTTCAATGTGATTTTGAAAATATTCGTGTTCATCCGTGTTCACCTGTGGATAATTTTTCTTTGATTTATTCTTCCTCTCTGTGTTCTCTGTGCGCTCTGTGGCTAAATCTTCTTCAAGAATCCTGACAACCGAATCATCGCACGGAACAAAAATATCGCGGTCGTGAAGTAGAAAAGCATCGGCTAAAAAAGATAATTTTTCTAATGCTTCCGCATTGTCTTTGACAATCGGCTCATTGGAAAAATTGCCCGAAGTCATCACCAAAACATCGAGATTACAAAACTTTTCGCCGGTCGAATTGAGCAGCAGATAGTGAAGCGGCGAATACGGCAGCATCACGCCTAAAAACAAATTTCCGGGCGCGACGAGTTCGGATATTTTTGCGGCTCGTTTTTTCCGCAGCAGAACAATCGGGCGTTCTTTGCCGGTTAAAAGGCTTCGCTCGGCTTCGTTGATTTCAACCAAACTTTCCGCCGTCTGCAAATCTCTGCACATCACGGCAAAAGGCTTGTCAATTCTACCTTTCCTTTCCCTTAAAATTTGCAAAGCGGCGTCGCTTTGCGCGTCGCACGCCAGATGAAAACCGCCGATGCCTTTGACGGCGACGATGCCGTTTTCGGTCAAAGCTTTCTGCGTCGCCAAAATCGCGTCTTCATCGTAGATTTCCTTTTCATTTTTGCCGACAAACCAAACTCTCGCGCCGCAATTCCGGCAAGAGTTCGGCTGAGCGTGAAAGCGCCTGTCAAGCGGATTGTCGTATTCGCTTTGGCACAATCCGCACATTTGAAAAACGCTCATCGTCGTATTCGGGCGGTCATAAGGAATGTCTCTGACGATGGTAAAGCGCGTGCCGCAATTGGTGCAGTTGATAAAAGGATGGCGAAATCTGCGGTCTTTTTCGTCAAATAATTCGCGCAGGCATTCGCCGCAAATGCTCACGTCGGGCGAAACGAGTGTGTTTTCAGATTCGCCCGATTTGCTATCGACAATGCGAAAATCCGTCTCGCCCGCCGGCGCGATTTTTTCAATCTCAATCGAGGTAACGCGCGCGAGCGGCGGAGCGTTTTCGCGTAAGAGCTTTTGAAAATTGATTAAGTCGTTTTCCGCGCCTTCGATTTCGATAAACACGCCGCCGCTTTCATTGCCGACGAATCCGCGCAAATCGCAGCTTTTGGCGCACGTATAAACAAACGGGCGAAAACCGACGCCCTGAACGACGCCGCGAATGTTTAAGCGCAGTCTTTGTAAAATCAAGTTTTTCAGATTCGGCAGCAAAAGTTTTTTATAAAATTCAGGTTAAGGAATTCGATTGACAAAAGCAAAAACAAGCCGCTTTTCTATTTCCTGCTATCTATTCTCCGATTGGCTGAACAAGTCGGACGTCTGCTTTGACTTGCAACCGACAAACTGTAAAATTATACCAATCGTTAAGACGAACTTTAAAAATCTCCCTGACTTTGTGAACGAAATCTACTTTAGATTATAATTATTACAAGTTTTTAATAAACTAACTGAAATCTCCAATCATCAAATTCGGTGCAGGAAAAAAACGTCACAAAACTTTTGTTGGAACTTTCTAACGGCGAGCATTCCGCTGTCGACGCGCTTTTGCCGGTCGTTTATGACGAATTAAAAAAACTTGCGGCTTCGTATCTGCGACGCGAGCGAGTCGGACACACTTTGCAGCCGACCGCTCTGGTTCACGAAGCGTATATCAGATTGATTGACCAGACGCGCGTCAACTGGCAAAACCGGGCGCATTTTTTCGGCGTGGCGGCAAATGTGATGCGGCGGATTCTGGTTGACCACGCCCGCAAGCATAATGCGGGAAAGCGCGGCGCCGATTTTCAAAAATTTTCGCTCGACGAAAACGTCAATAAAGCAATCGAAATCAGTAACGAACTGGTCGCTTTAGACGACGCGCTCAACGAACTTGCTAAAGTTGACCCGGACAACGCTCGACTGGTCGAATTGCGTTATTTCGCGGGATTGACGTTTGAAGAAACGGCTGAGGTAATGAACGTTTCGGTCGTCACTGTCAAACGACATTGGCGCGTGGCGAAGGCTTGGCTCTACGGGCAAATCAATCGAACCGAACAGTAAGTAAGATGACGCCTCAAAATTGGGACAAAATTAAAGAAATTTTTCTCGAAGCAATTGAAATTGACTCGACTGACGAACGCGCGGAATTTTTAAAGGAAAAATGCGACGGAGACGAAGAATTAAAACGCGAAGTCGAGAAATTAATCGCGCAGGATGAAGCGTCTGAAAGTCTGATGAGTCGCCCGCTGATGGAAGAAAGCGGCGTGTATAATCTGGCTTCGTCCATCGACCGAGACCCGATGCTCGGTCGGCAAATCGGCGTCTTTCGCATCGAAAAAGAAATCGGGCGCGGCGGAATGGGCGCGGTCTACTTAGCAAATCGCGCGGACGGCAGTTTTCGCCAGCAGGTCGCTATCAAACTTATCAAGCGCGGAATGGACACGGATTTTATTCTCCGAAGGTTTCGACAGGAACGCCAGATTCTCGCCACGCTCAGTCATCCGTATATCGCGCGTCTGCTTGACGGCGGCACGACCGAAGACAATTTGCCGTATTTCGTGATGGAATTTGTCGAAGGCAAGCCGCTCTATAAATACAGCGACCAGAAAAAATTGTCCATCACCGAGCGGCTGAAACTTTTCCGGCAAATTTGCCGTGCGATTGATTTCGCTCATAAAAATCAGGTTATTCACCGCGACATCAAACCGCCGAACATTTTAGTTACTGTTGACGGAATGCCGAAGCTGCTCGATTTCGGCATCGCCAAAGTTTTAAACCCGGAACTCGGTTTTGACACGATTGACCCGACGGCGACTTCGATGCGCTTGATGACGCCCGAGTACGCATCGCCGGAACAAGTCTGCGGCGGGAAAATCACGCCCGCATCAGACATTTATTCTCTCGGCGTGCTTCTTTATGAACTTTTAACCGGACATCGCCCGTATCGTTTTGAAAACCGCGCGTCGCACGAAATAGCCCGCGTCATCTGCGAAGAAGAACCCGACCGACCAAGCAACGGCGTCACGCGCGAAGACTGTCTGCTGCCGACCGGGGCGAGCGAAGCGACGACGCTGGTTGACGTTTATGTGCTGCGCGGCGCGGCAAATTTTGAAGATTTGCAGCGCGAGCTGACCGGCGACATCGAAAAAATAATTTTGAAGGCTTTGCGGAAAGAACCCGACGAGCGTTATAAAACCGCTGCCGAATTTGCCGACGACATCACGCGCTATCTCGAAGGCAAGCCGGTCGTCGCCGAAACTCGCTTTCCGGCGGTCGTCCAAACCTTGCGACCGAGCGCGACGGGTGAAAAATCGCTTGCCGTTCTGCCGCTCAAAATCCTAAATCTCTCGCCGAATGTTGACACGGGCGAGGAATTTTTAAGCGTCGGGCTGGCGGACGCGATGATAACTCGTCTGAGTGGTATGCGCCATCTTGCGGTGCGTCCGACAAGCGCGGTTTTGCGATACAGCGACGCGGAGACAAATCCGCTGAAAGCCGGCAAGGAATTAGCCGTCGATTTTGTGCTTGACGGGCGTATAAAAATTCTCGGCAAACGTATTCGAGTGTCCTTGCAATTGCTCGACGTAAAAAGCGCGACGAGCGTCTGGGCGAGTCAGTTTGACGAAAATTTTACCGACGCGCTCGAACTTGAAGACTTGATTTCCGCAAAGGTTTCCGAAGCACTGCTGCCCGAACTGACGACGAACGAAAAGCAGCAAATCAAAAAACGCGGCACGGAAAATTCCGAAGCCTTTGATTCATATTTGCGCGGGCGGTTTTTCTGGAACAAGTTTACGCCCGAATTTTTGCCCAAAGCGCAGGAGGCGTTTCAACGCGCGATTGCGCTCGACCCGAACTACGCTCTGGCGTATTCCAGCCTCGCAGATTTTTATAATTGGGCGGGCATTTACGGAATTATCGAGCCGCAGGAAAGTTATGTTCAAGCCAAAGCCGCCGCGCTTCGCGCTCTGGAAATCGACGACTCGCTCGCCGAAGCGATTGCCGCTTATGCGCTGGCAATCACGGGCGCGGATTGGAACTATGCGAAAGCCGAGCGGCTTTATTTGCAGGCAATCGAACTTAATCCGAATTACTCGCTGGCTTGCGAGTGGTATGCCGCGCTGCTCGTCGGCACGGGACGTTCCGGCGAAGGAGTCGAGATGATTCGCCTCGCCGAAAGTTTAAATCCGCTGGCGCTGCGGGCGATGACCTTAACAGCGTGGACGCTTTATCAAGCCGGTTTGTTTTCCGAAGCAATCGCCAAAGCCGAACAAATCGTTCAGCTCGACAAAAATTTTCCACAAGGTTATGTCCAGCTCGGAAACGCCCTGATGCACGTCGGACGGGCTGACGAAGCCGTCGAGGCGCTTCGGCAAGCCGATATGATGATGCCGAACACGGCGCTGACGAAATATATGCTGTGCTTTGCGCTGGTCGCCGCGAACAGGCGCGAACAAGCGCGAACCGTCCTGGAAGAACTTGAAAAACTCGCCGCCGCCGATTACGTCAAGCCGTATTTTTTGGCGATGGGTTATGTCGCGCTCGGCGAGCGCGAAAAGGCTTTCGAGCTTTTTACAAAAGCCTTTGACGAGCGCGACCAATGGTTCAATTGGTTAGGCACGGAAGCGAAACTCGAATCGGTGCGCGACGACCGGTTTTTCATCGAGTTGTTCCGGCGCACAAAAAATCCGCTTGCCGAAAAATTACTCGGCGAGAAACAGCCAACAAGCGCCGACAGCGAAAAAACAATCGCGGTTTTGCCGCTCAAACTAATCGGTGCGGCTTTGAGCGGAGATACGGGCGACAATTATCTTTGTATCGGTTTGGCTGATGCGCTGATAACGCGCCTGTCGAACGTTCGCCGTTTCGTCGTGCGCCCGACCAGTTCGGTTTTACCATACGGAGAAAACAAAATCGACGCATTCGCGGCTGGGAAAAAATTAGCGGTCGATTTTGTGGTTGACGGCAACATCCGGCGCGTCGGCAGCCGCATTCGCGTAACGGCGCAGCTTTTGAGCGTCCGCGACCGTTCGACGCGCTGGGCGCAGACGTTTGACGAAGATTTCGTCGACGTTCTCGCGCTCGAAGATTCGATTTCCGAAAAGGTCGCAAAATCCCTCGTGCCGCATTTGACGGGAACCGAAGAACAGCAATTGAAAAAACGCGGCACCGATAACAACGAAGCGTTCGAGGCTTATTTGCGCGGGCGGCATTACTGGAATACTTTCACCGAAGAAGGTTTTGCCAAGTCTCTGATTTTTTATAACCGCGCCATTGCCGTCGCGCCGGATTACGCTCTGGCTTATGCCGGAATCGCCGATTATTACAATCTTGTGGGCGTCTACGCGATAATGCCGTTTCAGGAAACTTCGGCGGCGGCAAAGGAAGCCGCGCAAAAGGCGGTCGATCTTGACGACTCTTTGGCGGAAGCGCGCGCGGCGCTCGGTTTTGCTACTCTGATGCGCGATTTTGATTGGGCGGAAACCGAGAAACACTTGAGCCGCGCCGTCGAATTAAACCCGAATTATGTCACGGGACGAATTTGGTATAGCTCGTTTTTAGGCGTCAAAGGCGAATCGGAAGCAGCGTTGAAACAAGTTCGCCGCGCTCTCGAACTGGATCCGATGACGCCGTTTGTGCCGCACACCTTAAATTTGACTTTGTATTATGCCGGACGTTTTGACGAAGCGATTGCCGCTACCGAAAAATTTATCGAGCGAGAACCGCATTACGGCTTTGCGCAGCTTTTACTAAGCTCGATAATGTGGCGGGTCGGTCGAACCGAAGAAGCATTGACACTTGTTAATCACGCCGTTTCGCTTTTAGGCAGAACGCCTTACTCTCTGGTCTGGCTCGCGTCGGCTCACGCCGCGAGCGGCGACCGCGAGGAAGCGCAAAAGATAATTGCGGAAATCGAAGAATTATCCACGCGCCGCTACACTTCGCCTTATTTGCTGGCGATAGTTTACGCGAATTTGAACGACCCGGAAAAGGCTCTCGAACTGCTTGAAAAAGCTTGGGAAATCCGCGACGGAAGACTCACCTGGCTCGGCGTCGAACCGCAATTCGACCGAATTCGCTCCGAGCCGCGTTTTGAAAAAATTTTACGCGAGACCAAAAATCCCATCGTCGAAAAGCTCGCCGTCGAGAAAAGCGGCGGCAATAATTAATAATCATAACTTTGCGCTTACAGTCGAAAATTTTAGTTCCGTTTTTGCCGAATCCTGTTCTCAACTTTCGGCGCAAAAACTTAAAATCAAGCGATTTTGCAGCACATCGAACATTTTTCCCCAGTCTATAATTCGGAAAATGTAAAAATATCAGTCAATCCGTGTCATCAATACAAAACCGAAGGCAGAAAGCAGCCGTGCGGTTCCTGATACGCGCCCATCGACATCAATGACATCGGTTTAATCGTTTGCAAGCCTTGACGCAAACACCAGCGAAATAATTCGGCTTGGCGCGTCGGCAAAAGGAATGAAAGCGGTTGTCCGGCGAGAGCGTTCGCTGCGCCGGAAAGCAGTGTTTGCATAGCTTCCGCGCCTTCGGCGACGGCGTGATTCATTTGCCAGAAAATCGGCGCGGAAGCGTAAGCGACGATGCGATTTTCGCGCACGGCGACAAAAGCCGGAAACATTTTCGTGATTTGTTTCAGTTCATTATTGCGGTCGAAACCGTGAACTCGTCTGCACAATTCGCCGCAGGCGTCAAAATCCTTTTCTTCGAGCGGACGAACTTCGACGCTCGACGCTACTGCTGCATTCGTTAAATTGCCCTCCATAATTACCAAAGGCTCGACTACATCGAAACCTAAACTCGCGTAAAGCGACATTGAAGTCGTGTTGAAAGCGTCCTGCACGAGTCGAATTCCATCGGCGTCTCGTCCGGCTTCGACTACTGCTTGCATCAATTTTCTACCGACGCCCTTCGATTGAACGTTCGGGTTGACCGTAATTGGTCCGACACCGGCAACAGAGTTTTGCTTCCACAAAAAATTCGAGCCGACGAATTTTCCGTCTTCTTCCGCCGCGAAACCGACAACATCTGGACTATTGATTGCCATCTGTGCCATCTGCGCGGCGGCAGCGGCGGAAGGGAAATCGTGCGGAAAATTATGACGGTCGGCGATTCCGCAAAAGGCTTGATAAATAATTTGACCGCAGGCTTCAGTGTCGGCGGGCGTAGCGGGACGAATGTTCATTGTTTTAAAACTCCTTTTTGGTTTTTCTCGCCGAAGTAACGAATTTCGGCTTCAATAATTTAACGCGCAAATTTAAGAGAGCAAAAGTATTACTGCGCGTTGATAATTACGAATTTTATTATTTGATGGCGACTTCCAAAGTATAATTAGCAGTCGAGTCCGTGCCGATTTCGATTGTGAAATTGCCCGATTCGGGCAGCACGACGACGGCTTGTTTGACGCCGTCCGCGCCATCTAAAATTCCGGTCTGTTGTCCGTAAATCGTGAACGAAGTTTGATTTCCCGTTTTCAAAACAACCGCGATTCGCTGACCTTCGTGCGCGCCGACGTAATAGCGATGCGCCGTGCCGCGCAGAATGCGCCCGCTGACGACGCCGGAAATCGAACCGCGCCGGAAACGAATCGTTTTTTCGAGCGTAACAGTGTCTTGCGGGCGATTAGTTTGCGATGCCATTGAAAGCGGAAACGTTAATAAAGCTGCAATTAATAATGTGTAAGAAGTGATTTGACGAATAGATTGAAACATTGCTTTTCTCCTTTTCCCTAAAATAAAAAATTCGCTTTCATCTATAAACGCGCCGGGAAACACTGAAAAGTATCACGGAACTTTACATTTTCAAGTTCGACTCAAAAATTCACAGAATAAAAAAGACGAACCTTTTGAATTCGCCTTTTATCTTCTAATTCGTTTGCCTGATTATTTTAATTGCTTGACTACTTCTTAGCGACTGCATCGAGAATCGCTTGCGCGGCTTGTTCGACGATTGGCGAGATAATGTCTTCGCCGTCGGATTTGGCTTTTGCTTTGTATTGTTTGGCGAGTGCCGACGCGCCGCTTGCTGAATTAACTTTTACGTCGAGCGTCAATTCATCCTTCGATTTAATGTTTCCGGCGGTGCTTGCCGCCGTGTAAATTACGGTCGAAGCAGTGCGGCTGGCAATTGCTCCGGCTGTGTTGCTGTAACCGACGCTCGAAACGGCTGAACCGGCGATGCTGCCGAGCGCTTTGCCGAAACCGAAACCTCCGCCGCCTTTTTTGTGCGAAATAGTTGAATAAATCACGTAATCGCATTCTTTGGATTTAGCCTCCGCCTCAATCGCCGAAGGAAGCTTCGCTTCGAGCGCAACAAGTTCGATTTGCGGAGTTTTCAAGTATTGGATCAAGGTATTTTGAATCGCGCCTGCAAGTTTGGTCGCGTTCATCGATTCGCCGACGCTTCCGGTTTTCACATTTGCCAGCCCGACGCGCACGACACCTTCCTTTTTCGCGCCGACTTCCGCCGAAGCCATTTGCGAATTAGCCGCCGTATTTTTGACGTTTGAACTCGAGCCTGAAATGCTGCCGAGCGAATCGCGGTTGCCGCTCGACGCGCCGTATGAATTTGAACTCGAATTTTGACTGCTCATCGAACTCCGACCGCTTATCGAAGCATACAATTCCGTCGAATTTTTAACTTCACGATAACCTGCCGGAACATCGAACAAAGCCGCGTCGAGCGTCGTGTTTGAAATCTCGACGACTTCGTTGACGAATGAATATGTTTCCTTGCCGCTTTCGTCGAACATCGTCATTTTTTCATAAACCGGATAGCCGCGTTTTGCCGTGCCGATTTGTTTGGTTTCATAACGGTCCCGGCAGCCGGATTTTTCGTTTGTGTACGGATTGTAAGTTTTGTAGCGTTCCGTGTCGCAGTCGAGCGCGAAAGCCGCGTCGATATACCAGCCGTCGGTAACTATTTTGCTGTTGACCTGCGTGCAGGCGTCGGGCGAAGATTTGGTTTCCATCGTGATAACCAAATGCCGCGCCGTATAGCCGAACATTTGTTTGCGCTCGCCCGTGTCTTTGGTCGTGTAAGTCACTGTCACCGTTCCGCCTTTTTCGACAGTTGAAGACGTTTTTGTCGCGCCGTCGGTTGGCGTATTCTGCGCCTGTTGCCAAAGGTCAATCAAATAAGTTTGCGATTGCGGCGCGATTTGAATGCCGCGCTTCAAATCGCACTGCGTAATGTTGACCGTCTGCATTCCGCTCATATTTTGTTCGGCGCGCTGACGTTTGCCCTTGATATAAATTGTGTTTTCGTAAGTTTGCCCGCTCATTGTCTGGCGGGTTTTGATTTTGACATCGGCAAACGCCGTCTGCGTTAAGACTAAACTGATGAGTAAAATTGCGAGCTGCGTAATGTAATTTGATTTTTTCATTTTCCTATTCCTCTAGGGTTATAAATTAAATAATCGGCGCGTGATTTTCGCCATACGAAATCTAACGCGCAGGTTCGCACCGAAAAGTAGCAGGAATTGAAAAGAATGCTTTGAGAGGAAGTTTTGGTTTGAATAGATTTCAGAGGAAATTAACGAAAACAATTTCCCAAATAAAGTTAATTCGGAATAAGCCGTCGAAGACGGCAGCATATTTGTAGCCCGCATCGCCAGATGCGGAAATCAGCGCATTGGAGATTGTAAACTGTCGAAGACAGCGACATAATTTTATGTCGCCATTTTCAATGGCTGGCGGCGAATTTGCTGAATTTCCCCGCATCTGGCGATGCGGGCTACAAATATGGGCGTCGGCTGTCGCCGACTATCAACCAAATTTTTTATCCCGAACGGACGTCAAATAACGCTGTGAGGTTTTTGAATTAAAGAGTTTTGATATTTTACAATTTTTTAATTAACCGAGAAATCTGCCCAGATAATACGGCAGCATTTTGCGCCACCAATCCCAGTCGTGATTAACGTCGCGTCCCCAAACTTCGCACAGATGCGGAATGCCTTTTTGGTGCAGCACGCCGGAAAACTGCTGACTTCTTTCCGGCGCTTCAAATGCGCCTTGTCCGGTAACAATCACAATCGAATCCGCTTTTCGCAGCAGCGGCAAATGAAAATCGTCGTTCAGATTTTGGACATACTGAATCGGATTGTTGAAATACACATTATCGTCGTAATAATTTTTTAAATATGAGCGAATGTCGTAACTTCCGCTCATCGCAATCGTGCCGCGAAATTGGTCCGGGTGTTTGAAATAACAATTCGCCGCGAGAAACGCGCCCAAACTCGCGCCGGTCGTCAAAGGTTTCGCGTCCTGCCCGCATTCGTTACGAATGAGCGGCAAAACTTCTTCCATAATATAGCGGTCGTAGCGCGTTAAGAGTTCGGCTTTCCACTGCGGCGAAGCCTGCTCGTTTAGAAGACTGTAGCGATTGACCGAATTTATCGAATAAGCCCGCAACTGTCCGGCTTCGATAAAAGGTTTGATAACGTCAACCAGCAAAAAACGCTCGTATTCCAGATAATCGGCGGCGGCGGTCGGAAACATCAAAAGCGGAAAACCTCTGTCGCCGTAAGCAACCATCGGCATTTCCATTCCGAGATTCTGACTATACCAGGATGTCGTATCACGACGCATAAATTATGACTCCAAATTTTTGTTGTAAATTTTGATTATGTGAGATTAAAAGATAATTGTTTCGACCGCAAGTTTAGAGTCCAAATCTTGACTGAACTCTAAACTTGAAAGATTAAAATTACTTTTATTTGGTAACTGTAATCTCGCGCGTCGTCGAATTATAACCGCCGTTGTCAATGAGATTTCCGTCCTTGTCAACGAGTTCGAGTTTGACGTTGTGTTTTCCTTCTCCGAAACCGGAAAGCCAAATCGGTTGCCATTTATCAATCATTTTAGCTTCACCGCCGTCAACCGAATAACGCACGCGATATTCGCCGCCGTCACCCGCGAGTTTAGCGTTTACTAGCCAAAAATCAATCATTATATTTTCGGCGTCCGCGCCTTTGTATTCGCCTTTCGGACGACTGTAAGTCAGAAGCGGTTTTGTTTTGTCAACCGCGCCAGCCGTCGAGCTTTGCATATCTTTTCCTTCGTGCGTCGCAGCGGCGTTGGCGTTGCTCATCATTTGATTGGCATTGGTTGTCGTCGGTTTTGAAGCATCTCCGCCACCATTTTTGACCGTGAAACGAATCATCTGAAACGCGCCGGAATTTTTATAGCTTTCGTGCCACGGGCGCGAAGGAAAAACGCGCAAAGTGTGTTCGCCGTCAGCGACGTTTCGCAGCTCGAATTCATTGCCGAGATTGTAATACGCTTCATACGGCTGATTGTCCAAAATGACGTGAATGTGATTGCCCATTCCGGTCGCCATATCTTTCATCGGCTGATAGCCTTTCAAATCTCCCGCGAGCGCGAGTTTGACTTTGACAGTCGAATTATTGACGGTCGCGCCGTCAATCGGCTCGACAAATTTTAAGGTTGGCGCGGCTTGGTCTTGTTCGCCGCGCTGCGCCATCATTGCCGAAATTTTCTGCGGGCGCCGAACTTCCGATAAATGCTGCGCGGAATTTTCCGTCGAATGTTCTCCGGCGGTTGTGGAATGTTCGCCGCTTGCCGCGCTGTTCGTTTTATTATTTGCGCCCGTGTAGCCGCCCGGGTTTATATTGTGGCTTCCGTTGGGGTCTGGATTTTTGCAAGATGCTAAGGCAACGAGCGCGATAAAGAATATAAAAAGTTTTGCTGATTTCATAAATTTCTCCTTAAAATTTCCGGTTTGAAACGATAACTTCTATTTTGTTCAAACCTAAAAAGCGTTGTTTGATTGGTTAAATACTAGCGAAGTTTTTCCCGTTTGTGAAAGCGCGAACTATTTAATTGAAAAACGATTTTTGCAAAAATGCTTTCCGAAAATAAATTGGTTTATACCGATAGCCAATTTTATCGTCAAAATGTTTTACTATAATTAAGCGATATTTTAAGAAGGAAATCTGGAATCAGGCAGGAATGGAAGAATTCAAACAAGGGGAAACAGGCGAAACGGAGAGTCCGATTTTAGTGATGACTTCGCGTCGGCGGTGGGCGGTAACGATTGGCGTGATGACGGGAATGTTTCTCGCCGCGCTGGAAGCGACGGTTGTCGGGACGGCAATGCCGACCGTGATTGCCAGTCTCGGCGGGCTGAATCATTACAGTTGGGTTTTTTCGGCGTATCTGATTACTTCGACCGTCACCGTTCCGGTTTGGGGAAAACTCTCAGACCTCTACGGGCGCAGGCTTTTGTATCAAATCGGAATTACCGTGTTTTTAATCGGCTCGGTGCTGTCGGGCTTGTCCGCTTCGATGGGACAGCTAATCGCGTTTAGGGCAATTCAAGGTTTGGGCGCGGGCGCGCTCGTGCCGCTGGGAATGACGATTATCGGCGATATTTTTACGCTCAAAGAGCGAACGAAAATGCAGGCTTATTTCGGCGGCGTCTGGGGTTTGTCGAGCGTCGTCGGTCCGATTGTCGGCGGTTTTATTACCGACCAGCTTTCGTGGCGCTGGGTTTTTTACATCAATCTTCCGGTCGGACTCGCGGCGGCGTTGATTATGGGAATTGCTCTCAAAGAACCGAAACGACACGAACGCCCCAAAATCGATTACGCGGGCGCGGCTGTTTTGATGGCGGCAATAACGATTTTGATGCTGGCGCTGGTCGAAGGCGGAACGAGTTTTGCGACGCTTTTCGCCGGACGAAATTTGATGCTTTTGTCCGGCGCAGTTCTTCTGACAGCAATTTTCGTCTGGATTGAGAAACGAGCGGCTGACCCGATTATTCCTTTTAAGATGTTTCGCAACCGGACGGTTTCAGTTTCCGTTCTGGCAGGTTTTCTGGCGGGCGTGGCGATGTTCGGCGCGATTTCATTCGTTCCGCTTTTCGCGCAGGGCGCGCTCGGTTCGACGGCGACCGAAGCCGGTTCGCTTTTAATGCCGCTGATGCTGAGTTGGGTTACGATGTCGGTCATCGGCGGACGGCTTCTTTTGCGCGTCGGTTACCGCCCGACGAGCATCGCGGGTTTTATTTTGCTGACTGTCGGTTTCGTTTTTCTCTCGATGAATGGGCGCGACACCAACAGATATTGGCTCTATTTTGATTTGGTTATAATCGGCGCGGGACTCGGACTGACGATGCTGACATTACTGATTGCCGTTCAGCAGTCGGTTCAGCGCACGCAGCTCGGCGTTGCTACATCGCTCAATCAATTCGCGCGTTCGATTGGCGGCGCGGTCGGCGTCGCCTTGATGGGAACGGTTCTTTCCGCCGGACTCGCCGCCGAACTCGATAAATTTGCCCGAAACAACGGAAGTTTGATAACCGTCGAACGCGCCTCGGAACTTGCGGCAAATCCTAATGCTTTAATCGAACCGCAGGCGCGAGCCGCGCTGCCGCCGGGCGTTTTGGACGCGTTGCAGGAAGCGATGGCGACTTCTATCCACAAAGTTTTCTGGGTCGGAGCGGTTTTGTCGGCAATGGCTTTGCTGGTTTGTTTTTTTCTGCCGCGTCTTGAAGGCAAGGTGGAAGAAAGAGAGCTAGAGTCGAGAGAAATCGAGCCTTTGACTTCATAGCTGTCAGCCGATTAATAAATTATTCGGCTTTGCTTACAAAGCGCTAGAATTTTGTTTTTTGCGAGTTCCATCACTTTCAGGCAAAGCTACGTTTATAATTTTTTCGCCTTTAATTCTTTGTCTTGAAATTTTATTGTTAATCCCGAAACTGTTTTGTCGAGCGAAAAATTAATCGGAACGAGTTTCGCGCCGATGAATTCAAAGATTGAAAATTCCGTTTTCGATTGAGCGACGAGCGGCATAATCAGCGGAAACGGGCGACCCGTTTCGGTGGTCAAATCGTTTAATTTTCCGCCGTCCCAGCCGAGATATAAATCAGTCGTGCCTTTTTCAAATTTTAACAAAACGTTTGTTCGGTAATTATTCGCGTCCCACGGAAAAGAAGTCGTGCCTTGCACTTTTATTTCTTTAAGCTCGCCGAATTTCTTTTTGAAGTTTTCGTATTCTTCGGCGAGAAAAGGAACGTTGTTTTCGTAATCGTTCGCCGATAAGCGAGATTTGATTTTCTCTTTTTCTCCCGCCGCCAGATTTTTTACAATAAATTCGGTTAAATCATTTGCTTCAGCATATTTTCGGGCGTCGTCGCCTTCATATCCGGCAATGGCATTAATTGCTTCTTGCCCTTCCGCGCTGATGTTTAGTCGGATGCCGTCGCTCAAAATTTTGAATCTCGCGCCGCTCGCCAGCTCATAATCGCCTTCGTATTTTTTCAGTTCTTCCGCTGATTGTTTGATGAATTGAGGCGGCTGTTTGTAATCTTCGCCGGTTAGAATTCGGTTCAAATTGGCGGCAATCACCCGCTTTTGAACCGCTGCGCCTTCCGGTTCGAGCATTTCATAATTCGCTAAAACGACAATCAACCTTTTGTCTTCGACATACCAGCGAAACTCGCTGTGATAACCGGTATTATCTCCGCCGTGATAGACGAGAGTTTTCCCGCTGCTTAATTTTCTGATGAACCAGCCGTAGCCGTAAGAAGTATCTTCGTCGGACGATGCGGTATATTTCTGAAAAAGTTTCTCTTTTTCTTCAGGCGGCAGAATTTTGCCCGCGCTTAAAGCCGAAAACCATTTATAAAGCTCGCCCGCGTTTGAAATTATCGAGCCTGTTCCGTAGTTCCAACCTTTGTTCCATTCGGTAAAAGCCGCGAGCTTCGTCCATTCGTTATAAGTTTGCGCGACCGGATAACTTCTCCATTTGTCGTCCTGATAAAATCCGGTTTGCGACATTCCCGCCGGTTTGAAAAGTTTTTCGGTCAAGTATTCAGGAAAGGTTTGACCTGAAACTTTTTCGATAATCGCGGCGAGCAATTGATATCCGCTGTTTGAATACATAAACCGTTCGCCCGCTTTTGCCGCCGGAGGCTGTTTCAAAATCTTAGCGACGGTATCGTCACGCGTCGTGTTCTTTCTGCCGTCTGAGCCGCGCGACAAACCCGAAGTATGCGTCAGTAACTGGTGAATCGTGATGTTTGATTTGTCCGCCGGAACATTTTCAAGATATTTGCCGATTGCGTCCGATGTTTTTAACTTGCCGTCCGTTTCAAGCCGCAAAATCGCCGTCGCCGTAAATTGCTTGGAAAAGGAAGCGATGTTAAAAGCCGTGTTTTGCGTGTTTGAAATTCTGCGCTCTTTGTCGGCATAGCCAAAGGCTTGATTGAGCAAAACCTTTCCGTTTTCGGCTATCAAAACTTGCCCGGAAAAACCGTAAGCGCTCGCCCGGTTCAAATAATCCGACAAACTTCTTTTTGCGGTTTTTGACTGAGAGAAAGCTAAAAATTGTAAATTAAGCAATAAGAAAGCGGTAATAAAAAACTTAATGCCCTGGGATTTTCTGATTTTAAATTTTTGATTCATCTTTTTTATCTTAAAATTAATTTCCCCTTAATTTCTTCAAAGCGGCGATGGAAGACGGGTAATTCGGGTCAATCGAAAGAGCTTTTTCATAGCTTTTAATTGCCTCTTCGCGCCGCCCCGCGGCATCGAGCGCGTCGCCTAAACTGTCGTAGACATTGGCTGAATTCGGATACGATTCGACGTTGAGTTTGAAAATCTCGATTGCTTCGACAACTTTTTTGTTTTGCAGCAGCGCGTAGCCGAAACGATTCATTGCGCCCTGCGTTTCGGTGAATTTGTGTTTTGAATCATTCTTAAAAGTTTTGTATTTGCCGACGAATTCGGTCATGTCCTTTTGTTCGGTCGCCTTGTTGATTAAACCTTGAAAACTTTCGCCCGGAACATAATCGATAACGGCTTGCAAAACCGGGTCGAAGCCTTTGCGGTAATCTTCGGACGAAAGTTCGACTGCGATTTCCGGCGCAGTCCACTGGCGCGTGTCGCGGCGGTCAACGTCCTGCCAATAGACTGTTGAAACGCGGACTTCCAGTTTGCTGTTCGGTAAAGTTATCGGGCGAGCGTCGCCGTAATGATTCGGATGACCGGCGGTCGGCTCGCCGACGAAAATCGCTGTTGTATAATTTTCAAGTTCGCTGACAAAATTCTGCGCGGCTGAAAAAGTTCCGCGCCCCGTAATGACGAAAAGTTTTCCGCGCTCGTCAATTTTGGATTTGATTAAGCCGATGACGACCTGCCGGTTCAAACCGTTGTTGCCGCCGTCGTTATTTCGCAAATCCAAAACGAATTTTTCGACCGGATTGGCGGCGACGAAATCGAAAACTCTTTTGTAAAAAGCGGCGATTGTTTCTTCCGGTTTGTTCTGCACCGCGTTTTCCTGAACGTAAACCAGTTTCCGGTCTTTCAGATACTCAAACCAGTAAAGATTTCTCGGGTCTTTCAGATACAAAGGCGGTTCGGTTTTAGCCGCGCCTGCCGCCGCCGCCGCGTCAATCCAGTTTGCAGGAGGCTGCAAAAGCTCCCCCAAACTCGCCGACGGTTTGACCTGAAAAGTTTTCTCTTTCCCGTTTGTTTCAATCACTAATTTCAGATTTTTCTTATCGTCGTTGATTTTTTGTCCGGCGAGAAGTTCCGGAATCGAAAGAAAAAGCGGCGCGTTTTCCTTTGCGCCCATCTCGTTGTCGGCTGAAGCGATTTGGCTGATCAATTTTAAAGCGTCATCGGTTAGGAAATTTCCGATTCTCACGACACGCCCGCCGACCGCCGCGCCATATTCGGGCGCGGCTTTCCGCACGAAAAGTCCGTCTTTATAAAGATAAAACCGCACGGGATAAATGCCCGAACGGAAAAAATTTGCGGGAAAAACGCCCGTATGTCCGTCTTTGACCATTGCGACGATTTTCATCAAACCGACGATGATTTCATCTTCCGAAAGCGTAGGAATACGTTCGTGAAACTGTTTGACCGCCGTTTCAAAATCTTCTTTTTTCATACGGCGGAAAAGATTCGGATGCTGTTTCGGCATTTCCTCCGCTAGAAAACGCGCGTCAGCCTGCCACTCTGCGGCGGTTAATTTCGGCGTCGCGTTTTGCGCCGCCGCAATGGTAAAATTGCCCGACATCAAAATCAAAACAATCGAAACGAAAACCGCGTTGAGCGTTTTTATGGTTATTTTCCACATAGTTTTATTTTTTGCCCGCTAAATCAAAGATTTTTCTACTAAAAAGCTACTTTCGGGATTTTCTTTCGGCTCAAATTTCTTTGCGATTTTGTAATCAAAACCGATTAGATAAAAGCGCTATTTTTAAAGACACCGCAGACGGCGATTGTGTGACGAAAAATATCGTCATAAACTTGATTTTGTTATTGTTTTAATTCTCGCAAAGCAAACTCGACTTCTCGAAAATATCCGACATCATTGGGTTTTTCGGCTGTTTTTGTTTCGGCGTTCACCTTCCGTATTTTATTTGTCACAAAATCGTTCGGAGCGGTGTTTTTCAATTAAAGACGGCTGATGTTTTTAGAAAATTCTAAGGAGTAAAAAATGATAGCAAAAATTATGTTGAGCGCTTTGGTGGTGTCGGTAATGAATTTGTATGGAATTGAAAGCTTGATTGACGGAAGCAATTTCACTGTTTCAGCTAAAGTTACCTCAAATCAATTCGCGCAGACTCGACAGGATTATCCCGTTCGCGGCGAAATTCGACAAACATACAAGCTCGCGCCCGGCGCGAACGTCGAGGTTTCGGGTATCGAAGGTTCGGTCGATGTCGAAACGACGAACGGCGACACGGCGGAGATTCATTGGGTTCGCCAGGCGCGAACTCAGAACGATTATGACTGCGAAACAATCGTCGTCGAAAATTCGCCGAAAAGTCTCGTCGTGCAGCACCAGACGAAAAAAGGCTCGCAATGCAGGACTATCCAAGCCAGCGAACAAATGAAACTCGTCGTTCCGCGTTCGGCAAATCTTAGTTTTAACAACATCGAGGGCGGTGTTTCATCAGGCGCGACCGACGGGTTTCTCAAGCTTAAAAACATCGAAGGCGCGGTGCGAATCGAGCAAGCGCAAACGGCGGAAATAAGTTCGGTTGAAAGCGATTTGTCTTTGAATGTCGCGCAGGTCGGCTCGCGGGGCATCAACATTCATAACATCGAAGGCGCGGTCGAACTCGGCATAGCAAAAGACTTGAACGCCGAATTAATCGGCAGCGACAAACTGGAAAACGTCCAGATAAATATTCCGAATATCCAAACGACGGCATTCGACAGGAAGAATTATCGTCTGCGAATCGGAGCTGGCGGCGCGGGCATTTCAATTTCAAATATCGAAGGCGGCGTCAAAGTTCGCGGCATTTAATTTAAGGCGCGACTTTTTCATAGACTTTGTATGAATCATTAAACATAAAAGCGATTTCGCCTTTCGCGTTTTCCTTGAATCCGAGAAAAACCTGTCTCGCTCGTTCGCCGCTACAATAACTGCCTGTAGGTAGTTCCGTTTCACCGTTTATTTCGGAAAACTATAAATATCATCCAAACCTGCAAAATAAACTAGCGCTTTGCTTTGCGCGATAACGCCGCTGGTATAGCCGGTATCGAATCTTGTTACTTCGCCGCCGTTTTTGGAAATCCTGCACAAAGCGTCTTTGTTTCTGCTGTCTTCGTCAAAAAAATAAATGTTTGCCTCATCAACCGCGAATGCTTTCAGGGAAAATGTCTTCACTAAGGTTTGCGGCGCGCCGCCGTTCTTGGAAACTTTGCATAAAGCCCACCGCGAATTGCCCGCGCTGCGAAAACCGAAATAGAGGTTTTCCGCGTCCTGCGCCAGTTCGTCTATTCCTTCTTCATTCGTCGCCTGATAGACGACCTGCGCCTGCCCGCCCGATTTTGCCTGTTTAAAAATGCCGGTTGTAGTTGTCCAATAAACGTATTTTTCATCCGCGACAATATTGCCCGGAATATCCTGCAAACCGGTGAAACTTTCCGTCTTCCCGCCTTGTTTTGAAACCACATAAATCGGACGCGGCTTAATGGGAACATTCGGCGAGTAATAGCCGTGATTTGACCAGTAAACTTTTTTATTGTCAACGGCAATATCTATTCCGATGCCGACGTTTTCCGAAGCGACGGTTTCAGGATTTCCGCCGTCTTTGGAAACGCGCAAAATGCTTCCGCCGGCGTTCCAGTAAACGAATTTTTCGTCCGCCGCGATGCCGCCGTAATCCGATTGCGGCATATTTTTACCGTCGTCCAAAACCGTTACCGCGCCGGAATCCAGAGCGACTTTTCGTAATCCGCTCAGACCTTCTTTTTGGTCGGCAAGATTTCCGCCGGTCGTGACGTAAGCGAATTTGTCGTCAACGACTAAGCCCGAAACGTGCGAAAGTTTCCGCTCTTTACCGGCGATTTTTTTGCTTTTTGTCCAATCGGCAGACGGTTTCGTCGCTTCGCCGCAGCCTAAAATCATTCCGAGTAATGTCATAATCGATAAAATAAAATTAAATCTTTTCATTGTGATTTTCATTTGTTCCTTTAGTCAATTTCCGCTGTCATTACCAGGATTATTTCCAAATCTTGAAACCTTTTATGTCAATGTTAATCGAACTGGAACTGTCGTTTTTGTTACCGCCATAATTGCGGAGAAAAATGCCGACTTTGCCTTGTCCCGTATCTTTGACAATTTTGTCGAACAGAACTTTGTCGTTGACGCTGACTTTTAATCGGTTGGCGAATCTTTCGACGCGCAGTTTCTGAGACGTCACGCTCTCGAAAAAACTGCCGAGTTTGAAATTTTCTCCCGTGTCGCCCGCTTCGACATCCAAACCGCTCGCCGAAGAATAAGCGACCTGGTAAGCGGACGGGTCGCGGTCGCCGTTGGCTTGCGCGTCCCAGAAAATTCCCGCTCTGGCTTCGTAGCCGTGAATATCAAAATCCATCTCCGCCGCGAAATCCGAAAAATCCTCTTTTGAGAAAATGAAATGGTTCGTCGGATAAGAACCTCTCGTGCTGAAAACGTAATAATTAAAACGATTATCCTTAAATTTGAATTGGCTGGAATTTTGAAATTTATAATCGAGAAACTCGAAACGATTGTTGGCGAAATTTTCGTCAATGACAAGTTTTAAATTTGCTTTTTTCGCTTCTATTTCCTTGTCAAGTTCAACCTGCTTTTTCGCGTCTTCAACTTTCTTTTTCTCGTCTTCAATCATCCGGGCGGCTTCCAGTTCCCGTTCTTTTAATCTCGCCGCCACATTTTCCGGTTGATTTGCCCATCGCACGAACAAGAAGCCGAGAACTAAAACGCCGACAATCACGACACCTATAATTGCTAAAACCATTTTCATATTTCTTTTTTATATTTGAATTTTCTAAATCGTTTCCGCCGCTTGAAATTCTTTTAACTGCTTGTATTTTGAATTTCTCTCCCAATAAATTCCGAGCCGTTTGTTTCTGATGCGGAAAAATATATTTGACCTTTCGAGCGATTGCGCCAGAGCCGACAGATAAACTTCGTCGCGCAAAACCGTTTCGTTGGCGAGTTTTTCGATGACATCGCGCGCGCCGTTTTGTTCGTAATAATCCCGCATCACCAACCGATTAACGGTCGTAAAATTTTTCATCTCGAAATCATCTTTTAATTCCCACGCATCACTGCTCGCCGGTTCGATTTGATGAATCTCAATGCTCAAATTTGTCCAGCGTCCGGCAAACCGCCGCTTGAATTCGGCGTAGTTAAATTTATTAAACGGCAGCACGAAAGAATTATTGGCTTCGTCCAAAGTTTCAATTTCTGACGGGTAAGAAATCACGTCCGGGAAATTTCCGAGGATGTTTGCTTCGACCCAATCGCCCGGTTTTCCCCGATAGCTGTAAGATTTCGCAAACAAACGTCTGGCAGCGGCGATTATTGTTTCGCCGGTCAAAGTAAACAGCAATTCGTTAGCGGTTTCGAGCGAAAAAAATCTGGTGTCCGTTTCAAATTCATCTTCGCCTTCCTTATAAAATCGCGGCGACATTTCGTGCAGTTCGAGCCGCAGATTCGCCCACGCGCCGGTGAATTTACGCCGCATCTCCAAATAACTGTCGTGTTTGTAAAAATTCACTTTCATAAATTCAGCGAATAGACATTCTTCATTTTTTCATTTTCTATGTGACCTCAAATCTTTGATAAAACTTCAATCACCGCTCGGATTCATTTTTATGTTTCCAATTCTTTTGTTTGAAACAATGACATTTGCCGGATACCAAGCGTAAATTCCTTTTCTTTAAGAATCTAACTCCTATCGGTAACGGAATTTTATTTCATTTACTTTTGGGTTAGTATCTTTACGGTCAAAATATAATTCGGCATAGTTGACCCGACCGAATTAGAAATAATTTTTCGCGCTGCTGAAAATAAACGGTGTTTTTGTAGTATTAAGGCGAAAACAATTTAACATTTTATAAAGGAGAAAAATATGCCTTTCGTGATAACACGGTGTTTGTGGAGTTTACTGTTTTTGAGCTTGTCGGTTGTTAACACCTCGTTTTCTCAGCAGATTGCCGATAGCAAAACGATGCAGCTTTCACCGAATCAGTCGATGCTGCGCGGTATTTATCAAGAGTTAATCGAGATTAACACGACCGATTCGGTCGGCGATACGACAAAAGCTGCCGAGGCGATGGCGGCGCGGCTTCGCGCGGCGGGCTTTCCCGAAACTGACGCGCGCGTTCTGGTTCATCCCGGAAATGCCGGGAAAGGAAATCTTGTCGCCCGTTATCGTTCCGCTAATGCGAAACGCAAACCGCTTTTGCTGCTCGCGCATATTGACGTCGTTGAAGCCCGCAAGGAAGATTGGTCGGATAATCTCGACCCGTTCAAACTTACCGAGCGCGACGGCTATTTTTACGGGCGCGGAACAACCGACGACAAGGCGATGGCGGCGATTTTTGTCGCAAATTTTATTCGCTATAAACAGGAGAACGCGCAGTTTGACCGCGACATAATTCTCGCGCTGACGGCGGACGAAGAAGGCGGAGATTTTAACGGCGCGAAATGGCTGGTTGATAATCACCGCGATTTAATTAGCGCCGAATTCGGAATTAACGAAGGCGGCGGCGGAAGACACCGCAAAGGCGTCAAACTTTTCAACGGCGTGCAGGCAAGCGAAAAGGTTTATCAGAGTTTTCTGCTCGAAGTAAAAAACAAAGGCGGGCATAGCTCGCTGCCGTCGAAAGACAACGCGATTTACCGGCTTGCCGCCGGACTCGAACGGCTCTCGAAATTTGATTTCCCCGTCAATCTCAACGAAGTTACGCGCGGCTATTTTCAAAAAATGGCGACGATTGAAACCGGACAATCCGCAGCGGATATGAAAGCGGTTGCCGGAGCGACCGGCGACGCGGAAGCCGTCAAACGTCTGTCGGATTCGCCTTATTATAACGCGCTGATGCGGACAACCTGCGTCGCAACCAAACTCGAAGGCGGACACGCCGAAAACGCTCTGCCGCAAACTGCCCGGGCGACGATAAACTGCCGCATTCTGCCGCAGGAAAACGCCAAAGACATTCACCGCAAGTTGATTGAAGTTTTAGCCGACGACCAAATCGCCGTGACATTTATCAAAGAACCGAAACCGAGTCCGCCGTCGCCGCTGACATCCGAAGTGATGCGCCCGATTGAAAACCAGACGCGCGCGATGTGGAAAGATGTTCCGGTCGTTCCGATTATGGGAACAGGCGCAACCGACAGCCTTTATTTCCGGCAAATCGGCATTCCGATGTATGGCGTTTCCGGTCTGTTCGGCGACATCGACGACAATCGAGCGCACGGCAGAGACGAGCGTTTGGGAGTTCGGGAGTTTTACGAAGGTCAGGAGTTTTTATACAAGCTCGTAAAATCTTACGCGGGCGGCGACACAAGTGCGGCTGTAAAATAATTTTGAAGTTAAAATTTATTTCAGCACATAAGATCGGCTGTTAGATTGAAAGATTACAGTTTAAGACATTTTTTCTGTTTGATAGCGAATAGTTAACAGTGAAAAGTTAACAGGCGTGATTCCAAACAATTCGCTTTTCACTATGAACTATTCACTGACTTTCAGTAAATTTTGTTTCAACCGCAAAAACCTATTATTAAACTTGAATCAAACATAAAATGAATAAAAATACACAATCTTTAACCAGACGCGGGTTCCTCGGAAGCGTCGGCGCGGCGTATCTAATTTCCGCTATGCCGACTGAAACTTTCGCAGGCAGCCAAACAAAAGAATTGATTCGACCGAAGGCACTTCGCGCAGGCGATACGGTCGGAATAATAACGCCCGCGACGGAGGTTTCTGACCCGGACAGGTTGGCGCTTGCCGAAAGAACGCTAAAGTATTTCGGGCTGCGGATGAAGCGCGGCAAAAATGTCGGGAAACGCTTCGGCAGTTACCGCGAATCGGTGCAGACACGACTCGACGATTTGCACGAGATGTTTCGTGACGCGGATGTAAAAGCCGTCTTTGCGATTCGCGGCGGTTACGGCTCGCCACATTTACTCGACCGGATCGATTACGATTTGATTCGCCGCAATCCGAAAATCTTTCTCGGTTACAGCGACATCACGGCAATGCACCTGGCAATCAACAAAAATTCTCGCCTTGTAACCTTTCACGGTCCGATTGTTCTTTCGCGCTTTACCGATTACACGCAGCAAAATTTTCGTAAAGTTCTGTTTGATACCAAACCTATCGGCATATTGACCAACCCGACTGATTCAAACGAGCTTCGTCCGGCACATTCTCTGCGAACCGTTCGCGCGGGCAAGGCAACCGGACAGCTTACCGGCGGCAATCTTTCGCTCATCTGCGCCACGCTCGGCACGCCGTATGAAATAGAAACGCGCGGTAAAATTTTATTTCTCGAAGACACCGGGGAACAAGCCTACAGCATTGACCGGATGCTGACACATCTGCGGCTTGCCGGAAAACTCGAACAAGCGGCAGGCATTATTTGGGGCGAATGCGAAGATTGCGGCGCGAGCGATTACAAACCTTCAACCACTATTCCATTTACAGTCGGCGAAGTCGTGGATAATATCTTCGGCGAATTGAAAATTCCGGTTTTGTCGGGGCTGACCATCGGTCATACCAACGACCAATTGACGCTTCCGCTCGGCATTTCGGCAACTTTGGATGCGGCTGGCGGAACGCTCGAAATAAAGGAATCGGGAGTGATTTAGTTTATGGAAAAACCATTCGCTGCTTTATCCGACGAATCCGATTACGCCCGAAAAATCTCAATCGAAGAGCAGAAAATCATTGATTTTATTGACGCGCGCGTTGAAGATGCGATTGCGCTGCTCGAAAAAATCGTCGATATCGAAAGCCCGACTGAAAACCTGGCAGGCGTCAAACAGGTCGGAATGGTTTTCAGACAGGAATTCGAGTCGCTCGGCTTCATTACCAAATGGATTGAAATGCCCGCCGAAATGCGACGCGCCGGACATCTGTTGGCGGAAAAAACCGGAACAAAAGGGAAGCGCGTATTGCTGCTCGGACATTTGGACACGGTGCTGAAAGGCGAAAAATTTCGGCGCGAAGCGGACAAAGCTTTCGGCACGGGCGTTTATGATATGAAAGCCGGTGTCGTCGTAATGATTTACGCTTTAAAAGCTTTGCAGGCAGTAGATTTGCTCGAAGGCGCGAGCCTTATTGCGATTTTGACGGGCGATGAAGAAAACGCGGGAAACCCGAAGGAAACGAGCCGCGCCGATTTAATTACAGCGGCAAGGCGCAGCGATTTGGCTCTCGGCTTTGAATTCGGACGAAACAATTTTGCAATCGCATCGCGGCGCGGCACCGGCAAATGGCAGCTTGAAGTTAAGGCTAAAAGCGGACATTCATCTTTAATCTTTAATGAAAATATGGGCAGCGGCGCGGTTTTTGAAGCCGCGCGGATTGTCAGTCAATTTTATGAAACGCTGCGCGACGAAAAATATCTGACGTTTAATCCGTCATTGTTTGCGGGCGGAACGGAAATTGAAATCAAAGACCAAGCGATTACGGTTGAAGGAAAGTTAAACGTCGTTTCCGCAAAAGCGATTGTGCGCGGCGATTTGCGTTTTATCAGCGAAGAACAAAAAGAAGCGGCAAGTCAAAAGATGCGGGAAATAACCGCAAAAAGCTTGCCCGGAACTTCGGCGAAAATCACTTTTTCCGACGGTATTCCGGCAATGCCGCCGACGGACGGCAATTACGCGCTGCTCGAACAACTCAATGTGGTCAGTCAAGATTTAGGTTTCGGAAAAATCGAAGCCTTTGACCCGGGCGAAAGAGGCGCGGGCGACATTTCCTATGTCGCGCATCTGATTCCCGGAATAGACGCGCTCGGAGCGGCTGGCGGTAACGCGCACGTTAGCGGCGAATATGCTGATTTGGCAACTTTACCAAATCAAATTAAACGCGCCGCCGTGTTGATTTATCGTTTAATACAATAAAATTCATAGCTTCATTTGATAAATATTCGTGAAAATAAAAACAATCGAACTAATCGAAATTAAACTGCCGCTCGTTCATTTTTTTGAAACGAGTTTCGGGAGAACTTATGAGCGCCGAATCATTTTGACGCGCGTCGAAGACGATGCGGGCAATGAAGGCTGGGGCGAAGTAACGTGCGGCGAAACTCCTTCCTATTGCGAAGAATGGACGGACGCGGCTTGGGTGACGATTGAGAAAATACTTGCTCCCGCAGTCGTCGGGAAAGAAATCGAAACGGCTTCGCAGGTTTGGGATTTGATGCGGCGCGCGCGCGGCAACAGAATGGCGAAGGCAGCGATTGAAACGGCTTGCTGGGATTTGGAAGCGAAAAAATTAAACGTCCCGCTCTGGAAACATCTCGGCGGCGTGAACAGGGAAATTGCCTGCGGCGTTTCAATCGGCATTCAAGATTCGGTCGAGCAGCTTTTCGAGAAAATTCAAATTGAACTCGACGCCGGTTACAAACGAATAAAAATCAAAATCGCGCCGCGCTGGGATTTTGAAATTCTCGGGCAAGTACGCGAAAAGTTCGGTGCTATTCTCTTAATGGGCGACGCAAATTCGGCTTATTCATTGAACGATATTGATTTGTTCCGGCGAATGGACGAATTCGGTTTGATGATGTTTGAACAACCGCTCGCGCACGACGACATTTTCGACCACGCGAAATTGCAAAAGGAAATCCGCACACCGATTTGTCTGGACGAATCAATTCATTCGGCGGAAGATGCCAGAAAAGCAATTGAACTCGGCGCGTGCTGCATCATCAACGTCAAACTCGGACGAGTCGGCGGACACGCGCAGGCAAAACTGGTTGAAGCGGTTTGCCGCGAAAACCAAACCCCGATTTGGTGCGGCGGAATGCTCGAATCGGGCATCGGACGCGCTCATAATATCGCAATGTCAACGCTCGCCGGCTTTACATTGCCGGGCGACGTTTCCGCTTCAAAACGCTACTGGCACGAAGACGTTATCGAACCGGAAGTTGCGGTAACTTCAAACGGCACAATCATCGCACCGGAAAAAGCGGGCATCGGTTTTGAAGTCAAACGCGAGAGAATCGAAAAAATCGCGGTCAGGCGTGAGATTTTACAATAGTGGAAAATTGGTAATTGGACAGTAGTAAGTAGTTTTATGCAGGATTTCAAGGTTGCGCCAAACAGCAATAATTTGTTGTATGAAAAAGAATTTAAGCCAAATATAGTAAACAGGTTAATTCAAGAGAATGGATTAAGCGGACTTACAATTTTTGCCGATTTACCAGATCGAAGAGTTGAAAGTTTTGATTTTTTGTCTGACTACTCGTTTCTAGAAGGATTGCGCCTGTCTTCAATTCCCGACCATGAATACGGTTTCTTAAAAGACCTTCGTTTATTAAAATATCTTAGTATTCAGAATGAAGGTGTCACACCAATAGATTTAAGTAATCAAGTAAATCTTGAATGGTTTGGAATACAATGGCGAAAAAATATTACAGGCTTTGAAAGTTTACAAAAGTTAAAATTCTTGTGTTTAATTCACTGGAAGGAACAAGATTTATTAAACTTAAGTTGTCTTCAAAACTTAGAAGAATTATTAATTAAAACATCTTCGTTAAAAAAACTATCTGGTATCGATCAATTGAAGAAATTAAAATATGTTCTGATTGGAAACAGCCGTTATCTAGATTCAATAAGTTTGCTGAACCAATTGCCTCGTTTGAGAAAACTGGAAATTGAGGCTTCATCAAAAATAGACGATTATGAAAGTTTAGTAGACCTCAAAGAGTTAGAAGAACTTATAATCACAAACTGCAAAGGAATAAAATCAATAAATTTTATTAAGAACTTTTCAAAGCTAAAAAGGCTTTCCTTATTAGGAAATACTTTCGTAGAAGATAATGATTTAATGCCTGCGAAAGATATTGAAGATGTAACTATCTCACCCAAGAGGACATACAATCTTAGATTAATAAATCCCCGTCACGAAGAAATTCGCAAAAGGAATTCTGAAAAGTTGTTCGGGAAAGCTGAAAAATTGATTTAATCAGAAAAACCAAAAGGATTTGTTTACAACCAAACTCGTCTTACTTTAAACAGTTTATTTTTGAATTTTACGCAAAGCGCGTCCCGCCAGCATTCCGGTATATTTGCCTTCGTCAACTGAAATTTTGCCGTTGACGACGACGAATTTCATACCGATGGCAAGCGTTTCGGGCTGTTCGTAAGTGGCGCGGTCAGCGACGGTTTTCGGGTCGAAGACGATGACATCGGCGAAATAACCGATTTTGAGAAGTCCGCGTTCGGGAATGCGGAAGGTTTCAGCCGTCAGCGCGCTGCTTTGGCGGATGGCGAAAGGCAATGTAATTAGTTTTTTACCGAAAACGTATTCGCGCAGCTTTCTCGGAAAAGTTCCGTATTTTCTGGGATGACCGCTTGAGCCGTCCGAGCCGGTCAATACAAACGGCTGTTTCATAAAGTATTCAATGTCGCTTTCGCTCATATTAAACGAAGCGATGCCCGCGCCGCCGTTTTCGGCGATGTCGAGAGCGGTTTCGACGGGCGATTTGCCGCGCTCTTTGGCGACTGCGCCGAGCGTTTTGCCGACTAATTGCTTGTTTCGCGGATTGGTAAATAAAATCGCTTCCGCTCCGTTGCGCCGCTTCAAATTCGCCTCCATCTCGACAAGCAGACGCGGGCGAATTTGCGGGTCTTTGAACCGTTTGAGCATTTCCGCATTGCCGCCCGCTTCCGCCCAGCGCGGAATGAGCGCGGCGACGATGTTTGTTCCCGAAGCCGTGTATGGATATTGGTTGGCGGTTACTTCGATTCCGGCGCGGCGTGCTTGTTTGATAAGCCGGACGGCTTGGCGGCTTTGTCCCCAGACGTCTCTGCCGAGCGCTTTGATGTGCGAGATATGAACGGGAATTTTCGCCATCCGTCCGATGCGAATTGTTTCTCGAATCGAGCCGAGCAAGCCGATTGAATACGAGCCTTCGTCGCGCATATGCGTATCGTAGACGCCGCCTCTTTCCGCAGCCGTTTTGGCAAGTTCGATTACTTCTTCGGTTTTAGCGAAACTGCCGGGCGCGTAATAAAGACCGGTCGACATTCCGAACGCGCCTTCGTCCATTGCTTGCGCGATTAAATTCTTCATTTGCGCGAGCTGTTCAATCGTCGGCTGAACGTCGCCCGCGCCCAAAACTTCTCCGCGAACTCTGCCCTGACCGACCAGCAAAGCGGCATTTGTGCCGATTCCTTGTCGTTCCCATTTTTCGAGCGTCCGCGCAATATGAAAAGGACCGTCGCCGTCGTTTCCTGTAATCACCGTCGTCACGCCCTGCATCAAATAATCTTCGTTGCCGCTCGATTTCGGATTCGATAAATCTTCGAGCGTATGCGTGTGCGGGTCAATGAATCCGGGCGCGACAATCATTCCGGCGGCATCGAGAGTTCTCGCGGCATCTATTTTTAATCTCGCGGATTTACCGACGAATACAATGCGGTCGCCGCGAATCCCAACATCATTCTTTATCGGAGCAGAACCTGAACCGTCAATAATCGTTCCGCCTTTTATCAATAAATCCAGCTTCAATTCTTCGCCGGCGGGAATTTTTTTCGCGCGACTCTGCCCGTCGGAATACGACGAGAGCGCATTAATTAACAACGCCAAAACCAGTAAAAAGGAAGCGCGTTTTTGATGTTTATGAAACATAATCGGTCGAATTTGATTATTCGGCATAAAGCAAATACTTCGGCTTTGCGTCGTCTCTGTGAAAACTCCTGCAAATTAAATTTTCGGCAAACGCTTTTTGAAATTCGTTTTTTACTCTTTGCTGTTCGGCAATTGCCTTTTCGGGATTTCGCTTTACCAAATCGTCCCAGTCGTTTGAGATTTCAATTGTCGCGGCAGCGTCGGCTTTTTCAGTAAATTTTTCGCCTTTTGAAAATGCGACGACCTTTTCATCTTCTAAATCCCACTCGGCAAATAGCCGGTCGCTATCGAGTCCGATTTTATCCGCCGAGTAATCCGTACCGTAAAAATTCGGCGCGTAGGATTTGATAACAGCACCAAGTTTTTCCAGATTAAAAAAAGCATTTCTGGCTTGAAATGGCTGAAACGTCCATTTGATAAATTTGACGTTTTCTTGCAACGCTTTCTCGCGTTGCGCCCATTTGAGTTTCGCCCCGATTCCCAGGCTTTGAAAATCTGCGGCGACGGCGGTCATATGCGAATAAAAAAATCTTTCGCCGCCTGCAAATCCGGGAACGCTCAACACAAAGCCGACGAGTTTTTCAGCCGCCGTAAACGCGCCCAAAACAAAGCCGCCCGCCGAAATGGTAACGACTAAGTGACGGCGCGGCGAAATTTCCAAATCCGGCAAAGCGAAAACCTCCTTTTGCAGTTTTACGCAAGCGTCAAGTTCTTCGAGCGATTTGCAAGGGCGGATTTCCAATTCACTATTTTCCATCAAATTTTTGTTCGCGCGTCTATTAACTTTCGGAAACCTTTCCACTTTTTTTTACAAAACTATAAACGAAATAAATTATTAAACCAACGACGGCGCAGACGGCTGAGACTTTTACTTCGTCAAATTTTACGTTATACAAAAGCCAGCCGATAAGCGCGAGCGAAGCGATTGCCGCCGCCACGCCGAGCGGCGCGAGAAATTCGGCTTTCGGAGATTGCTCGCGGCGGTTGCGAAAAACCGGCAAAGACGCGCAAGTCGCGGCATAAACCAGCAATCGCGTTATCGTGCTGATAGTCAAAGCCGTCAAAAACGAAGTCTGAACGGTAAAAATGAGCATTACAATTGCCGTCAAAATTATCGAAACATACGGCGTTTTATAATTCGCGTGCGTTTTCGCCAGCGCGTCGGGCAGTTCGCCTTGCTCGCTCATCGCAAACGGTATCCGCGAAGCCGAAAGCAGCAGGCTGTTTAAGTTTCCGCTAATCGAAACGGTTGCGCCGACAATAATAAAAGCCGCGCCGTAAGTGCCGAGAAAATGACTCGCCGCGTCCGCCAGAGGTCTTACGGATGTCGCCAGTTCGGGCAAAGTTCCGATGCAGACGATTTGAATCAAAATATAAAGCGCGGCGACAATCGCAATCGCCGTCAGAAGCGCGAACGGCAGATTTTTGCGAGGCTCTTTCATCTCGCCCGACGGCACAACCGCCATTTCAAAACCCGTAAAAGCGTAAATCAAAACAAGAACCGTCTGCGCGAAACTCGTCGAATCTATGTTTGCGCTGAAAGTTAAATTTTGCGGATTGATAAAAAACAAACCGATTAACGCAAACGCGAAAAGCGGAATGAGTTTTCCGACGGTGAAGAGATTCGTCATCCGCGCGGAGGTTTTTACGCCGATAAGATTTATTGCCGACAACGCCAGAACAACCAGGACAATTATTATAACCCGCGCAAATTGGTTGTCTGCAAAACCCAAATAATTCACCAGAAGATTGCAGTTAGTTGCAAAAGCCGTAATCCGCGCGAGCCAGAAAAGCCAGCCGACTTCAAACCCGACAACCGAGCCGAATGCTTCTTTAGCGTAAAGATACGGTCCGCCGGTTTCCGTAAAACGGCTGCTCACTTCAGCGAAGCACAAAACAATCAGCGCGACGACAAAAGCGCAGGCGACGAAGGCAAACAGCGAGTTTGCGCCAATCAGCGCGGCGGCTTTTGACGGCAAACCGAAAATTCCCGCGCCGATTATCGAGTTAATCGTAATCGCCAACATATCCCAACGGCTGATGCCGCGCACGAGCTTCGGCTGGTTTATAGAGTTCATAGAATTTGCATAACTTTAAGGTTTCAGATTTAAGATTACATTCGACTGCCTGCAAGTTTGTCGAAATTATACTCTCTGCCCTCAATAACGCACTACCAGGGAAGGCGTAAATCCCGGATTCTTTCGGAAAGACCCGGACACGCAGGCATCGTTTTGACTTTAGACACTTATTCGCACGTTTTGCCGGATAAGCAAGAAGAGGTAACTGATTTTGAACGCGGTTGTTTTGATAGTCGTACTGGTAGTTAAAATCAACGCCCGACTACTGTCCCCGCCGTTTGATTTCCGGCGTAATCGTATTTGGACGAAGCCCGGACGGACTGCATTTTTCAGCGGCATGTGAATCACATAGGGTACTCGTATTCAGAAGAATACCCATTGCGGGACTGAAACTGTGTCCCACCTTAGTCTGCCGCCGTCAAATTAACGTCATATTGTCTCAATCATTTTGTCCGTTGAAATTCGCCGCGCAACTCAATCGGCTTACCGTCCGGCATAATGAAAGTAAACTCTACGACGTGCTTGTTTGCGTCAATCAGGGTGAACGCCATGCGCTTTACCAATCCCCCGCGTGTGCTTCCGGCGACATCGAGAAAACTGAACTCGATCTTCTTTCCATCCGGCGACATCTTCCCTTCAAAGCGAGCGCGATTTCCGGCGTCACAGTAATGGGTTGCGAGAAGGCGATCCCCTTCCACGTAGAACATCGTGATCTCGTGGTTTGGCGGCGCCCCGCCGTCTGTATTCCCCTCATGCAGAATTGCGGTACCACTGGAAGCGGCGCGAATTGTGATGTTGATCGAGGTGTCCATAATCGTACCTTGCCACGAACCTGCCAGTGTCTTAAGTTTGTTGAATGCTTTTTTAGCTTCAGATTGCGCGCCCGCGACACCGGACGGCTTATCTTGTGCCAAAACGGCTGACGCTAATGCAAGAAGGCAGATAAGACAAAACGAAATTTTGATGAAAATAGGGCGAATAGTTTTTTGACTCATATTACGAATGTTTCCTTTTTGAAAAATTGATTTCGGGTTGTGAATCAGCAGATTCATCTCCGAACGAAAGAAATTCAGATAACATTCATAACTTTAAAGCTATTCGAGCAAAACAAATTTGTCGCCAAATGCTGGAAAAACGGCGCGAGAAGCGGTTGAATCAAAGTTTTCCGAATTTATCGAAGAATCTGTCCCTGTAATTCCGGCTCAGCGCGAGCTTTGTCTTGTCATTTAGAATCAAGACGTATTCGCCGTTAAACATCGGATGTAGTTCCGAGATGCGGGTCAAATTAACGATGCAGGAGCGGTGAACGCGGGCGAAGACCTGCTTGTCAAGCTCGGCTTCAACCGCATTTAATGTTTGCCGGATAAGGTATTTCTTTTCGGATGTGTGAAAACGGACGTATTTATCGTCAGCTTCAATCCAGTTGATAGTTTCAGGGTCAAGCAGAACGATTTTCCCGCAGTCTTTAAGAAATAATCTCTCTAAAGGCGCGGCTTTATTTTGGTAATTTTCAAGTAAGGAAGAAATTTGCCGACGGGTTATATGGTCGCTCGGGGAATGTTCTAAAATGCGTTCTTTGGCGCGTAGGAGAGCTTTTTCGAATCTCGATTGAGAAAAGGGCTTTAGAAGATAATCAATCGCATGAAAATCAAACGCCCGGATAGCGTATTGGTCATAAGCGGTAACAAATATTATTGCCGGAAAGGGTGTGTCGTTTAACTCTTCCAGAACCGTTAAGCCATCCATTCCCGGCATCTGAACGTCGAGGAAAATGAGGTCGGGAGATTTTTCTTTAATGGCTTTTATCGCGCTTTTTCCGTCAGAACATTCTCCAGCCACTTGAAATTCCGGTAAATTCTTTAAAAGCTCTGCTATCAAAGCCCGTGCGAGCGGCTCGTCATCAACGATTAATACTGTTATCTTGTTTTCAGTTGCCATCTATTCAACTTTGCCGCCGCGAGGCGACAAATTCAAAGTTGAGCGGGATTACAAGAGTTATCGTCGTTCCCTCGTTCTCATTATTACGCATTTCGAAACTGCCATCATCTCCGTAGAAATGTTCGAGTCGGTTTTTAACGTTTGCCAATCCCGTCCCGCAGCTTTCAACTTTTTCATCCTTTTTCAAATTTGTCGTCTCCGCCTCGCCGCCTGTTCCGTTGTCTTTTATTTGCACTCGCAATTTGCCTTCAAATTTCTTTGCTTTAATTTCGATTAGTCCTCCATTTCTACGATATGAAACAGCATGTTTGATTGAATTTTCGACTATCGGCTGCAACACCAGATTCGGAACCATTGCGTTTAATACTTCCGTCTCAACTTCGAAATTAACCGCCAAACGGTCGGAAAACCGAATTTGTTCGATTTCAAGATACGAACGCAAAAATCGAAGCTCTTCCGCCAGTGTCACCATCTGGTCTTCGCTGTATTCGAGCGTCAATCGCAAAAAATCTCCGAGCTGGGCAATCATCTGATGCGCCTGCGGCGGATTAGTCAGCACGAGAGAGGAAATGGAATTTAGAGTGTTAAAGAGAAAATGGGGCTGAATCTGCATTTTCAGCGCCTGCAACTGAGCCCCGACGAGTTCCGAGCGGAACTGCGCCGTTCTTTTCTCTTCTTCCGCATAACGCAGCCGCGAAAGATACGTTTGAATGGCAAATACAATCACGGCATAAAACGTTACGGTGAGTGATAGACTGCCCAGTGACGCCCCCTTAAAATAGGGCAATAATTCCGGGTAACGCGCCCAAAATTCCGGTGCGAACGATCCCGACGCGACTGCATAAACTGTCAATTGAAAGATTAAAAATAAAGCCCCGTGAGCAAGATGAATTAAAAAATTGCGGAAATAATTATGATTTGATTCGAAATTAAACTTCCGAGCCACTAAAAATATCGGCAGGAATAACGCGCCCATCAGACAAAAACCGACTAAATTCACTTTTATGAGCGCGCTAACAAGCCAAACAATCCCCTTTTCTCTGCCCGCGCTGAATGCTGTCAGATGCACAATGGTCGTAAAAGCCAGTGTCAGCAGCACCCAGGGAATAGTAAATTGAAAAAGGAAATATAAATTTTGCCGCCGTTTTGTCATACAAAAGATTGAATGATTTTCGCAGGCTTCAGTGATTCATTTGACGCCCCTTGAAATAGCTCATCGTGCTGGCACCCACACGCCTCAGAATATTCTCTTCGACGTGCTTCATCTTTTTTCAAAGCAAGCCATGTCCAAATTGCCGACAGCAAATCAATCAGACCGAACTACAGCAACGTTTTCGGAGCCGAAACCAACAGAACGAAAGCGGCAAAGTAAATAATAACCGCGATGCGCGCCTAAATCGTCCAACAGATAAAAACCGTCAATTTATTTCGCGCAGCCTGAACATAATAGAAGCTCGGACAAAGCACAAACATTCCATTAATTCTTATCCAAACTTCGTGTGTCGGCGGCACTCCGAAAGCCTGCAAAATCAGATTTGGCGCGAACAGTAAAATCAAACCTAATTCACAGAGATAAATTCCGAAAACAAACTTTTAGCTGCATGACTCATAGCTTCAAACTTCAATTCTTACTAAACAACAAACTCGTCGCCGCCTAACTTTAAGTTCTGCCGAATTCTTTTCGCCTTAGACAGAATTTTTATAAGCCTTTTTTAATCGGAGGTCAACGAAAAGGTCGATTTTGCTTAATTATAAATATAGAGTGTCCGTCAAAAAGTAATTACGCCTAAAAATTCGGCGTAATTATTAAAATCACTATAGCGAAATCTACATTTCTACAGTTTTCTGATGAATATAGGTGAGGAAAGTATATTATTGCCTTATCCTTTTCTCCTTTTTGATTAATTGTGATTTATTAAAATTAATGTGGAAAAATTATTCGAGTGTTGCCATTGGCGTAATTTTCGCTCGCAGCGGTATTTGCTTTTTCTTGCCCTTACTTTCGATTTCAAGCGTTTCGGGCAGAGATTGTTCCGGCATTTCTTCGTAAAAAGCAATTACCCCGAAGGTCTTGTTTCCATTTTTATCATCGATCTGATCGACATTGATGGCGTGCGCGCCGAGTTCTTGTAATTTATCGCTGTATTGTTCTCTCGCCTGATTGGCTTCTTTATTAGTTACCATATTGCTTACCTCCTTATATCTTCGCTTTGTGAATTTGTATTTTACGAAGTAAGCGGTTTTGTCACAAGGCGGACTTTCAATGCCTTGAGAACTTCGCTAATCGGATTAAACACGCTGCCCTTTACGCCGTGATCGTCCGGGTATCCGGCAAAATGCAAGCCGACGGCTTTTCTTGTTTTTTTCTCTAACACAAGCGCGCCGGAATCGCCCCCGTCTGTGTAGCGAGTGCAAAAAACTTGGTCAAGAAAACCAACCTTGCCAATTTCATTTTCAGCTTCATCTGTATATTTTATGATCATCCGAAAATTTACGTCGCGCACCTCGGCTTCGGTCGTATGTGTCGTCCTCCCTGATTTAGTCACTATCATTCCGCGTTTGGGTTTGACTGTTCCGTTCGGCAAGCCTAAATCTTCGATGTCGGCAAAGACCTGGCTAATCTTTTCCGGCAAAATCGAAGCTATCGCGCAATCGGCTCGATTGACCATTGCCCCGCCCATTTGAAATACGACAAACTCTTCCAATTCGGCAATCACATCGGCATTCAGCTTGCCTTGATCCGCCGTTCCCGGATATAAAATCTTATCGCCCTTTTGTGCTAATCCACTATTGGCGAGAACATGAGAATTGCTCAGCAGGTAATATCTCGTGCCGCGTCTGACAATCGCGCCTAAGGTTCCGGCGGTAATAAGATAATGCCCGATACTAAAACCCGGGCGAATAGGCTGGTGCTGCGCCCGTGGCATCAGCGGCGCCATTTCTAATTTTGGCTGCCCGATTTCAACAACATCAGTTAAGATAGATTCGGCAACATTTAAGTCGAGCGATAGCGCCGGCGGTACGGTTTCTGTGGCGGAGAGACTGCTGAGCGGCAGCTTTTTATCCACGTAAAAAGTTAATGCCAAGGCACCGGTTTTCTCCGCGCCGGAAATCTTCTCGCTGATTCCGACGGCAACTATATTATCCTGGTCAACCAAACTCCGCGCATGTTTGACCCGTTCAGTCCCGCCCATAGTCAATGACTCTACTTCACCGGCAGGAGCAACGGTTAATAAATCAAGCGCATGAAGCAGAACTTTTTCCGACGGCATATAATATTCTCCTGTTATTCTTTATATTTCTCGTGTGTTCGGTCAAATGATTTTTATCGCTGGAAGAAAGCATCGCCGTCGTCCAGACTGGTCAAATCAAGTTCCAGCCTTGTTTTCCCATTATCGGCTTCCGCGCCGGATGTAAAAAAGTCTCTATTTCTTTATCCGACAACCGAACCGCAATACGACAGACCGGTAAAGCATAATCCGGCGCTAACCCTCTTATCTCATCGGTTAAAATCTTCAATGGTTGTTGCGGTGCCATTTGCAAAGAATTTGCCAAAACTTCCAAACGGCACCACAGTTAACCTTATTGTCGGTCTTCATTGGACTGGAAAGTGTAGCCGCCGACGACGTTGCCTTCCTTATCAAATTGCTGCAGCGACCATCGACCGGGTCGCGGCTTCGGATCGAGCAGCACCAGAATTTCCTCCGGCTGCCTGGCGCTTAACTTCAAGCCGCCGAGCCACTGACCGGCTTGCGTGCTGATAAACGCAGTCTTTAGATCATGCGTCTCGCGCAGTTTGGGATGCCGTTCCAGCAGACGCGCGATTTCGGCGTTATCGTCCTGCGCCAGTTCAATTGGCTTGAGGTTACTTACCTTTGCCATTTTGGCTAATTCTTTGCTCAATACCAGTCCGCGAATCATTTTTGCTCCCTTGCGGTCAGAGCCGATGGCGTAAACTCCCCCACCTTCTTTGGTCGCCCAAAGGTTGAGTTTCATCCCGCGCACCTGCGGACCGATGCTGGGGGGAGGATTTACCACGGTCAGATTTTTCAGACCGCATTTTTTCTGACCGGTTACCAGTGCCGAAATATTGAGCGTCGTGGTTGCCAGCGTATCATTATCGGCGGATGTGATTGCCAGCAAACAAGTATGATCAGCGGCTGTCGGCGGGACATTCCAGACAAAGCCGACGACTTGAGCGCCGCCTGCTTTCAAGGACGGAATAACTACGTGCGGGGCGATGGCTTGCCAGGGCGACGCTGCCGGCAGCGCGTTGTTGGGGAAGCCGGTCCAGAAATTGGCAGGCAAATTCGGCAGCCCGAGCGAAGCGTCGGCAAAGAATACTTTTACCGCCACATTGGTCGCCGGAGCAACGCCGCGATTGTGCGCTTGCACATAAACACGAACGGATTTGCCGCGCTGCGCGTTTTCGTGGACTAAGCCTTGGAAGAAAACGCCGCGGTCATCCTCGAAAATTTCAAAATCAACGTCCGTTAGAAGCGGACGTTGAAAGCTCGGCGAATCAACTTTGATGTCGGTAGATTGCCACCACTGCGTTAGCGAGCCGAATGAAAACGGGTCAGGCACGCCGGACGGAGAAGGCAGGGTGCGCCCCGTATCGACCGTGCTGTCCCGCAGATAAACCTCGACATTCGGCATCACGGCTGCATCGACATTGATTTCCCAGGCGCCGCGACTTTGCGTTCCGACGCGCAAAAGCCGGGTTGGAGTATGAAAAACCAAATCGTGGCAGATGGCGTTTGGGAGTCCGTTGCTAAAGTTGCTCCAAGTCCCTCCCGCATTGGTCGAGCGATAAACGCCGACATCCGCCGCCGCCCAAACGGTATTTGGATTTGCCGGGTCAACCGTCACCGCGTTGAATGCGATATTAGGCAAACCCGCACTGACGTTAGTCCAAGTCGTGCCGCCGTCGGTCGTGCGAAACACACGCCCTCCGGCAGAGCTGGAGTATGTGACCCAGATGCGGCTTGGATTGGTCGGGTCAACTTCAATGTCGCTGACAAACCCGCTAACCGGCTGCGTTAGCGCGACCGGGGGTTGCCAGGCGGCGCCCACTTTGTCTATACGGTAGAGCCTGCCGTTATTTGTCCCGACATAGACGCGCGGCGCCGCGGAAATTGCCAAAGCTGAGGCTACTCCGGCAACGGCTGGCAGCGCAACAGACGCAAAGGTCGCGGCATTGTCTTCCGAGATAAAGACTGTCGCTCCGGCTTGAACGACGATATTGTTACGCACCTCGACCGGCGGATAAAAAAGCGCGGAGGCGGATAGCGGAACATAAGTCCAAGACCCCCAGCCGCCGCCCGTAGTAGAGTGTTCGACGCCCATTCCAAAAAAGGTGTGGAAGCAATTGTAGGGCGATGCCGCGTTAACGCCGCAATCACCGCCGTCGCCGTCCTGAATGTGAAACCAAACTTCGTTGCCCTCATAGCGCAAAGTGCCGTTGTCCTGCGTGCCGCCGAGCAAATAGGCATCCCATTGCGGATGTTGTGCCAGATATTCAAATTCGGTAATACACATTCCTTTGTTTAATGCCTTCCAGGTCGTGCCGCCGTCGGGCGAGCGATAGATGCCGCCGTCACAGCCCACGTAAACCACATTGGGATTGGTCGGGCTAAAGGCGATGGCGTGTTGATCCGGGTGAATGGAATCACCGGAGGTTTTAGCTGAGATGTCAGTCCAAGACCAAACGCCGGAGGCAGAGCGAACGCCTTTATGGACGTTGATTCCCGCCACGTAAAGCACGTCCGGGTT
The DNA here is from genome assembly GCA_964235785.1 of uncultured Pyrinomonadaceae bacterium. GTDB lineage: Bacteria > Acidobacteriota > Blastocatellia > Pyrinomonadales > Pyrinomonadaceae. Next base: position 20,382 of record CAXSBF010000004.1, on the reverse strand, counting down.
ATTCGGCGCGGCGGCGGCAAACCAGTCATACCACGCCTGATTGGTTTGCAGGCTCGGCGGCGTGGAAAATGAAGCGAACGCGCCGCCGAAGATGTCGCGCCGCCAGAGATGACCGGTGGCGGCTGACCCGGCGGCGAAAACGTAAACCACGTTGCCGTTTGACGGCGCGTGACAAACTTCAATCCGCATAAAAGAAGCGGGCGGGGCGGGTAGGGCGACGGCAGACCAGCTTGTTCCGCCGTTGGTTGAACGAAAAAGACCGTCATCGCACGCCGCGAAGACCTCCGACGGGTTGGTCGGATGAATCGACAAATCGAAAGTCAGCCGATTGCGGCGCAAAGTCCAACTTGTTCCGCCGTTGGTCGATTCAAACAGCCCGCCGGTAGTCGCCGCCAGCAGATGATTGGGATTTACCGGATCAATGGCAATGTCAAAAAAAGCAATGCCGACAAACGGAGCGGTCGCGTGCAGCGTCCAAGTCGTGCCGCCGTCGGTCGAGCGCAACAGTCCTACGCCCAAAGACCCGCGCCGGATGTCCCCCTCGCCTGTGCCGGCATAAGCTATAAGCGGGTTCGTTGGATTGAAAGCGACCGCTCCGATGGAGAGCGACGGCTGATTATCGGTGCGCGGCTCCCAGGTCGCGCCGCCGTCTCTGGTTTCCCAAATGCCGCCGCCTGCCGAACCGCACAGAATATGATTAGCGTTGCCCGGATCGACGGCAATGCCTGCGACTCTGCCGGCGACAGGAGGGCGACTGCCCGCACCCGAGCCGTAGGTTTGCCCGTGCGGTACGCTAAACGGTCCGAGCGGAACCCAGCTTTGCGTAACCGGCACGGCTGGACCCATTAGATCGGAAGGCATTTTTTCAAGAGCGTTAAAGGCAGTTAGATAGGGAGATGCATCTTTGCTATCGCGTGCGGCTGATTTGGTTTTACTTTTGGCAGCGCGCTTTACCGGAATTTCTTCGGGTTTGGAATCTTCCAAATCAAGCAAAGGAAAGCCGCGTTCCAGTCGAAATTGCTGGATACGTGCCAAGGCTTTACCGCCTTCCGGGGTTTTCGGACGAGTTGCGCGACCGCGAGGTACCGTCTCGGTAGTAGCAGCCTCCAGCATAGATTTTGTCGATTTGACCGCTTTTGCTCCTTTTGCAGTTCGTAGTGTTGGTGTTTCCATTTCAATTCTCCTTAAAGTTGAAGGACAAGTTTGATGCCCTTTGATTGGATCGTTAATCGGATTCAACGCATTTTTCATCCTTATGTCTGGCGCCAGGTTCCGGCTTCTCCAGTGTCGTTTCCGGCAGCCCGCGTTCCTGCTCGAATTGATGAAGCCGCTCGAGCGCTGCTCCTCCAACCGGCGGCGGCGACTGCTGTTCACCTTTTTCCTTCTTTTGTTTTTCCTTTTGTTTTTCGATTTTCTTCGGTAGTTTCATCGGCAATTTTCCTCCTTCCTCTCGGGATTGCTATGAACCGCCGAGAGTAAATGACGCCTGGTCGAGTTTCTATGAAAACTCGACAGGCTCTTTTCCAAAAACTTGAATTAAAATACTCCCCAACCCCGCCTCGTAGAATTAATTCTGACAGCTCAGAACAAAAGCGTATATACATTTCTATTTCCTATATGTTTGACGCTCTGTTTTCGCTCGCGCCGTGCAGCACCGTCCGGGTCTGAAAACTATCATTCCAAATAAATAAATTTGTCTCTTTAACGGTATATGGCAAAAAAGTGCAAAACCTTGCACATTTTTTTGAAAATATTTTCACTTTTATTTTTGAAAGATTTTGAAAGTAATTTAATTGGTCTGGATAAGGCTCTTTAATCTGAAAAATACGGTCGTGTCGGAAGTCGCGCGCTTAATCACCAAACGAGGTTTCTGCTTGCTCATAGTTAGAAGTTAACAAAGTTAGGTCTTCAGCCTCCGTAGGTTTTTGAGACAATAAAAAGACTCGCAAATTCTTGAAAGTTTTTACAGATAAAAGCCCCGCGTTAGAATAGATCTAATAAAGTAATGAACAAAAAGATCGGAAAGCTGCTCGCTTTGCTTTTCACGCCCCGCAACTTGATGTAATACGGTTTTGAAAAATTCGTTTATTCCAAGATTATTCAAGATTAAAAGTGATTTTTTCCTCTCGATACCTTGAGTTGATGCTGTTTTCGATTTCAATTGTTTTTATGCCGGACATAGTTTCAAGCAAACTTCCGACACTGCCGAGAAAAAAATCGGTTGAATTTTTATCTGTTAATTTGCTGAAAATTTCGTCGAAATCTTCACTTTTATTTGTTAAATGAATAACCGTTAAATTATCAATCGAAGAATCGGAAATTTTTTCAACCGGCATATTTTCCGACTGAGCGAGAATTTCTCTTAAAAGATTTGAGCTGTTGGAAACGATTAAATTCTCGCCGCGCCGCGCATAGCAAATCTCCCAACCGAGCATCGGCAAATTTAATTCCCGCCAGGATAATTTGTTTTCCCCGACGGTTTTCCACGTTAAATTTATATCCGAAGCGGATATGCCGACGCGATTTCGCGCAGCTTGAGCGACCGCCGTTTCCAGTTGTATTTGATTGACGGGCGCGAATGTTTTGATAACGGCGGCGCGACGAAATTCGGCGTAAAGCGGAACGGGAAGATTTTTCGGCTCGGTTAAAGTCAGGACGCTTTGCGGATTTGCCGCCTGCAAGACCATTTGCAGATTCGATTGCGAGCTTTTGTCTTCAATAACTTTCGATTCCTTGTAATCATCTTCGGGCGCTTCATCAATCGTTTCATCAAATTCTCTGTCCAAATATTCGTAATCTCTCTGTTCTGAATCATCAAAATCGTAAAACGAATAACTTGGAAAATAATTTCTCTGTTCGGCTTTAGCAGTTTGGATTTTTCGGTCAAAAATACAATCGAAAATTGCGTTGACCGAAGTCCTTGCATCCGCTGTTTGCGCCCGGTAGAAGGAAACATCCGAAGGCACGAGAGAAAGCATTTTTTGCGTTTCGGCGGGATTGAGTTTAGGAGTATTCACTTCTTTTTCGAGCATAAATCTGCGCCGCTCGACAATTTTTTTCTCTTCCAGAGAAATATTAAAAATTCCGGCGCGAATGTTTTTTAATTTGTTCGTATCAGGCATCAGCCAGTAACGCTTAAAATAATAATCTTTGTTAAGCGTAGTTTGATTTACCCAGACGGAAACGAGGTTCGGCTTCGAGTTTTCCGTCAAACTCTTAAACGAAGGCTCGTCCGTTAAACGATTTTTAATCGTTACGCCGTTGATGTTATTGACGGTTTGAAGAAGTAATTTTTCGCTCGTCGCCAGAACGAATCGTCCTTTAATGCTGACAAAAAGCAATTTCTGCGCTTGCCTGCCGCGGTCGGCGGCGACGTTTGCCAAAAAAACACTTGTGCCGTTTTCTAAAGGTTTTTCCTCGAATTGCTCTTTGTTTTGAAAAAATTTGGTCGCCGTGTAAATCTCGCTTGAAACGGGAGCGATAAAAACAAACTCAAGTTTTCCGATGTCGTAAATGCCGATTGCCGCCCGCTTTTCGGCTAACTCGCTGACGGTTTCCAAATCGAGCGGAAAGCCGACTGCTTCATTAAACTCCTGCCAGCGGCTCGCCAATTTGAGTCCTAAACGGCGCTGCTTGAGCGAATTGAGATTCTCGCTTTCGAGATATTTTTCTTTTAATTCCGATTTTTCCCAAAGCTGCAAAAAGGCGGGCAAATCCGTAAATTCCACATAAACTACGGCTTCTTTCGGCAAATCTTCGGCGGGCGCAAATTCTCTTTTTGCCGAAAAAGCGGCATAAGCGACGATGCCGATAAAAACAAAAACTATGGCGGCTTTGATTTTCATAAATTTCTCGTGTTTTCCAAATTAACCGTGTAATCGGTCGCTTTCTTGTTTTTCTCGCGTTCGAGATTACGCAGCATTTCGATTCGGCTTTGATTCGGCAAAGTTTTAGATTTTTCAAATTCGACTGCCTTTTGTAAATCACTCGTTTTTACCGCCGCTTCGGAAAGCAAACTCAATATCTCATCGGTTTTTACCTCGCCTGCGGATTCGGCAAGCCTTAGCGCGGCAAACGGCTTATCGGTCAAAGCGTAGAGTTTGACGAGTTCGATTCGAGCGGGAGTTTTTGCGTCACTGTCAGCAATCAGAGAATTGACGAAAAACGAGATTGCCTGAGTTTTCTGTCGTTTTTCCGCTATGCCAAATCCGTAAAAAAACTGCGAGTAAGCGTCAAATGAAACGTCGTTTGTCTCGACGGATTTGCCCATATTTTGTAAGTCTAAACGGGCTTGCCAGCGCAAAACGCGCGGCGCGTTTTTATCGTTAATAACGCCTTCTAAAACCCGGACGGCTTCTTGTCTTTTATTGATTTCGGCATAAAGGCGTGCCAGCCCAAGCAGATTGCTCGTATCGGCGGCATTTAAAGCGTAAAGTTTTTCCCGAAAAGCAATCGCCGCGCTTGTTTGACCGAACTCCGCAGCGGTTTCGGCGGCAAGATGTAAAGCATTAGCCGGGGTTTCCGAATCAATCTCCATCGCCGCGCCGAGTTTTGTCCGGTCTGCGGCGGCGCGTTTTATGATTTCCATCGAATCGAGTTCCGCCAATGCGGTTTCGTTTCCTTCGCCGGTCGCGTCAACGAAAATCTGCAAAATTTTAAGAGCATTTTCCGCGTCATTCGTTTGAAACAAAGCGCGTGACAAGCCCGTAAAATTCGTCGCATTGTATTTTCCGAGAGCAAGCATTCGGGCGTAAAACGCTTTTTGAATTTGCCGGGCTTGCGATTCGAGATTTTCTTCTTTTAAAAGGCGCAGAACATTGTTAAGACGCTCGACGCTCGGCGGTTTGATGTCCGCGATAACGGAAGAATTAAGGCTGATGCCGACGAATCGTTCGGCATTTAACGATTGATAATTTCCTTCCCGTATCTGCAAGCGCATTTCAATCAGACGCAGCCATTCGGGACGCGCATATCTGGCTGCCAATTGCTTTTCGATTTGCGCGAGAAGCGTTTTCGCCTTCGCCGCGTCCGCTCGCTTAACAAGCAATTGGAGATATTGCCTTTGCCACTGATAGCGGTCATTCATCGGCTCGCCCGCCGCTTTATATTCAGTTTCCTGGTCGAAAATCGCCTCGGCTTCGTCCGCGCTCAAAGTCCTATGCAGAACGGACGTGAATTCATAATCGGAATCGTAACCGCTCGAGCTGTCCCCGTTTTTTATTAAAATTTCGTAAAACAAATTTATCTCATTTTCACTTATCAAAGATTCGTTGACGAGATTTTCCGCCAAGACTGTATCGGTCGGCGCGGCGCTGCAGATTTTGAGAAAATAATCAGCCTTTTCTTTTTCCGAACTGAAAGAAGCGGCAATCAATCGAATCAAATTAACGAATTCTTCTAAATCGTTGCCGTCTTTTTTCAGACGCTCGACTATAATCGGAAAAACGTCCGCTCTGGCTTTTTCCGCCAAGCCGAAGTTACGCAGAGTTTGAAAATAAATCGAATAACCGGAAAGTGTTTTCTCGGCGAGCAGCCGCTTCCAAGCCTTTTCCGCTTCCGCCTTTTCACCCGCCAGATAATAAGCCGCGCCGAGATGCGCCAGAGCGGATGCGTCTTCGGGACTTAATTCAAGCGTCAAAAGAAAACGCTCCGTCGCCTTTTGCAGCTCGCCTTTTTCCAGATAAAACGTGCCGAGTTTGAACTGCTCGTTCATATCGAGCGGGCGATTTTCGGTCATTGCCGCTGTAAATTTTTCGGGCTGAGGAGCGGTTTCGTTTCCCGATTCCAAAAGCCATTCGCCGTATTGTCCGGTCAGTCGAAACCAATCGTCGTTAATCAAAAAACTTTTTTTATCGGGCGTTTGACCGATGAGTTCGCCGATTCGGTCGAACTGTAAGGCTTCGCAAAAATAACACTCTGCGTCATCTCCGAATTCTTTTAAGGCAAGGCTCGTTTCGGCGTTTCTCGAAAGTTTCCAGGCTTTTGACAATTGAGCATTTTCAATTGCTCGATGCGAGAGTTGCCGTTCGCCTTTTGCAATCAAAAAGTTGATTGTCTGCAATTGATAACGTGAAGATTTTTCGGTTAAAGCGGCAAGCTCCGCTCGATTTGTTTGATAAAGAATTTCCAAATATCTCGTCACATTTTCGTTTTGGTCAGCCATCGGTGTTTCGCCCGTTATCCAATAAATTTTTCTCAAAATTTCGAGTTCTTTTTCAGCGTTTCCGACCAGCCGCGCCGCCTCCGCCATCAAAGGCAAATCAGTCGTTTCATATTCCTCTAAAAGCTCGAAAGTTTTTTGATACGCGCCGCGCTCGTTGTAAAAATTGACCAGATTTTTGAGAAAAATTTCTCTGTCGGTTGCAAGGCGCGTTTCGCTCAATTTTTTTCGCAAAATCTTTTCTTCCAAATCGCCGAAACCGATTTTACGGCTGATGTCCTGAACGAGCGAAACGGTTTGGTGCGAATCGGAATCAAAACGGGTTTCGTCAATTTTTTCAGAGAAAAATTCGTGTAAATTTTTTAGTTCGTCATCGGTCGCCGCTTTTTTTGCCAGCGTGCCGACCGTTTCGGTTATCGCTCCGTTTAAAATCGAAAGCCTTTTTCCGGCTTCGCCCGCGTTTTCCGAGCCGTCTTCCTCGCGTATCCGAATCAATCGTTCCCGAAGCTGCCAGAGTTCTTCGTTTATTTTGTCGAGCGGCGTAATTTCGCGCGTCGCGTTCACAAATCCGTTGATGTCGGCGGCTTTTAAGAATTCGCCGTGAAGAGGATTTTCGCTTAATTCATCGAAAGCTGTGCGGTAAAGCTCGCGGGCTTTTTCCGCGTCCTTCGATTTTTCCGCCTGCTCGAATAATGTAATTTCTTTCGCTTTGGCTTCGGCGGGAAGCGTCGCTCTTAAAGATTCGGCTTCCGCTAATTTCTCCTGCTTTTCCAGGATTTTGATTTTACGCTTAACGATTTCGGGCGCGTCGCCTGTAAGTTCTAAAACTACATCGAGATTTTTTATCGCTTCGTCATAATTCGCGCGACCTGATTCGAGTTCCGCAACGGCTATGTAAAGCTCGGTCATTTCGGGCTGATTGACGATTGCCGCCTGGTAATTTTCAATCGCTTTCGGAATTTCATTTTTTGCCTGATACAGTTTCGCCAAAACTACGTTCCAACGATAATTTTTGAAAGACTTCTTTGAAAGATTCTCGTAATAGGCAAGCAGCGTGTCCGCTCCGCCGTAGCGATTGACGTAAGTAATCGCATTTTCGACGTCGGCTTCTTCCGCATCCGAATTATGATTGATGATTTCGGTAAATTGTTCGACTGCCGCCGGATAATCTTCGAGCCGCGTGAAGGCGTCAATCATCTGCCGTCTCAAATCGGAGAGCGTTTCGTATAACTCGCGTCGCCCAAAATCTGTGTCCTTGAGAGACGAAACGGTTTCCGAGAAAACGCGCCGCAGATTTTCCTTATCTTTTTGCCGCACATAAACGCTTGCCAGAGCGCGGAAAATTTCAGTGTCCGTTTTGTTTTCGTGGTGCAAATTTGATAAAACTCTCTCGGCGGAATCAAGACGATTTAATTCGATTAAAAGTTTGGCAAGTTTTTGCGCGAAAATCTTCCGGTAGTTTCCTTTCCCGAGATTTACGCCGCTTTTGAGAATATTGACGGCTTCGTCGTCGTAACCCAAATGTTTGTAAATCGTCGCTGCTTCGGTTAAGACGCCGTAGTTGGTCGGAAATTGTTCGGTCAGTTTATTTAAAGCGGATTTCGCCGAATTTCGTTCCTTGTTCCGGCGGAAACTCTCGATTAGTTTGAGATTGTATTGAATCTTTTGGCGCGGGTTGGCGGCGACTTCGGCTAAACGCCGCAGAGCCGTTTGCTCGCCCTGAAAATTATCTTCGGCGGAATAAAATTCGCGGGCGGATTCCAGAAATTCGAGCGAGCGGCTGGCGTTTATCTGCCGGTTAAGCAGATTTTCGGCGCGTTCGGTTTGATTCGTCCGGCTTAAAACTTCCGCGTAAGCCAAAATTAAAAACGATGCGTCTCTTCGACGCGAAATTTCCTTTTGAAAAGACGAATCTATAACGCTCGCTAACTGCGGTTTTCGAGCTAAAACGGCAAGCCGTTTTTGCGCTTTTGATTTCTGCTCTTCATCGCGTCGATTTGTGTCTAAGGCTTTAACATATTCGTCAACCGCTTCCCGCTCGGTTTTTTCGCCTTCATAAATCGCGCCCATCTCAAATGCGTAAAGCGTCTCGTCTTTATCTTTTTCGCGCAGTTTTTCGATGGTTTGACGCGCTCGTTCAAACTGAAAATAATCCCAGTAAACCGTCGCCGTTTCCAGATAAACTTCCCGCGTTCCCGCCGCCGTTAAAATTAGTTTCTCCCAATTTTCGCTTGCCTTTTCGTAATCGCCGAGTTCGGCTTGGATTTCGCCCGCTTCAGTTAAACGGGCATTTGAGGATGGCGTGTAATCCGCCTCAGATTGAGAGGCTCGCGCCGCTTCCGTTAAAAAATTTCTATCTTTTTGACCGAACGAGCGTGTGAAATTTACGAATCGTTCGGAAAATTCCGGTTCATTCGGGTAAATCCGATTTAATTCGCGGTAAATACCGACCGCCGTCTCAAAATCGGAAAGACGGGCGGCGGCATCTGCGCGAAATAATCTATAAATCAGAGTGTCATCGTTTGCCTTCGCTTGATAGACGCGCAATTCGCCTTTCGCGGCTATATGGTCAAGAAATTGTTCCCGAATTTCACCGGACGCGAAAAAATAGCGGGCGGCTAAATCGCGCCATTCTTTTTCCCGTTTATTCGTTTTGTAAAACTCAAGCAATCCGCCCACAAAAGCGATGTTTTGCGGAAAACGCTCGTGCGCCGTTAAATAAAGTTTCAAGTAAATTTCTTTGTCGTAATCTGTCGCGGAAACTCCCGAATTGACAAATTCTTTAAGATGTCTTTCTACCGATTCGTCGTTTAATTTTTCGGTTATCGAAGTTGAAAACTCGGCAAAATCACTCTTTCGATTTTCCCTTAAAAACCAACGCGACAATTTATCGCGCCAGTCATCGGTTTGGAAACGCTCCAGCGCCGCTCGATAAACCTGAAATTCCTCTTCCGCCAGATTGGTCTGCCCCAGCCATTCGAGCCGTTCTTCATAAAGCCATTCCTCATTCGGATATTTGGAAATTTCCCGCGAGTAAAGCGCGAGAATGTCCGCCGTCCTTTTTTCTCGTGCCAGCGAGTCGACGTATTTTTCGAGCGTGTCCCGATAGAAAACACGCTTTTCTTTTTCGCCCAAATAATCGCGGAAAACGGCTTGCGATTCGCCGGAATAAACATCTTCGCTCTCGTTTCCGGTTTGTTTGGTCGGGATATTTATGCCGTCGTTAGAAATTGGAGAGCCGTTTTTTGCGTGGAGCATTTTTTCTTTTTTGCCGGAATAATCCAAAATTCTCTGGTAAATTTCGCGCGTCTTTTCCGCCTGGTTGGTCGCCGCGAAAGCATCGGCAAGTTTTAGCGCGACGTTTCCGTAATCGTCGGCTTTTTCATATCTACGCTCGAATTCGAGCAAAGTGTTACCGGCAATTTCCGTATCTTCGGCTGCCGCGTAAAGCCGCACGATGTCGAGATACATCTGAGCCAATTCGGGCGAGGTGGGAAATTCTTGTTTGTAAGCCGAAAACAGACGATAAGCGGCGGCGCGGTTGAAAAGTTTATTCGCTTCTTTTTCTTTTTCGGCGAATTCGTCTTTTATTTTCGCGTCGGAAAAAATCAGTGAAATAATGCCCGTCGCAATTCCGGGACTTGTATCGGCTTTGGCAACGTCTTCGTAAAAACGTAAATCGCCTTTCACCAAAGAAAGGCTTTGCCTTTCGGCATCGGAGAAAATCTCGAAAAGCTGATATAAAACTTTTCCCCGCGTCGGTTTGTCTTCCTTAAAATCATCGCGCAAAAAAAGCGTGTAGAGAAAGCGCGAAGCCATGTCGCCTTCGTTTTCTCCGATTGAAAATCGCGCCGCCGTTAAGAGTTCTTCCGCCGTCCAATTCTTCTTGTGTTTTTCCAGTTGCAGAATGATTGGCGCGACCGGCTCGTTATCGTATCTTTGATAAGAGGCGAGACGAATTGCCGTCTGAAAATCCGAGGGGTTTTTACGGAAATCTCTTTTAAGCTCCGCGCCGTAAGCTCGAAGGCGGTTTTGACCGCTGAGAAAAGCGTAAAATTTATCGGTTTCTTCATCCGACCAGAACGGATTAAAAGACGCTTGATAAATTTTTTCGGCTTCGTCCGCTTTTTTCATTTCAAGCAGACTGGAAATCTCCTTTTCGAGCAGAACGCTTTGCTTTTCCGGGAAATTGCTTTTCGCCTGACGGGTGAATTTCAGGGCTTCCGCGTAATTTTCTTCTTCTGAAAAACGCTCGATTAACTGCTCGAATATCGGATAAACCGCAGGGTTTTTTTCAAGAACCGTTTCATAAAACGCCGGACTGAGATATTCTTCAAAGCCGTGAAGCTGCGCCGTTTCAATCAAGCGGGAAAAAAACCGCGCTTTTTCGTCTTCATTTTCCGTCGCAAACAATCGTTTTTCCAAAACTTTCGCTTCCTCCGAAAAGCGGGCGCGGCGATTATAAAACGCGGCTAAATTTTCGAGATTCGATTGATTCGTTTCGGCAAGCGAGACGAGCCGTTTTTCCGCCGCGTCGAAATCGCCGAGCTTTTCGTCGATTTCGGTAAGTTTTTGCGCGATTTTTGCGTCGTCGGGAAATTGATTTTGCAGTTCGGTTAAATTTTCCCGCGCTTTAACGGTTGGAAAGGGAACAATCGCTTCCGCGCCGAAAAATTCCTGTTTCGTAAAGAGCGCGGCTTCGATTTGTTTTTCGACGCTGTTTTCTTCGGCGGCGGCAACTTTGGAGAATTCGGGTTGAAGAGGAAAACAAAAATAAAACAAAATGAAACCATAGACGAACACAGATAAACACAGATGTTTGAAAGCGAAAAAGCGCAAATGTGAAAAGGTGAAAAAGTTAATCGTGAGCGAGCGCGAAACTTTTCCACACTTCCGTTTTTTCACTTTTGTTCCTATCCTATTCATCCTGTCCATCCTTTTTTAGTCACCTTCGATTTAATGCAAAAATTTAGTCAATCTGTGTTTATCTGTGTCTATCTGTGGTTAAATTTCCTGTTTTTTCATCTTCCCAAAACCTCAATCCGTATTTCCGCCGCTGCTTGATTGTGCGCGAAATCTTCCGCCGTGACGGTCAGGACATATTTTCCCGATGCCAGATTTTCAGGAATTTGCAGACTCCCGACGTTTGCCTTTTCCGCATCCGACCAGCGAAGCGACACGGGTTTCGCTCCGTAAATTCGCGCCGTCAGGCGGTTCGTGTCGCTATCGGCGGAAACTTTTAATTTGACGGTTTCGCCCGCTTGAAATGTCTGTTTTTCAAGATTGATTTTCAGTTTTGGAGCGCGGCTGTCAATGACAAAAGTTTTTTCTTCCTCGTAGCCGTTTCCGTTTTTATCGCGCAGGAGAAGCCGGCATTTATAGCTGCCGTCAGTCATCCGGACGGGCGCAAGAAATCTGGTTTCCCAAACCTTTTCCGATTCTAAAAACTTCAAAGGTAAAGTTTCGCCAAATGGCAAAACGACGAAAACTTCCGTCACCGATTCGTCCGTTTTAACGCGAATTACCGGGTCGCCCGGTTGAATCAGACGCGGACGAAGAAGCGCGCGCGGCGCGGCGATAAAAGCCGTGTAGGGCGAAACGATTTTGTATTTTTCCGAAAGAGAGATAATTTCCTGGATGTAATCTTCGCGCTCGCCGTCGCTGTTCATCAATTGCAAAAGCGCGCTGATTCTCGCTTTAGCCCAAACTCGCGGCAAAAATGAATGCGTTTCGTCTTGTTCGGGCAAAGCAATTTCCCGCACGAGTTTCAGTTTGTCAGTGCCGAAGCTGCTGCCGATTCCGATTGTTTGCGTTTTCGGCTGTCGGTAGCGCCCGACAAAAGCGTAACTCGAACCCGAGAAAGCCGTTTTGTTCGTCGCGTAAATATCATAAAGATTTGAATCATCAGTCGAAGTAAGTTTGAGATTTTCGATGGACGGCGAGCTTAATTTTTCAAGAAAAATGTTCAGTCCGAGCGCGATGTCTTCGGTTTCGCGTGTCTGAGCGTAGAAGCCTCCGGTTACGCCCGTTATCTCTTTCAGAAGATTTTCATTGGCGTCGCTGCCGAGCGAGAAGGCAAAAAGTTTCGCGTTTGTTTTTTCAAAAACTTTGGCGATATTTTTGCTTTGCACGGTTTCAAGCGTCGGGTTGGCATCGGATATTAAAATTATCTTCGGCTGACCATCTGAAAAAAACTTGCTTTGCCCGATTGCTTTTTCAAACGCGCCTTTTAAATTCGTCCCGCCGCCAAGCATCGAATCACGAATAAAATTTAACGCTTCTTCGATTTTACGAGCATCAGCCGCGACGGGTTTTGGCGAGAAAATTTCGGTTTCATCATTGAATAAAATGAGATTAAATTCATCCCGCGCGGTTAAATTGTGCAGAAAAAATTCCGCCGCTTCCACCGCCAGCGCTAATTTGTCGCCATACATCGAAAGCGATGTGTCGAGCATTAAAATAATTCGCTTAGGGTCCGGTTCCACCTGGTTGTTTTGAGCGAAAACGGCTTGGGCTTGAAAATAGCCGTCCGCCTTTTTTTCGGCGACGTGCGGATTCCGCAAATCATATACGGAAGCCGTTTCGGGAGCGCGATAAGCGATGACGGAAACGGCGGTTTCATTTATATTTAATTTATAATCAAAGGAAAAATCTTCTTTCAGTTCGATATTTTGAGCGTGAAACTCGCCAACGAATTCGTTTTTCTCGCTTCTTTTTATTTCGAGCGGATAGCCGTTCGATAAAACGGGCGTGAATTCGTAATCGTTAAGAATATGAAGACGTATGTTTAACTCGCCGACTCGCTGAACTTCGCCGTAAGCGGGTTTCAAGGGAAACGTAAAATGCGTCTGCAAACTTTCAACCGGCAGAGTTTCGGTATATTCCATCTCCAAACGCTTTGTTCGGTAGGCGTTTATCGGAAAAATTTTCGCGGAAAATGCCGAAGCTCCGCCATGTTCGTCTTCCTGCTGAAGAAGTCCGGGGTCAATTTCCTTCTGCTTTATCTGTTCATAAATTCGATTGGCGCGGCGTTTTTCCATCATTACGCCCGGAATTCTTGTGTCGTTGTCCCAAACGGCAAAATCTGCGACAGAAGACGCTTGCGGCAAGGCAAAAAGATATTTACCTTCGAGAGTCCCGCCCGTGTGATTTTCAAAAATCTGCACGACGCGCGCCGTCGCGTGTTGATTATCAATTAAAACGTCCACATTCATTACGGCTAAAGACAAAACTTTCGGGTCGGGTTTGTCAGATGAAGAAGAAGGAATAAGCACGCCTGTCTGGGCGGAAATGACGGAGAAAATCAGGAGAATTTTCAACGCGGAAACGCAGAGACGCAGAGGGAGAAAATTTACAGGGATAAAGAGGATGGAAAGCGATTGTCGGAAAATGAAACCGCAGATGGACGCAGATAAACACAGATAATTTTTGATTTTTATCCGCGCGTTTCCGTGTGAATCTGTGGTTAAATTTTCTTTTTTCTTTCGTATTCCGTTCCTAAAAATTTTCATCTTCTTTCTCCACATTTTCAAAATAACTTTTCCTGATTGCCGCGATGCCGCTAGCCGTTCCGAAATAAATTGTTTCTTCATCAGCCGTCACGCTCAGCACGGTTTGCGAAGGTAAAACTTTTTTCACATTTATCCATTTCTGAGTTTGCAAATCTAAGATTTTCGCGCCTTCCAAAGTTCCGATATAAAGCCTTTTTCCGTCCGTCACAAGCGCATTCGGATTAACGACAAACTTTCCGATTTCATCGGCAAACGAGCGAATTTCGCCCGACGACAAAAGCTCGAAAATTCCGCCGCCGTAAGTTCCGACGAAGATTCTTTCATTCGCCGACACGAGCGCGGTAACCCAATTAGTTGCCAGATTTGAATTGGAATCCTGCCAGACGCGAATGACTTTTTTATCTTCGATTTGCGCCAGCCCCGAAAGCGTTCCCGCGTAAACGCCGTCGCCGATTTTAAGCGTCGTATAAACGCTGTTATTGGGCAGCCGATTAACGGCTGAGAGAATTCTCGGAGTTTTTTCTCCGGTGAAAACCAAACCTCTCGCCGTCGCTAACACGCCGTCGGAAATATGAGTTACCACGCCCGTCGGCAGACCTTTGGTTTTATCAAAAGCGGTGTAAGAAAAGTCGGATTTGATTTGGAAAAGTCCCTGCGTTGTCGCGGCGGAAACGCCTTTGCCGGATGCCTGTAAAAAATTGATTTCCCGAATGCTTTCGGTTTCGAGATGGGTTAAAAGTTTTCCGTTTTCGGCTAAAACGTCAATGCCGCGCCGAAATGTCCCCGCCCACAGATTGCCGCGCCCGTCAATCGCTAAAGCCGAAACGAAATTATCGGTTAAAAATTTGTTTCCGGCATCGCCGAACGCTTTGAATTTATTGTCGTCAAACGAAAAAACACCGCCGTTTGCGAGTAAAAACAGTTTTTCGCCCGCAACGGCAAAACGCGCGTCAGTTAAATAATTTTTCTTCGCAAGCTCCGATAAAGATTTATCAAAATTAAAAATTTCGCCGTTATCACGGGTTAAAAAAATGCGGCTGTCAAATTTAATCAAACCGGAAAGAGCGGGCAAAATTTCAATCGTCCGAAATTTGTTTTCTTCTAAAATCGACAGCCCGAAATCCGTGGCGACGAGCAAGTTTTTGTTATGCTCGGCGACGCCGACGACGCGGTTTGAATTTAGTCCTTCGAGTGTTGTAAAGTGCGCCCAACGGTCTTTCTCGTAAATCCACAAACCATTATCGAAAGTTCCGACGTAAAGTTTGTCGTCTGTTTTTGATAAAAAATTTACCGCTTTTATTTGTTTGTTTTCGGCTTTTATCTCACGAAAATCCGCGCCGCCGAATTCGAGCAGACCGCCGCCGAAAGTTCCGATTAAAAGTCTGTTTTCATTATCATTCAAAAGTGCGGCGACGGTTTGTGCTTTGCGGTCTGTCCATTCATATTGCGTGAAAGTTTCGCCGTCAAATTCCAACAAGCCTTTCGCGCGCGTGCCGATAAAAAGTTTTTCGCCGAAAACCGCCAGCGCCGTCAAATCGCTTTCGGGCAGTCCATCGAGAACCGTGTAATGTTTGACAATTTCTCCGTCCGGAGAGTATTGCGCCAAACCGCCGCCCGTCGCCGCAAAAAATGAATTTTGATATTTGATAAAGTCTCTGGTGTCTGAAAAGTTTTGCCAAATTCGGACATCATTTGGCGAGTAAGGAGTGAGGCGCGTTTTCTTAAACGCAACGCTGTTCTTTTCCAAAAGGCGGGCGCGTTCCTCCGATAGGCTGTTACGGGCGGATTTGTAGATGCGAAAAATTTCATAGCTAAAAATCGTAAAGATTACTATTAATCCGATACCGATAATTTTGTTTGAAAATTTCAGACGCATATACTTTCGGATTATCTTTTATTTATCCGGTATATTTAACGTGCGGCGTAACGACGAAGAATTGGGACAAGACGGTTTTAGGTGTGTGGAAAACCACACTTTGAGGCAGGAAAAATTATTTTTGCGAAACGCGACTATCTTGCCGGCAACCGCCGCGCCACTTGGTAGATTTCTTCATTTATTCAACTAATTTAGAATCCTCTCCGCGTTCATTGCCGGCAAGATGGTCGCGTTTCATCGATTGCCGATAATTTAATATGCGTTTGATAAATCAGAGTCGTTTATAAAGCGTAAAAAGAATTCCGCCCTCAGAAGTTTTTTCCCAGGCAACTTCTGCTTTAATCAGCGCGGCGCGCGATTTTATGTTGGAAAGTCCGCGCCCTGTTTTCGTCGCGCTTTTCGGATCAAAACCGTTGCCGCCGTTATCTTCAACTTCAAGTGTAAAGCCGTTTTCAATCGAATCGGAAACTCGCATCTTTATGAGGTCGGCTGCGGCGTGGCGTTTGATATTATTTAAAATTTCCTGCGCGATGCGGAAAATCTGTATCTGGACGCTCGGCGATAAATCGAGTCGCTCTTCTAAATTTTCCGAAGCCGTGAATTCATAATTTGCCGTCGTGCTTGAAAGCAGGAATTCAAGCGCGGCGAGAAGACCGACGTTTTCCAGCGCGGATGGGCTTAAATCTTCGCAAATTCGGCGGATTTCTTCCGATACATTTTCGATTTCACCGCGTAACTCCGAAGTCTCGCTCGGCAGCGCGTCCGACATCAGCATTAAATTTCTCAAATCGGCAAGCGTCTGGTCGTGAAGGTCGCGGGCGATGCGGCGGCGTTCGCGCTCGGCTTCGTTGGCTAAATCAAGCCGGGCGGCGGTTAATTTGCGGTTCGCATCGGTAATTCGGCGGCGTTCGATAATCGCCCAAACAAGCGCGATTAGAGCGATGCCGAGAAATGCGGCAAGCGTGGCGGATGTCCAGGGAAAAGGGGCGTCCGCGACAGTTAAATTAAAAACCAAAGGCTCGCTTGCCGTTAAATCCTGATTAAATGCTCGCGCTTCAATTCGGTAATCGCCCGCCGCCAATTCGTCCAGGACGAATTGCGCTTCTTTCGAGATTTTCTTTTCGATAATCTCGCCTTTTGCATCGAGCAGTGTAAAAGCATATTGAAACTGTTCGGGAAAAGTGCGGCTGCTCAAACCCGTTACTTCTAAAACGAGACTGTTTTGCGGGTAATCGAGACGAATTCCTTGCCGCATTTCCTGCTCGGAATAAAGACGCTGGCTTAAGATGCGCGCCGGTAAAATCTGCGGCGGCAATTCGTTTGGAGTGTAGCGGGCTATGCCCCGAGTTGTGCCGATTAAAAACTCACCGCCGGAAAGCGGCAAAATAGCAAAAACGCTTGCCGACGGCAGACCTTGCTCGGCGGTTAAATTTGCGCTCAGCAAGCCGAAAGTTTCATCGAATTTTAAGTGGAATAAACCGCCGCCGATGGTCGCCGCCCAGATTTCTCCTTTACTCCCGACAAAGGCATCGCGCACGACGTTGTTCGTCAGATATTTTTCAAACGAGCCGTTTCGGTAAACGAACAATCCCTTTTCGGTCGCAAATAAAACGCTTTCTTCCTGCCGGCGAATTCGCCAAACCGCCGCGCCGTTTAAATCATTAAATTGCCCGCTTCGCGCGGTCTGCTTTCCGTCAAAAGTAAATATCTCGCCTTCGCCCGCTGCGATGAGCAGATTTTTTTCATTCGCTAAAAGAGCGGTTATTGTTTTGTTCTCGTAAATGAGCTTTTCGCTTTCGCCGTCAACTTCAATCAAGCCTTTTCCGAAAACGGCAGCGTAGATTTTACCTTGAAAATTTTCGATGCCGCGAACATCGCCTGCCGTGATTTTTTCGCCGTTAAAGGTAAAAAGACCGCTCGCCGAGCCGATGTAAATTTCTCCGTTTGTATTTTCCGCCATTGCGTAAACGGTTTTTTGAGAGAAATTTCCCGTTTCGCTCCACGAGTCGTTTTCAAAGACAAACAAACCGCGATTTGTTCCTGCAAAAAGTCTTCCCGTTTTCGCTTTGTAAAGCGTGCGAACGACGTTGCTCGCAGCATCTTCCGAAAAAGTCTGATTAAAAAGGCTTGCTTTATCAAAGCGGCTGATGCCGCGGTCGGTTCCTATCCAGACGGTTTTTTCGCGGTCAACAAAAACGGTGAAAATTCTGTTTGAGCGCAAACCGCCCGCCGTATTTGCGAAAGTATAATTTTTTTCGACTCGCCCGTTGCGAAGATAAAAAAGCCCGTTATTTTTCGTTCCAACCCATAAGTCTTCGTTTTCTCCGCCGTAAATTGCCGTTACCGTGCCGATACCGCCGCCGTTTATGATTTCGGGGCGAAAAATGTCTTTTGCCACATAAAGCCCGCTTGCTTTATCGCTTGTGTCCGCGCCGAGCCACAGATTGTTTTGCGAATCACGAGTTAAAACATTTATAAAAAACGGGCGCGGGCGACTCATTATTTCCTGCGCCGCGCCGCCGGAAAACGAAATAAGCCCGCGTCCTGCTGAACCGAGTAGAAGGGAATTTTCGTCGCTCGCCAGAGCATTTATTTTCAAATCTTGATTGAGAATTGCAGAAATCACGAGCGAATTTTCCGCTCCCGTTTCGACCTTGAAAATCGTATCCGAGCTTCCGAGGTAAATTTCATCTTTCCCGATTAAAATCGAATTTATCGCTTTTTCGCGGGTTTCTTCAATCGAATAAAATTTACCGCCGGAAAATCTCAAAGCTCCTTTATCCGTTCCAATCCAAAGCGAGCCGTCCGGCGAGACGGCAATCGCATAGACGGTTTGCGCGTTCGAGCCGGGAAACGAAACTTTCTGAACTCCGCGCCCGTCGAATTTTGCCAAACCGCCGTCCGTTCCAAACCATAAAACGCCGTCTCCGGTTTGCGCGATTGCTCTGACGGTGTTTGAAGGCAAACCGTTAAATAAACTAATCGCGCCCCATTGATGTAAGTTTTGATTTGTCGGTAAATCTGATTGCTGCGCCTTTGTGAGAAGAAAACACGCGAATATAACAAACGGTATAAGAAATAAAAGTTTTCCGATATTAACCCGCACGTTCATTTTTCTTTCGCGTCTTTTTCCGTCAGAAAGCGTCGGTAGTCGCGCTCGAGCCAATCGGCAAGTTCGCGTTCGGCTTTTTCGATTTCATCGGCGTTTATCAGCCCGCGCCTGAGAGCCGCGCTGAAAGCCCGCGTGCGGACATTATAAACGAGTTTATCGTAAGTTTCGCTTTCGGTTTTCTCCAGCGGGTTGATTAGTTTTTCATAAAGATTTGCCAGACGGCTTTCTACGCCGCGAAGTGAAAGACTGCATTTGCGGGCAATCGCCCAATTCGATAATCCAAGGGCGAGATAGCGCAAAGCTTCGGCTTCAAACTCGGTCAGCAGCGGACGCTTAAAAGAATCTTTGAAAAGCGGGTCAATCATATCCGCACCGTCCTCCAAAACGGTGGCGACAAAGCGCAGAAAACGCGGCTCGGGATTGTTTTTGTGGATAAATCCGTAAGTCGGCTGCGGGTTGGTTGAACGGACGATTTTGCGAATCTCGTTTATGTAAATTTCGTGCGGAAACTGTGTCCAGAAAATAATGCGCGTTTCGGGCAGCGCCCGCCATACGGCGCGAGCTGCTTTGACGCCCGAAAGTTTCGGCATCTGTATATCGAAAATGCAGAGTAGAGGCTTTTCTTCAAGAGTCAGCCGGACGGCTTCTTCGCCGTCAGCGGCTTCTATTACAGGAACATATTCAGAAAATTCTTTTTCCAGAAGATTACTTAAATAATGACGCTGTGCCAGATTGTCTTCAGCTATTAAAACGGACATAAAACGATATTACCTTTTTAATATCAGAAAGGTGATTGGTGAGAGATAGAAATGATTTGCGATTTTTAACCATGCTGCTAGGCTCACATATTTTTCTACATAAATCGGGTTTTACCCATTGACACACCAAACAAGAAAAGAGCATCTCAAAAGATGCTCAGTTTCGGTTACGTCTCTTCATTTGAATTAAGACGAAGAATTTACTTTATAGTAAACGTAGCCATTTTGATCAGGGACCAAATTATCTTCTAGTCCGGGAACTTGGCGGTAGAGTAAACCTGTCAAATCGTAAGAACCCAACAAAGGGCTAAAGTCATCAATGCTTAGGACTAAATTAGACTGCTCTGATGTCGGGATCATCCAGTATTTATCAGAATTTGGTTCTTGCATCAGATTACCGGTGACCATCTTGACGCCTACAGACTCCGCGGCAATTGTTTGGGTCGAGGTCAATCCGGTAGCTATCTTTGTTTCTAGTTCCTGTAAAATGGTTTTTGAGGTTAGATCCGTAATTGACAACTGCGCTGATGCAGCGACTTTAGCATAGTATTCAGCCTCGACACTAGCCGAATACTGTTGCGCTTGCGTATGCTCTGTGACTATTGTATAGCTGTCCAAAGATCTGTACGAGGTATCTTGATATGTTGTAAACACCTCATTTGGCGCCGAAAAACTAATTATGAAAGATGCATTTTGGGCAATAAGGGTTGAAGGTTCATAATTAGTAATATACATTATTTGAAGGCTATCGACGTATTGACCAACGCTCCCCCCAATTCCAAGCACTCTTATATTATTAATTGGTATACCGCCGCTACCGCCGTCGCCGCCGCCGCCGGACACACTCTGATTCGGTCAAATAAATATTAATTGGCCGATCCCACGTCCAGAGTGGGTTCCAGAGAAATTTCATTTCGGCGGTAACTTCTCGAAGAGTCGGCTCGTTCTGCACGAACTCGGCTTGA
>CAXSBF010000003.1:0-288268 GCA_964235785.1 uncultured Pyrinomonadaceae bacterium | reverse complement strand
AATAGGATTATTATAAAATTGAGACTCTCCAAAATGAATTCGGCAACAGTATCCGTCCGTTCCTCCTCCCTTTGCAGTTTGCGTTTGGATAGTGACCTTATCACCTGCTGCCCAAGGTTTCGTATTCGTGCAGACAGCAGAAACTTTGGCTTTTTTGT
The DNA here is from genome assembly GCA_964235785.1 of uncultured Pyrinomonadaceae bacterium. GTDB lineage: Bacteria > Acidobacteriota > Blastocatellia > Pyrinomonadales > Pyrinomonadaceae. The sequence continues at coordinate 288,110 of CAXSBF010000003.1, read as the reverse complement.
TATTTAATTGGTCCTGAATTTGGGGTGTATCGGCAGCATAATAAAAATACATTATTCCCCTACCAGTCTGAAACAATGCCAGTTTAGTGTATTTAGTCCCTTTGGGTATTCCGAAATTCCCGTTAGATGTCTCAATCATAGTTGTCACATCGTCACCCGCCTTCGGAGGGGATTCCTTAAGATTACTGCGAGTATCAAATATTAACACCCTGCCATTGCCTTTATTCTGCGCTGAAACGCTGGCGGTAAAAGCAATCATCAAACCAAACATCATCGTTAAAAACATTAATTTTTTCATTTTATTTTTCTCCATTTTAACTAGAATTCAAACTTGTTTTTTATTTGTTAATTTCCAATAGCGGCTTAAAAGAAATTCTCTGTGCCGCCGTTTCTCACCGGCGACGATTTGCCGGTGGTAATGTCTGCTCGCCGTCCAAAACCTCAGCCAAAGATGTCAGGCAAACCATTGCCGCGCCCGCTTCGATTTCGGTAAAATGCGCCGCTTCGGTTTCGATAATCTGAAAAATGCGGCGTTGTTTAATGCCGAATATCTTGGCGGCTTGCTCTGTCATCAACATCGGTTCGCCGCATTCCGCGCAGGCGATTTGTCCGCCCGGCGTGGATTGGCGAATGACGTATCGGCGATTGGTAGCAACCAACATTTCAAATTTTCGCTTGATTTCCATTCGTTTTTGGTTTAAGTTAGCGCCAATCTATAAGTTGCAATCTCAAAAGTCTGGATTATTTTTGGATTATTTTTGGATTATTTCTGGATAACGCTAAACTTCAACAAACACGGGAGCTTTACAATTTCGGCGCGTTTCGTCTCGACGCGGCGGAGCGCCGTTTATGGTGCGTCGATGAACTGATTTCGCTCACGCCGAAGCAATTCGACTTGCTTTTTTACTTTGTCGAAAACGCCGGGCGCGTGGCGAAAAAGAGCGAACTGCTCGACGCGGTTTGGACCGACACTTACGTCGAGGAAACAACGCTGGCTCGAAATGTTTCGTGGCTGAGAAACAAACTTGGGGAATACGCGGACGGCGAACGGTTTATCGAAACTGTGTCGAAACACGGCTATCGTTTTACGGGGGAAGTTACGCGCCCGGAAAATAACGGAAACTCGCTCATCGTTGAAGAACAAATCGTCCAGTATTTTCGCGGCGAAGAAATTATCACGCTTGACGACGCGGAGTTAATGAGAAGGGGCGAAGAGGAGAAAGAGGGAAAAGGAGAAGAAGAAAATAAAATCGTCGCTCTGCCAAATGTTTCAACGTTGCCCCGTCGCCCTTTCACCGTTTCTCCTTTTCTTCTCGCCGCTTTCGCGCTCGTCGCGCTCGCCGGAATCGGCTTTATCATTTATCAAAATTACATTAAAACTCGCGCGATGAATGCGATTGTGCCTTTGCGTGTCATGCCGTTCACGGGCGCGGCGGGAAACGAAAACAATCCGGCGTTTTCGCCTGACGGCAATAGGCTCGCTTATTCGTGGAAACGGGGCGAAGACCTCAACAGCGATATTTATACCAAACTCGTCGGCGCGGGCGAACCGCTGCAACTGACAAAAACGGAAGCGAATGAACAATATCCGTCATTTTCACCCGACGGCAAATATATCGCTTTTATTCGCGGGAAATACGGCGAACCGGGCGAAGTTATCATCAAACCATCGCTAGGCGGCACGGAACGGCGCGTGGCTCATCTTTTTTCCGGCAATTTCAGCATTTCCTATTCACCCGACGGACAGAATATCGCCGTTATTGACACTGAAAATTCAGCCGAAGGCGGACAATACGCGGTTTATGTAATCAATATCGAAACCGGGAGGCGCAGGCGCGTAACCGCTCCGGCGGAATTCATCGGCGAAACCACGCCGCGTTTTTCGCCCGACGGCAAAAGTTTGGCTTTCATTCGTGTCTTCAAAGAAGATTTACACGGTGGCAATCTTGCAAAACAGGAATTATTCGTCGTTCCGGTTAGCGGCGGCGAACCGCGTCAAATAACTTTTGACGGCTTGGTTATTAATTCTCTGGCGTGGAGCGCGGACGGTGAACATATTTATTTCGTGCCGATTCGCCCGCCGAAACAAACGATTGTGCGGCGCGTTTCGGTTGAGGGCGGCGAACAGGAAATCGTTTCAACCGGCGGCGCGAACATCACGAACGTCGCCGTGTCGCCGGACGGTAACAAATTGGTTTTTGCCGAAGATGTCCGGCAATGGAAAATCTGGCGTGTTCCACCGGGCGGGCAAACCGGAAGTAAATTGCTTGATTCGGAGTTTGTCGAATTCTTTCCGATATTTTCCCTTGATGGTTCACGGATTGCTTTTCAGTCCGACCGAACGGGAAAATCTGAAATTTGGACGATGGATCGTAACGGGAAAAATCTACGACAAATTACCGACACACCGTTTCCGTCTACTGCGCCGCAATTTTCGCCGGACGGTTCGCAGATTGTTTTTAACGAAAAAGACGGCGAAAAATTTTATAATAATATAGTTTCATTCGAAGGAGGAATTCCGCGGCGGATTTCACCGGAAGAAGTGCAGGAAGACCTTCCGATATGGAGTGCCGACGACAAATATATTTATTTTTCATCAAATCGTTCGGGCATACGAACTATCTGGAGAACTAACGCCGACGGCAGCGGTGAAACCGTCCAAATCACCAAAATTGATTCTCATCGCGCCACGCCGACGTTTGACGGCAAAACCGTCTATTTTACAAAAACAGGATTTCCCAAAGAACTTTGGCGTGTTCCGGCGGACGGCGGCACGGAAGAAATAGTGCCGGAATTTAACGCCGCCGGATTCTACAACACCTGGACAATGACCAAAGAGGGCATTTATTTTCTCGTTGCCGTTTCCGACCAAAATTTTAAGTTGAAACTTTACGATTTCGCCGACGGGCAAGTAAAAGACGCTCGCGGCAATTACAAATTCCCGCCCAACTTCGACGAAATTATAATTTCCACTGACGGAACCGACTTTTTATGCACAATACTGGAAAAATCCAGCAGTCTAATGCTCGCCGATCTGCCGTAAAAACCGTTTGAAGCGCACATTCCCGACAGGTTTTACATGAATTTGATGATGAACCGATTGCAAACAGGTTCTATAGAAGGTTTACCGGGTCAATCTCAACGTTCACCACGCGCAAATCGCAAAACTTTTCCTGCGCTTCTGTCAAAGCAAAATCCAGTGTTTCACGAAGTTTCGCGCGGTTTCGCGCCTTGACCAAAATCTGAAGGCGATGTTCGCCTTTTAACCTCGCAAGCGGCGCGGGCGCGGGTCCTAAAACGATACAATTCTTTTCCTGATTCGATGATTGCAGACAATCGCGCAAAATCTGCGCGTTGTCGAAGGCGTAGTTGTAATTCGAGTGTTTGATTAAAATCGAAGCCAGCGCGACGAACGGCGGATAATTCAGATTTTTGCGAAAACGAATTTCTTCGGCGTAAAAATCTTCATAACTTTGCGTGTTGGCGTGCCTCAAGGCGTAATGTTCGGGGTGAAAAGTTTGAATCAGCACGCGACCTTGCAACTCGCCGCGTCCGGCGCGTCCGGCGACTTGTGTTAATAGCTGAAAGGTTTTTTCGGCAGAACGAAAATCGGGCAAAGCTAAACCTGCGTCAACCGAAATCACGCCGACTAATGTAACATTCGGAAAATCGTGACCTTTGGCGAGCATCTGCGTGCCGACGAGCATATCAATCTCGCCGCGACTGAACGACATCAAAACTTCTTCAAATGATTTGCGCCGTCCGGTCGTGTCGCGGTCAATCCGCGCGATTTTTAAACTTGAAAATTTTCGTCGCAGAATGTCTTCGATTTGTTCCGTGCCTTCGCCGATAAAATACAAAAATTTACTCTCGCAATGCGGGCATTTGTGCGGCGTGCGCTCGCGGTGATTGCAGTAATGACAAATGAGTTTTGCCTCGCGTTTATGGAACGTTAAAGTGATGTCGCAATTATTGCAGCGAATCGTCTCGCCGCACGTCCGGCACAAAACAAAGCTGGAAAATCCGCGCCGGTTGAGCAAAATAATAGATTGTTCGCCGCGCGAATGCGTTTCTTCAATTGCTTCGATAAGGTCGGGCGAAAAGATTGCGTTTTTCCCGTCGACTTTGAAAACCTCGCGCATATCGACAAGCTCGGCGGTTGCGAGCGGGCGATTTCCGATACGATTGGGCAATCTCAAATAATCGTATTTTCCGTTTTGCGAATTGTGAAAAGATTCGAGCGCGGGCGTTGCCGAGCCTAAAACGACGACGGCTTTTGCAAAACTGGCGCGGACAATCGCCACGTCGCGCCCGTGATAAAACGGCGATTCGTGCTGTCGGTATGAGCCGTCGTGTTCCTCGTCGACGATTATCAAACCGATATTTTGAAGCGGCGCAAAAACGGCGGAGCGCGTGCCGATAGCAATTCGCGCCGCGCCCGAACGCAAGCGTCGCCATTCGTCGAAGCGTTCGCCGGTCGAAAGATTCGAGTGCAGAATCGCTACTTCGTTGCCGAAAACCGAGCGCAGTCTTCTGGAAAAAACCGGCGTCAGCGCGATTTCCGGCACGAGCATCATCGCAGATTTGCCTTTCGCCAAAACTTCCTTCATCGCGCGGATATAAATCTCCGTTTTGCCGCTGCCCGTTACGCCGTGCAGCAAAAACGCCTTGTAATTTTCCGTCTGCAAAGCCGAATTTATTTCGGACAAAACCATCGTTTGTTCTTCGGTCAAAATTAAATTCTGCAAGTCGGGAAGCGTCGCGTTTTCCAAAGGGTCGCGGAAAATTTCCTGCACGAAAATTTCGACAACGCCGCGTTTCGCCAGCGTGTTTATCGAAGACGCGCTCGTGTCGGTTTGTTCAATCAAATCGGTAAAAACGATTTCGCCGTCGGTTTTCAAAAGAGTTTCGATGATTTTGGCTTGCGCTTCGGAAAACGCTTTTTGATTCGGCGTGTGAGATTCGGGCGGCAAAAGACGAACGACTTTGCGGCGTTTCGGTTTGACTTGAGCGGTTAAGGTTCGATGCAAAATGCTCGCCCGATTTTCTTTGACGAGTTCGCGCAAGGCGCGCTGCGATTGAGTCGCGCCGAATTTTTTGGAAAGCTCGCGGCTTGAAATTTCGCTCGACTCGCCCAGGAATTGCAAAATTCTAGCTTTAACGGAATTTGCCAGAGTCGTTTTCAGTAATTCATCACGACCTTTTGCGGTTATCGAGTAAACCTGCTCGACAGTTGCATTGATTCCTGCCGGAAGCGACGCTTTCAGCATTTCGCCCCACGGCGCAGCGTAATAATCGGCTGTCCATTGAGTCAGGCGCACAATTTCTTCTGTCAGGAGCGGCTCGGAATCGAGTAGTTCGAGCGCCTCTTTGATTGTTTCTTCTTCAATTTCGAGTTCCGGGCTTATTTTCGCGTGAAGCGCGACCGCGTAACCTGTAAGCTGCCTTTTGCCGAAAGGGACAAGCAGACGCGCGCCAATTTGAATGTTTTCCTGCAACCCGATGGGTAAGCGATAAGTAAAAGTTTGGCGCAAGGGAAGCGGCAGCGCGACTTCGACAAATTCAGGCAAAGGCGCGTCTTCGAGAAAACCTTTGGCGGCAAAATTAGACATTGGAAAATCAGACGGCGGAAAAGAAGACGGTTTTTCTTATTTAAAGTTTCTTTGGATAAAATGATAACCTAAAGGAACTTTTTACGAAAATGATTGTCTAAACTTTCGGAGTGAAATTATGGATACGCTTTTGCAAAACGAAAAGAAGGAAAAAAAGAAAATCAATAAAGTTTTTTTGGCGGCAATCGCTGTTGCGGTTTTGCTGGTCGCGGGTATCATCGGACTTTTGACTTTGTTGCCGACGCCGGAAGAGCAGAAACAAAAGGAAATCGAAGGCGCGTATTTGGAAGGCTCGCCCGAATTTGAAAAATATACCTCTAACCTTGTTATCAACACCGATTTGGATCGCACGATGCAATCGCCGACCGGACTCGGCACGATTGCGATGGCGATTCACGGCGACATTCGCAATCGCGGCGAAAAGGCAATCAACGGTCTCGAAGTAAACGTGCGCGTGGTTGATAAATTTAACCAAACCCTGAAGGAAAAAAAGTTGATGGTCGTTCCAAAACAAACCGAGCGATTAAATCCGCAGGAAACGATTCACGTCGTTGTGCCGATGGACGGTTTTAAGAAAGACGACGACCGCGCCAATATACGCTGGAAGGTTACGGCAATACGATTTGATAACTAGAAGCTATCTCAAAAATCACTTAGCGACCTTTGCGGCTGTCCTTTGCGTCCTTTGCGGTTAGGTTTTTCCGCCTTTTTTTAACCGCAAAGGACGCAAAGGTAACGCGAAGAACGCAAAGAAGTATTTTTGAGATAGCTTCCAGTAAATTGGTTTTGTGAATAAAATTTACAGAAGAATAATCAATGCGATGGATTGAGCGCAACGAGTAAGTCTGATTCGGCTCGCCGTTTGAGCGAAAAATGTTGGCGTACGGAAGCCGCGAGTATTTCTGCGGTTGCGAAATTTTCCTGTTCCGATAAATCCGATACGACGAAAACGGCTTGATTTTTTCGGTCGAAACGCGCGATTTTGTATTCGCCGACAGAAGTTTTTATCATTTCATCATTTTTCAAATTTCCGAAATTTTGCGAATCGGTCAGCAATATGGAAATCATTTTCCCTCGATGCCGAAAAACGATGTGCGTAAAATCGTGTCCTTGAAATTTGCAGGTGTGAGATTCGATAAATTCATACTTGTCGGGCGCATTTTCCAAAGGATTCAGCACAGTTTGTCTCAAATCGGTATACTGCGGCGAAGCCAAATCGATGTCAATCGGGTCTTCCGCTAAATTGTATTTAACGGCGCAATTCTGATGGTCGCCGAGCGCGATATTTTCGAGAGAAAATTGTTTCGCAGATTCGCTCCCGACGGCAATTTCCGTCGGAATAAAATTTAACGCTTGCTGTCGAAGAAACCAAAATCCCAAACCGAACGTTAAAACCAGACACGCCGCAACCGCCATCCATGAATTTCTGTTAATTCCGAAAAGCAATTTCGGACTAGCGGAAGTTTGCGAACTTTGTCTTAAGTTGACGAGTAATTCCTGATAAAATCCGTCGCGCATCTGGAACGCTTCGGCATTTTTGACGGCTGATGTCAATTTTTCGCGCAAAATGCGGCGGTCTTGAATTTCGCCTCGACAATCGGCGCACATTTCCAAATGGCGCAAAACGTCGTGATTCGTTTCGGTCAGAAGCTCGTCACTCAAATAAGAATCGACAATTTCTCGAAAATCCCGGCACTTCATAAAGATTTTTCACCCTTATATTTTATATCGTTATCGTCGTCGGCTTCGGTTTTGATACCGTAATTGCGAGCAAAAACAGCTAATTCGCCGCGCAAAATTTTTCGCCCGCGATGCAGCCGCGACATCACCGTTCCAATCGGAACATTTAAGAAGGACGAAATTTCCTTGTAGGCGAAGCCTTCGACATCGCACAAAACAACGATTTCCTTGAAATTTTGCGGAACTTTTTCAAGCGCCTGCAAAACGTCTTCGTCGGTTATTTGCTGCGGAATCGGCGCTTCAAAGGCGATGGTGGCGGCGATTTTTTCTTCCGTGTCGGCAACCAGATGCAGATTGGTTTGTTTTCTAAGTTGTTTGTAATGCGTATGATACATAATTGTCATCAGCCACGCCTTGCAGTTTGTCCCCGCTTCGTAGCGGTGAAAGGATTTGAGAGCCTGCACGAAAGTTTCCTGCGCCAAATCTTCCGCCGCATCGCGTTCGCGTTTGAGAAACATCGCCACGCGAAACAAATCCGCGCTGAACGGCATCGCTTCCTGCTCGAAATCCTTCCATAAAGATTCCTTTTCGGATTTTCCTTTGATTAATTTAAACACTCTCGGCTGCCTTTTTTAAACCGCGCTAACCAATTGATTAATACTTATTTTCCGCAAGTTTATTCCATTATAATGACAAATTAGATTTTGCTTGTGAAACAAAACGATTTTGCAAAATTTTTTCGCGCAAAATTTCTCTTGCTAAATCTATCGTTTTTGTGCTAAACAATAAACAGAGTCGATTAAATCGGCTTACATTCCAACGGACGAATTCCTTTCGTAATCAAAAAGTCCAGCCAACGCATAAAACTTTGAAATCATCAATGTAGGTAATGACTTAGCCGTAATTGCGCGGCGCGAGTCGGCTTTGAAAATTCGTCTGTTTTTGAACAAAAACGCTTCCGGAGAAAGCTTTGTTTTTATGACGAGGAGAAAAAACGAGAATGAAAAACGAAATGGCTAAAAGGAAAGAAACTGCTGAAAAAGTAGTTTTGCTCGACCCGGACAGAAAGAGTCCGCGAGCCAAAGATTTTGAAGATAAACTGTCGAGTTTTATCGTCGGACAGGAACGCGCCGTGCGGCGGATGAGCGGTCTTTTCCAGATTTATCTGGCGGGTATGAACAATCCGGCGCGTCCTATCGGAACGCTTTTGTTTTTAGGTCCGACCGGCTCCGGCAAAACGCGCGTCGTCGAAGCGGCGTCGCAGGTTCTTTTTGGGGAATCGCACACGGTCGTCAAAATCGACTGCGCCGAATTTCAGCATTCACACGAGATTGCCAAACTCATCGGCTCGCCTCCGGGTTATTTGGGACACCGCGAAACCGCGCCGATGCTGACCCAGGAAAATCTCGACAAAGCCCACACCGACGACACGAAATTGACTTTCGTTCTTTTCGACGAAATCGAAAAGGCTTCGGATTCGCTTTGGCAGCTTCTTCTCGGAATTTTGGACAAAGCGACTTTGACGCTCGGCGATAATCGGCGCGTCGACTTTTCCAGAACCGTCGTCATAATGACTTCAAATTTGGGTGCGCGTGAGATGTCGGAAATGATTTCCGGCGGCATCGGTTTTGCTCCGGCGAAAACGGGAAAAAATCAGGACGATAACGAAATAGACACGAAGATTTATCGCACGGCGCTCGAAGCCGCAAAGCGTAAATTCTCGCCTGAATTTATGAACCGCATCGATAAAGTCGTCGTGTTCAGAAGTTTAAAGGAACATCACCTGCGGCAGATTCTCGACATCGAGCTGCGCGGCGTGCAAGACAGAATTACCGATTCGGCGGGAACGAAATTCATCTTTGAATGCACTCTGGAAGCAAAAGAATATCTGCTCGGCGAAGGCATCGATTTGAAATACGGCGCGCGCCATTTGAAACGCGCCATCGAACGTTTTCTGGTTTATCCGCTCTCGAATTTGGTAGCGACCGAGCAGGTCGAAACAGGCGATTTGGTAACGGTCGATTTTGACGGAGAAAAACTTATCTTCTCGAAACAATCCGGCAAGATGATTATCAACGACGGCGACGAAGATTTGTTCGATATTGAGCCGGAGGTAAAAACCGACGCCGTCGGCTTGCCGCTTCCGCAATCGCAAATCGCTGCCGGAATGAGCAAATCCAAAGGCGAGCGTAATGAAGTTTAATCGAAATTAGATTTGCAAATATCGAATGACGGGCGAAAAGTCGCCCGTCATTTTTTATAAAATAATTCACAGACTTTTATAAAAAAGCTTCTTCCGACATTTTCTAAAACTCACAACTCAAAATTATATTTCTTTACGTCAACCACGTCTTAGCAAGAACATTCCATACTTTGGATAAACCTTAAACTTTCCAATTTACCGCACGCTTAATCGCCTCATTCCATTTATCACGCAATTTTTTCACTACCGTTTGCGACATTTGCGCGGTGAAAACTTTATCGGCTTGCCAATGGGTTGAGAGTTCTTCTTTATCTTTCCAAATTCCAACCGCCAAACCTGCTAAATAAGCTGCGCCGAGCGCGGTTGTTTCTGTAATCTTTGAGCGAACAACAGAAATACCTAAAATATCGGCTTGAAATTGCAAAAGCGAATCGTTTCGACTCGCGCCGCCGTCAACTCTTAATTCTTTCAATTCAATCTCCGAATCGGCTTGCATCGCGTCGAGCAAATCGGCGACCTGATATGCAATTGATTCGAGTGCGGCGCGGGCGATGTGAGCCTTTCCGGTTCCGCGAGTCAGACCGATGATTAAGCCTCTGGCATCTTGATTCCAATGCGGCGCGCCGAGACCTGCAAACGCCGGAACAAAATAAACTCCGCCGTTGTCCGCCACCGAATTTGCCAATGCTCCGACGTCGCCGGATTTTTCGATTATTTTTAGAGAATCACGCAGCCAGCCGACAACCGCGCCGCCGATAAAAACGCTGCCTTCCAAAGCGTATTCGGTTTTATCGCCGATTTGCCAGGCAATTGTCGTCAGCAATTTATTTTCGGATTTTTTAATTTGCGTTCCGGTATTTTGCAGCAAAAAACAACCCGTGCCGTAAGTGCTTTTCGACAAACCTGTCTTAAAACACATCTGTCCGAACAGCGCGGCTTGCTGGTCGCCCGCGATTGCCGCAATCTTTATCCCCGCTAATTCATTGGGCATTTTGACTTCGCCGTAAATTTCCGAAGAAGAGCAAACATCAGGCAAAATTGATTTCGGAACATTGAAAATCCGTAAAAGCTCTTCGTCCCAATCGAGAGTTTTGATATTAAAAAGCATCGTGCGCGAAGCATTTGAAACATCGGTCAAATGTTTTTCGCCGCCGGTGAGTTTCCAAACCAGCCAACTGTCAATCGTTCCGAAAGCAATCTCGCCAATTTCGGCTTGTTCTCTCGCATTCGGAACATTTTTCAAAATCCAATTGATTTTACTTGCGCTAAAATAAGCGTCAACTTCGAGTCCGGTTTTCTCTCGAATCAAATCAGCGTAATTTTTTCTGATTTCATCGCAGAATGCGGAAGTCCGGCGGTCTTGCCAGACTATTGCATTACAAACGGGTTCGTCCGTTTTTCTATTCCATAAAACAGTCGTCTCGCGCTGATTTGTAATGCCGATGGCAGAAATATCTGCGGCGGTTAAACTTACTTTTGCTATCGCTTCTTTTGCAGTTTGTATTTGCGTCTCCCAAATTTCCTGCGGATTATGTTCGACCCAACCGCTCTGCGGAAAAATTTGGGAAAATTCTTTTTGTGCAATGGATATTAGTTCACTCCGGCGGTCGAAAATAATCGCTCGACTGCTGGTCGTTCCCTGGTCGAGCGCGAGAATATATGACATTTTTCGATTTTACTCTCTGCCGATAATTTCACAAAAGAATTTTTTAAATATTCTTGAATTTCATCGCATGTTCCTCGAAACGCATCAAGGCGGATTTCCTCGTCGCTATTGATTTCTGCCGGATCATTAAAAGAGTGGTGAATCATTTTCGCCTTAGCAGGGAAAAAAGGGCAAATTTCCTTAGCAGAATCGCACACGGTTAAAACAAAATCTATTTTTTTATCGGTAAATTCGCCAACTGATTTTGAACGATTTTTTGAGATGTCAATTCCGACTTCCTGCAAAACTTTCATTGCTTTCGGGCGCGCGAAACTCGGCTTTGTTCCTGCGCTGTAAATTTCATATGCGTTGCCCGTTATGTGTTTTAACGAGCCTTCAGCCATCTTCGAGCGTGCAGAATTTGCCGTGCCTAAAACCAAGACTTTCTTCCTTTCAGGCGTTTGTTTTCTCATCTAAAAGCCAATTGAAAACCAGCGTCGCCGAAAATGCGCCCAAGAGCTGCGCGGCAATAAACATCGGCACATTTGCCGCATTTATCCCGGCGAAGGTATTTGTTGCGGAACGCGCTAATGTTACGGCGGGATTGGCAAAAGAAGTCGATGCCGTGAACCAATAAGCCGCCGTAATATAACTTGCAACCAACAAGAAAACTAAATTCGGATTAAATTTCACACCGGCGCGAATGACGGCAATCAATCCGAACGTAGCTACAAATTCGCTCAAAAATTGAGGGCTTCCCGCTCTGATTTTGGTTGACGCAAAATAGACGGGCAAATCGAACATCAGATTTGCGATGCCGACGCCAAAAAATGCGCCTGCAATTTGTGACAAGATGTAAGTAAAACATCCACGCCAGGACAAATTACCCCGAAAAACTTCCGTCAGAGTTATAACGGGATTAAAATGCGCGCCCGAAATGTCGCCAAAACTTAAAATTAAAAAAATTAATCCCGTGCCGGTTGCAATGGAGTTCGCCAGCAGCGCGACGGCATCGTTTCCGTTTGCAAGTTTTTCTCCCATTATCCCCGAGCCGACGACCACTGCCAACAAAAATGTCGTTCCTAAAAACTCGGCGATTGCTTTTCGCCTTGCATTCATATCGAGTGCTATTTTCAAATAGTAGATTCGTTCCGTTTGATATTTAGCAACAGGATACAGCGGCATTTTTTGTTTCCATCGAAGTTGAGCAACAATCGGCAAGCTGATTGTTTGTTTCAATTTCCTTTGCCGAAATATCCTTACTCTGGGTTATACAGCACGATGATGATTCGGAAAGATTGTCTTTTAGCACGACAAAAACTTCCCAGCCATTTCCGTCAGGGTCATTTACCCAGGTTTTGTCTTGCAGCGCATAACAGCAATCGGTCTGCATCTCGTCCTTTGTTTTTAGTCCTTTTTGTTCCCAGATTTTCTTAATTTCTAAAACATCCTCGGTAGTCGCAACTTGAATTCCCAAATGCGACAACGCGCCGCGCTCTTTGAAAGAGACTTCATTCAAAGCTAAATTTAGAGGCGGATTTTGCACATCAAATTTTGCGTAGCCCTGCCTGACCTTTAACGGTTCGATGCCAAAAAGTTTTTGATAGAACTCGACGCTTTTGGAAACGTCTTTTACATTTAACGAAATATGCGCCTTGAGCGCGGTAACGGTATTTTTCATATTTTTGTTCTCCTTGTTATATATGTTTTTACATATATGCGAAACCAAATATATTCCCGGCAAAACCTTTTGTCAAGACAAAATTATACTTTTATGTTAATTTTATTTTATGAGCAATGAAAAAAAGTTATCTGATATGGAAACATTTTTCCTGGCTTTGGCAGACAAGACGCGACTTCGTTTATTAAATTTGATGCGCGATGGCGAAATCTGCGTCTGTTTTCTAGTCGAAGTTTTAGGGGAAAGCCAACCGAAGATTTCGCGGCATTTAGCTTATTTGCGGGGCGCGGGTATTGTCGAAACAAGGCGCGAAGGCAAATGGATGCACTATCGAATTTGCGAGCCGAAAGACGATTTTGCCGCTCAAATTCTGCGGAATACGCTTGTTTGGCTCGACTCTCAGGAAAAAATGCAGGGTGAATATAAAAAGTTGGCGGAAGTCTGTTGTTCGCCGAATAATACAATTACAATATCTCAAGCGCCAAAACCAAATACATTTACTAAATCGAATATGAGAAGCAAGCAAAACCGCGAATTAGAAACCTTTTTGCTGTGAATTAACTTTTGCGCTAGAGTATGGACAATTACGGCATCCGTTTCCGCAACAGTAACCGCGCTTGAGCAAAAAATGTGCTGTCAACACCATCAAGCCGTTTTCAAAATAATAATCAATGCCTTCGATATATTTTTCCGATTTTTCAGCCGGTTCAATCTTCTTTTCGCTTTTCATATAAAACCAAAAACTCTTTATTACCATCCGCGCCTAAAATCGGTGATTCGATTATACCTAAAACATTTAAACCGATTTGTTCTGACGCTTGATTTACCCGTGCTAGAACTTTTTCGTGAGTTGCCGATTCGCGGACGATTCCGCCTTTTCCAACTTCACCCTTTTCAACTTCAAACTGCGGTTTGATGAGCGTAATGATTTTTCCGGTATTTTTCAAAAGCGGTAAAAGAGCAGAGAAGATTTTTGTAACCGATATAAACGAAATATCCATTACGATTAAATCGAATTTTTCTGAAAAATCTTTCGGTTTTAAATAACGCGCGTTGGTGTTTTCACGAACTTCAACTCTTTCGTCATTTCGCAGCTTCCAGACGATTTGATTTGTCCCGGCATCAATTGCGACAACCTTTTTTGCGCCGTTTTGCAACAGGCAATCGGTAAAGCCGCCGGTCGAAGCGCCGACATCCAGACAAACGTATTCGTTTGGCTGAATATGAAATTTTTCTAACGCCATCTCAAGTTTCAAGCCGCCGCGACCGACGTATTTGTGCTTTTCCGCTTCGCCTTTAATCCTGATGATTATTTCGGAAGAAAATAACTCGGAAGGCTTTTCGACACGATGTTCATTGACTAAAACTTTACCCGACATTATCAACGCTCGAGCATTTTTTAATGATTCGGAAAAACCGAGTTCGTGGATAAGTTTATCGATACGTTCCTTTTTCATCAGCTCGTTTCATTGCTCGATACTATCGGCGGTAAAATCATCCAGTTCAAAACATTCGGTCGTGTAGTGAATTTGAATCGGATTGCAGCAAACTTCGCAATCTTCGACATAACTTTGTTCCGCAATCGTTAAATCCAAAATCATCGAAATCGTTTGCCAGCAGTATGGGCAAGTAAAAAAATGTTCGATTTCCATTGAGTTTTTCTAATATTTCCGGTCTTTTAAGTTTTAAGTTTTAAGTGATATTCTAGATTTTTCAAAAGTTTGAACCTTAATTTAACAAAATGAACGGGGAAAGAAAACTGTCGGGATTCGCCAAATATGCGTGGTTTGTATTGGCATACAATATCATCGTCATACTTTGGGGCGTCTTTTTGCGCGCCTCGAAATCAGGCGACGGCTGCGGGCAACACTGGCTGACGTGCGGCGGCGAAGTTATCCCGAGCGCGCCGGAATTAAAAACGATTATTGAATTTTCGCATCGAATCACGAGCAGTCTGGCTGGCTTATTTATTTTAATTTTACTCGGTTGGGCGCTTGTAAATTGGTTTTACCGTGAGTCTGAAAGAAAAAGCTACTTGCTGAAAACCGTCATCGGGTCTTTTATATTCGTAGCTATTGAAGGACTTATCGGCGCGAGAATCGTTTTGACGGGAAACACCGCGGAAACATTGACACCGGAACGTCCATTTTGGATGGCGGGACATTTGATAAATACGTTTATTTTGTTAGCATTGCTGACTTTGACCGCGTGGTTTGCAAGCGACGGGAAACGGTTAAGTTTAAATGCAAAACCAAAAGTTTTATTGCTGCTCGGTTTAGGAATTTTCGGAGTATTATTCGTCGGAGTAAGCGGGTCGATTGCGGCTTTGAGCAGTATGATTTTTCCTTCTTCGTCGCTGGCTGAAGGGTTTGCAAAGGATTTTTCCCCAACCTCGCATATTTTGCTTCGGCTTCGTATTCTCCATCCGATTTTGTCGGTAACGGTCGGAACCTTCCTGATATTTTTAGCAAATTTGCTAAAAACGCAAGCTAAAGAGAATAATCGGATAAGTCGCTGGGCGAGTGTTTTAAGTATTCTGGTTCTTATTCAATTTGCTTCCGGCGCAATAACGCTTTTAGTTCAAGCGCCGATTTTGATGCAAATTATTCATTTACTTTTGGCTGATTTATTATGGATAGCTTTTGTTTTGTTGTTGGCAAACGTTTTAGCGGAACAAACGACAATCAAAGAAAAAGTATATGCAGCCAAAGTCAGAAGCGCGGCGTGATAAAAGACTAAAGGCGTTTTAAAGTTCGGTTTCAACCCAAAAGGCTCGCGCCTCTGTAATTGCGAAAATTAGTCGAGATAAATCCATCGAATGAATTCGACCGAAAATCCAAACGAAAATTTTACCAAGCGGACGCTGATAGTCTGCGCTGTCGCAACGCTCGTAATTTTATCGGTATGGGCGACGATTTATATTATCGATGTTGTTTTACTATTGTTCGGCGCGATTTTGCTGGCGATTTTTCTGCACGGTTTGGCAAATATCGTGCGTCGTTACGCGCGTCTGTCAGAAGGGAAATCGGTTTTGCTGGTTTCGGCAATTTTAATTTTAATTTTAGCTTTGAGCGTTTGGCTGCTCGCGCCATCGGTCGCCGAACAAATTAAACATTTGCGCGACGAACTGCCGGTTTCGGCGCAAAAAGCCGGTGCCTATATTTCAAATTACAGTTGGGGCAGAGCGATTGTCGAACAACTTCCGAGTGCCGACGAATTAATAGAAAAAGCGAATGACTCTTCGCTTTGGTCGAGCGTCGGCGGTTTTTTCTCGACTACGCTCGGCGTGATCACCAACATTGCGCTGATGCTTCTGCTGGCAATTTATCTGGCGAGCGAGCCGAAACTTTATATTAAGGGATTTGCCAAACTTTTTCCGCAAAATAAACGCCGCCGGGTGCGCGAGATTTTGATGGAAATCGGCGAAACCTTGAGTTGGTGGCTCGTCGGCAAGGGCGCGTCGATGCTGTTTATCGGCACCTTAACGTGGATTGGTCTTTATTTTATCGGCGTTCCGCTGTCGTTGACGCTCGGTTTGATTGCCGGAATATTTTCGTTCGTGCCGAATTTCGGTCCGATTTTATCTGCCGTTCCGGCGATTCTGCTGGCGTTTATCGATAGCCCGACGACCGCGTTATACGTTTTGATTTTATTTATCATCGTGCAGCTAGTCGAATCGAATTTGGTAACGCCGATGATTGAACGCCGCACGGTCGAACTGCCGCCGGTATTGACGATTTTCGCGCAGCTCGCATTGACGATTCTTATCGGCGCGGCGGGCTTGATTCTAGCGACGCCGATTTTGGCGGTTGTTATGGTTTTGATACAAACCATTTATATTCAGGACATTTTAGGTGATAAGGCACAAAATTTGCCGGAAGATAAATCGCAAAAAGGCAATGAAGGCGAAATTTTGCCGATTGGCTCGCGCGCCTAAATTTCAATTAAGAATTAAGAATCTAAAGAAAGATTCACGTAAATTCTTAATTCTTAATTCTTAATTTTTAATTGAATTATGATTCAACGTTACACACTGCCGGAAATGGGCGCGATTTGGTCAGAGCAAAATAAGTTTCAGAAATGGCTCGATGTTGAAATCGCCGTTTGCGAGGTTCACGCGGAAATGAGAACGATTCCCGATGAAGCGGTTCGGGAAATCAAAGCAAAAGCCGCGTTCACGCCGGAGCGGATTCGTGAAATCGAAAAAACGACCGATCACGACGTTATCGCTTTTACCACAAATTTGGCTGAGAACATTGGGGAAAGTTCGCGTTTTGTGCATTACGGTTTGACTTCGAGTGATGTTGTTGACACGGCAAACGCGCTTTTGTTGAAGGAATCGTGCGAAATTTTGCTAGAAAAAGTTGACGCTCTTTTGGAAGTTTTAAAACGCCGCGCATTTGAATTCAAAGACACGCCGCAAATCGGCAGGACGCATGGCATTCACGCCGAGCCGACTAGTTTTGGGATGACTTTCGCCTTATGGTTTGCAGAAATGCAGAGAAATAAAGTGCGTTTGGAAAGGGCGAAAGAAACCATTTCTGTTGGAAAAATCAGCGGCGCGGTCGGAGCGTTCGCGCATCTCGACCCGGAAGTCGAAGAAAGAGTTTGCGAAAAACTCGGTTTAAGTTTCGCGCCGATTTCAACACAGGTTATTCAACGCGACCGTTATGCCGAATATCTCTCGACGCTGGCGATAATTGCTTCGAGCCTTGAGAAATTCGCGCTGCAAGTTCGTCATTGGCAGCGCACGGAAGTTCGTGAAGCGCAGGAAAAATTTAAAGTCGGGCAAAAAGGTTCGAGCGCGATGCCGCACAAGCGCAACCCGATTTTGTCGGAGCGAATCTGCGGAATGGCGCGAACGGTGCGCGCCAATTCGATTGTCGGACTCGAAAATGTCGCGCTCTGGCACGAACGCGATATTTCTCATTCATCGGCGGAAAGAATTGTTTTGCCCGATTCGTCGTCGGCTTTAGATTATATTTTGGCGAAAACAGCATCTTTGCTCGAAGGTTTAGTTGTTTACCCTGAAAGAATGCTCGAAAATTTGAATCTCACGCGCGGGCTGGTTTTTAGCGGTCAATTGCTTTTAGCTTTGACACAAAAAGGCGTTTCGCGCGAAGACGCTTATCTTTCGGCGCAGCGCAACGCAATGCGAGTTTGGGACGAAGGCGGCGAATTTAAAGAGTTAGTTTTGAAAGACGCAGAAATAAACTCAAAACTTTCCGTTGAAGAAATCGAAAAAGTTTTTGACGTAAAGCATTATCTGCGAAACGTCAATAAGGTTTTCACACGGGTTTTTAGTAATTAAAAAGAGCAAGCCGAATAAACCTGCTCAAAATTTAACTAAACAGTTATTGAAATTTAGTCTGACCATTTATCAGCCAAATCGCCGATAACGGGAATTTTAAAGATTTGACCCTGGAAGGCTTTTATAGCGCAGAAAATAAGCGCTACCAGCACAACCAAACCGAGCAGCGAACAGACCAGGGACAAAAGTGATACTAAAATGCCCGAATTGGAATAAAGACCGACGCCTAGAAAAGTATATAAAATAGGCGCAATAATAACGCCGGCGATTGATAAAAGGATTGATTGGAAGGCGTGAAATCGAGCCAGCTTATTGGTCTTGTCTTGAACAACGACAATAATGCTGTAAATTAATCCGAGCGGAAGACAGCACGGAATAAAGTTTGCCACATAACAAAGCATCGCACCGATATTTACATCTAATCCGAGTGCGGTTTTTCCGTTCATATTTTGCATATTTGTATAAAAATCTCCTTTTAGATTTACAAAGAATTTGGAAAGCTGAAACTTTGATTGCAAGAGAATCTATCACAAAGGCGTTGCGAAAAACAAGAATTTGCGTGAAGATTTAATAATAATTTTTGGAGAAGTTTAATGAAGGCAAAAGTTTATGTAACACTCAAGCCGAGCGTGCTTGACCCGCAGGGCAAGGCGATTCATCGTTCGGTCGAGCTGCTCGGTTTTCGGCAAATCGAAGATATAAGACAAGGCAAATACTTTGAAATCGCGCTCGATTCGGCTATTTCGGAAACGGATGCCAGGGAAGCAGCCGAACGCATTGCGCGAAACGTTCTGGCAAATCCGGTGATTGAAGATTTTAGAGTTGAAATAGTGAGCGGTGAGCGGTAAGCAGTGAGCAAAAATGCTTTTTACTGCTTACCGCTCACCGCTCACTGCTTACTGATTTATGAAATTTGGAGTTATAGTTTTTCCCGGCTCGAACTGTGACCACGACGCTTATCACGTCGTCTCGAAGCACGTCGGTCAACCCGTAGATTTTGTCTGGCACAAGGAAACGAATCTTGAAGGATATGACGCGATTTTGATTCCCGGCGGATTTTCCTACGGCGATTATCTGCGTGCCGGCGCGCTGGCGAAATTTTCGCCCGTGATGTCGGCGGTCAAAGATTTTGCGGCAAGCGGACGATTCGTTTTCGGCGTGTGCAACGGTTTTCAAATTTTGTGCGAAGCCGGACTTTTGCCGGGCGCATTGATTCGTAACAGCGGACTTCATTTCGTTTGCCGTCACGTCAGTGTCAGAGTTGAAAATTCAGTTTCTCCTTTCACGAGCGAACTCGAAACGGGCGAAGTTTTATCAATCCCGATTGCCCACGCCGAAGGCAATTACGTTTGCGACGACCGAACCTTTGCGGAACTCGAAAACAACAATCAAATAATTTTTCGTTATTGCGATGAAACAGGCAAAGCGACGGACAAAGCCAATCCGAACGGCTCGCGCTCGAACATTGCGGGGATTTCTAATGAAGAAGGAAATGTTTTGGGAATGATGCCGCACCCGGAACGCGCCTGCGAAGAGCTTCTCGGCTCGAACGACGGACGCGACATTTTTCGCTCGCTGACCAAAGCGATTCAGTCTCAAGAATAAAACCCAAAGTCCGAAGCTTCCGGCAATTCGCTTTTTGACTTTAGACTTTGGGCTTTATTCCGTGTATTTATTCTATCTCCAGGAAATCTCTACTTCGTAATCTCGCGCGCCGCCGCCTTCGTCAAAAACCTGCACGATGGCGGTAAAATCGTTGCTTCGGTCCGGCTGCTGGAGGACGCGCACCGTTCCGCGCCCGCTTCTCTTGACCGCAGCGACCGTAACTCTGCGCGTCGGCAGCGGAGACGTGAAATTAAATGTTCCGTTGTTATAGGTTTGACCGCTAAGGACACGCGCTTCGATGTCTTGACCGCGAATCACGAGATTGGTTTCTCTATCGACAGTGCCGCGCCAGATTACGGTTCCGTTTCTTTGACCGTTATTGTCACCGTCAAAAATTCCGCCGCCCGAACCGTTGCCGGAGCCGCCGTAATTTCCGCCCAATTCACGATTAATGTCGGTAATCGCAGTTTGCGCGCCGCGCCAGACATTGCCGTTCGAGCCGTATCCGTTCGGTGCGCGGCGAGCCAAATCCGCCAGAATCGCGCCCGCGTCTCGCAGCTCGGAAGCCGAGCGATTATCGCGCACCATTAATTGAAAAAGTCCCGCGCTGGCATCCAACTGCTGGGCGAGAAAAGCCGATTCGATAACGGCGCGATTGTTGTTATTGCCGCGCCGCAAGTCTTCCGAAGCGCGGTCAGCCAAATCGACCGTCTGCCGTTTTAGCTCGACCGCTAAATTGTCGAGCCGCGATGAACTGTAGCGATTCGGATTTTGCGCCGAAGCTGAAAAACTGAAAGCCAGAATCGAAAGCAACGCGGAAAAAAATAATTTATACATATATTGTCTCCTTAAAATTTTTAGGGGAGAGACAATCAATGACTTTGAAGACGAAGATTGTCAATAAGTTGCCGAAATTACGAAAAAGAAGCGGTAATTCTGCGAAATTATAAAGCAAAATTCAAATTATTATCGCCTGTTTTATTTACAAACGCATTACTTTTCATTGACGACCAAACCGCGCTCGCAAACTTTCCAATCGAGAACTTCCGCGCCCGATTCTTCAGCTAAAGACTTTTCGACGTCCGCTTTGCGTTCTTCTTCACAGAAAAAAGCGATGCAGCCGCCGCCGCCCGCGCCGCAGACTTTAGCGGCAATCGCGCCGTTTGCCATTGCTTTTGCAATCAGCAAATCCATCTGCGCGGTGGTGATATTCGGCGAAAGGCTTTTGCGCTGCGGATATGCGTTTTTCAGAATTTCGCCTGTTTTTGCCCAATCGCTTGCCAGTAATGCTCGACGTAAGTTGAGAGAAGTATCGCGTATACCTTCAAAAATTGCGAAAATTTCGATGTCGCCGTCAATGTGACGTTTGGTAATTTCCCAATTGTTTGTGCCGGAATTGCGCGGCTCGCCCGTGTAAAGAACGACGATTCTCTCTTCCAGAGTTTTTGTGTCAACGTCTAACGCTTCGCGCTCGATGCCGTCGGGACGAAAATGAATACACGCCGCGCCGCCGTATTGCGCCGAATAATAATCCTGAAATCCGGCGGGAACTCTGATGACTTGTGTTTCGACGTTGGCGGCAATCGGAATAAATTGTTCGGGCGCGTAACGATTGCCGACCAGCCGATTTAAAGCGCCGATACA
This sequence comes from uncultured Pyrinomonadaceae bacterium, assembly GCA_964235785.1. Classification (GTDB taxonomy): domain Bacteria; phylum Acidobacteriota; class Blastocatellia; order Pyrinomonadales; family Pyrinomonadaceae. The sequence continues at coordinate 266,729 of CAXSBF010000003.1, read as the reverse complement.
GGCGATATTGAGCGTCGAAGAACCGGCAAGTCCCGCGCCTGCCGGTGCTTCGGATTCGGTCGTCATCGTAAATCCAATTTCGGGTTTGAAAAAATAGACGAGCTTTGACAGCAATTCCAAACGCGGCTCGGTTGCCAAATCGCCTATTTTATCAAGCGAAGTCTTAAATTTTTCGCGTCTGTCAACTGATTCGAGAACGATTTTATTATCCTCGCGCGTTTCGATGCGGCACTTTGCCAAAAGATCGATGGCAAAATTGACGGTTGACGCGCCTTCGTGAAAAAGAAAAAGCGGCGGAATATCAATTGTTCCGCCAGCCAAATCAACTCTGGTCGGAGCAGACGATTCGATTATCATAAATTGGTCAATTCAAAGTTCAAGGTTCAAAGTTCAAAGTTCAATGTTCGAGACTCAAAAGTTGAAATTCAAGATTGCATTTTAACAGCGAAAATTATTTGCCGACTGATTGCTTTCGGTCTTTGCGTTTCGTCTCCGCGTCTGCGTGTCTGCGTGTCTCCTTTTCTCCTTTGTTTGGCGAACTCGTTAAATGCAACCGCTCGCCGATGTCGTGTAATTTTTCCTGCGCGACTTCTTCGATAACGTGCAGTTTTTCTTCGATTTTGTGAATCGTTTCCGGCTTGGTATCTTCGACTTTTTCCGAAAGCCAGTAACGCTCGACGACATAAAAGGCAACGACGCCGACGAGAACGATAAAAAACAGAGCGACGCCGATGTGTTTGAAATCGCCGATGATGCCGGTGATCGCGCCGCTAAAGAAATAGCCGACGCCCGCCAGCAGCAGGGACCAAATCGCACAGCTAATCGCGTCGAGCAGCAGAAAGCGCGTGTAAGGCATTTCGCCGATGCCGTAGGAGAGGCACATCGCCGCCCGTATTCCGTAAATATATTTTGAAATAATAATGGCGAATCCGCCGAACTTTTCTATCAATCGCTCGATTCGCGGCTGCGCTATTTTATAAAAACGATAATCTTTGACCGATTCGCGGAAAACGCGCCCGAACATATAAGCGATGGAATCGCCGAGCATTCCGCCGAATGTACCGGCGAGAAAAACCTTCCAGAAACTCCATTGTCCGAAGAAACCGCCGTGCGCCATCGCGCCCGACAACAGCAAGGTAATATCGCCTTCGACCGTGCAAAGCACGAACACGGCGTAAATGCCGTAGGTTTCGATTAGCTCGGAGATATGTTCCATATGTGAAAGAGTTCTGCGACCATCAACTTACAAAGATTAACTTTCAAAACCATTTCAGTCAAAGAATAAAGTTGTTGCTTGATAATGTGACTATTCGTTTGACTCGGATAACACTTTTAATTTTACAAATTAATATCGGTGTTTTATAAAACAGCAGTTAGATTTTTTTATGAAAAAACTTTAAACAAATTCTGGAAACGCGAGTTTATTGAATCTTATAGAATGTTGAACGACTGAATTTTAGCGTTTGGGAACAAATTTGGGAAAATAATTGAATAAAGGTTGGCAAACGCTAAATTTTTTGATATAGTCTGCCAAATTGCCCCAGACAAATTACTAAAATAAGTCACCCAAGACTTGCAAATATCCGTTTACTTAAAAAAAACAATCGTGCGTTTTCTTATAAAAACGCTGCTTAGGTTAAAGAGATGAAAAATTTACGTTTCAGATTAATTCTTTCAGCCATTTGTCTGGTTTCGATAATGATGTCGGCAACCGCTTCAAATGCAGCTCCCATCGGGTTCAACCAGGTTTTGCAAATTATCAATGCCAAACCGGGCAAAGCCGGCACGGGCGGTTTTGCTCAATTGCGGCTTGCCGCCGATAATCTTATCGTGAGAGACGCCGATGATAAAAAGGTCGCCGCGCCCCAGCAAGACGGTCGCGTGATTGTCGAGACGAGATCGGAAATCGTCGAGGACGATGTTTGCGATTGTGAATTGCCGGTCGTCGAAAAACATCGTTTTCCTTATGCCTGGCTGGCACTCGGCGCGATTCCGCTTTTATTTTTGATTCCGCGCGGAAAAGACAAACCGACGCCGACGCCGACCATTCCGACTACTGAAACGCCGACGCCGACAACTACGCCGACGCCGTCAATGACGCCGACGACAACGCCGACACCGCCGTCGATGACACCAACGCCACCGACGACGCCGACTCCGCCGTCGATGACGCCGACGCCGCCGACAACTCCGACGGCGACTCCAACTCCGCCGATGACGCCGACTCCGCCGCCGATGACGCCGACGCCTCCGACCGAACCGGTGCCTGAGCCGATGACGATTCTTCTCTTCGGAACCGGGCTGGCAAGTATCGGAATGGCTGCGCGACGAAAATTCGGCAGAAAAGACGAGGATGAAACGGAAGAGTAAAAAATCATAATAGTGAAAGCGTTGCCTCGAAATATAAAGAATTAACGCTTTCAGCCGATTAATTGAAAGAATATTTTAGCTGCGGTGAAATTATTTTGCCGCCTGATTTCAGAGGAAAAAAGATGCGAAACATCAACAAATATAATTTTCTATTGGTGATTGGGTTGATACTAACCTTTGGCTTGACAACCGTTTTCGCCAACGATAAAAACGATAACGACAAGCGAATGAAAACCGCGGGAATGTTGACGGTGAGAACTACGCCGACGGCTTATCCGGTACGGGTTGACGGTCAGGTGGTCGGTATGAGCGGCGTTAATACGCCGGCGGAGTTTTATCTCTCGCCCGGTATGCACCGCGTCGAAGTCGAAGGTCCGAACGGGAAAATGTTTTCAAAGGAAATTGAAATCAGACGCGGCGCGAAAAATTGTGTCTGTTTGAAAGTAATTGAGGAAACGACCAAAAGACCTTGTCCGTATGACATCTATCTGAGCGGACCCGACCGCGTTATCGAAGGCGATTTGATAACCTTCGCCTCGAACAATCGGGTAACGAGCGGCGCGATTCCGGTCATTTATAATTGGACAACTTCGTCTAACGCCCGCATCACCAGCGGCGCGGGAACGCCTGCAATAACGGTTGACACGGCTGGTATGGGCGGGCAGACGATTACCGCCGACCTCGACGTGAACGACGGCGTTTATGACGCGACCTGCCGCCAGCGAATTTCCGTCCCGACGGCTGTCGATAGAAAACCGGAATTGCCGAAAAACTACAAATTCGACGAATTCGACTCGCTCGCCTTTGACGACGACAAAGCCAGACTCGACGCTTTTGCCATCGAACTGCAAAATCATCCGGACTCGCAGGGCTATATCATCTTGTATCAGGGAACGGACAAACTCAGCAAACGCGAGAGAAACGCTGACAAAATCGGAAAACGCACGCTCGATTATTTAGTCAAAGTTCGCGGAGTCGACCCGCGCCGCATCGTTATTACAAATTGGGGAACTCGCCCGAAAACGCGCTACGAAATGTGGATAATTCCGCCGGGCGCACAACCTCCTGTGCCGCAATAAGCATAAAAGGAGAATAGGATAAGAAGGAGAAGTGGAGACGCGAGTTTTCACCTCTCCTTTTTATTTTGGTTAATTGGTAACTGATAGTTGATAACTGATAACTGATAACTGATAATAAAAGGCTTTGATTATCAATTTTCAACTATCAGTTATCAGTTATCAACTGTTAAATTATGGCAGCACCGAATATCGAAACAATCGTCTCTCTGGCAAAACGTCGCGGCTTTGTTTTTCCCGCGTCGGAAATTTACGGCGGCTTGGGGAGCAGTTGGGATTACGGCTCGCTCGGAGTCGAGCTTGCCAACAATATCAAAAAAAGCTGGTGGCGCTGGCTGGTTTATGAACGCGACGACATCGAAGGACTCGATTCTTCGATTATTCAAAATCGCCTTGTCTGGAAACATTCGGGACACGAAACGACATTCAGCGACCCGCTCGTTGATTGCCGGGCTTGCAAAGGCAGATTTCGTCAAGACAAACTGCAAGACGTAAAATGTCCGAAAGAGCCGGGCGTCTGCGCCGGAAGCGGAAAGGAATGCGATTTGACCGAAGCCAGAGAGTTTAATTTGATGTTTCGCACAACGGTTGGCGCAGTTACCGACGAAGAAGACGAAAATGCTCTGGCTTATCTTCGACCGGAAACGGCGCAGGGAATTTTTATCAATTTCGCCAATGTTTTGAACACTTCGCGGCGCAAATTGCCGTTCGGTATCGCGCAAATCGGCAAGGCTTTTCGCAACGAAGTTACGCCCGGAAACTTTATATTCCGCACGCGCGAGTTCGAGCAGATGGAAATGGAGTATTTCTGCCGACCGGAAGACGCCGCGCGGATTCATCAGGAGTTTATTGACGGTTTTCAAACATGGTTTCACGGTTTGGGAATTTCCGCCGACAATCTCAAACTTTACGAGCAGACACAAGCCGAACTCGCCCATTACGCCGAGCGCACGGTCGATATTTTGTATCGCTTTTTTCCCGAACGCGACGACGAGGAAAAACAGTTTGACGAACTGATGGGAATTGCCAACCGCACGAATTTCGATTTGAAAACGCACTCGAAAAAACCGGAGATTGACGGCAAAAGAATAAATCCCGACTCGAACGAAGATTTATCGTATTTCGACGAAGCGACCAAAGAACGTTTTTATCCGTATGTCATCGAGCCAGCCGTCGGCGTCAACCGAACACTGCTCGCCGTTTTGATGGACGCTTATACTGAAAAAACAAACGACAAAGGCGAAACGCGCGTTATTTTAAAACTCAAGCCCGAACTCGCGCCGATAAAAGTCGCAGTGTTGCCGCTCGCCAAAAACAAACCGGAAATCGTGGCGATGGCAAAGCAGATTAAAAAGGATTTACAGCCCGCGATGCGTGCCGTTTATGACGACACGGGCGGCATCGGAAAATTATATGCGCGGCAGGACGAAATCGGCACGCCGTTTTGCGTAACCGTTGACCACGAATCTTTGGAAGACCAAGCCGTAACCGTGCGCGACCGCGACACTTGGGAGCAGGAGCGCGTTAAAATTGCGGAATTGAAAGATTACCTGCAAAAGCGTTTGTCAAAGTGAGGTCGTTTAAATGTTCGAGCAGGAAAGCGAGAAAGTCGAAATTTTGGATAAAGCATTTAATTGTCAGATTTGTCGGCACGATGAATTTTGGCGCCGAGAAGCGCAATTAAATACTGCGGTCGCCACTTTCTTTAATTTTGATTGGGCAAATGAATCCGCAATTTGTCTGGTTTGCGCCAATTGCGGTTACATTCACTGGTTTATTTCGCAATGACCGACAGAAAACTTCCCGCAAAAATCACAACGCTCGCCGAAATTATAAAGAAAAGCGGCGGTCGCGCGATGCTCGTCGGCGGCTGCGTGCGCGATGAATTGATGAACATCGAGCCGAAGGATTTCGACGTTGAAATCTATGGAATCGAGCCGCAAAAGCTGAAAGAAATTTTAGAAGGTTTCGGCAAAGTCGATGCCGTCGGCGAAGCGTTCACGGTTTATAAAATCGGACAGGATTTAGACGTATCTCTGCCGCGACGAGAAAGGAAAATTTCACGCGGACACAAAGGTTTCCTCGTCGAAGGCGACAAGGATATGTCGTTTGCGGAAGCCGCAAAGCGTCGTGATTTTACGATAAACGCGATTCTCAAAGACGTTTTGACGGGCGCAATTATTGACATCTACGGCGGGCGCGAAGATATAAAAAACAAAATTTTGCGGGTTGTTTCAAAGGAAAGTTTCGCGGAAGATTCTTTAAGAGTTTTGCGTGCCGCGCAGTTTGCAGCCAGGTTTGATTTTGATATTGACGCGGAAACAATCGGGATTTGCCGCCAAATCGATTTGACCGATTTGCCGAAAGAGAGAATTTGGGGCGAACTCGAAAAACTTCTTCTGAAGGCGCAAAAACCTTCAATCGGTTTGCGTCTTCTTTATGAATTAAATGTCGTCGAGCAATTGTTTCCGGAGATGAAATCGCTCGTCAATGTTCCACAAGAAAAAGAGTGGCATCCCGAGGGAAATTGTGACGTTCATACGCTTCTGGTTGTTGACCGCGCCAGAGAATTGATTGACGATTTGCCGTATGCGAAAAAAGTGGCGGTAATGCTCGGCGCGCTTTGTCACGATTTCGGGAAACCCGCGACCACGAAATTTTTTGACGGTCGCTGGCGTTCGCACGCTCACGACGAAGCCGGAGTCGAGCCGACAATCTCGTTTTTAGACAAGTTGGGAGTTTTTACAATTGGCGGTTTTGACGCGCGCGAGCAGATTATTCAGCTTGTCCGCTATCATTTGAAACCGGGCGAATTTTATAAGCAGCGCGAAAATTTGGGCGACGGCGCGTTTCGCCGCCTTGCGCGAAAAGTCGAACCGGATTTGCTCTATCGCGTTTCTCGCGCCGATACTCTGGGCAGAAACGCCGATTGGATTCCGAAGGAAAAATGGTTTGATGCCGTGCCGCAGGAATGGTTTATTGAACGAGCCAGAGAATTAGAGGTTGAAACCGAAGCCCCGAAGCCGATTCTGATGGGCAGGCATCTTATCGAATTGGGTTTAAAGCCGTCGGCGGAGTTCGGTGAAATAACAAAAGCAGTTTATGAAATGCAGCTTGACGGACGAGTTACGAGTCTGGAAGAAGCAATCGAAGAAGCAAAAAAAATCTTGACTTAAAACAAAATTGACATAATAATTTTTTGCAAAACCTTCATTGTTTGCCGAAATTTTATATCAAATTCTTTGATGATTATGCGGCATTTAAGATAGGCTATCGGTATTATTCCGGTTGCTTCTTCAGAACTGCTGAAAATTATTATGAAAAAATCTCGAGTTCCGTCTTCGCCTTTACCATTAGAATCATCCGGGGGCGACAATCCGCCGTCAAAACAAACCGCGCAAAATAATAGCGCGGTCGATGACGGCGCCGATATTCGGACGACAAGCGAATATATAACGATTGCCCGGTATCTTCGACAACATCTCGATTGGTCGTTAATCTGGACGATTCTTGCGGTTAAGGGATTAGTTCTTGTGTTCGGAATACAGATTTATTATGCGCTCTCGAACAAGCCGATTGAGAAATGGCACGGATGGCTCGATATATGGAATCGCTGGGATTCGATTCGGCATATGCGGCTTGCCGAAATAGGTTATACAGGCGTCGGGAGCGAAAAGTATGACATTGTCGGCTTTCCTTTGTATCCGTGGGTTGTCCGAGTGTTCGCTTTCATTTTTCAAGATTATCTGGTCAGCGCGTTCATCGTTTCAGGTCTGGCGACGATTGCCGCCGGGTTATTGCTGCACAAGTTGGTTCACGCCGACTTTCCGGACTCGCTTGCGCGAAATGCGGTCTGGTTTATGTTGATTTTCCCGACCAGCCACTTTCTGCACATTAACTACAATGAAAGTTTATTTATCGCTCTGGCTCTCGGCTGTTTTCTCTCCGCGCGTCAGGGACACTGGTCGCTCGCGGGAATTCTCGGAGCGTTATTATGTTTGACGCGCATCAACGGTCTGGTTATCATTCCGGCTTTATTGACCGAAGCCTTTTTGCAGTATCGGGTCTCGAGACGATTGAGTTGGCAATGGTTATGGCTGGCGGTGATTCCTTCAGGTTTCTGCATTTACTTATTGCTCAATTACTATACGGCGGGCGACGCGCTCGCATTCCTGGCGGTCGGCAAAGAAAATTTTCAAAAATCTTTCGATTTGCCGTGGAACGGTATTAGAAGCGTGTATAACGTTATGTGGAGTCCCGAACCGACGCACGCGCAAATGGTCGGCGTGCATGAGTTTGTGTTTATCGTTCTCGGCGCCGCCGTCACGATTGCCAGCGGTTTTTTGCTTCGTCCCTCATACACGGTTTGGATGGCAGGCAACTGGCTGCTCTTTACGAGCGTCGGTTTTATTATCAGCGTTCCGCGCTACACTTTGGCTATGTTCCCGATTTATATTATCTTTGCCAGGCTTTCGGAAAGATATTTTTGGAATTGCGTGATTACCGTCTGGTCGCTTTTACTGCTGGCATTGTTCGTGAGCAAGTTCGTACAAGGTCATTGGGCGTTTTAACCGCGCATCGGTTTCAAAAAAGTTATCGGCAGAGTTCGGCAAAATCAACAGAGTTGTTTGTGAAATGCGGCTTGACCGCAAAATTTTCAAGTTTAGAAGAGGAAATTTATCAGTCGGGGATAAAAAATCGCGTTAGGAAACGCAAACATTAGAGGTTTTAGGCTATTACGGTTATGCTCTACGAAAAAGTCCCGCATGAATAATCCGAGTCGCAGTAAAAAAGAATTTCTTTCGATCGTGATGCCCGTCTATCGTGAGGGAAGCCATATCGACGCGATTCTGGCGGCAGTCCGCGACGCGCTCGCCGAAGTTGACGTTTCATTTGAGTTTGTTCTGATTGACGACGGGTCGCCCGACGACACATGGCTGGTTCTCACTGAGCAGGCGAAAACATTTCCGATGCTGCGGGCGGCGCGGCTCAGCCGAAACTTCGGCAAAGACGCGGCTTTATGCGCCGGATTGGAAATGGCGCGCGGAGATGCCGTCGTGGTGATGGACAGCGACGGACAGCATCCGCCGTCGCTCTTGCCGGAGATGGTGCGAGCGTGGCGCGAAACCGGCGCCGATATTGTCGAAGCGACGAAGATTACGCGCGGCGAAGAAACCTTTTTCAGTAAGCTCAGCGCGGCATTGTTTTATTTAATCTGGAATCGACTTTCCGGTTTTGAACTCAAAGGCGCGTCGGATTATAAACTGTTGAACCGCCGGGCAGCCGACGCTTATCTGCAAATGGAAGAACGCAATGTATTTTTTCGCGGAATGACGGCGTGGCTCGGCTTCAGGCGCGTGCAAATTCCGTTTGAGGTTGCCGGACGTGTCGGCGGACAGACAGGCTGGTCGGTGTTGCGCCGCCTCGGTTTAGCGCTGACCGGCATCACGGCGTTTTCGGCTTTGCCATTGCAAATTATTACCTTTGCCGGAATACTTTTTCTGCTTTTCGCATTTGCGCTCGGCGTTCAAACGCTTTTTGTATTTCTGGCGGGACACGCCGTCAGCGGTTTCACGACCGTCATCCTTCTGCTGCTGGTCATCGGAAGTATTTTAATGATTAGCCTCGGCATCATCGGCGAATATCTGGCGCGTATCTATCAGGAAGTCAAAGGGCGTCCGCGTTACGTCATCGCGCAGTCAATCGAAGCGGCGGCTGGTCAACAAAAAGCTGATGCCGGTTTGTTGACGCAGCAGGATACGCCCGGGACTCGCACCCGTAAATAATTCGATTGAGGCGCAAGGCTTTGATTCGTTGGAGACTTTATAAAGTGTTAGCTCTGATTTATTTAATTGTTATGGTGATGCTCGGCGATTCGATTTGCCGACGCTTTTATTCGTTTGTTTCGCTGCCTCATCGGTTAGCTGCCGCGCTTATCTCAGGACTGCTTATCAGCTCCTGGTTCACGTATCTCAGCGCGCTGCTTTTTGCCCGCGCGTCGCAGCCTTTGTTGTGGGGCAACCTGCTGTTCTTCGTTTCTGCCGCCGTTTCGATTTTCTGGTTGAGACGACGCGCGACGAGCAAAGAAGTTCGCCCGACGCTTTCGCCGGAAGAGACTAAAGCGAACAAATGGGATTGGGCGGTAATCGGTTTTTTCTTTGTTTTCGCGTGCGTGCTGGAGTTAAGCACGTTCAATATGTCGGCGGGAAAAGTACAAATCTCCAATCTTCAATGGAGCGATTTCGGTTCGACCGTTTCCATTATGCAGAGCTTTGCGCTCGGTCACAACTTTCCGACCGAGCTTCCGCATTTTTCGGGCGAACCGATTCATTACCACTTTTTGTTTTATTTTCTAGCCGGAAATCTCGAATACCTGGGACTCAGCCCGGCGTTAAGCAACAATATCCTGAGCATTCTGTCGCTCGTTTCAATGCTCGTTCTGGTGATGACGCTCGGCGTCGTTCTTTTTAATTCGCGCGCGGTCGGACGAATCGGAGCATTGCTTTTCTTTTTTCACGGCTCGCTATCTTACATTCCCTTCTTTGGCTCGAAAGAGTCAATCGGCAGCGCGATGAACGCGATTTGGACGCTGCACGATTTTCTGCCGTCCGGTTTTCCGTATCGCGGCGAAACGTGGGGCGTCTGGTCGCAAGACGTGTTTCTTAATCAGAGGCATTTGCCCAGCGCGATTGGTATTCTTCTGCTTGTTCTCGTGTTTCTTATTGCCCGTTATCGAGACGCGATTTTGCCTGCTGAGAACTCGAATGAAGCGGAACATAGTCAAACTCCCGTCGAACCGACGGTGAATACAACCCAACCGGAAATTTTGCCGAACAATGGTTGGGCAGGCAAAACGCTAAAATCTGCCGTTCCGTTCATTTTTTCCGGCGTGCTGCTCGGACTTCTTCCGATGTGGAACAGCGCGGTTTTTATAGCGACGTTCGCCGTGCTGGCGGTATTGTTTCTTTTACTTCCGTTAAAAAAACAAATGCTCGCGCTGGGTGTAACGACGGCAATTGTCGCGCTCCCGCAAGTGATATTTCTCAGAACTGGCAATATACAACCCGCCGGATATTCGCTTTTTCACTGGGGGTTCACGGTCGATAATCCGACAATCAAAAGCGTTATCGAATACATCGGCTTTACCTTCGGCTTCAAGTGGGTGCTGATTGCCGTCGCTCTGCTGCTGGCGACAAAACTGCAGCGGCGCGTGATGATTGCCGTTACAAGTTTGATTGGTCTCACCTTTTTCTTTCAATTCAGCCAGGAAGTTTTAGCAAATCATAAATTCTTAAACATTTGGCTTATTATCGCCAATCTGTTTGTCGCATACGGTCTCTGTCGTTTATGGAAGACGAGGCTGTTGAAAAGTTCGCTGCCGGGCAAGATTACCGCCGTCATTTTGTTTGTATTAATCACGATTGGCGGAGTTATAGATTTGTTTCCGATTCACAACTCTTATTGGATAGAAATTCCGTTTGAGCAGGATACGCTCGTTCGCTGGGTAGCCGAACAAACCGATCCGAAAGCGGTTTTCCTCAGCAGTAGATATGTAAATCACGGCATATTGCTCGCCGGGCGGCGTCTCTTTTACGGGCATCCTTATTACGCGCAGTCTGCCGGTTATGCGCTCGACGAGCGGGAGCGGCTTTATAAACGGATGTTTGTCGAGCGAAATCCGCAGGAATTGCTGCGTCTGCTGCAGGAAAACAATATCTCTTATGTGGCGATTGACAACGGGATTAGAAATGGCGACTTTATAAAAAATGTGAACGAGGCAGTATATAAAGCTGTTTTTGAACAGGTTTTCCGGGATACGGATAACCGTTACGACGCGCTTATCATTTTCAAGGTTCCCGCCGATTTATCGAATGTTCCCGCGTCGCTGCTACAGGAATTTAAAGTCCCTGACATTGATGTCAACATTCCTGCCGTCAGCGGTTTTGAAGGCGGACAAGGCAAAGGGCGCGGGCAGTTTGATGTGCCGCGCGGTGTCGCGGTAGATGTGTCGGGTAATTTATACGTTGCGGACACGGGCAACTCTCGCGTGCAGAAATTTTCGCCCGAAGGAAACTTTCTCACAGCTTTCGGAAAAGCCGGAACGGGCGAGGGCGAATTTCGCGCGCCGAACGGAATTACGGTCGATTCTAACGGAAATATTTACGTTGCCGACGCTTACAACGCCCGTCTGATAAAATTTAATGCTGCCGGAGCTTTTGAAAAACAATGGAGCGGACCCGCGCCCGGATTCTACGGACCGCGCGACGTCGCCATCGGACCGTATAGACAGATTTACGTTCTCGACCAGGGCAGAAATCGCGTCGTCAGGCTCGACCCGGAAGGCGAGAATTTTGCCGAATGGGGACAAAAAGGAGAGAACGAAGGCGAATTTTCCGACCCGACCGGGCTTGATGTCGCGGGCGACCGGGTTTTTGTCGCCGATGCGGGCAACAGCCGCATTCAGGTTTTCGACCTCGACGGTAAATTTATTCGCCAGTGGGCTGTTCCCGAGTGGGATAAAAACCTCTGGCATTTCCCGGATGTGGCATTCGACATGCAAACCAATCGCCTTTACGCGACGAGCGGAGAGACAAATGAAGTCCTCGTTTTCGATGCCGACGGAAACCGTCCGGAATCGCTCAAGTCCGCCGAGCTAGTCAAACTGGACAATCCATCGTCAATCGTGTTGGCTGATATAAAAGGCGAAAAACGTCTCTCCGTTCTTAATACCGGCGGCGGCGGGCGCATCACGCAAATCAAATTGAGTAAGGCGGCGCGGCAGAAATAAATGTGCTTTGTTCATTTTATGTAAAAGTGTAAAAAGCGTCTGCCGTTGATTGAATTTTTTGCTAGTCTTCTTCTATGACCGAACAAAAGCACGATTGGACGATTGCCGAAATCGACTCGATTTACAACCTTCCGCTGCCCGAACTGATTTTTCGGGCGCAAACCGAGCATCGCAAATTTCACCGCGCGGACGAGATTCAAGGCTGCCAGCTTTTGAGCATCAAAACCGGCGGCTGCCCCGAAGATTGCGCGTATTGCCCGCAGTCGGCGCATTACAAAACCGCTGTCGAGCGCGAACCGCTTTTGAGCGTCGAAGAAACTCTGGAAGCGGCGCGAAATGCCAGACAGTCGGGCGCAACCAGATTTTGTATGGGCGCGGCGTGGCGCGATGTGCCGAACGGCGAGCAGTTTGAAACGGTTTTGAAAATGGTGCGCGGCGTCCGCTCGCTCGGTCTCGAAGCCTGCTGCACGCTCGGAATGCTCAAAGAAGACCAAGCCGTAAAACTAGCCGAAGCCGGATTAACGGCTTACAATCACAATCTCGACACATCGCCCGAATTCTACGGCGATATTATTACGACAAGAACTTATGAGGAAAGGCTTGAGACGTTGAAAAATTGTCCGCAAATCAGGCGTGACGGTTTGTTGCGGCGGAATTATCGGAATGAACGAAACGCCTGCCGACCGTTATTCGCTTCTCCAACAATTATCAAATCAAAATCCGCATCCCGAAAGCGTTCCGATAAATCAACTCGTCCGCGTTGAAGGAACGCCGCTTGGAAACGGAAAATCTCTGGACGTTTTCGACTTTGTGCGAATGATTGCGACAGCGCGAATCTTGATGCCGTCCTCAATCGTGCGCCTCAGCGCGGGCAGAATGCAGCTTTCGGACGAAGCGCAGGCGTTATGTTTTCTGGCGGGCGCAAACTCGATTTTTATGGGCGAAAAACTGCTGACGACGCCGAATCCCGAAACCGACCGCGATAAAAATTTGCTCGACAAACTCGGAATGAAACTTTTCGCCGCGCCGGTGCAGTATTAAAAATCAAAAATGTTCATAGACATTACGCCGCTCAAAGTTTCGCGCGATTATCGCCTGCTTTTCATAGGTCAATTCATTTCCGCGTTCGGCACGGCAATCAGTTTCGTCGTTTTGCCCGTTCAGGTTTTCGCGCTCACGCAGTCAACCTTTATGGTCGGTCTGCTCGGCGCGACGGAATTCATTTTTATTCTGCTGCTCGCCTTTGTCGGCGGCGCGTATGCTGATTTTATCGACAAACGTAAAATGCTCCGATTAACCGAAATCGGGCAAACGATTGTTACCGTTATTTTGATTGCCAACGCGCTGCTTCCAAGCCCGCGAGTTTGGGTTTTGTTTGTCTGCGCCGCGCTGCACGCCGCGCTTTCGGCTTTGCAGCGTCCGTCGTTTGAAGCGATGATGCAGCGCATCGTTCCGCCGGATTTGATGGCGTCGGTCGGCGCTCTAAACTCGATTCGCTGGAATATGACGACGATTTTAGGTCCGTCGCTCGCCGGAATAATTCTCGCCGCGTTCGGCGCAAGCGTCGCCTATTCGATTGATTTGGTAACTTTCGTCGCGTCGCTCACCGCCGTTTTTATGATTCAAGCCGCGCCGCCCGCCGCGCAGACGGAAAACCGTCCGTCTATTAAATCGGTCGTTGAGGGCGTGCATTACGCCTGGCGGCGCAAAGAGATTTTGGGAACGTATCTGATTGATATGAACGCGATGTTTTTCGGAATGCCGTCCGCGCTTTTTCCCGCGATTGCCGCGCAATTCGGCGCGGGAACGGTCGGATTTTTCTACGCCGCGCCGTCGGTCGGAGCGCTGTTTGCAACATTAACGAGCGGTTGGACAAAAAAAATCCACCGTCACGGTTTGCTTGTGGCGATTGCCGCCGCTCTATGGGGCGTTTCGATTATCTTTTTCGGCTTCGCCACCAATTTATACGTCGCTCTGTTTTTCCTCGCTCTGGCGGGCGCGTTCGATATGGTCAGCGCGTTGTTTCGCTTCGTGATTTGGAATCAAACAATCCCGACTTATCTGCGCGGACGGCTCGCCGGACTCGAAATGATTAGTTACACATCGGGACCGAAGCTCGGCGACACCGAAGCAGGCATCGTATCAAGTATCTACGGTTTGCAAACTTCGATTGTATCGGGCGGAATTTTGTGCGTCGTCGGAACTGTGGTGGTTTCTCTTTTGATTCCGCAATTCATTCGATATGACGGGCGAACCGGTTTGAAACAAAAGGAATTGGAAGAAGCAATGCGCGAAACCGAAACGAAAATGTTGCTGACCGAATAATGTTATAAATTTTCCGCAACAGGAGAAAAATGCCTTTAATAAAAAAACGACAACTCGAAACCTGGGCGCAGTTGAGCGGCGACGAGCGCGAAAGATTTATCGAAAATCTGCCCGCAGCCAGAGATGAAATAGAAGATTTATTCGATTATCTGGACGTTCGTCTGGCAAAAACGAATGCGCTCACGATTTGAAATTCACGATGCAGTTTTTGATGGAAAACCGTCTGAGTATGCCGAAGTTTATGAGCTGGCTCAACGAAAACGGCGCGTATTGCGATTGCGAAATTCTGCAAAACGTCGAGCCGCAATGGTTTCAGGCATTTTCAGATGAAGAATTGCAGCAACAAATAGAAGTGAATGAAGAAAGATGATTCTTCGATTTTTATTGCAATCGCCTGTGAAATCTTTTAGTTTATTGTTATGAAAACTTTAACCGTAACATTGCCGTCAACAGTCGAATTAAATGAGCGAGAACTTTTAATAATGCTGGCAACAAAACTTTATGAAAAAGGCAAACTCTCGCTCGGACAAGCGGCGGAACTCGCGGGCTTTTCAAAAAGAGCGTTCGTTGAAGTTTTGGGAAGCTATGATGTTTCGGTTTTTAATTATCCGGCTGACGATTTAGATTGTGATGTAGAAAATGCAAAAAGCTATCGCATCTGATACAAGCTGTCTCATTACGCCCGGAAAAAATCGGAGAACTCGAACTTCTTCACACGATTTTCGGCGAAATTATTATCACGAGTGAAATTGCGAGCGAATACGGTTTAAAACTTCCCGAATGGATTCGTGTTCAAAATCCAATTAATAAAAATTACCGCCAAATATTAGAAGCAAGCATCGATAATGGCGAAGCGAGCGCGATTGCTTTGGCTTTGGAATTAACCGATTGTCTTTTGATTATCGACGACTTAAAGGGAAGAAATTTAGCGGAACAACTCGGAGTTAAAATCACGGGAACATTCGGTGTAATTGTCGAGGCAAAACTCTCAGGTCATATCAAATCGGTAAAACCTTTACTCAAAAAAATCAAACAAACAAATTTTCGTTTATCTAAGGAATTAGAGGAAAGAATTCTGCTGAAAGCGCAAGAATAATTTTCGTTAAAGAGTCTTTATTGAGAGCGCAAAGTGGCGAGCGGTTTTCTGAAAAGCACGTCGAAACTGGCGATTGCGCCGACCAGCATTACTAAGATTGCGGTAATCGAAACGCCCATAATTACTAGAACAAAATCAAACTCCCAATCAATTTCAAGAATGTATTTGGAAACGGCGAAAGACAAAATCGTGGCAAAGCCCGCGCCGATAATTCCCGCCAAAACACCGAGCAGTCCGTATTCGGCAAACAGAATCGCCGCCAGAGTTTGGCGTTTCGCGCCCAGGGTTTTTAGAATCGCGTTCTCGTAAATTCTCTGCGATTTGGTCAGCGCGATTGAGCCGATTAAAATCAGGATTCCGCTCAAAATCACGAAACTTCCGACGAATGAAATCGCCAGCACAAAATTGTTGATGAGTTTTTGCAGCGTAGCGACAATATCGGCGACATCGAAAATCTGCACGTTCGGAAATTCGTCGATGATTTTACGCTGAAGCTGAGCGCGTTGGACTTCGGGGATTTTTTTGAGAACCGTGGCGATGAAAGTTTGCGGCGCTTTTTCCAGAATGCCGGGACGAAAGACGAAGACGAAAGCCGTGCGCGTGTTTCGCAAATCGAGCTTGCGGATGTTGGCGACGCGGGCGGGAATTTTTCTGCCCGATATGTCGAAAGTTATCGTGTCGCCGACCGAAACGCTCAGGGTTTTGCTCATTCCTTCTTCGACGGAAACTTCCGCTTCGCCCGCCTTATCGCTCCACCAATCGCCCGCGATTAAAGTTTCGTTTTCGTCCAGATTCGAGCGATACGTTATGGCAAATTCGCGCCCGATGATGCCTTGCTGCTGGCGAACTTCGCGGTTGCCGAAATCAAACGGCGAGCCGTTGACCAGAGCGATTCTGGCTCGAATTGTCGGAACGACCTGCACGTCTTCGCCGCTTCTTTCAAAAACAATTTGCTTGAGCTGTTCAATCTGACTTTTTTGAATGTCGATAAAAAACAGGCTCGGCAGCTTTTGATTGCGCGTAAAATCGAATTCACGGACGAGATTCGTCTGCAAAGATTGAACCGCTAAAACGACGAATGCGCCGAGTCCGACCGCCAATAAAATTATGCGCGTTTGATTGCCCGGACGATAAAGCGAGTTGACGGCTTGCGCGATGGAAAACGAGCCGAAATGTTTGATTTTTTTGAGAAGCAAAGTCAAAACAATCGCCGCGCCGTATAAAACCAGAGACGTTGCGCCCAAGCCGACGAGAAAAAACGCGCCGACTTTGAGCGAACCGGCTTGCCAGACGGCGACTGCGAGCAGTCCGGCGAGTGAAACCGCGCCGAAAATTATTTTTGTCGGGTCGAGTCGGCGCATTTTTTCGCCTGTCGCGTCGTGCAGAAGAAGGCGCGGTTTGACCGTGCGAACCTGCAAAAGCGGCAAGGCGGAAAAAAGCAGGGAAATCAAAATTCCCAGCAAAATGCCTTGCCACGCCGTAGAAAGATGAACGGCGTAGCTCATATCTTTCGGCAAAGCGTCGTTAAACTTAAACTTTGCGAACCACAAAAAACATTGCGCCAGCAACACGCCGAACAGACTTCCGGCGAAACCGAGCGTCAAAATCTGCAAAAGATAAACCGTAATAATGCGCGTGCCGGACGCGCCCAAACATTTTAAAACAGCGATGGATTTGCGTTTCTGCTCGACAAAAACCCGCGCCACATTCCAAACGCCGACACCGCCCAAAACTAAAATCAGCAGCCCGGTCAGCGACAAATAATTTTCCGTTTTTTCAAACTGCTCGCCTAATCTTTCCTGCGTTTCGCGGTAAGACTGCACGGTTAGAATCGTACCTTTGACGGATTCGCGCAAATTTTTGACGAGTTCGGTCGGATTGTCCGAGGCGCGGTAAAGAATTCTTCGGCGGACTCTGCCGCCGTTTCTGATGATTCCGGTTTCGTCAAACGCTTTTTTCTCGATAAAAACTCGCGCGCCGAGACGGAAACCGCCGGTGCCGCCCGGTTCTTCGTCAAAAGTGGCGCGAATTTCAAAATCAGCTTCGCCGATGCGGATTTTATCGCCGATTTTGACGCCCAAATCTTCCAGCAGAATCGGCGCGACTACCGCGCCTCTATTTTCGAGCAGTTTAAAATCAAAAGGCTTTCCGTCCGACAAAGTGAAATTTCCGACAAGCGGAAAAGGCGGCTCGATGCCCTTGAGTTCGACCGCTTTGAAATTCTGATTCGACGCTTCGAGCGGTTTTGCCATCGCCGAAGTCGTCATCGATTCGTTTCTGGCTTCGACGATGTTCGATTCGCCGACGACCGCTTCGATTTTTTCAATTTCGGTCGGCGTAAAATCGTTGGTCGAACTGACTTCAAAATCCGCCGTCATCAAAGCGCGGGCGTCGCCGCCGACCGACCGGCTCAAGTTTTGAATCAAGGAACGCAAGGCGACAATTGAGCCGACGCCGATGGCGATGCACAAAAAGAAAAACAGCAATCGCCGCCAGGACGAGCGGATTTCGCGGCGGGTTAAATTGAAAATAAAATTCATATAAATAGCTGATAACTGACAACTGATAACTGATAGTGTAAAACCGATTCATAAACTATCAGTTATCCGCTATCACTTATCAGATAGAACGCGCCCGTCCTTCAGGATGATTTGTCGCTGCGCTCGCTTCGACAAATTTTGGTCGTGCGTAACGAGGATGAGAGTTACGTTGTTTTTCAAATGCAAGCCCGTCATCAAATCAAAAATATGCTCGCCGGTTTTGGAATCTAAATTTCCGGTCGGTTCGTCAGCTAATAAAATTTTCGGGCTGTTTGCAAAAGCGCGAGCGATTGCTATGCGCTGCTGTTCGCCGCCGGAAAGCTCGGTCGGATAATGATGTCCGCGAGCAGTCAATTCAACGTCTTCAAGCAATTGCAAGGCTCGATTTTTTGCGTCTCGAAGCCCGAGAATTTCCATCGGAATCAAGACGTTTTCGTATGCCGTCAAGCTCGGAATCAGATGAAACGATTGAAAGATAAAACCGATTTTTTCGCTTCTTAAAGTTGCCAGCGCGTCTTCGCTCATCGTCGTAACGCTCGCGCCGTCAATCATAATTCCTCCCGAACTCGGCGCGTCGAGTCCGGCGATTAAACCGAGAAGCGTCGATTTGCCCGAACCGGACGCGCCCGTCACGGCGACAAATTCGCCGTCTGGAATTTCCAATGAAACGTCGTCTAAAATTGTCAAATCTTCCGCGCCCGAACGCACGATTTTGGACACATTTTTTAATTCAATCATAAAATTTACGGAAACCTTTCCACGAACTCGCTTATTTCATCCGAGATTTCGTCGAGCGTGTCTTCGTCGGCATCCGCTTCATCCGCCGGAACTATGCTCAAAATTCTTTCCAAATCAATCTTCATCTCGTCAAACTCGCGGTTGGCTTCGGCTTCGTCGGGGAAAAACCTGGCGTGAGACATCCAGCCGTAAATCGTGCAGGTGATTGAAAACGGCGCGGAACTGCCGTCTTCTTCGAGCGTCAGCCGCGCTCCGAAAGCGTGTTCTTCGTCGCGCAAAATTATGCCGCCGTCCGCGCCGCTCGTCCCGACCGAATAACCTTCGTCGTAATCATACCAATTTAATTTGTTTGTCATCTCGAATTAGACAACCGCTCGCCGCAGATGTGAAAATCAATCATAACTTTTCAAAAAGTAACGAACAAGTTCGACAAAATCCGCATCTTAGACAGAGTTTGAAAACGACGGAAGTTTTATCGAAATTATGTTTTATTTTATTCGGGCAACGGCAATTTTAAGTTTTATTTCAATAATCATTTTCCTTTCGGCGTGCGGCGCGGCGTCGTCGTCCGCCGAACAGCAGACAAACAAAAAAGCCGAAAGACCGGTTACGACGCCGGAAATAAATTCCGACAAACCAAAGATTGTCGCTTTCGGCGACAGCTTAACGGCTGGTTTCGGGCTGGCGGAAAAGGAATCGTATCCGTATCTTTTGCAGCAAAAATTAAAAGACGACGGTTATAATTATGAGGTAATAAACGCGGGCGTTTCGGGCGAAACTTCGATTGGCGGTCTCGAAAGAGTCGATTGGGTTTTGGAGCAGGAAAACGTGCGGATTTTGGTTCTCGAACTCGGCGCAAACGACCTGTTGCGTAATATGCCGGTCGCCAAAATGAAGCAAAATCTGGCTCAGATTATCAAAAAAGCGCAGGCGAAAAATATTCAAGTTCTGTTGTGCGGGATGCTCGCGCCGCCGACGCTCGGAGCGCAGTATCAGCGCGATTACGTTACAGCCTTTCCCGATTTGGCGAGCGAATATAAAGTTTCGTTTCTACCGTTTCTGCTTGAAAACATCGCGCTCGAAAAAAATCTCAACCAAGCCGACGGCATACACCCGAACGCCGAAGGCGAAAAGATTATGACCGACAATGTTTATAAAGCGTTGAAGCCGATGTTAAAGAAATAAGCCCACCGATTTTGGTGATAAAACCTTAAAATAACTGCCCGCGAAATGCGCGAAACACGCGAAATGGAAATACAATTCCTTTGATTTTATTTTCGTGCCTTTCGCGTGTTTCGCGGGCAAATTGTTTTAAATCGGAATTAACTGTAATTTGGTTAGATAAGAAATCAATAAACAAAGGAATTCAAAAAACAATGAATGTTACGCATTTGGAATGCGCCGCCTGTCATAAAACTTATGAAGCAAATCGCCTGCATAATCTCTGCGTCGAGTGCGGGAAACCGCTGCTGGTTCGCTACGATTTAGAGCAGGCGAGAGAAACCTTGACGAAGGAATCTTTGAAAAATCGCCAATCAAATCTCTGGCGGTATGCGGAAGTTTTGCCCGTCGAAAACGAATCAAACATTGTTTCTCTCGGCGAAGGTTTTACGCCATTGCTCAAAGCCGAACGTCTCGCGGAAAACCTTCCGATTAAGCTCAATCTTTACATCAAAGACGAATCAACCAATCCGACACAGAGTTTTAAAGCACGCGGAATGTCGGCGGCGGTTTCAATGGCAAAAGAGTTGGGAGTAAAAAAAGTTGCCGCGCCGTCGGCTGGAAACGCGGCGGGCGCGCTTGCGGCTTACGCTTCACGCGCCGGAATGGAATCGTTTTTGTTTATGCCGAAAGATACGCCGCAAGCGAACATTATTGAATGTGAACAAACCGGAGCGAATGTTACTTTGGTTGACGGTTTGATAACCGATTGCGGAAAAATTGTCGCCGAAAGAAAAGACGCGGAAGGCTGGTTTGACGTTTCGACTTTGAAAGAGCCGTATCGCGTCGAAGGCAAAAAGACGATGGGCTACGAACTCGCCGAGCAGTTTGATTGGAATTTGCCCGACGTAATTTTGTATCCAACCGGCGGTGGAACAGGTTTAATCGGGATGTGGAAGGCGTTTGACGAAATGGAGCAAATGGGCTGGATTGATTCTTTTCGTCCAAGAATGGTTACGGTGCAAGCGGTCGGCTGCGCTCCGATTGTCAAAGCGTTTCACGAAGGCGAAACCTCCGCCGCCGAATTTCCGAACGCCGCGACTGTCGCGTCAGGATTAAGAGTTCCGAAAGCAATCGGCGATTTTTTGATTATCGACGCGCTGCACAAATCCGGCGGAACTGCCGTTGCCGTCACGGACGAAGAATTGATTGCCGCCGTCAAGGAAATCGGCGCGGCGGAAGGTTTATTCTGCGCTCCCGAAGGCGCGGCTTGCCTTCCCGCTCTGCGAAAAATGATTGAGCAAAATTTAGTGAAAGAAGGCGAGCGCGTCGTAATTTTCAACACGGGCGCGGGCGTGAAGTATCTTGAATGTTTCGGTCAGTAAAGATTAAATTTGAAAAGGTATTTTATGGATAAAAAAATGATCGGCACAAGCAAAGCCGTCGTTTGTGTCGTTCTCTATTGCTCAATGATAATGCTCGGTATAGTTTCAAGTCCGGCTCAAACATCACCGAATAAAGCTGACGATTCGTCGCCGCAAATCGACGCCAAAGCTCAGGAAATCAAAGACCAGATTACGAAAATCGGTTTGCGCGGCGACATCACGATTATCGGGAACAACCGCCGGGAGTTTTACGGCTCAATCCTCAAAATCGAAGACGAATCGGTTTCAATCGACGAGATTGACCAAAAAGTAATCGTCGAGATTAAGTATCGAGACATAAAAAAAGTTCGCAAAGATTACGGCAGCGCTAAAAATCGCTTCGGCAACCGGATAAGACCGCGCAAACGTCTAATCGGTATCATCATCGCTTCGGCTGCGCTCTTGATTCCAATCATTATCCTCGCTAATGCGAAAGATTAAACCGCTAAAATAATTTGATTCGTATTATTGACGAATCGGGCGAAGATTATCTTTACTCGGAAAATTCCTTCGTCGCCATCGAACTGCCGCAACTCGCGGAGGATGCTTTTATAGCTTTGGCTTGATTGTTTTGAAGAGGTGATTTTGTAGCTATTCTGAGCGAGCGAATGTCATTCCCAAACGACATTTCTTCTCATTACAAGTTCTTTGTATTTATTATTAAATAGTTCTTCAAAAGATTTAGGATTTGATACAATTTGTTCAATATCTTCTTTGCCGAAAAGTAAAATCAGTTTCTGATTTGTGAGGTCTTTTACGCAATTCTCGCAACCTTTAGTAAAGCCGGACATAGACATTAATATTCCGTGAGTTCCTGCTCTTCTGCTCAGCTTTCCAAATAGTTTATCTACTACGTCTGCTTCGATTGGTTTTTTCTCCCACTTGCATTCAATTAAATAAAACTCACGATTGTAATGAATTACTACATCAATTTGCTCGTAAGAAGTTGTTACATTTGCTTCTTGTTGCCAACCTGCAAATTCTAAAACTTTAGAAATGAGATTTTCTAGCTTTATGCCTCTCTGTTGTGGAGTTATGCCTTTAAGATTAGCTAAATCTGTAAATTCATCTCTAAATGATTCTAAAAGCAAGTGTTCATTCCAGTATTCAATTCCTTCTCGGCTTATTGAAGGATGAGTCTTTTTTGCCAAACCAATTTGACGCAGTATTTCGTACTCATTATCAATCTTGTTTGTGTCAAACTCATTTGTTTCATTGTTAATTATTTCAGTTAATTTGATTAAATGAATTTCAGCAGAATAACCTTCTGTTTTGTAGAGATGAAAGAGAAAAGACAGTATTTTGTGACGAAGATTACGATGATATAAAACTCTTTCTTCATCAACTAAATTTTGTTCTTCAGTATGAATAATTCCTTTACCAGTTAGCTCACCACCATAATTTTCATCATATAATTCTTCAGACTGCAAATCTTCGATTACTTCTGTAATAATATCTTCAAATTCTTCAAGCATTGAAGGAGAGATAACACCATGATAAAGTCCAATACTTTTATCTTTGTCCCAACTATTCCAAAAATTTTTTAAAATATGGTTTCTGATTTCTTCTTTATTCATACTTATTGATTGTTAAAAAGGCTCCGCTCAAATTTGAACGAAGCCTTTTTATATTTTGGAGCTTTGAAATCTGAAATGTTAAATCTCAGATTACATTCCCATTCCCATTCCGCCCATTCCGCCGCCGCCCATTCCGCCCATTCCGCCGTGTTCATCTTTTTCCTGAATATCGGCAATCATTGCTTCGGTGGTCAGCATCAGTCCGGCGATTGAAGCCGCGTTTTGCAATGCGGTTCTGGTAACTTTTGCCGGGTCGATGACGCCGGCTGCAACCAAATCTTCAAATTTTTCGCTCGCCGCGTTGAAGCCGTAGTTCGGGCTGTCGTTTTCGCGGACTTTGCCGACGATAACTGCGCCTTCTTGTCCGGCGTTTTGCGCGATTTGACGAAGTGGTTCTTCGAGTGCGCGTTTGACGATGGTTACGCCGATTTGCTCGTCCGAATCTTCAGCGTCGGTTTTGAAATCGTCGAGAACTTTGGAAGCGCGAACCAGAGCGACACCGCCGCCTGCCACGATTCCTTCTTCGACTGCCGCGCGTGTCGCGTGCATCGCGTCTTCAACGCGAGCTTTCTTTTCCTTCATTTCAGTTTCGGTTGCCGCGCCGACTTTGATGATTGCCACGCCGCCGACTAATTTCGCCAGACGTTCCTGCAATTTTTCGCGGTCGTAATCCGAAGATGTTTCTTCGACTTGAGCGCGAATCATTTTGACGCGACCTTCGATGGCTTCGCCTGCGCCCGCGCCGTCAACAACCGTCGTGTTGTCTTTGTCAATCGTGATTTTCGCCGCTTGACCCAAATCATCAACGGTGATGCTTTCGAGTTTTACGCCCATATCTTCCGAGATGACCGTTCCGCCCGTCATTACCGCGATATCTTCGAGCATCGCTTTGCGACGGTCGCCGAAGCCGGGAGCTTTGACAGCCGCGACGTTCAGAGTTCCGCGCAATTTATTGACAACCAGAGTCGCCAACGCTTCGCCTTCGACATCTTCCGCGATAATAAGGAGCGGTTTGCCGAGTTTGGCAACCTGTTCGAGAATCGGGAGCAAATCCTTCATCGAAGAAACTTTCTTTTCGTTGATGAGAATATACGGATTTTCCAAAACCGCTTCCATTCTTTCCGGGTCGGTCACGAAATACGGCGACAAATAGCCGCGGTCAAACTGCATACCTTCGACGACTTCCAGAGAAGTGTCCATCGTTTTCGATTCTTCAACCGTGATAACGCCGTCTTTCCCGACTTTATCCATTGCTTGAGCGATAATCGTGCCGATTTTCGTGTCGCCGTTTGCCGAAACCGTTCCGACCTGAGCAATCGAATCGCCGGAAACCGGCTGTGCGAAACGATGAATTTCTTCGACAACTTTTTCAACCGCTTTTTCGATTCCGCGTTTGAGAGCCATCGGATTTGCGCCCGCCGCAACCGTTCTGACGCCTTCTTTAAAAATGGATTGCGCCAAAACCGTCGCCGTCGTCGTTCCGTCACCGGCGACATCCGAAGTTTTGCTCGCAACTTCACGCACCATTTGCGCGCCCATATTTTCCAATGAATCTTTTAATTCGATTTCTTTCGCAACGGTTACGCCGTCTTTGGTAATCGTCGGCGAGCCGAATTTTTTGTCAATAACAACGTTGCGTCCTTTCGGACCTAATGTAACTTTTACTGCGTCTGCGAGTTGATTAACCCCGCGCAAAATCGCCGCGCGTGATTCTTCGCCGTGTATTACTTGCTTTGCCATATTTTTATAATCTCCTTTTTCTTTATAATTCAAAATTTAAGATTCAGAATTCAAGATTTTAATGTCATTATTCAACTTAAATCTTAAATTTTGAATCCGCAATTTTGAATTTAGCTGGCGTTTGCGCCTGCTCGTTCGATGATTCCTAAAATTTCGTCTTCGCGCATCATCAGCAATTCTTCGTTGTCAATTTTGATTTCCGAACCGCTGTATTTGCCGAATAGAACACGGTCGCCCGCTTTAACGTCGAGCGTCTGACGAGTTCCGTCTTCTTTATATTTGCCTTCGCCGACGGCGATAACTTCGCCTTCTTGCGGTTTTTCCTTTGCCGTGTCGGGAATAAAAAGACCACCGGCGGTTTTGTCCGAACTTTCTTCGATACGACGAACAATTACTCGGTCGTGCAATGGTTTTATTGTTGTTGCCATTTTGTTTTTCTCTCCTTTCAAGATATTTTTATTAGGTCGAAATAATATATTTTGTGTTTTTAGCAAACTGTCCTAATGAGTGCTAGAATACAAAACAAAGTTTAACCTGTCAAGCAAGGTTGTGTAAAAATTATTTTAGAAAATCTGACTAAAGCATTATCAAGTTTCTATGTTTATATCTGAAATCAATATTTATCCGATAAAATCGCTCGGCGGAATCGCTCTCAAAAATTCATTGGTTGAAGAACGCGGTTTAAGATTTGATAGGCGTTGGCTGTTAGTTGACGAGAAAAATAATTTTCTAACCCAGCGCGAGTTTCCGAAAATGGCAACCGTCGACGTCGAGGTTTTAGAAAATGGTGTGCGAGTTTCGGAAAATGGAAATGAAACAATTGTTCCGTTTGAGCCGAATGCGAATGAAACCGCGAGCGTCAAAATTTGGAGCAGCAGATGTCGTGCGAAAGTTTATGAAAAAGAAACGAACGATTGGTTTTCAAATGTTTTGCAAACCGATTGCAAACTTGTTCTGATGCCAGAAGAAACGCGCCGCAAAGTAAATTATTTTTACGCCGTTCACAAAGATGATGCGGTTAGTTTTGCCGACGGTTATCCGTTTTTGCTGATTGGCGAAAATTCTTTGGAGGATTTGAATTCGCGGCTTGAAAATCCCGTTCCGATGAATCGTTTTCGCCCGAATTTTGTCGTGTCGGGCGCGGATGCTTTCGCCGAAGACGACTGGAAACAAATTAAAATCGGCGCGACTGTGTTTCACGTCGTCAAACCTTGCGGGCGCTGCGTGATGACGACGATTGACCAGGCGAGCGGCAAAAAACAATCGGCTGAACCTTTGAAAACTCTGGCGAGTTATCGCATACCGAAAAGAAGCGTCAAGAAAAAAATCCTGTTCGGACAAAATCTGATTGCCGAAAACGCCGGCGAGATGATAAAAATCGGCGATGAAGTTGAAATAATCGAAACAAGAAAAAATTCCCGAAAATTTTTATAAAAATTTTTCTGTCCGAAGCCTCAAAAAAATCCGAATCTCAATTCTTGACCAAACCGAAACTTTACAATAACTTTAATTAAAGATTTCCAAAACAATTTCAAAATAAAAATGACGAATCGAATACACCGTGAAGTCATCGGCGGACACTTGTTGGTCATCGGCGGTGCGGAAGACAAATATAACGAGCGGCGTATTTTGCGAAAGTTTCTCGAACTAACCGGAAACGACGGCGGCGAGACGCAGATTTTAATCGTTCCGGTCGCATCGGATTTTCCTGAATTCGCGGCGGACATTTACGTGCAGGCGTTTCGGCGTCTGGGCGTGGCGAATCCGCGCGTTTTGCGGGCGACTTCGCGGCAGGACGTTTTTGCGGCGAACCCTGACGAATTGCTCGACGGCGTGGACGGCATTTTTGTCACGGGCGGCGACCAAATGCGCCTTGTTTCGCTTTTGGGCGGGACAAAGTTTGCTCAAAAATTAAGCGAAATGATTACCGACACTGATATTGTATTGGCGGGAACGAGCGCGGGCGCGGCGGGAATGAGCGCTTCGATGATTGTGCGCGGCGAATCGACGCCGCATCCGCACAAAAATTCCGTGCGCCTTTCGCCCGGTTTGGGGTTTTTGAAAAACATAATCATTGACCAGCATTTTACAGAGCGTGGACGCATCAGCCGCCTGATTACGGCGGTTTCTTATAATCCGTATAATTTGGGCATCGGCATTGACGAAAACACGGCGATTATTTTGGACAGCAAAGGCATTTTGGAAGTTTTCGGCGCGGGTTCGATAACGATTGTCGACGGCTCGCAAATCACTTATAACGAAATCGCCGAAGTTGACGATAATCAATCGTTCAGCGTCTGCGGCGTACAGCTACACATCCTCGGCGACGGTTTGATTTACGATTACTTTGCGCGTCATCCGCTTCAGCCGCCGAATGAATTTTTACTGCCCGATATTGAATAATTCAGGATTCAGGATTCAAGATTCCGAATTAAATCCTGAATCCTGAATCCTGAATCTTGAATTCTGAATCTTATGAACATTCTCGAAATCAGAACACTACGCGGACCGAATTATTGGAGCGGTTATTGGAAGCGGCTGATTATAATGCGGCTCGATATTGAGGATTACGAGCAGAAGCCGACCGATAAAATAGAAGGTTTTTACGAACGTTTGCAGGAAGCGATGCCGAGTATTCAATCTCACGGATGCAGCTATCAGGAAGCGGGCGGTTTCCTGCGGCGCGTCGAAGAAGGAACCTGGGCGGGTCACGTTATCGAGCATTTCGCGCTTGAGCTTCAGACGCTTGCGGGAATGGATGTCGGTTACGGCAGAACGCGCGAAACGGGCGAAGCGGGAATTTACAATGTCGTTTTTGCTTATTTTGAAGAACAAGTCGGGCGTTACGCGGCGCGTGCCGCCGTTAGATTATTTCTCGAATTAGCCGAAGGCAAACCGATTGAGGAAATCAAAAAAACGCTTGCCGAAGAAGTCCAGGAAATGCGCGAAATCCGCGAAGAAGTTCGGTTCGGACCTTCGACCGGCTCGATTGTCGAAGAAGCCGAAAAGCGCGATATTCCATACATTCGCCTGAACGACCAATCGCTCGTTCAACTCGGTTACGGCGTCCACCAGCAGCGCATTCAAGCGACGACGACCAATCAGACGAATATGATTTCGGTGGACATCGCCGCCAACAAAGCCGCGACCAAAAAACTTTTGGGCGAAATGGGCGTTCCCGTGCCGAAAGGTTTTCGCATCAGGGACGAAGACGAACTCGAACGCACAATCGAATCCGTCGGCTATCCGGTTGTCATCAAGCCGCTCGACGGTAATCACGGGCGCGGCGCGACAGTCGGCATCGAGAATTTAGAAACGGCTCGCGCGGCGTTTCACGAAGCGCAGGAACAATCGCGCTCGAAATACGTTATCGTCGAAAAAATGCTCGACGGAAATGATTTTCGCGCTCTGGTCGTCAACAATCGCCTCGTTGCGGTTGCCGAACGAACGCCCGCGCACGTCATCGGCGACGGCAAAGGTACGATTCAAGAACTGATTGACGAAGTTAACGCCGACCCGCGACGCGGTTACGGACACGAAAACGTGCTGACGCAGATTGACGTTGACCAATCGACCGAACAAATTCTGGCGTCGAAAAATTACACGCTTGAAACAGTTCTGCCGGAAGGCGAAATTCTTCATCTGAAAACGACGGCAAATCTTTCGACCGGCGGCACGGCGATTGACCGCACGGACGAAGCGCACCCGGAGAACATTTTTCTGTTCGAGCGCATTGCGAAAATCGTCGGCTTAGACATCTCCGGCATCGATATTATCGCGCCGAATATCAGCGAACCTTTGAGGGAAAACGGCGGCGGGATTATCGAAATAAACGCCGCGCCCGGTTTTCGAATGCACCTTGCGCCATCTGAAGGCATTGGCAGAAACGTCGCCGAATACGTCATCGATATGCTGTTTCCGCCCGGCAAACCTTCGCGCATACCGATTTTCGCCATCACCGGAACAAACGGAAAAACCACGACGACGCGCCTCGTCGCGCATATTTTGCGCGGCAGCGGTCTGGTTGTCGGCTACACGACGACCGACGGAACTTACATCCAAAATAATCAAATTGTGGCGGGCGATAATACGGGTCCGATTTCCGCCCAACTCGTCTTGAAAGACCCGTCGGTGCAAGTCGCGGTCTTGGAAACGGCACGCGGCGGGATTATTCGTTCGGGCGTCGGTTACGACCATTGCGACATCGCGGTTGTAACCAACGTCGCCGCCGACCATCTCGGTTTAAAGGACGTTAACACGCTGGAAGATTTGGCGCGCGTCAAATCGGTCGTTCCTCGATCGGTTTCATCGAAAGGTTTCGCGGTTTTGAACGCCGAAGACGAAAACGTCTATCGAATGAGGAAAATGGTCGATGGAACAGTCGTGTTATTTTCAATGGACGAAAACAACGAAAATATTCGGCGACACGCCCGCCGCAACGGAATTTCGTGCGTTTATGAAAACGGTTTTATTACTTTGCTGAAAGGTCAATGGAAGGTTCGTGTGGAAAAAGCCATCAACATTCCTCTGACTTACGGCGGACGCGCCGAATTTATGATTCAAAATGTTTTGGCGGCGACGCTTTCCTGCTTCGTTCACGGCGTATCTTTGGAAGACATTCGCGTTGGATTGACGACCTTTACGCCTTCGACCGCGCAAACGCCCGGACGACTGAATTTTGTCGAAGTCAGAGACTTCACCGTTTTGATGGATTTCGCGCACAATCCGGCGGGACTCATCGGACTGCGAAACTTCATCAACAAGCTGCCGTATGAAAACAGAACCGGAATCCTGAGCGGCGTCGGCGACCGGCGCGACGAAGATTTGCGCGAGATGGGCAAACTCTGCGCCGAAACTTTTGATAAATTAATTGTTCGGCGCGGCGATTATTTGCGTGGGCGAACTCAGGAAGAAGTTTTCAATCTCCTGCAGGAAGGCGTTCGGGAAAGCGGCAAGGATTTGGATTTTAGAATTATTCACGAATCAAAAGAAGCGATTTTTCAGACATTGAACGAAGCCAAAAAAGGCGAATTAGTCGTAATTTTAGCCGATACGGTCAGCAAAGATATTACTCATGTCAATCAATACCGTGATGAATTGAGCGCAAAATAAGCTAAAGTTTAACGCCCGAATTGACCCGCCGCCCGCGGGCAGCACTCAACCAGCATCGCAAGGAAAAATGATGAGAGCCATGCTATCGGGTGGTCGGGTCGAATGACTTGTTAGGTCGCCGATGATAAACAGACTAACGCCCCCCGCATGCGAGGCTGCTTACCCTTGAAGCAATAAGGCGCGTTGCTACCGAATATAGGGAACTCATTTCTTCTTTTCCGTTTGCTCGGTGAGATACGCCCCTCTCACTAGAAATGGGCGCTTACTTTTCACCTCTACACGGAACTCACTATGAAGGTTAAGAAGAGGTTCTTTTTCAAGTTCAGGGGGCAATTTGATCTCGTGAGCATGTTGACCCGATCCTGGGATAACTCCCAATTTCACGATCCCTGAAGGTTGAGTGCTTGCATCCGCGTGCCTTGTAACCGAAATAATCCTGCCTTTTTCATCGTAAACGACAATTACTTTCATGTCAGCACTTCCTTTCTAGATTCAATCAGATGGCAGTACCCCGAAAGTAGAACGTGGCGACTGAAGAACCAACATTTGTTACTGTGAGCCAATATGTTAGCGAACAGTTGCTGTTCAATTGAACTCCAGGAGTTGTGTACTGAAGTTCACTGCCCGGAGTAATAGGGTGTACTCCAACTACCTGTTGCCCTGGGTCTCCCTCATCCCACGTAAGCGACCAACGCCCAGATTGCCCTGGACCTAATGTGACTGGACCTACTGACCAAGCCATTAAATTGACCTCCGAGTGTGAGATTTAGTACATCATTTAACTTCATCATAACACAATAACGTACTAGATTAAAAGCAAAATCGGCACTATCTCTTCGTGAACTTTTTCATTGGAATTAAAGTTTATTCTAGTACTCGTGTTAGGCGACCTAACTTATGATTGAGCGGAATGATTATTATTTGATTTTTGGTATTTGTAAAGAAAAAATTGAAAAACCTTTTGTGATAATCAGTTTACTTCCGCCATTGCGAAAACACATATGAATAAACCGCAATGTTAATTGCCGCTAAAACCGTTCCGAGAAAAATGTGAATCCAAAATCCGATGCCCGGATATAGCAGCATCAAAATATAATGCTCGATGAAGCCGCCTTCGTATCCGGCTTCGCCGCCCGCTTGCCGCAGCCAATTTTCGAGCGGCGTCAGCGGACATTGCCATAAAAAAAATTCGATTAGAATGCTCCACAAAAGAGCGGGCAGGTGAACGAATAAAACGATGCGGCGACGCAGGACGAGCAAGCCGCCGAAGATGACAAATATCACGAAGGCGAAATGAAAAACCAGCACGACATCGGCTAAAATACGGTAAATCATTGAATCGTTCCAAATCTAAACGTCCGGCAAAAACTTTCGGTTATTCTCAATCGGACACGACATTTTGTAAAACGAATTTTTATTTAAAATGCTTCCACACCGGCTTCGGCAACCTGGTGGTCTTGCTCGCCCGAACCGCCGCTGACGCCGATTGCGCCGACGACTTTGCCGCCTTGTTTGAGCGGAATGCCGCCCGCGAAAATCATCACCTTGCCGTCGTTTGAAGCGTTAATTCCGAAAAACTGCCCGCCCGATTGACTGTGTTCGGCTAAATCCTTTGTCGCAATATCAAAAGCTCTGGAAGTCCAAGCCTTTTTGATTGAAATATCGACGCTGCCGAGCCACGCGCCGTCCATCCGAACGTGCGCGACCAAATTTCCGCCGACATCGGCAACCGCGATGTTCATCGGCTGACCGATTTCCCCAGCCTTTTTTTCGGCGGCGGCAATTACTCTTCTGGCATCTTCTAAGGTAACCATAAAATTATTTTTTCCTTTTATAAATTGAATTTAGGTTTTTATTATTGCACAGGCGCGAGTTTCGTTTAAAACTTTCCCGAAACAAAAACATTTCATTTCTTTGTCGGGTTTTGTATAAAAAAGGTGTAGTTTTGTAAGCTAAAGAACAGAGCGATTCTAATTTGATTGACATTATATTCTTTACTAAACGGTGATATAGGCTAGGTAGAATCCGGCTTGTCAAATAAAGTCAGGTGAAATGTTCCAACTTGTTTTGCTCGTTAAGTAAAAAAAGCCTGACTGTTAACAGTCAGGCTTTTTATGTTTTTATGCAAATTGCCTTGTCGCCCGTTTCAAACGCTTTTATCGCGCAATTCTTTAATTTGTTTTTTCAATTCCTTAATTTCCTCGCGCAGACGCGGCAGAGATTTGACCAGCGCGTTTTGTCGTTTGTATTCGTCGAGCGGCTGCACGGGAACGCCCCACCAAACACCGGCGCGAACGATTTTTCCCGGAAGGACTCCGGCTTTCGAGCCGATAATCGCGCCGCTCAAAACCCGCGCGTGGTCGCCAAAACCGACTTGACCGCCGATGACGCAATCGTCTTCGATTACAGTGCTGCCGGAAATTCCGGTTTGCGAAGCAATTATCACTCGCTTCCCAATCTGAACGTTATGTGCAATTTGGACGAGATTATCTATCTTTGTGCCTTCCCCGATGCGCGTTTCGCCGAGCGAGCCTCGGTCAATGCACGAATTCGCGCCGATTTCTACGTTATCTTCAATAGCAACCGTGCCGATTTGCGGGAATTTGACGTAGCCGTTCGCATCGTCGCGGACAAAACCGAAACCATCCGCGCCGATAATCGTTCCGGCGTGTATTACGCAATCGTGTCCGATGGAAACATTGTCGTAGAAGACACAGTTCGGATGAATAATTGTATTTTTGCCGACGGAAACATTGTTGCCGATTCGCACACCGTCTAGAATTTGTGTTCCGTAATTTATAAAACAATCTTTGCCAATCGTAACGAATGCGCCGATGAAGTTAGCAAGAATATCCGCAGGCGGCGAATCAATGACAGCAGTTTTGTGATTGTTTTCGGCGCGCCGGTTAAATGGATGCAAAACTTCCGCGATTTTGGCAAAAGCCAGCTTCGGGTTTTTTACTCGAATAAACGCGCAGGGAAGTTTTGCGTCGAAGTTTTGCGGAACGAGCAAGCACGAAGCATTTGTCTTTTGAGCAGATTCGGATAATTCAATTTTTTCGAGAAAGGAAATTTCGCCTTGTCGAGCGGTTTCGAGATTTGCGACGCCGACGATTTCAATGTTTTCATCGCCGCCGGATTTTCCGCCGACTATTTCTGCGATTTCTTTGAGTGTCAGCGACATATTGATTTTAATTTCTTTCCGCTTCGTCAACGACTTTCTGCAAAAATATCATCAAGCCTTCGATTTCAAAATTGTGTTCGCGTTCGAGTCTTTTCAAAACAGGCGCGCTTTCGCTGTCTAAAAAGTTTAAGTTGGCAAAGTCGAGCGTCAGATTTCTACCGATTTCTTCGCGCATACCGAGTGCGATTTTTTCCAGTAAAACAGCATCTTCGCGCATCATCGAACCTTCGACGCGCAAGACGGTTTTTCCGCGCTTCGTATCTTCTATTTGTGTGATATGTGTCGGCATATTCGGTTTCAAGTGATTTAACGAAATAATTCGGGTAAAAGCAACCGCCCGATATTTCAAATGGCAAAATTTACATTTCTTGACATAAATCAGATGCGCTTTGCGGTAAAATCATTGCATCATACAAAACAGCGCTGTAAAACATTCAATAATTATGAACCGAATTTTAATCATCGACGACGACGACGAGCTTTGCGAGCTTGTTTCGGAATATCTGACGGGCGAAGGTTTCGAGGTCGAAAGCGTCAATGACGGCGAAAGCGGTTTGCAGAGAGCGCTGCAAGACGAACAGGATTTGGTGATTTTAGACGTGATGCTGCCAAAGAAAAACGGCTTCGATGTTTTGCGCGAACTTCGCCGGACATCGAAAATTCCCGTCCTAATGCTGACGGCGCGCGGCGAAGACACAGAGCGCATCGTCGGTCTGGATGCGGGCGCGGACGATTATTTGCCGAAGCCTTTTAACCCGCGCGAGCTGGCGGCGCGTCTGCGTGCAATTCTGCGCCGCGCCGAGATAACCGAAGAAGCAAAACAAATCGAAGACGACCGGCTGCAAGTCGATGATGTCGAGTTAAAAATTTCCGCGCGTTCGGCAACCAAAAACGGCGAAGACTTAGGTTTGACTTCGGTCGAATTTGAACTATTGGCGATGCTGCTGAGAAATGCCGGAACGATTGTCAAAAAGGAAGATTTGAGCGAGCGGGTTTTAGAACGCAGGCTTTCGCCGTATGACCGCAGCCTCGATATGCACGTCAGCAATTTGCGAAAAAAACTGGACGCGCGCGGCGAAGAAGACCGAATCAAAACCGTGCGGTCGGTCGGATACATTTATACAGTGGTAAATGGTTAATGATAAATGTAAAAACCTTTTTTGATTTACCATTTACCACTAACCATTTACCATTACGATTTTATGACTTTATTCTTAAAAATTTTCCTCTGGTTCTGGCTTTCGATAGCTTTAGTTGTCGGGATGGTTAGTTTTATCAATTGGTCGACGCAGCCGGAAAATCTCGGCAGGCAATGGCAGATTATCGTCGGCGACAGTATCAATATCAACGCGCAGACGGCAGCGCAAATTTATGAAAACGAAGGTCTCGGCGGTCTCGAAGAATACTTGAGCCGGCTGGAAACTTCCGACAGAATTATCGAAGCCGGATTTTTTGACGCGGGCGGCAAACAAATTGCCGGTAAAAAACCTGAAGACTCAGTAGAAAATCTTTTCAGTAAAGCGCTTTCAAGCGACAAAACCGAATTTGACGTTTCGCCCGAAGACACTTTTGCCGCAAAAAAAATCGAGCTGAAGAATAAAGAGCAGTTCGTTTTTATCACGCATTGGAAGCGACCGACATTTCCGTCGAATCCCGATTGGGGAAAAAGAATTCTGCAATTTCTAGGCATAATCTTGACAGCCGGTTTGGGCTGCTACGCGCTGGCGCTTTACCTGACCTCGC
This sequence comes from uncultured Pyrinomonadaceae bacterium, assembly GCA_964235785.1. Classification (GTDB taxonomy): domain Bacteria; phylum Acidobacteriota; class Blastocatellia; order Pyrinomonadales; family Pyrinomonadaceae. The sequence goes on along the minus strand of CAXSBF010000003.1, from coordinate 231,855 downwards.
CGATTGGCAAGCTGCGACGCGCGACGCAAAAGTTTGCCGCCGGAGATTTGCAGACGCGCGTCGGCGCAGGAGTCGGCAAACGGCGTGATGAACTGTCAAACTTAGCAATTGATTTTGACGAGATGGCGGAACGAATAGAGTCGTTGGTGACGGCGGAAAAACGCCTGACGCAGGATATTTCGCACGAATTGCGTTCGCCGCTCGCGCGCCTGAACGTCGCGCTCGAACTTACCAGAGCTAAAGCCAATCCCGAATCACAAAGTTTAATCAACCGCATCGAAACCGAATCGTTTCGTCTGAACGAAATGATTTCGCGGCTTTTGACTTTATCCAAACTCGAAACAAACTCGAACGGTTTTGAGAGGCGCGAAATAAATTTAACAAAGGTTTTTGAACAAATCGTTGCCGACGCCGATTTTGAAGCGCAGGCAAACGATAAATCGGTCAAGATTTTGCAAAAGGCAGACGCGCGAGTTTTCGGCAATGAAAATCTTTTGCGAAGCGCGATTGAAAATGTTCTGCGAAACGCGGTGCGTTATACGAAAGAAAACACAAACGTCGAAATTTCGCTCGAAAGAAAAAATAAAAATGCGGTGATTACGGTCAGAGATTTCGGCTCGGGCGTCCCTGAAGCGGAACTCGAAAAACTTTTTCGCCCGTTTTACCGCGTGGAGACGGCGCGGGATAGAAAATCCGGCGGCATCGGTCTCGGTTTGGCAATTGCCGAACGCGCCGTTCACGCGCACGGCGGCACAATCGAAGCGAGAAATTCGGAAGACGGTTTGACGGTAAAAATCAGTCTGCCGTGTTTGGATTAAACATCTTCACTCAAAAACAAAAGCGCGGTTGCGATTATTTTGCGCGCTTTGTGTTTTGTATTCGAGTGAATCAAAAGTCCGTCGCCTTGCCTGAAAGTTTCTGTTTTGCCTTCAAAATCTATTTCGATTTCGCCCGCGACAACGTAACCGATGTGGTTTTTCTCGCACCAATCGGTTTCTCGAAAATCTCTGGAAAATTCGGCGAGTCTCAATTGTCTGCCGCCCGCTTCAAATGTTTTTACGCGCAAACCGACAGCCGAATCAATCCATTCGATTTCCGTAAAATCAATTTTCATCAAACTTCTCGATTGCGCCGCGCGTTGACGAATGATTGAACGCTCAAAATTACAAAGAACAGGCAAACCAGAGCCATTAATGCTTGCGACAAAACAGCCAGCGAAACTTTGATACTGCTCACTTGCAACGCGAGCCGCCACGCCGGAATCAAAAAGCCCAAAAGCCCGACCGCAACCGCCGCGTGCATCAAATGTTTTCGCAGATTTTCTTTTGATTTGGCAAGAAAGCCGAAAACCACGAGCAGTAAACCGAACGCCGCCGGAATTAATGCGGTAATGCTCGTGTTTCCGTCAACAAGGCTGAAAACATAACCGAGAATTCCGATTAAAATTAATAAAACGCCGCTAATTATTGAAGTTGAAGGCATATATTTAGTGGATAACTGATAGTGGATAACTGATAGTTATCCACTATCAGTTATCCACTATCAGTTATCAGTTATTTAATGATTGGCAAAACGATCATCGAAGCGTTTTTGCCGCCGAAATAAATTCTTTCGGTTGCTTTCTGCAAATCAGCCGCCGTCGCCAGCTTGTAATTATCCATATACTTTTGCGGGTTGCGGGCGACGAGCGGAAACCAGGTGCTTTGAATCTGCACCATTATTTGATGTCCTTTTTTGAAAGTGTGCGCGATTCCGGGCATCGTAAATTCGAGTTTCGTCGGCGCGTTCGGCGTCAAAGGTTCGGGTTTCTCAAAGCTGTTTCTAAATCTGGCAGGCATCGGTTCGCCGCGCAGAAGCATTTGATAACCGCCCGGCTGAAAAACCGAAAACGCCGAGGTTTCCGGCGGCTTGACGCTTTCGGGAAACTTGTAATCGTCAGGGAAAACGTCAATCAATTTGACGACGAAATCCGAATCCGTGCCGCTCGACGAAACGAAAAGCGACGGTTTGATGTCGCCCGCAACTGTCATATCATCGGTCAAAGGCTCGGTCTGATAAACAAGGACGTCGGGGCGAGTCGAAGCAAAACGCTGGTCTTCGGTCATAAAATCGCGCGGATAATTCGACGTGATTTTTTGCGTGTAAGGCACGGGTTTCATCGGGTCGGAAACGTATTCGTCGAAACCGCTCGCCGCATTTAGCGCGTCCGGCGAGAATGAAAGTCCGCCTTTTTCTGTCAAATACAAAGCAGTGTCCGTTCCGTTCGTCGGATTATAAGTCGAGAAATCGCGCCAACGGTTTGCTCCCGTATCAAATAAATTAACTTCCTTTATTTGCGCGATGTCGCCTTTGTCCTTCAAAAAATGATTGAAAAAGGGAAGTTCAAACCGCGAGCGATAATCGACTCCGGTTTTTGCTCCGAAATAAGCCGTGCCGAGCCAATCACCATCGGCTCGCACCCAACCGCCGTGAAACCAGGGTCCGACGACAAGGACATTGTAAATTCCCGGATTCTGGCGTTCGATGTGTTGATAAGTTTGCAATGCGCCGTATAAATCTTCGTTGTCATACCAGCCGCCGACGGTCATCACCGCCGCTTTGATATTTTTGAGTTTCGGCAAAATGTTGCGGTCTTTCCAGTATTGGTCGTAATTCGGGTGCGCCATCATATCGTCCCAGAATTTGATGCGAAGTCCCAAACCTTTTTCGTAGGAATCGGCGGTTTCTTTGAGTCCGCCGGTTTGCCGGAAATAATCGTAGCCGTCTTGAGTCTCGCGCTTATTAAATTTCTTCAAATAATCGCTGTTGTCGGTCGGCGTTGGGCGCGGCTGCCCGAAATTGCTGAAAAAAGCATAATTCTGCGCTAAAAACAACGCGCCGTTGTGGTGCATATCGTCGCCGTGAAACCAATCGGAAACCGGCGCTTGCGGCGAAGCGGCTTTGATTGCCGGGTGCGAATCGATAATTCCCGCCGAAGTGTAAAATCCGGGATACGAAATGCCGTAGATGCCGACGCGCCCGTTGTTGTTCGGAATGTTTTTGACCAGCCAATCGACCGTATCGAAAGTGTCGGTCGATTCGTCAATATCTTTCGACGTGCGGTTGTCAATATCGGGACGCACGTCCATAAACTCGCCTTCAGATTTCCAGCGCCCGCGCACATCCTGATAAACGAAAACATAACCTTCACGCGCAAAAAGCTCGTCGGGACCGAGACTCGTTTTAAATTGTTCGCTGCCGTCTTTGTCTTTGCCGTAAGGTGCGACCGTATAAGGCGTGCGCGAGAGCATTATCGGATATTTTCCCGTCTTCGCTTTTGGTTCGTAAATTGACGTGAACAGCTTCACGCCGTCGCGCATCGGAATCAGCACTTCGCGCTTGGTGTAATTTTCCTTGATGTAAGTCGCAAGTTCAGTTTGCGGCTGCGCCGTCTGCGCGAACAGCGAAACTTGACCGAAGACGATTAACAAAGAAACAAATAAAAGTCCGTTCGGACGATTGATTTTCATATCTACTCCAAAAATAAAAGGCTTGAATAATTCAAGCCTTATTTTCGCGCAAATAATAATTGGAGACAAGCCTCAGGAGCTTACATCTCGAGAAAAACTTTTGCTTTCTTCAAAGTAAAGCGTGATTTGTTTATCCTCTTTTGCTTTCTGCGCCCGTTTCCGGCAACTCGGCAATTTTACTGCTGCATAATCTGTGTGCCTTGCGAGGAGACCATTTTCCATTTTCCGCTCATTTTAACAAACACATCAGTCCAGCGGTATTGACCGCTGATGTCTTTACCCTTATACATACCTTTGTCCGTCGTGCGATAAGTAACGATTGCCGTGCTGCCGAACATCTGAACTTTCATATCGTCGATTTTTGAAGATTCAATCTTCAAATCGCCGGACTTAAACGAAGCCATAGATTGCGCTTTGTTCATCAACATACCGCCCGGGTCAGTGAAAGCCGAATTATCGGCAGCATATTTGTCAAATACGGACATATCGTTTTTGATTACGGCATCGGTCATTTCCTGCTCCATATTCATCAGGGTTTGCTCGACGGTCATTTTCTTCTGTCCGTATGCGAGTGAACCGAACAACATCATCAACGAGATAGCAATAAATAGTTTTTTCATTTTATTTCTCCTTATTATTTAGAATTTAAGATCACCGTTTTCGACAATCGTTTTGCCGTCAATCTTCACCGTCGCTCCGGCAAGATGACCTTCGACGCCGCCCGTAACATTATTCGTGCCGCCCGCCCAAAGGTTGTTTCCCGTGCCGACGCTGACCATTCCGGCGGAAACCCAGTTGCCCAATTTTGTGCTGGGCGCGAGCTTCATATTCGGGTTAATTCCGATATCTAAAAAGGCGAGCAGCTCTTTGCCTTCGGGATATGCGTCGTAATTGGCTTTCATCTTTTCAAAGCCCGGTCCTTCGCCCGTCATCGAAGTCAGCTTTCCGCCCGCAAATGTCAAGGTCAGGTTATTAACTTCTTTGCCCTCGAAAAAGTCCTTTTCGATAACGAATTTTCCTTCGCCGGAATTGGCAGCCGGAGTAATCGCCGCTTCGCCAGCCGGAAGATAAGCATTGAGACTACCTTTTGCCACGTCGTCGGCTGAAATAATGCCGTCGCTGATATAAGCGGGGCGATTTCCGACGCTCATTTTCAAACTCGTGCCGTTCGGATGCGTGATTTCGATTTCTTTGCCAGCCAGATTCGTCTTTGCCGTCTCGCCGATTGTCTGTAGATTTGCGTAATCGATGTTGACGCCCTGCCAGAAGGTTTTGGCGAAATTATCGAGCGGCATTTCAAACTGTTTGGCTCGCCATTCGGTCGGATACAAACCGTTTCCAACCTCGACCGAGCGAACTTTATTCTTGATATATTCGGCAGCGACGGGTTGCCCGGCTTTTGCGCCGGCGGCAATCCGCGCGGGCGGAACATCAGCTAACAAACCTTCGGTTTCCGTGCTGTCGACGTTGATATTGACATTGACCGTTTTTGCTAAAGCCATACCGAGTTTCGGTTCTTGAGAATCGTATTTTTCGGGAACTTCGGCGTAATACCTTTTAGCCATGCGTTCGTTATTGACGGTTAAAAGCGAATGACCGCCGACCTTCTCGACTTCTATACTGATGTCTTCGAGCAATTCCATATCACGCGCGCTGCCGCTAATTCTGACGATTTCGTCTTCCTTGACGCCCGCGCTCTGCGTTACGATGCGTTTGGCTAATTCCTGTAAATCGGTCGGGGCGGTTTTCCTGGCTGTTTCGGGCGCAGCGGCGTTTGAATTTATTGCCGTATTGGTTGCCGCCGTATTCGCGGGAACGGAAGTATTTGTCGTGGTCTGCGGCGGTTGGCAGGCGGTTACCGCAAGACCAATCGCAAGAACAGAAGTAAATTTCCAATTCATAACAGAATCTCCTCGTATATCAGAATTAAAATAGATAAAGCCGGATAAATTTGTATGAAAAACTCCGCAGCTTTCGACCCGATGATTTCAGCGATAAAGCGATTACAGAATTCGGTTTATGAATTATTTAAATAATATAAGCCTTGTTTTTACTCTCTTTCCGAAGGCAAGTCAAACTTTCTTTTTGCTTTGCGATTTAATTGTTGTCGAACAGATTAGTTTGCGCGTCGGTCTTCGCCTTCTGCGCCCGTTTCGTTACTTCTTCCATCAACGGCAGATTCATTTTCGCGCCATGGAGAATTTGTTGGACGGTGACGATTTGCAGTTTATCGAACGCCGCGAAGTTTTCCGGTTTGAATTGTCCGGCGGCGTTCGCTTCCTGTCGCATCGGCGCGGGCGGCTCGTTGCGCGTGATTAAAATTCCGCAAGCCGCGTTTTCTCTTTCGACAACGCCGCGTAAATCTCTGATAACCGCCGCATTGACGTTGCCCGATTTGACCGAAATCATCACTGGCAAAACTTCCGCCTGAGATTTGCGCGTGTAGGCAACGCTGTCAACGCCTTCGTCAGCGCCTTTCTTTTCGTTAATCACAGCGCGATTGTCCGAATAGGTGAGAATCGCCCACTTTTCAAACTCTCGAAATCAAATAGCATTAGTATCCTCTTGGACAATTAACCACTCTATTTCCATTACATCCATGACAAGGCACATAGCCCTTAAATTCTCCTGATTTTGGGTTGCTTGGTTCCGTCCCGGTTCCGCGACACGCAGCACATGTTAATTTGCCTGTTCCTCCACACAAATTACATTTTACTGGGGGTCTCTCTAATACTTCATCTTTTTTTTCTTGTGGCATATTAACAAATCTCCTTATAAATTAAACTTCAGAATATTTCCATGTTAAACCTGGCGGTAATTTGGTTTCTTTTAAAGAACCAACATTATCCAGCATTTCTTGAGTAAAGTTTTGAGCAGAACTTAAATCAACATTGTCAAAAATAGCTGCCAGAACATTTGCTTTCTCGAAATCAGCCTTAATAAAATCTATTTGTGTGAAAACGGCTTGTTCAAAATTCACGTCCGTTAATTTAGCATTCTTAAGTATTGACTTATTAAATATTGAGCCGGCAAAATTTGAATTCATAAGTTTAGCATTTTCTAAATTTGCATTAGTGAAATCAGATCCCACGATTTTTACGTCTAGTAGTGAAGCGTTCATTAGATTGGAATCACTTAAATCAATACCAAGCAAATTTATTATCGGATTTTCCTTATTAATCAAATCTGCTTCATAGATGAATTGAAGAACTTGCGCCTTTCGGTCAGCATCCATAATTTGCATTAAGCCCAAGGTTCTTGTTCTTGCAATTTTCCTTGCTTCCTCAGAGTTATCCTTTTGAGGAGGAGTTTTTATAGGTCCACGCAAATTTTCTTCGAGAAGTAATTCAGACATTTTATCATAGTAGTTTTCAAGAGCAGTTTGTCGTTGTTTGTCTGCTTCAACAAGAGCAATCTGCTCTTGCCTCTTTGTTTCGATTTGTTGTTTGTTTTTTTCTTGTGACCTGTTCAATAACCAAACTGTAAGAGCAATTGCTAAGGGAACAATAATCAGCGTAAGTAAATCCCAAATAGTCTTACCCCGCGTAAATTTTCCTTTTGGATCCCTATATTCACCAAACCCTGTCCAATCACGCCAGTAACAATTTTGGTATCCGAACCCGCATTCATACCATCTATAAGTTCCCAAAATAAGTAAAACTATCAAAAAAACAAACTTATATCTCCATAACCAGTCAAATATTTGCTTTATATTTTTAACCATTTTATTCACCTTTAGAGTAAGTTATTGTTTTATTTATAGACAAACAATCATGAAACAAGATAGACGAACAACGCGCCTTTGCCCGGAACTTTCTCCAAAACGTTTATCAGCGCAATTGACTGCTGTGTCTGCACGCCGTTTTTATTCGTCAAAATCTCGTCGAAACAAAGGTTGGCGTGGTCGTCCCACGTCCACGTATCGACAAACGCCTGCGCCTGTGCGCGGTCTTCCTGCCCGATGTTATTGTAAATCTGATTGTAATTGCGCTTGGAATTAAACGGCGGGTCAATATAGCAAAGGTCAACCGTTTCGTCGCGGACGAATTTCCGTAAGATGTCGAGGTTGTCGCCGTAGTAGAGTTTGTTCATTGAAAAACCTCTCAAAAATGAGCAGTCGAATGAAATATTTATGTGTGAAAAGTTATTCTTCCTTTTCCAGTTTTCTTGTTTCCGGTTCTTCCGTTTGCAAGATGCGCGTCGTTTGCTCGGAATTGTCCGACGCGGTTATGTGTTGTGATTCTGTTTGAACGAAAGTTTGCCGCGCTTCCGTTAGCCGATTTTGAGATTTCGATTCGCCGACGCTGCGCTTTTTCTTTGGCGCTGCGCTGCCCGTTTGAAGATAGACACCGAGCGGACGGGACAATTGCCGAATCAGCAGAGCTTCGATGCCGAAAAAAACAAGCGTGAAAACTATGAGAAGTAAAACAGACTCAGCCGGAACATTTCCTCTGCCCATTAATTCGATGGAGAAAATGAAAATTGCCGCCAAACCGACAACGCCGATCAAAAGGACGGCAAGCGCCAGCACCAGAATTATTGCAGACAGTCTCGGCGGTCGGCTGGTTTCGGCAATCAAATTCTCGCCGCAATGATTGCAGTATCTCAAACCTTCGCTGACTTCCGAACCGCACGCCGGACAATACATAATTTTTCCGCCTTCAAATTTGGTAAGAAATCATAATTCAAATCGTTGGATGAAGACAAGCCTTTAATTCGAACGTCTCGTCGCGGACAAAGCGGCGCAAAGCATCGAGGTTGTCGCCGTAGTAGAGTTTGTTCATTAAGATAACCTCTCGGAAACAGAGAATTTATTAATCGGGTAAAATCTGAGTATCGTTGCGCCATTATTTTTGCTTGTTTTTATAAAGCAGTCAAGAACATTATGTTTGCGCCTGATAGTTCATCGCGTGGCGATGCAGGCGCAAAAGAAAAAGAGTAGTTTTTTATTCTACTCTTTTCAGATTAACGCTCCATTTCAGATGCCGACCGGAGATTTCCTATTTCGATACGTATAAATCGGGAAACCGCTTTTGCAGATTTTCCACTTTCGGCTTGTCGTTGGCGACGATATATGCTTGGTTCGGGTGCTGCGCGAGATAATTCTGATGATAATCTTCGGCATTATAAAATTTTTCGAGCGGAACGGTTTGCGTCACAACCGGACTGGAGAAAACTTTATCGGCAGTCAATTTGTGGATAAAGTTTTGAGCAATTCGCTTTTGCTCATCGTTCACATAAAAGATTGCCGAACGATATTGCGTGCCGGTGTCGGGTCCCTGACGGTTGAGTTCGGTCGGGTCGTGCGCGACCGCAAAAAACACTTTGAGCAATTGCTCATACGAAACTTTCGACGAATCGAAGGTAATTTTGACCGACTCGGCGTGTCCGGTTTCGCCCGTGCTGACCGTTTCGTAATCAGCCGTTTTCGCATCGCCGCCCGCATAGCCACTCGTAACGTCGCTGACTCCTTTGACGTGTTCAAAAACGGCCTCCAAACCCCAGAAACATCCGCCAGCAAAAACGGCGGTTTGCTCGCCTTTCGCAGTTGAAGCGTTTGCCGCGATTTTCGCCGGTGTCGAGGAGAGCGGCTCAACGGCGGCATTCCGCTTTGAAGAACTTTCAACCATCGTGCAAGCCGCTGCCGCGCCGCATAAAAGAACGAACAGAAATTTTAATAAATAAGAACTCATAAATAATATCTCCAACGAAGGATAAAAAAATTACCACTTCTTTTTAACAATGTCTGATTGCTGCAAAGCAGACATTAGTTGTCAACGATTATAAAACGCTACTTTAAAATACTGCGGAGAACGCAAAATATTCCCGAAACCTTGCAGGCGATTAAGAAACGAGTTTTATAACGGTTAAAGTTGTGAAAATTATTGCGGCATTATTTTTAATTGAATTTACGCGGCGCGACAAAAGCTAACGAACCACAAAACTGTGCGGATATTCGCCGTAAGTGTTTGATTTGACGCCGTTGCGAACGGTGCTTCCGTAAATTAAGCGACCGGGGCGCAGCTCGATGGTAACGACGCCGCCTCCGGCGAGCGTGATAACTCCGGCGTGAACGGCAGCCGTGCAAATCGAAGAATCCAGCGTGTAAATGTCACTGCCCCAAATCGTATGTTCAGTGCCTTGCGCGGGACATCGAAATTTGTAGATTAGACCTTCCGAACTCTTAAAGCCTGACGCCGCCGTATCCCAGCCAATCGGCGTGATTTCTTCGGAATCTTCATCGTTTGAAGTCGATTTCGATTCGTCTGTTTTCGGTGAAGATTCTTCGACCGGCAAACTATTTGTCGGTTCGGATGTCGGCACGGATTTCGGCGTTGCGGCGGGCAGCGTCGGCGATTTTGATGTGTTTACGACGCTTTGCCGTTTTGCTTGCGTGTTATCGCCTTGTCTGCTGAATTTATAAATCAAAAACCCGAACGACAAAATCGCTCCCGCTAAAATAGTCAGACCTAAAAGTCCCGCCCACAACAGGAATTTTCTTTTCCTGGGCGCGGGCGCTTGCCGCACCAGCGTTTTTTCTTCAATGTCGATTGACAGCGGCGCGCCGTCCATCAAACAAAATGACTGTGAATCATCGTAGGTCCGATTACATTTTTGACATTTTTTCATCTTAGAAGCTCCCTCTATTTTATTATCACTTTCCGCGCGCGCTTTTGATTACAAAGGTTAACAAACTTTATTTATGCGCCACGAGTCCGCGCGCGACCAAGCCGATTCCTCCGGCGAGCAGAACGAGCATCATTATTGTGTTAAAAAGACTGGTCGGCTGAAAATAAATTTGCAGGTTCGTGATGATGCCCGCGAAAATAATGATGACGCCGGCGAACAAAAGCAGCCAGCCGATGATAGATTTACCGTTGAAAAACAAAATGCCGACGCCGAAGATGAGCGGCACGAGCGTCAAACCGAACGCGCTGTGTCCCCAGATTGACCAGAAACTGCTGGTGACGCTAACTTGATTGGTCAGCAGATAAGCGCCGGCGATTGTCATTCCGAGTCCGACGAAGAACTCGACGATTCCGCCGGGAGTTCCGCCCGCGCCGCGTATCTCTCTTTCGTTTTCCATAAAATTACTTTCGCATTTCGTCCAGCATCGCCTTAATCGTTTGCTTTAAATATTCGGTCACGGCTTTGTATTTCGCCTCGTCCGTCATCTCTGCCGAAACAATATCCTTGGCATAAAAAGGCGTTCCGAAGCGCATTTTGACTTTCGAGAAATTGATTTTGCCGGAACTGCGTCCCCAAACTTTGTAAAGTCCGTCGAGCGCGACGGGAACAATCGGGATGTCTAATTCGGTCGCTAAAATTGCCGCGCCTTTTTTGAATTCGTGAAGGTCGCCGTCAAAGGCGCGTTCGCCTTCGGGAAAGATATTGAGAACTTTGCCGTGTTTGAGTCCGGTCGCGCTCGCCTTCATCGCTTTTAAGAGCTGCGTGTCGGGGTCAATCGCTACGGTATTCATCATTCGGGCGACGAATTTCATAAACGAGTTTTGGAAAAATTCGCTCGCGCCGACGGCGAAAGTATTTCTGACGGTTTCAGCCGAATAATTTGAAGTAACGAGAATCGGGTCGATAAAACTCTGATGATTCGGGCAAACCAGATACGGGCGTTTAAGTTTGTCGAGTTGTTCGCTGCCGCTGACTTCGAGTTTTAGAAAGATTTTGCACAAACCGCGAAAGGCGCGAAAGACGACAAAAACGAGCCACGGGAAAACGACGCGCTTTCGCAGGACGTGCTGGATTTCCGCGGCGGAATCGTCGGTTTCGCGGACGATTTTGCCCCAATTGAAATCGGTTTCGACGATTTCGGCGTTCGCGCTTCCGGTTTGTTTTTCGGTTAGTTTGACCACATCGCCGACGGTAAAGGCTTGACCGGCTTCGTCCGAATCGAATTCGACGTTAAAGGCTTGTTCGAGTCCCGCAAAAACTTCGGCGCGTGAAAGCGAATCGAGTCCCAAATCAATTTCGAGATTCATTTCAGGGTGAATCTTTTCTTCGCTTTCCGAATTCTGTTTAATATATTTGACGAGCGTTTTGCCGATAGAAGAATCGAGCAAAGCGTTGTCTTCATCGGTAAACTTCCATTGTTTCGCCAGATTCGCTTCGCCGTCGCCTGTGCCGTTTGTTTCGATTTCCTTTTGCAGTTGAAAGCGTTTGACTTTGCGCGTCGCCGTTCGCGGCAGCGGTTCAGCGCGAATAATGTAATCGCGGACACGCTGATATTCGGGAAGGCTGCGACCTAAATCGTCGAGTTCGTGGCGAATCGCTTCGCGCGAATTGGCGATGTTGTTTTTCTTTAAATATTCAAAATCCGGCACGACGACGGCGATGAGTTTTTCCGCGCCCGCCATATTCGACGTTTTGTCTTTGACGCCAAGCACCGATATTTCGCCGACGAGCGACGTTTTTGAATAATGCGTTTCGATGTCTTCGGGATGAATGTTTTTGCCGTTCGGCAGAACAATCACGTCTTTTGACCGACCGACAATCGACAAATGTCCGGTTGCGTCAAATTTTCCCAAATCGCCCGATTTAAACCAGCCGTCGGCGGTGAAGGCGTCTTTGGTCGCTTCCGGGTTTTTGTAATAACCGCCGAAAACCTGTTTTCCGCGAATCAAAACTTCGCCCGCCCCGTCGTCGCCCGGTTCGCCGAGTTTTATTTCAGCGTAATTCGTCGCCTTGCCGACCGTTCCGATGGCGCTGTCTTCAAATCTGGTGCAGGCAATCGCGCCGGTCGTTTCGGTCAAACCGTAGCCTTGAATCAATGTAAAACCGAGCGCGTGATAATCGCGGGCGATTTTTTCGTCAAAGCGCGAACCGGCGGAAATCGTGATGTTCAATTTTCCGCCGAAACCGTCGTGGACTTTGCCGAAGAACTTTTTGCCGAGATTGACATTAAAATTGTCGCGCAGAAAAACATTGAGTTTGAGCAAATTGTTAAAAAGTATTTGAACCGTTTTCGGCTGCGCCGCCACGCCGTCGAAAATCTTTTTGTGAAACAAATACCAGAGACGCGGAACGCCCGTCAGGAGCGTGATTTCTTTTGTCTTAAAAGCCTTTTCGAGTTCGGCGGGCGCAAGCTCTTTGACATACCAAACCTTCGCGCCGACGCTGGCGATAACCCACAAATTGACGACTTGCGCGAAAACGTGAAAAAGCGGCAAAACGCTCAAAACGACTTCCTTGTCCGAGAGATTCATCGCTTCCTGGCAACCTTGCGTTTCATAAAAAATATTGCCGTGCGTCAGCGGAACGCCTTTCGGCGTGCCGGTCGTGCCGGACGTATACATCAAAACGGCGATGTCGTCCGGTTTAGCGGCTGGCGGTTTGGAATCAAAATCGGCTGGGCGCGCGGTTGTCGTCCAATCTTCAAATTTTTGAAATCCGTTGTTCGATTCGACGTCCTGCAAAACGATGGCGGGAATTTGTCTGCCGAGACGTTCTTCGACCTGTTGAAAATGTTTTATAAAATCCTCGCCGATAAACGCGAGTTTGGCTTCGGAATTTTCCAGAAAATTACTGAGCGTTTCGATTTCAGCGTGCGGGTCAATCGGCACGCAGACCGCGCCGCGATACAGCATTCCCAAATAGGCAATTGCCCAGCGCGGGTGATTTTCGCCGATTAAGGCAACGCGGTCACCAAATGCGATGCCTTCCTTTTCAAGCCGATAAGCGATTGAACGCACGGCGTCGAGCGCTTCGCCGAAAGTATATTTGCCTTCGGTTTCTTCGCCGACAATCTGCATCGCCGTTTTATCCAGGTGCGCCTCGCTGCTGTCAATAATCAGTTGAATGAATGATTCTTTCATATCGAATTCTCACAGTAACATTCGCCCATTATTTCTAAATGTGTTTTCTTGATAACTATGGATAAACTTCTTTTATTATCTGGTTGATTGACGCTCTGGCTTTGACGCAGGCGTCTGCGGCGTTTTTCGCGCAGGAAACACATTCGTTCAAATCGGGAATTAAAGTGGTTAATTTGTTTTTATAATCGCCCGTCAGTTTATTTACCCGCGCTTCCAAAGCAGCGACATCGTGCTGGTTGTATTCCATCACTACATTGCACTCGCGCCGACTGGCGTCATTGTAAACGATTCTGTAGGGTTTCATATTCCTGCCGACTTTTTCGATTGCCTGGGCGTCTCGCACGATTGCCCCGACTTCGTTCAAAGAGGCGATTTCTTTATTTTTTTCTATTATTGCGCTTTCGGCGGCTTTCGGCGTGTCAATTTTCGGCGCGGCGGCGCAGGATGTAAAAAATAAGACGGCTAAAATTGTAATTGAGAGTTTCATTTTTTCACGGGAATTTTATCACACAGACAGAAAATCTGCGGCTCAATTATCTCTGCGCTACTTGCCTTTAAATCAATTAATTTTCGGAACTCGGATTTTTAAAGCCAGCGGCACAATTTCATAAACGGCGGGAAGTTTTCCGGGCAATTCGCCGTCGGTTTCGATAAAAATTGTTTGATTCGGTTTTGCCGCAGAAACTTCGACGCGCTTGGCGAGCGTTGATTTTACTTCTTCTAATTCCAAATGCGAGCCGTTGTAAAGTTTGTAAGCATTCAATAAAATTCTTGCCGTCCTGATGTCGCCGATATTTATCACGTTAAAAAAACCGTCGTCGAGTTTTGCGTCCGGCGCGATTTTCATTCCGCCGCCGAAATAGCGCGAGTTTGCAACGCAAAAATTTATCGTGTTCAGGGATTTTTCTTCGCGCTCGTCAATTTTCACCAGAACGGTCGTGAATTCCGAATCGAAAACTTCCTGCAAAGTCGAGAAAGCGAATTTAGCTTTTCCGCGAACGGCGTCGAAGGGAAGCCAGCCGAAAGAATTTTTTGCCTTCACCCGTTCGTTGATTGCCGCGCTCAAACCGAAGGAGGAAACATTAAGAAAATAGCGCGAGGTTTGCACGTTTTCGTGATTAAAAAAAGTAACTTTACCGACGTCGATCGTTTTCGTTACGCCATCGCGCAAACCTTTTGCCGCTTCACGAGCCTCGTTCGGCATATTTAAAGTTCGCCTGAAATCCCCGCCCGTTCCCGACGGCAAAATTCCAATCTCGATGTCTTTTCCGCTTTCCAAAATACCGTTGGCGACTTCGTTTATCGTACCATCGCCGCCGCAGGCAATGATAAATTTTCGCCCGCTCGTTGCGCCGCGTTTTGCTAATTCAACGCCGTCGCCTTGTTTTTTTGTAAAAGCGACTTGAAATGCGCCGAAGTGCGCCCGCAAATCCGAAGCAATCTGCGCCCAGCGCGATTCGGTCGAACCCGCCGCCGATTTCGGATTGACAATGACGAGTGGTAGATTTTTGTCGCCGTTGTTTGTAGTTGTGTCTGTTTTGTTTGACAAAATCGGAGATGCTTTTATCGAAATTGAAAAAGCTGCGCTGTTTCACAATTTATGTCGGAGGATTTCTTTTCGGAATAACTAATAGCGGATAACGAATAACTGATAGTTGAATGCTTTCATCTATTAGTTATCAACTATCAGTTATTTACGGTTTAGCCGCGATTTTGCATATAGCTTGCCGCCATTGACGCTAAATCGTCCATCGAACTGCCGTCGTGGTCTTTGTCGAGAAAACCGGAAATCATATCCATCATCGGATTTCCCGACGACTGCATTTGCTGCTGTTGACCTTGCAGCATCGATGTCAGACCGCCCGCGTCGAGTCCTTGTTGCTGCTGTTTCTTGCCGAGAAAACCCATAATAATCGGCGCGAGCGTAATCAATAATTGCGCGGTTTGTCCGATATTCAAGCCGCTGGTTTGGCTGACCTGCTGGGCGACCGCGCCTTGTTTGCTGCCGAAAATATGACCGAGAATTCCCAAACCGTCGTCCGAACTCGGGTTGCTGATATAACCGCCCAGGTTATCTAAAACACTGCCGTTATGGTCTTGCTGCAGCGCTTGATTCAACTGTTCCGCGCCTTGCGGCTGCGCGGCGTTGTTTGCCAGACCGCTTAAAATCATCGGCAAAGCCATCTGAATCGCGCTCGAAATCGCGCCCGGATTTGCGCCGAGATTATTGCTCATCTGGTTGACGACCTCGTTGCCTTGCTGCTGCCCCAATAAATCTTCCAATGAAAACATCGTATTTCTCCTTTTCCAAAAAAATTTGCTAATCTAATAAATGTTTCGCCATCATAGCAAAAATTCCTCCCGTTGTCGTTTGCGAAAATATCGGTAAGAAATTTTTAGGAATGCAAATTAAGGAATACAAATTTTCCCACACGGTCGTTTTAATTTTCGGTCTCGGTTTAATTGCCATTTCATTTTTTCTGCTCGCCGCCGCTTACCGCGAAAGCGTAAAAACCGGCGAACCTTTCTGGCTTATAAAAAAAGTCGCCGCTTCCGCGCCATTTACGACGGTTCACACAATTTTGAGCGAAGGCGAAAAGCCCGGCGAGCCGTTCGGTATTGCCACGCGAGCCGACGAGATTTTCGTCTCTGACGGCGACGGCGGAAAGATTTGGAAAATCACAAATTACAAAGATTTTTCCGTTGTCACCGATAAACTCGACACGCCTTCGGCAATTGCTTTTGACAAAAACGGCGATTTGATTGTCGCCGATTCCGGGACACACACAATCAAGCGCGTAAAAATTTTGAACGGCGCGATTGAAACGGTTGCGGGCGTCGAAAACCAAAAAGGTTTTGCCGACGGCGCCGCCGCGAATGCTTTGTTTAATGCGCCGATTGGCATTGCCGTTTCGGGCGATAAAATTTTTGTCGCCGACACTTACAACGATAAAATTCGCCTCATCGAAAACGGACAAGTTTCAACGCTTGCAGGCGGCGAGCAAGGTCTCGCCGACGATGCGAACGGCTTGGCGGCAAAGTTCGACACGCCTTGCGGAATCGCGGTTTTGAAGGACGGAAGTTTAATCGTCGCCGATGCAGGAAACAAGCGTCTGCGCCGCGTCGCGCCCGACGGCAAGACAACGACTTTTGCCGGAAGAGACGAAACCGAAGAAGAAAAAAAGGCGACTGACGAAAAACCTAACTTAGACGGTCAGCGGCTCGACGCGAGATTTGTCGAGCCGCTCGCTGTTGCGGTTGATAAAGCGGGCGTGATTTATGTCGCCGACGGGAATTCGATTCGCGCGGTCGGCAGAAAATCTCCAAACGTTATCGAAACGATTTCCGACCGCAAGCGCGGGTTTGCCGACGGAAATTTGCCGAACGCGCGTTTCAATCGTCCGAGCGGATTGTTTGCCGACGAAAAGGGGAATTTATTTGTCGCCGACGCGGAAAATCAAGCCGTCAGAGTTTTTACCGGAACGGATTTGGGCAGGGAAATAACCGAAACTGAAGTCGAAAATCTGCGAATTAAGCCGGAAGAATTTCGCAAACTGCAACCGCCGCGCTGGTCTTACGACCCGCCGAACGATGTGCGCGACATTGCCGGAACGCTTGGCGAAATTCGCGGTTATGCCGGCGAAGGCACTCGTTCGTGGTTTCACAATGGTCTGGACATTGCCGGAGAATTCGGCGAGACGGCGCGTTTTGTCCGCACGGAAAAAGTCCTGCGCCCGCAAGCGGCTGAAAATTTTGAAACGACGCGCGAATTGTTGCGAATGCCGACGCTCGGTTACATTCACATCAATCTCGGGCGAACGCACGACAATCAAATTTTCAAGGACAATCGTTTTCAATTTTCCTTTCCCGAAGACGGCAGAAGACCAATCGGCGTCCGCGTTCCGCGCGGCGCGAAATTTGAAGCGGGCGACGTTCTCGGGACGCTCAATTCGCTGAGTCACGTTCATTTAATCGCGGGCAGAAGCGGCGCGGAAATGAACGCGCTCGACGCGCTGACGCTGCCGAACGTCAACGACACGATTGCGCCGACGATTCAGAATGTTTCCCTTTTTGACGAAAACTGGCAGCCGATTGCCGAAACTAAAAGAGGTGGCGAGCGTATTAAACTCGCCGGAAAAACGCGCATTGTCGTCCGCGCTTTTGACCAGATGAGCGATTTGCGTTACCGCAAACTCGGCGTCTATCAAATCGGTTATCAAGTTTTGAATGAAGACAAAACGCCGCTGGCGGAAATAAATTGGACGATTTCCTTTGCGCGTCTGCCGGATGAGGACGCCGTTTCGCTCGTCTATGCGCCGGGCAGCCAATCCGGTTACTCGCCGCGCACCGTTTTTAATTACATTGCATCGAACGAGGTTCACGACCGCATCGCGCGGGAAAATTTCTTTGACGCGAACCGATTAAATGCGGGAAATTACGTTTTGCGTGTCTACGCGGCTGATTACTTCGGCAATAAAACATTTAAGGACATAGATTTTGAAGTCGTCAAATAGTTCAAAAGCTATTGATTTTCTTGAGGTAAATATGAAAAAAACTTTGTCTTTTGTTTCTTTATTTGTGTTTGCGTTTTCGGCGACGCCTTTAAGTCTGTCCGCAAATTCGGCTGATAAAGTCGAGCCGTCAGTTGTTCGTCTGACGCCGGGCGCGCCGCAATTTTCCGATGTTGAAAGGCAAACCGAATTGGCAAAAAGACGCGCTAAGGTTTTTGCCCGGATGGACGATAAAAGCGTGATGGTTTTGTTCAGCGCGCAGCCGAAAATTTACACGAACGACGTGGATTTTTTGTATCGTCAGGAAAACAATTTGTATTATTTGACGAATCTCAAACAAAAGGACGCGACGCTGATTTTAATCAAAGACGGCACGCGGCAGCGCGAAATGTTATCGCTGCCGAAGCGCGATCCGGCAAACGAAACCTGGAACGGCAGAATGTATTCGAGCGAAGACGCAAAGCGCGTCTCCGGCATCAAAACCGTCAACGACGCTTCCGAACTCGACGCTTTTCTCAAGGCGATTAAAGACAAAACGCTCAACTCATTTTCCGCTGAAAACATTTATCTGTTATTGCCCGACGGCGATAGAGACGCGGACGGAATGCGCGAATTTGCGAAGGAAAATGAATTTGCGAAAACTCTGAACGGTTTCAAAGTCAAAAACGCCCAGCCGATTTTTGCAAATCTTCGCCTGACAAAATCGCCGGTGGAAATAAAATTCCTTCAGCACGCGATTGATATTACGACCGAAGCGCAGGAACGCGCGATGGCGACGGCGAATCGCGCCAAGTGGGAATACGAAGTGCAGGCGGAAGTCGAATACACGTTTCGCCGCCGCAACGCCGATTATTGGGGTTATCCGTCAATCGTCGGCTGCGGTCCGAACGCGACGACCCTGCATTACGAAGAAGCGCAAAGCCAGGTCAAACAGGGCGATTTGATTTTAATGGATGTCGGCGCGGAATACGAACATTACACGGCGGACGTTACACGAACTTATCCGGCGAACGGCAAGTTTTCCAAAGAACAAGCCGAGATTTATCAGATTGTATATGACGCGCAGGAAGCGGCGGCGAAAACCTTGAAACCCGGCGCTAAATTTTCAGAACCGTCGCGGGCGGCGGCGATAACGCTCGAACAAGGCTTGGCAAAACTCGGTTTGATAACGGCGGTCGGCGCGTTCGTTCCGGGAACGGAACGGGAAGTTCCCGACGGTAAAGGCGCAAAACACAAATTCGGAACGCCGCAATATTTCCTGTGGTATATGCACGGTTGGGGACACTGGCTCGGGATGAACGTCCACGATGTCGGCGGCGATGGAAACACCGTTTTGCAGCCCGGAATGACTTTTACGAACGAGCCGGGAATTTACGTTCGGGAAGACGCGCTCGATTATTTGCCCGACACGCCCGAAACGAAAGCGTTTATAGCGAAAATAAAACCGGCGTTCGAGAAATACAAAAACATCGGCGTTCGTATCGAAGACGATATGCTTATCACCGATTCGGGCGTCGAATGGATGACGAAAAATCTGCCGCGCCGGATGGATGAAATCGAAGCGTTGATGGCGAAAGCGTCGAAGGAAACGTTGTCCGGAAATTTGCCGAAACAAACGAATCCGACTTTTGCCGTGCCTGGCGATTACAATTTGTTTGGAGTCGGTGATTTCGATTGGAATCCGTTTGCGCCGAATGAATTTATGAACGATAAAACGATTAGGCGCGGGTGGATTTCAACCGGCAAGCAAACCGCTTTTTCAAATTCGCACTTTCCGGGCGAACATTCCCACGGCAAATAAATTTTATCGGTAAATAATTTTCCGGCAACTCTTTTTAAAAACTCACATCTAAGTCAGTCCTGGGGGTGATATTATATGATAAATGATAATACCATCGGGGCGACCGGCAAATAACAGGTCGCACCCGAAAACAACCAATAAGACGACACGTTTCGGCGTGTCGTTTTTATTTACCGGAACTCATAAAGTCCGTTTCTGAATTTTTGCCGACCTTAAATTCCTTTTCCAATTGTCTTCGGTCTTAACGCTTTCAAAGTTGAATGAACTTTTTCAAAGCCTGTCTTTTCGCCTGACAAAAAATAAAACCAACTTTTATTCAATCGGAAAGCCGCCGTTTTCTTCAATCGTTTCATCAATGCTCTGCATCAATTCGATAGTTTGCGACAACGCCGAAACTACTTTCTCGTAATGTTCCAAATCATCAAAAGCGAGCGTTCTGCCTTTGCGGTCTTTGAGCCATTTTTGCAGAACTTGATAACCGCCGATGTGGAAATTCCAGACGGTTTCGGGAATGTTTTCAAAATACTGCGTTTTGTTTATCCAAACCTGTCCGATTTTGGATTTTAGATTTTGGATTCTTCGATGAATTTTACGAACTCGACTTCGTTTGAGCCTTTTTCGGGAAAGGTTATGTCGGTTTCGATGTCTTTTTCTAAAAGATGCAGTTCAACTAATTGTTCACCGAAACGCGCAAGTGCAAAGAAAAGCAAATAATTTGAAGTCAGCGGCAGGCGCGGAAAATCTATCTTGAGATATTCGGCTTAGCAGTCGCGGTAAGTCGGCGAATGAAAAACGGTGTAAGCGTAATAAAAAATGTGTTCCGGCGAAAAATCAGAAACACGCGCATCAACGCGCCTGCCAAAGCTACAAAGGAAAAGTCTATTCGCGTTGTGAAATCGTTTTTGAAAAAGACGGCGTGCAAAAAATAGAAAATCCGGTCGCTGATTTCTGCGAAGTATGCGTTGCTTATCGCTTTCAAATTTGGCAGGCGCTTTACATTCGATGAAGAGAAATGCTTTTCCTTCTTTATCGCGCACTATTACATCAATGCGCGGCGTCATAACGGGCTTGCGTCCGGCAGGATATTCTTTTTCGAGTTCTATTCTATCGGCTGTATAGCCGAGTTCATTGACAAGACGAGAAAGCAAAAAGGCTCTAACTAATTCTTCATCACCGCTAATTTTATTGATGTCTCGATACTTCTTGATTTTGTCGGAGTATTTCACTCGCTTAGTATCGAGGTTTAATTCAGCAATTTTCTCTTTTGCATCTGAAACAAACTGCAAGACGGAGTTTTTCCATTTCATATTATTTTTTATTTATAAGGATTTGAAAACACTTTTTATTCAGGGATAATTAAATCAATCTTTTGTTTGCCGTTTTTGCGGTAAATATGAAAATCGCTGTCTGTTGTGAAAACAAATGAATCTTTTATTGTTTCGCTCATTCGGACAAGACAGGCATCGGCTAAAGACATTGGAACATTATCATATTTGTCTATTAGGTTTTCGATTGCTTCAGTTTCTTTTGATAGAGAAAAATTTATTTCCAAAAAACCTACTTTGAGCATTTCCAAAACATTCTTTTTGCCGTTATGCAGACGGGCAAGCAGGAAACAGCTTTCGGTGATAACGGATTCGCAAACTGAATAAGGCGCGGGTAAAATCTTCATTTGCTCATACGTCCATTTGTGCCACTCATCGCGTTTGTCCAGATAAGCGACTATTACGCCCGTATCAGCGATTATTTTCATTTCGTTTTAATAGTGCTTTCTTTTCACCTGCTTTAGTTCCGAAGCCTTCCATATACCTTTTGTTGGTTGATAAATCGCTTAATCCGCTGTCTAACGAACCCGCGAGAGTTTCCGCTAAATCAGCTTCAATGTCAAAAATAGTTTTGAAAGGCTTTTTCGCGCCGTTTTTGTTTTCCGCTTGCTTCGCCGGTCTGCCGGTCGGTCGGTCTTCGACAAGTTTCAAACTCTGTTCGCGGACAACGTAAGAATTGCCTATCTTTTCGGCGGGAAGTCTGCCGGAAGTGATTAAGGCTTGCACTCGCCGGATGCTCAAACCTAACTTTTCCGATGCCGCTTTGGTGCTAATAAAATCATTCATAAACCTAAATATAAGACAATAAAAAGTATTCGTCAATACGCTTACTTTAATTTGTAAAAGTATTCGTATGTATGATTATCAATAGTTGGAAACAACAAATCTTAAATTTTGAGAGGGAAAGAAAATGATTAGATTAACCACAGAAAACACGCAGAACGCGATAGCTAAATGTAAGCAGTTAAAACCAAAGATCAAATTTATTAAAGAAAGAATGTTCGCCGTGCAATCGTCAAATAACACAAGCGTCTATCACGTCAGCTTTGATGTAAAAGACGGCGAGAAGTTCGGCAAATGCGAATGTAAGGCATCTGAGCGCGGGCTTGTCTGCTACCACTTGTTAGCCTGAGCAACCGCAAACATTTATCGGCAAAGTTTGAAGGTTGCCAAGTAAAACGAGAAAGGCTTAGACAGTTCGCGCTGTCTAAGCCTTTCTATTTCCTCTAATCATTCGTGATTAGATTAACCGTGAAAATAATAAACAAATAAAGGGAAAATTCAATAAATCGAAATTATTTGGTGGGAATTTAGGTGGGAATTGAAAAGAGACATCAAAGCGATGTCTCTAAGTCGTTGAAAATAATGGTACACCCGGCAAGATTCGAACTTGCGACCCTCTGATTCGAAGTCAGATACTCTATCCAGCTGAGCTACGGGTGCGAAACCTTTATTTTAATTAACAAATATTTATTTACCTTTCTAACATTTTACCTTTCTACATTTTTTACTATATCACTGCCCAAAATGAACTCACAAATCATTACCGCTTAAAATAAAACCAGCCTTGTGCGCTTTTTATTCGCCGCTTGCGTAACGGTAAATGTCTGACCGGCAATAGAAAGCGTTCCGGTTCGCGTCGAGCCGGTATTATTTGGCAGCACAAAAATACCGACGTTCGATGTGCCTGCATTGTTTGCGCCGTAATCTATTGAAATAAAATCGTTATTACTTACTGATGTAAAAGCGCAACCCGGTTGCGTGGTTAAGAATATATTGAAGCTGCCGCCGGATTGTGTGAAGTTTTGAGAAGTCGGAGAGATTGAATAAGTGCAGCCAATCGTTTGAACTTCATACGCGCCGATGTCAATAATTCCATTTACTATTCTTGCAAATCCGCGCTGGTCGGTTGCGCCCGGCGAATTGGAATTATTGCCTTTGTCTATTGCCGGACTTCCCGGCAGTAAGGCGCGAGTATCAGTTTCACCGCCGTTGTTTTGTAAATCTCCGAGTTTCGGGTCAATCGGATTTGACTGGGTTCCTACTTTATCTCCCTTTGCTTCACTAAAACCATACAGTCCACCCGAATCGATGCCAACTATATTACTGCCTAACGAATTAATAAAAATTGCGTCGGGATACTGAGGAGCGGTATTTTTGGCAATTATCGTATTACGAATAAAAACCAGCGATCCATATATTCCGCCTACTTCGCCCGTTGCTGAATTATGGCTAACAGTAACATTCGTTAAGTAAATGTCACTTGCGAAATTAGCAATAGCGCCACCAGTGCCTGAAACCGTATTCGGACCATCAATCATAGGAACAGCTCTGTTGTTAGTAATCGTTGTGTTGGATATTGTTACTTTAGCAACAGGATATTCACCATTGTTATTGACGCCGCAACCCACAGCGCAGGAGTTGCTCTCTAATATCGAGCCGGTTAGATTCAAAATACCGTAATTCAGAATCGCACCGCCGCTTACTCCGGTATTATTCCGCATCGAAACATTGAATAGATTCAAGGTTGCAAAATTGCCATTACGAATACCGCCGCCGCCGCCGCCGCCGCCGCTGCTGCTAGCCGCAAAACCATTTGCGATAGTTAAGCCGCTGATATTAACCGTTATTGCTGCGCCCTGAAGATTAAATATGCGAAATTTAGCCGTTCCACTTGTCGCGCTACGCTGAATGGTAAAATTTCTCGCGCCCGTTCCTATAATTGAAACGTTGTTAAAAATAAATAACTCACCGGCGGTTAAATTGATTGTAGCAGGCAAGGGAAGCGAAAAGTTTATCGTGTCCGCATCAACATTTACGTTCGCCGCAGCAACAGCTTCTCGCAAGCTGCAATCGACGCCTGAATTACAAACTGCATTTCTGTCATCCGTTCGGGTAACGGTAAAAGTTGCGGCGTGGATTGAAAAACTAAAAATTAGAAGGAAGATTATTGAGAGTAGTTTCATAATTAGAACTCCATAACGATTTGGGGCTTATTGGCAATCTCCGTAAGTTCTCGACTTCGCATCAAAAAACTCAAAAATTCAATGCAAGTGATTATAGGTCGGATACTTTATTCGTCTGAGCTACAAATGCGAAATTTGAGTTAAAAATTCGACAAAAGTAAATTAGCACAAAACTTCGTCAATCGGTAACGATTTCAGTTCTTAATTTTTAATTTTTATTTCTTAATTTTTAATTCCTACGGTTTGCCTTGAAAATCCTTGCGAATCAACCTGACTAAATGTTTGATGTCGTCGTCGCTGATTTTGCCTTTGTAGGCGGGCATTCCGTCTTCTTTTGCGCCGTTTTCGATTGTTTCAATCCAATCGTTTTCGTCGTCGTTTTTAAATCTATCGGATGTGAAATTCGGCGCTTTTATCTTTTTGCCGTCAATCGTGGTGTAGCCGCCCGTGCCGTCTTCTTTGTGGCATTTGACGCATTGTTCCGAATAGATTTTGCGTGCCGAGGCGAGTTCGTCCGGCACGGCAGTCGGCGCGGCGATTGTCGTGTTCGCGTTTGCAGCGACGGCGGTGTTGCTCGCTAAATTTGAATTGGTCGTATTCGTTTGATTGCAGGCGATGACAAATAATAAAATTGCCGATAAAATTAAGCCGATTTTTAATAAATTCACTTCTTCTCTCCGGAAATAATTTGCTTCAAAGACCGTGAAAGTTTAACTTATAAACCGAAGATATTGCAATTATGTTGAAAAAGCGTAAAGACGCTGAAGATATAAAAAATTATGAAAATCAAATCAAATCAAATTTGGCTTTTAGTTGTTCTGTTAATAATGTCGGCGACTTGTCGGGCGCAAACCGCCGCGCCTCAGGTTGATAAAACTTTGTCGGTTGCGGGTTTGAAGGAAAACGTCGTTGTCAGGCGCGACGGTCGCGGCATTCCGTATATCGAAGCCAAATCCGAAGCCGATTTATATTTTGCACAAGGTTTTATCACGGCGCAGGACCGTCTGTGGCAGATGGATTTGTTCAGGCGCGTGGCGGGCGGCGAGGTATCGGAAATTTTCGGCGCGACGCGGCTCGAGGAAGACAAACGCTGGCGCAAATTCGGGTTTGCGAAAATTGCCGCCGATACTGTTCCGCTGATGCAGCCGGAAGTTCGCGCCGCGCTTGAAAACTACGCTCGCGGCGTGAATGCTTATATTGCCTCGCTCGACGATAAATCCTTTCCCGTCGAGTTTCAGATTTTGCAGTATCGTCCTCGCGAGTGGCGCGTGACGGATTCGATTTTAATCGGCAAGATTTTGTCCGACGGCTTGAGTTCGAGCTGGCAGCAGGATTTAGTCAAAGCGCTGATTCCGGCGGACAAACGCGCCGAGATGTTTGACCCGCGCTCGAATTACGATGTTTTACTTTTTGGAAAGGATAAAGTTCAAAGTTCAAAGTTCAAAGTTAAAGGTTCAAAGTCGGAAGAAATAGCAAACTCTCAACTCTCAACTCTCAACTCTCAACTCTTATCCGCTTTGGCGCAAGCGGAAAATGTTCGGAAATCATCGCTCGAAAGAATCGGTTTTTACGCCGAAGATTTAGCGGCGAGCAACAACTGGGTTGTTTCGGGCAAGAAAACCGCTGACGGCAAACCGCTTCTGGCAAACGACCCGCATTTGCAGGCGTCCGAACCGGCAATTTGGTATCTGGTGAATTTGACCGCGCCGAATCTGAAAGTCGCGGGCGTGACGTTTCCCGGTTCGCCCGGCGTGGTTTTGGGTCATAACGAAACTATCGCCTGGGGCGCGACAAATGTCGGACCGGACGTGCAGGATTTGTATCTGGAAGAATTCGATGCGGCAAATCCGCTGCGCTACAAAACTCCGAACGGTTTTGAAACCGCGCAAACGCGCCGCGAAGAAATAAAGGTTCGTAAAAATCCTTTGAAAACGGAAACCGAAACCGTCGCGCTCGATGTCGTAACGACGCGCAACGGCGTGATTTTCTTTGAAGACGCGGGCAAGCGTTACGCTCTGAGATGGACGGCGTTCGATGCGAAAAACAACGAACTCGAAGCGTTTTATTTCGTTAATCACGCCAAAAATTGGGACGATTTCAAAAAGGGTTTCAAATTTTACGGCGGCGCGATGCAGAATTTTATTTACGCCGACACCTCTGGAAATATTGGTTGGTATGCGGCGGGCAGAGTGCCGATTCGCAGAACGGGCGACGGCAGCGTGCCATACAACGGCGCGACAAACGACGGTGAATGGACGGGAATGATTCCGTTTGAAGATTTGCCGAATCTTTACAATCCGCCGAGCGGTTATATCGTCACGGCAAATCAGCGCACAATCGGAACTTCCTACAAATATCACGATTTGATTGCGCGGATTTATGTGCCGTTTCGCGCGGCGCGGCTCAATGAATTGCTGTCGTCGAAATCAAAATTGACCGCCGACGATATGAGCGATTTTCAATACGACACTTTCAGCATTTTGAATTCACTGTTTGCCAAAGAAATCGTCGCTCAAAAAGCCGCGAGCGAAGAAACTCTGAAATTGCTCGGCGCGTGGGACGGGCGAATGACTTCAGATTCCAAAGCCGCGCTCGTCGTCAATGAAATCCGCAATTCGTTTCGCAATCAAATTTTAACGGCGGCGTTCGGCGCGGAACAATTGAAAAATATCGGCTGGGCAAACGAAGGAAATTTTATCGAGCGACTTTTAAGGGAAAAACCGAAAAAATGGCTTCCGAAGGAATTTGCAAGCTATGCGGATTTATTAAAAGCAAACGAAACCGAAGCGCGCGCGAATTTGACGAAAAGATTCGGCGCGGACGAAGCGAAATGGACTTGGGGCGAAGCCGGAAAAATCCGCTTTAATCATCCGCTTGTCGTCGCTCCGCTCATTGGCGGACAATTCGCTATCCCGGCACTTCCGCTCATCGGTTCGGGCAGCGCGGCGGCGACGCCGAATGTCGGGGCAAATGTTTCGATGCGATTTATTGCAACGCCGGGAAATTGGGACGCGACGCGCCACGTTATTCCGACGGGCGAAAGCGGCGACCCGAAATCGCCGCATTACAAAGACCAGCTCGACGCCTGGTATTCGGGCAAAACACCGATTTTTCCGTTCAGTCAATCGGCAATCTTAAAAGCGTCAACCGAAATGGTTGTAATGAAACCGCAATAGATTTTTGTATTTGAAAACAATAGCCGCAAAAAGGCACAAAAATCGCAAAATATTTTTGTATGAAACATTTTGTGCCTTTTGTGCCTTTTTGCGGCTATCAAATTTTGTGTTTTCGGCTGTTTCGCAGTTCGATAAAGTCGCTCAGAATTATCGCGGCGGCTTCGCTGTCAACTCTTTGCCGAACTTCTTTTTCGCTCAAACCGAGTTTCCATAAATGACCACGCGCGTCATAGGTCGAAACTCTCTCGTCCTGCAAAAAGACGGGAACGTCGAGCGACAGCGAAAAATTTCTCGCCAGACGTCGGGCTTCAATCGACATTTCGCTTTCCGAACCGTCCGTGTTATACGGCAAACCCAAAACCAAACCGATGGCATCAAACTCATCCAGAAAGGAAACGATTTGTTTGAGAACTTTTTTCCAGCTTTTGCGTTCAATGATGCAGACGGCGCGAGTCGTCAATTGCAGCTCGTCGCTGACGGCAACGCCGATGCGTTTCGTGCCTAAATCGAGCGCGAGCAATCTGCCGCTCGTCGGCGCGCGAGAAACATCTGTAAATTCCGTTTGATTAGTTGTTTCCTTGTCTTGCACAAAAAAATGTAAAATGGATAATTGATAATGGATAATGTTCTGAAATCATTTTAATTATCTATTATTCACTATCCGTTATCCACTAAAAAGAGGTTTAAAGAATGTCATTTCGCGGAAAATTCATCATCGTTCTTGTTTCGTTCGTAATTTCTTTATACGCAATTTTCGGCGGTTTGCTGGGGAATTTCGCGCCGACTTTCGCGCAGCAGCCGATAAACGACGCCGGAGCGCAGATTCGTATTTTTGAATCGGTTTTGCAGCATATTCAAAACGATTATGTTGACGAGCCGAATTTGGAAAAAGTTCGCGCGGGCGCGCTGCGCGGGCTTGCCTACGGACTCGACCCGTATTCGTCTTATCTGACCGCCGAACAAGTGAAGGATTATCAGGCGAACAAAACAACCAGTAAAGTCGGCATCGGCGCGGAGTTTTCGCAAGTTTCGTCTTATCTGTATATTATTTCGGTCGTCAAAGATTCACCGGCTGATAAAGCCGGATTAAAGGCGGGCGATGTTGTCGAGTATATTGAAAGCAAAGCGACGCGCGACATTTCGCTTTATGATGCCAGACAGCTTTTGACGGGCGATGCGAATTCCAAAGTAAATCTGCGCGTTCTGCGCGCGGGCGCCAAACCGCAAACGATTGCCGTCACGCGCGGCGCATACAAAATACCCGAATCTTCCGCCAAAATCGAAGAAGGCAAAATCGGCGTCATCAAGATTTTCAGTCTCGAAAAAGGCGAAGCCGCCGACATCAAAACGCACGTTCAGGATTTAGCCAAACAAGGCGTGCAAAAAATTATTCTCGATTTGCGCGGCGTCGCGGGCGGCGATTTGAATGAAGCCGTCGAGACGGCAAATCTTTTTATCAAAGACGGAAATTTAGCAGGAGTTGTCGGGCGCGAGAATAAAGTTACGAAAACTTTTGCCGCCGTTCCCGCCAAACACATTTTCGATGGAAAAGTCGTCGCGTTGATTGATTTGGGAACTTCCGGCGCGGCGGAAGTCGTCGCTTCGGCGATTTCAGAACGCGGGCGCGGTGAAGTCGTCGGCGAACGGAGTTTCGGGGCGGGAACCGAGCAGCAATTGTTCACCCTGCGCGGCGGCGACGGTTTGCTCCTGACGACCGCAAAATGGGCTTCGGCAAATGGCACGCCTTTTCTGAACACCGAACGCGCAAATTCCGGCGTCAAGCCTTCAATCGAAGTCAAACGTCCCGAAACGCCCGAACCTTTGGAAGTCGAAGACTTGATTGACAAGCAGGAGCAAGCAAAACAACAACCGAATCCGCAAGCGACGCCGACGCCAGCACCGACACCAAAAGTCGAACAGCCGAGACAAATTCAGGAAGATTTGCAAATGAAAAAGGCTCTGGAAATTTTGCAGGACAAAGCAAACACGGCAAAAGCCGGAAGCGCGGAGTAATTAAGAATTAAGAATTAAGAATTAAAAATCAAAATTCTTAATTCTTTATTGTGCTTGCCAAATTGAATCAATTCTGAAATTCACAGAAAGCCGAGTTTAACTGCTCGGCTTTTTCCATCTTCAAAGTTTTTATTCTTAATTCTTAATTTTGTTGACTGTTGTTGTCTCGAAACAAGACTGTTAAAATCACTTTACTAATGACGAAAGAAAATTTCAGAGTGCGCCGGTTAGTCGATAAGGACATTGCCGAATGGTTTCGGCTCAGAAAATTGCTTTGGGACGAATCAACCGACGAAGAACACAAAATCGAAATGCGTGATATTTTCGAGCATATTGAAACGCAACTCGTTTTAATCGCCGAAACATCCAATGGAAAACTCGTCGGATTTTTAGAAGCCAGCATTCGACCGTTTGTCGAAGATTGCCACAGCGAAGATGTCGGGTATTTGGAAGGGTGGTTTGTCGAACCGGATTACAGACAAAAAGGCGTCGGGGGAAAATTAGTAAAAGCAGCGGAAGATTGGGCGCAAAGCAAAGGCTGCGCGGAGATGGCTTCGGACGCGGAAATCGGAAACGAACTCAGTTTGACGGCGCATCAAAGTTTGGGTTATGAAGAAACCTCGCGGCTCGTGCATTTGAGAAAAGACTTATAATGAAAAATTCAAAATTAAAAATTAAAAATTTTCGGATTTTGTTTTGCATTTTACATTTTGCATTTTTAATTTCCGCAGCGTCGGCGCAATCGACTAATCAAAGCTATCCGACCGCCGTAAATTCAAACGAAATTAGCGGGCGGATTGCGGCGCGGGATGTCGGCGATGCTCGCTTGACCGATTATTTTTACGTTTTCGGCGGCGGTCAAGGCGACGTTTTTATCAATGTTCAGACGACTAATTTTAACGGTGATGTTGATATTTTTACTGTCGGAAATTTAAAACCTTTAACCAAAATCACGATTTATGCTGACGATAAGACAAATGAGACAGGTCGAGTGGTTTATCTGCGGCAGCCTGCAAAACTTATTTTGCGCGTCGAAGGACGTTCGCCGAACGACGATGCAGCGACTTTTCGGATAAAATTTGCCGGAAGTTTCGAGCCTGTCCAGGCAAGCGCCGAAAACACTGCGCCCGACGCGCCGGAAGTTAAATCCGAAAACCAAACGGACGTGCGCGTCAATTCCGTCGGCACAATTCTCGAAGTAAAATCGAAACCACTGCCGCCGCCAAAAGAAACAGTTGCCAAAAAGGAAGTAAAACCGAAAAGAAAAAAACCTTCAGACCTGGCGGAAAATAAGCGAAATGCAAAGGAAAAAGAAGTCTCAAGCGACGAAAGCCAGCCGACGAAAGCGGAGGTCAAGGAAAATGCGGCGCTAGAGAGCAAGATCGAAGAAACAAAAGAAGAAGCCGTTGCTAAAAAGAGCGAAGTCGAAGACCAGGAAAAACCCGCGCCGACGGTGATTGTTACCGATAACGTCGTCAAGGAAACACCGAAAACAGATACCGAAAAACCGACGGGAGAAACCGAAGGGAAATCGGTTGCCAAAACAAACAAAGCGGCGAAGAAAAACAATTCTGAAAATAATGCGGAAACGACTGCGAAATCCAATCCGAAAGCCGCATCCAAAAAAGCGAAAGAGCCGAATCCGCTCGAAAATGTGCATCTGATTATTTTGCTCAAAGACGGAACGCGCATCGAACGCTCGATGACCGAGGTTGTTAAAGTCTCGGTTGACAAAGGCGTTTTGACGGTAATTTCAAACGACGGCACGATTAGGCGTTATCCGATTTTGGATGTTGCCAAAATGACTATCGAGTAAGTTTCAAAATACCGCAAATAAAAACAATTCAAAACCGTTTCCGCCGTGCGCGTTTGAAAAATGAAAGGTTACTGGCAGACATCGAAACGCAAACTTTTCTTTAGCGAAAAAACTCTGGTAATGGCGGTTTTGAACCGGACGCCCGACAGCTTTTCAGATGGCGGAAAGTTTTTTTCCGTTGATGAAGCCTTAAAACAAGCCGAAAAGTTTATCGAAGAAGGCGCGGACATTTTGGATATCGGCGGAGAATCCACACGCCCGAACAGCAAAAGAGTTTCTATCGAAGAAGAAATTCAGCGTGTCGTTCCGCTCATCGCGCAAATCGTCAAAAGGTTTGAGATTCCAGTTTCGATTGACACGAGTAAATCAGAAGTTGCTGATGCTGCGATAACTTGCGGCGCTGAAATTATCAACGATATTTCCGGTCTGCGCTTTGATAATCGCCTGGGCGAAATCGCGGCGCGGGCAAACGCCGGACTGGTTTTGATGAATTCGCGCGGCGACTTTGAAACGATGCACAGGCAGAAACCGGTCGAAGATATTTTGCGCGAAGTCTCGAACGATTTTCAGCGAAGTATCGCAAAAGCTGAAAATTACGGCGTAAAAAAAGAAAATATCGCGCTCGATGTCGGCATCGGTTTCAGCAAAACTTTCGAGCAGAATTTGGAACTCATTGCCAAATTCAATGAAATTTGCGAAGAGTTTTCAGATTTTCCGATGCTCGTCGGCACTTCGCGCAAATCTTTCGTCGGAAAAATTTTAGGCGATGTTCCAACTTCGGAAAGGTTACAGGGAAGCCTCGCAAGCGCGGCAATCGCCGTCTGGAACGGCGCAAAAATCGTCCGCGTTCACGATGTCAAAGCGACTGTTGAGATGCTGAAGGTTGTCAAAGCAGTCGAAAAACAATTATGAAATTCATTCGTTTGTCCGCAATTTTTTGTCTCTTTCTGTTTGTTTCCGGCTTTACCGAATGCTATAAACCCGAAACCGAAACCGGTTTGCCTAAACGCATCAAAACCATTGCCGTTCCGCAGTTTCAATTTGAAGTCAAAGGCGCGCGTTACCGTGTCGAGTCGCATTTTACCGAAGCCGTCAGCAAAGAAATTATCAGGCGCGGGCGAGGTTTAGCCGTGCAAGGTTCGCGTGAAGGCGCGGACGCGGTTGTCGAAGGCACAATCCGCGATTTTAATTTCTCCGGCGTGCTGCTCGACAATCAAGGACGGGCGAGAGTCTATGAAGTAACGATTGTCGCGGCGGTAACGATTAGAGATTTAGGAGAAAACAAGGTTATTTACGATAATCAAAATTTTATTTTTCGTGATTCGTTCGAGTTTTCCCAAGACCCGCGCTCGTTTTTTAACGAAGAAGACCCGGCGGTCGAGCGAATGGCGCGGGCGTTTGCCGAATCGGTCGTCTCGACCATTGTCAACGGTTTAGGCGTTAAAGAAAACAAGAAATAGCCGCAAAAAGGCGCAAAAAGCACAAAAAGAATTTTTCTGTGTTGTTTTTTGCGAATTTTGCGCCTTTTTGCGGCAATTCTTTTATTGTTTTTGTTTAACCTCGAACTGAGGTTTGCCAGAGAGGGTGTAAAGAGGGAAGAAATGAATATTCACGACGATAAAATCTTTAAACTTTGTGATGTGATAAGAGAAACAAGTTTTGCGATTCATCGTTACCATAAATCAGGACATCTTGAGAAAGTTTATGAAAATGCTTTAGCGCACCGTTTGCGAAAAATCGGTTTGAAAGTTGAACAGCAATTTCCTCTAAAAGTTTATGACGAGGACGGAACAATAATCGGCGATTATTTTGCCGATTTGTTTGTCGAAGATTGTTTGGTTATAGAATTAAAAGCCGGTCGAGATTTAACCGATGAAAACATCGCTCAAATTCTCAGCTACCTGCGCTCGTCGAAAATCGAACACGGTTTGTTGATAAATTTTGGCGCAATAAAACTGCAAATAAAAAAGTATGTCTTAAATAAGGAATAAAATATTTTGCGTTTTTTGCGCTTTTTTGCGGCTATTTTATGAGTATTCTTTCGCGTGAAGATTTACGCAATCAGATAAAACGACGCGAGTTTGCGCCGGTTTATTTGTTGTTCGGCGCGGAAACTTTCCTGCGCGATTTGGCGGCGAAAACGATTGCCGATTTGGTTCTGGCGGATTCTTCTTTGAGAGAATTTAATGAAACCGAACACAGCTTGAATAATTCGGAAATTCGCCACGCGCTCGCTTCCGCCGAGCAGTTGCCGCTGATTTCTTCGCGCCGTGTTGTGAAAATTACCGATGTCGTTGTTTCGGCAAGCGGCAGTAAAGATAATTTGCGCGAGGAAGACGAAGAAACTTTAACGGCGTATTTAAATCGTCCGTCGGAAACTTCCATCGTCATTTTCATTGCCGACGAACTCGACAAACGCCGCAAAATCTCGAAACTGCTTTTGGAAAAGAGCGTCGCGGTCGAATTTACAGCGTTGGAAGATGCCGAGCTGATTTCCTGGGCAAAAACTAAGTTGAAGGAACTCAAGGCTGACGCCGACGAAAGAGCGTTGCGGCATTTAATCGGATTAGTCGGAAACAACGTCCGGCGCCTTACCGTCGAAGTTGAAAAACTTGCTGTTGCCGCTCTGCCCGATAAATTGATTACTTTTGATTTGGTCGAATCGTTGGTTCCGAATTCGCGCGAGCTTTCCAATTTTGATTTGACCGATTCGCTGCTCACAAAAAATAAAGCAGGCGCCTTGCAAATTTTGAAAAAAATTCTGGACGACGGCGCAGAGCCTTTGATGTTGCTCGGCTTGATTGCCAGCAACTTGCGCCGTCTTTTGATGTCGAAGGAATTGATGCGGCAAGGCGTCGAACGCCGCGAAGTCGCCAGAATTATGCGGCTTCCTTACGGCAAACAAGAGGATTTTCTGGCGACCGCTCGCCGCGCCGAGACGGAAAAACTCACGAACGTTATGCAGCGAATTGCCCGAACCGATGTAGCGATAAAAAATTCAATCGGCGGCGGCGGCACAGTCGGCTCGCGTCTGCAAATTGAAATGCTGGTTTGCGAGCTAACCGATTTATAACCTTACTTTAAACAAAAAATCGGAAGCAAGTCTGAAAATAACTTGCCTCCGTTCCAAATTAAAGGAGAAAACTATGAAGCTGCGAGGTAAAAACTTTATTTGCCTAAATTGCCGACGTGCGACGTTAAGCGCGATTTGTAACGCGCCGCCGTGTTTTTGTGCAAAGTTCCTTTGTTGACCGCTTTATCAATCAGCGAAACGGTCGGATTGAGCAGTTCCTGGCTTAAATTCCGGTCGTTATGCGCTAAAGCCGTCCGCAGTTTCTTTATCTGTGTCGTCAGCTTGCTGCGATTGTTTCGGTTAATCGCGCGACGCTTCTCTGTTTGCCTGACGCGCTTTTCCGATGATTTATGATTCGGCATTAAAAATCTCTCCGTTTTATCTTAAAATTACAAAGTGAAAAATTTCCCTAACTAAGAGAAACTACAAAGTATAATGGCTGAAAAAAGGCTTGTCAAGCAAGTCGCTCGTCAATCGACTCGGGATGCGAAGTTGTGCATCAAATCGACGAGCAGCACGGCAATCGGCGGATAGAAAAGTAAATCGAGATTTAAGGAAGCAGATGAAAGTCTCGGCAAAGCCGCCGAAAAAACCGTTCCGAAATAATTTCCGATAAGCAATCCGATGCCTAAACTCAAGCCGAAACCGACGACCAGAAAACTAATTGCCGCAAATCTGCTGTAAGGTTTTTGAACCGGCTCACTACCGTCGAGAATCGAATCGTGGATGGCTTCGCTCGTGTAAGTATAGCGTTCAAACGCCGAGCGCAGGCGTTTGACAAGATGAACGATGCCGACGACGAAAAGCGACAAAAGAACGATTTTTCCGACGACGTGCGAATTTCTCCAAAACGTCGGTTTGAAAATCGCTACGAAACAGGTCGAGAGGAAAAGCGCGACGGTCGGAAAAATCACTTTTTGCAGCGCCAGGGACTCGCGCCGTTCGTCGGCAATCATCCGGTCGATGATTTCATTATAACGGCGTTCATACGCCATCTGCCGCCAGCGTTTGGCGTGTAGGTTCTCGGAATTAAAAAGCGAATCGCCTTTTGATAAATCGCTGTATTTTTGCTTGAGAATCAGGCGGTCGTAATTGGCGCGTTCCTGCGGATTGCCCAGAATTTCGTAGGCTTTAGCGATTCTTGCAAACTCGCGCGAAGCCGTTTCCGCGCCGTCGTTAACGTCGGGGTGAAACTTTCGCGCCAGGCGGCGATACGCCGATTTTATTTCGACGCTTGACGCCTTCGGTGAAACATTTAAAACCTGATAATAGTTCACCATCGCAATCGTTCGAGGAGGAGAGTAAACGAGATATTAGATGCAAAGTCGCCTTGCTTAAGGCAGGAAGATTATAACATAAAATTTGTGTTGGTAAATCAGAGGTGAGTAGTGAGAATTGAGAATAGTTGATAGAAAATTTTCTATTGATTTTACCTGCCTGCTTCTCATTTCTCAGTTCTAAATTAACTGAAGCCTGTGCATAAATAAAGTCTTTGATTTTACCGCGGTAGCGGTTACTTGAATTTAGCCGTGTCTTTTAAGGCACGGAAAACGGACGAGAATTTTACCGCGTCGCGTCAACGACGATTGAAAAAATCTTCAATTCAATCGTCGCTGACGCGACGCACACCTTGATACTTTAATAACCGTGCCTTAAAAGACACGGCTAAATTCAACACATCGCTACGCGATGATTTAGGCACAGGCTTCATTTAATTAAGGTCGTCAATTTGCAAACTTATCGGATTTGCGCCCGCGATTTTTACCGCGTCAATGACTTTTGTTACGCTTCCGTAATCAATCGAGCGCGGCGCTTTGATAAAAACGGTTTTTTCAAGTTTCTCGGCTTCCGTTAAATCAGTTCTAAATTCCGCGCCTTCGGAAAAAACGTGATTTGCCGCGCGTTCTTTGAAAACCTTTGAGAGACGGTTAATCAACTTGTCGGGTTCGGAAACCGTGCCTAAATCATTTTCCGTATTGAGCCTCAGCGTCGAATCCGAATTGAGCGCGACAACTAAAGTATGAATGTTGGGTTCACCGCCTTGTTTTGTTTCCTGCGGAATTTTCGTTTTAAAATTAGCCGGCTTGAGCGGCGAGACGACCATAAAAATTATCAAGAGTACGAGCAGCACATCAATCAATGGCGTTACATTGATATTGGGTTTGTTGTTCACCGGCATTTCTCCTTTGTAAAAAGATTTACCCGATTAGACACCGAAGAACACAAAAAGTTCCCGACGAATTATTTATTACAATTTTCCGTTAATTGCCTTTAACAACGCTTGCGCCTTGAGAAGCGATTCCGCATATTCGTCTTCCGCATCGCTGTCAATTACGATTCCGCCGCCGACATTAAAAACGGCTTCGCGTCCGCGAATAACCATTGTGCGAATTGCCACGCTCAAATCAATGGAATTTGGAATTTGGAATTTGGAATTTGGAATTGAATAACCGATTGCGCCCATCGAAAGTCCGCGCCCGGCGGTTTCGAGTCGGTCAATAATCTGCATTGTGCGGTTTTTCGGCGCGCCCGTAATCGAGCCGCACGGAAAAACGGCTTTGATTATGTCGGAAAAATTCACATTCTCTCGCAATTTGCCTGATACGGTTGAAACAAGGTGAAAAAGCGTCGGATGCGTTTCCAAATCGCAAAGTTTTTCAACCGCAACACTGCCGAATTCGCAAACTCTGCCGATGTCGTTACGCAGCAAATCGACAATCATCACGTTTTCAGCCAGATCTTTTTCGCTATTTAACAATTCATTCTGCAAAAATAAATCTTCGGCTTCGGTTTTCCCGCGCGGGCGCGTTCCTTTTATCGGCGAGGTCGAAATCTGTGGACTATGGACTTTGAGAAACCTTTCGGGCGAGATGCTCACAACAAAATCGGCGCTGCGTTTGATAAAAGCGGCAAACGGCGCGGGATGTGATTTTCGCAATGACCAAAAGATTTTTTGCGCGTTCAAATTCTCAGGTAATTCAGCGCGTATCTGCTGCGTTAGATTGGCTTGATAAGTGTCGCCGCGCCTAATAAATTCCTGAATTTTCTCGACCGTTAAAACATAGTTTTCGCGCGTAAAGTTAGAGGTGGTTTTTGATGTGCCGGAGTTTTCAAAGTTTTCATAATCTGCAGACTTTACCGAATTAAACAATTCCTTTTCGATTTTATCGAACTTTTTCGCGTTGCCGCCAATCCTGGTTTTGCCTGTGTCGTAATCGTGAATTATCAAACAATCATAAACGGCGAGAAAAATATCCGGTTCGTCCAAAGAGGGAAATTCCTTCTCGCGCGGTTTGATGTTTTCGAGCTTCAATCCAAAGTCATAGGAAATCGTAAAGATGCAGGCTGAATCGGGTTGAGCAAGTTTTTCGTCAAATTGTTCGAGCGTTACGGCAGGATTTTTATTTGTGATATTCAATGTCTCAACGGGTTCGATTCCCGCAATCAAAAGATGCGAGCCGAGGTGCGAAACGCCGCAACTGTCGAGCAGGCAAACTTCTCTCTGCTCGGAAAGTTTGAGCAGAGACAAAACCAATCGGTCGGCTGTAATTTGAATTTCGCGCATTGCCGGATTTTGAAACCACAGATAAACACAGATAGACACAGATTACAAATTGATAAATCGGGACGGGATGGAAAATGAATGTCAGACGGCTTCTTTAATTTGACAATCTTGGCTTTCCAGCTTATTTTCCCAAAATTATCTGTGTTAATCTGTGTGCATCTGTGGTTAAATAAATTTTTTCATCCGAAAATTATGACTTCAAATTCAGCGAATAAAATTACATTAGTGCGCGGTCTCGGCTTAATCGCGGCGATTTCGATTATTTTGGGGAACGTCATCGGCACGGGCGTTTTTCTCAAAGCGCGGGCGATGACCTGCAATGTCGGAAGTCCGATTTGGGTAATCGTCGTGTGGATTGCGGCGGGACTTCTGTCGCTTGCCGGAGCGCTGACTTACGCCGAGCTTTCGGCGATGAAGCCGGAAGCGGGCGGCGAATACGTTTTTCTGCGCGACGCTTACGGTCGAGTCTGGAGTTTTCTGTATGGCTGGATGCAGATTTTTATCGGTAAAACCGGCTCCCAAGCATCAGTCGCGGTTGCGTTTGCGATTTTTCTGAACGATTTTCTCGGCGGGAAACTCAAACAAACTATATTCACGACAAATATCTTCAACTATCAATACGAACTGACTTCGCTTCAACTTGTGGCAGTGATGATGATTGTCATTATCACGACGATAAACTGCGCTTCGGTTTCGGTCGCCGGTCAGCTTGCGACATATTTTACAGTCGTGAAAATCGCTTTGATTCTGCTCGTCGGTTTCGGAGCGTTTCTGCTGGCGGACGGAAATTTCGCGCACTTTGCGATGCTGAACAGCGGCGGAACTTGCGAAGATGTGTCGGTCAAATACGGCGTCGCGGGCGTAAGTTTCGCGTCGGGTTTCGGCGCGGCAATGCTCGGCGCGCTCTGGGGTTATGACGGCTGGAGCAATTTAACATTAGTCGCGGGCGAAGTGAAAAATCCTCAGAAAAATATCCCGATTGCCCTTATCGGCGGCACGATTTTAGTTATCGCTTTGTATGTTTTTGTGAACATCGCTTATTTTTATATTTTAGACCCGACGCAAATTGCGAGCGTTTCCAAAGATTCATCGGTTGCGAGGGAAGTCGCAATCAGATTTTTAGGCGCGGGCGCAATCAGTTTGATGGCGGCGGGGCTGATGGCGTCGAGCATCGGGACGCTGCACACCTCGATTTTAACCGGAGCGCGCGTACCGTATGCGATGGCGCAGGATGGTTTGATGTTTCAGTCGCTCGGCAGGCTTTCGAGCGGCACGCGCGTTCCGGTCGGCGCGTTAATCGTGCAGGGAATTTGGGCTTGTCTGCTGGCTCTGTCGGGTTCGTTCGATACTTTGACCGATTATGTGATTTTCGGCTTATGGATTTTTTACGCGCTGGTAACCGCTTCGGTTTTCGTCTTTCGTAAAAAATTCCCGGATGCCGAAAGACCTTATAAAGCATTCGGTTACCCGATTGTGCCTATCATATTTTTACTGGTCACCGGTTGGCTGTTAATAAACACGATTTGGACAAGTCCGAAACAATCTTTTGCGGGAATCTTGTTGATTGCTTTAGGTTTGCCCGTTTATTATTATTTGGGAAGAAGTAAGAAGCAGGAAGAGATTCATTAATCTGCTTACTTCTTACATCTTGCTTCTGATTATTATGATAAAAGACAGAAGAAGCGGCAGCGAGCGACGCGCAATCGAGCGTGTTGTCGTCAATATCGAAATTGATTGGGAAGGCGCAAAAGGTAGAAAGCCGGGCACGATTAGCGACATCAGCATTCAAGGCTGTTTTGTGTTATGTTCGGGCGAAGTCGAAGACGGCGAAAACGTCAAGGTTTTTCTGCCTCTGGCTGACGGAATGAAGGTTCAATTCTGGGGCGAAGTCGTCAATCATATTTATGAAATCGGCTTCGCCTTACGGTTTATCGAGTTGTCAGCGGCGCAAAAAGATTTCCTCGAAAAATTTGTTGACAGGCTTCGGAAAGTTTAAATAGCCGCAAAAAGGCGCAAAAAATACAAAAAATTAAAAATCTTTATTTAATGCCGAGGTTTTGTTTTTAATTCTATTCCTTTTGTGTTTTTTGCGCCTTTTTGCGGCTAATCCTCGTTTAAGTTTTCCAACGCTTCCCTCGCAATTTCTCGATCGTCGAAATGAAACTTTTCGCCCCCGACAATCTGATAAGTTTCGTGTCCTTTGCCGGCGATTAAAACTACATCGTCTCGTCCCGCTTTTTGAATTGCTCGATGAATTGCTTCGCGCCGGTCGGAGATTATCAGATACGGACAGTTTGTTCGTTTCAAGCCGACTTCGATTTCGGAAAGGATTTTCAGAGGATTTTCAGTGCGCGGATTGTCGGATGTAACAATCACAAAATCGCTGTGTGTTCCGGCGACTTCGCCCATCGGAGCGCGTTTCGTTTTATCGCGGTCGCCGCCGCAGCCGAAAACCGTGATGATTTTGCCGCCGGTTAAGTCCCGCGCCGTCTTCAATGTATTAAGGAGCGCGTCGTCGGAATGCGCGTAATCGACCACAACCGCAAAATCGCCGTCGTGCGCGACTCGCTCGAATCGTCCGGGCGCGCCGACGCAGGTTTTTAAGCCTTCACTGATTTTGTCCAAATCGTAACCGAGTTCCAAAGAAACCGCCGTTGCCGCCAGCATATTATAGACGTGCGGTTTGCCGACCAGAGGCGACGTGATATTTTTTTCGCCGTTTGGGGTTTTGAGTAAAAAAGACGTGCCTTTTATGAGAGAAACTTTTATGTCTTTCGCCGTCAAATCCGCCGAATTGTTTTGCGCGAAGGTTATGACTCTTTGATTGTTCTTTTTTAATTCTTTCGCCAATCTCGCGCCGTATTCGTCGTCAATATTTATCACGCTCGACACTGGTTTTTCGCCAAGGCGTCCGTCGAATAACTGTTTTTTCGCGTCGTAATAATTCTCCATCGTTTCGTGATAATCGAGATGGTCGCGCGTGAGATTCGTGAAAACCGCGACTCGAAAGCGAAGCGCGTCGCAGCGATGCAAATCAATCGCCTGCGAAGAAGCTTCCATTACAGCCATTCGGCAATTTTCTTCAACCGCTTGCCGCAAAAAACGATTGGTGTCCGACGCTTCGGGCGTCGTGCGAACAGCCGGTTCTGATTTATCGCCGATGCGGTATTCGACCGTCGTCAGCATCGCGCCTTTTTCGCCGTTGGCTTCGGCAAGCGCGAAAACTAAATAGGTCGTCGTGGTTTTGCCGTTCGTTCCGGTTATTCCGACTAATTTTAATTGGTGTGAAGGATTTCCGTTGATAACCGCGGCGGCTTGCGCGAGCGCTTTTCTCGCATCGGAAACTTTCAGCCACGCGCCGCCGAAATTTTCCGGCGCGTCGAGTTCCGATATGATGCCGACGGCGCCGCGCCGCATTACGTCCCGGACGAAACGATGTCCGTCCATCGTCAAACCGCGCACGGCGACAAACACCGAACCCGTTCCGGCTTGCCGCGAATCGTGCGTTACATCCGTTGCTTGCGCATTACCGTCGCCGCTTAATTCGGCACTTAATCGTTCGGCAATTTCTCGAAGCGTCGCGCCATTTGAAATCAATTCGTGTTTCCTCAAAAAGTTTGATTATTGATGTTTGAAATTATACGATAAGATTTGTATTTTGCACGAATAATGATTTTAAAGTGAAAGGGATTAACAAAATGAATTTGGCAAAAATTATTCTCATCGCAATCGGTATTTTCTTCGCAGTCTTGCTCGGCTTTACATTAATCGGAATCGTCTACAGCGCATTATGGTATCTGTTTTGGATTGGCGTTATCGCCATCGCGGGAACCGCCGCTTATAAATTGCTCAAAAAACCGGAAGTTCCGCAAATTGAAAACAGAGAACCGATAGTCATCAGCGAATTGAAAAACGCGGACAAAGCCTTGGAAGAATATAAGCGAAAATACCTCTCCGAATAAATCAGGCTTAAAAATCACACAGCTACTCTGAAATTTTGGCAATATTCCGATTTGGCTTGCTGGAAAGTTATTATTAGTTTCAAGCACAACCATTTTTGAAATATTTTAGCGAATCATTCAAATATGAAACAAATCCTTTTTTTAGCAGCGATCTTAACCTTATTTATTGTTCCGGTTTGGGCGCAAAAATCTGTGTCTGCGGATAAAGGCATAATCGCTAAACAGGCAGCAATTTCTAAATATGAAAATTTTGATCTTTTAACGGAAGAGTTTTCTTTCCTGATTCAAGACTTTAAGATGAATCATCAGTCTGAGGTTAACAATCTAAACATTAAAGTTCGATACAGCTATGAAAACGGCATATTAGAGAGCAAGTATCCGGACTTTCGAGCAATAGCTAAAGACATCGAGGATTTTCTAAACAATTATCCGAATAAGGTCGATTACTGGGAAATTCTCAACAAGAATCTAACGCTAATGGCGCTAAAAAAATATCCCGCGCTTTCAAGCATAACAAGTGAAATACAAGTTTCCCCATCTCAATCAGTTCCTTATTTACGCGCAAGCATTGTTACTCGCTATCGGTCTAAAAGAGTAAGGACTAAGTAATGAATAAACGCGTGTAGAAAGCCAGCCTTGAACATTTAAGGATTTTATGCGAACGACAAACATAACGGCAGAAATCATTGAATTAGAAATTTGTTTCAAAATGCCCGGTGGCTTTTTAGAAAATCGCAAACGACTTTTATAATCATCAAAAACAATTATCATCCGGCAACTCAAATCAAAACACTATTGAAACTTTGCAACGCTAGACATTCTCGCGTTAATTCGATAAATTCAATTTGCTATTTTCTATTGAAAACTAAACGCGCTGAGATGGCGTAATTGGTAGCCGCGCTGGTCTTAGGAGCCAGTGCCGTAAGGCGTGCGAGTTCGAGTCTCGCTCTCAGCACCAAATCACTTTCCCGTGTTTCTGCCAAATTGCGAGAATTCGTTTTTTGCGGGTTTTTGCTTTTGAAGCGGATTTGTCAAAATCAAATCAAAAATCTAAGGAGAGAAATAAAATGAGAAAATTGAAAATGACAGCTTTTGCGATTGCCGTTTTTGCCGCTTTTGTGTTTTTGGGAAATGTCGAAACAGTTCGCGCCCAGAGTATGCAATGGAGCGGAACGGTTGACGACGTTGTGCAAATCAGAATCCGTAACCGCAACGCTCGCGCCATTACGATGAGCGGGCGCGGTTACAACGACGACAATGCTAATTTCAACGGTCGCGCGCCGCGCGATAATGCCAATGTCAGCGTCGATAAACAAGACGGGCGCGGGAAAATTTATATCGTCCAGCAGCCGAATCGCCGCAATAATTTCACGACGATTGTCGAGATTGTAGACAAAAAAGGCGGACCCGACCGTTATCGATTCACCCTTAATTGGAATTAATAATTTTGTTTTTGCAAGCAGCAGGTTTTTCCGGTTTTACGAAAAACCTGCCTTTATTTTTCTGTTTTCGTTTCGTTTTTCCAGCGCTTTTCGACCGCATTACTTTTGTAAAACCAACCACTCCAAATAGATTCTCGTCAAAAACTTCGCATTCGACATTTACATTCAAGTTCGTTATTCTTTTCTTGAACCGAATCGGACGGAAAAGCCCTGGTATCCGTCGATTTCCATAACAAATAAAGACGAATTTTTAACGAATGAAAACAGAAATAACCGAAATTTCCCCGACGCAGAAAGAATTGAAAATCGAGATTGAACCGGAAGCGGTCAGGGAAGTTTATAACAAAGTCAGTCGGAAATACGCCAAGGGAGCGCAGGTTGACGGGTTTCGCAAAGGCTACGCGCCGCTCGACATCGTTCGGATGCGTTTTAAGGAACAAATCCGTTCGGAAGTTTTGCAGGAAATTGTTTCGACGAAAGTTACTGAAGCGATTCAGGAAAACGATTTGCATCCGTTAGCCGAACCGCATCTGCATCTGGACGATGCCGAGAATCTAAAAATAAACGGTTCGCAGCCGGTTGTTTTGAAGGCGCACATCGAAGTGATGCC
Organism: uncultured Pyrinomonadaceae bacterium; assembly: GCA_964235785.1. Classification (GTDB taxonomy): domain Bacteria; phylum Acidobacteriota; class Blastocatellia; order Pyrinomonadales; family Pyrinomonadaceae. The sequence continues at coordinate 188,256 of CAXSBF010000003.1, read as the reverse complement.
GGAAATTCCGACGCCCGAATATAAAAATCTGGAAGCAGTGCGCCGCGTTCGTCCGCTCGCAGCAGGCGAACTGGAAGCGATAATTGATGAACGCAGGCATCAATACGCAACACTGATTCCGGTTGAAGACCGTAAATCGGAAGAAGGCGATACGGTAATCGTCGATTTGGAAGGCGCGTTTCCGGACGAACCGAATACCGAACCGATAAAAGCCGACGATTTAGAGATTCTCCTGGGCGACGAAGTAATCGAGAAATCTTTTACGGAAAATCTGCTCGGCGTCGTCGAAGACGAAGAAAAGGAATTTACCGTCGCGTATCCGGCGGAATTCACTTCGCCCGCGCTCGCGGGAAAAACCGTAAATTATAAAGCGAAAGTAAAAAGCGTCGGCAAAGTCGAATTGCCTGAAGTCGACGACGAATGGGCGCAGAGTTTGGGCGAAAACTTCGAGTCAATGGAAGATTTGCGCCGAAAATTGAACGGCGATTTGGAATATGTCGCAAAGGAAGAAGCCGACAGCCGCGTGCGAAATGATTTGATTGCCAAACTTATCGAAAACCACGAATTTGAAATTCCGAACGCATTGATTGACGTTCAGGCGCGTAACCTTTTGAACAATTTCGCGCAGGATTTGCAGCAGCGCGGCGTTGACGTGAACAAAGTCGAAAAGGATTTTATCCAAATGGCGTATAACCAGATGCGCGTCCAAGCCGAACGAGACGTGCGCGGCGCGATGCTTTTGGAGAAAATCGCCGAACAGGAAAACGTCGAAGTTCTCAAAGAAGAAATTGACGAAGAAATTCAAAAAATGGCGCGGCATTATCGTGTTACGCCCGAAGACATTCGCGCTTCTATGGCGCAGCAAGGCGGCGAAGACGGAATCGCCAACAGTCTGCGAACGCGCAAAGCCGTCGAAGCCCTGATGAAAAACGCGAAAATCACCGACGGCGAATGGATTGACGAAAGCAAGTTGCCGGTCGAAAAGGAAGAACCAGAAAAAACGGAAGATAAACCGAAAAAAGAAAAGAAGGAAGCTAAAGAGAAAAAAGAAGCCAAGGAAAATAAACCGATAGCCGAAAAGAAAAAAGCTGAAGATAAAGAGCCGAAGGAAAAATCGGCAAAGTCAGCCAAGAAATCTTAATAGGTTAAAGGTGAAATTGTAATTGAGAAAATTTAACTACATTTGGGGTTGCAATTTTGAAGATAATATGTAAAATGAAATCCCGATGGCTTTCGCTATCATTTCAACAGTTATCTCCGATAAGTTAAACCATTTCTTGAACAAACTGCTCAAGCTGTAAAAAGAGAGAAAAAATTATGTTAGTTCCAATGGTAGTCGAACAAACTTCGCGCGGCGAACGGGCGTTTGACATTTATTCACGTCTTTTGAAGGACAGCATTATCTTTATCGGCACGCCGATAGACGATATGGTCGCCAATCTGATTGTCGCGCAACTTCTTTTTCTCGAAGCCGAAGACCCGGAGCGCGATATTAATTTGTATATCAACTCGCCGGGCGGCTCGATAACTGCCGGGATGGGAATTTACGACACGATGCAGTTTATCCGCAACGACGTTACGACGATTTGCGTCGGACAGTGCGCTTCGATGGCGGCTTTGCTGTTGGCTGCCGGCGCGCACGGAAAGCGTTTTGCCCTCCCGCATTCGCGCATTTTGATCCACCAGCCGTCGGGCGGCGCATCGGGACAGCAAACAGACATTCGCATTATGGCTGAGGAAATTTTGCGGATGCGCGAGTTGACTTCGCGGATTTTAGCGCACCATTCCGGTCAACCTTACGAGAAAGTCGAACTCGACGTTGAACGCGACCGCATTTTATCGCCCGTTCAAGCCAAAGAATACGGTTTGATTGACGAAGTTATCGAACACCGCGAAAAGTAGTGGACAGTTGATAACTGATAGTGGATAGTTAAAAATTTTCCACTATCAGTTATCAGTTATCAGTTATCAACTATTCTATGATAAGACGCCCCGAAGAAATTTTGCGCTGTTCGTTTTGCGGTAAATCGCAGAACGAAGTCAAAAAGCTGATTGCCGGACCGAGTGTCTATGTTTGCAACGAATGTATCGACATTTGCAATGAAATCATCAATGACGACGAGCAATCGGAAACCGCGAGCGTGCGTTCTGCGCTGCCGAAGCCGCAAGAGCTAAAAGCGTTTCTCGACGATTACGTTATCGGTCAGGACGAAACCAAAAAGCGTCTGTCGGTCGCGGTTTATCAGCATTACAAGCGCATCGAGATGACGAAAATTCGTCCCGATGTCGAGCTGCAAAAATCAAATATTCTTCTCATCGGTCCGACGGGAACGGGAAAGACGCTTCTAGCGCAAACTTTGGCGAGAATTTTGAGCGTTCCGTTCTGCATCGTTGATGCGACGACTTTGACTGAAGCCGGTTACGTCGGCGAAGACGTTGAAAACGTTATTTTGCGTCTTTTGCAGGCTGCCGGAAACGATGTTGAAAAAGCGCAGACCGGGATTATCTACGTTGACGAAATAGATAAAATTTGCCGTAAAGACGACAATCCATCGATAACGCGCGATGTTTCGGGCGAAGGCGTCCAGCAAGCATTGTTAAAAATTTTAGAAGGAACAATCGCCAACATTCCGACGCAGGGCGGGCGCAAACATCCGCAGCAGGAATTTTGTCCGGTTGACACGACGAACATTTTATTCATCTGCGGCGGCGCGTTTATCGGCTTGGAAAAAGTCGTCGAAAAGCGTTTTCGCAATAAGTCTTTAGGTTTTCAAGCCGAAGTCAAATCCAGCAAGCAGAGACAAAACGAGGCGTTCGACAAACTCGAACCCGAAGATTTGATTCATTACGGCTTGATTCCCGAATTTGTCGGACGGCTTCCGGTTTTAGGCGTTCTACAGGAACTCGACGAAGCGGCGCTGGTTAAAATCCTGACCGAGCCGAAAAATTGTTTAGTCAAACAGTATCAGCGCAAATTTGAATTCGACAACGTGCGTCTGAAGTTTACCGACGACGCGCTCAAAGCCGTCGCTCAACAAGCCTTTCATCGCAAAGTCGGCGCGCGCGGTTTGATGATGATTTTGGAAGAAATCCTTCTGCAAGCGATGTATGAATTGCCGTCGCAAAAGAAAATCAAGGAATTGATAATCACCAAAGATATGGTCGAACGCAAAGCGCCCGCGCTCGAAGTCGTGCGCGAAATTGAAGAAGCGGCGTAGAATTATGATTACAAAAAAGTGAGTGCGGAAAGCGGTTGGCTTTCCGCATTTTGCATTTAAACAAAAAAGTTTTCAATGAAATTGGCAAATTTGTGTTTAAATGTTCTAAAATTAAAATTACGAATCTAATAGGCGTTTACTCCATCAACAAATCAAATTTACAAATAAGGTTTTAGAGGTTTATGCAAGAATTTACAGACCAGATGCCGCCGGATATTCAGCGTTTTCCGATGGTGCCAATCCGCGATGTCGTTATTTTTCCGTTTACGAAAGTGGCTTTCAAAATCGGGCGTCCGAGTTCGGTTAAAGCGCTCGAAGAAGCGATGGTCGGCGAAAAAAACATCTTTCTCGCCACGCAGCACGACGCGACGGTTGACGAGCCGAATCCCGAACAGATTTATACGGTCGGAACTTTGGGCAGGATTTTGCAGGCGCAAAAACAGGACAACGGGCAAATCAAAGTCGTCGTCGAAGGACGCGAGCGCGGGCAAGCCGTGCGTTTTGAACAAGACAGCGAAGGAATGTTTTTCGCGCTTGTGCGCCCGGTCAAATCCATTGACGAATCCGGTTATCGCACCGACGGTCTTTTGCAGAGAATCAGCACTCTGGTCGAACAATTTCTGCGAGCGTCGCCCGATGCTTATACTGACGCGCTGCACGCTTCCTTGAGAGGGATTTCCGCCGCGCAGATTGCCGACGCGATGAGTTCTCACCTGCGTATTTCGGTTGAAGAAAAACAAGAATTGCTGGAATTGTTTTCGGTACAGGAACGATTGCAAAAACTGGTCGAGATTCTCGAAAATGAAATCGAGAAAAAGCAGCTCGACCGGACGGTTCAAGCCCGCACGAAAAAGCAGATGGACAAGCATCAGCGCGAGTATTACCTGAACGAGCAAATCAAATCGATTCACAAGGAACTCGGACGCAAAGACGATAAAGCCGAACTCGACGAACTGAAAAAGAAAATCGAAGAAGCCGGAATGACCGAAGAGGCGCAGGAGAAAGCGATGCAGGAATTTGCGCGTCTCGAAGCGATGCCGCCGATGTCCGCCGAATCGACCGTTTCGCGTTCGTATCTCGATTGGCTGATAAACGTTCCCTGGAAAGAAACGTCGGAGGAAATTAACGATTTAAACGAAGCCGAAAAAACTTTAAATGAAGACCATTACGGACTCGAAAAAATCAAAGAACGCATTTTAGAGTATTTGGCAGTTCGTCAACTCGTCAAAAATCCGAAAGGCACGATTTTGTGTTTCGTCGGCGCGCCCGGCGTCGGAAAAACTTCCTTGGGAAAATCAATCGCCAAAGCGACGAACAGAAAATTCGTGCGTCTCAGTTTGGGCGGCGTTCACGATGAAGCGGAAATTCGCGGACATCGCCGGACTTATATCGGCGCGTTGCCCGGTCAAATCGTTCAATTGATGAAACGCGCCGGAACAATCAATCCGGTAATTTTACTCGACGAAGTTGATAAACTCGGCAAGGATTTTCGCGGCGACCCGTCGGCGGCGCTTTTGGAGGTTCTCGACCCGGAACAAAACAATACTTTCCGCGACCATTATTTGGACGTTGATTACGATTTGTCGCAGGTTTTCTTTATTGCCACGGCAAATGTCCTGCATACGATTCCGCCCGCGCTGCAAGACCGCCTGGAAATTCTGACGCTTTCCGGCTACACCGAACGCGAAAAAGCGGAAATTGCCAAGCGTCATTTGATTCCGAAACAAGCCGAAGGCAACGGGTTGGACATTGAAAAAGTAAAATTCACTGACGACGGCGTGTTGGAAGTTATTCGCCATTATACGCGCGAAGCGGGCGTCAGAAATCTCGAAAGGGAAATCAGTTCCTGTTTGAGAAAAATCGCCAGAAAATTTGTCGCCTCTAATAAAGACGAGAGTTTTAAAGAAGCGATTGATGCGGAAAAAGTGCGCGAACTTCTCGGAACGATTCGTTTCCGCAAACAGGACATTGCCCGAAAAAGCGAAATCGGCTTGGTCAACGGACTTGCCTGGACGGAAGTCGGCGGTGAAGTTTTGCAGGTCGAAGCAACTTTGGTGAAAGGTCGCGGCGCGGTCAAATTAACCGGAAAGCTCGGCGAAGTAATGCAGGAATCGGCGCACGCCGCTTTGACCTGCATCCGCACGCGCGCCGAATCTCTGGGAATTGACCCGAAGGATTTTCACAAAAAGGATTTGCATATTCACGTTCCCGAAGGCGCGATTCCGAAAGATGGTCCGAGCGCGGGCATCACTTTGGCGACGGCGATGGTCTCGGCTCTAACCGGCAAAAAAGCCAGACACAATGTCGCAATGACCGGCGAGATAACTCTGCGCGGAAAGGTTTTGCCAATCGGCGGCGTCAAGGAAAAAATGCTCGCAGCGCATCGTTTCGGTCTGAAGACGATAATTTTATCGAAGGACAACGAAAAGGATTTGGCTGATATTCCCGAAGAAGTGCGCTCGGATTTGACGATTCATACGGTTGAAATGATTGACGAGGTTCTGAACCTGGCTTTGGAAAACGAAAAAAGCGAGGAAGCAATTGCGGATGAAGCGGCGCATATCTGGTCGCCCGGCACTTCCTCAAATGAAATCAGAACTACAATCGAATAAAGTTTTTCCACCTCAGTTATAAAAGTCTCAAACAAACTCTACGGTTTGTTTGAGACTTTTAATTTTGGCAATCAAGGCAGATAGTTTTCCGCTCTTTTCTTTGCTTACTCAAATTGTTAAGATAATCGTTTCGGCTAGAGGCTAAATTTTTATCTGTAATACACACGAATGAGTATCAAACAAATCACGGTGCGCGGCGCGCGGCAGCACAATTTGAAAAACATCAACGTCGATATTCCGCGCGATAAATTTACTGTTATCACGGGCTTGAGCGGTTCGGGGAAATCTTCTCTGGCTTTCGACACGATTTACGCCGAAGGGCAGCGTCGTTACGTCGAATCCTTGTCGGCATATGCCAGACAATTTTTAGACCAACTCGAAAAACCCGACGTCGATTCGGTCGAAGGGCTTTCGCCCGCGATTTCCATCGAGCAGAAAACCGTTTCGCGTTCGCCGCGCTCGACCGTCGGCACGGTTACGGAAATTTACGACTATTTGCGTCTATTGTTTTCTTCAATCGGGCAGCCGCATTGCCATCAGTGCGGTTTGCCGATAACGCGCCAATCGCCGGAACAAATCGTGGCGAATATTTCGGATTTGCCGGAAGGCGAGCGCGTGATGATTCTCGCGCCGCTCGTGCGCGGGCGCAAAGGCGAGTTTAAAAAAGAATTGGAAAAACTCCACAAAGACGGATTTATTCGCGCCCGGATTGACGGCGCACTTCGCGCTCTGGACGAAGACATCAAATTAGACAAGCGCAAAAATCATACGATTGAAGTCGTCGTTGACCGTCTTTTAATCAAGGAAGGAATCAAGGAACGCTTGAGTGAGTCGGTCAAAACCGCTCTGAAATTAACCGGCGGCGCGGTGGTTGTTTCAATCATTGACGGCGAGGAGAAACTTTATTCGGAAAAAATGGCGTGCATCAATTGCGGCATCAACATCGCGCCGCTCGAGCCGCGTTCGTTTTCTTTTAATTCGGCTTACGGCGCGTGCAAAACCTGTCAGGGTTTGGGAACGGTGATGCAGATTGACGCAGCCAAAATTCTGACTGACCAAAGCGTGGCGGTCGGTAAATTAAAATTTCTGGACGATGCCGATAAATCCGGCGCGAAATTTTTGCAGTCGGCGTTAAAGGCGATTATCGAGAAATTTGCGGGCGAAGATAAACTGCTTTCGCCGGAAGAAGAAAGTGAAGGCAAAAGTAAAAAGGCAAAAGGCAAAAAGTTAAAAAGCGAAACGAAAGATTTGCTTGAAACGCCTTTTGCCGATTTGCCCGAAGAAATACGGGACGCCTTTTGGAACGGCACGAAAAAACGTCTGACTTTCCAACAGGGCGGCTATAAATACGAATCGGATTGGAAAGGCGCGGTTCGCGCAATGCGCGAGCGAATGGAAAATCCGCCGTCGGAAAAAGTCCGCGAAGCGTTAAACGACTTAGTTTCGCCCGCGCCGTGTCCGTCGTGTTGCGGAAAGCGTCTACAGCCGGAAAGTTTAGCAGTCAAGGTCGGAAATCTGGGCATTGACGATTATGTCAGTTTTCCAATTGAGAACGCGCTGGAAAATTTCGATGAAATCGCGCTTAATGCCCGCGAAGAAAAAATTGCCGGACTTGTTTTGCGCGAGATAAAAGACCGGCTCAGATTTTTGAATCAAGTCGGACTCGGCTATTTGACGCTCGACCGCGCGTCGCAAACCTTGTCGGGCGGCGAAGGTCAGCGCATTCGGCTGGCGACGCAGATCGGCTCGCAATTGCGCGGCGTTTTGTATGTTCTGGACGAGCCGTCGATCGGACTTCATCCGCGCGACAATCAAAAACTTATCCAAACTCTGCACGAATTGCGCGATTTGGGCAACACGGTTTTGGTCGTCGAACACGACGCGGAAACCATCGAAAAAGCCGATTACGTGATTGATTTAGGACCGCTCGCCGGAACGCACGGCGGCGAAGTCGTCGCCGAGGGAACGCCGAAGGACATCGAAAAAAACGCGAATTCGCTGACCGGAAAATACCTTTCGGGCAAAATGAAAATCGAAGTTCCCGAAGTTCGCCGCCTGCCGAACGGCAAAAATATCACAATCAAAGGGGCGCGGGCGCACAACCTCAAAAACATCGACGTAACTTTTCCGCTCGGACTTCTGACGGTTGTTACAGGCGTTTCCGGTTCGGGTAAATCGACGCTGGTTGACGACATTCTTTATCCGTCTCTGGCTAGATTTGTAAATAAATCTTCGATGGAATCGCTCGAACACGATTCGATTGAAGGCTTGAAATTTGTCGATAAAATCATCGAAATCGACCAATCGCCGATTGGGAGAACGCCGCGCTCGAATCCGGCGACTTATACAGGTTTGTTCACGCCGATTCGAGAACTTTACGCGATGCTGCCCGAATCCAGAGAACGCGGCTACAAAGCCGGACGTTTTTCCTTTAACGTCAAAGGCGGACGCTGCGAAGCGTGCGAAGGCGACGGAATGAAGCGCATCGAAATGAATTTTTTGCCTGATGTCTACGTGCTGTGCGACGTTTGTCGCGGCGGGCGTTACAACCGCGAAACACTGTCTGTCAAATACAAAGGTCTTTCGATTGCGAAACTTCTCGATACGACGATTGAAGACGCGCTGCCGATTTTAGAAAACATTCCGAACATCAAAATCAAATTGCAAACGCTCCTCGATGTCGGACTCGGCTACATCAAAATCGGACAATCTTCGACGACGCTTTCGGGCGGCGAAGCGCAGCGCATCAAACTCGCCAAAGAATTATCGAAACGCGCGACCGGAAAAACGATTTATATTTTGGACGAACCGACAACCGGACTGCATTTTGCCGATGTGCATAAATTGCTGGACGTTTTGCAGCGATTGGTTGATACGGGCAACACCGTTATCGTCATCGAACACAATTTGGACGTGATAAAATCCGCCGATTATGTGATAGATTTGGGACCCGAAGGCGGCGAAGGCGGCGGCAAAGTCGTGGCAACAGGAACGCCCGAAGAAGTTGCGAAAGTTAAAAAGTCTTACACCGGACAAGCGTTAAAATCATTGCTTAACGGACGCTTGAGTAAAAATGAAAACGGCAAAAAGTAGATTTATGCTAAAATTTGTTTATGAGAACGCGCGAAGAAATGTTGAAAATCGACCGAACCGCCGTTAAAGTTACATCTTTGAAGGAGTCGGATGAAAAAGAATTTTGGCTTTCTCGTCCGCCCGCCGAAAGATTAGTCGCTCTGGAACTCTTGAGACAAATCGCCTATGGATACGAGCCAAATTCCCTCGGACTTCAAAGAGTTTTTGAAATTGTTGAACGAAAATGAAGTCGAATATCTTCATCTAAAATCATAATAGGTGTTATTTGTCTATAATAACACCGCTGCTGACCGGATAAGATGTAGCGATATTTCTCATCTGAAAACCGTTGATTGATAAATTCCAATCAACAAGTTGAATTTGAAGGCTGATGCGGGCGTCGAGACGACTGAATCCGTTCACAAATCGTATTGTGCGTTCAAAATCTTTGGTTTTTAACGTTTGAAGCAAACTCGTCAAATTATACACCCCGAAGGTATTGTTGCCGGAATTTAATTGATATTCGCCCTGCCGGAAATCTCCGCGATTGCCGAATTTAGCGAGAACGGCGGTCGCTTCCGAAAACTCGTTGAGCGGCGCGGTCAGAGATTCAATCAGCCGAAACGCCTGCGCCGGTTCAATCGCGGCATAAGCGGCGGCGATGCTGACCAGAGAATTCATTTCGGAAGTTTTTTCCGGCGTGTCCGAAATCAGCGAGCGAGCCTCGTCTAAAACCGCCGCTGCCCATTTTTGATTTTCCTTGGGGTCTTTCCGGTAAATCGAATTTGCTAAATATACCAACGTTTGCAGCCGGACGCCTTCATCTGAAATTTGATTGATAAGTTGCCTTGCTTCGTTGAATTTGCCTTGCGAGATGGCTTGATTGGCAAGATTATAGTTTAATTGCGACAGATAATTTTCCGATTCTTCTTCCGAAAAATTCGTCGTGATAATTTTTTCCGCTTCGGCGACGTTGCCGCTCAGCGCCGTTTTTTCCGCCGCTCTTCTGTAAATTTCGTTGCGGTAACCGCGTGGGAATTTTTCGGCTTGGCTGAGAAGTTCTTCCGGCGTTGTTTCGCCGTTCATCAATTTATTGTAACTTTCCGATTGCGCGTTTTGCGGCTGAGTTTGAGACTGCGTTTGTTTCTGTTTAAGCTGCGCCGCGCTCGACGGATTGTATTTTTCAACGGTTTCGATTGCGGACGAGTTAATATGATAAGCCGCCGTCGTCGGACGAAGCAGAAATTTAGCGTATTTTTCCGCCAAACTTCGCAGCGTTTGCTCGGAAACTTTCAGCACGGGCGTTTCATCCGTATTTTTTCTTCCAAGCTCATTCAGGAAATTTTGTAAAATGCTCGTGTCTTGATTGTCTTCGTTATAAACGGTATTGAGAATCTTTTGCGCGACTTCTTCGGCAAGCTCGTTTGCCTTGTCCGCGTCTTTTTGAAAAATCTTTCTGAGAAGATTAAGAGTTTCATATGATACGTCCTTTTTCATACTTTCGCGCAAAAGTTTGACGGCGCGTTGCGGATTTTGTTCAGCCGCCAGAGCAATCAATCGCTGCTCGTTTTGAATTTCATTCCCGGCGTATTGCTGGCTTGAAGTTTGCCGCTCGCCCGTAAAATTCGCAATTGCCTGCGCCATTTTTGCCGGACGAGTTTTTGTCATCGCGTCGAGCGCGAATTCGGCGTCTCGCGCCCCGATTGTTTGCAGAATTTCCCAGCGCGGCGATTGTCCGTAAATCAAATTATTAAGGTGTTGCTTGTTGCCCTTTTCGGCTTCGGCTTCGGTCTGCGCGACGATTAAATCGCTAACCGCATTTTGAAAAAGCGAGCGGGCGCGTTTCTCGTCCGTCTGCCACAAAGCGTTGGCTGCCTTCGCAAAAACAAAGGCGCGGTTTTCGGCAAGTCGAAGATTTTTCGCGTCAGTAAGAATTTGTTCGAGAAGCGTTGTTTCCCGCCGCAATTTTTCCTTCGCCGCTTCTTCGTCATCTTTTTGAGCGAAGACGGAAAAAGGAAAAACCAAAAGCGCGAAAACAAAAAGGAAACGTAAAGCCGACATCTTTTAATCCTCCAACTTTGAAAAAACAAATTTTTAAAAAGATACTTTACTAAAAGAGATTTGAGAACGGGAAAAGGTTGCCAAACTTGCAGTAATTAAAAATGCAAAATTAAAAATGTAAAAATAAGGAGTATCGTTGAAATAATTATTCCGCAAACTCTCAAATTTTTAATTTTTAATTTTGCATTTTTAATTGTCAGAGATTGCTTCAATCATTTCTCGGACAGCTTGATTGAGTCCGACGAAAATCGAGCGCGAAATGATGCTGTGTCCGATGTTAAATTCCTTGATTTCGGTAATTGCCGCGAGCGCGCGAATGTTACGAAGAGTCAAGCCGTGTCCCGCCGCGACGACTAATCCGTATTGACCGGCAAGCGTCGCCGCGTCGTCAATCCGGCGAATTTCCTGCGCCGCGCGAACCGCGCCTTCGCCGTGAGCGGCGCGTGCGCTTAAAGTCAATTCAGCGTATTCCGCCGTGCAAAACTCGACCTGCTGCGCTCCGGCGTTGTGCGCGGCTTCGATTTGTTTGGCGTCGGGGTCGAGAAAAATGCTGGCAAAAATCCCCGAATAGCGCAGGCGCTCGACGGCTTTTTGAACCGATTCAAAATTTCCGACAACATCCAAACCGCCTTCGGTCGTGATTTCGTTCGCGCTTTCGGGAACGAGCGAAACAGCGTCGGGTTTGATTGCAACCGCGATTTTCAGCATTTCTTCGGTCGCCGCCAGTTCGACATTTAAATAAGTCGTAACGACTTCGCGCAACAACGAAATATCACTGTCTTGAATATGCCTGCGGTCGCCGCGCAAATGAACGGTGATTCCGTCCGCGCCTGCCTGCTCGCAGATAACAGCCGCCGCCGCGATGCTCGGCTCGATGGTTTTTCTGGCTTCTCTGACGGTTGCAACGTGGTCGATGTTGACGTTTAATTTTGCGCTCATAAATTTATTATAAATTATATTTGCCTTGTTTCGCATTACGGCGAATAAGTCGAACTTCATTGAACGTGCGGCGGCTGTCGCGCCACATTTCGACTTTTGTGCCTTCGCAGTGATTCCAGACGACAGGAATTTCGGCGAGCCGCAAGCCTTTATGAAAGGCGACATACAAAAATTCGATGTCAAAACCGAATCGCTCGATTTGCATCAGCGGCAAAAGCGGTCGGAATTTCTGCATATTGAACGCCTTGAAACCGCACTGTGTATCGAGAAAAGGTAAACCCGTCATCGAGCGAACGACAAAGTTGAAAACTCTTCCGCCCTGCTCGCGTCGCCAGGATTGGTGCGTGTTAATCAGACTTTTATCGAGTTCGCGCGAGCCGAAGGTTACGTCGAATTCTCCGGCGCGAATCGGCTCGAGGAGTTTCGGCAATTCTTCAATCGGCGTTGATAAATCAGCGTCGGAAAAAAGCGCGATGTCGCCTGACGAGGCAAGCAAGCCGGTTTTCACGGCGTAACCTTTGCCGCGATTTTTTTCGTAACGAATGACTTCGGTTTTTATTTCGGGAAACTCGGCGCAGGCGTCGCGGGCGATTTCCGCCGTCGCATCGCCCGAGCCGTCATCAACGACTATCAACTCGGCGCGCAAAGAGTTTTTTTCAATGTAAAGAAGAATTTTCAAGAGCGAATCGCTGAGTCGCTCCTGTTCCTCAAATGCGGGAATAACTATAGAAATTGTGCTGTTCATCGGATAAAATGCTAATAGTAAATTTTTGGCGGCAAAATGTAAATAAGTGATAACTGATAGGTGATAATTGATAAGTAGGAATCGGCTTTTACCTATCAGTTATCACTTCTCAGTTATCACTTATTTTGTGCTATAGTTTATTAGAGTTTGGAGATTTTATAATGAATAGAAAGTTTGTCATAATCGCCGGTTTGCTGATTGTCTTAGGCGCGGTTTTCGGCGGCGTGTTCGGAAAATTGCCGGTCGTCTCGCTGGCTGGCACGACCTTGAATCAAGAGAAAGTCGTCGCCGACTACCGCGAAGCGCTCGATGTGATTGACGCCAATTACGTCGGACAAATCGAACACGAAAAACTCTCGGAAAGCTCGATTCAAAGTATGCTTTTCACGCTCGACCCGCATTCTTCGTTTTTTACGCGCGACGAGTTTCGCAAACTTTACGAAGAACAAGCCTCACAGTTTTACGGCATCGGCGTTTCTATTCTACAGCACCGCGACGGTGTTTATGTGCAGTCGATTATTCCAAACACGCCCGCAGACAAAGCCGGACTGCGCTACGGCGACCGATTCATCGAGATTGAAGGCAAAGACGCAAAGGAATACAGCAGTTCGGAAGTTTCCAAAAACGTGCGCGGCGAAAAGGGAACCAGCGTCAATGTTAAAGTCGAACGCGCCGGAACGGACAAACCGCTGGAATTTAACATTGTGCGCGGCGGCGTTCCGCTTCCTTCGGTTCGCAACTATTTTATGCTGAAAGACGGCATCGGCTACGTCGGATTTACGGGCGGATTTCAAGAAACGAGCGCGGATGAAATCGATGAAGCAATCGTCGCTTTGCAAAAACAGGGAATGAAAAGCCTCGTGCTTGACCTTCGTGGTAATCCGGGCGGACTTCTCCCGCAGGCAATCGAAGTCGTCAGCCGTTTCGTGCCGCGCGGTCAGACAGTGGTTTCGGTCAAAGGTCGCTCGCGCTATTCGCAGTCACAGGAATTGCGAACCGTCGGCGGCAGCGCGCAGGATTTTCCGCTCGTCTTGATGATCAACAACGGCTCGGCTTCGGCTTCTGAGATTGTGGCGGGCGCGATTCAGGATTACGGTCGCGGCATCGTCGTCGGCAGCGACAGTTTTGGTAAAGGTTTGGTGCAGAGAGTTTTTTCGCTGCCATTCGGAACCGGTTTAACCTTGACGACGGCGCGTTATTACACGCCTTACGGACGTTCCTTGCAAAGAGATTATTCGAGCGGTTCGATTTATGATTACTACACTCATCACGTCGAAGGTGAAGAAAACGAAGACGGCGCGACGCCGACGCCCGACGCAAAATCGAAACCGGCGGGAAACGCGGTAACGACCGCGGGCGGCAGAGTTTTTTACGGCGGACGAGGCATCGAACCCGATTTGAAAGTATCCGCGCTTGCCTTTACGCCTTTACGCGGACGCCTCAACGAAGCGGCGTTTTACTTTGTGCGGCAACTCGTTGCGGGGCAAATCAAAGGTCTCGAATCCTACAAAGCTGACAAGCAAAACTATAATCAAACCGTCGGCGCGAATGATTTTGTCATTGATAGTAAATTGCTCGACGCCTTCCGGGCATTTGTCGTCAGAGACAAATTAAACGGTCTGACGGCGGAAAACATCAACAGCCAGCTCGATTACGCCAAATCGCGGCTGCGCGACGAAATCGCTACTGCCAACAACTCGACCGAAGCCGGACAGCAGGTTTTGCTCGAAACCGACCCGCAGGTTTTGAAGGCGATTGAAGCGATTCCCGAAGCGAAAAAATTGCTGGGAACTATTATGGCGAGCAAGTAAAGGAATTAAAAAAGAGAGATGAAAATTGAGAGGTAAAAGCCGAAAAGCGTATTAGCTTCAATTTTCATCTCTCTTTTTAATTTAAAAAAGCAGATATTTCATCAAGCCTAAAACCCCTCCGCCGATAACGACGAGCAAAACATCAATCTTAAAAAAGTAAAGCGCGGCAAAAGATAAAATTGCCAAAGCGAGCGCAAAAAAATCAATTTGCGAATTCGGAAAAATAACTGTTGCGCCGAACATCACAGCAAGATTCAAAATTACACCGACAACCGCCGCCGTTACGCCGGAAAGCGCGGCATTTAATTTCGCATTGTGCCGCAGCTTTTCGATATACGGCGCGCCGGCAAAGATAAAAAAGAACGAAGGCAAAAAAGTCGCGTAAGTCGCAAGAAGTCCCGAAACAATCGCGCTGAAAGTTTGATTTCCAAAACTCGGATTATTCCAGCCGGTCATAAATCCGACAAACTGCAAAACCATTATCAAAGGTCCGGGTGTAGTTTCGGCGAGCGCCAGACCGTCAACCGATTGCGCCGCCGTTATCCAGCCCGCGCTGACGACCGCTTGATTGACATACGCCAAAACCGCATACGCGCCGCCGAAGGTAACGAATGCCGCTTGCGAGAAAAATAGATAAGTTTTGATGAGAAGATTGTCAAACCCGACGAAAAGAATCATAAGCGAAAAAGGCAAAAGCCACAGAGCAAAACAGGTTGAGAAAACCTTTAAGAAATGAAATTTGTTTGTTGTTCGTGGTGCATTGACCGTTACAATTTTTTCTTCAGACTTTGAACTTTGAACCTTGAACTTTGAACCGATTACTCCCAAAACCGCCGCGCCCAAAATAATTAATGGAAAGGGAACGTGAAAAAAATAAATTGCCGCGAACGACAAAACCGAAATTATGATGTGCCGGTAAGTTTTGAAAGCCTTTTTTGCTATTTTGAAAACCGCTTCGACGACAATTGCCACGACGACCGCTTTGAATCCATCCAAAACCGCGCTGATTTGCGGCAGATTTCCGTAAGCGGCGTAAATGTAGGAAAGAATAAGCAGAAAAAAAATCGAAGGAATAACAAAAAACGCGCCCGCGACGATGCCGCCGCGAATTCCGTGCAGCCGCCAACCGATATAAGTTGCGAGTTGCTGCGCTTCCGGTCCGGGTAGCAGCATACAATAATTGAGCGCGTGGAGAAAATCGTCCTGGTCAATCCATTTTTTCTGCTCGACCAGCTCGCGCTGCATAATGGCGATTTGTCCGGCAGGTCCGCCGAATGAGATAAAGCCGAGCTTGAGCCAGAAGCGAAATGCTTCACGAAAAGTGACCTGTTTTTTCATTAGCTAAGTTATCAAGTATTTATAATTTGATTGTCAAGAAAATTTTGAGAACGTCGAAAAGAAAATGTAAGATTGCATAAATGAGGGAAAATTAATGGACAAAATTACAAGAAGAGAAGCGATTGGCGGAATTTTAGCGACAAGCGCAAGTGTTTTGGCTTTTAATCAAACGGGCGAAGCGCAAACAGATAATGCGACGATGGCGTTTCGCGGAACGCATCAACCGAAACCTTTGCCGTTTGACGCAGCAAAGCTCAAGGGCATTTCCGAAAAAGTCATTAAATCGCACTGGGAAAATAATTATATCGGCTCGGTCAAGGCTTTGAACGCCGTCGAACAGCGTCTTGCGGCGATGTTAAAGGAAAAAGATTTGCCCGCGTTTATGTATGGCGATTTGAAGCGTGAAGAATTGATCCGCACCGGCTCGATAGTCTTGCACGAACAATATTTCGCAAATTTGGGCGGCAACGGCAAAGCCGACGGCACGGCGTTAAAGTTAATCGAAAAATGGTTTGGAAGTTTTGAGCAGTGGGAAAATGAATTTAAAAAGACGGCGAACGCGCTTTCCGGCGGTTCGGGTTGGACGGTTCTGGCTTTTAACGAACATACGCAGCAGCTTCATAATTACTGGCAGGCTGACCACGCGCATAACGCGCCGTTTTCCCGCCCGCTTCTCGTCCTCGATATGTATGAACATTCGTATCATATGGATTACGGAGCGGCGGCGGCAAAATACGTCGACGCTTTTATGCAAAACGTCAATTGGGAAGAAATTAATCGGCGTGCGGAAAGTTTCGGTAAGTTGTGATTTTTTGGAAGACAGCAAATCTTTTGTCCAATTTGAAAAGAATTAAATTTTCATTTTTAGAGTTTTGTGGATTCATAAGGTAAAATACATTTTTATTTTGTGAACTCATTTTTTTTATGTATAAGCAAATCGGGGTAGTTACAGGCGGCGGCGACGCGCCGGGTTTGAATGCGGTAATTCGGGCGGTGGTCAGGACGGCGGTCGGCGGATTCGGGATGAAGGTCGTCGGCATCGAAGATAGTTTTGAAGGTTTGTTGGGCGAAACGCGCACGATGAAACTCACGACTCGCAGCGTGAGCGGACTGCTTCCGCGCGGCGGCACGATTCTCGGAACCAGAAACAGCGGCGAGTTTTGCTGTTTTACCAACGGAAAAGTATTTATTCCTGAAAGCACGGTTGGTAAAGCAATCGAAAGTTTGAAAAAACTTGAAATTGAAGCCTTAGTCGTCATCGGCGGCGACGGAACTCTGGGAATCGCGCAGGAATTTTCAAAGCGCGGCTTTCCCGTCGTCGGCGTGCCGAAGACGATTGACAACGATTTGGCGGCGACCGAGTTGACCTTCGGTTTTATGACGGCGATTGACATTGCAACCGAAGCGCTCGACCGTCTGCACACGACCGCCGCTTCGCACGACCGCGTGATGATTTTGGAAGTGATGGGCAGACACACCGGCTGGATTGCGCTGCATTCGGGTCTGGCGGGAAGCGCGGACATTATCTTAATCCCGGAAATGCCGTTTTCCTTTGATTCGATGGTGCAGAAGGTTTTAGCCCGCGAAAAAAGCGGCTCGCGTTTTACAAATATCGTCGTTGCCGAAGGCGCGAGCGAAATAGGGAAATCGGAAATTTATCAGGATTCGGGCGATAGTCAAACCGCGCCGAGACTCGGCGGAATCGGCGATTACGTCAGGCAAAAAATTCAGACGTTGACTGGAAAGGAATCGCGCTGCGTCGTGCTTGGACACCTTCAGCGCGGCGGCTCGCCGAATGCTTTTGACCGGATGCTGGCAACGAGTTACGGCGCGTGCGCGGTTCGCGCGCTGGCAAGCGGTGAGACGGGAAAAATGGTCGCGCTGCAAGCTAACAAAATAATTACCGTTCCACTCTCCGAAGCAATCGCCAATGTCAAAACCGTCGCCGACGACGGGCAGCTCGTCCAAACGGCGCGCGACATCGGAATTTCATTTGCCGTGCCGAATAAAACTAAATTATGATTTAGTTCAAAGTTCAAGGTTCAAAGTTCAAAGTCGTTTTCTGAACTTTGAACTTTGAACCTTGAACTTTGAACCTTTTATTTATGGAAGCAATTAGAAAAAAAATACAGGCGGAATTGGCGGAACTCGAAAACGAGCTGCGTTTTAAATTGCCGAAAGAAATTCAAAAGGCGCGGGAGTTCGGCGATTTAAAGGAAAACGCCGAGTATAAAGCCGCGATGGAACGTCAGAAAATGGTAATGGCGCGGGTGATTCAGCTAAGTCAGCGACTAGGCGAAGTCGAATCAATCGATTTGTCTAAAATTCCGACCGACAGCATCGCTTATGGTTCAAGAGTCGTTTTATACGACCTCGAACGCGAGGAAGACGTAACTTACAGGTTAGTTACGTCTGAAGAGAGCGACCCGGAAAACGGTTTGATTTCAACCGTTTCACCGATTGGTCAATCTTTGATGGGCAAAGAAGAAGGCGATGAAGTAAAGGTAAAAACTCCCAACGGCTGGCGCAATTTCGAGGTCAAACGATTGACGACAATTCACGAACAGGGAAATTAGTTCAAAGTTCAAAGTTCAAGGTTCAAAGTAAATGCTTAACCTTGAACTTTGAACTTTGAACTTTGAACTTTGAACTACTATGTTTGGAGCAAGCATCGGACGCGGGGCAATGCGAATCATCAATGCGATGGTGCGCTGGCTGGCGTTCGGCGGCGTCAATCCGAATATTTTAACCGTTATCGGGGTTACGATTAACGTCGGCTGCGGAGTTTTATTCGGTTTCGGCGAATTTTTCTGGGCGGGAATCGTTTTAATCGTCGCCAACCTTTTTGATATGCTGGACGGCAACGTGGCGCGTCTTTCGGGCAGAGTTACACGCTTCGGCGGTTTTCTGGATTCGTCGCTTGACAGGCTTTCCGATATGGTCGCCTTTCTCGGCATAATGATTTTTTATGCGAGCAATACGCCCGACCATTCCTTGCTGAATGTAACTTTGGCTGGAATCGGAATGATCGGTTCGGTGATGGTCAGCTATACGACGGCGCGTTCGGAAGGTTTTGGAGTCAAAGCAAACGTCGGGTTTTTGCAGCGTCCCGAAAGAGTCGTTTTGTTGATAATCGGCTCGCTTTCGACCATCCAAAATTCAAATACGTTCTTTGCCAATCGAATGCCGCAAGTGCTTTGGGTTTTGGCAATCGGCTCGTTCTGGACGTTTATTCACCGGATGTTTTATATTTGGAAGGAGTTGAAAAGAATTGAAGCGACGCAAAGTAAATAATTATTGATAATAATTCGCCCTTCTTAAAGTGATTTATGGATTTGTTTTCAGGAATTTGGGAATGGCTGGTTCGGTTCCGGGAATCGCTGACCTGGAGTCAAATCGTTTGGACAATTGTCTTTTCGCTTGTCACCGTGATTGTCAGTTACGGTTTAATCGTAATCGGAATGGTGAAAATTCCGGCGGATTACTTCAGTTCGACATATGTTAAGGAAATCAATCGTGATAAACATTTTTCGCTTCGGTGGGTGACGTTTATTACCAAAAATGTAATCGGTTTCTTTTTGATAATTGCCGGTATCGTGATGATTTTTACGCCCGGACCGGGTGTGCCGACGATTCTTCTGGGGTTGGTAATGATGGATATTCCGGGCAAACGCCCGCTGGAAGCCAGAATTATCCAACGCCCCGAAATTTTAGCGACGGTTAACAATTTACGCGCGAAATATAATAAACCTCCGCTTGTGATGGACTAAAATGGGATTATTAAATATATTCAAGCCAAAAAAAAGCGCTGATACCGAAGCAATGCGCCGTGAATTTTTACTCGTTCACGGAAGAATCACCGAAGGCACAATCGTCGACAGCGAAACGACCGAGTCGGGCGAAGAAATTGTTTTTTATATTTATAATTTTCAAGGCGTCGATTTTGAATCCTCGGAAATGCTGACCGCCGAGCAGCGTGAAAATCCTTTGCAATACGCGCCGGGCGCGAAAGTCGGCGTGCGTTTCGACCCGAAAAATCACGGAAACTGTATGCTCGTTTAGGTTCAAAGTTCAAAGTTCAAGGTTCAAAGTCAGGATTTGAAACTTTAAACTTTGAACCTTGAACTTTGAACCATTAAAAAAATGTTCAAAAAAATTCTAATTGCTAATCGCGGTGAAATTGCGTGTCGCGTCATTCGGGCGTGTCGTGAGATGCGGATCAAAACCGTTGCCGTTTATTCGGAAGCCGACCGGGACGCGCTGCACGTCCGAATGGCGGATGAAGCATATTTCATCGGCGCGCCGCCGTCGAGTGAAAGTTATCTGCGCGGCAAGAAAATTCTCGAAGTCGCCAAAAGGTCGGGCGCGGAAGCAATTCATCCGGGTTACGGTTTTTTGTCGGAAAATGCCGAATTCGTCAGACAAGCAAGAGTTGAAGGTATAATTTTCATCGGACCTTCGCCCGAAGCGATGGAGGCGATGGGCGGAAAAATCTCTGCCAGAAAAATTGCCATCGAAGCAAAAGTTCCGGTGGTGCCGGGAACGACCGAGCCTTTGACATCTGCCGCAGACGCGCTTGAGACCGCGCGGAAATTCGGTTTTCCAGTGATGCTCAAGGCTTCGGCGGGCGGCGGCGGCAAAGGAATGCGTCTGGTCGAAAACGAAGATGATTTGAAAAACGCGCTTGAAGCGGCACAGAGCGAAGCCCTCGCAAGTTTCGGCGATGCGGCGGTTTATCTGGAAAAAGCGATTGTTCGACCGCGCCATATCGAGATTCAGATTTTTTCCGATAAACACGGAAATTACGTCCATCTCGGCGAAAGGGAATGTTCGATTCAACGCCGCCATCAAAAAGTCGTCGAAGAATGTCCGTCGCCGATTAATGATGCAAATTTGCGCCGGTCGATGGGCGAATGCGCGATTCTGGTTGCTAAAGCGGTCGATTATGTCGGCGCGGGAACGGTTGAATTTCTCGTCTCCGATTTGGATAAATCGTTTTACTTTCTGGAAATGAACACGCGCCTGCAAGTCGAACATCCGGTAACCGAACTCGTAACCGGAATTGACCTCGTGCGCGAGCAGATTCGAGTGGCAGACGGCGAAAAACTTTCCTTCGCGCAAGCGGACGTTTCCTGGGACAAACACGCGATTGAATGCCGCGTCTATGCCGAAGACCCGGAAAATAATTTCCTGCCTTCGCCCGGAAAAATAACGCGCCTGAGAGTTCCGCAGGGAGCGGGCGTGCGTGACGACGGCGGGATTTATGAAGGCGCGGAAGTTTCGATTTACTACGACCCGATGATTTCAAAGTTCGCCGCTTTCGGGCGAACGCGCGCCGAAGCGATTGACCGTCTGCGCCGCGCTTTGCAGGAATACCAAGTCGGCGGCATCAAAACAACTCTGCCTTTCTTTCGTGAAATTATCGAAGATGAAGAGTTTATTGCGGGCAATCTCGATACGGGGTTTATTGCTCGCTGGCAGCAAAGACGCGATCTACAGCCGGCAACTGAAGTCGAAAGGGATTTGGCGATAATCGCTGCGGCGCTGGCTTACGGCAAAAAACAAAAAATCGCAGCAGCCGGTTCGTCAAATCAAAAAACGGGTGAAAGTCGTTGGGCAATTGCGGGAAGAACGGCTTTACACGCAAACCGTCTATAATTTGTTTCGATTCAAATAATAAAAGGACGAGCGATGAAATATCACTCGTCCTTAAGTTTTGCTTTCGAGAACAGATTATTTTAGACAGCTTCCCGAAAAACTCTGTTCGTTTTATTACGAACGGGCTTGAAAGAGGTCGGAGGTTTAATTTTAATAGAGTATGACGAGAGGTTTGAGAACAAATCTTGTGATTGTAGTTTATCCGACAGATATGTCCGCATTAAAATCGAATCGGGAGACGGCGTTTGTGTCTGTCGGGAACCGTCGTCGTATCAGTCCCGGCAACAAGTGAATAAAGCAGCAGGTTTGGCGAGTTCGTGCCGATGATGTTTATAAGAGTTCCCGGAGTGCCGCCGCCGACAATCAAACTCGCCACTACTCCGGGCGAAGCCGTCGGGTTTGTTTCTAAATAAAGAGCGGCAACTCCGGCGACATGCGGCGAAGCCATCGAAGTTCCGCTCTTTGCAGTAATCGCGGTGTCGCTGGCAACGGAAGTCGAGATAATGTTGACACCGGGAGCAAATATATCGACACAAGTTCCGTAATTCGATATCCCAAAGCGTTCGTCGAGGTTCGTGGACGCTCCGACCGTGATAGCGCTCGAGGCGCGAGACGGTGAATAATTGCACGCATCCTGGTTCGAATTACCTGCCGCGACGGCGTAAGTGACACCGGAGGCGACTGAATTTGCGATAGCCGTATCGAGCGCGTCGGAAATTCCGCTGGCGCCGAGACTGATGTTGGCGACGGCTGGCGAGGCGTGATTGCTCGTTACATAATCGACTCCGGCGATGATTGTTGAAATCGTGCCTGCCGCGCTGCAATCCATAACTCGAACGGCGTGAAGCGTAACATTTTTAGCAACGCCGTAAGTCGAACTGCCGACCGTCCCGGCAACGTGAGTGCCGTGTCCGTTACAATCGATTCCGTTTTGACCGTCGTTAAACGCATCGAAATCGGCAACGGCGCGTCCGCCGAAGTCCTGATGGGTTACGCGGATACCCGTGTCGATAATATAAGCATGCACGCCCGCGCCGGTCGGAGCGTAAGTGTAATTCGTGTCGAGCGGAAAAGCGTGTTGGTCGATTCGGTCGAGTCCCCAGGTCGCGCTGGTCTGGGTGGTCATGGCGAAAACCTCGGCATCTTCTTCGACATATTTAATTCGCGTGTCCTGACTCAAATTCAGGGCTTCATTTTCCGACATTTCAACCGAATAGCCTTTGATTGCATTGGTGAATTGTCTGTCGACTCGCCCGTCGTAGAAAGCGTTCAATTCATTCTCAAATGAATCGAGTCGCATAAATGAGTTCGAGTCGTCGCCTTTTTCATCGTTAAGAACGACAATATAGCGATTCGGAATAGCCTTTAGGGATTTTCTTAATTTGTCGGTTTTTCCGGCGATTTTGGGCGTAGTCGAAGTTAAGGCAAATACGCAAACCAATACTGTAAAGCAAAGCAAACCTATTTTTTTCATTTAATACTCCTAAATATTTGTGACGTACTTTTAAAGACAGTTAAAGAGGAAGTAAGATTCTTATTTTGAAAATGTATTTGGAAAGGTTGTAACCCATTAAACATAATACAAAAATCTTTATACAGTGTCAACAATATTTTTTTCCAAGATTAGTTGAAATATAAGAAATCTTAAATGTTTCGTGACAGGCGAATCATCACCCGAATAGGTAGGTATTTCGGGGCGGTTATAAAGTAATGAAAATTGATTTTGAGTTAGTAAGCATCGAATCGTTAAATATATAGCCAAACACTTTTATTTTCGACGAATCGAGATTTCGGAATTTAAAAAATTAAATTTTCCAAACTCATTTTTGCTCTCTTACAGTATTTCAAAGTAGAATTTGTAAAATAAAAATCCAAAGTTTTTGGCAAATAACAAACTTATAAAAGGAATTGAAAAATGGAAGAATTTTTAAAGCAGTTAATGGGTAAAAAAATCGACGTCGCTTACGGAACGAGCGCGACGGTCAGAGGCGACGTAGTTGACGTTAAGAACGGAGTGCTTTTTTTGCGCGACGAGGAAGACAATGTTGCGTATGTGGCAATTAGTAGAATTGCAGTCGTCTGGGAAGTCAAAGACCATCAAACTCGTCCCGGTTTTGTGATTTAAGACAAGCGCGACAGATTTTTGTCTGAAAAGCGATAGAGCAATTTATCGATACGATTATTGGAAAGTCGAACACTTTTTATTTTCGGATGAGTTATGAACAAAAAAACAATCAAAGATGTTGATATAAAAGGTAAGCGGGTTTTTATTCGCGTAGATTTCAACGTGCCTATTAAAGGAGGCAAAATCGAAGACGACACGCGCATCAGAGGCGCGATGCCGACGATTCAATATGCTATGGAACAAGGCGCGAAAGTGATTCTCGCCTCGCATTTGGGGCGACCTTTGAAAGACAAAAAGAAAGCTGAAGAACATGGAATGCCGTATGATGCGGCGAAGTATTCGCTCAAACCGATTTACGAATATCTTCGCGCAATGCCCGAGTTTCAAACAGTTTCGACGCGCGGCGACAAACCCGTCGAAATGCCTGCGGACGGAACGGCTTTGGGCAAGGCGGAAGTCAAGAACGACAAAATTTTCTTTGTGAATGATTGCATCGGCGAAACGGTTAAAGAGCGTGTTAATCAGTTGAGAGAAGGAGAAGTTTTACTGCTCGAAAATCTACGCCTGCACAAAGAAGAAGAAGCCGACGACGAAAATTTTGCCAAACAGCTTGCCGAACTATGCGATGTTTACGTCAACGATGCGTTCGGCGCGGCGCATCGGGCGCACGCTTCGACTGCCGGAATTACAAAATTTGTCGGCGACGCGGTTGCCGGGCTTCTGATGGAAAAGGAACTCGAATTTTTATCGAAGGCGTTAAATAATCCCGAACGCCCGTTTGTCGCCATTCTCGGCGGCGCGAAGGTTTCAGACAAAATTCCGGTCATCGAATCTTTAATCGAAAGAAAAGTCGATAAATTGCTAATCGGCGGCGCGATGGCTTATACATTTTTTAAAGCGAACGGCTACACAATCGGCAAATCTCTGGTCGAAGACGCAATGATGCCGAAAGCTCTGGAAATCGAACAAATGGCAAAAGAAAAAGGCGTCGAGCTGATTTTGCCGACCGACCACCAAGTTGTTGACAGTTACGACCCTTTGAATTCGCGCAAAACGATTCCGATAGATTTTACGAATAAAGGTCTGGTCGGTCTCGACATCGGAGCGGAAACTTCCGCAATTTTTGCCAAAGCATTGGAAGGCGCGAAAACAATCGTCTGGAACGGTCCGATGGGAATGTTTGAAGAGAAACCGTTTGACGAAGGCACGATTGCAATTGCCCAAGCCGTAGCCGAAGCGACTGAAAATGGCGCGACATCGATTGTCGGCGGCGGCGATTCGGTGGCGGCAATCAACCAAGCCGGACTTTCAGGTAAAATCTCGCACATCTCGACCGGCGGCGGCGCGACTCTGGAATTTCTCGCGGGCGACGCGCTTCCGGGCGTCGAGGCTTTAAATGATAAATAATGTATGGTTATTAAATTATGGGCTTACCAAAATTAAAACCGAAAATATCTGTTGCCGATTATCTCGAAGGCGAAAAGGTCAGCCAAGTCAAGAATGAATATATTGACGGCGAAGTTTATGCGATGGCTGGCACGAGCAAAAATCACAATCGACTGATTAAGAATATACTGAGGAAATTGGAAAATCATTTGAACGGAAGCGATTGCGAACCGTTTATTGTTGATATAAAAGTTCGTGTCGAGAAGATGAATCGGTTTTATTATCCTGATTTGGTTGTTGTTTGCGGCGAGGACAGCGAGGATGAATATTATGCGGTTAAACCGAAAATGATTATCGAAATTCTCTCGCCAAGCACTTCTCTGACCGACAGGCGCGAGAAAATGTTTGCTTACAAGGAAATCGAAAGTTTGCGGGAATACGTGATGATTGAACAAAACAGAATGTATGCCGAAATATACCGCAGGCGCGACGACGGTGGAAATTTGTGGGATTGGATTGAATTTGAGGCTGGCGAGGAAATAGAGATTGCTTCGGTGGATTTTAAAATGCCGATGACGGAAATTTACGCCGGCGTAGCATTACAGGAACAGAAAGATTGGGAAAGGGAAAACAGATAAAAATGATAAAAGCGATTTTGATGGATTTTAACGGCGTGATTATCAACGACGAGCCGCTGCATATGAAGGCGTATCAGGAAATTTTGGCAAAAGAAGGCATCGCGCTTTCCGAAGAGCATTATTATTCGGCGATGGGAATGGACGATAAAACTTTTCTGGACGCGCAGTATAAACGCGCTGAAAAGGATTTAAACGCAGAAAAGGCGCAGGAGATTTTACAGTTAAAATCGGAGAAGTGGCGCGAACTCGTTGACAAGGAAATTCCGCTTTTTGACGCGGTTGAGAATTTCGTGCGAAAGATGGAAAAGGATTTCGCGCTCGGAATTGTCAGTATGGCGTGGCGCGAGGAAATCGAATACGTTTTGGAAAAAATCGAGCTGCGCGATTGCTTTTCGATAATCGTCAGCGCGGAAGACGTTTCCGCTTGCAAACCGGACGCCGAATGTTACCACACGGGATTTAATTTGATTGACGCGGCGCGAATCAGACGCGGCAGCAATCCGATGGTTCACGGCGATTGTCTGGTGATTGAAGACGCGCCGCAGGGAATCGTTGCCGGAAAACGCGCCGGACTTAAAACTTTGGGAATTACCAATACGGTTTCCGCCGAAAAATTGCGTGAAGCCGGCGCGGACGCGGTGAGCAAATCTTTGAGCGATTGGATGCCGGATTCAATTCGCAGAGTGTTTGTTTGAGAAGTAATTCATCACAGAAATACAAGAAATTAGCCACGAATAACACGAATAACACGAATTATTTTTAATTTTTATTTGTGTTATTCGCGGCTAAAATTTTCTGAAAAATCGAAGTTGTTTGTAAAAAAATAAAATGTCTGAACATCAAGTATCAATCGAAAAAGCCGAAAATAATTTGCTGGCGTGCGCCGCATTTTTGGCTGAAAATATCAAAAGCAGCGACGGACACGGTGAAGCGATGAAGGAAATCGTTCCGTATTTCGTTGAAAATGGCGAAGTTGATTTTGCCGCGCAGTTCGCCGACACGGTTGACGATCCTTTTATCCGCGACCGACTTTTGATGCTGACGGCAGAAAAGTGCGCGGCGATTGATGACGACGAATACGCTTTTCAGCTTGTCGAATCAATCGAAGATTACGGCTCGCAAGGCGCGGCGCGTGAAAGAATCGCCGTGCAAAAATCCTCGAACGGCGATTTTGGGAAAGCCCTGCAAATTGCCGATTCGCTCGACCATGCCGATGATGCTTACGCCGCAATTGCCGTTCGGCAAGCCGTCGCCGGAGATGCAGGCAGCGCTTTACGGATAATCGAGAAAATCGATTTTCCAAACGCTAAAGTTGACGCCTGGCAAAACATTGCCGTTCTGAATTTGCAAAAAGGCGAAGGGGCAAAAGCGGCAGAATATCTGGATAAAGCGGCTGAAGCAGCGACAGAGATTGAATTTACCGAAGAAAAACTACGCGCCTTAATTCAAATCGGAAATCACTATGTCGAAGCCGAAAGACGCGACCGCGCAATCGAAATTTTTGACCAAGCCAAAACATCTGCCGAAAAATTGGACAATGTTCACCGGGATTTTTATCTGGTCAGCGCGGCGATTGGTTTTTTGCGAGCGGGAAGTTTGGAGTTAGCCGACCGAGCGCTCGATTTGGTAGCTGACAAAACGCAAATCGCGTCGTCTCTGAGCAGTTTCGCGCAGATTTTTTGGGCGAACGACGAAAAAGACGAAGCACTCGAAACGCTCGAAGAAGCACACGCCATTTTGAAATCACAGCGCGATGCGGAAACCCGCGACAGCCGCGCCAAGTTTCAAGTTTTCTCACAGATTGCCGTTCAGTTTGCCGGATTCGGAAAGGTCGAACGCGCCATCGAAATCGCGCAGGAAAACGTTGACGAAACTGAAAAGACTTCGGCGCTCGCGCAAATCGCGCAGGTTTGCGTCTCGCAAGGCAGAGACGAACTCGCGCGGCAGGCAATCAGCGCAATCGGCGACGACGCGCAAAGAATGTTTGCTTTAATAGGCGTCTCGGACGCGAAAAATAAACAGGATGAAAGGGAAAAAGCAATTGAATTGCTGAACGAAGCACACACATTGAGCGAAACCGTTCCGCAGTTTGCTTCGCGTTCGGCGGCTTACAACGAGCTTGCCGCGCGTTTCCTGAAATACGGCGAAAGCGAAAGAGCGCGTGACATTTCCCTTGAAAATTTGACAATCATCTCTCAAATCCGCGACGAAAGCAGCCGCGCCGTCGCTTTAGCGCAGCTTGCGAGTATTTATGACGAAGCCGAATTTACATTAAACGACGCGGAAAAAAGCATTCTGCGAACAATGATTCAAAAAGCGTCGATGTAGCGAAAATTATATTTCTCAAAAATGTTCGGGAATAATTTTGCCGCCTCAAAAGATATTTCTGTTAAGGAATCGGCACAATGAAAAAACTCGAAAAGAAACATCTGCTCGCGGCGCGCTGGCTGCACTGGATTAGCTTTCCGCTTTTGACCTTGATGATTTGGAGCGGTTTGCTGATTTACTGGGCAAACGCGGCTTATGGAATCAAAATATTCGGCTACGAATTATTTCACTTTTTCCCCGCGTGGTTTTATGAATCTTTAGGCATTCCGTTTCGCCTCGCCGACGGGCTTAAACTGCATTTTTTCTTTATGTGGTTTTTCACCATCAACGGCATTATTTACGTTCTCTACACACTGTTTTCGGGCGAATGGCGCGGCATAATTCCCGTGCCTGGTTCGTTCAAACGCGCCGCGCTGGTTTCGCTTCACGATTTGCACATTGTCAAAAAGCTTCCGCCGCAGGGCAAATACAACGACGCGCAACGCATTGCTTACACAGGCGTGATTTTTCTCGGCGCTGGCGCAATTGTAACGGGACTTGCGATTTATAAACCGACGCAGCTTTCATTTCTGACAACAATTTTAGGCGGTTACGGCTGGGCGCGTTGGGAACATTTCTGGATAATGATTCTTTTCGTGCTATTCTTTGTCGTTCATATCGTTCAAGTCGTGCTGGCAGGCTGGAGCAATTTTCGCTCGATGATTACAGGTTATGAAATCGTCAAAACAAATGATGCAATTCCCGAAATCGCCGTCGAAGAAGGAGTAAAAGTATGAACGAATTGGAGCAAGGCGAACAAAAAAACGAACAGAAAAAACAATCTTCCGGCATTGAATCCGAAGTTCTGGTTGAGAAAGTTCGTGAAATCGAGCTGGCAAAAAGAGACGCCGAAATTGCCGGAGAAAAGAATTCGGACAAAAATAACACGGCGAAAATCTTGAGTGAAAGACAAGATTTAAGCCCGCCGATGTCGGACGAAGAAGCGCGGCGCAGAATGAAAAGTATGTCACGGCGCGGTTTTTTAATTGGCGGCGCAACGGCGGTTTTCGGCGTTCTCGGTTACAGGTGGCTGCGCGAACCCGAACAGCAGACGGCTTTTACCCGCGCGTTTAAGTTTAATGAAAACGTCGCGCAGACTTTTTACAGCCCGAAAAATCTCGCGCCGGAATTTCCGCGCGAACTTGCCGGTTCTCGTGTCAACGGCGGCGAAGGTTTGAGCGAAGACTTTAATCCCGAAACGTGGAATCTGAAAGTCGGCGGTTTAGCGAACAGAAGCGACGATTTGATTTTGACTCTGGACGATATAAAATCTCTGCCGCGCGCGGAAATGACGACCGAGCTGAAATGTATCGAAGGCTGGAGCATCGTCGTCAATTGGGTCGGCGCAAGATTCTCTGATTTTGTCGAAAAATATCCGCCGAAAACGCGCAACAATTCTCAACCCGACGTGCAGAAACGCCCGCAGGATTTATTGCCTTACGTGAGTTTGGTCACGCCCGACGAAGGTTATTTTGTCGGTTGGGATATGCCGAGCATTATGCACCCGCAGACTTTGCTCGTTTATGAAATGAACGGCGCGCCTCTGACGCTGGAACACGGCGCGCCGCTTCGACTGGCAACGACGACAAAATACGGTATCAAACAAATAAAACGCATCGGACGCATCGAATTTACCGACGAAAGACCGCGAGATTTCTGGGCGGAACAAGGCTACGATTGGTATTCAGGACATTAAAACTGATAATTGATAGTTGATAACTGATAGTGTAAAACCAATTCCTAAACTATCACCTATCAGTTATCACTTTTCACCAGATGTCGTTGGTCAATAAATCTTCAAAGGAATCGCGTTTTCTTATCAATTCGACTTCGCCGTTTTCCTTGATTAAAAGGACGGCGGGCAATTGGCGACCGTTGTATTGAAACATTTGAGCGATGGAATACGCGCCGCAATTCAATAAAGCTAAAACTTCGTTCGGCTGAACATCTTCCGGCAAAAGACGATATGCGGGAAGTCTGCCGCCGTGTTTTTCGTCAATGTCAAAATAAACATCGCCGCCGTCGCACAGCGGTCCGGCGAGTTTGTATGAATAATCGTGCGCGTCGCCCGCGCGTTCGGCGGAAATCAGATGGTAATACCATTTGTAAGTTTCCATCGAAAGCAGAATATTGAAACCGGCGTCTGTCAAAAGCCACGTATCTTTATCGAAATCGGGATTTGCAGAGTTGACTTTAATTGAGGTAACGCCGGATGAAGTTATTTCCTCAAAATTTTCTTTTCTATTCTGAGCGACTATTTTGTCCTCTGTTATTGAATTTATCTGATTGACCGGACGCTCTTTTTTATTTCTTACAGTCGTCAAACAAATTCCGGCATCGGAAATCACGCTTCTGCCCGGTTCTAAAAGCAGTGTGATGTTTTCAAGCAAATGCGCGGCGTTTGAACCATCGGCGGATTCTTTGACAATTTTCCACGCGCTTTTGATTGCGTCCGCCGGTTCGTAATCCGCCGCCAGCATTTCGCGTTCGGCGTGGGAAAAAATAAACTTTTCGTGCGAATCGTCGCGCAGGTAATTAACGGGAAATCCGCCGCCGAGATTGATGTGCGAAAGTTTGATTCCGGTTTCTTCGTAAATTTGCGCGAGATTTTCAAATAGCGTTTTGAACGCTTCGGCGTAAGGTTCCAAACTCGGATTTTGCGAGCCGATGTGTAGATGAATGCCGCACAAATTCAAATTTTCCGATGCTTTATATTGATGAAACGCCGCCAACGCTTCGTCCGGCAACATTCCGAATTTTGAAGTCAACAGCGCGGTTTGAAGTCCCGAATGCGTTTTCGTTTCGATGTCGGGAACCAGGCGCAGAGACACATTCGCACGTTTTTTCAATCGCCGCGCCGTTTTTTCAATCAACGACAACTCGTAAAGCGAATCGACTTGAATCGCGTAAATTCCGGCGTTTATCGCGTTCTCAATTTCCCAGACTTCTTTGCTCGTGCCGTTAAAAATAATCTGTTCGCCTTTAAAACCGATTTTCAGAGCCTTCCACAGTTCGCCGCCGGAATTTACTTCCAGATCGCAGCCTGCATCTTTGACAGTTCGCAAAATCGCAATGTTTGAATTGGCTTTTGCCGCATAGCAAACTTTTAAACGACATCCAATTACGCTTTCGGCGCGCTTTAATCTTTCAATGTTGTGTTTGATTCTCGCTTCGCTGAAAACGAAAAGCGGCGTGTCGAATTCCCCGGCAAGTTCGATTGCCGACACGCCGCCGATGTGCAGTTGGTTGTTGCTTACTTCCAGGTAATCTTTGATTGTCCAGGCGAAATTCATAAGTAAAGTATTAAACCGCACGGACGACAAAGATTCAAACCAGGAATTTACGCGCGGTTATTCGTTTTGACTTGCGGGTTTGCCGGAAAGCGAATTCGGAGCGTCGAGATGCGCGCCGTCGTCGACGCCGACGCCGAGTCTTTCGACTAATTCGCCGCCTAGCCAGCCGGTTATCAAAGCCAAACCCGCGCCCGCAAAAGAAAGAATATAGGCAAGCGTGTCGGGCATAAAATTCGGCGAATTACGTCGCAGCCACCAGCTTACGATAAATAACACCAGAACCAGAACGTTGCCGAGTCCGTGCGTCAAACCGACCGATTTAGCGCGAGTTCCGCCTGGTATGGCAAACCAATCAATCCAGCCGAACGGCGCGGAAATTGCGCCGCCAACGATTCCGGCGGCAATCATATAATAAGCGACCGTCTCCATCGTCGGATTTCCACGAATTAAATAAATAACGTCAAAGACTACGCCCGTCGCCAGAAGTCCGAGCGGAAACACGATTAAAATCGGATGAATCGCGTGTCCGAACAATTTTGCTCTGCTTTCCATCTTATTCCTCCTTTATCTTTTCGTTAATTTCTTGAATGAAAATCTTAATAAAGCGTGAAAATATATTGAACCTGCTTTATTATGCTAACAGGAATTCCATCTCTTATCGCAGGCGCAAAACGTATGCTTTTAGCAGCGAGAATTGCGCTGTTAGTTAAACCGAACGGCGTCTTTGTTACCGGCTCGACGCTTCCGATTTCGCCGCTTGCCAGAAACGTAACTCTTAACATAACGCTTCCGCTGATTTGATAAATGCGCGCTAAATCGGTATAAGCCGCTTTCGGTTTTGATAAAATATTCAATGGCGAAGTTTGATTTTTCGGCGTTGCCGCAGCCGTGTCTGTTGAATTATCGCCGCCGCTGCTTGCCGCCCTATATGCTCCGCCGGTTCCGATTCCCGCGCTGCTGATTCCTCGATTTTGATTAATTTTCACTTGGGAAGGATTCGCATTATTCGCAGTTTCGGTCTTCTTTTCTTGAGCTGAAAAATTGTCAGGAAGTGTTTTATTCAATTTTATTGACGCAAAGAATCTCTCGACGGCGGGATTGTCAATTTTTTGGCTGACGGTGTGAAAAATATAGAAACGTTTTTTGCCTTCGATAATAAGAATTTCCTGATAAAAACCTTCCGAATCAGTAAAGCGAAATTTTCTGCCGTTGAAATTATCGATAACTTTTTCATCGCCTTTCGTGTTATTGGCTTCGGCGAACAAAGAAATAATTTTGTAGTGTGACGTTTTAATGTCCTTATCCGAAGTTATAAAAAAATATGTTTCGTCGGAAATACTTTTATATAATCTTGTGTGTTCTTCGTCCTTAGCGGAAAATTCCGCCAGGACGGGAAACTCGGAAACCTCAACCGAGAATTCTTCATTAGACGGTGAAAAGGTTTTCCAATCCGTTCTGTTTTCCGTCTGTGCGAAAATAAACGTAAAGCCGAAAATCAAAATCGAGAAACAAAATAATAATTTTTTCATTACTTTTCTTCAAAACTAAATATACAAAGCCTGCTTCCCTTGAAATTTTATTATATCTTAGACTGATTTGACATATAATCAAACCCGAAAAATTTTACAAAGACAATAAGTTTATCCGGTGTCGATTGTCATTTGTAAAAAAGCTGGTTTATGGAAATCAGACAGCTCAAAGCATTTTTGGCTTTAGCCGATACCAGGACTTTTACGTCGGGCGCAAAGCGCGTCAACATCACGCAGGCGGCAATTTCGATGCAGATACGACAGCTCGAAGAAGAAGTCGGCTTGCGGCTTTTTACCCGCACGCCGCGCCGCGTGATTTTGACCGAAGCGGGCGAGCATCTGCTCAAGCGAGCCGAAAGAATCTTGCGCGAAACGACGATTTTATAGTTTTGAAATAATCTCGCGCTTGCGTTTTCTTGTGACCATAAAAACTCCCGCGAAAATCAAAGCCATTGCAGGAAAGATGCGCGGTTTCCACGCTTCGCCGAGAATGAAAATCGCCAGCAAAGTTCCGATTAGCGGCTGCAAATAAGTATAGACGGCGACCATCGAAGGTTCGACGCGCGCCAATGCCCACGTATTCCAGTAATAAGCGAGAATCGTCGGGAACAAAACGACCATTCCAAGCCAGAACCACGAATGCCAGCCGATTGCGCCGACATCGACGCTCGACAGCGCAAAAAGACCGAGTGGAACATTGACGACGCTGCCGAACAGAAAAACCCAGGCGATTGATTTCATCGCTCCGTAATGCGTGACCAGACGTTTGGAAGTCGCCACATACGTCGCATAAAACATACTGTTGAGAATAATCAACAAATCGCCCTGCGTCGTCGCCGACGAAAAGCTCGCATTTGCCGGATCAATCAAATAAATTACGCCGCTCGCCGCCAAAATTGTTCCGATAACTTTAAGAAACGTCAATTTATCATTGCCGATAATGATGCTGACGAGAATCGCAAAAATCGCAATCATTACCGCGAGCAGTGAAGCATTGGTCGCCGTCGTCAGCGATAAACCTTTGAAAAAAAGCAGTTGATTACAAACGACGCCGAGCAGAGCAAACAGAGCGAAATACAAATAATGACTGCGCTGTTCGAGCCGCATCGTCCCGCGCGTTTTTTGCAAAACATAAAACGCCAGCGCCGCGCCCGCCACGCGAAATCCGACAATCGAAAACGGCGGAAACGCAACCAGCGCGAGCTTGCCGAGAATCGCCGCCGACCCGAAAAACGTCTGAACCACGACTAACGCAACGTGCGGAGCATAAATATTTTCTGTTTCGACCGTAATTTCTTCCATCACCAAACGAAGCTAGATGCTAACAAATCATCTGAGGCTTTGTCAGGTTCGCACGCTCGAATTACCTCTTCACAATTTCCCTCGAATGATTTATTATGCCTAACGAATTAAACAAACTCAGGAGAAACCTTTCACAATGGCAAAAAAGAAGACCGAAGACAAAGTTAAGAAATTAACTAAAGAAGAAATAGAAGCGAAACAAGAGGAACTAGCCGCGAAAATCCGCCCAGCACCGATAAGCGAGATTGCTCACAAAATAAAAAATTGTTCCGATGACGGCGGCAAGCGTTGCGATGATGCGCGTTTTGCCGTTTTCCTTGGCGCGGGCGCGTCTTTCCAAGCGCAGATTAAAACTGCGGGACAAATGATGACGGAATTTCAGAGTAATATTTTGAAGCGTGATTGTCCCGAAATCACTGATAAGAAAAAACAGAAGCAATGGCTCAAAAATACCATTCTTGAAAAAGGTGACGGCAACGAATACAGCAAACTTTTCGAGGCTTTTGAGCGCACGCGAACGGGAAGACAGAAATACATTTCCAAACTCATCAAAGACAAAATACCGACATTCGGCTACGCGATGCTGGCGAGTATGATTGCCAGAGGTTTTATCAACACAATTCTCACAACAAACTTCGACGATTTAATGTTTATCGCCTGTAATAAATTCACGGGCGTTCGTCCGGTCATTTACGCCTACGGCATTATGGCAACCGAGATGAAATTTTCCTCGCCGCATTCAAAAATCTTAAAGATGCACGGCGATTATTTATATTCGGCATTGGCAAATACCGAAAAGGAAATGAGCCTTTACAATCAAGACCCGAATATGAAGGCGCAGGTTGCTCACGCCCTAAACGAATACGAATTAATCGTCTTCGGTTACAGCGGAAACGATGATTCGGTAATGGATATTTTAGAAAACTATCCAAGCGGCAAAGAAATTTACTGGTGTCATTGGTCAAAAGAGCTTCCGAGTTTGCGTGCGTTGGAAATGCTTCACGCCAAAGACGGCACGTTGGTAGCGATTGAAGGCTTTGACGACGCGATGTATGACATTTATAAAATCGTTGATTTTGAACTCGATGAAGTTTTGGCGAGTTATGAAGAACGCCGAAATGAGATTCGGCGGTTTATCGATATATTTAGAGAGAAATATCCGAATACAATTATTGAAGAATCGATTCAAGAAATTAAAGAACCAGAATATCAACCTAAAGATGAGCCTTATACTTGGTTTGAATACTTTGAGGAAGCACACCACGCTAGTAAAAATGGCTATAAAAATCTAGCCGAAAAATATTACCGTAAAGGAATCGAATTAAATCCAACTTATGCAACTGGATACTTTAATTTCGGCGCTTTCCTAGCTAAAGATGAAAGTAATTTGAAAGAAGCCGAAGAAAACTATCGTAAAGCGATTGAGTTAGAGCCAAAAGATGCCTCGATTTACAATAATCTTGGTAATTTACTTGCTAAAGATGAGAATCGTTTAAAGGAAGCAGAAGAAATTTATCGAAAATCCATTAAATTAAATCCTAGTTACGCATTTGCTTACAACAATCTTGGTGCTTTGCTTAGTAAAGACAAAAGTCGATATTCAGAGGCGGAAAAGAATTACCACAAGGCAATCGAATTGAAACCGAATTACGCAGATACTTATTACAATCTAGCCTGCTTAAACTCATTAAGTGGGAATCGTAATGAAGCACTTGAATACTTGACACAAGCAATTAGCATAGATACGAAATTCAAATCTATTGCAAAAAAGGATTCTGATTTTGATTCGATACGCGATGATGAGCGATTTTGGGAAATTGTCGGCAGAGATCATGAATGATGATTCTTTGTAAACAGCGAAGAAGGATAACCACAAGAAGTTTGAAGAATTATCTGAAAATTCCGATTAATTTATTAAATTCCCGACACGAAAAAGGACAGGCGATAAAACCTGCCCTTTCTATTTTTACATCAACATCAAAATCGGATTTTCGAGCATTTGCTTAAAAGTCTGCAAAAACTTCGCGCCCGTCGCGCCGTCAATCACGCGGTGGTCGCAGCTCATCGTTACGTTCATCACGTTTCTGATGACAATTTCGCCGTCGCGCACGACTGCTTTCGGCGCGGCTGAACCGATGGCGAAAATCGCGGCTTCCGGCGGATTAATGATTGCCGTAAATTGCTCGATGCCGAACATTCCTAAGTTTGAAATCGAAAACGTCGCTCCGGTATATTCTTCGGGCTGAAGTTTTTTCTCGCGGGCGCGTCCCGCCATTTCCTTGATTTCACGCGAAATTTCCGCGATGCCTTTGCGGTTTGCGCCGCGCACGACCGGCGTTATCAAGCCTTCGTCGATGGCGACCGCGACACCGATGTCGGCGTCTTCGTAAAAGCGAATCGTTTTCTCTTGATAAGATGAATTAACGAATGGATGTTTTATCGACGACATCGCGGCGACTTTGACAATAATGTCGTTGACGCTGACTTTTTCTTCTTCCTTGATGCTCGCATTGATTTGTTTGCGAAACTCTATTGCCTTGTCCATCTCAATTTCGACCGTCAGGTAAAATGTCGGAACGGGACCGATTGAAGTCGCCAGTCGCTGCGCGATGATTTGCCGCATTTTTGAAGTCGATTCATCACGATATCGGCTCGAGCCTTGAACTTTTTCGGTCTGAAATTCGGGCGCGGCTGCTTCCGAACTTTGGACTTTGGACTTTGGACTTTGGACTTCGGCAAGAGCTGATTCGATGTCGCGTTTGATAATCCGACCGTTCGGACCTGAACCTTTGATTGATTTGAGATTGATGTCGTTTTCCGAAGCCATTCGCGCCGCAATCGGCGAAACAATCATTCTGCCGTTCGATTCGGATTCAACTTTTGAATCGACTTTTTGCGCGTCCTGTTCCGCGCCCGGACGCTGAGAGTCGTAACTGCGACCTTCGGCTTCGCCGACATTCTTTTGCGCCGCGCCGTTGGAAGCGGACGCGCTCGCGGCTTTTTCGGCAACCGGCTCGGTTGACTTTTCTTCTTTCGATTCAGGTTTTTCTGCGGCTGGCTTTTCTTCCGCTTTGCCCGCGCCGTTCGCTGACGAACCATTTAAGAGCGCGGAGAAATCTTCGCCCTTTTCGCCGATTATGCCGATGGTTTCGCCAAGCCGCGCATTCGCGCCGTCGCCAATGACGATTTTCAAAAGCGTTCCGGCATCGAGCGAAGTAACTTCCATCGTCGCTTTGTCGGTATCGACTTCGGCAATCGGTTCGTTGGCTTCAATCGCATCGCCTTCTTTTTTGAGCCAACGCGAAATTTGTCCTTCCTCCATCGTCGGAGAAAGCTTGGGCATTATTATTGTGTTCGCCATAAAATTTTTATAAATCTAGTTCCGTTAAATTTGCTTGTTTCAGTAAATGTTTCAGCAAGCCTATCTTCAATATTTGATTTTTGTGAACCGGAACGGAAAGACGCGCATCGTTTTCAGTTTTTCCGTAGATATGATGACTGCCTTGCACGCGCAATAAAACCCAGCCGCGCTTTTCGAGAATTTTCGCAAATTCCTTTCCCGAAATTGATTTCATACGGCAATTTCAAGAAGTTTATCCCTCGCGCCGATGGGAATTGTCGAAACATCAACCGACAGACAGCCTTCGACCGCTTCGTAAAGATTCTGTAAAAGCTCTTCAAATGTCTCGCCTTGCGTCGCGCAGCCGGGAATCGCCGGAACTTCCGCCCAAAAGCCGCCCTCTTCCGCTTCGTGAACGATTATTTTTAGTTTCATACAATTACTTTGTTCTGTTTGCGGCAATCATTTGCAATCTTTCTCCGGTGGTCAATTTGCGTTCGTTGTAACCTTTCTCATCATAAGGCGCGAGTTTTTCGAGCCACAAATCTTCTAAAACTGCCAGCTCTTTTTTAGAGTCGAGATTTTCGCGCGGTTCGAGTTCTTCTAAAATTTCAAAAGCAAAATTTTCCGCGCCGAGCGCATTCCAATCCTTTTGCAGAGATTTGTTTGCGTGACCGCCCATTTTCAACGCAAACTCGCTTCGGTTAAAAATTCCGGCGAGATTGAGCGACGAACTGACAAAAACTTTTTCGTTCTGCAAATTGCGAATCTGAAAAACGCCCATCGCAGGCGGATTCAATTTGTAATCTTGTTTTGCTTCCTTTTTGTTCATAAATAACAAACTTCTTTGATTGCCTGGATGATTTTCGGAACGTCCGGCAGAGCTAGTTCTTCCAAATTTTTCGCATACGGCATCGGCGCTTCGGCGCAGGAAATTCTTTTGATTGGCGCGTCCAAATAATCAAAAGCGTGTTCGGCGACTTGGTGCGAAATTTCCGCGCCGACCGACGCGAAAGCGTGCGATTCTTCGACGACGATAAGGCGATTCGTCTTTTTCACCGACCGGACAATCGTGTCGATGTCGAGCGGCTTTATCGTGCGCGGGTCAACGACTTCGACCGAAACATCGAAATCTTTTTGCATTTGTTCGGCGGCTTGCAAAGCTAAAGGCACGGTCATCGAACGCGCGACGATTGTGCAGTCAGTCCCTTCGCGTTTCACGTCAGCCACGCCGAGCGGAATCGTAAAATCTTCGTCCTCAGGAACTTCGCCTTTCAAGCCATACATTCTTTCCTGTTCGAGAAATACAACCGGATTGTCATCACGAATCGCCGATTTCAAAAGTCCTTTGGCATCTGCGGCAGTCGAAGGCATCACGACTTTTAAGCCGGGAAAGTTCGCGTAAAACGCTTCGAGGGCTTGCGAATGTTGGCTGGAAACCTGATAAGCCGAGCCGTTCGGACCGCGAAAGACAATCGGAACTTTGAATTGCCCGTTCGACATATAAAGCATTTTCGCCGCGTGGTTGATAATTTGGTCAGCCGCGAGAATTGAAAAATTCCACGTCATAAACTCAATCACGGGGCGCAAGCCAGCCATCGCCGCGCCGACGCCGACCGCCGCAAAACCGAGTTCGGTAATCGGCGTGTCAACGACGCGCTTGTCGCCGAATTCCTTCCAAAGCCCGCGCGTAACTTTATACGCGCCGTCGTATTCGGCGACTTCCTCGCCCATTATAAAGACGTTTTCGTCTCTGATAATTTCTTCGCGCAACGCTTGATTCAGCGCGTCGCGGATAGATAAAATTGCCATAAAATTATTAGTCTTCTACTATTTCACCGATAACCCACGGTGTTTTAGCCTCAAATTCAACTTGAACTAATGGAATATCGTCTTCAAAAAAATTTAAATCTTTACCCCTTTTGAAACCAATAGCGAAGTCATCAGTAATTTGAGTCAATTTATATGTATTCGTGTTTTCATCTAAACATTCTCTCCCTGAAAGAATATTTCCAGCGAAATGAAACCAACCGCCATAACCATACAATTTATTTACATGCTCATCAGTATTGGAAAATTCAGAAGCATCAAAATAATTAAGGCACTCTGATTCTTTGTAATAATCAATTCCTAAGTTTTCAAACAAAATTTTGATTTCTTCTGGGAAAATTTCATCTCTTTGCGGATGATAATTTAAGCAATATTTGCAGTCACAATTCTCTGAAAATCCGCCTATTACATGTGCATAAGTTTTCTTTGTTAATTCAAAATCAACTTCAAACTCCCAACCTCTGAATTTAACTTTACGCATAGACATCCGTAAATAATTCCTTTTCATCTGGCAGAGGACTTTCATCAGCAAATTTTACTGCCTTTTCAACCGCTTCTTTCGCGCGGTTTTCGATTTCTTCAAAATCTTTGTCGCCGAAAACTTTCGCTTCCTTTAAACTTTCCTTGAACAGGAAAATCGGGTCGCGTTCCTGGTTTTTTTTGATTTCGTCCGACGTGCGATATTTGCCCGGGTCGCTCATCGAATGTCCCATAAAACGATAACAGCGAATTTCGAGCAGCGTCGGCGAACCGTCTTTTCTCGCTCTTTCAATTGCCCGCTCGGTTGCCGCGCGGACGGCTAAAACGTCCATTCCGTCAACAAATTCGTTTGCCATTCCGAAACCTTCGGCTTTTTGCGCGATGCTCGAAATTGACATCGCGCGTTTTTGCGATGTTCCCATTCCGTATTGGTTGTTTTCGCAAATGTAAATGACCGGCAATTTCCAAAGCTGCGCCATATTCAAGGATTCGTGAAACATTCCCTGATTGACTGCCGCTTCACCGAAAAAGCAGAGCGTAACCGCGTCCGTGCCTTTATATTTTTGGGCGTAAGCCATTCCCGTTCCGACGCCGATTTGACCGCCGACGATGCCGTGTCCGCCAAAAAATCCGTGTTCTTTGGAAAACATATGCATCGAGCCGCCTTTGCCGCCGACGTTGCCGCCCGCGCGTCCGTAAAGTTCCGCCATCACCGCTTCGGGCGTGATACCTTTAATCATTGCTTGAACGTGGTCACGGTAAGCCGTAATCACATAATCGTCGTCACGCAAAGCCATCAATGCGCCGACGCCGACGGCTTCCTGTCCGATGTAAAGATGACAAAACCCGCCGATTTTGCCGATGCGATAGACTTCAGCGCATTTCTGCTCGAAAATTCTGCCGAGAACCATCTGATAAAGCATTTCTTTCAGAAGTTCAGGCTCGATATTTTTAATCGAAGATTTCTGCGACTGCTTGCGTACTCGATGTTCGCTTTGCGAAATTTTAGAATTAACCGTATCGGTAACTTCTGCGCCGTCATTACTTTCAGACTTTTTCGACTGCGTTTTGCCCGTGCCGTTTGTTGAATTTTCGTTTGTTTTAATCGCTGCCTTTTGGCGAGTCGCTGTTCTTGGCAAAATTTTTCTCCTTCGCGCCACAATTGGAATAAAAATTGTCGCTTGCTTCTTTTTAAAACCAGATGTGTAAATTATAAGCGACGAAAAGCAAATTGTGCAAAAACAAAAATCTCGTCGTTTTATTTCGTTATTAAATTTATTTCAATCGATGGTAAAATCGCATCTTACTTTACAATTATAAAAATTATGTTTCGCGCCCGACAATTAAAATTCTTTATTATTTTCAGTTTTCTCGTTTTCGCTCTACCGACAATTTCTTTTTCTCAGAACCCGACGAAATGGAGTTTGGAATCTGACGCCAAAGGAAAAGCCTTAAAAAAGGACGAAACTTTCAAAGCGAAATTGGAAGCGGAAGTCGAACAAGGCTGGCATCTCTACGCGGTCGAGCAGCCGGAAGGCGGACCATTTCCGACACAAATTACGATTGCTCAAGACGCTCCGTTTTTGATTGCCGGTAAAATTGAATCGCCAAAACCAATTACAAAACTCGACCCGAACTTTCAAATCGAAACGAAGTTTTTTGAACGGCAAGCCGAATTTAATTTACAGGTAAAAGCTACAGGCGAAACAAACGCCGATGATTTGGCGGTAAATGCGAAATTTCAAGTTTGCAACGATACGATTTGTCTGCCGCCGAAGACCGTCAAAGTCTCTTTTGCCGGTTTCGAGGATTTGAAAAAAACAGTAGCCGTTGGTCAATCGCCGGTTGCTGGCAGTCAAAATCAAACGAGCGGCAATTCTATTGCGAACAGTGAACAACGAACAGCGAACAACGAACAACGGGCGACTAATAACCAACCTTTAAGCTCCGACCTCTTTTCGTTCATCTGGCTGGCAATTACGCTCGGCGCGTTGTCGTTGCTGACGCCGTGCGTGTTTCCGATGATTCCGATTACGGTTTCGTATTTTACAAATCACGCGGCGGGCAATCGCGCGAAAGCCGTCAAACTCGCGTCAATTTATTCGCTCGGAATTATTTTGACTTTTACGATTCTCGGAATGCTTCTGGCAGTTTTTGTCGGCGCGGCGGGCATCACGCTTTTTGCCGCTAATCCGTATGTCAATCTTTTAATCGGCGGCATTTTTCTATTTTTTGCATTCAATCTTTTCGGCGCGTATGAAATCACCGTTCCAACCGGCGTTTTGACAAAGCTCGACAATCTGACGCGCAGCAAGGAAGGCGAAGGCAGCGGAATTGTCGGCGCGTTATTGATGGGTTTGACTTTTACGCTGACATCTTTTACCTGCACATCGCCGTTTGTCGGGACGATTTTAGTTTCGGCTTCGCAGGGCGATTGGCAAAGACCGCTTGTCGGAATGCTCGCGTTTTCGACGGTTTTCGCGCTGCCGTTTTTCGTTCTCGCGCTTGCGCCGCAATACGTTTCGAGTTTGCCGAGAGCGGGCGGCTGGATGAATTCCATCAAAGTGGCAATGGGATTTTTGGAAGTCGCGGCGGCGATGAAGTTTATCTCTAATGTGGATTTGATTTGGAAATGGGGAATTTTCACTCGCTCCGTCGTGCTGTCGATTTGGATTGCGATTGGAATAATTCTGGCAATTTATCTTTTGGGGAAATTTCAGCTTCCGCACGACTCGAAACCCGAACGAATCGGCGCGTTTCGCCTGATGTCGGCGATTGTCAGCCTGGCGATAAGTTTTTATTTAATCACCGGACTTTTCGGCGCCAAGCTCGGCGAACTCGAAGCGTTTCTGCCGCCGGATTTGGAAAACTCTTCGGCGCGAATGTTCGGCGGAAAAACCGAGCAGCTGAAATGGATTGAAAACGATTACGAAGCCGCACTAGCTAAAGCCAAAACCGAAAACAAATTAGTTTTTGTGGATTTCACGGGTTACACCTGCACGAATTGCCGCTGGATGGAAGCCAATGTTTTTCCCAAAAGGGAAGTCGAAGCCGAATTAAACAAATTTGTGCTGGCAAGGCTTTACACAGACGACGGAAGCGATCTTAACAACAAACATCAAGCGTTTGAGCAAAACACTTTCGGAACGGTTGCCCTGCCGTTTTACGCCCTTATTGACGGCGACGGTAAAACGGTGGCGACATTTCCGGGCTTGACCCGAAACGCGCGGGAATTCGTTGACTTTTTACAAAAAACGAAGAACAATTTAGCTACATTTTGAATATCGCCTTCGCGCGAAAATTCGGCAATTCAAATCAATATCTTCGGGAGATTGAGAGATGAAAAGTAGATTTTGTGTTTTCCTCTGCCTGATGAGTTTATTCGTTTTTTCTTCTCCGGCAAAAGCGCAGTTAAACATTCAGGCGATTGATGTCGCGGGCGACAGCATTTCCAAAGGCTTCAACGCCGGCAGCGCATTTCCCTGCGCCAATGCCGACCAGGAACAATTTAATTGGATAACCGGCGACACGCACGGCGCGAATTTTTGCAGCGCGGGAAGCGAAAACGCATTTAGCGTACTCGAGCTTCTGGAGTGCGATTACGGCGCGGACATTTTCAAGCCGTTTCTCAATCACGCCGCCTCCGGCGCGCGAATGCTCGACGATTTTCTCCCGCAGGCAAACAACATCAAAACTTATCTGAACTCGCAGTTCGGGCAGCGAATGGCGGCGGTTTTTCTCGGGCATAACGATAATTGTTCGGGAACGCTGACTAAGGTGAACGCTTCGTGTTCACTCCCCGACCTCGACCCGAATAATTACTGCCGGACAAAAACCGAAGTCTTCGAGCGCGAATTTCGCAAAGGTTTGGAAATTTTGATGACGATTACGAACACGCGCATTGCCGTCGCCGCGCCCGTCCGCGTTTCGCAGTTATGCAATTTAAGCGGCAAAGCAAGCTGTCAAATTCCCGGTACTTGTCAATTTTTGTGGAGCAACGTGAACATCTGCGCTTCGCTGACAAAAGATTGCTCGCCTGCCAGAATCGCCGACACATATACGACGATGAAAGCCTATCGTGATATTTTGAAAAATGTTACGGCGGAATATGCTACGATTGCCGACGGCGGAAATTCGAGAATCGTCTCAATCGGCGGTGAAACCGTCGGCGGCGCGGCAAAAGCCGCAGGCGTAGTGTTCGTCTACAGCGACGCGGCTTGGCAATTTCGTTTCAAATCCGAACAGCTTTCGTGCTGCGATTGTTTTCACCCTTCCGCGCTCGGACAAGACCAGCTCGGTCGAATGATGAAAAACGGTTTGAGCTGCAGCCGCTTTCAGGCTTGCTGCAAAGAGACGGGCGACCCGCTTACCGACGGACAATGCGCCAGAACCGAAGTCAAAAGAGTTTATTACAAAGGATTGTTCTGATTGACGTTGCGATTTTCGGCGAAAACGGTAAAATCTGTTCAGTCGAAAATTCAAAACCGGAAAAATTGCTTTATGATTTCAATCGAAAATTTAATCGAAGGTTTGCGTGTCATCCCGGACGCAGATTTTACCTGCGACGGCGTTTATCGATTCCTCGCGGAAAATCCGGTTGACGTTGAC
This sequence comes from uncultured Pyrinomonadaceae bacterium, assembly GCA_964235785.1. Taxonomy (GTDB): domain Bacteria; phylum Acidobacteriota; class Blastocatellia; order Pyrinomonadales; family Pyrinomonadaceae. Next base: position 143,904 of record CAXSBF010000003.1, on the reverse strand, counting down.
ACGATTTCAAAATTTTTCTTTTGGAGCGATAAATTTTATACGCGCAATTTGATTTATAAAGACGCGCGTTTTGAGTTGATGGTTTTGTGCTGGGATAAAGGACAAGTTTCCAGAATTCACAACCACGCCAACCAGATGTGCTGGATGACCGTTCCGGTCGGCAAGCTTCGCGGTCAAAATTTTCGCGCCGTCGAAACCGACGAGTCGAAAGGCTTTTGCAAACTCGAAGAAACCGACAACTTTGACCTTTCAGATTGTCTCGCCGCCAAAGTCGAACTCGAAGAACCGATTCACCAAATCCTGAATTTACCTGAATTCGACCGCCGCGCCGTCAGCCTGCATATTTATTCCAAACCATTCGATAAATGTCTTTCCTATTGCCGCGAAACAAGTAGTTTCGCTGAAGTTCCGCTATTTTACACCAGCATTGCCGGCAAACTTTGCAGCCAAATAAAACTTTAGAATGCGCCGGGCGGATAAAATTTGGCTCGTCATTTTAAGTTTAATCACGATTGCCTATGCTTTGCTGCGAATGTGGAATTTAACCGCTTCGTGTCTCTGGTTTGACGAGATTTTCAGTGTTCACGCCGCCACACAATCCTGGGGAAACCTTTTTTGGTTCGCCGCGCAGGATTTGATTCACCCGCCGTTTTTTTACGCTTTATTGAAAATCTGGATTTCCGTCGGCGGCGAAAGCCTTTTCTGGTTGAGAATCTTTCCGGTTTTATTTTCAACGCTTGCAATAATTCCTTTCATCCTATTATGCCGACAATTTAAATTACCGCTTCCGACAATCGCGCTCGCTCTCTCATTTTTTGCCGTGAACGGCTCGCTCATCAAATACGCGCAGGAAGTCAGAATGTATAGTTTGTTTCTCTGTTTAGGACTGTTTTCGATGTGGCTTTTCGTGCGGTTTTTGAACAAAGGTAAAGGCTTTTTTCTTTTGACAATCATCAATATTTTTCTCGTCTATACACATTATTTCGGTTGGTTGATTGTTCTGTCTGAAATTCTCGCAAGCCTTATTTTAGCGCGTGAAAGACTGAAACGAATTTCCTTGATGTTCGGCATACTGTTGATAAGCTTTGCGCCCTGGATTTACATTGTCCGGCAAGCGGCAAAGATAAATTCAAACGTCGGACAAAACATCGGTTGGATGACGAAGCCGACTGCGCTTTCAATTTTTCAGTTTGTGTTTGATTTATTCGAGCCGGTTTATTTCGAGCAAAGCAACCGGGACGAACCGGCGATTTTTCCGATAACCTTGCCGATTTTAGCAATCGCGGCAATCGCTCTCGGCTTTTATTTTGCAAATTGGACGGACGAAACGAAAATCGAAAAAAGAAATGTTCTTCTTTTGCCGATTTTTACTTTTACGCCGATTTTAGCCGCTTTCACTGCAAGTTGGATTTTGCCGTATTCGATTTGGGGAACGCGGCACTTGGTAATCGCCTTCGCGCCGGTTGCGATTTTGACGGCGATTGCGTTTTCAAAAATAAAGTTTCGGAAATTAAAACTTGCGAGTCTTGTGGTAGTTTTCCTGCTTTTCGCGTCGGCATTTCTGCTTCAAGCAACTCGCAGTAAACCGAAATATATTTGGTGCGCCTGGGAAAATCTAGCTTTGAAGCTGCCGCAAACTCAAAATGATTTGCAGAAAACAAATCCAAGCGAACCGACAAAAATTTATGTTTTTGAAGATTTGGTCGCCTATCATTTTTGGTTTGCGTTGCGCGATTCGAGCAAAAAATTTCAAATAATAAAAGTCAACGGAATTGGTAATTTAGTCGAAGACAAAGCGTATTTCCTGCCGCGCGGTTTCGATGAAATAAAATCGTCCACAGATTTTGATGGCGACAAATTTTTCGTCGCTTTTCGCGCTCAGGAATGGAATGAATCTGCGTCCCCTTTACAAAATTTAATTTCAAAAGGCTACCGAATCGGCGAGCCGCAAATTTTTGAAGCGCAAAATTTAAAGGCGTTTCTTGCGGAAGCGGAAAAGACAAAATAGAAACCACAGATAAACACAGATGGACACAGATTTTTATTAGATTTAATCTGTGTCCATCTGTGTTTATCTGTGGTAAAAAATTCCTATTTGCGTTTCCATCTCACGCCGTCTTTGGTGTCTTCCAAAATGATTCCTTTTCCGGCGAGCAAATCACGGATTTCGTCCGAACGCGCAAAGTTTCTGTTTCTTCGGGCTGCTTGGCGCTCTTCGATTAAATTTTCGATTTCAGCGTCGAGCATTTCAGCTTCTTCCGAGCCGAAAATGTTTAAAACCGAATCGAATTTTTCGATTGTTTCTAAAATTTCCGCACGATTTTCAGTCAAGACAGTTTCATTTGCTAAAGCCGTATTCACTTCGCGCACGAGATTGTGAAGCGCCGCGAGTGCCTGCGATGTATTCAAATTGTCGTCCATCGCCGCTTCAAAATCAGCCGAATAATTTTTAACTTTTTCCTGCAATTCGGAATTGCTTCCGTCCTTCAAGTTTGATTCGTGCAGCCGCGCCCGAAAATCTCTCAAGCGTTCAAGTGTGCTTCCCGCGCCGTCAAGAGTTTCAAACGTAAAATTTAATTGTTTGTGATAAGGAACGCTCAAGAGCAGATAACGAATCGCTTCGGGTTTGTAGCCTTTCGCCTGCAAATCGCGGAACGTATAATAATTCCCCAGAGTTTTCGACATCGTTTCGCCTTCGACCTTTAGATGTTCCGAGTGAAGCCAAACCTTTGCGAACTGTTTTTCAGTCGCGCCTTCCGATTGGGCGATTTCGTTTTCGTGATGCGGAAATTTCAAATCAATTCCACCCGCGTGAATGTCGAAGGTTTCGCCCAGATATTTCATCGCCATCGCCGAACATTCGATATGCCAGCCGGGACGACCGCGCCCGAAACTCGCGTCCCAACCGGTCGGTTCATCGGCGTCAACCAACTTCCAGAGCGCAAAATCATTGGCGTTTTCCTTATCGTATTTATCGGTGTCAACTCTGCCGGACGCGCCCGAAACATTGCCCGCAAAATTTATTTTCGAGAGTTTACCGTAATCGGAAAATGCTGAAATTCGATAATAAATCGAGCCTTCGGATTCATAAGCGCGACCGTTTTCCAGGAGTTTTTCTATAATCCGAATCATTTCCGCGATATGTTCGGTCGCTCGCGGAGTGATTTCAGGACGCTCAAGTCCGAGCGCGTCGAAATCTTCCCAAAATGCCGTGATAAAAGGCGCGGTGAATTCGTCAATCGTCTTCCCGGCTTTTTTCGCCTCGTTGATAATGCGGTCGTCAACATCGGTTAAATTAAAAACGTGCGTCAATTCGTAGCCTTTATATTTCAGATAACGACGCAGAATGTCGCCGAAAACGAACGTGCGAAAATTGCCGATGTGCGCGAAGCTCCAGACCGTCGGACCGCAGATGTAAAGTCGCGCTTTGTTATCTTCGATTGGCTGAAATTCTTCGAGGCGTCCTGATAATGTGTTATGAAATTTAAGCATAAATTTAGATTGGAAGTTTATTGTATTCACAAACAATTAGAAATCGAAATGACCGGATAGCGCCGGTAAATTCAAACAAAATAAGCGACATTAAAAGGGAATTCAGACGCGACAGGATTCTTTCGGCGCAATGCCGAGTCGGTTGAGAAGTTTTTTGGAAAGACTTGTCGAACGGATTCTCATAAAGTTTTTGAATTATAACCGTCGTTTCCGCAAAAATCAACATTTTATTGATTTTGCGAAGCGTCCAAAAGCCAGACATCGGCGTCAATCTGCAAATAGCGGAAATAAATCAGGCGATTATCGGGCGAGATGTTGGCGTGCTGGACGGCGTATGACGGCGGCGTGTAAATGGCGTTGGTGCTTTTCGCCGTTGTGTCGCCGACATAAATAGTGTTTGATTTGTCGAAAATAAAATGACGATTGTCTTTTAGCCAAATCGGATTTGAGCCGAAATTGGTTATTTTTTCGTAAGCCGAAGTTTTGAAATCAAACAGAGCGATGGCGTCTTCGTCATTTCCGGTTTCGTAAAACATCATCAGTAGTTTGCCTCCGTCGCTCGACCAATCGCGCACCGAAAACGAGCCTTTATAATTCGGCACCGGCGGAAGCGGCACGGGTGTTTGCTGCTGCCACGGTTTCGTCAAATCGAGGATAAACGGCGATTGGTTTTTGCCGTCTATTTCCGAAAATGCGATACGCGAGCCGTCGGGCGAGAAAATGGGAGCGACCGCGCCGATTTTTTCCGAGAATGTAATTTGCCGCAAATCAGTGCCGTCGGCGTTAATCGTCCAAACTTGATATTTTCCGCTTCTGTCTGATGCGAAAGCGATTCGCCTTCCGTCGGGCGACCAGCGCGGCGAACGGTCGCGGAATTTGTCATTGGTTAAAAAGCGCAAATTTGACCCGTCGCGGTTGAAAACCGCAATTTCTTCGGTTGTCAGCGTCGGGGCGTCGCGCAGCACAAATTCTTCGCCGTTCGGCGACATCGCGGGCATACTGAACTGTTTGTTGCCGCGCGTTACCATATTCACTTCGCCGACGGTTTTCAGGTTTTCCGGGTCAAAGGCGATTGATTGCAGATTCGAGTGCGTTTCGTATCGAATATACGCGAGAGTTTTTCCGTCGCGCGAAAACGCAAGGTGACGAACATACATCGAAGGCGTCAGAACTGATTCCGGCTCGCCCGAAACCTTTCCGGTTTCTTCATCAATCGCAACGCGCCAGATATTCATACTTCCGCCGCGGTCGCTGGCGAAATAAACGAATTTTCCGTCCGGCGACCAAATCGGATTCCAATCGGCAGCCTCATCATCGGTTATCACGACAGGCTCGCCGCCGCCTGCCGCCGGAATCGTTGCAAGCTCGGCTTGATTTTTCTCGTCGAGAAACCAAAAGACAATTCGTTTTCCGTTCGGCGACCAGCTCGGTTGAATTGCGTCGCCCTTCGTTTCAAGCGGTTTTTTGTTTCCGGTTTCAACGTCGATCGTCCACAAAGAACTGTTGGGAATTGTGTGGCTGGTGGAAACGTCACTCGATTTATCGCTGACGACGATTTGTTTTCCGTCCGGCGACCAGGACGGGTGAAAGCCTGTGTCCGAGACGCGCCGCACGTTTTCGCCCGTCTCTTCCATCACATAAATTCCGCTCGGATTTCGCTCGGAGCGAAAGGCGATAAATTTTCCGTCCGGCGAAAATGCCGACATCGTATCGGCGGCGGGCGAATTGGCGGTTAAATTCGTCGGGTTTTTTCCGCCGATTCTTTGCAGAAAAATGTCGTAGGATTCGCCGCTCTGAGTCGTATAAATAAAAGATTTTCCGTCGGGCGAGAGACTCGGATAACTTTTTACTTCGGAAGAATCGGTTAGCTGCGCGTGTTTTGCCTGCGCCCATTCGACGGCTTCGTCCGCTTTTTTTCCGTTAAATTGTTTGAAAAAAAACCAGCCGCCCAATCCGATTAAAATTAGGGCAAACGCTCCGGCGGCAAAAGGAAGGTAATTTCTTCGAGATTTTTCAACCGGACTTCTTCGGGTATCGCTCGCGCTTCGCAAAGACGGCGACGAATCAATCTCGCGGCGAATGCGTTTCAAATCGGCGCGAAAATCCGAAGCGGTTTGATAGGAAACTTCCGCGTCTTTATCTAAAGCCTTGCTTAGAATTCGGTCTATTTCGGCGGGTAATTTCCGGTTGAGTTCGGACGCGAGCGGCGGCTCTTCGGATAAAACTTTCTGAAAAGTCGCTTGTCTCGATTCGCCTTTAAACGGATTCACATTCGCCAACATTTCGTATAAAACGACGCCGACGCTCCACAAATCCGTGCGCTGGTCAACTTTGTCGCCGATCACCTGCGCGGGCGACATATACGCGGGCGTGCCGATGATAACGCCCTTCATCGTATAATTTGAAAGGCTCGGCTGAAATTCCGTCTGTTCGGCGAGCTTTGCCAGACCGAAATCCAGCACTTTCACAATACCGTCGGGACGAAGCATTATATTTTCCGGCTTGATGTCGCGGTGAACGATTCCGGTTTTGTGCGCGGCGGCGAGAGCTTCGCAGGTTTGCGAAATAATCGAAAGCGTTTGTTTTAAATCAACACCGCGATTTATCAATTCTCGAACCGTTTCGCCTTCGACGAATTCGGTGGCGATAAAATTTACGCCGTCCGCGTTTCCGACATCGTAAATCGTAACGATATACGGATGATTTAAAGCGGAAACCATTCGCGCCTCGCGTTCAAAACGCTTGATTCTTTCCGCGTCGGCGACAAATTCGGCGGGCAGAATTTTCAGCGCGACTTTGCGGTTTAACTTCTCGTCGCGCGCCAGATAAACTTCGCCCATTCCGCCCGCGCCGATTTGTTTTTCGATTTTATAAGTGCCGAATTCTTTGCCGACAAACGAAAAATTTTCCGTGCGATTCTGCGCGAGTTCCTTCGCCATCAAATTCATCGCCGAGTTTTCCAAAAAATTATCCGCGCTTGTTTGCGCTTTCAGCAAACTCAAAACTTCGCGTTCCAAATTGTCGTCGCCGTTACATTTTTCCGACAAGAACGCTTCTCGCTGTTCATTTGGAATTTCCAGAACGGCGTCGAAAAGCTCGTCAATTTGTTTCCAGCGTTGGGCGTTCATAATTAGAAAATTAGCCACGAACAAACACGAAAGAACACGAACAAAAATCTAATTGAATTTTTCGATTAATTCCTTTTCGTGAAATTTTGTGTTTGTTCGCGGCTAAAAAATTCTTAGTCATTTATTCAATTCGCGGTAAAGCCAAGCCTTCGCCTTGCTCCATTCGCGCATTACGGTTACGCCGGAGATTTTTAAAACTTCCGCCGTTTCTTCGACCGACAAGCCGCCGAAAAATTTCAGCTCGACGATTTTCGCTTTGCGGGCGTCGAAAGTCGCCAGTTCATTTAACGCCTCGTCGAGCGCGACCAAATCCGCGTCTTTTTCCGCCGTGACCGTAAACGCTTCTTCCAAAGAGACGTGGCGGGCGATTTCTTCATTGACCTTCGGACGCTTACGGGCAAAATCAACCAGAATTCTTCTCATCAATTGTGCCGAGACGCCGAAGAAATGCGCCCGATTTTCCCATTTCGCCGATTTCCAATCAATCAGACGAATATACGCTTCATTGACCAGAGCCGAAGTCTGCAAAGTGTGATTTTCGCGTTCACGATTCATATAACTTCCGGCAATGCGATGCAGCTCGGCGTAAATGACGGGCGTTAATTCTTCGAGCGCGGTACGGTCGCCCGCGCTCCACTTCTGCAAAAGCTCCGTTACTTCGTGTGTTGATTCGGCAGACATTTTTGAAAACGACGACTGCTCTAAATTTAACATAAACGGGAAGAATCGAAAAAAAATATTCGGTGATGATAGTTTTTTCGCAATCCAAACGCATTTATCAATGAAGCCGCAAAAACGGCGCGGTAAGTAGGAGAATTATTATGAAAAATCTATCGGCATTTATCATCGGAATATTTACAATTTTAATCATCGGCGCGGCAACGGCGAATGCCGCGACTTTTACGGTAACAAAATCTACAAACAGCAACGACAATGTTTGCGACGCGGATTGCTCTTTGCGCGAAGCGGTTTTCAATGCCGATTCCGGGGACACGGTTGCTTTCAGTCCGAGCCTCATCGGGCAGACGATTACGCTCGGCGGTTCGGAAATCGTCATTACAAAACGCATCACGATTGACGGATTTATCAATAATCCGAACGTCGCTTTTATCTCGGGCGAGATGACGAGTCGTATTTTTTTGATTGAAACGGGCGGCGCGTTGGATTTGAGAAACGCGATTCTCGTGCAGGGCAGCGGCGCGTCAGTCAATTACGACAACAGCAACGGCGGCGCGATTTATGCGAAAAACAATACTTCTTTGTCGCTCGACCGCGTAGCCATTCGCGGCAACAAAGCGAATTTTTACGGCGCAATCTTCCTCAATGTCGGAACTCACCACATTACAAATTCTTCGTTCACTACCAATTTTGCAAAAAGCTGCACGGCAATCGGCAACCAATTTGGAAATCTTTATATGGCGAATGTAACCGTCAGCGGTAATTACGATGACGAAAATGACGGAACCGGCGGAGGCGCGATTTGCAACAACAGCGGCGACGTTTTTATTCGCAACTCGACGATTGCTTATAATACTTCGGACAGCCTGGGCGGGATTTTTAACGGCGCGATGGGAAATATGAATCTCGGCAACACAATCGTCGCGCAAAATACGGGGCAGGCTAACGGGCAGGACATTCATTACGTCAATGGCACGCTCACATCAATCGGCGGAAACCTAATCGGCGATTTGAATACCGTTCCCGCCGGAACTTTTACGCAGCCGAACGACGCGACCGGAATCAACCCGCTGCTCGGTCCGATAAATGCAAACTTGGGCGGTCATCCGGTTCTTTATCATCCGCTTCAGGCGGGAAGTCCGGCGGTGAATACCGGACTGAATGCCAACGCGGTTGACCCGCTGACGAATCAGCCTTTAACGACCGATACGCGCGGCGCGGGATTTCCCCGAATTGCGAACGGCACGGTGGACAAAGGCGCGTTTGAAGACCAGACGAATGGATTTTCCCTGATCGTTACCAAAAACGCGAACGGCAACGATTTTGTCTGCGACGACGATTGCAGCTTGCGCGAAGCCGTCTATCAGGCTTCGGTTCACGTCGGAACTGACACGATAACTTTCGCGCCGAATGTTTTCGGAACGGCTTTGCTCGGCGGTTCGGAGGTTTTAATTCAAAATCAGAACGTCAACATCGTCGGTTATCCAACCTTAAATGCAAACACTTTAACCGTTTCCGGCAGCAACACGAGCCGCGTTTTCAGATTGGATAACGCAACTGTGAATTTATCCAGCTTAACGCTGGCAAACGGCAATGCGGGCGCGGGTTTCGGCGGCGCGATTCTGGCGGAAAACAACAGTAGTCTGACGCTCGACCGGATGATTCTGCGAAATAACTTCGCAACAGCTTACGGAGCGGTTTATTTCAGCGGCGGAACGCATCACGTTATCAATTCGACTATCAACACCAATTCGGCAAACACCGGACTCGCGCTCGCCGTCAGCGGAACTTTGAATATGGCGAACACGACCGTCAGCGGAAATTTCGACGCCGACGGCGGCACTGGAATCGGCGCGATTTATATTACGGGAACGGCAAATATCCGCAATTCGACAATCGCTTTTAACCGCACCAGCGGCGGCACGGGCGGCGGAATCTTCTCATCCGGAACGCTCAATATCGGCAACACCATCGTGGCAAATAACATCGCCGCCATATCGCCCGACATCGAACGCAGCTCAGGCGTGATTACATCTGTCGGCGGAAATCTGGTTCAGAATACGAATGGCTTTCCAGCCGGAACATTTTCGCAACCAAACGATGTAACCGGAGTTGACCCGCTGCTTGCCGCGCTTAACGACAACGGCGGCGCGGTAACGACGCATTTATTAATGCCGGGCAGTCCGGCAATCAATACGGGCATCAATGCCAATGCCTTTGATCCGTTCGACAATTCGGTCTTGACAACCGATGCGCGAGGCTCGGGCTTTTCCAGAATCATCGGTGTTGCGGTTGATAAGGGCGCATTTGAAGCACTGTCTCCGACTGCTGCCGGAGTGACAGTTTCGGGCAGAGTGATTTCCGGCAAACAAGGCGTGGCGCGGGCGACCGTTTATCTGACTGACCAAAACGGCGTAACGCAGACGGCAACAACCGACTCGTCCGGCTATTACCGCTTTGAAGACGTGCAGGCAGGCGGAACTTATATTTTCAATATCTTCTCCAAAGGCTATACATTCACGCCGCAAGTCATAAATGTCGGCGAGCAGTTGGATGAATTGAATTTTGTATTATCCGGCAGAGCCAGAAAGGTACTTTGATTTAACCGTTAACCGATTGGAGCCGCCTGCGGTAGCGGGCGGCTGAAGATAATTGGCATAAACTTCAATTATAGCTATAAAGCCGAAAATTAAACCGCCCGCTACCGCAGGCGGTTCCGCCATTGAAGGGTTTCTGCAAAAAGCTATGATTGAAGGAATGTTTAATAACACGCTTTTTTATTCAGACTGCTCAGGAAGAAAATAGCTGATAATTTTTCGAGCCGCGTCCGACGGTGAAAGATTTGTATTGTCAATACACAAACTTTCCCGAAAAGGGACTGGCGAAAATAAATCGTATTTGTCCAAAATTTCATTTAAGATTTCCAAATTGTTCGCCTTGCCGAATTGCTTACGCGATTCGTCCAAAACGCGCTGTTCGAGTTCGCCGCGCTCGCAAGTCAAAAGCGCAAAACAAATTTCGCCGCCGTTTGATTCGACCGTTTCAGTGATTTTTGCGACATATTTATCGTCCGAACCTTTGGCGTAACAAAATGTGTGAATCAAATCGACATTTTCACGCGCGGCTTCGGCGATTGTTTCGACGCGAATCAAATCAATCAAGCGGGCAAAAGGTTTTGTCCCAAACCTGAAAATCGGTTCGATGCAGTCAATACTCAAATGATTATGAAACACTTTGAAATTGGTTTGCGCTGCAATTTCGTTGGCGACCGTCAACTTACCGACCGCCGGCGCGCCGTAAATAAATATCAGTTTCATCTCGAAAATTCCTCCAAGTCAGGCTCGATAAAATTCTTTCGCGCCGCGTCGGAAAACAAAAGTTCGCGGCTGTAAAATCGCAAAGGCAAATCTTTGTCGCCAAGATTTTCCACAATCAAATTTGCCGTTTCGACAATTGAATAACCGTTTTTATTTTTGGCAAAATCTGACACGATTACCATCCAAAACCTGGTCATAGTTTCGTGATACGGCATTTCCTTTTCTAAATCGACGTCGAAGGCTTTTAATAAATTGAAAATTCCGGCACGCATTTTGTCGGTTGCCTCGTCCAAAGACTTTGAATTTTCGATGTAATAAAATGCGACCGTTAAATGTCCGGCGTGTTTCCAGCGCTCGCGCGAAATCGTGCCGTTTTCAAAACTGCGAACGATTTCCAAAATTTCGTTTTCGTTTTCGTATTTCATAAAAGTAAAATTTGAACTATAATCGTCCCGATTGAACGATTGGGGTAAAAAAGATGCCGAAAGTTTTCTTTATTATTGTTTTGATTTTAATGCTGGGAAGCGCTTCATTTCCACAGCAAAAAGCAAATCAACCAAAAGAATATGTAATGCCTGCCGAGCTTCAAACGCTTTTGCTGGAAGCCGGAACTCTGCCGCCCGAATTGGCGGTTGACGTTTCTTTGAAAATAATTTCTTCGGGTAAAATCGAAAACAAGCCAAAAAAGAAACAATTACTCGAAGAAGCATTTTATCTCTCTAATAACGCAAAGGAAAAAACCCGGCGCGAAGTCATCGCTTTTAGCGGCAGGGTTCTTACCATCCGACCGACATTCATCTCATATGCTCAGCAAAATAAGCTGGATGCTTTGTCTCTGAAAACTCGAATAGTTTCGGAGATGTTGAAAATCGACCGCGTTCGGGCTTTTGAGTTATTTAATGAAATCTTGCCGGAATTATCCTTGAAGCCTTTGTCGTGTCAGGATTTTCTGCTCTATGAAATCTCCGATTTTTATGATTTGGTCGGAGAAATGGCTAAGAATTCGTTTACGCAGAAACAAATCAAGCAGGGACGGAGAATCACGTTTCTATCGTCGTATATCGAAAGTATGACTTCCGCCGCGCAGCTTGCGCCGGTTGTTAAGATGCTGTCACTGGTTGATTTAACGGAAGATGAAAAACTCAATCTCGTTAGCCGATTCAGCAAATCCATTCGGAGAATTTCCGGCGACGACCGGACATTTTCCTATCAAATGAATTTCGGCTCAATGTATAGAGATATTTATAAACTTTCTGAAAAACTTATTTCCAGCCCCGAGATTTATGACGAATTCCTCAAGTCTTATAGAGATTATTTGCTAAAAAATTTGCGGGGAACTCGCTGCTGGGACAATGTGGAGTTTGAAAAACCAAGAGGCAAACCGAAAGAAAATAATGCGAACGAGGCATCAAACACGAAATTACCTTTCTATATTATTGATGCCAATAAGTATTTTTATAAGGATTCGCCCATCGCCCTCGATGATGCGGAACCTGACAAAATAGAAAAGGTTACTTTTCCGAACGAGTATTACACTGCTCCCAAAGCAAGGGAAATTTACAATAAAGTCAGGAAAGTTCGGGATTGGAAAGAAAAAGACAAAACTATTTCCGAGATAAAAGAAAGTTTGGAATGGCAGGAAGCGGTTACCAATCTTTTAGAGGAAATCGACGAATGGGAAAAAGCGGATGATGAAGACGAAATAGATTTGTTTCACCAGAAAAGTTTGCTTTACCGGATTTTATTAAGAGAAACGCCGTCATTTGCTCTGAGAGAAAAAATTGTTAGAAAATATCTGAAATTGCTCAATCAAAGCCGGATTCAAATAGATTTTGTCACTGAATGGTTTTTAGAATTCAACGATTTACGAAAAGAGATTAGCGCAATCGAACCAAAAGAAGAGCAACCGAAACTCGTCGATGTATTGAAAAACTCTAACAATTCGACTGTTCGTATCTATCCCGATTTAGAAGGGATTTTGAAATCAGAGAAAACCAAGCCGGAAGCAAAAACGACGCCGAATTAGAAAAAGGGAAATTCAGCAAAAGAATTGCCGCGAAAAATTATTAAGCGGCAATTCTCGTAACTTCCTCCTCCAAATCGTCCATAAACAGATATTTCTTCCATTCGGGACGCGATTCGGCGTAATGGCAAAGCAAAACGTGGTCAAGCCCGAGACGCAGAAGTTTCTGCGAAGTCAGCAGCGGCATTCTGGCTTGTTCGGGCGTGCGGTTGCCTTTGCGCTGGTTGCATTTGACGCAGGCGGTCGTCAAATTGTGCGGAGTCGATTCGCCTCCTTGCGCACGCGGTAAAATGTGGTCGAGCGTCAAGTCTTTGGCGTGTTTATGCTCGGCGCAGTATTGACAGCGATAGCGGTCTCGAATGTAAATCCGCGCCCGTTTCATCGTCGTTTCCTGCCGCTTGCGCTTGATATGAACATAAGTTCGCAGGCGCACGACCGACGGAACTGGAATCGTTGTCGAAGGCGAATGCAGAACATTATCGCCGTCGGCTTCTTCGACCGTCAATTTTCCCGAAAACCACATACAAATCGCCCGCGCCACGCCAATCGTGCCGAGCGGCTCATACGAAAAATTCAAAAGCAGAACTCTACCCGTTATCAATGGAATCACCTCCTTAAGTTGTTATTTTGTTTCGTTGAACGCCAATACAAATCAAATGTTATCGCAAGATATTGTGCAACCGAAAATCAATTGCCATTATTTTAGACGATAATCATCTATTTTGTATATAAATTTTTTGTAAAACAGGAAATTTTATGTTGAAAGTCGAGCAATTCTCCCGAACGTTTCCCTCATTCATCTATAGGTAAAATTATTGACTTTTTATAAAGAAAAAACTAGCATATTCTTACTCTCTCTACAAAACATTATGAAGGAGAATTAAATTATGAAAAATTTAGTTGCGCTGCTAATTATTCTGATTTTTTCGGGCGTTTGCTTAGCTCAAAATTCGAGCAGTTCCGCAACCGAAGAAATTACTGTAGTTTTCGCAAGCTATACAAAGGCAGTCGACCGAAAGCCGCAAACAACCTACGTCTATGTGCCTTATGTCGAGCGAGCGGATAATTCGACGGGGTATAACTCTGCGCCGTTCGATACGATAAGGTATGTCAAGCTGCCTGGTTCAACTCCGTCGGGTAGTTCGCAAAATCGTACTTCCGTTCAATTCAAAAATAATACTCAGAAGAAAGTAACCTCAATTGAATACAATTTTATTTTCCAAAAGAAGAGCGGTAAAGTTATTAAAAAGTATTCGCTTCTGAATAATTCGGATATAAACGCCGGTGAGACAAAAATATTGTCCGATGTTATCGGTTATACCAACGGTCCGATTACCAAAGCGGAAATTATTCGTGTTACCTACAAAGACGGAAGCGTCTGGGTTCCTTAAACCTATTCTGTGAATTCGCAACGTCAATAGAAATGATGTTACGAATTCACTTGTCCCAGGTATTTGGAAGTTAGGAAGTCGAGCAATTCTCCCAAACCTTGTTCCTTGTTCATATGCAGGTAAAATTATTGACTTTTTATAACGAAAAGCCTAGCATATCTCTACTCGCTCTACAAAACATTATGAAGGAGAATTAAATTATGAAAAATTTAGTTGTGCTGCTAATCGTTTTAGTTTTTTCGGGCTTTGGTTTCGCTCAAAGTTCGTCGAACTCCGGCAATGAAGAAGTCTCCGTAATTTATGCCAGTTATCAAATGAGAGGTAATCAGAATAAGCAAAAGACTTACAGCAAGGCGCCTTACATTCAGGTAACGAATGAATCGTCGAATGCAGGTCCGGCGCCGCATGATTCCATCCAATATACCAAGCAGCTTGAATCGATTAATCTGGTAAATCCGCAAGAGTTTGCCGTGGTTAAATTTAAAAATAATACGCAGAAGAAAGTAGCGTCTATCGAATATAATTTTATCGTCGTCCGAAACAAGGATGGAAAAGAATTAAAAAAATACACGCTTGCTAATAACTCAAATGTCCGAGCCGGCGAAACTAAAACGCTTTCGAGCGTTGTTGTCGGTGCTGATCGACTTGCGATGGTTTCTTATAAAGCTAAAATAACCCGTGTTAAATATAGCGACGGAAGCATCTGGATACCGTAAAAACTTTGATTTATAAATCGTAAATTTCCTGTATAGCTGAAATCTGCGAAATTCTTAAATAAACAAGCGATAAACTTTAAGTTTATCGCTTGTTTTGCTTAATCCCGGGAGTTCACGCTTCATCGTATTTTCTTTAGCAAAAGAAAACAAAAGATTGAACTCTGAACTTTAACCTTTAACGCAGACGACTTGCTTCAACTGCGCGACGACTTCGACCAAATCGCGCTGATTACGCATCACTTCGTCAATGTCTTTGTAAGCCGACGGGATTTCGTCAATGACGCCCGCGTCCTTGCGGCATTCGACGCCCGCCGTTTGACGTTCCAAATCTTCGCGCGAAAAGGCTTTTTTCGCCGCCGTGCGCGACATCTTGCGACCCGCGCCGTGCGAGCAGGAATTGAAGCTCTCCGGCGCGCCGAGACCTCTGATGATAAAAGATTTCGCGCCCATCGAGCCGGGAATAATGCCCAGCATTCCCTGGTCGGCACGAATCGCGCCTTTTCGGGTGATATAGACTTTTTCGCCGAAATGTTCTTCGGGTGAAACGTAATTGTGATGGCAATTAACTGAGATTTCCGGCGTGAAATCTTCGCCTTTATTAAACATTCGGTTAAATTGTTTCAAAAGTCGCTTCATCATAATCTCGCGGTTTTTGAACGCATAGCTTTGCGACCATTCCAAATCGCTCCAGTAATTCTTGAACTCTTCGGTTCCCTGAATAAAATAAGCAAGATTCGGGTCGGGAAGTTCCGACAATTTATGCAGCGACTTTGCCGTTTCAATATGACGCGAAGCGACTTCGTTGCCGATATTGCGCGAGCCTGAATGCAGCATCAGCCAGACATGATCTTCGGTGTCTAGACAGACTTCCAAAAAGTGATTTCCGCCGCCGAGCGTTCCGAGCTGTTTCATCGCTTTCGCTTTTCGGTGCTGCACGCCTTTGTGCAATTCGCCGAAACTTTTCCAGCCTTCCCACGCCAGAGATTCGTCGACCGCTTCCTTGTGTTCGTTGAAACCGACTGGAATTGTGCGCTCAATTTGATGACGCAAATCTTTCAATCTACCTTCGAGAATCGAACTTTTAAATGGCGTTTTAACCGCCATCATTCCACAGTTGTGAACGAAAACTCCGGCTTCCAAAGCGAAGTTGTGATATTCGGGAACGTTCAAACAATAAACTTCTTCACGCTCGTTGATTGGTTCGACCGAAACGACTTTGTGGTTGTAACCGTGCGAATAAAGACGGTGATTGTGCAAACCGATTCCGCTTTTTACTTGTTCGCCGCAAGTTTCACAATCGTAAAAACGATTGGCGATTTCCTTGCTTTTAGCGCGACCTTTTTCGCTTTGGTTGTAATTCACCAAATACCGTTTGCCGCGTTCGCCATTTTCGGTAACGGACATTTTGAAATGTTCGGGATTTTCCGTCATATATTTCAAAATGTTTTTCGTTCCGCGAGTCGCAAAATACGAATGACCTTCGACGGTTTTCGCTTTTGCTGACAAAGCTACAACTCGCTTTTGTTCAAACTCAGGCGATTGCCAGTATTCGTTTTTTTCAACCAAAGAGCGATGATAAGACGAATGAGCCGATGCGCTCATAAATTCCAAATTTTCCGGGCGATTGTCGGCTTTATCGAAATTTTTGTGATGAATCACGGTTTTATCATTTTCAAATCGCGGAGCTTCGCCGAGCAAACCGCTTCGGGCGACAACCCAATGCGCTCTTTGCATTCCGCCCGAATAATTTTGCTGAACTAAAACGTAACCGTCTTTGTCTTTTTCTCTGTAAAGCGGCATTAACGATTCACCCGTTTTCAAATTTGCCGCTTCCAGAAAACTACTGTCTCGAAGCATAAATTTGTGGTCAGGCGTGCAGCGAATTTCTGCGCCGTTGTCCAAAACGACTTTGACGAGTTGAGCATTCGAGCGCGTCTTTTTCGCCGCCGCTTTTGCCGCAACAACTTTACCGCTTTCTGTGCAAGCATAAACGACGAATTCCTTATCGTTTTCCGCTAACTCTTTTAGCGAATAAGATTTTCCGTCAAGCGTCGGCACGAGCGTATCGCCTGTAAAGCAACCGATGTCAACGCCCACTGTCGCCGGAATGACAGCATCTTTGGTCGCAATCACCGAACCGACCATCGACCCGATGCCGAGATGCGCGTCCGGCATCAGCGCGACGTGTTTGTAGAGACACGGCAGACGCGAGACGTTGCGGAGCATATTGTGTTCGTCGGTTGAAAGAGCGTGGTTGACCCACGACAGAATGTCGGCTTTCGCGCCGCTGATGTTTAGTTTGTTGTGTGGCATATTTCCTCCAATAAAATTATAACAAGATAAAAAATGGTTATGGTAAACAGCGATTAAAGTTTGAATAATTGACTTGCTGTTATAAAATTTAAAGTCGTTAAGAAGCGAAAACTAAAAGATGTGTCGCCTGAATTTTTTGTATCAACTCGTCAAACCAAATCGGCATCAAAATCGCCGACTGATTGGGTGATAAATAAATGCTTGAAACCGGAACAATTTTACAAGACCGCTATTTGGTCGAAAAACAAATCGGCGCGGGCGGAATGGGCGCCGTTTACCTCGCCGTCGATCAACGCTTTGAGAGTTTCGTAGCGATCAAAGAAACCTTTTATAAAGAGGATGAATTAGGCGAGGCTTTCGAGCGTGAAGCGCGACTTCTGAACGGTTTGCATCATCCGAATCTGCCGCACGTTTCCGATTATTTCACCGAAGGCGGCGGGCATTTTCTGGTGATGCAGTTTATCGAAGGCGAGGATTTGTTCGAGATTTTGAAGCGCGAAGGCGCATTTCCCCAATCAGATGTTTTGCGCTGGACGAACAGTTTGCTCGACGCGCTCGATTATCTGCACTCGCAAGAGCCGCCGATTATTCACCGTGACATCAAGCCGCAGAACTTAAAAATAACAACGCGCGGCGACATTATTTTGCTTGATTTCGGTTTGGCAAAACTCAACTCGGACGATACTCAAGCGCAGTTGAGCGTGTTCGGCTATTCGCGCAAATACTCGCCGCTCGAACAAATTCAAGGCACGGGAACCGATGCTCGCTCGGATATTTTCGCGCTCGGCGCAACCGTATATCATCTTTTGACGGGCAAACCGCCGATTGACGTGTTGGCACGCGCTTCGGCTATTGTTGCCGGGAATCCTGACCCGCTCGTGCCTGTAAACGAAATCAATAAAGAAATTCCGGCTGCCGTAGCAAATGTTCTGAATACCGCGCTGGCGCTAAACGTTGCCGCTCGTTTCGTTTCGGCGAAAGCGGCGCAGCAGGCGCTCGAAAACGCTCTTAGTTCTGATTTGACCGAAAATGCGGAAGGTTTGCCTCTTCTCGAAGCGGTAACTCCAGCGGAAAACGTAATAATAAATTCTGCCGAAACCGAAAATTTTCCGGCACTGGAAGCGTTTGCGGCAGAGGTTGCAAATAATTCTTTGCAAACAGATAACAAAGACGAATTGGGCGCAGTCGAAGTCGCTGTTCCGGATTTTCAGGTGTCGCCGTCGGTATCGGAAGTTTTTCCGCAATCAACTTTGGTTATCGAGGAACCGACAAAAGTTTCCGCCCCGCGCCCGAGACAATCGCGGTTTAGTCCGGCGGCTTTGTTGGCGCTTCTTTGCTGCGTCGGTTTGGCTGCCGGATATTTTATTACTAAAGCGAATTCATCGAGCGAGTCAAGTCAACCGCCGATGACCGAAGCGCCCGCGGTATCAAACTCTAATATCGAACAAACTGAGAATATTGCAGATTCAGAAGCGCAGGAAGTTTCCGACGAACCGATTTTAGAAAAGCCGGAACAAACTAAAACCACGAAAATTAAAACCGAACCGATTGCCGAGAAGCGAGAAACTGTTGCAAAACGGGAAACCGAAGACGAACTGCCCGTGCCTGTCGAAATAACGGAAAAAACGAAGCCCGCGCCGGAAAAGTCTCAGCCTTCGCGTCCGGCTCCAAAACAAACTTCACGGCGCGACGAATCTCCGCAAAACGGCGAAACACGCACCCGCGTTATCGAAGCGCCCGTCCCGGACATCGAATCTATTTTTACAGGTCGTCCGTCGTCGGAAGGCAATAACAAAATTAGCCGACAGGAAAAACTTCGCCGACAGCGCGAACAAATGAGCGATGAAGAGTTAAAAGAATATCGCCGACAGCGCAGAGAAGAACGCAGGCGACGCGCGAACAGAATCCCTTTTCCGTTTTAAATTGAAGTTTATCGTGTCAGTTGATAAAGCGAACGAAAATTGTTGCTAATCCAAATTACGAACAGCAATTTGGATTAGCAAATCGATTCGTTTTGCGCTTATTCGCAGTTGGATTTTAACTTATGACTTTGATATCGCGCTCGCTAAAAATTCTCCAACCGCCGCTTGTTCTTTGCCAACGCAATTCCTGAACGACTTCGCCGCGACTGATTTTCGTTTTATTCTCGACCCGATACTTTTTACGAAAACGCATTATTGCCGTTTGCCCGCCGTCTTGAAATATAATTTCCGGTTCTTCGGCGCGGATGTCAATCGATTTAGCGGCAGAGAGTCGAACCTTTTCAACCCGCACGAAATTGCGCGTAGCATTACGGGCGAGATAAAAAGCCTTTAACTCCGCCATATAAAAAGACATTTGTTTTTCGATGTCGCGCCTGTTCGTCGCCTCAATCCATTGATTGAGCGCTTCGCGGACGGTAACGGCTTCATCGTTCCCGATTCGTGTCGGGCGCGCTGTTGCTGCGGGCGAAACAGATGGAGAATCGGTTTTGCCGTCCTGTCCGGCAATTTGTTTGTCTGCCTGAGTTTCGCCGTAAATGTCCCATCGGGCGACATCGGTGACTTTGTTATAGACGGTTTGAATCACGACCGGCTCGACAAGTTCTTTGGCGGCAATGCGGCGCGTAACGCGCAGACGCTGACCGTTTTCGACGGGCGTAAAAGTAAAACTCAGATTGTCGCTGCCCTCGCCGCTTGAGTTGAAAACCAGACCGCCGCGCTCAAGCCCGATACGCGAGCGGACAATCTTACCGTCTGCGGTGCGAGCATTTCGCATAATGCCGTCGGCTTGAAACACAACTCGCGGAGCGCGTGAAGAGCCGAGCGTTACTTGACTGCCGCGACAATCGATAGCCAGCAAATCGGGCGGCGTCAGGCGAACCGCTAAATCCATAAAAAACTGTTGCTGCTCGCCGTATGGAACATTGCTCGAAGCGCCTTCGATAATCGAATAGAGCTTATCGCTGTCCTCGACATCAATTCGATAAACGCCGGTCAAGCCTGACGCCGCGCTGCAACCGTTTTGCGTTGTTCGTTCTCGCGTTCTTTGCGCGTTGAGCGTTCCGCAGAAACAGGCAAGTAAAAATGTCAAAATTATTAAAATCCGGCTGTCTATTCGTAACATTTCGTCCCCTTTCAATTCCTTTTCATTCAAAATCCAGCGTTAGATGCGAAATCATTTGCCAAGTTTAACAAAATTATTTCGGGAAACAGAACGTCCGGTTAAATTAAGACGAACGAAGCTTTAATTTTAGTTTTTCACCAAAATCAGCGGCGGCAAAAGCTCGTCTAACCTTTCCGCCGTCTCCTGCGGCATCTCACGAATCCCGCGCAAAGTTTGCGAATCGAGCCAGCCGGGTTTGGAAAATTTCAGCGTCGAGAGTCTTTTGTCTTTGTAAAATAAAAGCCGCGCCGTAATCGGCAAAGGAACGTCTCGCGCATAATCGAGCGGCGTAACTTGTCGGGCAAATATATGGTCGGAAACCTGAAAAAGACGCTCGCCCGCAAAACGGCGCGAGGCTTCCCGCAAAGATACGATTTCGCCGATTTCCATTTTTCCCGCCAGATGAAGTTGCCCCGAAATCACTGTTACAAGATACAAATAATCGCCAACCGCCGCGCCGCGCTTTAGAAATAAACTGCTCGCCGTGTAATCAAAAAGCCGCGCGTTTGGATTGTTTTCGAGTTCTTCCTGTTCTCTAAACCAATCTTCGTTCGGACAATATTGGGTGAAAAATCTCATCAATATAAGTTTAAGGTTCAAGGTTCAAAGTTCAAAGTTACTCGAAACTTTGAATCATAAAAGCAGCGACAAGTTTTGGCTAGATTTTCGTATGCTAATTTTCAGCCGGAAACAAAATCTTTTTCATATCGTTATAAAATAAATCGAGGATAGCTTATGGACATTTCTATCAAACAACTAACGGAAAATGATTGGCGCGAATTCTCGCAAATTCGTCTGAAAGCTCTGCAAAGCGACCCGAAAGTTTTCGGTTCAAATTATAAAATGGAATCAAAAATGACCGAAGCCGATTGGCGAAAGCGATTTCATCCGGTAGACGCCGCGATATTTATGATTTTTGAAAACGAAACGCCAATTGGAATGACTTGCGTTGCGGTTGACCGCGACGACCCGACAAAGAAAACCGCGCTTTTTTGGGGTTCGTGGCTTGCGCCGCAATTTCGCGGAAAAGGTTTGTCGGAACTACTGTATAAAGCTCGTATCGACTGGGCAAAACAACATCCGACCGTTGAAAAATTAATCGTTTCTCACCGCGCCTCAAATCTTTCGTCAAGATACGCGAATCAAAAACACGGTTTTGTCGAGACGCACACCAACGAAAAAGTCTGGACGGACGGCGTGACCGAGGACGAAATCTTTTACGAACTTAAAATCAAACGTTGAGAAAGAATCGAACAGCAGAAGACAATTAGAAAATTATCCGCAGATTTCAGCAGCGCGAAAAAACAGACTTTTTTGGTTAATCCGATTTCAAATACTAAAGTTTGCCCAATTCTCACAACAATTTGATAAAATCACGCAATGCTAAATTTCCAAAATCAGTTGAGTCTCTGGCACAAATTTATCGAAACGCGCGACGAGAATGTTTTGTCCGAACTGCTTGACGAAAATGTTAATTTTCATTCGCCGTTTGTCTGGAAACCGAAACACGGAAAGCAGATGACGACCGCGATTTTGCTGACCGCGACGAAGATTTTTGAAGATTTTCGATACGTCCGCGAAATTCTCGGCGAGAACGATTGGGCATTGGAGTTTGAGGCGCGAATCGGCGAACTCACGCTGCGCGGCGTTGACTTGATTCGATTAAACGATGACGGGAAATTTACTGATTTTGAAGTAATGATTCGTCCCGCCAACGCTCTGCAAAAAATAGGCGAAGAAATGGGCAAGCGACTTGCCGCCAGGAATTTTATATAAAAGAAAGTAATTCAAGTTTTATAAAATTCCTGGAATCGGCGACAAAATTGCCGGGAATTCCGCCCCGTAAATTTTAATGGAGCGGGAAAGAGTCGAACTTTCTAATCCAATGTATTCCCGACGGCATTCGCCAAAACCTGAAGATGCAAATATAAATTTTCGTGTTATATTTTGATTATGAACTTGGTCGAATCAATCGCCAAAATTAAATTAACTAAAACTGAAGCGGGCGTTCTTCGAATTGGCGATTCGCGTGTTTCTTTGGACACGGTGATTATCGCTTTCGGGCAAGGCGCAACGCCGGAGCAAATTGTCGAAGATTACGATTCGCTCGAACTCGGCGAAGTTTATGCGGTCATCAGCTATTATCTGCAAAACCGCGAAGAAGTAGAAAATTATTTATCGAAAAGAAAAGTCAAGCGCGAAAATTTGCGCCGACAAATAGAATCTCGCTCTAATCCAAACGGCATCCACGAAAAACTTCTGTCGCGCCGCCGCAATTGATGAAATTAAAAACTAAAGTCAAAGGCATTGATTCGCTGTTCTCATTTTTCGTTGAAAGCGAGCAAAGACCATATTTATCCGCGCATAAACTAATCGCTCAATTCAACACCGACACTTGCGCGGCGGCGTGTGCGCGAATGATTCTGGCGGACTTTGGCGTTGACGCGCCCGAAAGTTATCTGGCTTCGGCTTTGGAAACCGAAAGCGGAGCATTTTTGTCAAAAGTGCCGGAAGTTTTGAAGCAATTCGGCGGAAAATCTATTTATGAATGGAGAAATAATTTAACGATTGCCGATTTATCGGAAGCGGTCAAAACCGGACGGGCGATCGTTTTATTGCAGCGCGTAAACGCAAAATTCGCTCACGCTTTAATCGTAGATGATATAATTGACGCTGAAATCCGGTTGCGCGACCCTTTGCCAATCGGTCAGGGAAAAAGCTATGCGGTTTCACTGAAAACATTTACCGAAGTATGGTTAAAATCAGGTGTTATTTATGTTAAATAAAAACGAAGCCTTCAAAATAGCCGAAAAAGCTATTTGCCAAATGCAGAAGAAAACGAAATATAATGATTTTTCTCCGGTTGAGCTAAACAGCGAAAATGATTTTTTCTGGACTTACATTTCCGGCTCGCAAGCGATGATAAACGATGGCGGCGCGCCGGGCGCGTTCTTCGTCAGCGTTGACAAAACGGACGGACACATCTGGACGCGCGACGAAAAAGAAAATTATTACCAGCACCAATCCGTTTCCGAACTGCAAGCCGCTTGAACAATAAAAATTGGTGACAAGATTGCCGAGAATTCCGCCCCGTAAATTTTAACGGAGCGGGAAAGAGTCGAACTCGTCTTTTCCAATGTATTCCCGACGGCATTCGCCAAAAGTTATTAAGAGAATTAATCTTCAGTAGTGCTTACCCTTACCCAATAACTTTTCGTTTTAATTACAAACTGATTTCTTTTTTCTATTTCTGGAAGTATTGACCCTCTATATAAATGAGAACTTAAATTTTGACCGAAGAAAATTCGCAAATCATTAACTGCTTCGTGAGTGAAATATAAAAGTAAAGCACTCGCCGCTGAATAAAACCTATAAGTGTTTCCGTCAGAAATATGTAAAGGAGAATATTCCTTTAAGAAAAAGTGTGCAATAAAATCTCGACTTTTCGTAAGCTCTTTTATCAAGTCATCAAATTTTTTGATTTTATTGGCAAAGTCAGGAACAAAACCAAAACCTTGAATAAATTCAGGGGAAATCGTCGGCGGTTTTGGCATAGGTTGCGTTACTTCAAATTTTTCTGCATATTTTCTAATTTTATAACGTAGCTGATTTACAGCGTCAAAAAGTTTGTAAGCGCATAAGAAACGGTAATAAGGACTCGTCGCTTCGATTGCTTCCCTTACAAGTGCCTCGCAAGGAGCGAAAAGAGGAAAAGAATCGTAGCCACCCATAGGACCAAAACTCAGTTTCATTTGGAAAGGTATATGTAGTTCGTGAAGTAATGGCTTATCATTATTTTCCTCAAAAACATCCAGACGAATTATTGTTAAAGGAAGCCAAAGCTCTCTCATTAATGTATCCAACAGTTGATTGACTGCGGTTCTAGCTGGTGCGAACGTCGCGTCAGGATGGTCAGCCTCAACCTGAACATCTATGTGCGATAATTCACCATTTTGACGAGGTACTAAGTCATAAAAAATTGCGTTAAATCCAGAATGATGAAGATAAATCGTTAATGGATTTCCGTTTATAATTAAAAGAGATTTACTTGATTGTTTTATTAATTCAGGAACGAGTCCCGCCAAAGGAATATTCTCGGAAATAACCGCTCGAACTGTATAAATTTGCAGCTTCTTTTCCAATTCAATTCGATATAAATTTTCCGTTTGCGAAACGGGTAAAACTGTAGCCAAACAAAATGGAGTTGGTAACGGTGGTTTTGCAATAATGTATTCTTCTGTAGTCATAATTTTAAATACGAATTTGAAGTGTAATAACAATTTCATTATTACACTTCAAATTTATTAAATCTCAACCTTCTCAATCACACCAACCCAATGTTCGGCATCCAAAGTGCCGCCCGCGAATTCTGAAACCAGTGTAAAAACCTGGTCGGAAAATCCGCCGACGTTCAAAATGTCAGCGCGTTCTTTGGCTTGCGTGTGCGTAGCAGACTGGATGTCAATGCAGACGAGTTTCGCGCCCGCGTTTCGGGCTTGAAAAGCGTTCCACTGGTTCATCGTTTCCGTGCCGCTGTTCGACGAACGGTTTGAATCGATCCACGATTCGTTATCCGAAACGTAAATCAGCACGTCGCCTTTCGACTTCGAGCGATTCAGGGACGCGAGAGGCGCGGAGCAGTTTGTTCCGCCCGAAGGCAGGCTCGCCAATTTCTGCGCGTTGGTCATCACCGAATCACGCGGATTCAAAGCCGCTTTGACGACGTTATCGGAAAACGGGATGACTTCCGCCGCCGGATTTTTCCGCAAAATCGCCGCCGCAACCAGAGCCGCCGCGTCGATACAGCGAACGGCGGAAGTCGCGCCTTTGCGAAAACCCGTAATCGCCGAGTGCATCGAACCGGAAATGTCGGGGAAAACGTAAACTTTCCCTTTGATTTCCGGCACGTTTTCCGTCGCAATCTCCATCGCGTCCTGCAGCGCTTCGGTGATTTCGCGCGGAATTTGCGCGTTGTTTGAAGCCGCCGTGAACGCGACAAGCAATTGATACGGAAAAACCCGCGCTTTGCGAATCGCTTCGCGGTCGCGCAAACGATTGGCAATGAGTTCAACCATTTCGGCATCTTGGAAAACTCCGTGACGCTGAAAAGTGTTGAGATTCATTCGGGTCATTTGCCAAGCCGCGTTACGAGCGATTTTCGTCCATTCTACGGTCGAAATCGACAAAGCCGTCAACATCTGAAAGGGAACTGCGGAAACTTCCCTGGAAACGCCGTTTTTGAAACGCTCAAACGCTTTGACGATTTCCGGCAATTTATCGCGGTCAACGTCGCGCCCGATAAAATAACCGTAAAGCGCTTCACGTTCGGCATCTTTCGGTTTCGGGTGAACCATTTTCAAAACATCCGCAAACGAAGGCGTCTGCCCGACCGATTGTTTGAAAATCTGTTCGGCTTGTCTGGTTTCAAACCACTCGCGCACGAGACGCTTCGGCAATGAGCCGAGCGATTTTCTGCCCGTCGCGCCGCTTCTCATAATTTGCACGAAGTTTCTCAGCATCTTTCCGTTATCAATCACGCGCGGAAAAGTTTTTTCAAACAACGCTTTATCTTTGGAAGCGAGAACCGCGACGAGCAACGCCGGAACGTCTTTCATAAAACCTTTTTCCCGAGCGTAGATTGCAGTTTTTGCGACGAATTCGGCATCGAGTTCTTTTGTTAATTCAAGAACCTTCTCAAGCTGTTCGCTCGCTTCGACGTAAAAGGTTTGCGAGAAACAACCCGTCGCCGCATATTGCGCCAAAGCTGCTTTCGGCGAGAGTTTATAAGCTGTTCCGCCCGCTTCGTTAATAGTGTCAGTCTGCGGCGTGAACATTCCTTTGACAGTTTGAAATAGATTTTTATTTGCCATATTTTCCTCCTATTTGGACAAGTTATTTCATTCCTTTCGGAAAGCTTTAATTTAACCTTTGCGAACCTTGCGAAAAACTTTGCGCTCTTTGCGGTTAAGAAAATTTTTACCGCAAAGGACGCAAAGAACGAGACGCAAAGAACGCAAAGTAAATTATTCGGATGACAAAATCGAAAAGACGATTTGCGCGTGAACAACTTAGGAACACCGGAGTTATCCGACTCCGCGAGGCGCGAACGTGGTTTTAGCCACTGGTGGATGTAGTCTTATTCAGCATTCACCCGAAAATGAAAAGAAGCGACAAGTTTGTAAATATTAGGAATTTTATAGTGGTAATCCGTCTATTTTAGTGCGACTGAGTTTTTCAACTTCATCAGAAATTCCCAAAATATCAAACCTCTCTGGAAATACCAATCTGAATATTTTAAGAGCGCATATTCCAACTTGCACAGTTGTTTTAAGACTTAATAACAAAGGTTCGTGTTCAACATTAAATTGTGACATTGAGAAGAAAATAGAATCTTCTGTATCCTGTCTTTTCATTGCCAAAGAAATTGTTTTTCGATTAGGATGCGCTCCAGTATCAATCGTGCGCTCATACAATAAGCTAACTGCTTCACCTATATTTTTGTTACTTTCTTTAAGATCATTAATCATCTTGCCAATAGTTAATTCTTTTCGAGCCTTTTTCTTTCCTGCTTCGCTTTCATCGCGTTCAATCCACGTCTGGATTTCTGATGGATGATTGGTGAAATAAAATGCGTATAGCGCATACTCCAAACAACCTCGCAGAAGAGAATATCCTTCAGGTAATTGTCCGCTTGTGTTCAATCGAATAGCTCCGCGAAAAGAAGAATGCGCTCTTATAAAAAGAAACGGCTGATAAAAGCTAGGCGGATTTAATAAATTGTTTGAAAACTTTTCAAAAGCATCGTCAAGACGTTGGAAAGCAATAAACCAATTAGGATAGTAAAAGGAGATGCTGTATGAATTTTGGTTAGCAGCGTCAATAAATTTTGTAAGAGAATCGCTTCCCCAATTATCAGGAACTTTAAAGTCAGTCATAAAAGTTAATCCTTATTTTAATCTATTCACAAAATATAAAAAGTTGATCGGTCGGGTGAGATTTGAACTCACGATTAACGGATTAAAAGTCCGCTGCCTTAAACCAGACTTAGCTACCGACCGTTGTCAATTTGGCTCCGGGACAGAGATTTGAACTCTGAACTTCCTGCTTAACAGGCAGGCACTCTTGCCGATTGAGTTATCCCGGAATAAACTTTTCTGTAAACAATCCCAATAAAATTTGGTAGGCAAACGCGGGCGAAAAATCGCTTCGACGGACAAAAGACAATTGTGTTCGTTGCAAACAAAAGAAGGGAATTTTCAGCATTCTTTTGTCCTCGCAAATCTTCGCGTCCGCGTTTGTTTTGGTAGGATTGTTGTTTTGAAAACTTCGGGGCAACAGGACTCGAACTTGTAATCTTGCGGTAATTTGATATTGCTAGACGATTCCCGCGTGAATTTCACTATGACAGTTATGGCAAACAAGAACGCATTTATCTAATTCTTGACGCAAACGCTCCCAAGATAAAGTGTGATTTCCAGCTATTGTGAAAGTTTTTGTCGAAGCGTCTAAATGATGAAAAGTTAATGCTCCGGAACATTTGCAATAACCACAACGAGAACATTTTCCGCCTTTATATTCTATTGCTTTTTGCTTTAAGCCAAACCTGCGTTATTCACAAATTAATTCTTTCCCGCGCGAAATGGTTTCTCCATCGTGATTCAAAGGACGAGTATTGTGCTTGCCGAAAGGAGAACAGTCCAAACAATATTTTCTTTTTGAAATCACATGGATTTTTCCGTCTAACTTCAAACGATTAGGAAATTGGGTTTGGCACTTTTTACAAATTGGCATATTAAGATTCTAAATTAAATGTAGCGTAAAGCAAAAAGTTTATTTGTTATTTGTTAAACTACGAAATTGGTTGCGGAGACAGGATTTGAACCTGTAATCTTCGGTTTATGAGACCGACATTTTAATCCGTTAAACTACTCCGCCGAAATTTGGAGGCTATCGGGGGACTCGAACCCGCAGCCGACTGTTTACAAGACAGTTGCTCTTTTATCCGTTTGAGCTAGATAGCCGGTTTGATTTTGGATTTTAGATTTGCGATTTTGGATTGTAAGAAATACTTGCGATTCGAAATCAAGAGTAAATATCGAGCCAATCCAAAATCCAAAATCTAAAATCCAGAATTGGTATAGCCGATGTCGGACTCGAACCGACGACCTGCGGTTTAGAAGACCGCCGCTCTTTTGTTCCGTCTGAGCTAATCGGCTAAAGAAGTAAAAAGTAAAAAGGTAAAAGGCGGAAGTTTGGAATTTGGGATTTAGCTTTGCCTTTTTAATTTTACCTTTTTACTTGAGTGTGGTGGACGTTTTTGGTATCGCGCCAAACTCTTCGGCTCTTCAGACCGATGCTAATCTGTCTCAGCTAAACGTCCTTGAAAATTAACCTGCCGCGCCTTTTGCTTTGGCTTTCGGTTTGACGATTTTGCGCTTTTCAATTGATTCGACTTCAATCTCCAATGCATCTCGAACCGCGTTGACGATTTCGGCAATTCGCCTGATTTTATAAAGGCTGTCGAGACGACTTTCCTTTGTGTCCATACTGAAATCAAAAGAAACGTGACGATAACAGTCGGCTAAATTCAGTTGAATCGTTCCGTATTGCCAGCCGTTTTCATTGTCGTTTGGAATATCGCGCGTGTCTTCGACGATGCCGATAGCAAACGCTCGCATATCCAAATCACGGTTTAAGAAAATTCGTTTTCGCACGTGGTATTTCGTGCGCTGTTTCTTGCTCATTTTGTTTTTCCTCTCAAATAGATTTTCTGAAAAGTTGTTAATTGGTTTTCAGAAAATCTATGAAAAATTAACGGTTCATAGCTTCATTGTTTCATCCTCCGTAAAGTAATTTTCAAACATAATTTTTCTCCTTTGTAATAAATTTTGGCGGGACTGACGAGACTCGAACTCGCACCGTTCCGATAGACAATCGGACGCACAGCCTTTGTGCTTCAATCCCGAAAAGTTTCTGGGTGGATTGACGAGAATCTCACTCGCGTCTTTCGCTTTCACAGAGCGATGCTTTAATCGCTAAGCTACAATCCACATAAAAATTTGGGCGACAAAATTAAGCTGACATTTAAAGCCCGAAGGCTTCTGAGCTAAATTCACTTTCGCAAATTGTCGGAATTGAACCGACGACCTTTGACTTTTCAGTCAACGCTCTACGATGTAGTCAATCTCAGCATTCGCCCAAAATCGAAAACCAGACGGGCGACAAAAATTAGAATGACACGGTTTCAATTTACAGTTGATGTAGTCATTCCGGCATTCGCCCGGATGTTTGGCGGAGAGGACAGGACTCGAACCTGCACGAGATAATCTCTACGGGATAGCAATCCGTCGCGGCTGCCATTTCGCCACCTCTCCGAAAGTAAAAAGTTTGGAGCGAGCAATCGGATTTGAACCGATGATTTACGGTTTTGCAAACCGCCGCCTTTGTCCGCTTGGCTATGCTCGCAGAGAAATTAAAAATTAAAAATGCAAAATAATTTTGAATTCATAATTTTTAATTTTGCATTGAATGTGGCAGGAACGGCGAGACTCGAACTCGCTAGAATTAGCTTGAAAAACTAACTGCGCGACGCTTTGCATTCGTTCCCTCAAAATGCGCGTGAAAAGATTTGAACTTTTACATAAATTGGGTTTAAGCCAATCGCCTCTGCCATTGGGCTACACGCGCGAAATGAAAAATTTAATGCTCGCGGCAAGATTTGAACTTGCGCTGAAAAGTGTTTGAAACTTTTGCCTCTTCCGTTTGGGCTACGCGAGCAAATTGAAATTGGTGTCGAAGACGGGATTTTCACCCGCACGAGTCTCATTCTCACGAAGTTTTGCAACAAACTACGCGCGTCTCTTCCGATTCCGCCACTTCGACGTGGAAAAAATATAAAATACCGACGGCGAGAGTCGAACTCGCAATAACCCGTTTCTAAGACGAGCGCCTTTGCCGTTTGGCTACGTCGGTGTAATATCGTTGAAAATTTCTTTAATGAGCTTTTGCTTAAACCTGTCTGAATAAATATTTGCAAGTTTTTTATGAAACGAAAAATAATTTTGACGCTTTTGACTTTGATTTTTACTACTTCGATTTTTTCTCAAACGTCGCAGGAGAACCTGCTTGAAAATGTCGAGATAAAATTTACTTTGCTGGGCGACCCAACTCCGAAAGATGTTGGTTTTGACAATCCGAAAAGCTATTGGAAAGTAAAATATGAATTGTATGTAACGGATTTTTCCGAACCGGAAAAACTCGGCTTAAGCGGAGTAAACGGTGGATATAAATACCTCACTCCGGTAATTGAAAATAAAAAACTTAATAAACAAATAAAGAAAAAATCCACGAGAATTCTAAAAGGCGGCTTTACTAAAAAAATGCTTTTGACCGAGGCAAACAGGGAAATTGTAATTCGCGTAAATCTTCCGCAAAATATTGTCGAAATTTTTAATCAAGCGAAAAATACCGGAAAAAATCCAACGTTTGTAATATTCAACACCCAAAAAGTTTATGTTAAAAATTCAGCCGAGATTGAACTTAAAAGAAAACAATTTTTTATAGATTTTCTTCCCCTTAAAATGATTCGTGATGACCGGCAAATGAAATACCGGGATTTCAGCAATATGTATTTGACCACCAAAATTACTAAGCGAGAAAACGGAGAGCTTGAATATAAAGGCGGATTGTTTCACGGTTCGGGGTGGTGAGATTTGAACTCACATCCGTCTTGTTGCTAAGACAATCGCCTCTCCATTCTGGCTGCGTGGGCATGAAAAATTTGGTCTGGGCGGCAGGATTCAAACCTGCGAAAACTTGCTCCCAAGGCAAGTCCGTTTAGTCATCTGCGGAACGCCCAGAAAAACCTGGCTTCGGGGAAAGGATTTGAACCTTTGTTTCTCGTTCCAAAGACGAGCGTCCTTCCACTGGACGACCCCGAAAAAAATGGCGACCTCGGCAGGATTTGAACCCGCAACCTCAAGATTCGTATTCTTGCGCTCTAATTCCGTTGAGCTACGAAGCCAAGTAAAATTTGGCGGAAGATGCAGGACTCGAACCCGCAAGCGACAAATGCGCGATGGTTTTCAAAACCACTGCCTTACCGATTAGGCTAATCTTCCGCAAAGAAAAAATGGTGAGAAGTGAGGCAAAGACTTTTGCTCTTTGCTCTTTGTTGGAAATTGGCAGGCGCGTTCAGATTTGAACTGAAAACTTCGGTTTTGGAGACCGATGTTTTGCCGGTTGAAACTACGCGCCTGTAAAAAATTGGAGTGAGCGACGGGATTTGAACCCGCAACATTCGGTTTGGAAGATCGCTACTCAGCCATTTGAGTTTCGCCCACACTTTTGTAAGTAAGCAGTTGGCAGTAGCAGTGGGCAGTAATATCTAAATGTCCAAATTCGACATCACTAAACTAAAACTGCCTCCTGCCGCTGTTAACTGCCTACTGAAATTGGTGCATCGGGAAAGATTTGAACTTTCAGAGCGCATAAAGCGCAGCAGTTTTACAGGCTGCGAGCCGTTACCAATCGGCGACCGATGCGTGAAAAATAAAATGTGTGTAAAATGAAAAAGGCAGAGATTTAGACAGACGGAGACACACAAATGCCTCTCGATGTTGCAGATTATTTTCCCGTCGAACTCGCCAAAGTTTTAACGCGAGAAAATAATCTTTCCAAACTCTCTGCCTTTTTCTTTTTGTTTCGACATTGCATTCTGCGACGCATCTTCGCGCCTACGGAATCACAACTCAAAACTTTTTTCGGTTATTCAATTGTCAAACATCTGTAAAAAATGAAAAGGAGCGGTAACTTTCAAGTCTCTTGCAAGAGAACTTTCGCGTTACCGCTCCTAAAACAATTTCGAGTTATCCAAAAGAATAAACTCGCTAAATTTTCGTGTTTCGGGAGCGGAAACAAATCGCTCCCGCTTTTCTAAATCTTTCTTTCCGTGCGGTCTAAGCCGCCGAGTTGTGTTTGATAATTCAGATTATCAAAATTGGCACACAAACATACGCTTCGACTTCCGCTGTACCGCATTGTTGATGCGGGCGAGCCGTTAGGCGTTTTGATTGTTTGTATCCAAGTATGAATCACGTTAATTATCTCCAAAGAATTTACATTTGCTCTTTCGGCAAACAGTTGAAAGTTTTAGCACGACTAAAAATCGCTGTCAAGCAGTTTTTGAAAATATTTTTCCGAGAAGTGAAAATTTATTAAAAATGCCGGAAGCCTTTCGGCTGTAAAATCGAGCTTTTTCCGTCCAGGATAAGTTCAATTATTTCTGTATTTGAGGTTATTTCTCCGACGCAATAAAATTTGCGATTTTCCGACGCTTTTTCAAGACGAAATTTTTTTTTCGGGCTGACCGTAAAAAGTAGTTCGTAATCTTCGCCGCCGTTCAAAGCGTAATTTAATTTTTCATCGAATGTCTCGGCGATTGTCTCGAGATTTTTATCCATTGGAATTCGGTCGGCATAAATCTTCGCGCCGACTTTGCTCGCGCGACAGAGATGTGCCAAATCGGATGAGAGTCCGTCGCTCAAATCAATCATCGCGGTCGGCGGATTTACGCCGTTTAATTCTTCTGCGTGAATCGGCGGAAGCGGCTGAAGTTGTTTAAGAAGCAAATTTCTTTGCCAGATTTTCGCCGAATCTGAGTAACGAACGCCACTTTCCAGCAAGGTTAAGCCAGCCGCCGCGCCGCCGAGTTCGTTCGTAACGTAAATCAACTCGCCGTCTTTTGCGCCCGAACGCAAAATTGCCTTTCCCTTTTTTACCTCGCCCGCCGCAATCGAATCGAGGACGATTTTATCGGGCGTTCTGGAAACGTCGCCGCCGACAATTTCGACGTTGAATTTAGAAGCGAGACGGAAATAACCGTCATAAAACTTTTCGATAAAATCAGTTTTCCAAATGTGCGCGGGAACGCCAATCGAAAGCATCGCCCAAACCGGTTTCGCGCCCATCGCCGCGACATCGGACAGTGAAACCGCCAGAGATTTGTGTCCTAAACATTTTGGCTCCGTCCAATCAAAACGGAAATCAATATCTTCAATTAGTAAATCAGTCGTGATTACCAAATCCGTTTTGGAATCCTTCGGCAGAACGGCGCAATCGTCGCCTATTTTTGAAAGCGAATAGCGACGGCGAATCGTTTCGATAAACTCAAATTCGGATTTCATAAAAATTCCATTGACACAAATCTATTAAATACTTAC
The DNA here is from genome assembly GCA_964235785.1 of uncultured Pyrinomonadaceae bacterium. Lineage (GTDB taxonomy): Bacteria > Acidobacteriota > Blastocatellia > Pyrinomonadales > Pyrinomonadaceae. The sequence continues at coordinate 110,482 of CAXSBF010000003.1, read as the reverse complement.
AATAACGGCGGCATACAACACCAAAAACTTTAACACAAAATTTAACCTGAGCGAGAGGCAAACAATGGGACTACCTGTAGTTGCGATACCTGAGAAGATATTCTTTAAAATCGGCGAAGTCTGTGATTTGGTCGGCGTGCAAGCGCACGTGCTGCGATACTGGGAAACGGAATTCTCAATGTTGTCGCCGCAAAAAAACCGTTCCGGTCAGCGCAGCTACCGGCGGCGCGATGTGGAAATCGCGCTTCGCATCAAAGAACTTCTCTATGACGACCTTTTTACGATTGCGGGCGCGAAAAAGAAATTGCAAAACGAGCTGCGCGAAACCAGCCGTCTGAAAATTGTTCATTCCGAGCCTGCCGCTAAGGAAAATTTTATCAAAGAAGTTAAATTACCCGAATCGTCTGAAGAAGCGGTGAAAATAGGTAATTACGAAAAAGTATTTGATGAAAGCGAAGGAATCGAAGATTTTGAAGAGAGACATCCGGCAGAAATGGATGAAGAGCGGCGCGAGGCTTTAACCAATCTCGCCGCACAGCTTCTTGAATTGCGCGAGATGCTGAAAACGAGTAAATCCGAAACCGCTGACCGCCAGCAAAGAAGATATTGATTTGACAAACAAATCAATCGTTTCTAATCTGAATTAAGTTAAATTAACGGGACGTGGCGCAGCCTGGTAGCGCGCTTCCTTGGGGTGGAAGAGGTCGCAAGTTCAAATCCTGTCGTCCCGATTCTTATAAAAAAGGCTTTGAGGTTTTACAAAATCTCAAAGCCTTTTTACCTAATTTAAGTTTGAAAACAATCTAAGTATTATCCTCGTTTAGGTTAGTTTTGGTTTCAACTTGGTTTTCCGGAACGGCTTGTGTTTGCGAGAACATTTTATCGCGCATCCGTTTGACGATAAATTGATTGAAAAAAACAATCGCCGCGGCTAGAACACAAAACAAAATGCCGTAGACAACTCCAAACGAAAGCGTGCCGTTTGCAAGTCCGTTTTGTTGTTTGTAATTAAAAAATGCCTGGTCGAGCCAAAATGTTTGAAGCAATATAAAAAGTGCAAAGTAGAGAAAAGTCGCCCACATTGCCCAGGCATTCCGTGTTGTCCACAATACGACATTCGCCAAAATCAGCAAAACCAGCGAGGAAATCAAAAGAAACATCCAACCGATGTTTGAGAAGTAATCGTAATTTGCAACGACATCGGCGGGTTTGGTAGAGCTTTGCAGCCAGGTTGAAGCATAATAAGTCAGTCCTGCCGTCAACAAAAAGGAAATACCTAAACCAACCGTGTAAATTTTGTTCCACATAAACGCATTCTGACACGAAAGAACGTTTAAATAAAGTTCAAAGTTCAAGGTTCAAAGTTCAAAGTTAGAAGACGAATTGATTTCTGACTTTGAACTTTGAACCTTGAACCTTGAACCTTAAACTTTGAACTAACTTTTAGTTAGGTTTGACGGTTAAGTAAATCGTCTGACCTTTCCGCGAAATCAGCAGCAAAATGGGTTTGTCGCCTGATTTTTCGAGCGCATTTTGCACCTCTTCGATTGTCGTAACGGCTTTTTTGTTTATTTCCATTATGACATCGCCGCGGCTGATTCCTTCTTCCGCCGCCGCACCGCTGGGGTCAACATCGGTAACGACCAAGCCTTCGGTGTCTGCGGAAATTTTTAACTGCTTCGCAATTTCCGGTGTCAAAGGTTGCAGGCTAACTCCGAGTTTTCCACTTTCGTCGGATTTACCGGAGTCTTTCTCTTCGCTTTCTTTTTCCGTCGGTTTTGCTCCTTCAGAATTAAGCTCATCGAGTTTTACGACGAGTTCCTGTTCTTTGCCATCGCGCAAGAGAGTAACTTTTATTTCTGTGCCGGGTTGTGTTCCGGCGACTTTATTGCGAAGCATATTAGGGTCTTCAGTCGCTTCGCCGTTAATGGCGGTTATTACGTCATCACGTTTAATACCAGCATTTTCAGCCGCGCTTCCTTTTTTGACATCGTTGATGAGAACGCCTCTTGTATCTTTCAATCCGAAACTTTCTCTTAAGGCTTCGGTAACAGGTTGAATACCGACCCCGAGCATTCCGCGGCGAACTTTACCGTTCTTCAAAAGCTGTTCTTCGACGGATTTCGCCATATTTGACGGAATCGAAAAGCCGATGCCGATGTTTCCGCCGTTGCCCGAATCGGATAAAATTTGCGAGTTGATGCCGATTAGCTCGCCATTCAAATTTACCAATGCGCCGCCGGAGTTGCCACGGTTAATCGGCGCGTCGGTTTGCAGAAAATCCTCGAAGCTGCCGTCCGAAAGTCCGGTCCGGCGACCTTTTGCCGAGATAATTCCGGCTGTAACAGTCTGTCCGATTCCCAAAGGATTTCCGATTGCCAAAACAATATCGCCGATGCGAACGTTGTCGGAATTTCCCAAGTTTAAGAACGGTAAATTTGCGCCTTCAATTTTCAAAACGGCTAAATCCGACGGCGGGTCGGAGCCAATGACTTTCGCTTCATAAGTTTTATTGTCATTCATCTGCACGGTGATTTTTTCCGCGCCGTCAATGACGTGATGATTGGTCAAAACCGTGCCGTCTGCGCTGATAATCACCCCTGAACCGAGTCCGCGCTCGATTTGCGGACGCTGCTGCTGCCCACTGTTCGGTTGCTGCGGAAGATTTTTAAAGAATTCACGAAACTGCGGGTCGCCCCCGAAGGGGAATTGCTGCGGCGCGGCTTTTGCTTTGCGCTCCGACTTTATCATAACGACTGCGGGCGAAGTCTTTTCCACGACATCGGCGTAAGAAGTCCGCATACCTTCGACCACGACCGGCGCAGGCGGTGTTTGCGGCTGCAACTGTGTTTGGACGGATGTATCTTGTCCGCCGCCGCCGCCGAGCAGATTCGATTTACACCCCGATAAAGCAACAAGGAAAGTAACAAGTAAAACGCTTAAAATTTTAAGATTTCCTGTTTGCCGAATTATTTTATTTAACATCTATATTTCTCCAAAAAATTTGCTAATATCTTTTTAAATTTTACTCAAAAGTTCTTCGTTTTGAAAGAGAAAAGGGTTTTCTAACAACATTAACTTTGAATTCTACGTTGTTTTTTTGAAAAAAGTTCGCAAAATTTCAAATTCGATTTACAAAAAGTTGTCAATCCCGGCAGCAAAAGAGTAGCATTTGTCTGTGTCTAAGGAGCGAAAATGAAAAGGTTATTTTTAATTGCATCAATGATTTTCTGCGCGATGAATGTTGGAGGGCAGGAAAAAGCCGATTTGATAAAACTCGCCGAAACCGAAAAATCTTTTGCTCAAACCGCCGATGAAAAAGGCGTCAAAGAAGCATTTTTAGAATTTCTCGCCGATGACGGAATACTTTTTCGCCCGACTGCGGTCAACGGCAAAGAATCCTGGGCGGCGCGTCCGGCAACGCCCGCGCAGCTTTCGTGGTATCCGGTTTTTGTCGATGCGTCTTCAAACGGCATTTTGGGCTACACGACCGGAGCGGGCGAATTTCGTCCGAAAGGCAAAACCGATGCGACCGTATTTTACAGCGAATATATGACCGTTTGGAGAAGGCAGCCGGACGGCAGTTACAAAGCCGTTTTGGATATGGGAGTTTCTCACGAAAAACCGACAACGACCGATAAAAGCTGGAAGTCGCCGACCGACTCCGGCAAGAATTTGACTGAAAACAAACCGCCCGCTTCAAATTCGGTCAATTTATTTTTCGATACGGCGACCGCAAAAGGATTAGACAAAGCATATAAAATATTTGCCGCCGAAAACACGCGCTTTCTGCGCGAAGGAAAATTTCCGATTTTAGGAAAAGCAAACGCGCTCGCCTTGTATAAAAAAAATAAATCGAAAATAACCTTCGGCAAGAATATGACTCTGCAAAGCGCGGGCGATTTGGCGTATTCGGTTACGACGTATGAACTGAAGGACGGCGCGAAAACAATCGAAAAAGGAAACGCCGTCGAAGTTTGGAAGCTTTTTGGCGGCAGTTGGCAGATTGTAATGGACGTTTTCGCGCCGATTCCCGAAAATAAGTGAGAACTGAAAACTGAGAACTGATAGTTTCAAGCCTAAAGACAAAAGGTTATAATTACAGTAATTGTTAATCGTGCAACATTAATTCTTAGTCATCAGTTTTCGGTTGTCAGTTTTCAATTCCCAGTTCTCATTTAAAATGATTCACAGCTTTGAAAAAGTCGTCGAACTTCTGAAACTCGAAGCCCGGGCAATCGAGCAAGCGGCGGAGCGTCTCGAAAAATCGGTCGTCAAAAGAGCGATTGATATTCTGCAAGACTGCGCGGGCAAAGTTATTGTCACGGGCGTCGGCAAATCGGGAATCATCGCGCAGAAAATCGCGCAGACTTTGACCAGCACCGGGACGGTCGCCGTCTTCGTGCATCCGTCGGACGCAATGCACGGCAGTCTCGGCGTTGTCAGTCAGGGCGACGTTCTGATTGCCTTATCGAATTCAGGCGAGACCGACGAGATTTTACTGCTCCTGCCCGCTCTGCAAAAACGAAAAACCTGCATTATCTCGATTGTCGGCAATATCAATTCGACTTTAGCCAGACAGTCCGACGTAGTTTTGGACGCTTCGGTTGACCGGGAAGTCTGCCCGCTAAATCTCGCGCCGACGACTTCGACCACTGTCGCGCTCGCGCTCGGCGACGCGCTGGCAATGACTTTAATGCAGGCGAAAGGTTTGACTGCCGAAGACTTTGCCGCCAATCATCCCGCCGGACGATTGGGAAAACGCCTGACGCTGAAGGTTGAAAATTTGATGCGCGACAGCCCGAATGTTTCTCCAGGCGCAAATTGGCTCGAAGTCGTCAAAGCTATTTCCAGGCATTCGCTCGGCGCGGTCAATGTCATTGATGAAAATAAAAATCTTATCGGTATCGTTACCGATGGCGACCTTCGCCGCACAATTGAAAAAACCGAAGCGAAAAATCTCGAAAATCTCACCGCCGCTCTGATGATGACAAAAAATCCGGCAGTCGCCGCGCCTGAAATGCTCGCCTTCGACGCTTTGCAATTGATGGAAAATCGTCCGTTCCAAATTTCCGTTTTGCCGGTGGTTGATGGCGAAGGAATTTGTGTCGGGCTTTTAAGATTGCACGATATAGTCAGAAGCGGTTTGTAAATATGCCGGAAGAAAACCTTTTACCGATAAAAATTTTGCACGACTTTGCCGGACGAATGGATAATCTCGGCATTAAATACCTGTTGACCGGCTCAATGGCGATGATGAATTACTCGGTTTATCGTTTCACGGCGGATATTGATTTGATTCTCGAATTAAAGACTGAAGATGTTTCGAAATTAATCGAAGCTCTCGAACCGGATTATTATGTGCCGCACCAATCAACCCGCCGCGCCGTCTCGAGTGAAAAAATGTTTAATGTTATTCACGAAGAAACCGCTTTCAAAATCGACTGCGTTGTCAGAAAATCAACAGCGTTTCAAATAAAAGTTTTTCAGAGGCGCGAGCAAACCGATTTTTACGGTCGCAAAATTTGGATTATTACCAAAGAAGATTTGATAATATCAAAGCTTTGGTGGGCAAAAGACAGCCTTTCGGAAAAGCAGTTGACCGATGTCAAAAATTTAATCAGAACTGGTTTTGACGGCGATTACATCAAACAATGGACAGAGCAATTGGGCGTTGACGAAATGTTCCAGCGATGCCTGAGGGAAACCGAAGAATGAACGATACTTCGCCGGAAATTGAAAAAATGCAGTTCGAGATGATGATGAAACTCGGCGCTGACAAACGTATCGCGCTCGCTTGCGAAATGTTTATGGCGGCGCGGAAATTGCTGCTTGCATCTCTGCCGCAGCATTTATCCGAACGTGAATTAAAAAAACAGTATTATCTTCGGATGTATGGCGAACCTTTGCCCGATGATTTTTTCAAAGATGAGGAATAAAAATGACAAAAAAGATTTTTAGTTTAATCTTTGCGGTTTTGATGTTTGTTTCATTGACCAACGCGCAGACGGCGGAAGTAACGGTGAGCCTGAACGAGCAGTTTTTCGATTCGCTGCTCGACGCGATTTTCAAAAACTTTGACGCGCCGGAGTTTCCTTTGGCGAAAAACAGTTCAAAGTTCAAAGTTCAAAGTTCAAAGTCGTCGGTTTTGAGTTTTAGCGAAAGCGATACGCCAATCCAAAATCCAAAATCTAAAATCCGCAATTGCAAAGAAACGATTCGTCTTCAGCGCGAAATCGAAGGCGTGCGAACTGCCGTCCGGTTTCGGGATGGGAAGATTTACACGCCGATTGCTTTCGCAGGTTCGTATAATCCGCCTTTCGTCGGCTGCGTGGATTTTCAAGGCTTTGCCGAGACGAACATTGAGCTTGAATACGACAAACAGGCGCAGAAACTCGTCGGGCGCGTGCGCGTACTGAATGTTCAATTAAGCGGAACGGGCGGAATTGGCAGCAGCGTGATAACCAAATTCGTGCAAAATTCAATCGACAAAAAAATAAATCCGATTGAAATTCTGCCAGCCGACAAACTTTCTTTTGTCGTTCCAATCAAAAACGCCAATGCTTCTCTGCGAATGAAGGCGAACGGAATCCGCTATGAAATAATCAACGGCGCATTGAATGTGTATATTTCTTACGAGTTTGCCAAAACTTAATAGTTTATGAAGAAAATCGTTTATCTAACAGCTTTATTTTCTGCTCTCGCCTTGCAGATGACTGCTCAGACAAAGAAAAAAGGGAAGATTACATTGCCTGTTAAAGCGGTTGTTACCGTCAAACTCGATAAATTTCCTGAAAGAAAATTTCCGTCCGAAGCAGACGCGGACATTTGGAACGAATACGTTTCGGAAAAATATCGTTTCAAAATTATATTTCCGTCAAAATCGACCGATGTCTGGAATGATGAAACGGAAGGTTTTGTAAGCTTTGAAACCGGCACGAAAAAAGCGTCATATCAATTATCGGTCAAAAGTCTGTCGGTTGTTGCCAGTAACGCGCAGCTCGACGAGTTTTATGAAATATCTTTCGGCAGCATTTTAGCCGACGGCAATGTAAAACTCATCAGCAAAAAAAATGTGTATTTGAACAGAAAATTGGGCAAGGAATTTGTTTATACCGATAAGAAGAAAATCTATTTTCAAAGGCTGTATATTCTGGAAGGAAAACTTTTTTTGCTTTCCGTTACTTTGCCTGAAAAGCAATACACAAAGGATTTTAACCGTTGGGCATTAAAGTTTTTTGATTCATTCGTCGTTGAAACAAAGGATAATTCAATCGGCTAAACGAAAACACACGAAATGATATTTGTAGATTCGCATTGCCACGTTGACGGCGCGGAATTCGACGCCGACCGCGAAGAAGTTATTGCGCGTGCCGAAAACGCGGGTGTTAAAATGATGCTCGTCGTCGGAACGGGCGAGCCGCATTCGGGAAATTTTGAACGCGCCGTCGCTCTGGCGGAAAAACACGAAAACATTTTCGCCGCCGTCGGCGTTCATCCGCACGACGCGAAAACTTACGACGCCGAAGCCGAAAGCCAATTAATAAATCTGGCAAAATCCGGCAAAAAAGTCGTCGCCTGGGGCGAAATCGGTTTGGATTTTTATTACGAACATTCGCCGCGAGATATTCAAGAAGAAGTTTTCCGAAAACAAATTCGCCTTGCGCAAAAATTGGGCTTGCCGATAATAATTCATTCGCGCGAAGCCGACGCGGAAACAATTAGAATTTTAACGGAAGAATGTTCCGACAAAGATTTTCGCGGCGGCGTGATGCACTGCTTCGGCGGCTCGGCTGCAATGGCGGAAAGTTTGATGGAAATCGGTTTTCTGATTTCGTTCGCGGGAAACGTAACTTTCAAAAAAGCCGAAAATCTGCGCGAAGCGGCGCGAATCGTTCCGCTCGACAAACTTTTAATTGAAACCGATTGCCCTTATCTCGCGCCCATGCCGTTTCGCGGAAAACGCAACGAACCAAGTTTTGTCGTCGAGACAGCTAAATTTCTGGCGGAATTTTACAGCGTCGAACTCGAAGAATTGGCAAATCAAACCACAAAAAACTTCAAACAATTTTTTAGGATTAATGAAACCACAGATGAACACAGATAAACACGGATTTTTATAAAATCCGAAAATTGAAATTGATTTTGTATCTGTGTCCATCTGTGTTCATCTGTGGTTAAATAAAAATATGGCAAAAGAAAATTCATTCGATATAGTTTCAAAAACCGATTACGCGGAAATTACCAACGCGCTCAACCAGACGACTAAAGAAGTTTCCCAACGTTTTGATTTCAAAGGCAGCAAAGCGACCATCGAGCTTGCGGACAAAGATTTGATAATGTCTGCCGAAGACGAAACCCGACTGCGAAATATGAACGATATTCTGCAATCGAAATTCATCAAACGCGGCATCTCGCTCAAAGCTCTCGATTATCAAAAAATCGAACCGGCAGCGGGCGGAACAGTTCGCCAAACGGTAAAAATCCAGCAGGGAATTCCGATTGAAAAGGCAAAGGAAATCGTCAAATTTATCAAAGACGCAAAACTGAAAGTGCAGGCTTCGATTCAAGGTGAAATCGTGCGCGTCTCCGGCAAAGACCGCGACACGCTGCAAGACACAATCGCTAAATTGAAAGCCAAAGATTTTGGAATTGATATGCAGTTCGATAATTTTCGCTCAAATTAAAGAGTTATTGCTATGTTAAAATTTTTTTTGTCCTTTCCGTTTATAGTTTTGCTGTTCGCTTCGTCGGTTTTTTCTCAAACAGACGTTACGAAAAATTCTGGAGAGATTTTAAGAAACGTCAAATTTGATGTCTCTACGCCCGAAGATGTTATAAAGCAATTCGGAAAACCCGACAGTGACGAGTTGGACGAGCTTGATGCGGAAATTATCGATTCCTGGCTGAAAATTAAAAAAAATCAAAAGGTTTTTCGTCGGCTGACCTACAAAAAAATTGGCGCGACGGAGAAGGTTTTGTTCAGATTCTACGAAAACAAACTTGTCAAAATTGCTTTCGATTACAAAGAGAGCAAAGATAAGAGAGTTTTTGCCGCCGATTTGCCCAAGCAATATAACGCGGATTTTGTCGTTGTCCAAAGCGTTTTGAAGGATACGAAAATTTCTGATTTTGAAGGGCAAAAAGAAAACACGATTCCGAAAGTTCGCCCCGCATTGTATATTTTGATAAGCGTCCAACCTGAAGTTATCTATCTTTCCATCGTCAAAAATAACAGCTTTAAAGCCTTCGTGAAAAGTCTTAAGGGACAACCGTCCGAAGAAATTTTTCCGGGATTTTTGATGAATTTTCAAATAATTAGCCGTTCGCTAGTCAACCAGTAAAAAATTTAATGCAGACATTCGCGCCAATCAGAGAAAAATTAAATCCGAACATCGCGGCAAAGAAAATTTTCAGCCTGATAAAAACTGAAATGGCTTTGGTTGAAGCCGAATTTGAACGTCAGGCAAGTTCTAATATTCAGGTTATCAATTATTTGGGCAATTATCTCCGGGCTTCGGGCGGCAAGCGCGTGCGTCCGGCGCTTTTGCTTTTATCGAATTACGCGAGCGGCGGAAATGCTTCGAGCGAGAATGTCATAAGCCTTGCAACCGTGATGGAAATGCTGCACACGGCGACCTTGGTTCACGACGATATTATTGATAACGCCGACACGAGAAGAAATCGAAGAAGCGTCAATGCGCGTTTCGGCAATCAAGCGGCGGTTTTGATGGGTGATTGGCTTTATATGTCGGCGTTTGAAACTTCATTGAAGGAGAGAAGTCTGGAGATTCTCGATATTCTCACGCGCCTGACGCGCAAGATGACCGAAGGCGAATTGATTCAACTGACGACTTTGGGGCAGGCTGAAATTTCCGAGACTGATTATTTTGATATTTTGCAGAGAAAAACGGCGTATCTGTTCTCAGCGTGCTGCGAAATCGGCGCGATTTTGGGAAACGCGGCGAAAGATGAACAAAAGGCTTTGCGGGATTACGGAATGAATCTCGGCACGGCATTTCAATTAGCCGACGATTTGCTCGATTTTACGGCGGAAGACGCGGTTTTGGGAAAGGCTTCGGGCGCGGATTTGCTCGAGGGGAAATTGACTCTGCCGTTGATTTTGCTTGTCAAAAAAGCGCCGAAGATAAAATCCGAACTCGAAAGAATTATGCGCGACGGAGATTATAATGCCGTTTCGCGCGAGATGCTTCTCGAAAAGCTGAAAGACTTCGGTTTACTTGCCGAAACCAGAAATAAGGCTTATACTTTTGCCAATCTCGCTATAAAAAATCTTGAGTTATTGCCCGAAACAGAGTATCGTCTTGCTTTGGAAGAAATTCCAAACTATATGATTGAAAGAAATAAATGATTGCTAAAAATTGTTTCCAGTCATTCCCAGGCAGGAAAACCTGCAAATTTACCGGCGCTAATTTGTTATGGAATCTATGCTGAATGAAAATCTAATCGCTACGCTCGAACAAAGTTTGCGGCAAACACGCAACGCGCAAAATCGTCTGTTGGGGCGGCTTCGTGAAGTCGAAACCGAAGCCGAAAGTCTGCGCGAGGAAATCGAAGCGATGGAAAATAGCGCGGCGCAAACCGAACAGGCAATTTACAGCCTGCTGGCGACGATGGGAACGAGCAATAAAAATTGGCTGAAAGTCAACAATAAAAAGACGCAACACGAAGAAGACGATTATGAATTGCAAAACGAACTGAAAAGACAACCGCCGCGCGCTAATAATAACAATCAGAATCATCTTCCGCCGCCGAATTATCGAAACAATTCGGTTGCGTATATCAATAATAATTCTCACAATAATTCGCGCAACGTTCCGTCAATCAGCCCGAATTTCGAGCCGGTCAGCCATCGTTTCACCGACCGGACAATCACACAGGCTTGCACTCTGCTTTTGAGAGAAACGACCGCGCCGCTTCACGTCAACGAACTTTACAATCTGCTGGTTGCCGGGGGTTTTGAATTCAAGGGCAACAACCCGACTATTTCAATCGCCGTTTCTCTCAACCGCAATCGCCGCTTTCGCAAAGTCGCGCCCGGAACATTTGATTTGGTAATGCGGAATGCTTCGCAAATGATGTCATAGAGAGTATACTTCTACAAATAACACAGACTTTCAACGCTTGTTTTTCATTGAAAAATAAGTGAAAATACAAGACTCGAAAAGTTCCGGTTTTTACTTGTCTAATTACGAAAATTTTGAATTGTTAGATTATGAGACGTTTTAATAGAACAATTATTTTGCTCGGTTTGTTTCTCTGTATTTTAGGACTGAGTGAAAATATTCGAGCGCAAAAAGTGCGTTTGCGAGGACAGGTTACGCCGAAATGCCAGGGAGTTTCAGGTGTGTCGAGCGCTGTTTTCTCGGACGTTTATGCCGACGGAAATATAGCCGTGCAAGGCGGCTATACCTGTCACGGAGCTTTTATCTATGATATTTCCAACCCGGACGCGCCGTCTCTGGCGGCTTGGTATAATCCGGGAAATAACCAGCAGTTTTTAGAAGCGATTGTCATTGGAAACCGCGCGTATTTCGGAAGCGGAAACGGCGGCGGCGGCGTTCACATCGTTGATTTGTCCGACCCTAAAAATCCGCAGCTTTTAGGAACGGTTGATTCGTCGCACGGCAACGGTCATAACTATATCCACGAAATGCTTGTTTGGGGAAATTACCTGATTGAAAACTATAACGGTTTTTCCAATAAAATTATCAAAGTCATCAATATCAGCAATCCCGCCAATCCGGTTTTCGTGCGCGACATAAATCCGACCGAAGTCAATTGGGTTCACGCGATGCACATTCGCGGAAACCGTATGTTCACGTCCGGCTGGGGAAATTTTAGTAACCGCGGCAGAACGGAAATCTACGACATTTCAAATATCGAAACGCAAGCTCCGAGGCTGCTCGGATTTGTCGAAGACTCAAGTCCGAACGTGACAAACGGCAATAATATGCACAGCAGTTGGTCGAGTGAGGACGGAAATTATCTCTACAGTTGTCGGGAGACAGGGGACGGAAACGGCGACGTTAGGACTTACGATATTCACAATCCGGCACAGCCTCTGCTTGTCAATCGCATAACGATGCAGGAATTGGGACTCAACGCCATTACGCCGCACAATCCGGTTGTTTTCGGAAATTATTTGTATGTTGCCTGGTATCAGGCGGGCTTGCAGGTTTTTGATTTATCAAATCCTGCCGCGCCGAAAAGAGTCGGTCAATACGATACTTTTCAGGCGGCGCTCGATGAAACGAGTAGTTTTAACAAATCAGAAACGGAGCCTTGGGACATAGTTTGTGGTCGGGCGAATTTTCAAGGTAATTTACCTACTCAGTATGAAGGCAATTGGGCGGTTTTCCCGTTTTTAGGGCAGGATAAAATCATTCTCGGCGATTTGTCAAACGGATTGATTATCGTCGATGCGACAGGTGTAGACAAACCGCTCAAAAACCAAACTTCCGATTTTGACGGCGACAGAAAAACGGATTACTCGGTTTATTCGCCCGACAGCGGCGTTTGGCAATCGGAAAGCACTTCAAATAGCGCTTCGAGGACAACTCAGTTTGGTTTTGTCGGCGATAAAATTGTTGCCGGCGATTATGACGGCGACGGAAAATCCGATGTCGCCGTCTGGCGACCGTCAAACGGCGTTTGGTATATACAGGGAAGTTCCAGCGGTTTTCGCGCCGTCCAATTCGGACAAAACGGCGACGTTCCGGTTGCCGCCGATTACGACTCTGACGGCAAAACCGACGTTGCCGTCTGGCGACCGTCGAACGGCACCTGGTATTTCCAAAGAAGTACGCTCGGTTTTCAAGCGACGCAATGGGGAATGAGCGGCGACAAGGCTTTTACGGGCGATTTTGAAGGCGACGGAAAACCCGATTTGGTAGTTTTCAGACCCGCAAACGGATTTTGGTATATTTTGCAAAGTTCTTCGAGCGAAGCGATTTACCGGCAATTCGGCATCAGCACCGACAAGCCGCTCGTCGGAGATTTTGACGGCGACGGAAAATCGGATTTTGCCGTTTATCGTCCCGCGCAGGGAAATTGGTATTTGTTGAATTCGAGCGATAATTCTCTAAAGGTGTATAATTTCGGGCTTCCGAGTGATATGCCGATACCGTCGGATTACGACGGCGACGGCAAAACCGACATCGCTGTTTTCCGTCCTGACAATAATACCTGGTATCGCATAAACAGTTCCGACGGCGCGTTTAGCGCGAAAGCTTTCGGTCAAACAGGCGATTTGCCTTCGCCGATTTCGACGCAGCCTTTTTAATCGGTTTAAAAAAATTCAAAACTCAAAGTCTAAAGTCTCGGTATCCTAACTTGACTTTGGACTTTTTGTTTTTATGATTGCAGTATGAATTTAGACTTAACCGAAGAGCAGGAAATGGTGCGAAATTCGGTACGCGAGTTTGCCCAAAATGAAATCGCGCCTTTAGCGAGAGAATACGACGAAGCTGAAAAATTTCCGCGCCAACAATTAAAAGGTTTAGCCGAACTCGGTCTTTTGGGGATGATTATTCCCGAAGAATACGGCGGCGCGGGTTTCGATTCGGTTTCATACGCGCTGGCGCTCGAAGAAATTGCAAAAGCCGATTCGTCCGTCGCCGTTATCGTCGGCGTTACCAATTCGGTTTGCTGTTATCCGATTTTGAGTTTCGGCACCGAAGAGCAAAAACAAAAATATCTCGTGCCGCTTGCCAAAGGCGAAAAACTCGGCGCGTTTTGTTTGAGCGAGCCGCAAGCCGGTTCGGACGCGACCAATCAAAAAACTCGCGCTGTCTGCGACGGTGATTTTTACATTTTAAATGGCACGAAATCCTGGGTAACAAACGGCGGTGAAGCCGATGTTTATTTGGTGATGGCGGTTACGGGTGAAACAGACGGACGCAAAGAAATCACGGCGTTTTTAATCGAAGGTGATACGAAAGGCTTTGAGGTCTCTTCAATCGAACATAAAATGGGACAACGCGCTTCGCAAACTTGCGAGATGAGCTTGACTGACGTGCGAGTTCCGAAGTCGAATGTTTTAGGCAAAGTCGGCGAAGGCTTAAAAGTCGCGTTCAATAGTTTGGACAACGGACGCATTGGCATCGGAGCTTTGTCGGTCGGCATCGCGCAAGCCGCCCTCGAAGAATCAACCAAATACGCCAAAGACCGCACGGCTTTCGGCAGACCGATTGCCGAATTTCAGGCAATTCAAAAAAAACTTGCGGATATGGCAACCGAAATCGAAGCGGCGCGGCTGCTTACTCTGCAAGCCGCTTCGATGAAGGATTCCGGCAATAAGCGGACGGGAATTTACGCTTCGATGGCAAAACTTTTCGCGTCTGAAATGGCGAATAAAGTCTGCGCCGAAGCCGTGCAAATTCACGGCGGCAACGGTTTTTCGCGTCATTATAATGTCGAAAAATATTACCGTGACGCCCGCATCACGACGATTTACGAAGGCACGAGCGAAATTCAGCGCATCGTTATTTCACGCGGAATTTTGAAATGAATGTTAAGTTGAAGTAATGAAAAAAATTATTGAATTTGCGATTTTATTCGTTTCCGTATTTTTCATTTTGCTCGCTGCAAACGTTTTTTCGCATCCGGCTTGGGGAATCGTCGTCGACCGCAACAGGCAAATTTATTTCAGCGACCTTGAAACGATTTATAAAATTGACGCGCAGGGAAAACTATCAATTTTTCGCGCGGGCAAAGCCGGATGGCACGTTCACGACCTTTCGATTGATGGGCAAAATAATATCTACGGCATCGAAAATACTTATAATTCGCAGACGGAGACATACCCGCGCGGGATTTGGAAAATGACGCCCGAAGGAGAATTTTCCTTTCTCGTTCCGATGACGGTGAATTTTCCGCTCGGAATGAGCCTTTGGCGCGACTCGGACGGTAATACGTATTCCATTGAGCCTTACAACAATGAAAAGAAGGAGACGAAAATCATAAAACGTACGCCCGACGGCAAAACGAGTCTTTTCGCGGGCGGGAAATACGGCTATCTGGACGGGGAAAAAGATAAAGCCGAGTTCACCGTGATAACCGATATGGCTTTTGGAACGGACAATACAATTTATTTAACCAGTGACGATAAAGTTAGAAAAATCGACAAATCAAATAAGGTAACAACGATTTACCGCGAACAAGCCGCAAACCGAAATCAAAAAAATCCCGAAACCTTTTCACGTCTTTTCGGATTAGATGTCGATACGAAAAACAACGTATTTGCAGCGGACTTTTACAACGGTTGTCTCTTGAAAATAAGTTTCGACGGAAAGGTTTCAACCGTTTTTAACTCGGAAAAAGATTGGTCGCCAATCGGAGTTGCTTTAGCCGGTGATGAAATTTACGTTCTCGAAGCCAGACCTTATTCTTCGGCTGTTCATACCGGAAACCGCGTTTTGAAAATCTCCGGCGACGGCAAATCTACGGTTCTCGCAAATCTGGAAGCTCCCAAAAAATCAAATGAAGATTCGAGCCAAACTAACAATAATTTAGTGTCACAAACTGAAAAAAAGGGAAATTTTGTTCCGAATTTTAATGCGAACAATATAGATTCGCCAAGCAATCGACTGAGTTTTTACGGAATTGTCGGAGCAGTTGGTGTCGCATTTCTCGCGCTCGGTTTTCTCGTTTGGAAAAGACTTAACTAAATCTTCAAAAATGAATTGTTGTTTGCGCGTAGATTTTTAGTGTAAATAACGAAAAGCGGAACGAAAAAAAATAAATTTCCGTTCCGCTTTTTGTTTTTTCAATTGAATAGATTAAACGCTCATAATTTCCTGCTCTTTATTTTTGGCAAGCTCGTCGATTTTGCCCGTGTGCAGATTGGTTAATTTCTGCACTTCGTCCAGACCGTAACGCTCGTCGTCTTCGGAAATTGCTTTATCTTTTAACATTGTCTTTAAGACAGCGTTTGCACTGTGGCGAACACCGCGCACGGCGACTTTGTGTTCTTCGGCGATTTCGTGCGCTTGTTTGGAAAGCTGTCGTCGCCGTTCTTCGTTAAGCGGCGGAATCGAAAGACGAATCAGCCTGCCGTCGTTTGACGGGTTCATACCGAGATTGGCGGCATTTATCGCTTTTTCGATTGCGCCGATTTGCGTTGCGTCCCACGGCTGAACCGTAAGCATCTGCGGTTCCGGGACGGCGACCGAAGCCATCTGGCTGAGCGGCGTCGGCACGCCGTAATAATCGACCATCACGCCGTCAAGCAAGCCGACGGTCGCGCGTCCGGTGCGGATGTTAGTCAGTTTCCGCTTCAAATCGTCAATCACCGCTTCCATCTCCGGTTTTGTTTCTTTCAATAAAGTATCTACGCTCATAAATTTTCCCTAAAATATAAATGATTGACTTAAAAACCCAAAATCAATTAGTCGCTTGCCTTTGACCGTCGACTGAAACAAGCGTTCCGATAGTTAAATCTCCCTTGACGGCTCGGACGATATTACCGGATTGTCTCATATTAAAAATCATAATCGGCAAATCGTTATCCATGCAAAGCGAAATCGACGAAGCATCCATTATTTTTAACTGCTTTTCCAAAACTTCCTGATAAGAAATTTCATCAAAGCGCGTCGCGTCCGGGTTGGTCATCGGGTCAGCCGTATAAATACCGTCAACCTTTGTTCCCTTTAAAATTATGTCGGCTTTAATTTCGAGCGCGCGAAGCGCGGCGGCGGAATCGGTCGTGAAAAATGGATTTCCTGTTCCGGCGGCAAAAATCACGACTCGATTTTTTTCCAGATGGCGAATGGCGCGGCGGCGAATAAAAGGCTCGGCAAGCTGGGGAATATCAATCGCCGACATCACGCGCGTATAAACATTGAGTTTTTCAAGCGCGTCCTGCAAAACGACGGCGTTCATTACGGTTGCCAGCATACCGATATAATCGGCGCTCGACCTATCCATATTGCCCGCGCTTTTCGAGACGCCGCGAAAAATGTTGCCGCCGCCGACGACCACCGCAATCTCGATTCCAAGCCGGTGAACGTCTTTTATTTCCTGGGCGACGGATTCTGCTACTTTCGTGTCGATCCCGTAATTTTGCTCGCCCATTAAGGCTTCGCCGGAAAGTTTGAGCATAATTCGCTTGAACATCGGCTTTTCGGCTTCGGCTGCTTTCATAATTTTAATTTAACCAAAAAAAGCTCTTCGCGTAAAAGATATCGCAAAAAAAAGCCCAAACGAATTCGGGCTTTTTACATTCAAACTAATTGCCGACCATCGAAGCGACTTCGCCTGCAAAATCATCGTTTTTCTTTTCGATGCCTTCGCCCATTTTGTAGCGCGTAAAACGCCTGACGGTAATGTTTTCCTTTATCGAAGCGATTTTTTCGGTAACGAGTTCGCCGACCGTTTTGCTCGGGTCTTTAACAAACGGCTGGTCAAGCAAAACATTATCTTCGTAATATTTACCGACGCGACCTTCGATGATTTTGTTCAAAACATCGTCGGGTTTATTAGCGTTCTTCGAGTCATTTTTAAGTTGTTCTCTTAAAATATTACGTTCTTTATCCAGAACATCCGACGGAACTTCTTCACGCTTAAGATATTTCGGGTCGACGGCGGCAATGTGCATCGCCACGTCTTTGACGAGTTGCTGAAATTCTTCGCCGCGAGCCACGAAATCGGTTTCGCAGTTGATTTCCACCATCACGCCGACTTTTCCGCCCATATGAATATACGAGCCGACCGCGCCTTCCGCCGTCACGCGACCTTCTTTTTTCCCGGCAGTGGCGATTCCTTTTTTACGAAGGATTTCGACCGCCTGTTCTTCGTTACCGTCCGCTTCGGTCAATGCCGATTTACATTCCATCATTCCCGCGCCGGTTTTTTCGCGCAGGGCTTTTACTAAACTTGCTGTGATTTCTGCCATAATAAAATCTCCGATTTTCAATTAAAAATTAAGAATTAAAAATTAAAAATACCCGATTGCTTTGTTGGATTTTTAATTCTTAATTTTTAATTTTTAATTCCAAAAAAGCGCAGCCCGCTTAAACATAAACGAATTAGCTGCGCTTCTAAAGGTAAATTTAATATCTAGCTTGCTACCGCTTCGTTTGATTCCTCTTGCAGCGGTTTTTCGCCGGAAGATTCTGAAGCGACTTCGGTTACATCTGCAGACGAAAACTGCCCGAGTTGCGTTCTTACCGGCGTCGGTTCCTGATTGCCGAATGCTCCGTCGGCTTGTGCCGCGCCAGCCGCGCTATTCACGTCTTCGACCGAAATCGGATGCGTCGCTTCGGCAGTCGCAAAAGTTTGGTCGGCAACTTGAATTGTCGGTTCTAAAGCATTCTCACCGTCGCTTGGCGTTTCTGTTTGGTCTGCTCCGGCTTGCGTTCCGACGCCTTCGATCGCAATGTTTTTACCTTCTAAAATTGCATCGGCAATCCGCGAAGCGAACAGACGAATTGCGCGTAGTGCGTCGTCGTTGCCCGGAATAACCTGGCTAATTCCTTCGGGTGAGCAATTCGTATCGACCACTGCGACGACGGGAATATTCAAGCGATTGGCTTCTGCAACCGCAATATCTTCCTTACGCACGTCAATAATAAAAAGCATATCGGGCAAGCCTTTCATATCTTTGATGCCCGCAAGATTTTTCATCAAACTTTCGTGCAGACGGTCAAGTCCCAAACGTTCTTTTTTCGTCAGCATATCAAAGCGCCCGTCTTCGCGCATCGCTTCGATGCTTTTCAGTTTATCAATGGATTTTTGAACGGTTTGATGATTCGTCATCAATCCGCCAAGCCAGCGATTATTAACGTAATACTGCCCGCAACGCTCCGCTTCCTCCCGAATCGCGTCTTGCGCCTGTCGTTTCGTGCCGACAAACAAAACCTTCATATTCGGCTTTTCTGTTACGGCTTCCTGCACGTAACTCAAAGCGTCGCGGAAAAGTTTTTGCGTTTTCTGTAAATCAATAATATAAATGCCGTTGCGCTCACCGAAAATGTATTCCTTCATTTTCGGATTCCAACGGCGAACTTGATGACCAAAGTGAACTCCCGCTTCGAGAAGCTCTTTCATTGTAACAGTAGCCAAAATGTAAATCTCCTTAACTTATTGGTTTTTGTAATCGCTAAAGTTTAGATTTATTGAACCAATAAAACTTTAGCAATGGTTTAAGTTAACTGATAGTGGATAACTGATAATTTTTTGTTTCTTAATTATCAGTTATCCACTATCAGTTATCAGTTATTAACGTTTCGAGAATTGGAATCTCGCACGCGCGCCTTTCTGACCGTATTTTTTACGTTCCTTCTGGCGCGGGTCGCGCGTTACGAGTCCGGCTTTTTTCAAAGCGGGACGCAAGTCCGCGTTGTATTCCATCAAAGCGCGTGTAATTCCGTGTCGCACCGCGCCGGCTTGTCCGGCTGTTCCGCCGCCTTTGACATTGACTAAAATGTCAAATTTGCCTGCGGTGTCGGTCAGGCGAAGCGGTTGATGAATAATCATCCGCAACGCTTCGTTCGGAAAATAATTTTCAAATCCGCGACGATTAACTTTTATCTCGCCGCTTCCGGGACGAAGATAAACTCTCGCCGTCGAAGTTTTTCTGCGTCCTGTTCCGTAATACTGAATGTCTGCCATATCAATTTTTATTTATCTAATTCTATGTTGTTTCGATTTCAATCGTTTCGGGCGTTTGTGCGGAATGACGATGGTCGGCGTCGGCATAAACTTTTAGTTTTTTCGCCATTGCTTTTCCGAGTTTATTTTTCGGAAGCATACCTTTGACCGCCGCTTCAATAATATGTTCCGGCTTTTGCTTAAACATATCCTTGACGCTCGTCTCGCGCAGTCCGCCCGGATAAAGCGTGTGATAGCGATACATTTTCTGGTCGTTTTTTGAACCTTTGAAAATAACGTGCCGCGCATTGATAACGATAACGTGGTCGCCCATATCAAGAAACGGCGTATATGCCGGATTGTTTTTGCCCGAAAGTATTCGCGCGACTTCGGTTGCCAATCGCCCGACGGTTTTACCCGCGCCGTCAACGACGAACCATTTGCGGTTTTCCGCCAAACCCTTTCCGCTCGGAAAATAAGTACTCATAATAGTCTGCTCTGTATTGAATTTTCGCCAAAACGCGAACCGTTAGAATATCGAAAAAAGATTTTTGCGTCAAGTATTAAAAGGCGATTAAAATTTGTGTCCGAATTTTGCGCCCGCAAAAATCAAACCGACAATGGTTTTCGCGTCTTCTATTTCGTTTTTCCGAACCATTTCAAATGCTTGCTCAAACGTAAATTTTTCGATTTCAAGAATTTCATCTGCTTCCAGGTTTTGCGCGGTTTCCGTCAAATCTGTTGCTAAAAATACAAACATTTTCTCTGATAAAAAACCGGGCGACACATAAAATTCCGTCAGCTTTTCAATATTTCCGGCAATTACGCCGATTTCTTCTTCGAGTTCTCGTCGCGCGCCAACTTCGGGATTTTCTTCTTTATCTAAAGAACCGGCGGGAATTTCGTAAAGATATTTTTGCGCGGCGCGGCGATATTGTTTGACCAAAGCGACGGTTTCATCCGCAAAGACAGGAACGATAACCGCGCTTCCATTGTGCGTTACAACATCACGCTCATATTCGACATCACCATCGCGGATTTTGTCCAAAAAAACATCAAAAACTCTGCCTTTATAAACTTTTTCCGATGAAATTACTTTGGGTTGTGTCATAAAAATTATTGTTGCAAAAAATAGTAGCCGCAAAAAGGCACAAAAGACTCAAAAATTTGTTTTGGGAGCTTTGCGCCTTTTGCGGCTATGACTTATTCAAAAAATCTCGAATCATTTTCATATCTTCCCAAACCTCGCGTTTCTTGCTTGGGTCGCGCAGAATATACGCCGGATTAAACGTCGGCATCAATTTCGCGCTTTGAAAATCGTAAAACGCGCCGCGCATCTGCGTGATTGATTTTTTAGTATTTAACAGTGCTTTGGTGGGCGTGTTTCCCAAAGAGATAATAACTTTCGGATTTATCGCCGCCATTTCACGATGCAGAAACGGTGTGAAGAATTTCAAAATATCAGGTGTCAATTCGTCGCCTTGCGAAATGTATTTAACTACGTTTGTTAAGTAACATTCTTCGCGTTTCAAACCAATTGCGCCGAGAATTCTTTCGAGCAGTTGTCCGACTGGACCCATAAACGGCTTTTCCGAATCGGCGTCGGGAAGTCCGGGCGATTCGCCGACAATCACGACTTTCGCATCAGTTTTTCCAACACCGAAGATGAAAAACTTATCGGCAAAAGTCGGCAGAGATTTCGCTTTTTCAAGCAATTCCTGATTTATTTCATCAACAGTTTCGCTGCTTTCGGCAGGCAATAAATCAAATAGAGTTGACATAAAAATAGAAACAGACGAAAAAGAAAATTGTTTTTGCTCTCTCGTCTGTTCTGATTATTTAGGAACCGCTGCGGCAAATATTCAAATCGTTTGTCTGCATAAATAAGTTTCCAAATTTGAAAGGCTGAAACGGCTGTTCAAACAATCGCGGCTGCAAACAGTTTTCAATCGGAATTTGCCCGCCTAAAACTTCTGCAGAAATTTTATCTTTATAAATTTGAGCAGTTTTCCCCATCGGTTTGTAATCAAAAACGATATTGCAAAACGCTTTAATGCCGACATCGAGGCGGCTGTCGTCAATATAGAAATCCGGCGTATGATGCGGCGCCGCGTCCTTCGGGTTTTTCCCGATTGGCATTCCGCCGACAAAAAAGAAAAACGCGGGCGCTTTTGTGCCGTAATATGAAAAATCTTCCGCTCCGGTCGTCCATTCCGCGTCAATCAAATTCTCCTTACCGATTGCTTTTTCGAGCGACGGCAGCGTTTGTCTGACTAATTCCGGCGTGTTGTATGTAACCAGAGTTTTTGTCTCGATTGAAACTTCGGCAGTTGCGCCGACGCTTTCGGCGATTTTCTGCGCGGTGAGTTTTATCTTCTCGTGAGTTTCCTTCTGCATCGCATCGTCAAGCGTGCGAATCGTTCCCGCCATTGTCAATTCTTCGGGAATAATGTTTTCGCGCACGCCGCCGTTGATTTTCCCGACGGTGATGACGACCGGCGCTTTGGTTAATTCCGATTGCCGCGAAACAATCATCTGCAAGCCTTGAATAATCTGGCTCGCCGTCGAAATCGGGTCGATGCCGCTCCAGGGATTTGCGCCGTGCGTCTGTTTGCCTTTGACTTTTATCGTGAACCAATCCGCCGCCGCCATAAATCCGCCGGATTTGTATCTGATTTTGCCGATTTCGGTTTGCGAATTGATGTGAATACCGAAAATCGCGTCAATTTTCGGATTGTCCATCACGCCTTCTTTGACCATTAACGCCGCGCCGCCTTCTTCACCGACCGGCGGACCTTCTTCGGCAGGCTGGAAAATGAAAACGACTGTGCCGTGCAATTTGCCTTTCATTTTCGACAAAACTTCCGCTGTTCCCAAAAGCATCGCTACGTGAGTATCGTGTCCGCAAGCGTGCATCACGCCGACGGTTTGACCGTTATATTCGGCTTTTTCTTTTGAAGCGAACGGTAGATTCACTCTTTCGGTAACCGGCAACCCGTCCATATCGGCGCGAAGCCCAATAGTCGCGCCCGGCAAATCGCCTTTCAAAATACCGACAACGCCCGTGTGCGCGATTTTGGTGCGAACTTCCAAACCGAGCCGCCGCAGTTCGCGCTCGACGAGTTCCGCCGTCCTAAATTCACGGTTTCCTAGTTCTGGGTTTTGGTGCAGAGTTCTTCGCCACTGGATGACTTGCGGCAAAATCTTTGCGCTCGCCTGGTTGATTTCCGCACTCATATCGACCGCGAAAACATTGATTGACATTATTGACGAAACGATTAACGCCGTTAGCATTTTTTTCATTTTATTTAAGTCTCCGCATAGAAATTTTATCATTGGCAAAATAAAACAGACGATTCAGACTATCTGAGAATTTTTATTTTGATTGAATCAAAAAATCGCGCACTTTTTTCATATCTTCCCAGACTTCGCGTTTTTTCGACGGGTCGCGCAGCAAGTATGCCGGATGAAAAGTCGGCATCACTTTGACGCCGAAATAATCTTGAAACTCTCCGCGAATTTTCGTGATTCCGACTTTTGTCGCCAGCAGATTTTGCGTCGCCGTATTGCCTAAAACGACAATCACTTTCGGGCGCACAACCGCGATTTCGCGCAGCAAAAAAGGTCTGCAAGTCGCGGCTTCAACCGGCGTCGGCTGACGATTCTGCGGCGGGCGGCAGCGGTTGACGTTGCCGATAAAAACCTCTTCGCGCTTCAAGCCGATTGATTCGATAATTTTATTCAAAAGCTGTCCTGCTTTACCGACAAACGGGCGACCTTCGGCGTCTTCGTTCGCGCCCGGCGCTTCGCCGATAAACAGCAAATCGGCTTCCCGATTTCCTTCGCTGTGAACAATTTTCGTGCGGCTTTCGCACAGCGCGCAGCGAATACAATTGCCGACAAAAGCGCGAATGTCTTCGAGCGTTTCGGTCGCGTCGGGCAAAGTCTCGGTCATATTGCCGAACAGCGTCTGCGGCGCGTCTTCGTTCAAAAGTATTTTCTTCGGCATTTCGTTTTCCCTTGTCGGTTCTTTTGTTTGATTGTTCTCGGGCGTTTGTTTCGTCGAAAAAGAATTTCGTTTCGGCACAGACGGCAAGCGCGAAAGTTTCGTCGCTTCTAAAAGGCTTTGCCGCGATGTATTATTTTCTGTATTTGATATTTTCTGTTTGGCAGTTTCAATTTTCGGAAGTTCAAAATCCGACGGTAGGAAACGCTCTAATTTTTGTTGAGTAATTTCCGGTTTGGAACTTTGAACTTTGAACTTTGAACTATCAATCTCCGGTAAATCAACCGCAAAATTTTCCGCGCCGAGTTCCTGCATATATAAAATCTGCTCTTTCACATCGGCTAATAATGTCGAAAATTCGCTTTTCATTTCCTTAAACCGCAGATGAACACGGATAAACGCAGATAAATTAAAATAAGATGAAGCAGTTTTCACAGTTTGATTTACAGGATAAAATCTTTCTCTTATCTGCGTTTATCCGTGTTCATCTGCGGGTAAATCTTCTTCTCTTAATTTTACCACTTCGTCCAAAATTTTGTCCGCCATTTCGCGCTTTGACATTAACGGAAGCTCGATTTTTTCATTGCTGCCACGCTTTAGAATTGTCGCAATGTTTGTGTCTGTATTAAAACCTGCGCCGTTTTTTGTAATGTCGTTGGCAACGACTAAATCGAGATTTTTCTTTTCCAGTTTCGATTTTGCATAATTTACAACGTCGTTCGTTTCCGCCGCAAAACCGACGACCAGTAAGCCGTCGTGCCGATTTTGTGAAACATTCGACAAAATATCCGGCGTTTTTTCGAGTTCCAGAGTCAAAGAATCCTGATTGGTTTTTTTAATCTTAGCATCGGCGATACTTTTCGGACGATAATCGGAAACAGCCGCCGCGCCGATGAAAACGGTTGCGCCCGGTAATGCCCGCATCACGGCTTGAAACATTTCTTCCGCCGAAACCGCTCGAATGACTTCGACGTTTTCCGGCGGCTCGACGCTCGTTACGCCGCACACGACGGTAACTTTCGCGCCGCGTTTCCGCGCCGCGTCCGCAACGGCAAAACCCATTTTCCCCGACGAATGATTTGAAATAAATCTCACCGGGTCAATCGCCTCGCGCGTTCCGCCGACGGTTATCAAAAGGCTCTCGCCTTTTAAGTCCTGAGTTCTGAGTTTTGAGTCCTGAGTTGTGTTTTCGCTTAAACTTTGAACTTTGAACTTTGAACTTTGAACTAACAAATCCATCGCTTGCGCGATGATGTTTTCGACATCTTCGAGTTTTCCCGTGCCGACGGTTTTGCAAGCCAATTCACCGGAAACGGGTTCGACAAAATAAACTCCGTCAGATTGTAGGTTTTCGATATTTCGCTGCGTTGCGTGGTGTTCCCACATCGTCGTGTTCATCGCGGGCGCGAGCAAAACCGGCGCGGTTGCGGCGAGATAAGTTGATGATAGAAAATCGTCGGCAATGCCGTTCGCAAATTTGGCGATGATATTTGCGGTTGCCGGAACGATTAAAAGTAAATCTATATTTTGCGAAAAATTGATATGAGCAATCGGGTCCGGATTCTCCGGCGCGTAGTCGTCAATCAAAACGTAGCTTTTCGTCAGAGCGCGAAAGGTTAAAGGCTGGACGAATTCGGTCGCGTGTCTGGTCATTGCGACGCGGACTTCGCAATCTGATTTTTGCAAAAGCCGCAGAACTTCAATCGCTTTATACGCGGCAATGCCGCCGCAGACGCCCAAGCCGACTCGATATTTTTTGCCTTCGGACATAAGAAATTATTCACAGATTAGCACAGATAAAGACGGATAAAAACCGATTCGATATTTTACGGCAAAACTCACGGTCGTTTATGTTAAAATGTCCGAAGCAACGGGAAAATGATTAAACAGCCGAATTTATTTGAAGCCGAGTCTTCCGCGCCGGAAATCGAGCGGATTTTGCTTTACGCTTTGGGCGAATTTCAATCTCGCGGGAAAGTTTTAGCTGACCGCGAGCTTGCTTTGGACAGATTGCGCGGCGCATTCAAACGCGCGGCGGAAAAATTCGGAACGGCGGAGTTTTCCGACGAAGAAATCGCCAAGACCTTGGAAAAACTCAATGCCAAAGTAAAAAAGGTGCAGAATTTTGTTGCCAAACATCCGTTCCGCGTAACGATTCAAAGCGATTTGGCGGAAAGGGCAAAACAAATTTATCGGGATTCGCTGAAAGATGACTGAACAAAAAATGAAGGCAATCAGCGAAAAGTCTGATTTGTGGCAATACGTCGAAAAAAACAAACCGCAAATCGAAGCCGCCTTACGCGACCATCTGCCGCTTGCGCCTGCCAATATCGAGACGAAATTTAACGAAGCCGTCGAATACGTTTTGTTTTCGGGCGGAAAACGTCTGCGTCCCGTGTTGACCTTGCTCGGCGCGGAGCTTGTCGGCGGCGAATCCGAAGCGGTCGTATCGGCGGCTTGCGCGGTCGAGTTTATTCACACGAGTTCATTGATTTTCGATGATTTGCCGTGTATGGATAACGCCGGCGAGCGACGCGGAAAAACTTCGCTGCACGAAAAATACGGCGAAGGTCTGGCGATTTTGGCGGCAATCGGTTTTCTGAATGCAGCTTACAATTTGGTTTTCGTTAATCACAAAAACTTGCCGGAATGCGCGATGCGGGCGCACGCGGAAATTGTCGAATGCGTCGGCGCGGCAGGAATGGTCGGCGGTCAATCGGTTGATTTGGCACTGGCGAAGGCGGCGAATTCAAATGATTTTTCAAATGAAGATTACGCATTTGAATCGGTTAGAAATCTGAAAACATCGGCTTTGATGCGGCTCGCGCTGCGCGTCGGCGCGATTTTGGCGGGCGCAAATCTTCTTGAACTGGAAAATCTCTCGCGCTTTGCCGGACTGCTCGGCGATGCTTATCAGTTGAGCGATGATTTGCTCGACTTGGAAGAAGACGGCAAGATTTTTCAGTCGAACAAAACCTTTGCAGCCGGTAAAGGACAAAGCGCGGCGCGGTTGAAATTAAATTTGATTATCGAAGAAGCAAAGCGAGTTTTAACCGGAAATTTTCCGCCGAACGAAGCGCGTGATTGTTTAATTAAATTGACGGATTATTTAGCGGAAAGGAAAAATTAACAGCCGCAAAAAGGCGCAAAAATTTACAGAAATTTTTGTGTTTTATGCCGCTTTTTGCGCCTATACAAAAATGTTTTCCGAAATCGAGCAAGCCTACAAGTATTGCGAAAGCGTTACCAAAACTCACGCCAAAAGTTTTTATTTTGCCGCCAAATTTCTCCCGAAATCGAAACAAAAACCGATTTACGCACTTTACGCTCTGTGCCGCCATGTTGACGACGAAGTTGATGAAGCGGATGTGCGAAGCGAAGCCGAAGCGATTGCGGCGGTTGAGAGTTGGAAAGCTAAACTAGACAAAATTTATGAAGGCAAAAGTAATTTCAAAGTCCAAAGTCCAAAGTCCAAAGTCCAAAGTCCGAAAACCGCAGACCAAAATTTAGTTCTAATCGCGTGGAGTGATTTACTAAAAAATTATAAAATCCCGCAAAATTTGCCGCTCGAATTGATGACGGGCGTTTTGCAGGATACGCACACAAAACGCTACGAGACTTTTCGAGAGATTTATGTTTATTGTTATCGCGTGGCTTCAACGGTCGGTTTGATGTCTTCGGAGATTTTCGGTTATTCCGACAAAAAGACTTTGGAATACGCCGAAGCGTTGGGCATTGCGATGCAATTGACGAATATTTTGCGCGATGTCAAAGAAGATGCCGCAATGGACAGAATTTATTTGCCGCGAGAAGATTTGCAAAAATTCAATGTAACCGAACGGCAGATTTTTGTAGGCGAAATGAACGAAAATTTTATCGAAATGATGAATTTTCAAATCAAACGCGCCAGATATTATTATCGAAAAGCCGAGCAGGGAATTGCTCTGCTCGAAAAAGACACGCGCTTTACGGTTTTGCTGGCTTCAAGGCTTTACTCGAAGATTTTAGACGAAATCGAGAAGCAAAATTACAATGTTTTTTCAAAACGGGCGCACATCAATTTCCGGCAAAAGGTTTTTTCAATACCGAATATCTGGATGCAAGCCAGAAATTTATAAACGATTCGGCAAAAGGATATGAATCGAGATTTCTTAGACAATCGGGTAAAAGTAAAAGTTGGCGATATAACGCTGGAAAATGTCGATGCAATCGTCAATGCTGCAAATTCTACCTTGCTCGGCGGCGGCGGCGTTGATGGCGCGATTCACGATGCAGGCGGCAGACAAATTTTAGAAGAGTGCCGGGAAATTCGCCGCGCAAAATATCCGAACGGCTTGCCCACCGGCGAAGCGGTTATAACTTCGGGCGGAAATTTAGCGGCGCGTTTTGTTATTCACACGGTTGGACCGATATTTGGAAGAAACGACGGCAGCGACGCAAAATTGCTGGCGAAATGTTACAAAAATTCTCTCGCTCTGGCAATTGAAAACAATTTGGCGACGATAGCTTTTCCTTCGATTTCGACCGGCGCGTTTGGTTATCCGAAACACGAAGCCGCCGAAGTTTCTTCCTCCGCGATAAAAGATTTTCTAGCCGAAAACGAGAGTTTGCAGGAGATTAGACTTGTTTTCTTTTCTGAGTCGGACGCGGAAAAATTTATCAAACATCAAAAGTTTTAATTTTTTACCAATAATCGGTTTTTAGAGTTTTTGATAATAAAGTTGAAAATTGGTAGTTTATAGTTTCGGAAATTTCACTTTCCAAGTCCGAAATTTTTATGAGAGACATTGCAGCCGAAACTTTTCCCGATATGCAAACAGCCGTCAGCCCGCAAACCGAGCAATTCTTTAGACAGGATTTTTACTTTACGCGCGAATTGCCGGAAAACCTGCAATTCTTAGACGCGCTTTCGTGGAATTTTTTCTGGTCCTGGAAACCGGAAGCCGCGAATCTTTTTCGGGAACTCGACCCGAAACTTTGGGACAAATGCGAGCAAAGCCCGCGTGTTTTACTCAAGAAAATCCCCGCTCTCAGGCTCTGGCAAAAGGCGAACGATTCGGATTATGTCGAAAGATTAAATAAGTTTTCAGGCGAATTTGAAAATTACCGATCGCAAGCGCCGAGTAATTTCGGACGAATCACAAAGGAGAATCCGGCGGCGTATTTCTGCGCCGAATACGGCGTGCATAATTCTCTGCCGATTTATTCCGGCGGACTCGGGATTCTCGCGGGCGACCATTTGAAATCCGCCAGCGATATGAATGTGCCTTTGGCTGCCGTCGGTTTGATGTATCGCTACGGTTATTTTCGGCAAAAAATCGCGCACGACGGCTGGCAGAGAGAGCAATACCTGGATTCGTTTGAAAACGAACTCGCGCTGAAACCTGTTTTGGACGCAGGCGGCGAGAGAGTTTTCGTGATGATTCATATGCGCGGGCGCGAGGTTTTCGCACAGGCTTGGCTTGCCCAAATCGGCAGAATCCGACTTTATCTGCTCGATACCAACATCGAACAAAACGATGCGGTTGACCGGCTTATCACCGGACACCTCTACGGCGGCGACACGGAGACGCGCGTCGTGCAGGAAAAGATTCTGGGAATCGGCGGCGTGCGGCTGCTTAGAAAACTCGGCATCGAACCGTCGGTCTTTCATCTAAACGAAGGTCATTCGGCGTTTTTGACTTTGGAGTTGGCGCGTGAATTTCTTGAAACAAATCAAAATGCTTCGTTTAATGAGGCGGTTTCTTTTGTCAAAGGAAAATGCGTTTTCACGACGCACACGCCCGTAGCGGCGGGCAATGATAATTTCGCGCCCGAATTGATTGAAGGCTGTTTTGATAAAAATTTTATTGGTGCGCTGAAAATATCCAAAGAAGAACTTTTCGCGCTCGGTCGCACAAACGCGGATGATAAAGCCGAATGGTTCGGGATGACGCCGCTCGCTTTGCGAATGACCGGCTCGGCAAACGGCGTGAGCGAAAAACACGGCGAAGTTTCGCGCGAGCTGTGGCTGAAAATGTTTCCCGCAGGCACGAAAACCGAAGACGTTCCGATAACTTTCGTGACCAACGGAGTTCACGCTCCGACCTGGATTGCGCCGACTTTTCAAAAACTTTACGAGAAAAATATCGGCGCGAATTGGACGGAAATTTTAAAGGATGAAACAGCGTGGCGCGCGGCGATTGAAGAGATTCCCGATGTTGAAATTTGGCAGACGCATAAACTTTTAAAGCAGCTTCTCGTCCAATTCTTGCGGCAGAAAACTTTTTCAAAGAAAACCGGCTCGCAGGCGACAATCAACGAACACGACGACACCGAAAAACTTTTTAACGCGGAGTTTTTAACCATCGGTTTTGCGCGTCGCGTCGCGGCTTACAAGCGTTGGGACTTACTGCTTTCTGACGCGCAGAGGCTTTTGAAAATGGTCAATGACGCGGAAAAACCCGTGCAGTTTGTTTTTGCGGGCAAGGCGCACCCGCAAGACCGCGCCGGGAAATTGATTTTGCAAAAATTGATGAGTCTGGACGAGAATTCGCAGTGGCAGAAACGGGCGGTTTTTCTTGAAGATTACGACCAGGAAGTAGCGCGTTATCTGGTGCAGGGCGTCGATGTTTGGATGAATGTTCCGCGCCGCCCGCTCGAAGCGTCTGGAACGAGCGGTCAGAAAGCGGCGATGAACGGCGGTTTGAATCTTTCGATTTTGGATGGCTGGTGGATTGAAGGTTTTAACGGCGAAAACGGTTTTTCAATCGGCGTTTCCGAAGACGAAAACAAAGACGACACGGAAAAGATTGACGCCGAAGATGCCGAATCGCTCTATCGGGTTATAGAAACCGAAGTCATTCCCGCGTATTATCAAAAGGATGAAAACGGTTTATCGGGCAATTGGATTCGGCGAATGAAAAACGCTTTAATCACGCTCACGCCACAGTTTTCAAGCGACCGAATGGTGAAGGATTATATCGAGAAAATTTATTTACATGAGAAATGAGAAGTGAGAAATGAGAGTTAAAATCAATTTCTAGTTCTTATCTCTCACTTCTCATTTCTCACTTAAAAAAACTATGTCCGAAATCGAATTTAAAACAGGCGTCATTCGTCCGGTCGAATGTTTTCAGGAAGGCTGGGAGATTATTAAAGACCAATACTGGCTCTTTTTTGCGCTGACTTTGGTCGGGCTGCTCATCGGCAGCTTTACGTTTTATATTTTGCTGGGCGCGATGTATTGCGGGATTTATTACGCGATGCTGCGAAAAATGGACGGGCAGACAGCCGTCTTTGAAGATTTATTCAAAGGCTTTAACTATTTCGCGCCCGGTTTGATAGCGACGATTATCTTTGTCGTGCCGGCGATTATTCTGATGTTAATAAGTTATGCCTCGATATTTGCGATGTTGTTTGCAGCGGTCAATTCACGCGGGCAAATCAGCCCGTCGGCAATTTTCTCGCTCTACGGCGTGATATTCGGCGAAGGCATCGTTATCGCTGGTATTCTCGGCTCGCTCCACGCGCTGATTACGTTTGCGTTTCCGTTGATTGTCGAGCGCAATATGAACGGTTGGGACGCCGTGAAACTCAGCGCGAAAGCGGTCTGGGCAAATCTTTCGGGCGTCGTCGGCTTGATTATCGGCGAATTCGTTATCGGTTTTGTCGGTTATCTGGTTTGCGGCGTCGGGTTGTATTTTGTGCTGCCGCTTTTATTTGCCGGTGTCCTTGTCGCCTACCGCAAAGTTTTCCCGACTCAAAACCAGCCGAATTTGAATCCGCCTCCGCCTGATGCGTTTCGAGGCGCGGGCAGTTATAATTAAATTTATGAAAGCAAATTTTACAGAAATAAACACAACCGAACAGCTTGACGGACTTTTCGAGCAATCAAAAGAAAAGCCGGTCATTTTATTCAAGCATAGCCTGACTTGTCCGATAAGCGCGGGCGTTCATCAAGACATTTCCAAAGCCGACGCGGATATAAATATCGTCATTATGCAGAAGGCGCGAAACGTTTCCGATGAAATAGCAAGAAAAACCGGCATCCGTCACGAATCGCCGCAAGCAATCATTTTAAAGGATGGCAAAGTCGTTTACCACGCCGCGCATTACGATGTTACGGCGGAAGATGTCGAATCGAATATCAAATGATTGAGCCGCGACAAATAATCGAAGAAAGCGATTCGGAGCTTTCGATAAACTGGTCGGACGAAGCGGAAACGAAATATAACGCCGCCGATTTGCGTCGGGCGTGTCCGTGCGCGGGCTGCATTAACGAATGGACGGGCGAAAAGATGTTGAAGGCAGAGAATATCGTCGATGATTTATCATTTTCGAGCATCTCGGTTGTCGGTCGCTACGCGCTGAATTTTCATTTCTCCGACGGACACGACACAGGGATTTACAGTTTTGATTATTTGCGAAAACTTTCCGATTAGTTCAAAGTCGAACAACTTTGACCTTTGAACCTTAAACTTTGAACAGCTATGAACGAAAGAGATATTTTTGACGAAAAGCAGGAAACGAAAACGGCGAGTTTTGTCTGCCCGACGTGCCGCGAGCGAAACGACTACGACGTGCGCTGGCTGAAACGCACCAAAAAGCGCAACACGCCCAGACCTCGAAATGAGCAAGACCGGATGCAGTATGAAAAATCGCGCGATTATATGGTGCGCGTTGACGATCAACTGATGTGTAAAAACGTCCGCTGCCGCAAACGCTTCGAGATTCCTTCGGCGCAGTCAATCGTCTTTATTTAAAAACGATGAATTAGGAACGATGAATGATGAATGTTTAAAATTTCTTAATTCATCGCTCATCTATTCTAATTCATCATTTCTTATTTGATGTGATATTATTTTTTACACGATGAATGAAATAGAAGAGGAAGATATGACCGGCAAGGATTTGGAATTTTACGAAAAGCAAACGCCGCCCGACCAGGAAATAATGGATTTGATGGACGAGGAAATCGCGCACGCGCCGCAAGCTCCGAATGAATTGACCGAAAGACTTCGGGAACATCATTCGTCGTCGCCTGCCGATTCTGGCGGCGATATTGACGCGCAATGGGAAGAAGTCAATTCGACCGGCTCGGAAGCGTTCGGCGGACATAATCCGACGCCCGACCAATCGGACGTGGAAGAAAACGCGCACGCCTACGGCATTGATTTTCAAGACAACGAACCGCTCGATTTGCTGGAAAAAATGGAAAAGCGCGACCGCGACCGTTTTGAACTCGACGAAAGTTCCAAAGGCGAAGGCGATATGATTTGATAGTGAAAAGTGAAAAGTGAAAAACGAAAAATTATTCACTTTTCACTTTTAGTTTTTCACTTCTAAAACGCGGCTGAGTTATTAAACTTGTGCCGTCTTTTTTGTTTTATAACGTCCAACCGTTTGAATCATCAAAACGAATTCTTGTATCATTGCGATTATGAAAACTCTATATCCGGAAATCGAACCGTTTGACTCGGGAATGCTGAAGGTTTCAGACATTCACGAAATTTATTATGAACGCTGCGGCAATGAAAACGGAATTCCCGTCGTGTTTCTGCACGGCGGTCCGGGCGGCGGTTTGATTCCGATGTATCGCAGGTTTTTTGACCCGGCGGCATATCATATAATTTTGTTTGACCAGCGCGGTTCGGGCAAATCAAAACCGGCGTATGAGCTGCGAGAAAACACGACGTGGGATTTGATCTCGGATATTGAAGCCCTGCGCGAAAAATTTAACGTCGAAAAATGGTTTGTGTTCGGCGGCTCCTGGGGCAGCACTCTAAGTTTGGCATACGGCGAAACGCATCCCGACAGATGTCTCGGTTTGATTTTGCGCGGTATCTTTTTAACCAGGCGTTCCGAGTTGCAGTGGTTTTATCAATACGGCGCGAGCGAGATTTTTCCCGATTTCTGGGAGCGTTATCGAGACGAAATTCCCGAAGCCGAGCGCGGCGATTTTATCTCGGCTTATTACAAGCGTCTGACGAGCGACGACCAGGAAACACGGCTTTCGGCGGCGCGGGCGTGGAGCGTCTGGGAAGGCTCGACCTCGAAACTTTTTCCCGACAAGGATTTGATGAATCATTGGGAAGGCGAGGACGAAGCGTTGTCTCTGGCAAGAATCGAGTGTCATTATTTTATGAATAATTCGTTTTTCCCGACTGAAAATTATTTGATTGAAAACGTCGGAAAAATCCGCCATCTTCCGACGGTAATTGTGCAAGGTCGTTACGATGTCGTCTGCCCGATGACGAGCGCGTGGCAATTGCACAAAGCGTTTCCCGAAGCCGAACTGATTGTCGTCGGCGACGCGGGACATTCGATTTCGGAAAAGGGAATTACTTCGGCGTTGGTCGATGCGATGGACAAATTTAAAGCAATGTAAAATGGATATTTGAAAGTGGATAATTAAAACAAACAATTGCTGATTTCTACACGTTCCATTTGTCCGCATTTACAAATTGCCGGCTATTTGAGGCTAATAGATGAAAATTTAGGGAAATATCTGTATTATGAAAATTAACATCCCTTTGAAAACTTATTCCTGAAAACAAATAAACTTTACGCAGTAAATTTGCGTCTTTAATAATTAAGGAAATAAATATATGAATTTCGGAACAACAGAAATACTTCTTGTGATGGCGGTGATATTTTTGCTTTTCGGCGCGAGTCGTCTGCCGCAGCTGGCAAAATCTTTAGGGCAAACCCGGAAAGCCTTTAAGGAAGGAATGCGCGAAGCCGAGGAAGAAGAGCGTCTGGAACAAGAGCAAAAGCAGATTAGTCCGACACCGATTGCGCCTCCGCAAATTTCAAATATGAGCGATGAGGATTTAATGGCGGAAATGCGCCGCCGCGCTCAAGTCAAACAGTAAGAATTTTTATTGTCAGAATAGCCTCAAAAAAGCGCAAAACACGCAAAAAATTCTTTAAGATATTGAATTTATTTTTTGTGCATTTTGCGCTTTTTGAGGCTATTTCTTTTTCTCGCCGACAACGAGCGTCGCTTTAACCGAAAAGCTGAAATTTGCCCCGTCGCGGTCTTCGTCAATCGTTTGAGCAAGTTTTTCTTTGACTCTTTCCATCTCTTTTTCGTTGAAAAATGTCAGCCACGCGGGAAATAAAAAATCGGCGGCAAGCGGCGAATTGACGAAATCGACGCCTGATTCAAACTCGAAAAATTCGGTTTTGGTTTCCGTTTGCAATTTTGTCAAACCGAGATTTCCAGCCATTTCTTCTACCTTTGAAACGGTCGGAATTTCAGTAATCAAGCGTTCGATTTCCGACTCTTTCTCAAGCAAATCGGCATTCAAAAAAGTTTCCCAGAGATAAGAAAATATGTCGCCGAAACTTCCCGCGGTCGGCAAAAAAAACATCGCCTGATTATTTGAAAGTTTGATAACTCTTGCCAAAAAACCTTCGAGTTCGCTCGGTCGCGCAAAGCTCGCGTCGGCTAAAACGGCATCGACGGTTTCAGCGGGAAAATCAGAGAAAAAACTGATGTCCGCTTTTACCGCATCGGCTTTTGCTTTAGCGATATTCAAAAGCTCCCTGTCTCCGGGCATTGCCCAAAGTTCCGTATTTTCATCGAGCCTTTCGCGCAGAGCGAGCGCGTGATTGCCCGTTCCGGCATTGACGTATAAAACTTTTTCTTTGCCTGAGAATTTGAATTTGTCGTCGAAAAAATCCGCAAAACGCTGTGTCCAATCCGGTTCGATATACAGATTACGCAAAAAGGCGAGTTCTTTTTGTGATTTGCTCATACAATTATTTAATCTCAAAACTAAAAAAGAAACAACGGATTGAGATTTAAGAAAACTACAAACAACTCCATTGATTGCCGACAACCATTGCGGGCGCGCCTGTTCCGCCCGCCTGACACGGCGTCGTCGAACGGCGGCAGTCGGCGCAATAAACCATCGAGCCGTTTGCTCTGCCAGCCGGTAAAACATTTTGCTTGACCGAAGGCATTTGCACGGGCGCGTTAAACTGCACGTCCGTTCCAAAAACAGCCGGAAAACCTTTTAGTCCGCCCTCGTCGGTTGCGCCGGTCATAAATTGAATGCTCGCGCCGTCGAAGAAATTTCTCGTTTTGCCCAGACAGCCGAGCGTTGCGTTATCGTAACAAAAACGGTCGCCGGTCGAATAGACGCGCAGACGGGCGTCGGCTTTGAATGTTTCGCCTAAATACAGATTCCCGACTGAAACATATGTCCGGCGGGCTTTAAAGACAATTGGCGCGCCGAAAATGCTGTTGATGACGGTCAGCGGATACGAATAATCGCCTGCGTTCGGCTCGGCGATTTCATTATAGACAATCGAGTTTGTCATCTGCTCGGTTTGCGAATTGAGAACCGTCGTGATGCCGCTGTCGAGAATGCTCAAAAAAGTTCCGCCGAATGCTCCGTAAAAGCCGCCGCCGAATGTATGCTCGATTAAAATCGAACCGGCGCGCCGGAAATACATCGAATCGCCGTTTTGCGTCGCCGTGCGTTGCGGATTGATAAACAATCCGCCGTCAATCTTCCAATCGGAATTGCTGATGTCTGTATAAATTCCAACGTCCGTATTGAACATAAAGCGGCACTGAAGAAATTGAATATAATCGAACTGCCAATTGGCGTTAGGAACTTCCAAACCGTGAGCGTAAATTCCGCGAAAGAATTTGTTGAAAACGACGCGCTCGAATACAAAACCCTGCGATGACGTAAAAGCGCCGACCGCTTCGACGCCGTAAGTATTCCGGCTGTCGCTCGCGTAAAGCTCGATGTCGCGGAAGGTTACGCGCTCGGTGCATTCGCCGACGCGGAAAAGCGCGCGGTTGCTTCCTTCGAGTCTGATGCGGCTCGGATTTTTCTGCACGACATTATTTGAAAAAGTATTCGACTGCAAATTGCCGACGCCTTGAATCGTAATACCCGACGGCAAAGCAATCGGACGATTGCCGCCCGCCGCGCCGACGACGTAATCGCCTTCGGGAAAATTCAAAATGCCGCCGTTGCGCGTAGTGATAAAAGCAAGCGCGCTTTTTATAGCAATCGTATCGTCGGATGCGCCGTCGCCAACCGCACCGAAATCCTTGATGCTATAAACTCCAGGCGCGGCGGGCGTCGTAATCCAATCATAAACGATGTCGCCGCTGAATTGGTCGCCTTTGAAGGAAATTCGGTAGCGTTTATCTTCGCCCTGAAAACACCATTTTGAATCGACCGGACTCGTTCGCATCGTCGCCGTCGAGCCTTTCTGCGTCAAAGACGAACCCGCCGCGCCGCAGTTGGTAAGTTTCAGCGGAGTCGCGGGATTCAAATCCGTAATGGTAATGTCAGTCGTCGGCGGAGAATAACGAATCGCGCAAGTCGCCGCCCGATGCGTGTCGGGCGCGTCAATTATTATGTTGTAGCCTTCAAACTTATTTTGGGCAAAAGCGCTTGAGGAAAGTAAAAAGATGAATGCGAAAAGAAACTTCAATCGTAAAAATTTTCTCATAATGTAAAAAGATTATCTTGTTGTGAGGGAAAAGCGCAAAAAGAAATTATAAAGCGTGAAGGAAATCCGGGGTTTTGATTTAGCTGTTTTTATTCCTTTCCATCTCATTTATCCCTATTAGTTTCCTACTCAAACAAACTCGGCGCGTCTGGTCTTTTCAATAAATTATCAAGACCAAAATGTTCATAAGCAAGGCGCGTAACCATTCGACCGCGCGGCGTGCGGTTTAAAAAGCCCGTTTGAATTAAGTAGGGTTCGATAATTTCTTCAATCGAATCTTTTTCTTCGTAAATCGCGGCGGAAATTGTTCCCAAGCCGACCGGACCGCCGTCGAATTTTTCAATGATTGTCAAAAGCAGTTTGCGGTCAACTTCGTCGAGACCGTAAGTATCGACTTCCATTCGATTGAGCGCATCCATCGCAACGGCTTCCGTAACGCGTCCGTCGTAATCGACTTCGGCATAATCGCGCACGCGGCGCAGTAAGCGATTGGCAATGCGCGGAGTTCCACGCGAACGACGGGCGATTTCCTTTGCGCCGTTTTCTTCGATTTCGACGCTCAAAATTTCAGCCGAGCGTTTGATAATCGTCTGCAAATCTTCGATATTGTAAAAATCCAGATGAAAGACGATGCCGAAACGTCCTCGAAGCGGCGCAGTAATCATTCCCGGTCTGGTCGTCGCGCCGACCAAAGTGAACTTCGGAAGTTCCAGTTTTATCGAACGCGCCGCCGTGCCTTGTCCGATCATCAAATCGAGATTGTAATCTTCCATTGCCGGATAGAGAACTTCTTCGATTGCCGGGTTGAGGCGATGAATTTCGTCAATAAACAAAACGTCGCCTTCCGCAAGGTTTGTCAAAATCGCTGCTAAATCACCGGCTTTTTCAATAATCGGACCAGCCGTAGATTTTAGCTCCGCGCCCATCTCGTTAGCAATGATGCTGGAAAGCGTTGTTTTCCCGACGCCCGGCGGACCGAACAGTAAAATATGGTCGAGAGCTTCGCGGCGTTTGAGCGCGGCTTTCATAAAGATTCGCAAGTTGTCTTTAACCTTTTTCTGCCCGATATATTCGCCGAGTTTTGTCGGGCGCAGGGAAAGCTCGAGCTGCTTTTCTTCGTCAAAAGCGTTGCCGTCGCGGTGGTCGTCGTTTGTTTCAAAATCTTCGGTCATAAATTCAAGGTTCAAAGTTCAAGGTTCAAAGTTAAAAGTTAAAAGATTTATGACTTTGAACTTTGAACCTTAAACTTTGAACTATTCTTATCCAGCCAATCAATCATAAAATCGGCAACCGTTTGCCAATTGCGTTCGAGCATCAAATCGTGCGCCGTGTCGGGAAAAATTTTACAATCGGCGTTGTATGCGCGACCCGTTTTTTTTATTTCATTTGGCGGAACAATTGCGTCGGTTTCGCCGCCGAGAACAAGCATCGGCGTTGTAATTCGTTTTGGTTTCGGCAAGTTGTAAATCATTTCCCAAAAAGCCCGAAAAGACTCTTTTCCCAAACGCTTCGTATATTCCGCAATTTTCGCATCGTCAAAATCGGCTGAAAACAAACCTTTTTTGACACGCTCCGGCGTTCCGAAAACAATCTGCACGTCCTGCGTCAAAAAGACTCTGACGAAAAGAAAAGGGTTTTGAAAAAAAAGCCGCGAACCTGAAAAAAACATTCCGTTTGACGGCGACGGCGCGAGTAGAATTCCGGCTGGCGCGGCGTGATTTTCAAGAAATTTTTGAACGACTAAACCGCCAAGCGAATGTCCGATAATTACAGGCTTTTTAGAAAGCTGTTTTGCCGTTTGAAAAACATCTTCGACATATTCGGCAACAGAAGTCCATTTCAATTTCTCGCTTCCTTCGCTTGCGCCGTGTCCGCGCAAACTGACGGCGTGCGCGCTAAAACCTTTTTCGGCAAAATACGGCAAAAAGTTTTCTTCAAAACACCAAGCCGCGTGGCACGATCCGTGAATAAAAAGAAGCGGCTGGTCAAATTTCAAAACTCGCGGCTCGCGGCTGATAATTTCGAGTTTCATCAACCTTTGGCAAGTAATTGCAGACTGCGGCGCAAAAGTTTTTGAACGCTCATTTCCGTGCCTTCCTGCATCGCTTGTTTTAAGGCTTTTTCGGCGGCGTTGCGCTGGTAGCCGAGATTTACAAGTGCGGAAATCGCGTCGTCGTAAACGTCGTCGCCCGAAGTTTGCGGAATGCCTTCGGCTCGCATTTCTTCGGCAGAGACGGCGGAAAGTTTACCGATTTTGTCGCGTAGTTCAATAACAAGGCGTTCGGCTGTTTTTTTACCGACGCCCGGAATCGAATTCAGACGGGCTAAATTATTTTGTCGAATCGCCCCGATGATTTCGTCCGCGCTCATTCCCGAAAGCGCCGTGATTGCGGATTTGGGACCGATGCCGGAAACGGAAATTAAGAGCAGAAAAAGCTCGCGCTCACGAACGGTTTTGAAGCCGAAAAGTTGAAAGACATCTTCGCGGACGTGCGTGTAAATGCGGAGCGAAACGTCTTCGCCCGCTTCGCCCAAATCGTAAAACGTCGAAAGCGGAATTATCACCTCGTAACCGACGCCGCCAACATCGACGATTATTAAATTAGCTTCCTTTTCTAAAAGTTTTCCCGACAGATAAGCAATCATATTGTTTCACACTTGAAACACAAATTGTAATGGATAATTAATTTTAGGGCAACGGCGCAAAAGATTTTAGTCATCTCTAGCTTGCGAACTTTCTCACAACTTGGAATATAATTAAAAATGGCGATGAAGGTTGAAAAAATCTCGGAACTAACGACAAATCGAATAAGCGTTTATTTGCGCTGTTTAAATGAACTTGCGACAAAAGGCGCGAGAACCGTTTCGAGCGATAAACTTGCCGAGCAGTTTCATCTTAACTCGGCGCAGATTCGTAAGGATTTGGCGTATTTCGGCGAGTTCGGCGTGCGCGGCGTCGGTTATTACGTGGACGATTTGCGAAAGCATCTGACCAAAATTCTCGGACTTAACAAAGAGCATAGCGTAGCGATTGTCGGCGCGGGACGATTAGGAACGGCTCTGACCGATTATTACGGTTTTCAGCAGACAAACTTTACGGTCGCTGCGCTGTTTGACGCCGACGAAAAGAAAATCGGAAAAAAAGTGGGGAAGGTTGAAATTTTCGATATAAAAAGCTTTGCCAAGATTGTAAAAAGAGATAAGATAGATGTTGCGGTCATTGCCGTTCCCGCCCAATTTGCCCAAAGCGTAATGGAGCAAATTACCAAAGCCGGAATCAAAGCCGTGATGAATTTTGCGCCGACGCCTCTGCGGGCTGAATACGGCGTCAAAGTAAAGACAATCGATTTGACGACTTCGCTGGAAAGTCTCGCGTATTTTTTAGCTCAACCGAGCGGCATGAACGGTGCAAAAAAGTGAAACTTTTCGAGTGGGAAATACGCATAATCAGTTGAAAGGAAATTTTGATTTTTAGAGGTGATTCTTATGTGTGGAAAAGTTTTTATAAAAAGAGTTATTCCGTTTTTCTTAACATTTGCCGTCGGGCTATTTATTGCCAGTTTCTTCGTCACGATTGCTGCTCCGCGCTTTCAATTTAATCGCGGCTTCCGCCGTCATCAGCAGTATGATCGAATGATGGAACTGGAAAAGCAGCATTTGAATGAAGAAAATTTGCGGCTTAAAAAACAATTAGCCGAAATTGAATTGCAGAATTCAAACGACCGTAATTTTGATATGGATTTTGCAGTTCCGTCGCCTCCGTCGGTCGCGCCGCTGCCGCCTGCGAAAGCCCGGATTATTCCGTATAACGGCAAGTAATTTTCTATCTGTTGGAAAAGAAGCCGCAGATTAATACAAATAAACGAAGATTTTATTATCGAGGTTCATTTGTGTTAATCTGTGGCTTCTTTCATTTTTAAGGAGAAAATAAAATTATGTGCTGCAAAAACTTCTGGCTGCGAATCGTTCCGTTTGTGCTGGCTTTGACATTTGGTTTATTGACGGTAAATTTCCTACACAAAGAAGAATCGGTTGTTAAAACACCGGAAACTTTTTCTTCTGAAACTAAACCTTTGCAGATTATTTCTAAGCCGAGAGCCGGTTACACCGACGCGGCGCGACAAAATCAGCTTCAAGGAACGGTTACTCTGCGTGTAACTTTTTCAGCCAGCGGCGAAATCGGCAGTGTTTCAGCAATTGAGGAATTGCCGGACGGTTTAACCGAACAGGCAATCCTCGCGGCGCGCGGAATCAGATTTGAACCTGCACAGAAAAACGGTGTTCCGCAGACTGTTACCAAACAAGTTCAGTACAGTTTTATGCTTTATTAAACGTCAATGATTGAGACCGAAGCCCGAAAACTCATCATTGAAATCGGCAAATTGCTGTATGAGCGAAGCTATGTTGTCTCGTCGGACGGCAACATTAGTTGTCGTCTGGACGCGAACCGGATTCTCGCCACGCC
The DNA here is from genome assembly GCA_964235785.1 of uncultured Pyrinomonadaceae bacterium. Lineage (GTDB taxonomy): Bacteria > Acidobacteriota > Blastocatellia > Pyrinomonadales > Pyrinomonadaceae. The sequence continues at coordinate 68,930 of CAXSBF010000003.1, read as the reverse complement.
GACAATGACTTGCAAAGGTCGGATGAGCGAAGACGGTTTGGCAATTACCGATTTAGACGGCAAAGCATTAAACGACAAAAAAGCGTCGTCGGAACTTGCGATGCACCTTTTGATTTATAAAATGCGTCCCGACATCAATGCTGTTTGTCACGCGCATCCGCCGCACGGAACGGCTTTTTCGGTTGCGGGTTTGGCGATTGACCAGCCGATTTTGTCGGAAGTTATTTTAACTTTGGGCTGCGTTCCTTTGACTGCTTACGGAACGCCTTCGACCAGCGAGTTGACCGAATCGATGAAGCCTTTTATCGAGCATCACAACGCGCTGCTAATGGCGAATCACGGAGCGGTTGCCTATGGCGAAGATTTGTGGCAAGCCTTCGATAGATTAGAAACACTCGAACACACGGCGAAAATCGCCATTCTTTCACGCGCTCTCGGCGGCGCAACCGATTTACCGAAAGACGCCATCGAAAAACTTATCAACATCAGAGAAAAAGCCGGTTATTTAACTGAATCCGCCAGATGTCAATCGTGCGGTTACCTGCACGAAACCGAAATTCGCTGCGGACTTGACGCGAATTCGGTAAATAAGCCAAACTCAAACGGCGCGAAAATTTCTTTAAGCAGGGAAGAATTGATTGATTTGTTAAACCAAGCAGTCAATTCGCAAAATTAGAGCAAAATTTTAGGAGAAAATAGAATGCAGGAAGCATTGGGAATGGTTGAAACCAAAGGATTAGTAGCGATGATTGAGGCGGCGGACGCGATGGTCAAAGCGGCAAACGTCAATCTCATCGGTTATGAAAAAATCGGCGCAGGGTTCGTGACGGCGATTGTGCGCGGCGATGTCGCGGCGGTTAAAGCGGCAACGGACGCGGGCGCGGCGGCGGCAAGGCGTGTCGGCGAACTCGTTTCGGTTCACGTTATTCCGCGCCCGCACGGAAGCGTCGACGACGTTTTACCGATAGGTTAATTAAGTGATAACTGATAGTGGGTAACTGATAGTTAATTTTCCGTGATCAGTTATCCACTATCAGTTATCCGCTAACGAATATGATAATTGCCAGAATCATCGGAACAGTCGTCGCCACGCAGAAGGACGACCGTCTTGCGGGTAAGAAATTGCTCATCGTCAAACCGATAAACCTCGACGGCACCGACCAGAGCGGTTATGTCGTTTCGGTCGATACGGTCGGCGCGGGTTTTCGTGAAAGGGTTTTGATTGTTGCAGGCTCAAGCGCGCGGCTTGCCGAAGGGAACAAGGATTGTCCGGTTGACTCGGCAATCGTCGGCGTGATTGACACGATAGATTTTGATAGTTCTGCTAGTTGAGAGAGTTTTTAGAGTTGACTGCGTTTGGAAATTTTATTTTTAACTTAGGTCAACTCAGAAAACTCGCTCAACTTCTGAAAACTTTAATATGCAGCTTGCCCGCGTCATCGGAACTGTCGTTTCGACTGTTAAAAATGAAACGCTCGAAGGGCGAAAACTTCTTATCGTGCAGACTTTAAATGCGAATTTGGAATCGAAAGGCAAACCGCTAATTGCGCTCGATTCGGTCGGCGCGGGCGTCGGCGAACTTGTCTTTTGGTGTCGCGGGAAAGAAGCGAGTTTTCCATTTAAACGCGATTCGACGCCGACCGATTGCACGATTATCGGAATTGTCGATTCTGATTCGCACGTCTTTGTTAATGGAAAACGGAAAACGGAAAATGGATAATTTTGAAACCCTAAAAAACATTTTCCGTTATCGGTTTTCTATTTTCCATTGAAATTATGCTTCTCGCAAAAGTTATCGGAAACGTTGTTGCAACGCAAAAAAACCAGCGTTACGAAGGTTCGCGCATAATGCTTTGCCGTCAAATCACGCCCGAAGGCGAAGAGATGGACAATACGCTGCTCGCGCTCGATTCGGTCGATGCGGGCGAAGGCGACGTTGTTTTAATCATTCAGGAAGGTTGGGGCGCGTCAACCGCTTCGACCGGAACGGCAGGCGCGGCGATTGATTCGGCAATTGTCGGTGTGGTTGATTCGATTGATTTGTTTCCGCAAGAGAATTAGCAGGAAAGAATCTCAGAATAAATTTTTTATAAATGCTTGATGAAAAAACAAACTTGCTAGCCGAAAAAATCGCGCGTCTTTTGCAAACCGAAACGCCCGAAGTCGATTTGTATTCGCTCCAGGCAAGCATCGAAAAAATCAGCGAAAGGCTTGGTAAAATCGAAACAACGTTAAATAATCAAAGCTCTTCTTCTATTCATCCTTCATCGTTCATCCTTCATCGTTATAAACATCCGAGCCAGGAAAAATTTGATATTGCCGAAATTATCGCCGACGGAACGGTCGAAAATTCCGAGGAACAAAAACCTTGTCCGTATGAACCGACAGGCAAGCCTTGCGACCATTGTTCGATGTGCAATTCGCGCGGATTTTAGATTTTTTCGATTGCCTGCAAATGCACAAATTCGCCGCTTTTAATTGTCAGATCGTTTCGTCGGAAAATGTTTTTCTAAACGGTTTCTCTCAATCTTCGTTTTACGGTAAAGGCATTTTCACAACCGTTGCAATTTATAATTCAGAACCTTTTTTGTGGGAAAAGAATTGGCTGAGATTAGCCGGAAATGCAAAAAAAATCGGCGTCGATTTTTCGGAGTTTTCCGAACGAAAAGTCAAGGATTCGCTTTCCGAGATTATCGCCGGAAACAAAATCACAAACGGACGCGCGCGTCTTACTTTCTTTGACGAATCCTCAACCGGAATCTGGCAAGACGGACAAAAACACAAAACGAGTTTTTTAATCAACACGGCTGATTTTCGGAAAACTCCCGAACATTTCCGTTTAACCGTTTCGCCTTTTCATACGAATTCGACTTCGCCGCTCGCCAATGTCAAGTCTTGCAATTATCTGGAAAATATCCTGGCTTTCGATGACGCGAAGGCGAAAGGTTTTGACGAAGCGATTCGTCTAAATGAGCGCGGCGAAATTGTTTCGGCGTGTATGGCAAACGTCTTTTGGTCAAAAGACCGCGAAATTTTTACGCCGAGTCTTGAAACAGGTTGTCTTGCCGGAACGACGCGCGAGCTTGTTTTGGAAAATTACTCGGTCAATATAATAAAAGCGAGTTTAAGTGATTTAAGTGAAGCCGACGCAGTTTTTTTGACATCTGCGGGAATAGGAATTATTCAAGCTGCCGAATTTCAGGGAAGGAAACTTAGCCTCGAATCACACGAATTGACAAGAATTTTAAAACCACCGATTAACTCAGATAAATTTAAAATAAATTAGCCGCAAAAAAGCGCAAAAAACCTAAAACTTATTTTTTCTTTTTGCAAATTCTACGCTTTTTTTGCGCGATTCTGACGCGGTTGTAATGACTGGAACTGACAGCCCGGCTGCTCCGACGGAATTTATCGAAAGGGCGTTACAAATTTCAGTAAATTATCTCAAAGTAAAATCAATCTAAAAATCTAAAATAAAAATGGCGTGCTTCCCGAAAGAAACACGCCTTAGAGGTTTTCCCAAATTGAGAAAACTAAAATTCAAAGCGAGCGGCAAACTGAATTTGCCGTTCACGAAACAGATTGCTGTCGGTCGAGAAAACGCTGCCGAAAGCCGGTTGAGCGCATAAGCCGTTGGCATTGTTTGTAACCATTCCGTTAATCGTCACGCAACTGGTTGAACGCGTATATTGCGTGAAATTGATACCGGAAATCTGCGTTCGGTTAAATATATTGAAACCTTCCGCTAAAAGTTCGATATTGTATCTTTCCGTAAATCTAACGCGCTTTGATAGTCTCAAATCTACGTTCCAAAGGTCTGGATTGCGATAGGAGTTGCGCCGGTTAAGCGGGAAAAGATTGCCGCCGTTTGTGCCGTTTAGAATCGTTCCGGTTCCGCTATACGGTTGTCCCGAATAGAACTGATAAATCGGCGCAATTGACCAACCGTTCAACACATAATTGTAAAACGATGTCGTGTCGCCTTTGTATGGCGTCGGCGCATAAACCGCGCTGACCGTAACTTTATGACGCACGTCAAAATTACTCGGACCCGCATCGTAGCTGCGGTCAAAAACATCAACCGGCGTGTTGAAGAAACTGGTGATTGATGAATTTTGTCCCGTATCGGTTGATTTTGCCAAAGTATAACTGGCTTGGAATTGCAAACCGTTCGTAAAGCGTCGATTGGCTTGGAAAATCAAAGCGTTATACTCGGATTTTACCGAACTTTGAAATTGAATTAATGATGGAAGTGACGAAACAGCTTTGGTATATAGCGGCAAACTGAAAACTCGCCCGTCAAAAATTCCGCCGTAAGCCGTAAATGTTCCGGTTGTTCCGGTCGGTGCAAGATTCTGGTCAACATATGTCGGCAAATGACTGCCTCTGCTTCCGACATACGAGACTGAAACGACTGTGTTTTTTGCGATTTGCCGTTCGAGTATCAAATCATATTGAGAGATTTGCGGCGACTGAAAACCTCTCTGGTAAAAATTAATCGTTGCCGCCGCGAGTGTTTGATTTGTATTTGGCAGGACGGTCGCAAATACCGGCGCTGCGGGATTTTGCGCGGTGGTGCTGCCGGGAAGCAGAACCGGAATAGAAATTTGTCCTTGTCCGGCAGGATTACCCGTGTTAAGCAAATTAGCCCAAATATGCCCGCCTAAGAAGCGTCCGTAATAAATTCCGGCGCCGCCGCGAATCGATGTCTTGCCGTCGCCGGTTAGGTCATAAGCAAAACCGAAACGCGGACCAAAATTGCTTTTATCGTCGGGCAAAGTCGAGGTTGCTTCCGCCAGCGTTCTGCCGTCAAAAGGAATAACTGCCGTGCTGGTGTTTGCCAATTTTGCTTCGGGCAGTTTTTGATACTCGTAACGCATACCGAAATTAACGGTTAAGCGCGGCGTAATACGAAAATCGTCCTGAAAAAAGAAGCTGTATTCATTGGTGCTGAATTCGATGCCCGGAATACCTACGCCTTGAACATAGTTACCTGTGTAACATCTTCCGACGAAACGAGTCGTTGTCGTCGTACATTGCGTGGTCGCCGCCAGAGGAGTTCTGAGATTTACATAATCAAGGATAAAGTCATTAATTGTGCCATATACATACGAACCCGCTTCGGAACGCAAGTTTTGAATGTCGTCGGTAACGTGATTGAAGTCTCCGCCGAATTTGAAGGTATGTCTTCCTTTATTCCAGGTTATCGTGTCTGCAAATTGATTGCGTGTTTCAAACGGATAACGATTGCGCTCGAAGTTTGTTGTCGTTCCGAAAGTAAGTCCGTTCGTTAAAGCCACCGACGGGGAACGCGCGCCTTGAGAAGTTGTTGCGGTCAGCGGTTCGCCCGAAATCGGTGTCGAGCTTAAAGCAAACTCAAAATCGCGGGCATATTGAAATCGCGCTTCGTTCAACAAGTTAGAAGAAATCGTCGATTGCAGCCGTAGATTCAGCGAATCGACATTTACGAAGTCGTCGCCGTAACTTCCTCGCCCGACCGTATTCGTCGCCTGTGTCTGAAGACCATTCGGCGATGCGGCGCGCAGACGGTTGTAAGTCGCGGTGAACAAATTATTATTATTGACTTGCCAATCGATTTTCGGCAGGTAAATTGTTTGGTCGGCTCTGCGCGGCGCCTCGCCGGTCAACGAAGTAATAAAGGCTAAAGTGTCGTTAATCTGAGTATCGGTCACACCTCTCGTGGTCAAACTCGCCCGGTTAAGGGTACTTAAGTAAGTCAAACTATTAAATCTGGAAAGCGCCGGAAAGTTTCGTTTCGACTGGTCGTAGCTGAAAAAGAAAAACAAGCGGTCTTTAATAATCGGACCACCGACTGCGCCGCCGAATTGATGGCGAATGTCGACGGGTTTGACAGGAACTTGAGTGGAAACGCCGTTAATTAAAGCCGGCTGAAATGCTCCGGGATTGCGCGTGCCGAATTTATTATTGCGGTAGTATTCAAACAGTTGTCCGTGAAATCCGTTTGTGCCGCTTTTGGTTACCGTATTGACGACGCCGCCCGCCGAACGTCCGTATTCGGCTGAATAATTTGACGTGTTAACTTGGAATTCACGAATTGCCGACTGGCTGACAACGTATGAAATGCGCGTGCGCCCGCGTTCTTCCGACTGAAACGATTGATTATTATCGCCTCCATCGACCGTGCTGTTATTGAGCAAGCCTGAAATACCGCGAAAACTGATTAAACCAAAAGTTCCGTCGGGAACGGTGGCAGGCGTCAGCAGCACAAAGTTTGAAGCGCGTCGACCGTTAATCGGCAGTTCATTGATTGAGGTCTGGTTGATATTGGTCGATAAATCCTGAGAATTTGTATTGATAACCGGAGCCTCCGCTGTAACTTCGACGGTTGCATTTTGTCCGGCGACGCCTAAGGGAACGTCTATGGACGTAACCTGTCCGACTTCGACGACGACTTTTTCCTGCGTAAAGTTGGAAAAGCCGGAAGCCGCTACGCCGATTGTGTATGTTCCGGGTTGGAGATTGCTGAAACGATAGCCGCCGTCTTCGTCCGTCGTTGCGGTCGCTACGGCATTCGTTCCCGCGTTGGTTGCCGTGACGGTTGCGTTCGGCAATGTCGCGCCGGATTGGTCGGTAATTTTACCGCGAATAGCGCCGGTTACCGTCGATTGAGCGAAAATTTGTCCGACGCCGATTGCCAGACAAAGAATCGTCAGAGCGAAGAATTTTGTTGAAAATTTATTAGTCATTTGATTTTTTTTGACCTCGTTTTTATAGAATGTTTAGAACAATTATTGCTTTTTACAAACAAAAAAAGACAAGATATTTTGAATTTTGAATTTTTGTTTCAGTTTTTGGATTTTAAGATTAAAAAGTTTTGATTTTTCGCCTGCCAAACAGACGTCCAAAACTCTCAACCGAATGCGTTAAGTAATTGACTCGCACGCTTTTAAGAATTTACAGCCGCATTGCGGGGGAAATTTTCGTTCGCATTGCCGCTCAAGTCAAAAATTCAAAGTTGTAAATAATGCAAATTAAGTTCCTTGTTATTTATAAACGGAATTCTATCGTGCCGAAATTAAATGTTTGTTAAGCGAAGGTGAAATTTCACTAAAATTATGTTTTAGAAATCCGTGCGCCGAAGAAATAGTTTTGTTATTTTTCAAGCGAATACTTGATTTTAAGATTTTCCGTTAAAAAATTCACTTGAGCGGTTTGAGCGGTTTTTGGAAACTTGACTTTTTTGTAAGAGTAATTTAGATTAATCGGGCAATGAATATCAAAATCAGTGCATCCAAGCGATTGGAAATATTATAAAGAAAAAGGGGGAAAGTAATTATGTCTCGTTTAGCACATTCGATAGAGGAAAATAAAACGCATTTGCAGCATCGCATTATGGCAAATTTGCAGGTGCAGGCAAGCTGGGTTGACGCCGAGAGCGGCAACACGATTTTTGTCGACGGAACAACGGAAAATCTCGGCGAGAACAGCGCTTTGATAAATCTGGAAGTTTTGCCGCCGGTCGGCAGCGAAGTAAATTTGCGAATATTCGATGAAGAAAAAACCATCATCGAAGTTCCGACGCAGGTTATTAGAGTCGAGCGCGACCCGAGCAAGCCGCTTGCCGCGCTTTCGGTTTTGGAAAACTTGAAGAAATGGAAACAAATCGCTTTGACCGCCGCGCAAACCTGGGTAACCAGACATTGGCAGTTAAACTACGACGAAGAATGGGTTAATTAAGGTAAAAGTAAAAAGGTAAAAGGCAAAAGTGCGGAATTATTTTATTCGGTAAATTGCCAGAGGACGAAGGCGGAGAAAATGTTTAGACGATTTCTCCGCTTTTGCTTTGCCGCAAAATCGACGGCAAGGCAAACGAAAAAAACTTTCAAGGCATCTTTAGAACAGATGAAAAAGATAATCTCCGTAATTCTAATTTTATTTTCGCTCAGCTTCGTTTCGGCGCAGGCGACGCAGGAAAAACCTCTGTCGCAAGCCGAGTATGTCAAATTGCTTTATGATTTGCAAAAAAATCCCGGCAAAACGGGCGAGCTTGTCGAAGCCGTCCGCAGACGCGGCATCGGTTTTGATTTAACCGACGGCTTGCGCGGTTTGACAACTTCCAAAAGCCGCAACGACGCCGAGCTAAAACGCAGCCTGGAAGAAGCGGCGCGCCGCCGCCAAAGTCCTGAAAAGTCACAGCTTCCTTTGGAAAAAGAAACAACCGAAATTCTGGCTAAATCGAGAGAAGCAACATTAGCGGCGCTTGAAGATATGCCGGATTTTGTCGTCAAACAGCAGGTCGCGCGTTCCGCCGCATACGCCGGAACGAATAATTTTCAAAATCTCGACCGTCTTGTCGTCGCCGTCAGTTATCGCGCGAGCGGACAGGAAGAATATAAAATTCTGTCGCGTAACGGCGTTTTGGAAAATAACCCGAAAACAAAACAAAATTATGAAGAAGTCGGCGGAACGAGTTCGACGGGCGAATTCGTAACGGTTTTGGCGAAAATCTTTAAGCCCGAAAGCGACACGCAATTTAAGTTCGTTGACACTGACGTTATTCGCAGTCGCCGCGCGCTCGTATTTGATTATTCCGTTACGCGCGAAAAGGCTCAACAGGCAATTATCGCGTCGGGCAGTTTTGACGACACGGCGATAACGGGAATGAAGGGCAGAGTTTGGATTGACCGCGAAAATTCGCGCGTGCTGAGAGTCGAAAGCGCGGCGACTGAAATTCCCGATGGTTTTCGCGTGCGTTCGGCAAATCGAACGATCGATTATGATTGGGTAACGATTTCAAACGAAAAATATCTGCTGCCGCTGCTGTCGGACGTGCGTCTGACATCGAGGGAAAACAAACAACTTTATGAAACCCGCAATTTGATTCGTTTTAAGGATTATCAGAGATACGGTTCGGAAGTTAAAGTTTTGGACGATGACGATACGCCGCCCGCGCCGAAAAAGCCAAATTAGTAAATTCAATCGAACGTTTCAGTTTAAAGTAACGTTAGTTCGGGATTAGAAACAATAGCCGCAAAAAGGCACAAAATTCGCAAAAAGGAACGGCAGAAAAATCTTTTTTGTGCTTTTTGCGAATTTTTGCGGCTATTGTTTTCTTGTTTTTGTTTATCCCGAACTGAGGGTTAAAGTAGAAAAAGCCGAAAGAGATTTCGGCTTTTTCTATTGATTTTGAAAGATTTAAATAAAAAACTAATCTTTCAAGTTTTAGAAATTTAAGAGCTAATTGCCGCCCGAAATACTAGCAGTTTTTTTTTCGCCTGTTTCATTCACATAAGTCAGCCAGGGCGCGTTGTTCGGCGCGGGGCGTCTTCCGTGAATAACATCGAAGAAAACATCTTGCAGTTGTTTGGTGATTTCGCCGCGTTTGCCGGAACCGACCGTTATGCGGTCAACCGAGCGTATCGGCGTGATTTCAGCGGCTGTTCCGGTAAAAAATAATTCCTCGGCGAGATATAAAGCGGCGCGTTGAATATTCGTTTGTTCGATTTCGATGCCGAGTTCGCGGGCGATTTCGATCACCGAATCGCGCGTTATGCCAGGCAAAATCGAAGCGCCGAGCGGCGGCGTGATGAGCTTGCCGTTGTTCACCAGAAATATATTTTCGCCCGAACCTTCCGAAACATAACCTCTGTCGTCCAGCGCGATGCCTTCGGAAAATCCGCCCAGGACAGCTTCCATTTTAATAAGCTGCGAATTCATATAATTCGCTCCGGCTTTGGCAACGGCGGGCAGGGAATTTGAAGTGATGCGCGTCCAACTCGAAACGCAAACATCGACGCCCATTTCCAGAGCTTCCTCGCCGAGATATTTCCCCCAATCCCAAGCTGCGATATAGCAATCAAGCGGCGCGCCGAAAGGATTAACGCCGAATGAAGGTTTTTCTTCGTTTAAGCCGCGAAAGATAACCGGGCGAATATAACATTCGTCCATACCGCTGCCGCGCACGATTTCGACCGCCGCCCGGCAAATTTCATCGCGCGTCAGTTTGGTATCCATTCGATAAACTTTAGCGGAATTTAAAAGACGCTGAATATGCTCGGTCAGACGGAAAACAGCCGTGCCGCGCGTCGTATTGTAGGCGCGAATGCCTTCAAAAACGCTCGAACCGTAGTGAATCGCGTGCGTCATAACGTGAACGCGGGCATTATCCCAATCGATAAACTCACCGTTACGCCAAACTTTCGGCGCAATTTGCATACTGGTAACATCTTTTACTGACATAATTTTTATAAACTCCCTGAAAATGAATTTAATAGCAGACTCGCTAAATGGAAGAAATAACGAAATGAACGGAATTTCTGGAAATCTTTCGTCTGAAATTATTGCTTCCGCTTTAGGATAGTATAACGGGAAAGGTTACGCAATATGTTAAGTGATAACTGATAACTGATAAGTAAAAGTTAAGTGATAACTGATAACTGATAACTGATAAGTTAGGAATTGGCTTTTACTTATCAGTTATCAGTTACCAGTTATCACTTAATTTAAAAGATTCTGAATCGCGGAGCCGTGTCTTCGAGACGACTCTGGAAAACAGTGCTGTTGACGGTTACGGTAACGATTATCGGAACGTCGCCCGCGCCGTTTAATTCGGGTGGAAGCGTAAAGTCAATCGAATAAATTCCCGGCTCGCGCAAAACGGGCGCGGTTATCGAAGCTGCGGCAATATCTCGGGTTCCGACGCGAATCGAGATGTTGGCGCTTGGCACGCCTTCGACGCCCGTCAAAAATACTCGCAAAACCGTCGGCACGCGCACGCCGCCTTTTATTTTGATAGTTCTTACGCTAAAAGGCTCGCCTGTCAAAACGCGATTGGTCGCATTGAAAATTCTGGCGCGTCCGCCCGGACCCGGAACGGTGGAAGTAGTAAATACGTCCGGTCTTGCAGGCACAAGCGTGATTGTGCTTTTGAAAACCGCGCCGTTGATGTTAATAACAATGGGATACGAAGTTCCGGCGGCGGAGAGAACGGGCAAGGCGGGCGGAACGACGAATATCAATTCGTTTGCTGAAACGGATTTAATGCCCGCAGCCGCGCCGTTGATTGATATGGTCGTCCCGCTCAACTCAATCGGTAAAGTGAATCTTCTTTCCAGGGAACCGACCGCCGTCCGAGGAAAAAAGACTCTATCTGTAAAGTAATCGGAAATTAAAGTAACCTGAACTAACATTCCGGGCGAAACTCCCAAAACTGCCGAAGGCGTTTGCGGCGTCGGCGTTACCGAAGGCGTCGGAGTCGGCGACGGTGTAGTCGTAGGAGTCGGCGTTGGCGTAGCCAATACCGGAAGTCTGCTCGCGCCAGTGGCAAAATTAAAAGTTGCCGTCTGTTGACTAGTAACTGCCGGCAATAAAAAGTAAAAGGCTTCGGTCTGCAAATCGCCGTTTCCCGTGCCGATTTCCGTAAATGCCAGATTGAACGTCAACCGATTTAGCGAATCACTAGTAATCGGCTGGGTTAAACCTAAAAAGCTGCTCGGCGCGGGAAACTTGGTTAATCTCGTAAATGTATTTGTCGAGGAACCAGGCAGCGGATAAGAATAAATCTGAACCGGGCGAGCCGTATCGGGATTTAAACCGTCGGCGGCAGTCGCCGGAACGGTTCCGTCAGCCTTGATATTGAGTCTCGATTCAAAAACGAGAGTTAGCGGCGCGAGGCTCGCATTATAATCGGTAAAACCCGGAAAATGCGAAACATCGCCGCCAGTCGCCGCCGTATCGGCATCGCTGCGCGGTCCGATTTGACGAAAAGCGCCGGTCAATAATGTCGTATCGAAAAGATAAAGCGCAAAAGAAGTTTGATTAGCTCCGGCGCCCGCTAAATCGGCGTAAGAATCAAAAGCAATATAACGCCCGTCGCGGCTCATTCTTTTGCCGAAATCCAAAATGTTGACCGTATCGCCCGGATTTGTGCGAGTCGTGGTCGTAACTTGTCTTCCGATAACAGTTCCGACCGGAAGCGTGGCAACCGGATTTCCGCTTGCATTCAAATCGGTGTAATAAATTTCGACGTTTCCATCCGCATTGCTGCCGCCCGTCATTCCGATGACCGGATTTTCCGCATTGCTCAAAAAAGCGACGCGCAAACCGTTGCCTGAAACGGTCGGACTTTGATTGTAAATCGGCGCGGCGATTGTTCCGCGCGCTGTTCTGGTTACTTGCGCGATGGTGTTTGAGTTGCGAACGTATGAAAAAATCTCGTCGTTGTTATTCGGCGAAGCATTTCCGCCGCCCGTCGTATTCGGCGCTAAATCGCGGTTGGAAACAAAAGCGACGTAATCGCCATTGTCATTGATGCTTGCTTCACGATTATCATCGGCGACGACCGGACCGGCGGTCGCAGAACCGGCAGTCGGCAAACGGCTCGGCGTCGTGTTTGTTACTCTGACAAAAGTTCCCGCGCTCAAATCCGTCGCCGCAATCTCGCTGCCGGAAGACAAGTTGGCGGACGCAACCGCCGGAATCAGATAAAGCCAGAGTTCCGTGTTTGCATCGTCTGTTAAAGGATTACTGCCCGTCGAGCCGGTCAGCGTGTTGGCGTCAAAACTGCCGGGATTTGAATTCGCCGTCGGCGTGGCGATTGAATTGGCATTAGAGCTAAAGGCAATCCAGCGACCGTTGTTGCTGATAACGGGGCGCTCGTTTACGATTGCTACTTTGATATTGTCGTTCGTTACCGCTTTGGTCGTGTCGGTCAGCAAACTTTTCGTGTCGGTAATTTGATAAATACGGCGCTGGGCGTAATCGAAAATAAAAATTTCGCGGTTGCCGTCGGCGTTGCGCGGATTTTCGGTGGCTATATTTCCGATTGACTCAAATACGACAAGTCTTCCGTCGCCGGAAATTCCTCCGGCAAACGATTCCGAAGCCGAAGAGGTTATTTGACCGATAACCGAATCGGCTTGAGCCGAAACGCTTGAAAGATTCACCGCAAAAACTATAATTGCCAGAAAAATAAGAATGTGAAATTTCACAAATTCCTCCAAAAAGTGCTTATATGTATAAAAACCGGCGGACGCAAAACGATTTCAAAATTTATAAATTTGCCGCCGGTCGCAAAATACTGCATTTTACGGGTAAAAAATGAGACTTGCAAGCATCTGCCCGATTATAACCGAAGTTCTGTTTCTAAAACTCTCGGTTTGATGCACAAACATTCGCAAATGGTTGACTTGCAAGGCGAATAAAAAGTTTATCCGATTTATAAAAAACCTTTTGACGAAACACACGCTCAAAATAATGATTGTCGCAGGCGAAGCGTCCGGCGACGCGCATGCTGCGAGACTCGTCAAGCGTCTGCGCGAAATCTCGCCACAGACAACCTTTGAATTTTTCGGCGCAACCGGCGAAAAACTGCGCGGGGAAAATGTGGAAACTATTGTCCGCGCCGACAATTTTTCGGTTGTCGGGCTTCCCGAAATCGCCCGCGCTTTGCCGATGTTCTGGCGGGCATTTCAAGTTCTCAAGAAAACCGCCAAAGACCGCCGACCGGATTTGGTCATTTTGGTTGATTTCCCGGATTTTAATCTAAAACTCGCCAAAGCGCTCAAAAAACAAAACTTTAAAATCGTCTATTACATCTCGCCGCAGCTTTGGGCGTGGCGCAAACACCGCGTCAAAACGATAAAACATTCGGTCGATTTAATGCTGACGATTCTGCCGTTTGAAAAAGATTGGTATGCGGAAAAAGGCGTATCGCACGTCGAGTATGTCGGAAATCCGCTCGCGGGCGAAGTCAAATCGCGGCTCACAAAAGAAGAGTTTTGCGCCGAACACGACTTAGATTCCCGAAAACCGATAATCGCGCTTTTAGCCGGAAGCCGCCGCAAGGAAATCGTGCGGATTTTGCCTGTTCTGCTCGAAACGGCGAACTTGATGACGAAAAAAAACGCCGATATTCAGTTTATCGTTGCGCTTGCCGCCACGCGCGACCTTGCTGAAGTTGAAAAGGCAATTAGCGATGCGAAAAAAAACGGTTTGAAACTTCCCAAAACTTTAATTGTCCTCAAAGACGAAACCTTTGAAACCTTAAACGCATCGGACGCGGCGGCTGTCACGAGCGGCACGGCGACGCTGGAAACCGCGATTATCGGAACACCTCTGGCAATCGTGTATAAAACTTCGTCGCTCAATTATTCGCTGCTGCGACCTTTAATCAATGTCGAAAATTTCGGCTTGATAAACCTTATCGCGCGGGAAACCGTCGCCAAAGAATTTATCCAAAACGAATTCACCGCCGAAAATCTGAGCGCGGAGCTTTTTCGACTTGTAGAAAAGGGAGCTAATAAAAAAAATCGTCAAAGATTAAATGAAATTGCCCAAACTCTGGGCGCGGGCGGGACTGCCAGACGAGCCGCCGAAATTATAATGAAGTTTTTGCAGAAGGTTTAACTAAATTTCTAAAGCTCATTTAGCAAGCGAATTGATGCGTGCTAAACCGCCTCTAAGATGACAAAAATTTACCCCGAAACGCGGAGCGACGCGCCTTTCAGGTGTGAACATTACAAAGCCACCGCCTCTGGCGGTGGTAATTTTACTTGTTCGGCACGGCATTATTTTCAAACGAGTTTCTTCGTCGTAAAAAAGCGTGACAACAGAAAATGTTCGGCAAGGTATTTTTTATGAGCCGTGCATTTTCTTACCAATTGACTCAGAGGCTAGTGCTACTTGTTTGGCTGCAATCTCTAAAACTTGGGACCGTAGCTTTGGGCTGACCTTCTCGGCGATTTGACCTAAAGCTAACCCGGCAGCCAATTCCAAGACAAATGGACCCCATGGATCAACAGGTCCGTGACCAGTTGGTCCACCCGCGTCGACTGTTACTCCATAAGATACCCAAACAGAATTGGCAGGTGGAGTTTGAATAACCCTCGGAGATGGTGTTTTGTAAAATGCAAAGGCGATTGAACTTGAGTTACTTGGCGCATGTAGGTCTTCTCCGCTATTTAACACACCGGTGCTAGGGACCACAATTTTCCAATCAAAGAATGGGACTGAGTGAATTGAATTGAATGCAATTATATCCTCCGCAGAAATAGTGGAAATGAAGCCCTCATTGTTGCCAATCGTTGTCAAACTATGACTGGCATCATCGGGTTGTACTTTTACAAAGTCATCATCGACGAAATTTCCTATATTGACATCGAATGCATCAATGCTGACACCGGGTCCACCGCCAGATCCGCCGCCGCCGGTTTCGATATACCAAGCTGTGGCGATGATGTCTGTATTCCCGACTTTTATTGGTAGCAACTGGCTGTCGGTAGTTACGAGTGCGCCATCTGTCCCTCCTGTCACTGACCAGAATGCAAAAATCCCATTATGGGCATTGCCAGCACTGTCAGTCCAAGGAATGGGGCTAAAAGCTTTCGAGGGATGATATGTATCCCCCAGCGTTTGGGTGCTGGATGTAACTGGGCTGATTTCAGCAGTGGCAGTTCCATGATGGCGACGCCCTCGTGAAACCCATGTAACATAGCGAGTAGATGCGGTTGGCATAAGATTCTCCTTGTTTGTTAATTTGAAAAGTTGACCCGAAGTAGAAGTGATCCTTTGCTTAATTATATATGCACTTTTTCTCTGAAATGTCTAGCCTTAGAGCATTAGCGCCGAACTTTCTATTCTGCCGGATTTAAAACTACTTATACCGAATTTTTATAACTTGAATGAAAATGAAAAGTCAACAATTGTTTGACATTTCGTAAATTCTCGCCAAGTGATTCCGTTAAATTATAATTCGCCTGAAAAATTTCAGGCGAATTATTTACGAAGTGGAAAATTTTGATAAATCTCGACAACCGGTTCGCCGTCTGAAGTGATAAATGCGCGATACATTCCTTCGCTGTTGAATGGCAAGGCGACGTTTCCTTTGGCGTCAACCGCAATCAAACCGCCTTCGCCGCCGATTTCGCGCAGGTTTTCGACGACTTCGTTTGCGCTTTCCGTTAAGTTCAATTTTTTGTATTTCATACGGCAAGCGACATCATAGGCGGCAACCGTCTGCATAAAAAACTCGCCGTGTCCGGTGCAGGAGACGGCGCAGGTCTGGTTGTCGGCGTAATTTCCCGCTCCGATGATTGGCGTGTCGCCGATGCGCCCGAATCTTTTGTTGGTCATTCCGCCGGTCGAAGTCGCCGCCGCCAGATTGCCCAGAAAATCGCACGCCACCGCGCCGACCGTGCCGATTTTGGATTTTGGATTTTGGATTTTGGATTCTTCGGATTGACTTTGGGCTTTGGGCTTTGGGCTTTGGACTTCTCGCGCGGCGTGGTCGAGTTGTATTTCGTTTTCCTCACGCGCTTTTAATAATTGCCGGTAGCGCAAATCGGTGAAAAAGTATTCGTCCGGTTCGAGTTCCGCTTTCATTTGTCGGGCAAATTCATTTGCGCCGTCGCCAGCCAGAAGAAGATGTTCGCTTTTTTCCATTACAAGCCGCGCCAGCCGAATCGGGTTTTTGACATTTTTGACGAATGCAACCGCGCCCGAATTATGAGTTTTGCCGTCCATTATCGAAGCGTCCATCTCGTTTTTACCGTCGTGCGTAAAGACCGAACCTTTGCCCGCATTGAAAAGCGGATTGTCTTCCAAAGATACAACCGCCGCTTCGACGGCATCAATCGCGTTGCCGCCGGTTTTTAAGATATTCCAACCTGCTTCGAGCGCAGATTGCAGTCCTTTCCGGTAATTTTCTTCCAATTCAAAAGTCATTGCCGACTTCAGAATCGTTCCCGCGCCGCCGTGAATTGCTAAAGCGATTTTTTGCATTGTTTGTAAATATAAAAAGTTTGATTTTTCTGATTATTGTGCTAAATCTTGTTTTCGCTGTCCGCTACAACTTCAAATTTCTGAGCCGCAAGGCATTTAAGATAACCGAAACCGAGCTGAAAGTCATCGCCGCGCTCGCAATCATCGGTGAGAGAAGCAAGCCGAAAATCGGATACAAAACGCCCGCCGCGATTGGCACGCCGACGAGATTATAAGCGAAGGCGAAGAATAAATTCTGCCGGATATTTCGCATCGTCGCGGCGCTCAAATTTCGCGCTCGCAGAATGCCGCGCAAATCGCCTTTGAGCAAAGTTATATCAGCCGACTCGATTGCCACGTCCGTGCCTGTTCCCATCGCAATTCCGACATCGGCTTGCGCGAGCGCGGGCGCGTCGTTCACGCCGTCGCCAGCCATCGCCACAATTTTGCCTTCAGCTTGTAATCGCTTGACGGCTTCTGCTTTTTGGGCGGGCAAAACGTCTGCGAAAACTTTGTCGATACCGAGTTTCTTTGCGACGGCTTCGGCTGTTGTTTGGTTGTCGCCGGTCATCATTACGATTTCGATTTTATTACGGTGGAGTTCCGCGATTGCCGCGATTGCCGATTCTTTTATTGTGTCGGCAACGCCTATAAGCCCGACAAGTTTTCCGTCAACCGCAACAAACATCACGGTTTGACCGTCTTGCCGCAGAACGTCGGCTTTTCCGTTTTGAGAAACAGCGATTTTGTTTTCTTCTAATAATTTCGTGTTTCCCAGCAAAATTTTTTTGCCGTCAATTTCACCTGAAACGCCTTTGCCCGTTATTGATTCAAAATTTTCGACTTTTGCCAAATTTATATTTTGTTCATTCGCACCTTTGATAATTGCTTCGGCAAGCGGGTGTTCGCTGGATTTTTCGAGGCTCGCGGCAAATCTCAAAATTTCTGTCTCGGAAAACCTGTTTTGTGATTCTAAATCCTGAATCTTGAATTCTGAATCCTGAATCACACTTTGCAGACGCGGTTTGCCCATCGTCAGCGTGCCGGTTTTATCGACGACAATCGTATTGACCTTTTCCAGAATTTCGAGCGCTTCGGCTTTTTTGATTAACACGCCGTTTTTCGCGCCGTGACCTGTTCCGACCATAATCGACATCGGTGTCGCAAGTCCGAGAGCGCACGGGCAGGCGATAATTAAAACCGAAACCGCCGCGACCAGAGCGTATGCAAAACTTCCGAAAATCATCCAGACCGCAAACGCGATGAGCGCAACGACAATCACCGCCGGAACAAAGTAACCGGAAACAACGTCGGCTAATCTTTGAATCGGGGCGCGTGAACGCTGCGCCTCGCCGACCATTCGAACAATTTGCGCGAGCAAAGTCTCATTCCCGACTTTTTCGACTTTCATCGTAAAAGCGCGATTGCCGTTTATCGTTCCGCCGATAACTTTACTGCCCGAAGTTTTTTCAACCGGAATCGGCTCGCCCGTCACCATTGATTCGTCAACCGAAGTTTCGCCTTCCAAAATTATGCCGTCGGTCGGGATTTTTTCATTTGCCTTGACGCGCAAAGTTGCGCCGATTTGCAAATCCGCAAGCGAAACATCCGTTTCCGTTCCATCGTCGAAAACGACGTGAGCTTGTTTCGGCGCAAGTCCTAAAAGCTCTCTCAACGCGCCGGAAGTTTGACTGCGGGCGCGCAGCTCCAAAACCTGTCCGAGCAAAACAAGCGTCGTAATAACCGCCGCCGCTTCAAAATAGACGGCGATAACGCCGGTGTGAGCGTCGCGCATCGAAACGGGGAAAACGTCCGGGAAAATAAGCGCAATGATGCTGAATAAATAAGCCGCGCCCGTTCCCATCGCAATCAGCGTGAACATATTCGGGCTGGCGTTTTTGACCGAAGTCCAGGCGCGTTCAAAAAAGGGAAATCCGCCATACAAAACCACCGGCGTTGTTAAAATGAACTGAATCCACGAAATAATTCCGGGCTGGATAAAATTTTGCGGCGCGATTACCGGAATCATTTCCGCCATCGCCAACGCGAAAACCGGAACGGTTAGAACGGCGGAAATCCAAAATCTCCGTTTCATATCGACGTATTCCGGGTCAGGCGCGTCATCCAGAGAAATTATTTTCGGTTCGAGCGCCATTCCACAAATCGGGCAAGTTCCAGCGCCGATTTGCTCGATTTGCGGGTGCATCGGGCAAGTATATATTGCGCCTTCGCTAGCGGCTTTTGGTTTTTCTTCCTTTTTGTTCTCTAAAAATGCGGCAGGGTTTTGTTTGAATTTATTTAAACAACCCGTCGAACAAAAATAATAAGTTTCGCTTTCGTGATCGTATTTTCCCGCAGCGGTTTCAGGCGCGACCAACATTCCGCAAACCAGGTCAATAAACTCGTTGCCTGGAGCGGCAATCATCTCGCCGAGCCGAGCCGTTTCTTTTTCTCGTTTGAGTTGAACAAAATCGTTTGCCGGAATACCCTTTGTCTGATTGATAAATTTTTGTAGACAGCCTTTCGAGCAAAAATAATGTGTCGCGCCTTCGTGATTAAAACTTCCAGCCGCTGTTTCGGGACTAATCAGCATTTTACAAATCGGGTCGATGTGAGTTCCATTCTTGTCAATCCGCATCGCGTCTGCGGAAAAACTTATCGGGTTAATCCGAACACGTTGCGGCTTCGGTTTTTCATTGTTTTTCTTAAAAGCTTCTAAACAGCCTTTTGAGCAGAAATAAATGGTTTCACCGTCCGACTCCAAGCTGTCCGCCGCGGTTGCCGGCGTAACTGTCATTCCGCAAATCGGGTCAATGAATTTTAATTCGGTGTTTTCTACTGTCATAATCGCCTCTCTGTTTTGAATTTGAAGCCTTGCAAAACTACAACAATTTGCTTCTTGATAACAGTCTACAACCTGACAGTAAGTGTTAAGTCAAGTCAAATTTTCATTTCCGCGACCGATTCGATTAAATGACACACAGATTCGCCGTTCGGAGTCGAATTTTGCATTTTTGACCAATTGCCGAAAGCAGATTCCATCTTCTTTTGCAGCAGTTTCATTTCCTTTATTTTTCTTTGATTTTCTTCGATGCGCTGTTTAATAATTTCACGCACCGTCGGACAAGGCGAATTTCCGTGTTGCGCTTCATCTAAAATATGCGAGATTTCAGTCAGCGTGAAACCCAAATCTTTGGCGGTTAAAATAAAATGCAGCCGCGTCGTGTCTGAAAATTGATAAACTTTGTAACCGTTGCCCGGATGTCTGGTCGGTTTGAGTAAGCCGATATTTGTATAATGCCGGATTGTATAAACGGGGACGTTTGCCTTTTTTGCGAGAATATTTGCCGTTATCATTTTTTATTTTTTGGATTTTACTGAACAATAATTTTTCCTTTTAACATATCCATTCCGCAGGCAAAGGAAATTTCGCCCGCTTTGTCGGTCGGAACGTCAATCAAAACGACTTTGCCGACCGGCAGATTTTTTCTGATATTCAAATCTTTAAAAACAATTTCACTGCCGCAGTTTTCCGTATCGGCTCGATAAAATGCCAGTTTTAACGGCTCGCCTTGATTGAAGGAAATTTCCTGCGGCGTAAAACCGTCTTTACTGACGACAATTTTGAACGCGCCGTCCGGTATTTCGGCGTTTTTCAAATCAACTGCCTTTTCGTCTTCGCCCTTTTTGACATCGACAATGAACGGAACGGTAATGACTTTTCCGCCGCGCTGAAATTGCGCGAAGATTTTATAAATCGCCGGTTTCGGAAACGTAACGTGCGCCGAAATGATTGATTCGGCGTCTTGTCCGGCTAATTTTGCGTCGTGCTGATGTTCCTTTGATAAATTATGAGCGTTGCTGTTTTCCGCCTGACTGTCGGAATGCTCATCTTTCATCGAATCGCTCATCGAACCGTGCGCGTGTTCCGCGTCCTTCGCATTATCTTTTGAAATCGGATGCGCGTGAACGAATTCCTGCAAATCCTGACTGATAACGACAAAATGCGCTTTTGCGCCGAGATAGTTTTCCAAATCGGCGACAGGTTTGTTCGTTTGTGAATCGAAAACCTGGAAATCGAGCATCATTTCCTTGTTTGAAGCCAATTCGCCGACCGGCTTTAACACGACGCGCAAATTTTCAACGGTTTTCTCGAATTTTGCGTCGGGTTTGAGTTCAATTGCGGCGCGCTCGCTGCCGGAAACTTGCAGCGAGAAATTCTGCACGACTTGCGAGCTGTCGAGCGGCGTGAAATCCGTGTAAAGTTTATATTTTCCGCCGTTCGGAAAAGTAAAGGACGTTTTATAAACGCCGTCGCTTTGAACTTCCGGGTGCAAATGATAAAACTCGTCCAAATCGTCGGACACGACAAGCAGGTGCATCGGTTTTTCGTGAACGACTTGCAAATCTCTGACCGTTTCACCTTTGCCGTTTTTGAACGTGAACGATAAATCGGTATTTTTACCCGCTTCGACTTGCGCCGGATTTGTCTTAAAATCAACCGTCAATTTTCCCGCATCGGTCTTTAAGGTATTTTGATTTTCGACGGTTACATTCGCCGAATTCGTTTCGGTTTTCGGCGTGCCGCACGCGGCGAAAATAAATACAAATGTTGCCGTCAATATAAAAAGAAATATTTTCATAAAATTATTCTAAAGCATTACCATTTTTCCTGACAACAAAACGCGCCCAAAAGCGAAAAGCCCGTGTTTTCAGTAATTTTTCTCGACCGGTAATTTTGAAACCGCTTTGACTTGACACATAATATAAACTTTCATTCACTGAAAGCTATGCCGGAAAACGAATTAAAAATTGCATCCTTGCTGCCTTCGACGACCGAAATTGTCTGCGCTCTCGGACTGGAGAAAAATCTCGTCGGCATCACGCACGAATGCGATTTTCCGGCTTCCGTTGCAGAAAAGCCGCATTTAACCGCCAGCCGAATATCGCACGAAACTATGT
The DNA here is from genome assembly GCA_964235785.1 of uncultured Pyrinomonadaceae bacterium. Lineage (GTDB taxonomy): Bacteria > Acidobacteriota > Blastocatellia > Pyrinomonadales > Pyrinomonadaceae. The sequence continues at coordinate 47,228 of CAXSBF010000003.1, read as the reverse complement.
CGAGCGCGGAGATTGACCACGCGGTTCGTTCCAATCTCGACGGACACGGTTCGATTTACGATTTGGACGAAAAACTTTTAGAACAATTGAAACCCGATTTGATTTTGACGCAGGAACTTTGCGAAGTTTGCGCGGTTTCTTATAAAACCGTTCAGAAAGCGGCGAAAATATTTGTTGCCGACGCCAAAGTCGTTTCTTTAGAACCGAACACGATTTCGGACATTTTCCAGAATATAAAAACCGTCGGCGAGCTTTGCGGCGCGTCAGAAGCGGCTGAAAGGGTAGTTTCGAGTTTGCAAAAAAGACTCGACAAAGTTCGCGCGAAAACCGGAAAACTTGCAAATCGTCCAAAAGTCTTTATGCTCGAATGGCTCGAACCGCCGTTTGCGCCCGGGCATTGGACGCCCGAACAAGTTGAAATTGCGGGCGGCGATTGTCTTTTGGGCAAAGCGGGAGAAAAATCCGAAACGACAACTTATGAAGCCATTTTTGAATCAAAGCCGGAGATTTTGGTTTTGATTCCGTGCGGTTATTACACGCCGGATATTTTGCGGCAGTTGCAATCGACAAAATTTCCTGCAAACTGGCGCGAAATGCCAGCCGTCAAAAACAATAATGTCTGGGCTTTGGACGCCGGTGCTTATTTTTCGCGTCCCGCGCCGCGTGTGGTTGACGGCGCGGAGATTTTAGCAAAGATTTTTCACCCGCAAATTTTCGGCGAACCGTCGGAACTGGAAGCGGTTCGCTGTCAAATAAATTTTGCCGATTTGAGCGACACAAAATCCGTCTCCGGTTAGTAATGTTTTCCTTTGCCACTTTGCGGCTTTGCGGGATAAAATTTGTGTTTCCCGCAAAGCCGCAAAGGACGCTAAGATGTTAGACCGAGTATCTGAAAAGTTTATTCTTAAAATTCGATATGAAATTACTTTTTCCGATTTTTTTATTGCTTTTGAGTTTCAGCGTCTTTGCACAAAATCCCGACGAGATTTTGGCGACGGCGAATAATCAAACCTTTACTTCCAAAGACCTCGCGCCGGGCGTCCGCGAAGCGTTTGAGAACTTGCCGAAATTTATTGCCGAAAAACGAAAGGAACTTCTCGACCAGCAAATCGCCGCGGGTTTGCTCGAAATCGAAGCGGCGGCGCGGAAAACGACTGTCGAAAAACTCGTCCAAAAGGAAGTCAATTTAAAGATTCCCGACCCGACCGACGCTCAAGTTCAGGCGGTTTATGACGCCAATCGCGCTAATATCGGCGATAAAACAGTTAAAGAAATTCGCCCGCAAATCGTCGTTTTTCTGCGCCGCGACCTCGAACAAAAGGCTTTCAATGATTATATCTCGACGCTGAAAACTAAATACAAAGTTGCAATGGAAAAAGACGTGAACGCGCCGAATCTCGCCGCATCGGACGTTTTAGTAAACGTTGGCGGCAAACAAATTACGGTTGCGACTTTTGATGCGAAAAACAAATTACCGATTTATGAAATAAAAGCCGACATTTACGACCAGACGCGTGACGCGCTCGAACAGCTTTTGTTTTCGACGCTTTTAGTTGCCGAAGCGAAATCGCAAAGCGTTCAGGCAAGCGATATAATCGCCCGCGAAGTAACGGATAAACTGCGCGAATTTGCCGATTCCGAGCGCGACCAGCTTGAAAACAATTTGCGAAACAGACTTTTTCAGAAATACAACGCGAAATTTTTGTTGAAAGACCCGCCGCCGGTCGCGCAGAATATTTCAACCGAAGGAAGTCCGTCAAAAGGGAAAGCCGACGCGCCGATTACAATCGTGATGTTTTCCGATTTCCAATGCTCGCACTGTGCCGCCGCGCATCCGGTTTTAAAAACAGTGATGGCGGAATATGCGGATAAAATTCGTTTTGTCGTCAGAAATTACCCGCTCGAAAGCGTTCACGAAAATGCCTTTCGCGCTGCGGTCGCGGCACAAGCCGCAAACGCGCAGGGCAAATTTTTTGAATATCTCGAACTGCTTTATAACAATCAAGACAAGCTCGATGTCGAGTCGCTGAAAAAATATGCGGCGCAAGTCGGTTTAAATCAAAAGCAATTTGATTTAGACTTGGGAAGCGAAAAGTTCGCCGCCGTCGTCCGCCGCGATTTGCAGGACGGTACAAATTACGGAGTCGCGTCAACGCCGACCGTTTATATCAACGGCGTGAAAGTTCGCTCGAATTCGGGTCAGGGTTTCAGACGAGCGATTGAAAGAGCCTTGAATAAATAGTTCAAGGTTCAAAGTTCAAGGTTCAAAGTCAAAATCGAAAACCTTGAACTTTGAACCTTGAACCTTGAACCTTGAACCTAAAATTATGCGCCTTTATTTTATTATTTTTGTCGTGCTTTTATCCTTGTCGTGCAGCGAGAATCAAAGTCGTTCAAACACAAATTCAATGACTGCCAACAAAACAAGCGGCAATTCGACAAATGCGAATTCAACTAAAACGACCGCCGGAATTCCCGTCTATACTTACGAAATCGTCAATACTTTTAAGCACGATTCAAAGGCTTTTACTGAAGGTTTATTTTTCCATAACGGATTTCTGTATGAAAGCACCGGTGAAAAGGGAGAATCGGATTTGCGAAAAGTCGAACTTGAAACCGGTAAGATTGTGCAGCAATTCAAGATACCAAAGGAAAATTTCGGTGAAGGAACGACCGTTTTAAACGGCAAAATTTATCAATTGACGTGGCAGGAGGGCAAGGCTTTCGTCTACGACGCGGAAACTTTCAAATTGCTCAAAGAATTCAGTTATCAAGGCGACGGTTGGGGACTGACCAATGACGGCAAGAATTTGTATATGACCGACAGCACGCACGTCGTCCGCGTCATTGACCCTGAAACCTTTAAAACTATTCGCACGCTGGTAGTTTTTCGTGAAGACGGGAAGCCTTTAATGCAAATCAACGAACTCGAATTTATCAAAGGCGAAATTTGGGCGAACGTCTGGCATTCCGAGGAGCCGACTATTTTAGGTAAGCCGAATTATATCGCGCGAATTGACCCGCAGAGCGGAAAACTTCTCGGCTGGATTGATTTAGGCGGAATCTCGCCCGAAGATGTCGAGCGCAGTAATGAAAACACACTGAACGGCATCGCTTACGACGAAGCGGCTGACAGAGTTTTCGTAACCGGAAAAAAATGGAAAAAACTTTTTGAGATAAAAGTAAAAGCGAAATAAGTGATAACTGATAGTTGATAACTGATAGTGCAAAACCAATTCCTAAACTAACAGTTATCAACTATCAGTTATCAACTACATAAAATGACGGAACAAGACGAGTATTTTATGCGGCGGGCAATCGGTTTGGCGCAAGAGGGAATTGATTCAAACTCCGGCGGACCGTTCGGCGCGGTCGTGGTCAAAAACGGCGAAATTATCGGCGAAGGCTGCAACCGCGTTACTTCGACCAACGACCCGACGGCGCACGCCGAAGTCGTTGCGATAAGAAACGCTTGCCAAAAACTCGGCTCGTTCCAGCTTGACGATTGCGTTCTTTATACTTCTTGCGAGCCGTGTCCGATGTGTTTGGGGGCGATTTATTGGGCGCGTCCGGCAAAAATCTTCTACGCCGCAACGCGCATCGACGCGGCAAACATCGGATTTGACGACCAATTCATTTATGAAGAAATCGAAAGGGAAACCGGCGAAAGACATATAAAAACCGTCAATTTATTGCGTGAAGAAGGTTTGAAAGTCTTTCAGAATTGGGAAAACAAAACTGACAAAACGGAATACTAACTGATAATTGATAGTTGATAACTGATAGTTAAAACCAATTCCTATACTATCAATTATCAACTATCAGTTTTCAGTTATCAAAAAATGTCTTCATTTTTCAACAATTATATTTTCATCGTTCTGGCAATTTGCGCCGGAATGATGATACCGACGCAGGGCGCGGTCAATACGAAACTTTCAAGTTATGTCGAGAGTCCGATTACGGCGGCTTTTATTTCGTTTTCGGTCGGAACAATCGCGTTGTTTGTTTATCTGTTGTTTGCCGGAACATCTTTGAGCAGTTTGGCAAATTCAAAAAACGCGCCGATTGTCGCCTGGACGGGCGGGCTTCTCGGGGCGTTTTTCGTATCGGCGATTGCCGCGTCCGTCCCGCGACTCGGTGTCGCGCTAACGTTTAGTTTGGCGATTGCCGGGCAAATGATGGTTTCTTTGATAATCGACCATTTCGGCTTTCTCGACGTTCCGGTCAAGGAAATCAGCGTGCCGCGCATATTGGGCGTGCTTTTAATTGTCGGCGGCGTAATTGTTATTCGCCGTTTTTGAAATTAAAATAGCCGCAAAAGGCGCAAAAGACACAAAAACTATTTTTCATTTTGCGCTTTTTGGCGGCTATTTTCTATCCTAAAATTGTCGAACTAGGAAAATGATTAAATTTATTCTCAACAATCAAACCGTCGAAACCGATTTGCCGGGCGGAACGACGGCGCTTGATTTTGTTCGCTACCGGAAAAACCTGAAGGGAACAAAAATCGGCTGCCGCGAAGGTGACTGCGGCGCCTGCGCGATTCTGGTCGGCGAATTAAACGGCGATTCCGTCAAATATCTTTCGATGACCTCGTGTCTAATGCCGCTTTCAAACGCTCGCGGCAAACACATCGTAACGGTCGAAGGCATCAACAAAGCGGACGGCGAATTGACTGAAGTTCAACACGCAATGGTTGAGGAATCGGGAACGCAATGCGGCTTTTGCACCGTCGGTTTCGTGATGTCGCTGACCGGATTTTGTTTGGACGAAACGGCGAAAAACTGTGAACAGGCGATTTCTTCGATTGACGGAAACATCTGTCGCTGCACCGGCTACAAATCAATCGAACGCGCAGCACAACAAATCAGTGAGCAGTTAGCAGTGAGCGGTGAGCAGTCAAAAGAAAGCAATGGACTATCGAGCCGGTTAAGTTTCGCCATCGAAAAAGGTATCGTTCCAAATTATTTTTCCGGTATAAAAAACAGGCTTGCCGAGTTAAAAGAAATAACCGACTGCTCACCGCTCACCGCTCACCGCTCACTATTTGTTGGCGGCGGAACTGATTTATACGTTCAGCGTCCCGAAGAAATGGTTTCGGCGGCTTCGGCGGAAAATCTATTTGATAATTCGGATTTGCGCGGCATTTTAGAGAAAGACGAATTCGTCGAAATCGGCGCGTCGGCAACCGTTACCGATTTGCTCGTCTCGCCCGTAATGCAAAATCTGTTTCCCAATTTATACAAACATCTAAAACTCGTTTCCTCGACGCCGATTCGCAATATGGCGACGCTCGCCGGAAACTTCGTCAACGCTTCGCCGATTGGCGATATGACGGCGTGGTTCCTGGCTTTGGACGCTTCAATCGTTTTTGACAACGACCGCGAAATTCCTTTGCGCGAGCTTTATCTCGGCTACAAAACGCTGGCGAAAACCGACGATGAATTCATCAAAAAAATTCGCTTTCGCAAACCTGCCGGAAATTTTTATTTTAATTTTGAAAAAGTCTCCAAACGAACTTGTCTGGATATTTCTTCGGTCAACACGGCAATTTCTTTGTGCCTGTCAGAACCATCTGCGGCAGCGGATGGTTTAATTTCAATAGTCGACGCGCACGTTTCGGCAGGTGGTGTTGCTCCGATTCCGTTGTATCTCAAAAAAACTTCCGAGTTTTTGCGCGGCAAGGAAATTTCAAACGAAACAATTACGCAGGCGAACAGAATTCTGCAAACGGAAATCAGCCCGATTTCCGACGTGCGCGGCGCGGCGGATTATAAAAGATTGCTTTTGCGACAACTTTTTACGGCGCATTTTGTTGAGTTGTTCAATTATCAACCGTTATAATAAAAGTATGAAAACCGAAACAGCCGAAAACAATGCCAGTCAATTAACAATGATGCGTTTCGGCAAAAACATCGCCGAAATGGATAAATCTTTTGACATCGAATTTTGGCAACGGCAAGGCGACGAAGCGATTTTTCAAACTGCGTGGGAAATGGTCGAGTTTTATTTGCGCGACAGGAAAATAAATGAATCGAGACTTCAGAGAACTGTTGAAAACTTTCAACGAACACGCGGTTAAATACTTGATTGTCGGCGGCTACGCCGTGATGAAATATTCCGAGCCGCGCTTTACGAAAGACTTGGACATCTGGATTGAAGCCTCGCCCGAAAACGGAAAAAATGTTTTTCAAGCTCTGAAAAATTTCGGCTCTCCGCTCGAAGGCTTAACCGAAAACGATTTTGCCCAGGACGGTTTTTATCAAATGGGCAGACCGCCCGTGCGCGTCGATATTTTAATGTCTGTCAGCGGAATCGAATTTAAAAATGCCTGGAACAATCGGGTCGAAACGGATTTCGACGGCGTTCCCGCATATTTCATCGGACTCGACGATTTAATTGAAAACAAAAAAGCATCGGGACGGCTTCAGGATTTAGCTGATATTGAAAAGATTTCTTTGAGTCGAGATTTCAAAGATAAATTTTAGAAAGTCTTAATGCGCTAATTTTTCACGGCGCATTCTGTAAAATTATTTGATTATCAATTGAGAGAAAATTAGACCGTAGAAAGAAAGTATGCCAAATGGAAAGGAACAATTAGATTGTTGTTATTGCATTCATTGGCAAAGTGATTATCAAGGTTCTGATGGAATGTATGACGCAGGCTTTTGCAAGTTATATGAAAGTGAAATTCCTACAACATTAACGTCTTGGACACATCGAATTTGTTTAGATTTTACGCCAAATCAATTCTATGAAAAGTATGTTGAGCTAATTTCTCTTGAGCAAAGATTTTCTCAATTCGAGACGGATTTAGAAAAAGCAATTCTTTATGGTTTTCCCTATAACTGCCCATCAGAAATAAAAAAACTCAAAGATTTGACAGAATAATTACTTTAAAGAATTGGCTGTGTTTCTGGATTGAAAATTGTTTTATGAAAAATCTCGATTCAAAATCGCACGTTCGCGGCGAATCAATTTATCTTGACGATATTCCTTTGCTTCAAGGAACTCTTTTCGCGTGCGTTTATGATTCGCCCGTCGCACACGGCATTTTGAAAAGTATTGATACAACCGAAGCCGAAAATTCAGAAGGCGTCGTTAAAATTATCACGGCGAAGGATTTAATCGGTGAAAATCAAATCGGCGGAATTTTGCCGGACGAGCCTTTGTTTGCCGACACGGAAGTTCATTTTCAAGGAATGCCGGTTGCGCTCGTTTTGGCGGAAACTGAAGAACAAGCCAGACACGCTACCAAAAAAATCACATCGGAAATCGAGCCGCTGGAAATCGTTACCGACCCGCGTGTTGCGTTTGCGAAAAATGATTTAATCGTGCCGCCAAAACATTTCAAGCTGGGCGATACCGAAAACGCTTTCAGGACCAGCGAATACGTTTTTGAAGGTCGCGTCGAGCTAAACGGGCAAGAGCATTTATATATCGAAACGCAAGGCGCATATACGATTCCGACCGAGCAGGGCGGAATGAAGGTTTATTCTTCGACGCAAGGTCCGACCGCCGTGCAGCGCTGCGTTTCGCGCGTGACGGCGCTTCCGATGCACCAGGTTGAAGTCGATGTAACACGCTTGGGCGGCGGTTTCGGCGGAAAGGAAGACCAGGCAAATGCCTGGGCTGCGCTTTGTGCCGTCGGGACGCAATTGACGAAACGTCCCGTGAAATACGCGCTTCACCGGATGGAAGATATGCGAATGACCGGCAAGCGCAATCCGTATTCGGCGGATTACAAAATCGGACTTGATAAAAATTTGAAAATCGTCGCGTATGAAGCCGTGTTTTATCAAAACGCGGGAGCAAGCGCCGATTTGTCGCCGCCGGTTTTGGAGCGCACTTTGTTTCACTGCACGAACTCATATTTTGTTCCGAACGTAACGGCAACTGCTTACTGCTGCCGCACGAATCTGCCGCCGAACACGGCGTTTCGCGGTTTTGGCGGACCGCAGGGAATGTTCGTGATTGAATCGGCAATCGCGCACGCGGCGGAAAAATTGAATGTTTCGGCAAGCGATATTCAGCAGAAGAATTTGATAAACGACGGCGACGAATTTCCTTACGGTCAAAAAGCCGAAAGCGAAGCCGTAACAACCTGGACGCAAGCCGACGAGCGATTCGATTTCACAAATATTCAAAAAGAAGCTGACGATTTCAACAAGCAAAATAAATTCATCAAAAAAGGCGTGGCGTTGATGCCGATTTGTTTCGGCATTTCTTTTACGAAAACGCCGATGAATCAAGCGCGTTCGCTCGTTCACGTTTATACAGATGGTTCTGTTGCGGTTTCAACCGGCGCGGTCGAAATGGGACAGGGCGTGAACACGAAAATGGCGCAAGTCGCGGCGCGTGTTTTTTCCTTGCCGATTGACAGAATAAAAGTTCATACGACGAACACTTTGCGGATTGCGAACACTTCGCCGACCGCCGCGTCTGCCGCCGCCGATTTAAACGGACACGCCACGCAAATTGCTTGCGAAACGATTTTGAAAAGATTAAAAGACGTGGCGAAGGATTTGGTCGAAGCGCAGAGCGCGGACGACGTTTCAATCGAAAACGGTTTTGTTTTTCGCAAAGGCGAAAGCACCGATTTGGATTGGGTAACGCTCGTCAACGAAGGTCATATGCAGCGCGTCAATATGAGCGAACACGCGCATTACGCGACCGCCGGACTCCATTTCGATTGGGGAACGGCGAGCGGTCATCCGTTTGCCTATCACGTCTACGGCACGGCAATCGTCGGCGCGACGGTCGATTGCCTGCGGGGAATTTACACGGTTGATTTTGTGAAAGCATGTCACGACTTCGGCAGTTCGATGAACGTTTCGGTTGATTACGGGCAAATCGAAGGCGGCATCGTGCAGGGCATCGGTTGGATGACAATGGAAGAAGTTGTTTATGACGAATCGGGAAAACTGCGCTCTAACGCGCTTTCGACTTACAAAATCCCGGACATTTATTCAGTGCCGAAAACAATTGAATTTATTCCTCTGGAAACCGAAAGGGAAAATCTTGCAATTTTTAATTCAAAAGCTGTTGGAGAGCCGCCGCTAATGTATGGCATCGGCGCGTATTTTGCGATTCGCAACGCGGTTCGCGCTTTTAATTCCGAAAGCTCACCCGCGTTTGACGCGCCTTTTACGCCGGAAAAAGTTTTGATGAATTTGTATAGCGAAGCGGCGAAGAAAATGCGAGCCGGAAAATAAGACAAAGAAATTTACAGGGATAACAGAGATGAACAGGGATATAAAATTGATTTTGTTTTATCCCTACCCATCTGTGTTATCCCTGTAAATTTCTCCTATAAATTATTTCGATGAAAAAAGATTTGGAAATCTGGCAGTTTGCCGCCGAACGATTAAAGCAAAACAAATCGGCAGTGCTGCTCGTCGTGGTGGAAAGCAAAGGAAGCAGTCCGGGCAGGCAAGGTTTCAAGATGATTGTTGCCGAAGATGAAATTTGCGGAAGTATCGGCGGCGGCATGATGGAAATGCGGCTCGTGGAACTCGCCAAAGGCAAAAGTAAAAAGGTAAAAGGCAAAATTGATTCGGAAGTTGTCGAACAAATTCATCGAAAAAACGCGATGAATCCGAGCGGAATGATTTGTTCGGGGCAGCAAACTGTTATTTTCTACCGATTAAATTTTGAAGATTTGCCGACAATTCGTAAAACCGTTCGCGCTCTAAAAAACCGCGAATCGAAAGTTTTGCAAATAACCCAAAATAATTTTCAAGTTTTAGAAAATCAAGCGAGCGATGTTGATTTTCGCTTTGAACGCAAAAGCGAAAACGATTTTCTGTTTGAAGAAAAACTCGGTTATAAAAATAAACTGTTCATCGTCGGCGGCGGGCATTGCGCTCTGGCGTTATCGGAACTCGTATCGAAAATGGATTTTTATATTTCGCTTTTCGACGACCGCGGCGAGCTGAATACGCTTGCCAAAAATCGATTCGCTCACGAAAAAAAAAATGTGGAATCTTACGAGCAAATCGGCGAGTTCATCGCTTCCGGCGCAAATCATTTTGTTGTCGTGATGACGCTCGGCTACCAATCCGATGAAATTGTGATTAGAAAATTGCTCGACAAGAATTTCAAATACTTCGGTGTTCTCGGCAGCCGCGCGAAAATGGCGACGCTGTTGAAAAACTTAAGTAAAGAAGGTATTCCGAAGGAAAAACTAGACAAAATTCATACGCCAATCGGTTTGCCAATCAACAGCCGAACGCCCGAAGAAATCGCCGTCAGCATTGCGGCGGAAATCATTCGGGTAAAAAATTCTTGAGGGCAATTAAAATTCTTTGTGAGAAAAATCGATAATCGCCGCTTATCCGAAATTTCGATTTGAATGAGAGACGCGCGTCGTCGAAGAAATTGCCTTATAAGTTTCTGATCCTGACAAAGCAAATCGGCTCACGCTTTGCAAAACCTTTTCCTTCCATAAAAATTTGCACGGGAACAAATATCGAATTTCAGTGTCTAAATAATCGAGACGGGTGTTATCAGCCGTTCTTTCAATATGCAAATTGTTCTTTCGACCGCGCGACTGGCACCGCAAAACAAATGGAGGAAAGGAAAATGTTTGACAAATTAATCGAATCGAAAAGTCACGGAGAGGAAAACAAAAAGCGCGGCGGTTACTTACTAATATCGTCAGTGCTGGTTGCCGGTTTGTTATTAAGCGCGGGTTTGTGGAATCTTTTTGCCGAAGATTTGGGATTAGGAAACGAAGAATTTGAATTATCTACTATTGTTGCGCCGCTTCCAGTGTCGGCAAACGCGCCCGAACCAGTGCAGAAAGAGCCGAAGCAAGAGCAATCGCAAAACACGAAAAGCGGAACGATTTCACGGCGCGATAATATGTTGCGGGTTGATGAATTGCAGCCTGCGCCCGGTGAAATTTCCGTCGTGCCAAATACGCAAAAATCGCGTCCGAGCGGATATACTTTGGTGAGCGACACTACGGTAACAGGATCGCAAAATTCATCTGTGCGCGAAACGGGAGGATTTACGAAAAGCAGTAACATTGGTATTCAAAATCCGCAGCCGACGCAAATCGAAACTGCTGAAAAAACAATTCCGCCGCCGCCGCTGCCGCCGATAAAAAAACCGACGACAGAACCGATTGAAAAAAGTAAAACTATCGTGTCCGACGGCGTGATAAACGGTCAGGCGACTTCCTTGCCGAAACCGCCGTATCCGCCCGCTGCCAAAGCCATTCACGCCGGAGGCAATGTCAGCGTTCAAGTAACGATTGACGAAACCGGGCGGGTGATTTCGGCAAAGGCGATAGACGGACATTTGTTGTTAAGACCGGCGGCGGAAAAAGCCGCGTTGAGCGCCAAATTTAACCCGACTCTTCTGAGCAGGCAGCCTGTCAAAGTTAGCGGAGTGATTGTTTATAAATTTGCGGTTCAGTAGCCGGAAAGAAAGTGAGTTCGGAGTTGTTCAACGCGCAGCTCTGAACTCACTCGAATGAGATTGAAAATAAGTTTCTTAAAAATCGCCGTTCAAAACTTTTTTAATAAAATCCTGCACGTCCATTGCAAAAATCGGCACGTCGAATTTTGATTCCAATTCATCAAAGCTCATTCCGTCGAGGAAAATCGGCTCGTCCGATTTAACCGTGTGTTTTGGAATGACGACAAAATCGCCCGAAATTTTTTCTTTGACCGCGAGAAAATCCTGACCTGTTAATAATCCGGCAACCGCGACATCGCCGCCGAAATACGTGTTTGGAACGGCGAGAACATTCAAACCGGAACCAATAAGAGAATTTAGTTTTTCGATTTGCTCGGCGAAAATCGGCGCAAACATTTCGCCTGTCAAGATTGTGCCGTTGAGTGATTTTAAATTTTGGTCTTTGCTCTTTAGTCTTTGGTCTTTGGGAACAATTGCAAATTGGTGAGTTCTGACATTTTCAAAACTGCTCGATGAAAAACTCTGTGTCTCTGTGTCTCTTTGGTGAGATTTCGCTTTTTTCAGCAGATTTTCAAAGGAATTCAAAAAAGAACGAATCATTCCCACGCCGTCTTCGATTTGCGGATAATTGCCATAATGTTTTCTAGAGGGAATCGGCAAACCGGCTTTGATATAAATTTCGTCGCCGAGAAACGCAAAAGTTACGCCGAGGTTTCGGCGAAATTCCTTTTGCAGTTTTTCGACTTCCGAAATTGTTCGTCGGCAGAATTCCGGCGTGACGCGCGTTAGTCTTTCGTCGGTGTTATAGCGCGTCAAAGCGACGGGAACAACCGCCGTCGAAACGACTTTCGGATAATGCGCCGCCAAATCACGAAGCGTTTTTTCCAGTTGTTTTCCGTCATTGATTTCAGGACACAAAACAACCTGCGCGTGAATTTCGATGTCATTTTCTAAAAGCCTGTTTAACTTACCAAAAATGTCGGCGCGTTTTTCGTCAACGCCAAGTAAATAGGCGCGGGTTTTTAAATCCGTCGCGTGAACCGAAACGTATTGCGGCGAAAGACGCTGTTCGATGATGCGGTTCATTTCGTCCGGCGTGATTGAAGAAAGCGTCGTGTAATTGCCGTAAAGAAACGACAATCTAATGTCTTCGTCGCGGACGAAAAGCGACGGTCTGGCGTCTTCGGGATTGCCTTTGCAGAAACAGAAAAGACATTCGTTGGCGCATTGACGCGGCACGATTTGCTCGAACATCAAGCCGAAATCTTCCGCTTCGTCGCGCTCGATTTCCAATTCCCAGGTTTCGCCGTTCGGCTTTTTAACCTGCAAAGTCAATTCGGTTTCGCCCGCCGTCTGAAAACGAAAATCCAGATAATCACGAACGACGCGACCGTTGACGCGCACGATTCTATCGTTCGGCGCAAGCTCCAATTCCTCCGCCAGCGATTCGGGCGAAACTTCTGAAATCAAAACTCCCGGACGACGCAGCTGCGTAATCGCGGGCGTAACTGCAAATTCATACATACAAGTTGAAATCGTCGTTCACGAATAAACGGACAACGACATTGAAACATAACATACATCAATGCCGAATCGTAGTTTCCGATGTTTTGCCAATTTCGTTCGGAACGATGAAAATAATTGATGTTGTCGGAACGATAATGTTTGCAAGTTTAATTCGAGCAAAAGAAAATCCGTTATTTGCTATCGTTTTTCGGCGAATGTTAAGATTACCTTTCGCATTTATACATCTGAAAAATAATTGCTTATGGATTTAGCAGTAGAAAAATACAAAGTCGAAAGCGAGCCGTATTATTTGCCGATTGCACAGGAAGTCGAGCTTTTTGAAGCGGCTTACGCGGGAAAACTTCCCGTGATGCTCAAAGGTCCGACCGGCTGCGGCAAAACAAGATTCGTCGAATATATGGCGCATCGCCTTAACCGTCCTTTGATTACGGTTGCCTGCCACGAAGATTTGTCTTCGACCGATTTGGTAGGGCGTTTTCTGCTCGAAGGCGACGAAACCGTCTGGCACGACGGACCGCTGACGAGCGCGGTCAAAAGCGGCGCGATTTGTTATTTGGACGAAGTTGTCGAAGCCAGAAAAGATACGGTCGTCATTATTCATCCGTTGACCGACCACCGCCGCCGTCTGCCGATTGAAAAGCTCGGAGAAATCGTCGAAGCGCCGCCGGAATTTATGCTCGTCGTCTCGTATAATCCGGGCTATCAATCAATTCTAAAAGATTTAAAACAATCGACCAGACAAAGATTTGTCGCAATGGAATTCGATTATCCAAACGCCGAATCTGAAACGGAAATCGTCGCCAAAGAAGGCGGAATTGACGAAGCGACGGCAAAAGATTTGGTAACCATCGGGCAAAAGGTTCGCAATCTGCGCGGACACGGACTCGAAGAAGGCGTCTCGACCCGGCTTTTAATTTACGCCGCGCAGATGATTGCCAGAGGCATTTCGCCGATTAACGCGGCGGAGGTCGCGCTCATCTCGCCGATTACCGACGACCGCGAATTGCAGAGAAGCATTCGGGAAATTGTAACGACCATTATCTAAAAATTACGGATGATTTTTAATATGAAAGAAATCAAGCAAACACGAAAACAACTGGAAAAACGCCGCGATGAAATTAACACTCAATTGAATCGGGTTAATCAAGACGAACGAATTGAGCTTGAACGCGATATGGAAGACCAAGCCCAGCAAGTCGAACAGCAGGACGTTTCGACGACGATGGAAGCGAATTTGCGAATGGAATTAAATCAAATCGAAGATAAATTGCTCGACTTTAAAAATTAATTTTCGAGAATTTACCGGCGAAGTTATGCAAAGCGACATGAAAAATTTTTACGTCGCTTTGTTTTTTTGTTAAAAACAGAAAATTTCTGCCAGTGATTTAATAATTTAAAATTTGGAATTTTTCTCGTTGATGATTCTCTCAAGCGGAGTTTGTCCTTGAGCATCGCAAAATTCCGCGTCATTAATCGCTGCTTCCGAAAGTTTTAAGTCCGAATTTCCACCGAGCAAAATCTGCATTTGAAACCGTGATTCGCTTCGCCAAAGTCGTGGGACAATCCAGAACCACTGCACATAACCGAGCAGGCAAAGCAGAAAAACATTGATATACATTCCGCCAATCGTGTTCGGATTCACATTCAGAAAAAGTTTCGCCGGAAACATCAGCGGCAACGCAAGCAGACCGAAGGGAAAAGACAAAACATTCATCACCAGCGTAACCGTTCCGATTATATCCTGATAGAAAAACTGCGGATGCGCCGACGACGGCAGAAAAACCGGCAGCGTCAATGCAATCACGCTTATCAATAACCAAAACGGACTCAGATTTAACTTAAATTCTTCTTTCATTTTTGCCTCCTTTTGCCTGGTAGTTTTTAGACACCATTCTAACTTATTTTGTTCCCGATTTATTTAAAACTTCGTGATATAATTTTCTCGAAAACTTACCGAATCAAATTAAATTTATGACAACAACAGATTTCCTAACCGGCACGGTCAAAGGTCCGGGCGAAATGCCGCACGAATACCTTTTTATCACCAAAGACAACAAAAAAACGCGCATCGGCGAATTCGTTTATTACGCGGCGGAAGTCGGCGACGAAAAACGACAGATTATCGGCACGATAAAAAGCCGAAAACTCGTGCGAAATTTGCCGGACGCTTTTTTGTCAGACCCGAATACGCCGCCGTCTCTGGTTTCGTCTTTGATTGGCTTGAACGGCGACGCTTGCGAGATTTATGAAATCACCGTCGAGACAATCGGCTATTTCAACGAGCAATTAAAGGATTTCGTCAACCCGCGGATTCCGCCGAATCCGGGCGACGCGATTTATCTCGCGTCGAGCGAAACTCTGTCGCGGATGCTCAGCCCGAAGAAATTTCAGGAACACGGCTCGGCGCATATCGGAAGTTTGCTGACTCGCAAAGCAGGCGAAGTTCCGGTCGTGCTTTCGGTCAAAGATGTCGTTTCGACTCACCTTGCAATTTTAGCCTCGACAGGTTCTGGAAAATCCTACACGGCAGGCGTGATAGTCGAAGAATTGATGCAGCCGCACAACGGCGCGGCGGTTTTAATCGTTGACCCGCACGGCGAATATCATACGATGCAGTCAATCCAGGGCGATGCGCAATTTCACGCCGACGGCTACAAACCGGAAGTCAAAATCTTTACGCCTGACAAAATAAAGGTTCGCTTTTCAACTTTGACCGAAGCCGACGTGAAATATCTTTTGCCCGAAGGCACATCCGACAAAATGGCGCATTTTTTGTCGCAGGCTTTTACGAGTTTGCACGAGCGACTGAAAACCGAAAAACGCGCCGATTATGCTTACGCTTACCACGATTTGCGCGACGAAGTGAACGCTCAAAAATTCGGCGACGAGAAAAAAGAAGGCGGCAATGTTTCTTCGATTGACGGTTTGCTGTGGCGTATGGATTCGCGTTTCGGAAAATCCGACAGCATTTTCACGTCAAGCGAACACATCGAATTAAACGACCTTTTCAAACCCGGACGCTGCACGATTTTGCAACTGTCCGACATCGAACAGCACGAACAGCAAGTCATCGTCGGCGCGCTCCTGCGCCGCGTCAACAAAGCCAGAGTGTCAATCGTGCGCGGCGAAACGCCGAAAGAACGCGGCGATTTTGTCGATTATCCGGTTTTCACGCTCCTTGAAGAAGCGCACCGTTTCGCGCCCGCCGGAGCAAGCGTCGTATCGACAAATATCCTGAAACAAATCCTCTCCGAAGGCAGAAAATTCGGCGTCGGCATCGGCTTAATCACGCAGCGTCCGGGCAAACTCGACCAGGACGTTCTCTCGCAATGTATGACGCAAATCATCATGCGAATCGTCAACCCGATTGACCAGCAAACCGTCGCCCAATCGGTCGAAGGCGCGGGACGCGCAATGCTCGCCGAACTCCCCGCGCTCACCAAAGGTCAAGCCGTCATCTCCGGCGTCGGCGTCAACACGCCCGTTATGTGCCGCATCCGCCCGCGCCTGACCGCGCACGGCGGCGAAACCTTCGACGCGCCGACCGAATGGATGAAATGGCATTCGTCCGACGCGCAGGACAAACGCGAACAAGACAACGCGCCATATCTCAAGCAAAGTTCGGATAAGAAGACTGAGAAGATTGGAAATATTAGAATATAAATAATTTTAACCAAAAACTTTTAATTGCCAGTATATATACATTTCACGGAAAAGATTTAGTGTTCTGTTATTTATCTATCTTGTTTCTGATTTTTATTGACAGGAAATACATTTAGCTACAAGATAAATACATTCTTATAATACGTTTAAGTTATTTTTCCTTTTATTGGAATTCTGCTACTTTGCTTTAGAATATCTCAGCTTTTTACGAAAAATTGAGGAGGTCAAAATGAGTATTGAAACAGGTAACCACTTCACTATTAAACCAAAATCTCCTGTCTGTTCCTATTGTGGCAGTAAGATGAATTTTACTGTCAAACAAGTAAAACGGAATGTTCCACAAGGTGCTAAAGATTTAGGCATCTATGACGATATAAATTGTTGGCAGTGTCAGCAATGCGATGGCACTGTAACTAAGAGTCTATCGAACTGTGAATGCGGGCGTGTAACATTTGATGCTTTGGCTTGGGCGGATGATTCAAAAAAGGAAACTGTTGACAATGTTGAAGGAGGTTTATATGGACTTTTACTTACTGAAGATTCTGTTTGGGAAGATATAGATGGGCAAATTCAAAAGTCTTATGATTATAAATGTATTTTTTGTAATTCTTGTCCATTTTGCGGAAAGAAATTAGAAACACCTAATTTTGTCCAAACTTCCTTTGTGAGTACGACAGAAGGATATACAGAATACTATAGTTATTATCATAAAGATTGTTTTCCCGTTGCACAAATTGCAGATAAACAACAAAGTGAACAACAAAAGATAAAAAGGGAAGTCGAGGAGCGAGAAAAAAGGCACAAGACTAAACAAAGGAAAGCCAAAGAAAGTGCTATTCCGTCGCTTCGTAGCACAATCTTACTTGCAATCGTAACATATTTTATCGTGGGTATTGGTGGTTGTTTCATAAGAGATAACAATAATTTTTCTGCTGAATATCAACAAAAGTATAAAAAAGTTTCTAATTCAAATATGTCGCAGAAACCCTCAAATACAAGTCGGAAACCCTCAGCAGAAGAATTGTTAACCGGAGAAAACCCCTCAAATATAGCTTTGGAAACCTCAACAAGAGGTTCTTTACTAGCTTTTAGGGAGGAGGCAGTCTATGCCGCTTTAGCAGTTCTTGTATTCGGTATTTTGAAAATTATCTTTTCATTAATAATTCCAAAAATAATTAAAGGAGATTAGATTATGTCGGAAAGTGTAATTATTGTTCAGAGAAGAGGCGGTGGCTATGTTCAAGGAGCAAGAGTTGTATTAGGTTTTTCTAATGGAGTCACAGACCCTGTATATACAAACTCAAACGGAGAAGCAACAATACAGCATTCAGCTACGGGCAATGCCACAATCTTTGTTGACGGAAAAGATGTTGGAAAGATTAACGCGCCCGATAGAAAAGTGATATTTGTATAATCTCGAAAAATTCCACGCGACAAAATAAATCTGCTATGACAGGACAATATGTTTTGAGCGATTATTTGGACTGCGCCTTGGCGCAAGCCGAATACGATAAGTTGGAAGACGGCACGTTTTCCGGTCGCATTCCGGCGTGTAAAGGCGTGGTCGCTTTTGCCGCCACTTTGCGCGAATGCGAAGACGAACTGCGCTCCGTGTTGGAAGATTGGGTTCTTGTCGGCTTGAAACTCGGACACGATTTGCCGATTTTGAGCAACATCAATTTGAACGGGAAACCTAAATATGAGTCGCTGGAATCCGTGTAGGCGAAATGATTTCGTCAAGCGTTTGCGCGAACTTGGATTTGAAGGCGCGTATTCTGGCGCGAAACATCAGTTTATGGTTTACGGACAAAACCGCTTGACCATTCCTTCAAACTCCGAATACTCAGTTCCGCAACTGCGAATGATGCTGCGCGAAGTCGAAGAAATTATCGAACGCCAAATTACAATTGACGAATGGAATAAATTGGCTTAAAGCGGAATGTGCTTACTAATCTCAGAAATGAATCTTTCAATTCGGCAGGCTGACATTTCCGACACGAAAATCATTTGCGCTCTTGGCGTAACGACGTTTTACGAAGCATATTTTGAGCAGGATGACTCCGGCGATTTGGCGAATTATGTGCTTGAAAATTTTAGTCGGGCGCAGATTGAAGCGGAAATAAATAATACGGATTCTACATTTTTCATCGGCGAATTAAACGGCAAAGCGGTCGGTTACGCCAAACTTCGTGAAAACTCGACGGTTGATTGTTTGGAAAACGAGAACGCCGTCGAACTGCACCGGATTTATATTTTGGAACGGGCGAAAGGCAAAGGCGTCGGTAAGAAATTACTGAATTGGTGTTTTGAAACGGCGCGGGCGAAAGGATTTGAATCATTGTGGCTCGGCGTTTGGGAACAGAATTCGGCGGCTCTGAAATTTTACGAAAAAATAGGTTTTGTGAAAGTCGGCGAACTACAGTTTCCTTACGGCGAAACGGTCGGAACTAATTTTGTGCTGAAAATAGAATTGTAAATTTTAACAAGCAGACGAAAAAATATACGACTGGCGCGTGTTTCTGCAATTGCCGTAGCTTCCAAATACTTATGTTGAAAAAATAAATTGATTTCGGTAAAAGAGTTGATGTATCTTGTGGACGTTTTTATAAAAATAGTTTATCGCAAAGATTAAAATGCGCGTTTTAGGGATTGATCCGGGAAGCGAAACGCTTGGTTGGGGCGTGGTCGAAGGAAGCGGTTTGAAATACTCGCCGGTTGATTTCGGCACGGTTAAATCGAGTCCGAAGGAAAGTTTTTCAAAGCGTCTTTTGAAAATTTACGACGGCATCGAAGCGGTTATCGCTAAATTTCAGCCCGATGTGATGTCGGTCGAAGAAGCGTTTTATGCGACAAACGTCAAGGTTGCAATGAAGCTCGGACAAGTTCGCGGCGTAGTTCTTCTGTTGGGCGAAAAATCAAAATTAGAGATTTCCGAGTTCAGTCCGCGCCTGATAAAACAAACCGTCGTCGGCTATGGGAACGCCGAAAAGCATCAGGTTCAAGAAATGGTGCGGCTGCTTTTGAAATTAAAAACCGTTCCGCAGCCGCACGACGCGGCTGACGCGCTTGCCATTGCAATCTGCCATTTTCACCACGCCGGAATGCAGAATAAAATTTTGAATGCCAGATTAAAAAAGTAAAATTTACAGCAAAAGTAGATTTGCCTCCCGGCTAATCTTATCTTCTAAAAATCTCTTCTGCTATCGCAAAAACACTCAAATTTTCGACTCCAAAACCCGCTCACCTTTGTCAAATTAAAAAATAACCAAATTTTCTGAAAAAAAAGTGAAAGGTTTTGACAGAAAAAGACATACCCAATGAAAGGGAAATAAGCGATTGCTGTTTTAAGCCTTCTTAAAACTTGTCAATGCTTAGTTTAGACCTTATCTCAAACATTTTTCGAAGGAGTATTATGAAAAAAAATTCACTTTTTTCAATTTTTCTGCTGATATTTCTCTTTTTTGTTTCAACTGCTGATGCTCAAAAACGTCGCGTTCCTTCAAAGCCGACAAAAACTCCAACCGCCGCGCAAAAATTAACTGAAAAATCAAATACGGCTGTTGTCGTCGATGAAAGATTGTCAGTCTTGCGTTCTCAACCGAGTCTTTTCGCGCTTCCGGTTCAAAGAATGAGAAGCGGCAGAACCGTTTCCGTCACGGGTTCAAAGGAAGCCGACGGCGTAACATTTTATCGCGTGACGGCTTTGCCGAATAATATCGGTTGGGTTCAGTCGGATGCGGTTTTCGGGAAATTTCGGCGCGGAGACGATGAACGGCTGGCAAAACTCGTGCAGTCTTCGGACGGTTTTGAACAAATCGAACGCGCCCGACTTTTTCTCGAAACTTTTCCCGATTCGACACTCAGACCGGCTATTCTTTTGCTTTTTGGCGATTTACTTGAAGAAACTGCTTTAAAACTTTCCGGCGATGCGACCAGAAGATTAGACCGCCGCGAAATGGCGGCGTCCGGCGCGCCGCTTCACAGTTTTTATCTCAATTTCGTTTCGCTCGACCGCTACCGGAAATTGAACGTCAATTTTCTGTTTAATTTGAACTCTAAACTTCTCCATTATGACGGCGCGAGCTGGCGCGAGATTGTCGGAAAATCTCCAAAGTCGGCGGAAGCAATCGAAGCGCAAAAACGACTCGATTCACTGAAAGAGAAAATGCAGGCAGTGAAGTAACTGATAGCTGATAACTGATAACTGATAGTTAAATTAAGATTTCTGTTTTAACTTATCAGTTATCAGTTATCAGTTATCAGTTAAACCGTTCGACTGGCGCGTTCAGAGGCGAGCGTGAAATTCGGCAGAATGCGAAATCTGACTAAACCGACCATTACGTTTTGTCCGACGGCGAGCGGAAACGCGGAAGTTTCGGTTTTCGGGCGCGTAACGATAATCGGCTGCGCGGTCGATAAATTTAATCTGACGACGACTCTTTCAAACGCGCCGACAAAATTTACTTCTTCGATTGTGCCATCGGTCAATTTTTGATAATGCTGAGTTAGGTTTTCAGGCTTTCGCAGGAAAACGTCCTCGGGGCGAAAAACTAATTTGACGGATTGCTCGTCCTTAAAATTCATTTCTTCTTCCAGTTCAAGCGTGATGTTTTCGCTTTCAAAATTTCGTCCGCGAACGACGCCGAGCAAAAGATTTGCCGCGCCCAAAAATGTGGCGACGTATTCGGTCGCGGGTTTGTTATAAACGTCATACGGCGTTCCGATTTGTTCGAGTCTTCCTTGATTCAAAACGGCAATTCGGTCGCCGAGTTCGAGAGCTTCCTCCTGGTCGTGCGTGATGAAAATCGCAGGCACGTTGATTTTCTTTAAAAGCGTGCGAATTTCACGTCTCAAGCGAGTGCGAATCTGCGCGTCGAGCGCGCCGAACGGTTCGTCAAACAGAAGAACTTCCGGCTCATACGCAAGCGCGCGGGCGATGGCGACGCGCTGCTGCTGTCCGCCTGAAAGCTGCGACGGAGATTTTCGGCGGTGTTCTCCGAGTCCGATAAGTTCAATCAAACGGTTGACGGTTTCGCTGATTTCCTTTTTCGAGCGACCACGAAGGAGCAAGCCGTAACCGATATTTTTTTCGACGTTCATTTTCGGAAACAGCGCGTAGGATTGAAAGATAACGCCTGTTCCGCGCTGGCGGGCGGGAAGTTCGGTAACGTCTTTTCCGTGCAGAATGACCTGACCGGAATTCGGCAATTCCAGTCCGGCGATGATTCGCAAAATCGTCGTTTTGCCTGAACCTGACGCGCCGAGCAAAACGAGCGATTCGCCTTCGTTCACATCGAAACTAATATCTTCGAGAACCGTCGTCGCGCCGAAACTCTTGCTGATGTTTCGGACGCTGGCGGCAATTGTTTTTTTTTCAATCTGCATATCTATAAGGCAGTAAGCAGTTGCAGTCGGCACTCGTCAGAGAGGTTTTAACTGCCGACTGCCGCTGCTTCCTGCCAACTTAAAATTATTCAGCTTCGAGCCAATCACGGGCGAAAAATAAAATACTGAAAATCACGAATGAAAAAAGCGCCAGCACGATTGCAATCGCGTTTGCCGCCTCGACTTGTCCTTCGTTAAATTTGGAGAAAATATAAAGCGGCGCGGTTTGCGTTCGCATTGCCAGATTGCCCGAAACCAGAATCGTCGAGCCGAATTCGCCGACCGCGCGGGCGAAAGTCAGCAGTGCGCCGGTAACAATCGCGCCGCGCAGAGACGGCAAGGTTACGTGCCAAAAAGTTTGCCAGCGCGTCGCGCCCATCGTCGCCGACGCTTCTTCGAGCGAGCTGCTTATCGTATCGAAAACCGGCTTGATAACGCCGAACGCGAGCGGAAAAGTAACAAAGATATTTGCCAGAATAATCGCCGCCGCCGTGAACATTATTTGAATGCCGTGCGGTTCGAGGAATCGCCCCAAAGTGCCGTATGGTCCCCAGAGAAGCAGCAAAGCGAAACCCGCAACCGCCGTCGGAATCGCGGTCGGCAGGGAAATGATGACAATCAGGGCGTTGCGTCCCCAAAAATTGTATTTCGTTAAAACGTAAGCGGCAAACAGTCCGAAAAGCACATTGAAAACCGTCGCCCAAAAACTTGTAACGAGTGAAAGCTGCATCGCAAAAATCGCTTCCGGCGCGGTCAACGCCTGCCAGAATTTTGCCAATCCGCTGCTTGTGCCGAAGATAAAAATCGAAGCCAACGGAAGGAGAATAAGCGGCAGCATCAGAGCAACCATCGTAAAAATGCTCAACGGTTTTACGATGTCGAAACCGCGCGTGTGCCGGACGTTTGAAAGATTTGCGCTCATAGTTTTTTAGTTGATAACTGATAACTGATAACTGATAATTTTTTCAAACTATCACTTATCAGCTATCAGTTATCACTTTTTCTGCACCTGGTCGCGGAAAACCTTTTCGATAATTTCCGGGTAAGCCCGCGTCCAGCCGCCGAAAAGCTCGACTGTAAAAGGCGTTTCGATTTTGGCAAATTCCTTGTTCGCGTCGTTGAAAGTTTCGTTTGATGCCGAGCGAAAATGATATTTGACAAAGGCTTGCTGGGCTTCGTCCGTCCACAGATATTTTTGAAACGCTTCGACGACCGGACGCTTTTCAGCCGTGACGTTTCGGTCAATGACGACCGCCGGATGCTCGCTGAAAATCGTCGCTCGCGGAACGACGATTTCTACGGGCTGTCCCGCTTGTTTCATCAGCAAGCCTTCGAGTTCGTAAGTAATCAGCGCGTCGCCGTAGCCGGTTTCAAACTGCGTTCTGGCTTCACGCGCCGAACCGGGAGTCGAAATGACGTTTTTCCAAATCGACTGCAAAGTTTTCAACGCGCGAGTTGTGTCAGCCTTTCCGCTTTCGGCTTCCGATTTCTTTAATTCAGAACCGTAAATCGAAAGAATCGACCATTGCGCTCCGCCGGAACTCACCGGGTCTGGATGAATCAGTTTGACGCCCGCTTTCGCCAAATCGGAAAAGTCTTTGATGCCTTTCGGATTGCCTTGCCGAACCAGAATGACAAAAGGAGTTTTGTTGACAATTCCTTTATTCGGCGATTCGTGCCAATCGGAAGTTACCGCTTTTCCTTCCTTCAGACGGTCTGCGTCGCGCTCGATTGAAAGAATCGCAAAATCGGCGGGCGCGCCCTGCAAAATCTGATTCGTCACCGTTTCCGAACCGGCAAACGACGAAACAAAATGAATCTCTTCGCCGCTGTGTTCGGCTTTCCATTTCGCCGCAAACGCCGGATAAATCTCTTTTTCGAGCGCTTCCTTCATAATCGAAAAACCATAAACCGTAATCGTCTGCCCGCCTTTGTTCGTTTGACCACCCGGCAGACAAGCCGTTAAAAGAAGCGAACATAGAATCGTTAACCATAAAAGTTTTTGTTTCAACGCTTTTTTTCTCCTTATAATTTTATCTTCAAGCTTGTTCCAATCACATGCAAATCGCCCGGACGCGAGAACCCGTCGTTCTGCCGCATATAATACAAATCGAGCGACAATTGCTTCGTCAGTGTTTTTGTAATTCCGACTGTGAAACGATTACGCGAGAATTTTTTCAGCAGCGAATCATAAAACACTTCTTCCGTTACATAAAACTTTGCTTTCGGAATGATATTTTTGGGAAGGTCTTTATCAAACGTCAGAGACGGACGATACCGAAAAGAATTTAACGGACTGCGAAGGCGATATTCAAAGGTGCTTCGGTGTGAAAGTCCAAACCTTTTGAATGGAAAGCGATAATTGACGCGCAAATTAAGACGATGCTCGATACGCAACTGATTTCTCGAATTGCGCATATCGATATGCCAGTAAAACGGCTGGAAAGACCAGGATTTATTCGGCTTAAAAATGAATCCGACGGCGTAACGACCATCGTTTAATTGCGTCACATTTTTACCGAAACGCATTGTTACGGATGTCCAAAAATCCACCTTTTTTGTCATCGGCACGGTTAGTTGAACGTCGTTCCATGATTGAATGTCATCTTGCTTAACGAGAGCTTGCGCGTTAGCAAAGAATCTGCCAAAACAGATAAAAACTAATAAAAGAAGGATTTTTTTCATTGCCGTCCTCCGTCGAGTAAAGATAAAGCCAGACGATTTGTCTGTGCGCGAATTTCCGGCATCGCCGTCGATTCCCACAAAATGCCTTTCAGTGCTGTTCCGATTGTAAAAATTTTGTCGGAAACCGTTCCGCCCTTCGCAATCGTTTTGCCGTCCGGCGTCGCGTCAATGCCCAATTTCAAAACATCCGGTTTTATCAAACCTCTATCGACAAGATTTTTGACAAGCTGATTTTCAACTTTTGAAAAATCGCTTTGCGAGCCGATGCAATTGACCACCGCGTCAACGGAAAGATTATTTTCCACGCCGCCGGTCGAAAACTTCACTTCAAATTTTCCGTCTTCGCCTGTTCCGATGTTTTTCAAACGACCTTTTAAGATTAGTAACTTGTTCGCAGCTTGAAGTTTATCCAAGATTTCCGCGCACTCCGGCGGCATACGGTGTCGTGCGACATTCCAATAACGGCTGAGATGCTGCATAAAATATCGTTTTTCCGCGACGGGCAGACTGAGCCAAATCGCTTGTGTGTACGGGCGCAAGCTGTCAATCACGGCTCGCCAATCGCTGTGCTGCTTTTCGGCTTTTTTGATGTGTCGGCGCACGATTTTGAGCAAATCGGTGATTCTGGTTTGCGAATTTAATTCTTCTTCAAACGACGGATAGACAAATCCGAGTTTGTGAACGGCTGGAAGCAGCCCGCGCGTCGAGAAGAGAAAGATTTTTCCCTTGTGACTTTTGTTGCGAAGGCTCAAAACCGTGTCAATCGCCGTCAAACCCGTGCCGATGATAAAAACATCGTCGTTTGGTTCGATTTTGTAATGAATTTTTGCGCCCCAGGGATTTTGAAAATACTTTTCAGAATGAATAAAAGATTGATTTTCGCTTCTCGGATGCGGCGGCGGGAAATTGCCGAAGGCTAAAATCACTTTATCCGAATAAAGAATCTCGCCGGAATTTAAAATTACTTGCGCGTGTCGGTCGTCAACCAAAACATCGACCGCTTCGTCGTCGAGCAGATTAAGCGAAACATTCGGGTTTTTATTTTTCAAAACCTCGCAAAAAGTTTCGCGCAAGTATTCGCCGTAAAATTTGCGCGGAACAAAATCGCTGGCGAAAAAATCGTAATCCTTGGCAGTCAGCCACTTGTAAAAATGTTCGAGGTCGTCGGGAAACGCGCCCATTTTGTTGGCGGGAACATTCAAAAGATGATAATCCGTCGCGGTCGAATAAGCCACGCCGCGCCCGATTCGTCCTTTTCTCTCGACTAAATTTATCTCAATCGGCTGATTGTTATTGTGTTTTATCAAATTTATTGCCAGCAGAGTTCCGGTTGCGCCGCTTCCGATTATCGTGATTTTTTTCATTGCCCGTTTCACCTCAAATTATTTTTTTACAAAACAATTCTCAGCCGCGCATTGCAAAGAAAAACTTGCCCGCAAGATACAGAAAAAGGTGTAAAGCACACGCCTTACACCTTTCGGAGAAACTTCTTCGTGTCCTTCTTTGAAACGCTTACGAGGTTAGCTGTCGGGCTGGAAGCAAAGAAGTCTTCTGCGCGTTTTGCGCTTCGCCCCGTGTTTTACCCAAGAAAGTAAAACTTTGGTTTCCCCGTGCCGAATGAATTTTTTCCACCCGACTTCAGCGACTAAATTGTTTGTAGCATTCTATAAAAAAGATTCGGGAAAAAGCAAGATAAATTTTCGTTGCTGTTTTTTATTCAGTGAAAGGCAGAAATACGCACGAAGTAAATGTGTAAATATGATGAAAAGATGCATTTCCTTCGTCCATGCTTAGACAGAATTCTCTAGTATTGCGAACCGACATACGCTGATAGCAGGAGAGTTATTGAATCATTTTAGGCTTCGACCACATAACATAATTCTGAAATACATATTTCCAAGGCACGAAGACGCTCACGAAGGGCGCCCAAAAGAAAATGCGCGCCATTTCTTCGGCAGGCGAGCCGGCAAGCGCGTTTGCCCGCCACAAAGGGTAAGCAACAACTATAACCCAGAGCGATTTATAGAAAATCATAAAGATTACAATCGGCAGCCACTTCAGCGGTTTTATCAGCCCAAAAATAGATAATGTCGGGTATGCCGCCCAGACGCAGAATGCCACAGCCTTGGTGTGATCCCACGGACCTTCGTGGTTAATGATTGTCGACCACGTTTGCAAACCCACGCCGACAAACATCAGGAAATAAAGCAGTCTCAGAAGATAAATGTTTATCGGGCGAACGCCCTCGTATTTTACGCAGTTCGGCGTGAATATATATTTGATGAATCTCATATGCCTGAGGTTACGTGACGAATGAGGAAGATGTTCCGGCTTTTTGCTCAGATGCTTTTTATGAAACTGTTTACGGTAAAACGCAGGAATCTTTCAAAATCTTTATATGAAAAAACTTGCAGAAATACGATTTTTCCACTAACTTTATTACACATTAAAATATAAAATTGTTTCATCTGTGAAACACTATTTCACAAACGCCTGTTTTTGTGTTATACTTTTTCAAGTTATAGGATTTATTTATAAAGGAGCGATAAAAAATTGGCTAAAGAAGCAGCAGTTCAAATGAGTACGGATACGAAAGGCAGGGCTATCGAATCGGCGCTGGCAAATATAGAAAAGAAATTCGGCAAAGGCTCGATTATGCGTCTTGGAGAACGTCCGCACGAAGAAGTCGGCGCGATTTCGACAAGTTGTTTGAGTATTGACGCGGCAATCGGCGTCGGCGGTTTTCCGCGCGGCAGAGTTATTGAAGTTTATGGACCGGAAAGCTCCGGCAAAACAACGCTCGCGCTGCAAGTCGTCGCATCGGCACAGGCTTTGGGCGGAATCGCGGCGTTTATTGACGCGGAGCACGCGATGGATCCGGTTTATGCGGAAAAGCTCGGCGTCAATATTGACGATTTGCTTATTTCCCAGCCGGATTCGGGCGAACAGGCATTAGAGATTGCCGAAACGCTCGTGCGTTCAAACAGCGTTGACGTGATTGTGATTGACTCGGTTGCCGCCCTCGTTCCGCGTGCCGAACTCGACGGCGATATGGGTGATTCGCATATGGGACTTCAGGCGCGTCTGATGTCGCAGGCGTTGAGAAAATTGACGGGAATCGTGTCGAGTTCAAACACCTGTTTTATTTTTATCAACCAGTTGCGCGACAAAATCGGCGTGATGTTCGGTTCGCCCGAAACGACGACCGGCGGCAAGGCGCTGAAATTTTACGCCAGCGTTCGCATCGATATTCGGCGCATCGGCGCAATCAAGGAAGGCGATAAAATGGTCGGCAACCGTACGCGGGTTAAAATCGTAAAAAACAAAGTCGCGCCGCCGTTTAGAGAATGCGAATTCGACATTATGTATGGCGAAGGCATTTCGCGCGAAGGCGACCTTCTGGATTTGGCGGTCAATAATAATATCGTCGAAAAAAGCGGCGCGTGGTTTTCCTACGGCGGCGACCGTCTCGGACAAGGGCGCGAAAACTCGAAAAATACGCTCAAGGAAAACAGGGAAATTTTCGACCGGATGGAAAATGAAGTAAAAATCGCGCTCGGTTTGATTAAAGCCGAACCAGGCACAGTTGTCGCAGGCGGAGCGGCAGCGACGGATGGCGAAGAATAGAAATTAAATCAAACGTTTTCAAAAAGCGGTTGAAGGTAAATTGTATTTACTTTCAACCGCTTTTTGTTGGCACTTGCTAATTCGGATTGGAATTACCGGCAGGTTTTCGTTTATTGTTCGGTCGGCTTGCAGAATTTGAATTGCTTTGCGGCGGCTTGGTGTCCATCACGCTTTTATCGACCGGAGTATTCATTTGTTTTTTCAAAGTTTCCTCGTCGGGGATACCGGGAATCGGCGGCGTTTTTCCAGGCGCAGGGGTTTTGCCGGTTTTTGTTTGGTCTGGAATTCCGGGAATTGGAGTCGCGCCTTTGGAGTTACTGTTTGCATTGACAGATTTCGGGTCGGGGATTCCGGGAGTAGAATCAGTCGAGAGCGGAACTTGATTGGCGGATAAACCTTCGGGTAAATTCGCCGGTTGATTTGCATTAACCACGACCGCCTTGTTCGTTTCCGAATTCGGAGCGACGGCGTTTGAACACGCCAGATTTATTGCAAATAATAAACTAATCAGGACAAATAAAATTTTCTTAATCATAAAATATCTCTTTATAAAACAATTTAAAATAGCTGTGCCGGTTTGAAGGTTGCGTCTCCGGGGGACAGCGACGGCAATCAAACCGGCACGGGCAGGTGTCAAACGAAATTAGAATCAGTAACCGTAAATAGGCAAACAGTTACTAAACACAGTATTATAGATTTATTGTTCGTTTTGTCAACACAATTTGTATCGGTTAGCAAGGCTTCATAACTTACGGATTTGACATACTCAATTGCCTTATTTACACTAATTTCCTTGCTCGACGGTTTGAAAAAAGAGCAAACGGCTTGGTAGCTCAGTTGGTAGAGCAGCGGACTGAAAATCCGCGTGTCGGCAGTTCAATTCTGTCCCAAGCCACCAATAAAATCAGCGGTTTCGGTGAAATTTGCCGGAGCCGTTTTTTCGCGTTCCCCTTAGCTTTCCCCTAAGCGCGAAATTTTTATGCGGAATGACCGACGACGCGCATTTTTTTGCGAAGTATCGAATCGTCGATTTTCCGCCGGAAAGCGTTCATTTTTTCGCGCGCGTCGTCGAGAACGTTTTCGCTTGAATTGTGATAATCCTGATGCACGTCGCCGGTCGAGTGTCCGACGATATTCTTTTTGACCATCTCGGAGACGCCCGCCAAATCCATCCAGGTAATTGCGGTATGTCTGAGCGAGTGAAAAACGACATCGGTTATTTGGGCAGTTTTCAAAACTGAATTAAATGACCGTCGGCAATACTTTATCCCGCCGAAAACAAAATCATTTCCATTCATTGGATTTTTGTCGAATCGTTCCTTTAGGTGGCGAGCCAACCGGTCGGTGACGGGAATCGTGCGCGATTTGAAACTTTTCGTCTGCGCCGCATCCAGGGTAATAACGAATTTTTCCAAATCAACTTGATTCCGGCGCAGCGCGAAGATTTCCCCTTTTCTCATTCCGGTATCGAGCGCGAGAATTAAGATTAGATACAGGTGCGCCCGCGGAGCTTCAAAGGTCATCGTCCAGGATTTGTCCTTGCGAGTAGTTTCAATGACCGTATCGGCAAGACAGGCGTCGAGCAGCGCGGCTTCTTCGTCGAAAGTCAAAATTCTTTTTCTGTGCGTTTCGGCGCGTGTTTCGATCAGAGATTTTCCGGCAACGAACGGATTATGCGTAATCCAGCCGAGCTGCACGCCGACATTCAGGATGCGGCGCAGCATGGCGAGCCGCCGGTTGACGGTTGCCGTTTTCGGCACCCGGTCGATGTATTTATGTTTCTGCGGATTGCTGGCGACGGCAATTTTATATTTTCTGATTAATTCGTAATTGAGGTCCGGTAAAGGAAGAGCGCCGAAAAACAATTCAAAATCGGCAATTTGGTTTGATAATTTTTGAATGTTCTGACGATAACCTTCGATAATTCTTCCGTCAACGATTTTGGCTTCGATAAGATACTCGTCGCGGAAATATTTTGTTAAATCGAGAAAAGTCTTTTGCTGCGGATTGGCTTTTTCTTCCACAATGCCGGAGAGTTCGTCGTTGATTTCATTCTGAAAATTCGTGAGAGCCGTGTTCGCTTCTTTTTGAGAGCGACAGCGTTTGAATTTTTCCTTGTTTTCCCCAATGGCGTTTTTATATCTTTTGCGCGCGTCCCAGACGACGATTGATTTACCGTCCTTTTTGATTTCACGACGGAAAATCGAGCCTGAAAATGAGCGTGTTTCCTTGGTTCGCGGCATAACGATTTTATTCGATTTTAGTATTCTAATTTACTTAATATAAACGACTAAAACAATCTAATTTCCTAGAGTTTAAGAGTAAATTTCAGAATAAAATTCGCTTTTTTGATAAGTCAAGATAATTTAGGGAGCGGTTGAGTTGGCGAAAGTCTTGAAGAAAGCGGCGTGAAAATAAGCCGGAAAACAGGCGTTTAACCTTTAGAAACATTGGAATAACGCCCGTTTTAGTCGTTTATATTAATTACAATGGAGACGGCGAAAGTAATCAAAAAATCATTTAAGTTTCGGATTTATCCGACCAAAGCGCAGGTTGACAAACTTGAAATGACGCTCTCACTTTGCCGTGAATTGTATAATGCCGCTTTGCAGGAACGGCGCGATGCTTGGGATTTGAATCGTGTTTCAATTTCCTATTTTGACCAGCAAAACCAACTTAAAGAAATAAAATCCATTCGTGAAGATTTGAAATCGGTTTATTCGCAGGTTTTTTATGATGTTTTGAAAAGATGCGAAAAGGCATATGACGGTTTCCATCGCAGGGTAAAACTTAAAGGAAAAGCCGGAAAGCCGCGCTTCAAAGGTCTGAATAGATATAACTCGTTTTGCTATCCGCAAAGCGGCTTTTCTTTAACGGAAAATAAACTCACGCTTTCTAAAATCGGAAAACTTAAAATCAAACTTTCGCGTGTCGTCGTCGGCAAGGTAAAAACCTGCACAATTAAGCGCGAAATTGATAAATGGTTTATTATTTTCTCGGTTGAAACGACTGTTGAACCTTTACCGAAAACAGAAAAGGAAATCGGTGTCGATGTCGGAATCGAGAATTTTGCGACTTTGAGCGACGGCACTCAAATTGAAAATTTCAAGTATTTTGAAGCGTCTCAAAAGAAACTGCGAGTCGCGCAACGCCGTGTTGCCAGACGAAAGAAATTTTCTAACCGCTGGCTCAAAGCGCAAACGCAGGTGGCTCAAATTCGCCGGAAAACCAGAAATCAAAGACAGGACTTTCAGCATAAACTTTCGACAAGTCTTGTCAAACAATTTGATTTGATAGCGATAGAAAAGCTGAATATCAAAGGAATGTCGAAAGGGATTTTCTCGAAACAAATCAATGATGTCGCTTGGAGCGGTTTCTTCAATATGCTTCGTTATAAGGCAGAATGCGCCGATAAGAAGCTGGTAGAAGTCAACCCGAACGGCACGTCTCAAACGTGCGTTTGCGGCGAAACGGTAAAAAAGGATTTATCCGTTCGCTGGCATAATTGCGACAAGTGCGGTTTGTCCGAACACAGAGACGTTGTTTCGGCAAAGATAATTCTAAGGCTTGGGCAGGCGGCTGAAATGTCGTCATCTGAAAAGATAAGCCTTAAAGACGTAACGTATCAGGATTCTGACAGCGTGTCTTTAGAATCTCCGTCTAAAACCCTTTCGACTTAGATGGAAGAGTGTCAATTTCACGCTTGAAGACTGAGCCGGAAAAGTTTCTTGTTTCTTTAGTGCGGGGCATAGCAAATTCTATTTCACTTTCTGTTTTGAATTATCCGGGCGACGCTCTCGACTGTTTGCTTGGTTTAGCTGTTTTGTTCGTCTTTAAAAGAGAGAATCACCGGAAACTTAACCACGAATGAACCTGATTTGTTTTTCTGACAGCGGTCTTGTCGGTTTCCTGATTTTCGGCATTGAATCCTTAACAGCCCGCTGGTAGATATTGTTTTCCGCAAGTCGAATTTGTGATTCAGTATGAACGGGACGTGCCGAATCAGTCAATTTTATCGGCGGCGGCAAAATCCCTGCTTGAATCATTTGGTCGTAACGAGTGGTTCCGATTCCAAGCCGTCTTCTAACCTCTGCTTTTGAGAGAAATATTTCGCCTTTCATTATATTTTCACGAAGCGTTCACTTTTGGTTCGCCTTTTATTTACCCCTGAAATGATATGTGGTAAATATATTTCACTTACCTTGTTTATCAAAAAAGTTTTAGACCTACTTTTCTTTTGTCCTGTAACCAAACGCGGGCAAATAATTTTATGGCTGTTCAGATGGCTTCTCTATCTGGGCGGAGTCTGGCTTTGTTTCCAAATTCGGCAGAGCCGCTAAATTGCGTTCAAGCCATACCGCCGACACAAGAAGTCCGGCAATTTCTCCGCCGCGCGTCCAGTGGCGAAGTCCATTGACAACAGCCAGTCCGAGTAGCAAAACAATAATAATTTTCAGAGCCAAAGAATCGGTTGAATAACCGCTGACCAGCCAGAACACCGCTAAAATAAAATTATTTATCGCGTAAAATCTCTCTCGCATTTCTTCAAAGGCGAATCTCGTTTGTTCCTTTTCGCTTTCAAACAACAAATTCAGTTTTTCTTGTCTTTCAGCTTTTCACTTTTCTGAGCGATTTTGCCACCGTGTAGAAATTGTCGAGAAATAGCTGTCGGTTTTTTTGAAAATAAAAGAGCTGATGACATTAATGAAAACAGCAAGTAAAACCGATGATAAAAACCAGTAGAAAATCGGTTGAGAGTTTAGAAAATCCGACACTTATTTTCTTCTCCTTTATTTCCCAAACTCCAAAATCTAAAATCTTTCAGATTGTAATCAAGAAAGTTTATTCGGGTCTCCATTTAGATGAACCGCCGACAACAAAATCCCCCATTTGCGGAGTGTCAGATTCTTCAGTAGAGCTGTTTTCTAAACTAAGTGAACGGCATTTTTTTTCAAGCAATTCATAAAGAGATTTAGCTTCGTTTGAGCGACTGACGAATTTTACGTTTTCACCGAAGTGAAAAATGAATTCGCCGGTTCCGTTCGTGTGGCAAAGTTTTATATTTGTATCATCAAAGATGTAGCCTTCAATTTTCCAAAAAGCCATAATTATTTCCTTCTCCTTTAATTTCTAAACTCCATACAAAAAATCTAACTTTTGCCGATTTTCGTAAATTTGCCGCGCAAACTTTACCGGATGGTCTTCTAAAAATTGATGGTCATTCAGTCCTTTTGCCGGAAGCATTGCGATAGTCGCAAAACAATCGGCTTGAAATTCGGCTTTTTCGTCGCCTCCGCCAAAGAAATGGATTTGATTAGGCTCATTGCCGCAGTCCAACAGGTGATGTCCGAATTCGTGGAGAATGGCAAATAATTTTTTGAGTCCTTTTAAGCCTTTTTTGATTGCAATATAAGGTTTGCCGTCAATGGTCAAATAAGCTGTAAAATCTTGATTAAATTTGACCGTAACACCTGCCGCTTCAAGAATTCCGAGTGTGTAATCTTCATCAAAGAATCTTTCGTTAATTCCGTAACAGGCGGATTTCTCTAAAAGTATATTCACTGCGAGACCTCATAAGTTATTTGCCTTCTTTGGCTGCGCGTTCGGCGCGAACACCTGCAACAAAAAGTCTTACCGATTCGAGAATTTTTTCTTTTTCGTCGTTCGACCAATTTCCCGCGTCTTGAAAAGCAATGCGGACTTTATCATCGAAATCAGATGCGGAGTTTTCGGGTGCATAACCGGCGGCGAGACGAGCTTCATTTAAATCACCGCCAACGGCTTTCGCAATTTCTGCAACGACCTCTTCACTGGGTCGCCCTTTTCCGTCTTTAGTATTCGGGCTGAAATCACGAACCAAATTTCCGATATAAGTCGGACTTACTTTTGCCCGCCGCGCAACTTCTGCATTAGACAAACCTTTATCTTTTATTTGTTGGCGTAGCCATTCTCCAAAGGTCATAACGTCAACAAATAGTTTAGCGTGATTGCTATAAACAAAGGCTTGATTTATCATAAACAAATAGTTGATTTATTTCTATCAGAGCTAATTACTTAAAAATATGATTTCTGTCTGGAATGCCGAGAAAATGCGAAAAGCGCGTGAAGGTATGGATATTACCGTAAAAGCCGCTGCAATCGCCTTAAACGTTACACCTGAATATCTTTCTATGTTAGAAAACGGGCATAAGCAACCATCGCAAAAACTGATTTTGCGAATGTCTTCTCTTTATAAAAAAGCAGTAAACTTTTTTCTCGAACCTGAAAAAAATTTGATTCCGACATAAACTTTTTGTTGACATTCATAAACTAATAGTTTATCCTTTCTTTAGTGATTGAGTAAATCAATCAAATACAAATCAAGAATCGAAAGGAAATTTCAGAAAGATGTCTGTCAACAAAAACCAAATCGACAAGTTGAAAAAAGTAATGGAAGCAATAAGCAGTCGGCACGTTTCAATGGTCGAAGTCGGCTTTGAAGACGAAATGGACAATATCCGTTATTACACGGCGGTTACTTATAAGAACGGCGAAACGCACCGCTACGCGGTTCGCGTTCAAGACAGGTTTGAAAACGGTGAGAAACAGACTTTTGCGAAATGTAACTGCCGCGCCGGTGCGAAAGATATGGTTTGTCGCCACATTTTAAAAGTCGCAAAGATTGACGCGGAAAAATTCAACCGCGATTTGTATATCGAAACGATTGTTAATTATCGCGCTCATAGGAACTATCGGAGGGCGGCGTAATGAGTGATTTTGCGAAGATTCCGCTAACGCAGGGACAAGTTGCGATTATTGATGCAGAAGATTTTGAGCGCGTCAGTCAATACAAGTGGTATGCAAATTTTGACCCTAGATACGCAGATGGCGGTAGGTTTATAGCAAAAACGGAAATCCGAATTAACCAAAAGCGGACGGGTTTGTATTTGCATCGTTTTATTCTTTCCGCTTCAAAGGGCATTGAGGTTGACCATAAAAACGGAAATACTCTCGACTGCCGAAAAAAAAATTTGCGACTCGCTTCACGAAGCCAAAACAATTGCAACAAGACTAAAGTTTCAAGTAATACATCAGGCTTCAAAGGTGTTTATTTCAATAAGAAGCTAAGGCGAAAACCGTTTTTTTCCTTTATCCAAACCAATAAAAAAATAGTCTTTTTAGGTTATTACCATACGGCAGAAGAAGCGGCAAAAGCCTATGACGCAGGTGCAGTTAAATATCACGGAGAATTCGCAAAGCTAAATTTTCCTGAAAATATCCAAACCAATTAAACGGTGAATTTTATGGATGACTTAATCAAACAAATCGGAAATACCATCGCCGAGCAAATTACCAAGCAAGTTCTGGAAAATATTCAGCGCGAAATGACGACCATCAACAAGCAGACGTTTCTGTTCTGTTATTCGGAAGAAGAAGCCGCTGAAAAACTCGGCGTCGGCAAGCAAATTCTCTACAAAAAGCGCAAAGCCGGCGAAATTGATTACAGCCGCTCACCGTCAGGAAAGCCCGTTTATCTGCCGCGACACATTTCCGAATATCTTGACCGCCAGGAAATCCGCAACGGTAAATCGCCGGGCAAATCTCCCGAAAAACAAAACTTCACGCATTTGAAGTTAGCCGGTTGATTTAATGAGAGGTAAATAAAATGTATTTAAACGCAACTTCAATCCGTGAATCATTCGCCGAGCTAATCGCGCCGTCGCTTCGCGAGCGCAGGAATTTATTAGAACGCGAACTCAATCTCGACCCGCGCACCGGACTTTCCAATCGCAAGGCATTCGACAAAGCGCAAGTTGCCGCCGAAAGCGACGCAAAGACCGCTTTCATCGTTTTTGACTGCAATAATTTTGGACTCGTCAACAAAACATTGGGCTTTGCCTTCGGCGACGAAATTCTTTACGTCATCGCCTCTGAAATAGGGCGCGCGGCAAAAGCGAATAAGGCGAGAGCGTTCCGGCTTGGCGGCGACGAGTTCGTTGTTTTGTGCGACTGGAAACGCAGCGAGGCGTTGCGCGACGCCATCGAGAAAAGAGTCGGCGTGTTCGATTACGACACTTTCAAGGTTTCGATTTCCGGCGCGATTGGGCGCAGCCTCACTGCTGCCGACGCGCATCTTCAGGCGAGGAAAGCCAAAAGGAAGGCTGCCCATGCATAACCACGAATGCCGCCGATGCGAGAAATTCTTTACCTGCAGCGAAGACGCGGCGGAATGTTTCCGGCGATTTATCACCTGCCAGAGTTGTTTTTGGCGTCATGACCTGCGTTATTTTTTGCTGGCTTTTGTCCTCGCCGCCGCCGCAATCGGAATGACGCTTTTCTTATACGCCGAATATTTCAAATCCGTGCCGGAGGTAGGTAGGTGAGTAAATCGCTTTCTTTTATTGAAAAATGCGCCTTGTGCGACACGGAGATTGAAGTAACTGAAAACAACCGGCTTCAGTTTTATTTGACCTGGTATGAATCGCTTTTTTTCAATCTTTGCCCGGCGTGCCAGGCGACGCCCGAGGGAATGCGGAAAATTAAGCGCGACCGGAAGCAAAGAAAATTGGGCATAGCCGGAATGCAAAAAGGCTAATGCCGAACCTGAACCGTTCACATTAGCCTTTTTACTCAATGAAAAAAATCAACTAGGAGAAAAACATACAACGATGTCGGAAGTAACACAAACCAGGCGAGCAAAAAAAGTAAATGTAATTGATAAACCGATAAAAGTTCTGCGCGAGGATTTGCAAAAGCGCAAAAAAGCCTTCGAGAAAAAAGGCTGGGTTTTTACCGCAGTCGAAGGGAAGTGGAATGCGACGCTTCTGAAGCCGAAAGCGTTAGGCGAAACGAAATTTACGACAGAAAACTTTGACAGCTTTAATTATTTGTTGTCGCAGGTCGAAGAGTTTCAAAAATCTTTTGAGCAAGAGCTGAAAGAAAAGTTAATTACCCAAGCAGCGCCGACGGATGAAAAACGCGAGCGACTCAAACAATGGTTTTTCAAGAATTATTTTTACCCAAGGGAAATTGATGATGCGAAAAAATCAGATGACCCGGCAGAGCATTTACGAAAAAGAGCCGTCGAATCTATGCGCGGTGGCTCCGGCTCCGGTGATGTTAGCGGGTACCATACAAGAAGTGGCGGTAAAGTCGATTTCTGGCTCAAACCCGACAAATGGGACGTTGAGCCGACGGCGACATTCACTTTGCGCGAATTAACGCGTGAGCTTGCTAAAACTTTCGCCGAAGAGCCGGAAACAGTCAAAGCCGTCACAACCTTTTCAGACACGGTAATCCCCATCGACATCACAAAAATCACGCCGTCCCCGTTCGAGCCGCAGGCGCGTCGCCGCAAACATTACAAGCAGACGAAACTCGAAGAGCTCGCTTCTTCAATCGAGCAGCAGGGACTTCTCCATCCGATTATCGTCCGCCCGAAAGACGGCAAACATGAAATCGTTGTCGGCGAGCGACGATGGCTGGCGTTCAAGCTTCTCGGACTGGAAAAGATAAATTGTTTTGTAAATAATTATTCGGACGCCAAGGCGCTGGAAGTTCAAATGCAGGAAAATCTCCAGCGCCAGGACATTGACCCGCTCGATGAGGCTTTCGATTACAAATTCCTTCTCGAAAATTCAAAATCGACGATTGACGATTTAGCCGTCAAATTCGGTAAAACCGAAA
This sequence comes from uncultured Pyrinomonadaceae bacterium, assembly GCA_964235785.1. Taxonomy (GTDB): domain Bacteria; phylum Acidobacteriota; class Blastocatellia; order Pyrinomonadales; family Pyrinomonadaceae. The sequence continues at coordinate 9,248 of CAXSBF010000003.1, read as the reverse complement.
AGTTCATCCAGCAGCGGCTTAAACTAACCGAATTGATTCCCGAAGCGCTTCGGGAAATTGAAGAAGATTTTCTGCCATTGGGACACGCGCTGGCGATTGCGAAATACCCGTCGGAGTCCCAGCAAACAATCGTCTCCGAACAAATGGCGTATCGCGGCGACGATAAAGCTTACGGCGCAAAACCGCTCCCGGAATTCATATCGGAAATCGAAAACCGAATCGTCAGGCTGCTCAAAAACGCGCCGTTCGATACCGAAAACCCTAATCTTCGGCTCGACGGCTTAATTTGCCCGAACTGTCCGCAGCGCTCGAAATTCGCGCCGCTGCTCTTTGCCGACGATTTCGATGAGGACGACCGCTGTCTGAACCGGAAGTGCTTTGAATTCAAAACTAATGTCGATCTCAGACAAAAGCTTGACGAAATCGCCGCGCAGATGCCGAATCCGGAACACAAACCGCTCGAAGAAATCCGTAAGGAAGTGCCGCTCGTGACGGATAAAAGCTGGGCGGATAAAACACCGTTCAAAAAAAAGCCGCTGACCAATCAGGAGTTTTTCGACGAGCCGACCTGCGTTTATTCGGAGCTTTCTTTAATCACCGGCGGAGAGCGAAAAGGGCAGAAAGCCTATACCTGCCAAAACAAATCCTGCGCGGTTCACAATCCGGCGCAGATTTTGAGCGAAGTCGATTCACGAGAAAAGACGCGCGAGCTCGAGCGGCGCGTCGAGCTGCTCGCGCGTGAAAAAGTTCTTGCCAAGGCAATCGAATTTTTTACCGATTACAAACCGATTTGGATGTATGACGATTTGATTCAAAAGTTGATTGTCGAACTGTGGATAGGAAAGGGCATCGAGACGCAAAAATTTATCACGCGCATTATCCGGGACTGGAAAGAATTGCCGAAGGCGATAAACGGTCGGGGCGAACTTAAAGATTTTGTCGCCTCTCTCGATAAAACCAAACAATCACAACTTATCTTTCTGCTGCTTTGTCCCTGGAACGCTTCGACTGACGAGGTAAAACAGCTCGCCGAAGATTACGCGCGAACGGATTACCGGATTATCGAAGCTGAAGCGCGTCTGGAGCTTGCGCCGGAAAGCGAAAAGATTCTCGCGCAGGATATTTTGACGGCTACGCGCGGCGGCGGCGTGAATGATTTGAGAAAGCCGGATTTCGATTTGGACGCCGTGCATTAAATTTATGGGCAGAGTGAGCGGAGAAAGTGCCGATTCGTGAGAAACGCCTGAAATGGCGTGTTGCCGTCCGAATACATTACGAGCGGGACAAAGCTGGGAGTTATATAGATTGTGATGCGGCATCCGTCCTGCCCAACCAGATTAAAAAAGATTCGCGCCTTCAGTCGGCGCGGATAAGGCGAGCAAGCTATTGCTCTTCCTGTCGAACGCGGATTGGTTTTGTATCGACACGACTGAGAAGAACCGATCCGCATTTTTTTGACTTTAATTTTGTTTTGTTTATGGCTTACATCCCGGACGTGTGTTTTATGGATGCCCAATACGAGTTAGCCAGCGAGAAAGGCGCGATCAAGCACGCCGCGCTGACTCTCTACGGCTATTACTGTAAATTGCGAAGCTCGAAAACCGGCTTGTGCTTTCCGAAACCGCCGGGAACGAGTAAAGCCACCGGAATTCCGCGCACGAACGTCATCATGCTGACAAAATTCCTCGACGAGCAAAATTGGATTCACATTTACGGCACCGGTTTAATTCGTCCTTTGAAGGGGTTTTATTCGGAGGCGGAAATCTTCCAAATAAAAATAAAAGAGCTTCTGCGAAAGCCTTTTTCTTGTCTAATCATTAGACAAATCTGTCTAATAAATAGACAAACTTGTCTAATGATTAGACAGCTCTTTAAAGGAAGTATTAACCAGCCCATTGAACCAGCCCAATTAACCAGTTTTAGCCAGAACCCGCGAAACGCGAATTCTGCGACCGCCACAACCGCTGATAAAAAATTCGATAAATTCGAGCCCGCCGAAAAGCCCACGCCGCGCCAATCGCCTGCTTCGCCACAGAAGCCCGCGCTACTGCTGCCGCCTGCGTCTGCCGAAAAGCCTGCCGATGAGCGAATAGAGCATCCAGCCGTCAAAATGGTCAAGGAAATCACCGGGCGCTATCCGCCGAAAGACCAGTGGGACAAGATTATCCGCGAAATTTCGCTCGAACCCGACATCGAGTTTTTCCGCGCGGCGTGGGAAATCTGGCGTTCGTTCGACGGCAACCGGATGAACTTGCAGGGATGGCTTTTTCTGCCGAACGAGCGCGGAAAACTGCCGGAGGTTTACGGTCGGACAAGCAGCGGCGGCGACGGCATTGAACAAAACGGCAAATCACCTCCGCCTGGCGCGGCGGACGCTGATTTTGAAATCTTCGAGGCTGAGCCGCTGACCGCAGAAGCGCGGGAAATCGTGCTGTCGAATTTTCGCGAGATGCCTTCGTCGCTTGAATGGGTTCGCCCGGATTCCTACACGCCGGAAGATTGGGCGTATTTCCAGGAACAATTGAAAAACGGCGGCAAGCGGATTTACCACGACAAAAAGCTCGCGCGCCCGTCGAGCCGCGGTGAAGCTCTCCGGCAGATTGAAGCGACTTATAAATTAAACGATTGGAAGGACGCGGAACAGGCGAGAAACGTGGTCATTGTCGGTTTGGAAGCAAAACCGGTCGGCGAATACTCGAATGCGGAATTGAAGATTATTCTCGACGATTTTGAAAATCGCGGAATGATTCTTTTTGAAAATTAAATATGGCGTTTTCAATTTTAGAAATTTTACTTTTTATTTGGTTTTTGTTTGAAGTTTGCCGATTGATTTACCACCTAATTTTTATATTCAGAGCTGCAAATAAATTTATGGAACAGGTCATAGAAATAAAAACCGATTATATGCTGCGCTACCGTGCTGAAATTCCGGCTGACGAAGCCGAACAACACAAACCTTTCTGGGATTGCCCGTGCAAACCGGAAATAACTTTTGACGAAAAAGAAGGCTGGCGTTATTTCAAACACAACCGGCTCTCAAAAATATGTAGTTCTGACTTAACACGAATAGGTAGTTCTGACTCTCGCAATATGGAGTTTTGATATGGAAAATCTGAATTTAGGAAAATGCTGCTCGTGCGAAAAGGAACATCCTTCGGTTCGCAACGCAATCACGCTCGATAAAAAAACGCCTGAAGCCAAAGGCGGCTGGGGCTGCTTCGTCTGCGATTTAGAGCCTTTGGGCGCGGTTGCCGTGCTTTGCGACGAATGCCTGGACAAAATGGTTCAAAACCAAACCGTAATCAAATTCGCGTGTCTCGGTTATCCGGGCGAAAACCGCCGGATTGAAATCGAAAAATTGACTGAAGAATGGAAGCACGATATGTCGAAACACCCGGAGGAAAATTTAGCTTTACAGGTTTGAGTTATGGAAAGGGAAATTGATTACATTTGCCACGACTGCCAGCTTCCGGTTTATAAAGTTCCGCCGGGTTATTTTAGCGCCGGACATCGCTGCCAGACACGCGAAGAGTTTGAAGAAGACGAACGCCGTCGGCGCGAATACGAGATGAGCAATATCAAAATTGAAAGGCGATGGGTGATGATGCCGATTAAAAAGCTGACTGAATAAGCGGAAACGGGCGCGAATGTGGGGAATGGAGAAGTAATTTATGAAAGCAACAGATTTCAGCAATCCCGATTACGAACCGAAAGACTTTTCGGAATTGTATAAAAGCGATTTGGGCAAACGAATACTTACGATGCGGTTTGCCGACAGAATTCGCTCGATTCTTAAAGTTCCGAGAGGAAGGGAGTTAGAGACTTTGGAAAAATTGATTGCCGAAAATGAAAAATTGAAAAGCGAAAATAAGAACTATGAATAATACAGAAGTAATTATTGAGCAGATACCGTGTGATGTCGCGCGTGAAAGAAATTGCCCGTTTCTAAGACTAGCTGAAAAGTTAAATCCAGAGTTGAAAATCTTGCGATTCAAAATTACTTATCCAAGCGGTTTTATGCGCTTAGTTGAATTTACGACGAGCTATATAAATCATATCGGCTCAGTGCGCGAATGCGTCAGGCTGCTAAATTATGAAACGACTAAATAAATTCATTACGGCTGAAGAACTGAGCAGTCTTCGCACCGAGTATAACGCTTCGGGAATGTGGTTGTCGGGAGGTCTGCCGATGGGCGACCCGAACCGGAAGGTTGCCGAGCTTGCCAAAAAATACGGCTTGCCGACCAACAGCGGAATAGACATCAGCACGGGCGAATTTGTTTCGCCGGATTAAGTTGAACTAGGAAGTTGAAAATGTATGCAAAATCAAGTGAGTTTTGACCCTGAAAACGCGCGCGAGGAGAGTTCGCTGGATTGTAAAATCTGCGGCGGTTTCGGGATTGTTGATAATGATGATTGTCCGTGCTGCCGCGGTTCAGGACATAAAGGCGATTGCGCGTGCGGCGACAAAGAAAAAATGCTCGAAGAAAATCAAGACATTATCGAATGCCGGAACTGCCGAGTAATCGTCGCCGTAGTCGAAGGGAAATGCCGGAGGTGCGGCGAAGAAATCTGCATTGTTTGCGGCTGCACGGAAAACGCGGCTTGTCCGGGCGGATGCTATTGGACGCGCCCGAACGTCTGCTCGCAGTGCGACGCGGAAACGGCAGGCGAATTTTAGTTGAACAGGAAGGTTGAAAATGTATGGAAAACGATAAAGGCGAGCTGAAGTGTCTGATTATCAGCGATAAAGAGCAGCGAAAAGTTCTAATCCAATTCGGAGAATCTATTCGCTGGTTTGGAATGGACGCGGCGCAGGCGAGAGGCTTGGCTGTCCTGTTATGCGAGAAGGCTAACGAATTAGACCAGCCGACGGGCGACGCCGCGCTTGATTGGGAAAACGCATTGACACACTTCAAAACCGTCAGAAAGCAGTATCAGGAACTCGTCGGCGTGCCGGGCGTTAATCCGGTTCTCGCATTAACAAATGTTTTCCAGCCGATTGCCGAAAGATTCTACAAAGGCGAGCGAACCGCGGAGCTGCACCGATTGATGATGTCGGTCGAATAGTTTTAGTTGAACAGGGAAGTTGAAAAGCTATGAAAAACAAGATTTCGATTGAGATTCACGATTCGGTTTTTATCGCGCCATCGCGCTTATCGAATCGCCGCTCAAAATCTTCACCCGGATAAAAACGGCGGCAAAACGACTGAAGATTTTCACCGGCTTCAGGACGCGAAAAGAATTTTAGGAATATGATATGAAATTTATTCAAAAATGCTTATTGTTTCAGGGTGATAGTTTCGATAAATTGCTTGGAATTTATGCGTGGGTGAACATCCTGGCAATACTGATTTCGTTGATTGCTTTGCTGTTTGTTCTCGCCACACTGTTCGGATATATCGAAAAATAAAAAGAGCGGCTTGCTTTACCCAAAACAAGTCGCTCGAAGATTTAGGAAGTTAAATGAACTCGCATAGCTCACTCTACTAAAAAAAGATTAGCACAGTCATCCGCTTTTCAATTAACTCGTAAGTGAATACCGCTCTCGAAATTATCAATAAGATGATTTTGGTATGAGCAGAAACCGAAATCTCACCGGCGGCTTGTTCGATTTAATGTTTTTCACGCGCTCTTGCTTTATAAAATTGATTACACGCTCTGCATTTTCTCTTGCGCCATTTCCCGTTACTTTGTTTTTGCAAAATCAGATTATCGCCTGAATATGGATGCCCTTGCCGACAATGAGTTTTATTTCGATGTAATTGTCTGATTTTTGCGGGCGCGTTGCCGCGTCTCGTATTCTCGCCTTTTGTAACAGGTTCTAAATGTTCAGGATTAGCGCAATTACGAACACGGCATAAATGGTCAAGGACAAGTCCGACAGGAATTTTTGCTTTGTATTTTTCGTATGAATATCGGTGGCTTTGAACTTCTTTTCCGTTCACACTTAATTTACCGTAACCGTTTGTTAGATTGCCTTGCCATAACCAACAGTCGTTTTCGTCAACCTTGATTTTCGCCCAAAATCTATCTTCGGCGCTAACTCTGAAAGGGTGATAATTCATAGCTAATTAAGATTTTGTAATCTGCGCTTTGGCAATACCTATCCGAAACTTATAACTTTTTCTGATAACTTTTGCCGTTTCCATTCTACTTAATATAAACGTCTAAAACAGGCGTTTTTCCTGTATTTATAAGGATTTAACGCCTGTTTTCCTACTTATTTTTCAAGCCGCTTTCTTAAAGACCAAGACAGCCGCCGCGCTTCTGGTTGGCGTGTTTGAACATTCGCCGTGTTCAAGGTCAAAATTCGGAAACAATAACAAATCGATTTCGCCGTGAACGACGCAGTAGCGAACGTGCCGGATATAAACGGTTTTGCCGCCGCCCTCGACGGGGAATTTGCGCCTGTATTTTTCGCCGTGACCTCTATACATCTTTCGCGCCTCCTCCTCCTCCGTGATTCAAAGCCGTATCAATCGCGCTGAAATACGTCACGAACGGACTTTTTTGTTTTCCGAGAGCGGCGAATATCTTCGGCAGTTTCAAAGCTATTTCGTCGGTTTCCGGAAACGAAAAACCCGCTTCGTTTGCCGCTTCATTGACTAACGCCTCAAGGATATTTTTGACTTCTTTCGAGACATTATCCGAAGCTAAAACACGCTCGATTCTTTCGCCCGTTTCTCTGTATTTATCCGTCCAGAATTTATCTAAATCAGGCGCGGCGTTTTCTTCGATTTCCGCTTTTTCGTCGGGCGCAAATTCGGTCAAACAGCTTGCCGATGAAAGAATCGAGTCAGCCAAGCCATAACCGATGTCGGAATGATTTACGACATCGGAGCAAAAGGTTCTCAAGTCTCTGATTTCGGATGCGCCCTCACTACTCAAGGCGGCGACTTTCAGCAAGCCGAAAACGCTCATCAGATAAAGCGCGGCGCGTTCGATTCGCTGGCGAGTCAGTTCCAATCGGTCGCCTTCTTTGTGCGTGTCGTCGGTTACTATCGTTATCGGTAGTTCGGTTAGTCTGTTTTTGTTGTTCTGGAATTCATTTTGTTTTAGGTGTATATTTTTCATTGAGTAACTCCTTATTTTTTAATTTGGTGTTAAGAGAGGCTTTGAGATTCTGAAACAATCTCAAAGCCTTTTGATTTATGCCGTTTGTCTGAGTCTTGCCAGCCCGACGTGCAGACTCAAAGCCGCCGCAGCGTGATAACACACAAGACCTTTCTCCGCGCCCTTGCAGGTGCAAGCGACTGTTTTATATCCGTTCCGGCAAAGGACTGTGTAAAAACCGCCTTTGCTGCCCGACACGCGATAACGACCGAAGCCGCCGAACTCGACGCGCGGGCGAATCTTTAAGGCTTTATTGATTGCGTTGGTTAATTGAGTTTTTGTTTTTAAGATGAACATTTTTTGAAACCGTCCTTTTGTTTATTGGTCATTTCTGACTTACAAAATAAGTATAAATGATTGTTAATAGTTTATTTATTGTGTGGGCATTTTCCGTAGAAGGCTTTAGCCATATTGCAGTTATGGCAGAGTAATTGGAGATTTGAAGGGAAATTGTTTTTAATTGCCCAAGCATAAAATACGTTGCCTGCGCCGATTCCTAATTCTCTGCGATGTGCCGCACCGTCATTATTTATATGGTCGAGCGCTAAAAATTGCGGCTCGGTTTCTCCACAACAGGCACATTCTTTTCCGTATGCAGTTAAGATTTGCTCCCTAAAAGAATAGCGATATTGGCGTTGCTTAGGAGCGCGTTTCTTAGAATGCGCGCGCCGTTTTTCCCGTAGCTTTACTATATTTATCTCTTTACAAGATATGCAGAGCCAGGTGCAGGTTTGCTCGCCATTTACAAAAAATTCAGCGATACCTTTAATTTGCATACATTGAATGCATTTTCGCGTTACTTTTTCGTTTATCTCTATTTCTGCCATTCTTCTTGCTCCGCTTATTTTGTTCTGTTAATATCCCGTTGACAACACATACATATTATCAAAACTAGTTAGTGTTGTCAACTAGTTTTGATAATATTTTTATCGTTTGAAATATCTATGGAAAATCTTGGAGATTTAATTACACAGGCAGAGGCGGCGCGAATAAGAAATGTTTCGCGTGAAGCAATTTACAGATTAGTAGCGCGTGGAAAATTGGAAGCTAGAGTAATAGGCGGTCAAAAATTTTTGAGTCGGAAAGAAGTCGAGAATTACAAGCCTGAGAAAGGCGGCAGACCTTCTAAGGTAAATAAATAATTATTTTAATTTATGATTCCGAAAAGCGTTGAAGATATTACTTTTGAAGATATTCAAGCATTGAAAGACAATGCGGTGGTTGAAGGGAAAAGTATTGAATATAAGAGAGAGCTATCCTCAAATGATAAGTTTCTTGCCGGGCGGCTTAGCGCTTTAGCTAATACAATCGGCGGAGATTTCATTATTGGAATTGAAGCTGAAAAGGGCGTGCCGGTAAATTTATCAGGTTTAACTTTAGTTGATACGGACGCAGAAAGATTAAGAATTGAGCAAATAATACAGAACGGTCTTGAACCGCGATTGCCTGCCTCATCATTAAATATAAAATTTCTTAAATCTCCGACGGACAAAGATTTTATTTTCATAAGAGTAAATAAAAGTTGGATTGCTCCGCACAGAGTAAAATCTAACAATCAATTTTATGGACGAAATTCCGCCGGAAAATTTCCGATGGATGTTTCGGAATTGAAAACAGCATTTATGTTGAATGAGCAATTATCCGAGAGAATAAAAAATTTTCGCCAGGAAAGGATTCAAAAAATTGAAATTAATAAAGAACTTCCTGCATTCTTACGTGAAGGCGGGAAAATTATTCTACATTTACTGCCTTTGTCATCATTTACGACCTCTAACGAGTTTGACGTGATTAAACTTAGCCAGAAAATACAATTTAGTCCTATATCGACATACGCTTGGGATAAAAAGATAAATATAGACGGGATTTTTGTTGCGGGAACTTCCGATTTAAGGACTAATTCTTATACGCAAGTTTTTAGAAACGGATGTATTGAAGCTGTTAATTGTCTTAGCCGCAGTGAAGATGATAAGGACTATTCTAGCCGATATGACGAAGAACAAATAATTAAAGCGTTTTCAGACTACATTAAATTTTATTCGGATTTAGAAATAGAATTACCGATTTATGTCTTTTTAACTCTAGGTTCTGTTGACATTTCAGTTTAATTCGATAATCTGACAAAGAAATGAAAG
>CAXSBF010000002.1:0-364627 GCA_964235785.1 uncultured Pyrinomonadaceae bacterium | reverse complement strand
TCTTGAACTCTTGAAGTTATTAAGAGAAAATCCTCTCTAAACTTCCCTAGAGCCTTGTTTTATATTGCATTTTATTCAAAAAACATCGTTCGGTCGGGGCTTTTAACAACTTCACTGTCGGTCAGCCATTTACTTCCAAACTTCTTTTACAATTACATTTTTCGCAAGAAAAGTTTCATTAGCTTTGCGGTCGAATTCGGTTAGATAACTTTTTTTTAGAAACAGATAACAAATCGATGAAATATACAACTATCAAACTCGCGCTGTTTGCGCTTGTCATCAGCTTCTTATCAAATTTCAACGTTTTGGCATCAAACCAAACTGACATTATCGGTCCGGCGGGCAGCGGGCAATTCGGACAACAGGTCGTCGCTTTGCCGAACGGCAATATCGTCGTTAGCGACCCGTTTTATGACGCGCCGGGACCAAAAGCAGATGTCGGCGCGGTGCGTTTGTATAACGGGGCGACGGGCGCGCTCATCAGCGCTTTGACCGGCGGAACGGCAAATGACCAGGTTGGCATCAATGGCATCACGCCACTGACAAATGGTAATTATGTCGTGAATAGTATTAATTGGGATAATCCGTCATGGGTGACAAACAACAATGTCGGCGCAGTAACGTGGTGCAGTGGAACAGGCGGCTGCAGCGGTATTGTCAGCGAAGCGAACTCGCTGGTTGGCGGCTCGGTTAATGATGTTATCGGCAGCGACGGCATCACGGTACTCTCAAACGGCAATTATGTGGTAAGAAGTCCGGCTTGGAATAATCCCTTGCTGTCGGGAGACAATGACGCAGGCGCGGTAACGTGGGGAAACGGCGCGGTCGGAACAGTCGGTTTAGTCTCGGTTAGTAATTCGCTGGTTGGCGGTTCGGTCAGTGACAGAATCGGCACCAACGGCATCACGGCACTCTCAAACGGCAACTATGTGGTGAGCAGTCTTACTTGGGACAGTCCTACGCCGTTGGTTGCAAATGTCGGCGCAATAACGTGGGGCAATGGTGGGAGCGGAACAGTTGGATTAGTGTCAGCGGGCAACTCGTTGGTCGGCAATTCGTTTGGCGATGCTATTGGCAACGGCGGTATCACGGCACTGACAAACGGTAATTATGTGGTGAGCAGTCTTACCTGGGATAATCCTTTACTATCGACAAACAACAATGGCGGCGCGGCAACGTGGGGTAATGGAATGGGCGGCACGGTCGGTTTGGTTTCAGCGAGCAATTCGCTGGTCGGCGGTTCGACAGACGATGTTGTCGGCAGCGACGGCATTTCGACACTGACGAATGGCAATTATGTGGTGAGCAGTCCGGGTTGGGATAATCCGCTATCGTTAGTTACAAATGTCGGCGCAACAACGTGGGGCAATGGCGCTGTCGGAACAGTCGGAATAGTCTCGGCAAGCAACTCGTTGGTCGGCGGCTCGGCAGAAGATGCTATTGGCAACGGCGGCATCACGGCACTGACAAACGGCAATTATGTGGTGAGCAGTGGGTATTGGGATAATGCGTCCCCCTTGAAGCAAGATGTCGGGGCGGCAACTTGGGGAAACGGTTTGGGCGGCACGGTTGGTTTGGTATCGGTTAGTAATTCGCTTATGGGCGACTCGGCAGATGATGCTGTCGGCATCAACGGTATTACGGAACTCTCAAACGGTAATTATGTGGTAAGCAGTCCGAATTGGGACAATCCGTCGCCATTGATTACAAATGTCGGCGCCGCAACGTGGGGCAATGGTGGGAGCGGAACAGTCGGATTAGTCTCGGCGGGCAACTCGCTGGTTGGCGGTTCGGCAGATGATAATATCAGCGGCTACGGCATCACGGTACTCTCAAACGGCAATTATGTGGTGAACAGTGTTTTATGGGACAGTCCTACGCCGTTGATTACAAATGTCGGCGCGGTAGCTTGGGGCAACGGTGCTGGCGGAACTGTCGGATTGGTAACGGCGAGCAACTCGCTCATCGGCGGAACGGCATTTGACAATATCGGTGCCTACGGCATCTTTCCACTGACAAACGGTAATTATGTAGTGAGCAGTGCCGAATGGGATAATCCCTCGCCCTTGAAGCAAGATGTCGGCGCGGCAACGTGGGGAAATGGCGCGGGCGGGACGGTTGGCGTGGTGTCGGCGAGCAATTCGTCGGTTGGCGGCACGGCAGATGACCGTGTCAGCAGTTACGGCATCTTTACACTCACAAACGGCAATTATGTAATGAGCAGTCCGGGTTGGGACAGTCCGTCGCCGTTAATTACAAATGTCGGGGCGGCAACGTGGGGCAATGGCGCGAGCGGAACAGTCGGAATAGTCTCGGCAAGCAATTCGCTGGTCGGCGGCACGGCAGATGATAATGTAGGTAACAGCATTACAGCACTCTCGAACGGCAGTTATATGGTGAGCAGTTCGAGTTGGGATAATCCGAGCGGCTCTATCGTTGGCACCGGCGCAATTAGTTATGGTTCCGGAGTGGGTGGAACGGTCGGTTTGATTTCCGCTTTCAACAGCGTTCGCGGCACGACTGGTAATGGCGGCGGAAGTCAGAATTCTATTTTTGATACGGTCAACAACCAACTGGTCGTCGGTCGTCCCGCTGATAACATTGTGACACTTTTCAAACCACCAGCTTTAGGGAAAGAAGCGGATGTCAATCCGCGACCTTCGCAATCGCCGAACCCGAATCCCGGACAATCGGGCGACGGTTTTGTGACGGCGGGCGATGTCACTCAAATTCGTCGATTTGCGCTCGGACTCGACACCCCCGACGCCGCGCCGAATGCCGCCAACGAATTTCAAAAAGCCGATTGCGCTCCGCGTCAGAATGCGCAAAGCGTCGATACATTTGGCGACGGGATAATCGCCTCGGGCGATGTCACGCAAGCGCGGCGTTACGCGCTGGGACTCGACATAGCGCAATTGACGCGCGGACCGGTTTCGTTCGCTCAACAGCAACAGGTGATAACAAATGTTCTAAAGGAAAATTTGTATCACGCGAAAACAAACGATAATCGGTCGAACGGCGCATCGAATCGCAGCACGGTCTCGCCTGTTTTGGTCAGTAAAACAGGCAATCGCTTGACAATCGGAATTGTGCTGAACACAGACGCGGCAGAGACGGCGGCAAACTCTTTGAGCTTTACGCTGAACTATGACACGAAGGATTTGACCAGCCCGACGAACATCAGATTAGGTAATGACGCGCACAGCGTCTCGAACTCTTCGGCATCGCTTGCCGCTAATTACACGCGAACCGATTCAGGACGATTGGGAATTCTGCTGGACTTAGCGCCGCAGGAGACATTCTCTTTCGGAGAGCGGCAATTGGTGTTGATAGATTTCACGATTGCTGCCGGAGCGCAAACGACAACTACATTGAAATTCGACGATTCGCTGGCGGCACGATTTAGTTCGGATGCCGATGGCAGTCGGCTTGACAGAGAGCAAACCTTCGTTGAAAAGCCAATCACAATCAATGAATCAGTCGTGCCTAAATCGCGCAAGCGTATCCAGTTTTAGTAATGGTAATGCTTTAGCTGAAGGCATTGCTTTTCAATGAAGCGCGAATTATGTGATTTTGTCGTCGGTTGAGATAGAATAAATCAGCTAAAAAACATAAAGCTATAACTCGCTAATCTTCCGGCTTTTTGCTTCCGGTTAAACAATAAACACAATCGGATGCGAGACTCAAAAAAGTATAAACGGCAATAAAACTGTCGTCTGTGACAATTAAGTTTTTCGAACAAGATGTCAGGCACAAATCTGCTTTGATTTTTCTGCAAACTCTCTTTCAAATCACTGCATCTTATTCGTCAAATACTAATTTTACAGGAAATGTAAATCAGCTAAAGAAGTTTTGATTGCATTTATTTTCCCAATCGCTTTATAATCCGTGTTACCTGACCAACTCTATTTTATTGAGGGCGGCATTATCGAAATCAATTTTCTCGAATAATCTTTACTTCGATAATCTCTTTAGCAATATCCATTTTTGCAGATAAATTTTCATATTCCTCGGGCATTTATAATGACAAACAAAAACCTTCATCACAAAAACAAACAATGAAACACACCAATATCAAACTCGCGCTGTTTGCACTTATAATTAGTTTATTTACAATTTCAAACGCGGCGGCAACTCAGACCGACATTGTTGGTCCGGCGGGCAGTGGGCAATTCGGTAAAATAGTTCTAACTTTATCGAATGGAAATGTCGTTATTATCGACTCGCTCTATGACGCGCCGGGACCGATTACAGATGTCGGGGCGGTGTATTTGTATAATGGAGCGACGGGTGCGCTCATCAGCGCTTTGACCGGCGGTGCGGCGAATGACCGTATTGGTGAATACGGCAGTATAGCATTGTCGAACGGTAATTTTGTCGTGGGTAGTCCGAGTTGGGATAATCCGTCGCTGGTTACAAACAATAATGTGGGCGCGGTAACGTGGTGCAGCGGGACGACGGGTTGCAGCGGCGCGGTTAGCACATCAAATTCGCTGGTCGGCATTACGGCAGGTGATTTGATCGGAAGCATCGGCATTACGGCACTCCCGAACGGCAACTATGTCGTGAGAAGCCCGAATTGGGACGACCCGACTACTTTAATTACAAATGTCGGAGCTGTAACTTGGTGTAATGGAGCAGACGGCAAAATCGGACAAGTTTCTGCAAGCAACTCGCTGATTGGCAGTTCGGCAGATGATGTCGTCGGGCGCTACGATGTAATAGTGCTGGCAAACAGCAACTATGTAGTATCGAATTTAGAATGGAACAATCCTTCGCCCGGGATCTCAGATGTCGGTGCGGTTACTTGGTGTAGCGGGTCAGGTAGCACAAATGCCCTAGTGTCGGCGAGTAACTCGCTAATTGGCAGCTCGCCTTTCGACTATATTGGCTATCAAGGAGTCATACCGCTAACAAACGGTAATTACGTGGTAGATAGCGCGAATTGGGATAATACATCGTCAAAAATTGCAAATGTCGGGGCGGTAACTTGGGGCAATGGAACAGGTGGCACCGTAGGAGTAATTACAGAAAGTAATTCGCTAATCGGCAGGTTGGACGGTGACGGCATAGGCAATAGCGGCGTTGTGGTGCTAACCAACGGTAACTATGTCGTGAGAAGTCCGTTTTGGGATAATCCTTCCTTAGCGTCAGGTCGTTTCGCGGGCGCGGCGACCTGGGGTAACGGCGCGGTCGGAACGGTCGGAATAGTCTCGGCGAGTAATTCACTGATTGGCGGCTCGGCTGGTGATTATATTTCCAGCCACGGCATTACGGCATTATCGAATGGTAGTTTTGTAGTAAAGAGTTTCGGGTGGGACAATCCTTCACCGGCAATAGTAGATGTCGGGGCGGTAACTTGGGGAAGCGGAACAGGCGAAACAATTGGAGTAGTATCAGCGAGCAATTCGCTAATCGGCAGCTCGACACACGACTTTCTTCTTTACGAAACTGTTGTCACAGCACTGACAAACGGCAATTATGTATTGGGTTGTAAAGGTTGGGACAATCCGGCACTGGCGGCAAACAATGACGCGGGCGCGGCGACGTGGGGCAACGGTGCCGGCGGGACAGTCGGAGTTATATCGGCAAGCAACTCGTTAATCGGCGGCACGGCAGGCGACAATATCGGCGATCGTATTGCGGCACTCTCGAATGGTAATTATGTAGTCGGTAGCCCGCGTTGGAACAATCCATTGTTAGCGGCATACAATAACGTGGGAGCTGCTACGTGGGGAAACGGTAACGGCGGAACAGTTGGACTCGTCTCGGCGAGTAATTCACTCATTGGTGGCACGACAGGTGATAATGTCGGCAGCTACCCAATCCAACCTCTTACAAACGGTAATTATGTTGTAAATAGTCCGCTTTGGGGTAATCCTTCACCATTGATTACGGATGTCGGCGCAGTAACTTGGGGCAATGGAACATCCGGCACAGTCGGTATTGTGAACGCAGGCAACTCACTGATTGGCGGCATGAAGGGCGAAAAGGTTGGCTATCAAGGTGTCAAACCACTGACAAACGGTAATTACGTAGTGATTAGTACGAGTTGGTCCAATCCGTCGCTAATGATTTATGGTGTTGGTGCAGTAACTTGGGGCAATGGAGCAGGCGGAACAGTGGGACTGGTTTCAGCGAGCAATTCGCTGGTTGGCGGCACAAATTCGGATAATATCGGTTATTACGGCGTGTTTCCTCTCCCAAACGGCAACTATGTCGTGAACAGTCCATATTGGGACAATCCGACAAGCAATGTTGTTGATGCAGGGGCAATCAGCTTCGGCTCGGGTGTCGGCGGGACGGTTGGTTTAATTTCTGCCAATAACAGTGTTCGCGGGACGACTGCAAATGGCGGTTTCACTCTTAATTTTGCTTTCGATGCAGTAAACAATCAACTGGTCGTCGGTCGTCCCGTCGCTAATATCGTTACGCTGTTTAAGCCAACAGCCACGCCAAAGTCAAACAAACGTATCAGAATTTTTTTATAATAATTCCATTGACGACATTGCTTTTCAAAATTTTGCCGTTTCCATTCAATCTCAACTAAAGTAAAAATTGAAATAAAGACGATAAAGACACAAAGCCGCGAGAGTAATAACTTGCGGCTTTTTTCTTATTGTAAAGAAGTCGAACGCAGCCGAAGAGAGTATAAACCGCCTTATTGTGAAAAAAACTTAATCAAAAACTTTAAAAGTCTGAGATTCGACACTTCATGTTATTTGTGAACGAATCTATTTAATGACTGTCTTTTATAGCCAAATTTAATTTGTCTGCTCGCTGGCAGGGCAGCAATATTCTGTGTTCTAATTATTTTTATGGTTTTTATTTTTGTCAGACCATCGTGCAATTTGGTTTTAGTACTAATAGTTAAATATCCATCGCTGTAACTACACTCAATTTTCCTCTAGCGTTCTTTTACGTCATAAACGCCATTTTATTTGGATATATCTACTGCGCTCTGGCATAATGGCAGAATTAAATCTGAAGATTTTTAAGGAGAGACAAATGATTGCTTTAAAACGTTTTTATATAAATGCCTTCGCGTTATCACTGCTTGTTTTGTGGATGGCGTCTAATGCCACGGCACAGCAAAGTCCAGCCGTGCGTTTGCCGCGTCCGAGCCAAAAAGCCAGCGTGATGCAGACAATCGGCGTGACGGATTTGACGATTACTTATAGCCGTCCGGGTGTTAAGAATAGAAAAATTTGGGGTGAAGCGCCCGCGGCGGCGCTCGTCGGAGTGAACGGCGCGGCGACCTTAGACGATCAGAACAAGCGCCTCAAAGATGCTCCGGTTGTGCCTTACGGTCACGTCTGGCGGGCGGGCGCGAATGAAGCGACCGTTTTTGCCGTTACCGACGACGTAATGATCAACGGGCAAAAGCTCCCAGCCGGAACTTACAGCCTGCACGCTATTCCCGGCAAAGACGAGTGGACAATAATTTTCAACAGCGACGCCGGACAATGGGGAAGTTTTAGTTATGATGAAAAAAAAGACGTGCTGCGCGTGAAGGCAAAACCGCAGACGGTTGCGGATAATCAGGAATGGCTGCTCTACAGCATTCCGACTGTTACGCCGAATTCGGCTCAAGTTATGATTCGCTGGGAGAAAACGGCTGTTCCTTTTACCGTCGAGGTGCCGGATGTCGAAGCCGTGATGCGGACAAAAATCGACGCGCTGATGGCGGCGAATCCGAACGATTGGAAAATTCCGCTCGCCGTTGCCAATCAGTATGGCGGCAGTAATAATTGGGACGAAGCGATAAAATGGGTTGATAAATCAATCAAAGTAAAAGAAACTTTTCAAAATTTGTCGGGTAAAGCGCAGTTGCTTTTTGCCGCCGGAAGAAAGGAAGAAGCCTTTAAGATTGCCGACCAAGCCATTCAGCAAGGCAAAACGGATAAGGTCGATACGAGCCGATTTGAAAAACGCTATGCCGATATGAAGGCTGGAAAGATGTAGAGTTTGGAAATTCCCGCAAAGAAACTCTGAGGCGCATTCGTCTAGTGGTCAGGACATGAGGTTCTCAACCTTAAAACAGGGGTTCAATTCCCCTATGCGCTACCAAAATAATCTAGCAGAAATGTGAAGCGACTGTTGAAGTTGAATCTGCTCACTTCCATTAATGACAAGCGTGAAATGGATAAGCCGGATTTAATTATTCGCAGTCGTCGGGTTGTAACGCCGGAAAGCGTTGGACCGGCTTCGGTACATATTCGCGGCGGCATTATTACGAATTTGGGCGAATGGGACAACTCGCCTGAACAAATTCTGCTGGTTGACGCAGGCGATGTGGTGGTGATGCCCGGCTTGGTTGACGCGCACGTCCACGTCAACGAACCGGGACGCGCCGATTGGGAAGGTTTTGCGACGGCAACCAGAGCGGCGGCGGCAGGCGGCATTACGACGCTGGTCGATATGCCGCTCAACAGTATTCCGCCGACGACAACGCTGAACGGATTTAATGAAAAACTCGCGGCGGCGCGAGGGCAATGCCGGATTGACGTTGCTTTCTGGGGCGGCGTCGTTCCGGGCAATACGCGCGAATTAGAACCGCTTTTAGACGCGGGCGTACGCGGCTTCAAATGCTTTTTGATTCATTCCGGCGTTGACGAATTTCCGCACGTTACCGAAAACGATTTGCTCGAAGCGATGCCGGAGCTGACAAAATTAAATTCCGTTTTGCTTGTTCACGCCGAATTGCCCGAACCGATTGAAAACGCCGCCGAGGAATTAAAGAACAGCAACCCGCAGGATTATCAAACCTTTCTAAAATCGCGTCCGAGAGCGTCGGAAAATCAGGCGATTGAATTGATGATTCGGCTTTGCCGCCAAACCGGAGCGCGTGTTCACATCGTTCATCATTCATCTTCAGACGTTTTGCCGCAATTAAAAGCGGCGAAGGCTGAAGGTTTGCCGCTGACTGTGGAAACCTGCCCGCATTATTTAACTTTTGCGGCGGAGGAAATTCCCGACGGCGCAACCTTTTTTAAATGCTGCCCGCCGGTGCGCGAGCGCGAGAATCGGGAAAAACTCTGGGAAGCCTTAGCGGACGGCGTGATTGATATGATTGTGTCCGATCATTCGCCCTGCACGCCGAATTTGAAATTGTTGGAGACGGGCGATTTTCTCGAAGCGTGGGGCGGCATCGCGGCTTTGCAATTCAGCTTGCCCGCAATTTGGACGCAATTGCAAAAACGCGGTTTCGGTCTGCGCGAGCTAACTCGCTGGATGTCCGCCGCGCCTGCAAAACTCGCAGGTTTAGACAAACGCAAAGGTCGTTTGGCGGTTGGCTTCGACGCGGATATTGTAATTTTTCAACCTGAAAAAGAATTTAAAGTCGTGCCGGAAATTATCGAGTTCAAAAACAAACTCACGCCATACGCGGGAATGAATTTGCGCGGCGTTGTCGAAACGACTTACGTTCGCGGCGAAAAAGTTTTTGAGAAAGGACAATTTGCCGAAAATGAAATTGGTGAATTGCTGACAAAATAAGGTGGCATCTTGATTTGTGCTACTGAAAAACTGGTATAATGTCGAACATTGTTTGGACTGAATATCTTCAATACCGTGCAGAGTCGAGAGGCTTTGACTTGGCATTGCTTGAGCGTATTGTCCGACATTCGAGCGAACGATTGCGGTCGGTCGCCATAACAGGCAGTTGGTAACGATTCCATACGAAACGGACGAAGATAACATTGTTCCGGTTACCGTTCATAGCGTTACCCGACAGCAAATTCGTTTCCGGCTGCGAACCGGGAGGTTCACAAATGAATAAAACGCAAATGCGATATTTCGAGAAAGAAGACATTCTGCACCTGGTAATTGCCGAAGGAACGGAAAGCCGGAGTTTAGAACTGAGTCCGAACATCACCGTCGAAATCAATGACCAAAACGAGTTGATAGGAGTCGAAATCCTGAATGCAAGCACGTTCCTGCGCGACACGGTGCTAGAGTCTATTCAGGCGAAAACTTTCCAGTTACTCCAAGCGCAGCCGGTTTAATGGATGTCGAGAAATTTTATTATGGATTTTACCGAACTGATTAATTTAGCCTCCGAAAAACTAGGCGGCGCGGTTTTATACGCCAACGATGATTTTTTCGCGCCGAAGGAAAATCTTCTCAAACAAGCCGCGCCGATTTTTATCGAAGGCAAATACACCGATCTCGGAAAATGGATGGACGGCTGGGAAAGCCGCCGTCGCCGAAGCCCGCGTCTGAATGAAAAATTCGATTGGTGCATAGTTCGTTTGGGATTACCGGGAATCGTTCGAGGCGTTGTTGTGGACACGAGTTTTTTTCGCGGCAATTTTCCTTCGCACTGCTCGCTCGAAGCGTGCGCGATAGACGGGCAGCCGAACGTCGAGCAACTGCTCGATTCAAAAACAGAATGGACTGAGATTTTGCCGCAGTCGGAATTGGAAGGCGACACGCAAAATCGTCTGACAATAAATTTCCCGCTGCGAGTTACGCATTTGCGGCTGAAAATTTACCCTGACGGCGGCGTCGCTCGGCTTCGGGTTTTTGGCGAAGTCGTGCCGAATTGGAACGATTTGCGTCGCCGCAACAGCGAAATCGATTTAGCGGCGGCGGAACACGGCGGAACGGTTTTGGACGTGAGCGATATGTTCTTCGGACACAAGCATAATTTGATTATGCCCGGACTGGCTCAAGATATGAGCGACGGTTGGGAAACAAAACGGCGGCGCGGCGAAGGTTACGATTGGTGTGTTATCAAATTGGGAAATGCCGGAACAATCAAGCGCGTCGAAGTCGATACATCGCACTTTAAGGGAAATTATCCCGAAAGCTGTTCGATTGAAGTTTGTAATTCTGAGAATATAAATCTCGATGCGGCTGATTGGCAGGAACTTTTGCCTGACAGAAAACTTCAGGCGCACACACGGCACGTTTTCGTTGACGAAATAAAAGATTGCGGCGTTATAAGGCACGTTCGATTCAACATTTTCCCTGACGGCGGCGTGAGCCGTTTGCGTCTTTTCGGGAGAATTGCCGAGTGAGCGAAAAATTAAAACGGCTAAATCAAGCAGTAAAAGAAACAGCGCAAGCCGATTTTTTGAATTGCTGCGGTTCCCAAGTTTGGGCGCGTAAAATGACTGCGGCGCGTCCTTTTGCCGATACCGCCGCGCTTATAAAGCAAGCCGAACAAATCTGGCGAAATCTCGACGCGCAAGACTGGCTCGAAGCGTTTGCCGCGCATCCGAAAATCGGCGCGAAAAAAGCTGTTTCTCATCAATCGGCGCAAGCTGCCGAATGGTCGAACTCGGAACAGTCAGGCACGCAAACCGCCGCCGATTCATTGCGAGATGAATTAGACGTGGCTAACCGTTTGTATGAAGAGAAATTCGGGTTTATATTTATCGTTTGCGCGACGGGGAAAAGAGCGGCGGAAATGCTCGACCTTTGCCGTCGGCGTTTGCAAAATGACGCCGATTCGGAAATTCGCGTCGCGGCTGACGAGCAGAGAAAGATTACGGAAATCAGACTAAAAAAATTGTTGGAAATCGAATGAGCGCAATCACGACGCATATTTTAGATGTCTCAAAAGGCTGTCCGGCGCGCGGCGTTCCGGTTATGCTTGAGCGACAGGAAACGGCGAATTGGGAAATCGTCGGTAAAGGCGCGACGGACGCAGACGGACGCTTGCGCGATTTGCTTGCGCCGGACGCGATTTTAGAGAAGGGAAATTACCGGCTTACTTTTGACACGGAAACTTATTTTGCACAGCAGCAAATCGAAGGATTTTATCCGCAGGTTGCGATTGTGTTTATTGTGCGCGACGCGGCGCAGCATTATCACGTTCCGTTGCTGCTGAGTCCGTTCGGTTACTCGACTTATCGCGGGAGTTAAATTTATGTCAGTCAAAATAATCAGCGACAATTACGGCAAGGCGCGCGTGCGCTTGATGAAGGTTGCCCGAAAAGACGATTGGCACGAATTTCAGAATCTAACCGTCAAAATCGCGTTCGAGGGAGATTTTACCGAAGTTCATACCGTCGGCGATAACAGTCAGGTGCTGCCGACCGACACGATGAAGAACACGGTTTATACACTCGCGCGCCAAACGCGGGAAATTGAAGAGATCGAAGTTTTTGCATTGCGTCTGGCTGATTATTTTCTGACGAACAATAAACAAATAACGCTAGCCGTCATCGAAATTGCCGAACACGGCTGGACGCGCGTTGCCGTCGGCGGCGAACTGCATCCGCATTCTTTCATCAAAGGCGGCGACGAAAAACGCACGACAAAAATCAGCCAAACAAGCGACGGCGCGACGATTGAATCGGGCGTCGAAGATTTAGTGGTTTTGAAAACGACCAAATCCGGCTTTGTCGGTTTCGTCAAAGACCAATACACGACATTGCCCGAAACGACGGACAGGATTTTTGCAACTTCGATTAAAGCCGCCTGGATTTATAAAAACACTGAAGCGGCGACGGGCGATATATGGCGCGACGTGCGGCAAACTATTATCGAGACTTTTGCCGAACACGACAGTCTTTCGGTGCAGCACACGCTTTACGCGATGGGCGAAGCGGTGTTGGAAAAATTTCCCGACGTTGCGGAAATCGCCTTCTCGCTGCCGAATATCCATTGCATACCGATAGATTTTACGCGCTTCGGCTTGGAGAACGACAACCGGATTTTTGTGCCGACCGACGAGCCGCACGGTTTGATAGAAGCGCGTTTGAGTCGTTAAAATACAAAATCATTAGTAGAAGCTATCTCAAAAATACTTCTTTGCGTCCTTTGCGGTTAAAAAAAGGCGGAAAAACCTAACCGCAAAGGACGCAAAGGACAGCCGCAAAGGTCGCTAAGTGATTTTTGAGATAGCTTCTAGTATTTCAGAATTTATAATGGCGAGAATTTGCTTTTGCTTCGGAATAGTTGAAAGTTAATAACCGATAGATGATAATTGCGCGCGTTTTTGCTAACAGTTATTAGCTTTCAAATATCAGCTATTGCGGAGAATTTCTTTCGATATAACTTGTAAAACACTACCGAATTATCTCTAAAAAACTTTTTATGAAAACAACACTTTTGCCGGAATCAATGCAGGAAATCACCAAAGGTTTACAACCGACGCTTGCCGCGTTCGCGTCGCGCTACCCGGGCGAATCCGGTCGTCGTCAACCGGTTCACACGGTTTACGGCGGCGCGCATCTATTCAAATCGGACACCGCGTCGCGTCTCGGTGCGCTTGCAATTCGTTCTTTTGAAACTTACGCGCCGGACGCTGCGGCATTCGCGCAGGTTCTCGGCTTGCCTGATAAATTATCCGGCACGATTTATGAGCGCGTTCGGGAAAAAATCACGCGCGAGCCGGTCGAAGATTTCCGCATTGATTTTGAAGACGGCTACGGCACGCGCCCGGATGCGGAAGAAGACGGACACGCCGTTGCCGCCGCGCAGGAAACGGCTAAAGGTCTCGAAGCGGGAACGCTGCCGCCGTTTCTCGGCATTCGTATCAAGACGTTTTCCGAAGAACTGCATGCCCGCAGTATTCGCACGCTCGATTTATTTTTGACGACGCTTGTCGAATCTGCAAACGGACGAATGCCGGAAAATTTCGTCGTTACGCTGCCGAAGATTATCTCGCCCGCGCAAGTCGCCACGCTTGCCGACATCTTCGATTTGCTTGAGCCGAAACTCGGTCTGCCGACAGGCTCGCTCAAAATGGAAATGATGGTCGAAACGACGCAGTCGATTATCAACGAACGCGGCGAAACAAATCTTCCGCAGATGCTCGATGCCGCTCGCGGACGTTGTGTCGCGGCGCATTTCGGAACTTACGATTACACGGCAAGTTGCAGCATCACCGCCGCGTATCAGGATATGCTGCATCCGGCGTGTGATTTTGCACGACACGTAATGCAGGTTTCCTTTGGTGGAACGGGAATCTGGCTGTCGGACGGCGCGACCAATATTATGCCCATCGCACCTAATCGCGGGGAATTGAGCGTGGAACAAGAAGCGGAAAATCTTGCCGTCGTGCATCGCGCCTGGAAACTGCATTACGACCACGTTCGACACTCGCTTGCAAACGCTTTTTATCAAGGCTGGGATTTGCACCCGGCTCAGTTTCCGACGCGCTATGCGGCGGTTTATACATTTTTTCTCGAAGGTTTGGACGCGGCTTCCGAACGTCTGAGCAATTTTGTCGCAAAGGCGGCGCAGGCGACGCTCGTCGGCGATGTTTTCGACGACGCGGCGACCGGACAAGGATTGTTAAATTATTTTCTCCGCGCAATCAACTGCCGCGCTCTGACCGAACAGGAAGCGCAAAATTTAACCAGCCTGACGCTCGACGAACTGCGCTCGGGTTCGTTTGTCAAGATTTTGCAGAACCGGCAAAAATAGAGAAGCTGTCTCAAGAATATTTTTGAGATAGCTTCTGATTACATCAATCAAGATAGGAGCATAAATTTTCAAGCGAAAGATTACCGCCGCACAAAATTAAAACTACATTATCGTCCTGATTGAATTGACTTTTTAGGCGTGAAGCCGCTGCCAGCGTGCAGGAAGCCGCCGGTTCCGTCAAAATTTTCAAACGCTCGAGAATAAATTGCAGCGCTTGAACCGCCTCTCTATCCGAAACAACCGTTACATTTTCCAGAAGTTCTTGCGCCAAAG
This sequence comes from uncultured Pyrinomonadaceae bacterium, assembly GCA_964235785.1. Lineage (GTDB taxonomy): Bacteria > Acidobacteriota > Blastocatellia > Pyrinomonadales > Pyrinomonadaceae. Next base: position 349,969 of record CAXSBF010000002.1, on the reverse strand, counting down.
CTAGAGTCTGAGGCGAAACCGACGGCGCTCCGAGTGTCTTGGCAATCGAAGTAATTGCCGCTAACTCGACCGGATGTCCGGCGGCGAGAGCCTGCGCCATACTATCCGCGCCGACTGTTTCTACGCCCCAAATTCTTACTTCGGGTTTTATTGTTTTAACCGCAGTCGCAACTCCGCCAGCCAAACCGCCGCCGCCGATACTGACGAAAATATCCGTCGTTTCGGGCAAATCTTCTAAAATCTCCAAGCCGACAGTTCCTTGTCCCGCCATTACTAATGAATCGTCAAACGGATGAACGAAAATTCGCCCTTCCGACTCAAAGCGTTTGATTTCGGCAAAAGCCGCCGCGATTGTCGGTTGAAGGTCAACCTTAGCGCCATAGCCGAGCGTCGCCTCGACATAATTTCTCGGAGTTGATTCAGGCATTAATACAACCGCGTCAACGCCTAAAACGCTTGAAGCATAAGCGACTGCCTGCGCGTGGTTTCCGCCGCTGACGGCAACGACTCCGCGCTTTCTTTCTTCGGCAGACAAACTTAATAATTTGTTAAAAGCTCCGCGAACCTTAAACGAACCCGTCTTTTGAAAAAGCTCGAGTTTTACATAAACATTTGTTCCGAGATATTGGCTCAAAGTCCGGCTGTATTCGAGTGCGGTGCGTTTGATATACGGCTTAATACGCTCGCGTGCCTGTTCAATTGCTGTAATATCCATAAAATTTAGAATCTTAATTTACCGTCTGAAAAGTGTGTAATTGAAATAAATAGAAATCATCCTAAAACCTTAATTTTTACTAAAATAATATAGGAAATAAATTTAATTGTAATGTCCGTCTGAATTTATTTCGGTATTCAAAATACACACATTTTGTATACAAGCGAAACTATATTGAGAAAAACTTTAAATCAGGCATTTTGCTTCACAAAAGCAATTCGTGAAACTACCGACTTAGAATTTGTATGACAATGATTCTTGATTTCTAATTAACTAAATAAAATAGATAAATAATTCAGAAATCAAATATGGCATACACATTGCATTTAGCGTTGGTAAGTATCTTAGTTGTCTGATTTTGATGCAGTTGTTAAAAATCGAAGATACTCTTAATTAAAAAAAAGGAGATTAGAATATGAACGAATCAACAAATCAATCGCGTGTAGTGTCAGGGCTTTTCAATGACAGAGCAAGTACCGAACGAGCTTATTCATCATTAGAAAGTCGTGGTTATTCAAAAGACGATGTCAATTTATTGATGACTGATGAAACACGCAACAGACATTTTGGTGAAGGAACGGTCGATACCGAGCTTGGCAGCAAAGCTCTCGAAGGCGCAGGCACGGGTTCAGCAATCGGCGGAACGCTCGGTGCAATTATTGCCGGTATCGCAGCAATCGGAACAAGCGTTTTGCTTCCGGGTATAGGTTTAGTTGTCGCAGGTCCGCTTGCCGCAGCTTTAGTCGGCGCAGGCGCAGGTGGTTTGACGGGCGGATTGATCGGCGCCTTGGTCGGTTCCGGCATACCGGAAGAACACGCTGCCGAATATGAATCGGGTATTAAAAACGGCGGCGTCTATATGGGCGTTAACGCGCGTAACGATGAAGATGCGGAATATTTCCACAATGAATTTAGTAGAAGCGGTGGTTCTCATGTTGTGGGAACGGGCGTTGGCGCGATTGGCGGAGCCGCAGCCGGAGCCGCTATCGGAACTGCCGTTCTTCCTGTAGTCGGAACCGGAATCGGAGCAGTCGCCGGAGGAATCGTGGGCGGAGCTGCCGGACATGAAGTAGGGGAATCCGTAAATCCTAAACCGGGCGACCAGCAGGATGGCGACCATGCCGTTGGAACAGGAACCGGCGCAGTCGGCGGCGCGCTTACAGGCGCTGCAATCGGTTCGGTAGTGCCGGTGGTTGGAACTGCAATTGGCGGAGTCGTCGGCGCAGTCGGGGGCGCGGTAGCCGGTCATGAAGTTGCTGAAGAAGTAAATCCTGATGACAAATTAACGTAGTAGATAGAGTGTTCCTGAATGATAAATACTTCCAGACAGCGAGTAGAGGGAAATTTCATTAAGAGGTTTCCCTCTACTTTTGCATTTTAAGTCCGGTTCAAACGTTTCATAGATTATTCGTGCTAAGACACGATTGATTTAACAAATAAAATACAGCTCGAAAGGGTTCTGAGATTTCCACCAGGTCGCTTTTATTTTTTTATCTTCTGATACTTGGTATTTATAATTCGATAGCCTGAAGCGGTGGCGCAGGACCATTCGCCAAAATTGTCCTTAAAACATTCGTAACGCCCATCAATTAAATCCAGCGTGATTTCCGTAGTAAATAAACTACAAAGCGTAAATTTGCTTTTAATCGGATAGATCTTTGCTCCGACCGGCGCGTCTTCAAGATATAAAGTGCCTCCTCGACGGTTATTACGCGGCGGTCCAAGCTGAAAACTTTCAAAACTAATTTCAACTCCAAGTTTCTCTCCTTTATCGACAGCTTGTCGGAAGCGCGCCAAAATAGCTCTTTTGGACTTAAGTTCCATTGAATCGGCAGTCTTCGACTTGGCTGTGATTTCAGGGGGAGATGGACAACTTGCGAAGGTCGCATTTTCTTCAGGTGGCGCAGTCTGAGTTTTCTCACCTCCATTTTTATCCTTATCATTTTTATTTTCGGTTTGGACCGTTTTCTCTTTAGCAACCGGAGGGTGTCCTTTGATGCCGCATTCGTTTTTCTTTATCAGCGATAAAACACTGTCCTTGCTTTGTCCCGTCACATTACCGCCACCCGACGAAAATTTATTGGAGATAAATACCTGGCACCAATTTTTAGCATCACAACTAATTATTTTGAACTCATAATTATTCATTTGGGGACAGGAATAAGTTACTCCATATTCAAGGTTATCCTGATTAATTTTTCCGGCTGAAACTCCTGCAATTTCAGTTGCGCTTAAGATGGCGCCGCCGACGGCGACAAGCAACGCGAAAATTATTTTGCGGGCAAACACCAATGCCCAATATCTCGAAACGAATCGATAATTCTTCATTAAATTTCCTCTCTTATTAAAGTTGGCTACCTGGAAGTTAGAGTGAAAAACTATCCCAGTCAATGTCTTTTGGGAAATAGACACATTCCTGAATGTCTAACTTTGTATTTATCGGAATTAATTTCATTTCAATTCCGGTAAAATAACTCAAAAAGGATATTCTTTGATACAAATACAAGTAAAGCGCCAAAGATTGGACACTACTCCAATTAAAAATCAGCATTTGATTAGACGGATTTTACGTTGTTCTAAATTGAGATGCGCAAGCATCTCAATTTAGAACTCTATCAACTCGGTTTAAGGAGTTTATCGATTGGCGATGAAATTAACCTCCGATATGTCGCGCCGGTCGCCAAGATACCGTTCGTTAAGGTCAGTATGCCGCCGATTGTTGTATCAATGCTCTGTGTTACGCCTGCCGCATTGTTGATGGTCAAGCCGTCGAACGCGGTTGAAGTCGAACCGCCGATCGTCTGTGCCGATGTGCCGTTGAAGGCAGTCGTGCCGCCGTTCGACGTGAAGGTTCCTCCGCTGCGCGTGAAGTTGCCGCTGATTGAGAAAACTCCACTAGTTGAACTCCAGTTGCCGCTCGTGATTGTCAGATTTCCTGTTAAAAAAAATCGCCGCTGAGCCGCCCGCAACGGTCGCGCTTTGATTGAGCGTAATGTTTTCGGTGTATGCGCCGTCGGCGACGTTGATCGTCCCGCCCGATGCGACGTTTGCCAGACCATTTGTAATCGTCGCAAAGGCGTTGCGACCGAACAGCTTGCCGCCGCCCAAATCCTGCGCGTCCGACGAGCCTGCAAACGAGTCGTCGACATAGACGATTGACGCATTATTAACTACTTGCGGATTGCCGGTCAAGCCGATGTTGCTCGTATTAAAGCTCGTGTCGCCGCTATAAGCCGCCGTGATTGTATGGTTGCCGATTGCGCTCATCATAAATCTTCTAGTATTTCAAGTCATGCATTAGAGATAGGGTAATAGTATTTTACTGTTCGGCAATCTGACAAATTCGGGCAAACATAACCTCCCATCCGACAACTCTTCGCGCCGAATGTTAGCGGCTCGGCGAAATATTGCTGACAAGCTAGGTTGAAAATATAGATGTTTGTAGTTTTTCTGACGCTGACTTCAGCGGCAAAAGCTGGAGGTATTCTACTATTCGGAATAATATTCAGTATTAGACGCGGGTTGTTTGAGCGTCTAAAAACCGTTCATTAATGGAACATCCTTTAGTGAGTTACCGCTTTACTGATATCTACATTTCATCATTCCCCAAATAGTTCATCACGTGCGGGCGCCGATCACCGATGATAGACAGCGATGAGCGATGAATTGTGATTACTTAACCGCGCCTCAAAAAATACGGCTAAATTCAGGCAATCGCTTTCATGATGAATTATGCATTCATCTATCTGTTTTCTAAAATTTTATATAAAAATACTTTATACTACAAAGTCCTTGACAAACGAAACAACTTGATATAAATTTCAGGTCAAAATGGCGAAGCGGAGTGACCTGAAATTTTACGATCACCAGCGACGGCGCGACGCTCTTTATTTAGATGACCGGGCAATCTATATCCTGCTCTAAGCAATAGCGCAGGATAAATTCGGAAGCGAAAGTGCGGGAATAGTTTTTGAGTTCGACGCCGCGAAAAACCGGATGATTCAAAAATGGGTCGTACTGGAGAGAATTTTAACGAAGGAAAATTAACCGTTATACCGATTACGTTCTAAAAATTTATGAGTATTTCTTCGACGCTTGAGCGGCTTCATTGGCAGGCAAAGCAAAACAGTTGGCTTTGGCTTTTTTCGATTTTTAATCGTCTCGTTTTGGCGCTCGGATTTATACCGGCGGCGATAGTAAAACTTATGGACGAGCGGTTCGCCAGCGGCTTATCGGCTAATCACCCGATGGGACATTATTTGGAAGCGCTGCACCTGACGGGCTATTACTACACGTTTATCGGCGTCGCGCAGATGGCGGCGGCGATTATGCTGCTGATTCCGCGCACGGTGACGTTGGGCGCGTTTATCTATTTTCCGATCATCCTGAATATTTGTATTCTGACATTTGCCACGCGGTTTGACGGCTCGCTTTTTACCGCGCCTTTAATGGTTTTGGCTAATTTGTATATTCTCGGTTGGAATTATGAGAAATGGAAATACATTCTTCCCTTTAATCGATTGGCAAATGATAATGACATAACAAAGCGGAAAAGTATTGAAAACGACGTTCAGACACAAGAAAGCGCGGGTCGGCGTGCAGTCTTTTCCCGGCACGGAATACAGTTGCTCTACGCGCGTTTCCGCATTTTTTTTAAACAATTTCTGAACAATAAATTCCCGACTCTTTTCTTTGCCGGCGTGTTTGCCGCCGTTGTCTTTTTTATGGTGGTTGTTCCAAACATCTTATACCGCATTAAGCCGCGCAACACTCTGCCGCAATGTCTCAGGCAATTTAAAGACACCAACCGCACCAAAGCCGGTGAAAATTTCTGCGATTGTATTCATAAAAACGGTGAGCCGCTAGGCAAATGTCTGAACGAATACAACAACGCGCCGGAGGATGCCGATCAAATACCGTAGAACCTTTACTGCCTTTTGACTAAATGTCCATAGCGGTTAACCTCTCTTCGGCAATTACCTCACACGCGGATCATTCTTGACATTTAAGGGTTGCAGGTAGGTTTTACCGGCGACCGTTAGTTTAATCGTATAAGTCGCGGGCAAAACCACGCCCGCGCCGCGCCGAAATCCGCCGCCGCTCGCGGCTGGCGCGGCGGGTGGCGCCGGGCGCAAATCCCAAACCCAGCGGTGCATTCCCGCCGAAGCTGAAAGAATCGGCGGCGTTTTCACCCAGAAAGCCGGGATGTCGAGCGTGTCCGGGTTAATTGGCGTCGGCTTGTCTTCACTCGAAAAACGACGAATCGTCTCGCCCGCCGGATTTAAGATTTCGAGCGTTACCGCGCCCGCCTCGGCAGACTTTAAATAGTAATCAATAATTGCGCCGAACGGGTGGTTTGCCGCGAGCGGCTCATCGCGCGGCTGCGGCGTGCCGTTCTCGGACGGCTGAGGAATGACGAACGCATCTGCGGGGCGAAATAGAAAAGCGTTTGATTTGACTGTTTCATTGTTGATTTGGCGAAGCGGCGTAATGTCGTCTAACACCCAAAAACCGCGTCCGTGAGTCGCCACAATCAAATCGTCGCCGTGGACGACTAAATCGCGCATCGAAACCGGCGGTAAATTTAACTGAAGCGACTGCCAATTATCGCCGTCGTCGAACGAGACGAAAACGCCGAGTTCGGTTCCCGCAAAAAGCAAACCTTTCCGTTCGGTATCTTCCTTGACGGTTTGCAGATAAACGCCTTTCGGAAGCCCTTTGGTAATTTTCCGCCAGGTTTTCCCGCCGTCGCGCGTTCGATAAATATACGGCTCGTTGTCGGTCAACCGATGGCGGTCAACGGCGGCAAACGCTTCATTCGGGTCAAAATGCGAAGCGTCCATCATCACAACTTTACTCCAAGCGGAAAGTTCAGGCGGCGTAACGTTCGTCCAGGTTTTGCCGTCGTCGTTTGTCGTTTGGATTAACCCGTCGTCCGTTCCAATCCAAATTGTCTGCGCTTTCAGAGGCGAAGGCGCAATCGTATAAATCACGCCGCGTCTGTCGTCTTTCGGCGCATCCGCCGCCGTTGCTTCGTCGAGATTTGGCGGAACGCCCGGATTTTCGCGTGTTAAATCCTGACTGATTTGCGCCCAGCTTTCGCCGCCGTTCGTAGTTTTAAATAAAAACTGATTGCTGTAATAAAGCGCGTGCGGGTCGGCTTGGGAAAACACCAAAGGCAGAGTCCAGGTATGCCTGGGTGGAACGGTCATTCCCCTCTCCGGTGAAACGTCTTTTGTCTCGCCCGTTACGACATTGCATCGCTCAACTCTGCCGCCGAACAAAATTTCCGGGTGCAGCGGGTCAGGCGCGGTATAGCCGGATTCGCCGCCCGCGCAAACCGGCGACCAATCGCGGTTCGACAGTTCGGCGTGATTAGTTGCGACCGGCGTTCCGACCGCGCCGCTGTCCTGCTGCGCGCCCGTTACCCAATACGGAAATCGATAATCGGCGGCGACGTGATAAAGCTGGGCAATCGGTTGGTTATACCAACTGCTCCAGGTCTGCGCGCCGTCTTCGGTAACGACCGCACCCTGATCGCTCGCCAAAATCATCCGGTTCGGTTCATCCGGCGAAATCCAAAGCTGGTGATAATCGTCTCCGCCAGGCGCGCCTTTGATTGCCGTCCAGGTTTTTCCGGCGTCTATGGATTTATAAACCGAAGTGTTTGAAACATAAACAACATCGGGATTTGTCGGGTCGGCGACGACTTTGCAGAAATACCAACCGCGTCCCCAGATTCGCTTGTCGGCGGAAATCAAACTCCAGGTCGCGCCCGCGTCCTCAGAGCGGTAAAGTCCGCCCGCTTTCGCGTCGATAATTGCGTAAATGCGTTTCGGATTCGTCCGCGCGACGGCGATTCCGATTCTTCCTTGCCCTTCGACCGGAATTCCGTTTGTCAATTCGTTCCACGTATTTCCGCCGTCAATCGATTTGAAAATTCCGCCGCCCGCGCCGTATGAAGGCGGGTAAATGCTCCACGGCGGGCGTCTGGTGTTCCATAAAGTCGCGTAGACGATTTGGGAGTTTTGCGAATCAAACTGCAAATCAATCGCTCCGACGTTTTCGTTTTTGAACAAAACTTTTTGCCACGTTGCGCCGCCGTCTTTTGAACGAAAAACGCCGCGGTCGGGATTTGCGCCGTAGACGTGACCGAGCGCGGCGACAAATACGACGTTCGGATTTTTCGGGTCAACCAGAACGCGCCCGATTTGTCTGGTGTCGTCGAGTCCGATGTGCGTCCAGATTTTTCCCGCGTCTGTCGATTTATACATTCCGTTGCCGTAGGAAATCTGCGAGCGCATATCGGCTTCGCCCGTGCCGACATAGACGACGTTTCCGTTTGACGGCGCGACGCCGATTGCGCCGATTGACGCTATCGGCTGATTATCGAAAATCGGCGTCCAGGTTCTGCCCGAGTTATTCGACTTCCACAAGCCGCCGCCGACCGAGCCGAAATAAAAAGTGTTCGGCTGACCCGGAACGCCGGAAACGCCGTTGACGCGCCCGCCGCGAAACGGTCCGATATTGCGCCATTGCAAGCTGGAATAGGTGTTTGCTTCGTATTGCTGCTGTGCTGTCGCTACTTGTGTCAAACCACCGACAAAAATTACCAGGAGGAAGCCTAACATCTCCCGGAAGCGAATCTGAAACCTACATTTATTAGTCATTAAACGACTCCGTTTTGAGTTTTATAATCAAAATTGAATATACATACCAACAAACAAAAAAGCGAGAAAGAATCTCTTTTTGAGACAATCTGATAAAACCGGAACTTCCCGCGCACGCGGGTCGAACAATCTTTTTTTGCAAATTCGATTGTAAAGTTACTGTCATTCAATTTATAGTTAGGCAGATTTTATAGTTAGATTGATTGTATGGAGCAGCGATGCCAAGACAACGGGTTGGCTAATCGCCGCATTTTACAAATTTTTATTGAAAGTTTAGACGCAAAACTAAAGTAAAATCTATCGTCTATGAAAATATATCAAGGCGAGCGGAAATAAATAGACTAAATGCTGATGAATGAATTTAGGAGGCTGACAAATGAACGGAGAAAGAAATAATTATTGGTTGAATGCGGGCGTTGCCCTGGCAATCGGTTTGGTGTTGTCTTCAATCATCTTCGGATGGTTTTTCTCTAAAACTAAGAAAGCAGACGAAGCGATTACCGTGACCGGCGCGGCGAAAAAGCGTATCAAATCGGATTTGGTTTTATGGAGCGCGGGAGTAACCTACCAGGCTCCGAAACTAGCCGATGCCTACCGGCAGCTTTCGGAAAGCATCCCGCGCGTCAAACAGTATTTGATAAGCAAGGGAATAGCCGAGAATCAAATCACGATTTCTTCGATTTCAACTACGACCTTAAAACAGCAAGACTCTAACGGCGCGGAAACGTCGGAAATTACCGGTTATTCGCTCAGGCAGCAGTTGGAAGTCAGGTCAAACGAAGTTGATAAAATCGCTCAGATTGCCCGCGAAGCAACCGAACTCATCAATCAGGACATTTTGATTGAATCGAATGCGCCGCAGTATTTCTACACACAGTTAGGCGATTTGAAAATCGAAATGCTCGGCGAAGCGGCAAAGGACGCCAAAATCCGCGCCGAAAAGATTGCCGCCAGCACGGGCAACAAAATCGGCACGGTGCGCTCGGCTCGGATGGGCGTTCTGCAAATTACAGCCGCCGACTCGACCGAAGTTTCCGATGCGGGCATCAGCGATACGTCTTCGATTGATAAGGATATGACGGCGGTCGTAAACATCGGCTTTGCTGTTGAATAAAAGGTAAAAGAATTTCATAAGCGTCCAAAAACTATTCTTTTGAATATGGTATTGAACTAATGTTCGTGCATTTTTGGCAACCTACTGCTACGCGGCAAAAAAGTTCTGTGATGAAGTTTTCCCGGGTCACGATTTTGTTTCTCCTTGTATTTGGTTTCGTCACCTCCACAATAGAGCCTTTCCTGGGACTTTTTAACTAGTGCCAATGGTTAATTAAAAGAATTCAAACCGACTACAATTTTTTCTACGGTAAATTTTAAGAGGGAAGTAGAGTTCTACTAAGTTGTAGATTTTATTGGAGGCGGCGATCAGAATAGAACTGACGCATAAAGCTTTTGCAGGAATTATTAGCTACTGTTCAGCACCTTTACCGTCGGGTTAGTCGCGGGCATTCAATTTATGGCTGCGTTATTCTCGCGTCCGTGGGCAGGTTTTTCCGTCGATAAAAAAGGAGCGAAACGCGCAATTGTTTTCGGGCTGATTGTAGCGGTCGCGTCCGGCGCGCTTTATCTCGTCTCGCTTCAATTCGTTGCGATTCCTCTGACATCAATTATCATTTTGACGGTTGGCAGAATCGCGCTCTGCGTAGCGGAAAGTTTTATTATCATGGACGCGCTAAGTTGGGGAGTGGCTAGCGAATAACATTTTATGAGGGTAAATATTTATTTTATATAAATCAAAAGAATAAAATAATTTGAAGCCGGTAAAAGGAATTTTTATTCTTCCTGATAGGCTTATCTGATTGCCCGGATACTTTGTTCAATTTTTTGTGCTGCTTCGGACGCGCAGTATAATTTGAATATTCTGAGGACTTCTATTTCAACTTGGTGTAAGGTAAGTCTGTCCGGTCTCTTGTCTCCATCTAAATTTACCCCGGTCAACAATCCGCAAATAATATGAAACATAATGCTTCTCAATTGATCGTCTTTTAATTGGGCGGCTTGTTCAGCCAGCATACCTTGTTTTCGGGCTTCGCTAAAAAATGCATCCGCTTGCTTAAAAAGATTTTCAAGGATTTCGTTATCCTTTAAGTCGAAATGATAAGCCGCCACTACTCTTCCAAATACAGGTTTTTCCCTAAAGGCGACCAAAATTGCGCGAAATACAACCACTAGCTTATCAATCGGGGAAGCGGTCGGACCCAGTGCGAAAAAAAACTTTGTGACCAGCTCTGTCGTGCTTTCCAGAAAACTACCGACAATCCGGCGATAAATAGTTGTTGTTGCGGATTCCTTTTCTCCTTTACCAAACAAATTGTGGATACTTACCCGCGACCTGTTCGTTTTTTCAGCCAGTAAAGAAATGGACACTTCTTTTTCTGAAATAATTAATTCAGCTGCGGTCTGAAGAATCTCATCAACATTCAGCCCTCGATGTGCTTTTTTAGTTTGTGTCACCATAAATTAATTTTTTGCGACTGTTTGCTGTTTTAGGAAAATATGGTCATTCAATATTAAACACATTGTAGCAAAAAACACCATATTATTAAAATATAATTATCTACTCGTAACTTATTTTTCTAAAATTGCAAAGTCAGCTTGACGGAAAACACAAATTACTTTACAGTATGTAAACTTTAGTTTTACTGAATATTCAAAGAGGTCGAGTTAAATTTACCTAACTCGTTACAGAAAGTTTAGAAAGAAATTTTGGAGGATAAGAAAATGACTATGAAATATATTTTACGCGCAACATTGTTTTTTGCGGTTTTCGGTTTGTTGACATCATATACATCGGCGCAGATTCGATGGAATGCCCCTAGCCGTCCGGCGGGTGTTAAACCGGGACCGCTCTTTGGTACAAACACAATTATTATTCCAACGGGCTTAGGTATAAAATCTGGTTTACAAATACCTGAATCAATGCGTAAAGCTCAATTACAAGTTGCAGAAGAATACAGAATAAAAAAACAAAGGCAAGATCAATACATTAATATTTTATCCGGACTGCCTTTGACTTCTCAGCCAACATTTGGTCCCACGATAGCGCCATCGATATCAGAGCAGATGAAAGAACAACAGCTCTTTGACCTCCGGGTAGATTTAATCAGAAGAACAAACCAAATGGCAATCGAGCAGAAACAAAAGCGGGATAGAAAAGTTCGTGAATTACCGGGAATCATTCAATCAAGTTTGCAATCGCAGGTTGCGGATTTGGCGGCGAATCCCCAATCCATTCTTCCAAGTTTTGCTCCTGCTACGCCGGTCTTTCAAGCAAGCACTAAAGGGAATGCAATTTCGACGTTGAAAGTTTTAGATGTGTTGAAGAATGGGTCGGTAGTAGTGACAGATGGTAACCAGGCTTTTATTTTGTCATTAGAAGACATTGAGAAATTCCGGCAGAATGCGCTAAAAGCTTCCACTCTTAGGAAGCAGTAATATCATCAATATCATTTAATGAAAAGATGCAATGCTTTCTAAAAAAATAGAAAAGCCAATTGAAACCGAAGACGGCTTATTGTTCGGAGTGAATAATTTGAGCAAAAGTATTTAAATTAAAAATATTTGTTTGAATTTGCAACTCCGAAATTTTTATAAAGCAAGACTGAATGTGAGAATTGAAAGTGCCGATTGTCAATCCAAGAAGGACTTATAGTGTGTATGGCTGGTATTTTCCGCGTAGTGACGTTAGGCTACACGAACGAATTTTAAAGTCCTTAAAAGAGTAACGGCATAAATACCTAACTGCTCAAATAGGTTTTGCCTCCGTAATTCATCAGGCAAGCTCGGCGAAATTGAATAATTGTCGGACATAGCCAAGCAAAACGTATAACAAAGAAATCTAAATTGGAAATAACGAAAAGATTAAACTTATTGCAAGCGGCAACATTTATAATTTTAACGTAATCCTCAATGATTACACTCTAATTAAACGAATTTATCGCACGTATCATAAAAGCTGAATTAGAAGAATAAATTTATGAAATTTCAATCTAAAAGTTCTAAAAAGCGGTTTCTAAGCAAAATTGCCAGCGTATCTTTTTTTCTTACTCTTACATTCCTTGTTAATGTGAGCAGTATTTTAGGACAAGAAATATCAACTTCCGGCGTAAGTCTTCAAAAACAGAACCACGAAGATAAAGCATTGGCACCGCTGACAACAAGAGTAAAACGTGGTGTATTGCCATACAGCAAAATCTTTAGAAATATTAAACCGGAACCTGGCAAATTACGTCTTTTACCTCCACTCTCGGAAGAAGAAAAACTAGGCATAGAACCGGATTTTTTAGCTGAACCGTCAGTCAAACCTTTAAAAATTGGCGCTGTCAGAAAACTATCTCAGTCGCTGGATTTGGAAAATTTAGGTAAAACTTATGTCTTAAGTGACGGATTTGTATCTGTAATGGCGGTTAAATCTCCGGGATCGCTAATGACAAGGTTGCATTTCATTGACTTCGATTTACCCGAGGGGGCAAGTCTTTTTGTTTATTCAGCAAAAAAACCGGATGATGTTCATAGTGTTTCTGAAGGGCAGGCTATTGGTGGCAAAAGAGATTTTTGGACGCCACCTGTTGCAGGTGACGAAGTAATTATTGAGTATTTCAATCCAAACAAAAACTCCGTTAATGAGCCGACCCCTTTTATCATCGCCGCCGTCAGTCATATGTTCAAGGATCCGCTACTGTATAGCTCGCCGGAAGAAGATTTCTGTCACAATAATATTCCTTCCCAGTGGACTGAAACGGCTAAATCAGTCGGGGGAATTGACTTCATAGACAGAGAAACTCAACTGTATTGTACCGGCACTCTTTTGACTAACCAGTCAGTAGATTTCACACCTTTCTTTTTAACTGCTAATCACTGCGGAATAACCAGTGCAAATGCCCAGTCAGTTAGAATTTGGTGGAATTTTGATATTGCCGGGCAAAGTCTAACAAGTAAACCACACTCTGACGTCACAAAATTGCTTGCTAATAAAGATGCAATAAGCGGAACTGACTTTGCTTTACTTCAAATACTTGGCTCTCTTCCGACGAGTGCATACTTTTCCGGATGGACCACTATAATGCCCGGCTTTTTAACCGGAGTGGTAGGCATTCATCATCCAGATGGCGCATACAAGCGAATATCTTATGGCGGTATAGGAACAAGTTTCGACTGTCCCAGCTCGCAAATTACTTGCGCTAATTTCCTTCCGGTTGACTGGAATAATATCGGCGGCGGGACAACAGAGAGCGGTTCATCCGGTTCCGGACTATGGCTAAATAATTCTTCAAATCCCCAATTAGTAGGACAACTTTTTGGAGGAGCAGCGTCTTGTTCCAATCCTAATAGCAACGATTATTACGGGAGATTTGATCTTACTTATGCACAAATATCTTCTTATATGAATGGAACCTGGAGCGAATTCGACGACCTGTTAGAGCAAAACGATTCACGCGCGGCGGCTCGCGCAGTTCTTAATAACACCTTCTATGGAAACTTAAAAGTCAAATATGCCGATGAAGATTGGTATAAGGTAAGTGTGCCGACCGGAAGCAAAGTAACTTTCAGCGCAAACTTCGAGCATGATTATGGTGACATCGATATAAATTTGTATCGCGGAAGTGACATTAGTCCCGTAGCTTCCTCAGAATCAGTCGGCGATAGTGAACTTGTGGAGCAAACCAATACCGGTGCCGTTACTGATTATTTTTTACGAGTTCATTTGTCTGGAAACGCAATCTATACTAGTACCCGCAACACATATAATATGAGTGTTACCGTTCAAGGCGGACAACCGGTAACTCCCGGCAAAAAATTATTTGACTTCGATGGTGATGGTAAATCTGATTATGGTGTTTTCCGACCGTCAAGTGGATATTGGTTTTTGCAGAATTCGACAAGTGGATATTCGCAGTCGCAGTTCGGTCTCACGACGGATAAAATCGCGCCGGCTGACTTTGATGGTGATGGTAAAACCGACATTGCAGTTTATCGAGCAGGCAATTGGTATCTGCAACGTTCTAGCGCCGGATTAACTGTAGTTCAATTTGGCTTGGCAAATGATGTTCCCGTTCCCGCCGACTATAATGGCGACGGAAAAGCAGATCTCGCCGTTTATCGCCCATCAAACGGCGTTTGGTATATCTTAAATGGAACAACCAATCAGTATACCATCCAGCAATGGGGTGAATCGACTGATAAGCCCGTTACAGCCGATTACGACGGTGACGGCAAATCGGACTATGCCGTTTATCGACCGGCAACTGGCTATTGGTATATTATGCGAAGCCGTGACGGGATTTTTTCAATTCAATTTGGCACCTCAACTGATAAACCGGTTGTGGGAGACTATGACGGTGACGGTAAAGCCGATTTGGCGGTTTATCGACCGTCAAATAGCGTTTGGTATATTATGCAAAGCAGCCAGCAGGGTTATATCTCAATTCCGTTTGGAATTTCGACGGATTTACCCGTACCAGGCGATTATGACGGCGACGGTAAGACGAATGTTGCCGTTTGGCGACCTAACGGCGGTATGTATTATATTTTGCGAAACAACAGCAATGTGTATGACGCATTTCATTTTGGTGAAAATGGCGATAAGCCTGTCGCATCTGCTTTTGTACCTTAAATTTTAATTCAACTAGCCTAAAAGACCTGAAACCCAATCGACTGTTTCATCCGGCAGCGCGCGAACAACTACCTTAATCGAATCCGGTGAATACCGTTTCGATGACGTCAAAGCAGGTGAAACTTACATTCTTTCGGCAACGGGCAAACATTATACGTTCAGCCAATCTTTGCAGGTGATCAATATCAACGAAGAAACTACGGAAGTTAATTTCATTGCCCATTCAGAAAAGAGGATCAGAGTTTTTAAACCGGGATTCAGTAAATCGAAACAAAAAGCCGCGAGTGTCAAAACTTACGGCTTTTTTATTTTAATCTAACAAATCCACTATATTTAAATTCAAATTGACCGACTACTTTTTCTTGACATACATTTGAATTATAATTATTTTAATTCAAGCTTCAGACAATGAAACACGCAATAAAAGAAATCGAGGGTTTAGGATTAACGAGACGGCGGCAGACCGTTCTCCGAGTAATTCAAGAATCGGATACACACCTAACGGCAAACGAGGTCTTTGATGACGCACGACGGCTTTTGCCCGGTATTTCGTTCGCAACTGTTTATAATTCTCTGAATTACTTGAAAAATAAAGGATTGATCGGTGAAATTAAGTTCGGCACAGCCGCGAATCTTTACGACCGCAAATTGACCAGGCACGACCACGCGCTCTGTAATAAATGCGGGAAACTGGTTGATTTGGAATTGACTATTCCAAACAAACTGCTTGAAGAAGCGGCGAACCGCTCGAAATTCAAACCTGAGTCGATTGAACTGACTCTGCGTGGTTTATGTCCTGAGTGTAGCGAGCAAGAAATTTGAAAACCTGTCGGAGCAGATAGCTGTAACTGACAGCCTGAATTTGTTCCAAAATAAATCTACGAAAACAAGAAAATTGAAGAAAAAAAATGGCAAATAATACGGAAAATCATATAGCTTTGGAAACCAACGAATCAAGCCGCGAAACCGGCGAACCTACCGGAACAGAACACTTGGAGCGCGGTGAAAACCATAAGGTCTGGGAAACCAACGAATCAACCCGTTGCCCGTTCACAGGCGGCGCGGTCAATTTTACAACAAGCACTCGCCGGTCAAACAAAGACTGGTGGCCGAACGCGCTGGATTTGAAAATCCTCCGGCAACATTCTTCGCTGTCCGACCCGATGGGCGAGGATTTCGACTACGCGGAAGAATTTAAAACGCTCGATTTGGAAGCCGTGAAAAAGGATATTTTTGAGATAATGACCGATTCCCAGGAATGGTGGCCGGCTGATTACGGTCATTACGGTCCTCTATTTATACGGATGGCTTGGCACAGCGCCGGTACTTATCGAGTCCAGGACGGACGCGGCGGCGCGGGGAAAGGCACGCAGCGGTTCGCGCCGCTTAACAGCTGGCCTGATAATACCAACCTTGACAAATCTCGCTTATTGCTCTGGCCGGTCAAAAGGAAATACGGCAGAAAGCTCTCGTGGGCGGACTTGATAGTTATCGCGGGCAACTGCGCTCTCGAATCGATGGGCTTTAAGCCGTTCGGATTCGGCGGCGGACGCCAAGATGTCTGGGAGCCGGAGGAAGACATTTATTGGGGAGCCGAAGGCGAATGGCTCGGCGACGACCGTCATTCCGAGGATATGGAACTCGAAAATCCTCTTGCCGCCGATCATATGGGACTGATCTACGTCAACCCGGAAGGTCCTAACGGAAATCCCGATCCGGTCGGGTCAGCCCGACTTATTCGCCAGACCTTCGGACGGATGGCGATGAACGACGAAGAAACCGTCGCGCTGATTGCAGGCGGACACACTTTCGGTAAAACGCATGGCGCCGCCGAACCGCAGCCGCATATGGGACCGGAGCCGGCGGGCGCAAGCATTACTGAGCTGGGCTTAGGCTGGAAAAATACGTTCGGCAAAGGACATTCAAACGACACGATTACCAGCGGCATCGAAGGCGCTTGGACAAAAACTCCGGCGCAATGGAGCCACGATTATTTTGAACACTTGTTCGGCTATGAGTGGGAATTGACCAAAAGTCCGGCTGGCGCGTATCAGTGGAAACCTAAAGGCGATACCGGCGCCGGCACGATACCCGACGCGCACGATCCTTCCAAAACTCACCAGCCGTTTATGCTGACGACCGATCTCGCGCTTCGGATGGACCCGGATTATGAAAAAGTTTCGAGACGCTTTTTGGAGAATCCCGATGAATTTGCTGATGCTTTTGCGCGAGCGTGGTATAAACTAACGCACCGCGATATGGGACCGAAAACGCGCTATCTCGGACCGGAAGTTCCCGAAGAAACTTTAATTTGGCAAGACCCGATTCCCGAAGCGACGCACGAGTTGATAGACGAAAAGGACATCGCCGAACTGAAAAGCAAAATTCTCGGTTCGGGATTGTCTGTGTCCCGACTCGTATCCGTCGCCTGGGCATCGGCTTCGACTTTTCGCGGCTCCGACAAACGCGGCGGCGCGAACGGCGCGAGACTTCGCCTTTTGCCGCAAAAGTATTGGGAAGTCAACAATTCGGCTCAGTTAGAATCAGTGATTAACGTTTACGAAGGCATCCAAAAAGAATTCAACAACGCGCAGTCCGGCGTAATTTTCTCCGGCAGTAAGCGAGTTTCGCTCGCCGATTTGATCGTTCTCGGCGGGTGCGCCGCCATTGAAAAAGCGGCGAAGGATGACGGTTATGACATAACCGTCCCTTTCGCTCCGGGACGAGCCGACGCGTCGCAGGAGCAAACCGACGTGGCGATTTTCAAACATTTGGAGCCGCTTGCCGACGGATTCCGCAACTATACGAAGACTCATCACAAATCGCCGACCGAAGAATTGCTGATCGACAAAGCGCAGCTTCTGACGCTGACCGCGCCCGAAATGACGGTTCTCGTCGGCGGCATGCGCGTTCTCAACACGAATTACGACGCGTCAAAACACGGCGTTTTCACAACGCGCCCCGAAACGTTGACTAACGATTTCTTCGTCAATCTGCTTGATTTAAACACGACCTGGACTGCGACTTCGGATGCCGAAACGGATTTCGATGGACACGACCGCAAAACCGGCAAACTCAAATGGACCGCCACGCGCGTTGACCTCATCTTCGGTTCAAACTCGGAACTGCGAGCATTAGCCGAAGTCTATGCGGCTGATGACGGCGGAGAAAAATTTGTCCGCGATTTTGTAGCGGCGTGGGATAAGGTGATGAATCTCGACCGCTTTGATTTGGCTTAATTTCAGTTTTGACCGGACGACGACTTTGAGGTCAATATATTTCCCTTTAAGTAACGGTTGTAAGTCAGACAAATGTGATTTCAATTTTATGTAAGTTGATCGACTTGTTTCATTTGTAAAGTTCATTTCCCGGTAAGAAAACCTTGCCGGGAATTTTTTTATTGATAAAATTGGAAGTTGATTTCACAAAAGCGGCGGCGCGAGCGGCAAGCTATTTTTCTATAAAGACCAGTTTTCTTTAATACGCGACAGTTCGGGTGAAAAACTACCCGTTTTAATAAAAGCCGAATGAATGATTGAACAAGACCTTTGATAGCAGCTAGTCAGCCTTTGCAAGACATAGCAGCATTAATGCTGGAATTTGGGTGCCGTCAAAATGATATTTACAGTTTGCGAAAACAGGATATAAAATTGGAGCAGGGATTTTTGTTTATACTATCGGAAAAACAAAGTCTGCACGCGGCGAATATCATAAACAGCAAAGGCAAAATTTGTATTGCAACTCCGAATCAAAAACGCTAAAGGCGAGTATTTATTTTCGGGGGCGTGGTGGCTATGACATTGAAAAGCCAATAGAAAATTAAACAATGCACATTACGGCACAATGAAATGGATAAATGTCCATAACTGTCGCATATATGGGTAAGGAATACCGTTGCTTCCAGAATGACAATGGCTGGTGTCGACCTTGTAATGCTTGCTGAGTTACTCGGACATAGCCGCGTGTAAATGGTTATGCGATACGCACATCCTGTTGAAGCGCATAAAATGGAAGCCATTCAGAAATTGGAAAACTATAACAAAATAAAACAAAAAACTACTTAAAAAGAAAAGGGTAGGCACAAATATAAACACAGTGATATTTATAGATTAAAAGCGAAATTTTATTTTCAGCTGCAAGTTATTATTGCAAAACGAGTTATTTGGAGGCGGCGATCAGAATCGAACTGATGAATAAAGCTTTTGCAGGAATTATTAGCCTCTGTTCACTGAAGCACACAGAAGCACAAGCAGTTACACCACAAACATTTAACTTTTTGCCGTGTTCTTCCATATTCTTCAGTGGATGCAAGTGATTACTACAATTTTCACTACACTTGATTCTTATAGACAGGAATACGTCTGATAATCCAATATAAATAATGTCTTCAATTTATTCGAAAATTTACAATCGACAAGGTTGGGAATTCCCGGAATTTTAATAGACGATTTCCATAATTTCAAATGTTTTATTTCCATTTGCATGTTTTAACGTTGCTGTTTCACCGACTTCTTTGCCTGTCAATATTTTGGCAATTGGAGAAATAAATGAGATCTTTCCTCTTGAAACATCAGCTTCATCGACACCTACAATTTGATATTTTTGAAGTTTTCTTTCGTTATCTATCTTTAATGTTACAGTTGCGCCAAACCAGACTTCGTCCAGTGATTGTTTGTCTGAATCTATTATTTTCGCAATAAGAATTCTGTCATTCAACAACTGCAATTTTGCGTTTATATGATTCGAGACAATTCGTCTTTCATTTTCATTTGTAATGTCTAAATTTTCTAGGTCGTTGATGAGCATCTGTTTTTCGTCCAAAAGTTCATTCATACCAACTTGAGTAACGTAGTTGGTCACCCCATCTGGTAAGTAAGCTCTCGGCGTTAAAATGGGAATTTCTTCTTGATCGCCTTCTTTTACAAATCCTCTGCTCATGATTTACTCAATTTTTATCGTTATGAAGTTCTAATTTGCGTCGGGTTCAAGTTTCGCAATTACCAGATGAACACACGATCAAGAGCATCTTTTCTACTTTCCGCAAAACAGCCCACAACAATTAAAGTCTTAATTTCTAATAACATTACTACATTCCTTTGGCGAATTTCACTACAGAAGCTAAGATTTAATCTCTTCAGGCTCCTTCAGTGGATGCAGGTGATTACTACAATTTTCACTACACTAACAATTGATTGGGTTGAATATGATAAAAATAAGTAAATATAAATCCAGTAAATAATTAAAATTTAATATGATTATTCATATAATTGGATTCGCGGAACATTAGTTATTGGGATATGATTTCTCCGAAGGTATTCTTTATGTTGCCTATCTAAGTTTTCAACCTTTTGTTGAAAACTTTGTCTTTCCTTATCTAATGAATTTAATTCTTTTCCGAACGCTTCTTGATTTTCTTTCATTTGATCCATTTGACTCTTTAAAGCTGTGTTTTTATTAGAAGCTATTGCAGAAGCAGCTATATAACCTGCCTGTAACATCAAACTAACAACAGCATAACTACTGTTTAATCGAGCATTAAAATCTTTGTATTCTCTGTATAACTTAAGGTTATTATAAAATGCCGTTTCTGCTTTAGCATACTGTTGATTTAAATCTATCATTCGATCAAGTGCGTGTCTTTCCCTTAACTGTACTGAATATGTCTGAGTAATATTGGTCCAAAATTTAGTTGTTTGTAATTCTTCAGGAATGGCTTGCTGGTCAGTGGGAATTTGAAGAGTCATCTTCTTCAGTTTTTCTCTTGAGCTTACGTGAGCTGACCTTATATTTAATTCATAAGCATCTGCAGTTCGTCCAAATTCCAGCTCGCCGTTTTCGTCTTTTGTTCCTTTTACAAAGTAACCATCTTTTTTCAAAATAGGAAATACTTGTCTTGAAAGGGGGGGAGTTGATAAGGGGGAAAATATCAAACTTGTGGAATATGCATCGACTACGCTGGATCCAGGTCCAAGCACACGACAATTACTCTCGACAACTTGTTCTGTTTCTTTATTGATAAGTTGATCTACTACAAAGTAATAATCTGTTTTTTTAGGTATTAGTTTGTAAATTTTCTCAAAGTAGACTTTACAATCCCTTTCTCTATCGGGAACTTCATTCAGATTAGAATTAGCCCATTTAACTGTTCCTGCAAAATTTTTAAAGAAAGTTTGTTGCGGGGTAGGTATAAGTTTCAAAACTTCAAAACTTCCTTTAGGAACAACCGAAATTATTAATCCCATGTATTCTTTAAATTCTATTTTTTTAGTAAGATGATTTTATTTAAAAACTTTACGGATTCTATGGCTGCCTGCTGTGCAGATAAGATGGAAAGGAGCATCGAAAAATGATCTTTGTAATGAACTGTATTCGTTTCGGTTCTCTCTTTTAGCAATTGGTTGAACGCATCAATTCTGTAATTACCTTGATCTTCAGGTATGTAATTATGTTGAGGATCATTTCTAGGACGTAGATAACCCTCACTTCTAAGTCTGTCTTGTGCTAATTGTGCTTGACCATATGTAAAACTTGAAATTTCATAGTGAAATTTTATATTTTGGTCGTCTTCAGTTAATAATCCTAATTGATGAAGTTGTTCTATAATATGTAATTCACTAGCATTAAACATACTCGAATCCAATTGATTAGGTTTTAATTGATAGAAATCGGTGCGACCAACTGGTAAGGGATGGATTAGAAATATAGACTGATCTCTTCTCCACTTTTCAAGTGATATACGATGATTTTCAGCTTGAGCAGATAGGTTATTAGGATTAAGCCATAAAGCATCTTTAAAGTAATCAAGGTATGCCACCATCTGATTCTTTACATATGCATTATCTCTATTGATAAGTTTGGATAGCTCAAAATCAACGCGTGAACATATAGTAATAAATGACACAGTGACTGGATCAAAAGAATTTTTGAGATTGTTAAATGCACCGTGAATTTTAATTAAGTGGTCATTGATTGGGCTTTCATATGCAGCTTTGAATTTTCTTCTCCCCTTTACTTTGCCGAAAGTTTTTATATCAGTATTGTAATCATTATATATAGTATTTGTTTGTTCAAAAACCGCAACCATATCACCTAGATACATCAAGTAATTAGTTTCTTTGGGTATATTTAGTAGTTTAGCGAAAATTACTTCGAGCTGCCCTTTTATCCCATCTAATTTTTGATTCATTGCGGAAAGCATTCCAACAATTTCATGGAGTGGATCTTTACTGCCGCCATGCATAGTTTGATAAGCGCTGTAAGCAAACTGTGCGACAGCCATTACTGTATCGGGATTTACCTGGTAATTGGGAGTATTTTCTAAATTGTAATCACTGATTAGTCCATTGTTATGTGCATCAATCACTTTAGAGGTAGTAAACAAGCCAATAGAACCTAGTCCTAGAATCTTTAAAAAGTATCTTCTCGATTTACTGTATTCCATAATTTTATTTTGAACAAAATTTATTATTTACGATTATTTAACTTTAAATAGTAATTTAAGGTTGAAATATATTGCTTTATTCTAAATGTAATTAAACAATAAGATTAGATTTATCCTGTATTTGAGGTATCTAACAAACCTACAAAGCAATAGAGAATTAAATTTTACTTATTATAAAAGTTGGTATATTACTGCATTTCAAAATCACCTATATCTGAGCTTTTATAGTGAATTTTTTTTGAATTTTAAATTCAACAAGCTTCTTTATTCTGCAAAAATATAGTCTATTTAGGTCAAAAAAATCAACCACAATTATTGGACATAAAACCAATAAATAAAAATGCATGTTTTATGTAAGTCAATTTATTTAAAGCTCCAGATTCAAAATAAAGCTTTATTTATTAAATATTGAATTGCCAAAGTTCCTGATTATTTCGAACAGAATTCAAAATTTTAGGAAGATCATTTTGAATGAATTCGTCCCAAACATTTTTAATTTTATCCTCCAAATTGTCCAAATGTTCTTCCTCAAAATCTTTTGGCTTCAAAAACTTTTTACGATAAATTGAGTTGTGTTTTTGATTTAACGCTTTGGATGAAGAACGAAGACCCGAATCTTCAGATTGAACCATATTAAATAAAGCTTGACGAATAGCTTCAGGTCCGGGACCGATGTAAAGAACCATGTTCATTTCATCCTGCTGAATATAGATTTCAAAAAGTAAAATCTGCCCTGATTTTGTCCAGCCTTCTCCCTTTAATAAAAGGGGAACATCCCACTCAGTAGCAGTAAAACGAATCAGAGCTTTAGATGTCGTATCCAATTTCACACTAGGTTCATTGTTGATCAGATTCACCATAATATCCCTGATTCTTGCCTGTTGATCAGGTCGGTGTTCAAATATCAAATCTAATGCAATCTTGTGTTTTCTGTAGATTCGCTGGCAAAGTTCTGCAATTTCAGATTCACTCACAATATGTCTCCTTAGCATTTGAGAATAATGAACAAGTAGGGTTTTTACGTCAACTCCGATTGTTGATGCGCGTTTTTCGATTATCCTTTCAACAACTCCGCAGACTATTGTGTAATCAGCCGCAATATATGATTCATCCGATGGAATTTCCCCATCCGGCGTAAGAAAGATGCTGATAACATTCCAACCTGCATAATGTTGATCTACAATTTGACGATAACGCTGCAGCTGATTTGAGTGTTCGGAACTTCCAATCTTGTTTTCAATGATAACGACAAATTTATGATGGTGATCAATTAAAAGAATATCTATGTTTTGCCATTCACGGAGAACTTCGATTTCGTTTAAGTCCCACACATCCAAATCTACAAGAGAAATTGGAATTTGCCTGTCATCGGCAGATGATAAAACTTTCTGCAAGAATAAACGAACAAAATCATCACCCAATCCGTGATTCTGTTGCGGGTCAAGAAGAAAACCGAGAAAATCTGAATGACGCAATTCGTGACGAACAGCACCAATAGCCTCAAAGACGTTAAATTGCCCAAGTAGTTGTTCTAATCGTTCTAAATCAGGATTATCAACAACTAAGGATTCTAATGATTTACGATTTAGATTCTCAATATCCTGCACCATTGAAGGCTCCTGTTATGCCATAACTGAAAGACTTTTTCTTTCAACTCGGGTTTATTGACTCTACCGCTTCCTTTTTGACTCTATGAGCAGCACAATACTTTGAGAATGAGAAAAACCGCATAATTATGAGCAATTTATTTTTATCTAAACAACTTATTTTTATTTTCTAGTCTTTTTTTTTTCCATTTCATACGAGCTAGTAAATCATCGAAATTATTTATGATAAGTTGAGGGTATTCAGATTGAATTTCTCTTTTTATCATTGGGCTTGCATTGCTTTCTCTACCAATAATTAAAAACATCTTAGGTTTATAAATTTTCAAATGTGGATAAATTTGTTGAAAATTACTGCGATTTTTTTCCTCGTTAAAAAAATGTGCATAAACCCTTAATTGAGCGGCTGCTTGTGTAATAGCTGCTGAAAAATGTTCTCTATTCTTCTTCAATACATAAGTCTTTGCCGATGGTAGTTTCAATTCAAGTAAATCACAAAAAGAGTTTTGACTTACAGGTTCTAAAACAAAATCTGTAATTAATTCTCCTTCTTTTTCTCTTGATAAAACAACATGAGGATGAGCCTGTTTGTATTCGTCATTA
The DNA here is from genome assembly GCA_964235785.1 of uncultured Pyrinomonadaceae bacterium. Taxonomy (GTDB): domain Bacteria; phylum Acidobacteriota; class Blastocatellia; order Pyrinomonadales; family Pyrinomonadaceae. Next base: position 325,266 of record CAXSBF010000002.1, on the reverse strand, counting down.
AGAATGAAATCAGGATTGTGCTCAAAGAACTTTTGGAAATCATGCTCGTTAGATTTTGAGTTATTGATTAAAAATTCAAATTCTTCTATCGCAAGTTCTAAGGCAATTGTCTCAAAAAAAGACGGATATATAATGTTGTGGTATTTTTGGGTTTCATCTAAAAAGTTATACCTACCGTCTTTTGTAAGTGAAACTAATTTAATTTTATTATCAAATAAGGCTAAAGCAATAAAATTTGAATCAGTTGATTTCTGAGGATTACTATTCACAATATCAATAGAGCCTAGTGTTGAAGTTGTAGTTTCATGTTCGTACTTTTCATCAATAATTTTTTCAATTTCTTCCCAATTTTCATATTGATATTTAATTATTTCTTGTAGTTTTTCCTGTTCTGATAATTCCTGTACTGATTCATCCGTTACTAGAAAAAATATATTTATGGCTATTTTTTTACCGTAAATTGTTTGAACATTAAAAGTTACTAATTGTCCTTTTTCTATAACTGGATTTTTGTAGCCAAAAATGCTTGACACATTAAATGGAAACTTCACACTATCTTTTATAGATGTTGAAATATTACCCCAACCAGTTCGTCTATTGAAATCTATTATTACCCCATTCCTTTTCATTTTATTTACCACATTATAACGGAAAACTGCATACAATTAGCAGTTTTTTATTGGATTTTAATTCCGTTAGCGACTAATAAATATGCGATAAGCCAAGTTACAACCTATAGCCAAAACAGCATGTATAAAAATCAGTTTAAATGTTATCATCCCTCATTATGTTTTTCTTTCCTGGAAATTGTTGTCCTGCTTCTGCAATGGCAAATAAAAATTCGCCGTTCGTTGATTCTTGGACTTTCGATTGGGAAAGTCTTACAAATTCTGAAACCTTGAGCTTCATTTCATTAGATGAGTTTCTCTTTACTAGAAAATCTCGTTTTAAGATTAATTTCGTTGCTTCGTTCGCATCGTTGATTGAGTTTTACTTTTCATGTTTACTTATTACTTTTTTGAAAACCCAAGCCATTTTTGAGTTTTTAAGAAATACAATAAAAGACTTAATTAAAGTTTTTCAGAATCAGGTATTTGTCCATTTTATTGAACAAGCAAGAATTAAAGATAAAGTTAAGAGCCTTTTTATTCCGATTAAGATACTTCTTGATTCACTCCGTCCAATCAAAATTACAGCCTAGTGACGGGCTGCAAATAATTCATTTCTTAAATTCCCGTCAATTATTAACACTTAATTATCCGATAGCTTTATGTTCTCGGTTGGTAATGATTATTACGTTTTGAAGGAGGGGAAATGCAGGAATTAACAAGAAATTATAAACGACAAAATAATAAACGATTAACAGAAAAAGACTTGGTAATAGAGAGAAAACAAATTGATAATAAAATTACATTTCGATATGCAAATTATATTCTCGTAGCGTTCTTTATAAGTCTGTTTTTTACATTTACTATAATATTACTTAAAGGTGGACGAGGTTTTGATGTTTCTGATTCGGTTATATCGTATTTGTTAATGTATACGGTTTCACACATACCAGCTATGTTAATGGCTATTATATATTCAGTTTTTGCCAGGAAATAGTTGTAGTTAAAATTATTGCGCTTGACTAAGCGATTCTATAAAAAATCAATGTTAATCAAAACTCGTTAAAAGCCTGATAATAAAACGCTCGGTAGGCATATATTTAAAGTAACAAATTGATTTTGAGGATTTTATGAGAAACTTAAAGGATAAAATTTATCCTTATAGCTTTTGCCTTATTTGTAATTTTTAAATTGCGTTTCCATTTCACACAAACATTGAAAATGCTACTTCTAAGAGTGACCTTAATGTATTGATTTTATTTGAGTCAGGGATTTGAATTGAGCCAATGAATAAACTTTTCAATCTTTGAAGTTCTGCTTCCAGATTTCCATAATTTGTCGTTACAATCTTATTGACCATTCACTGCCGCTGTAACTGTTTCGGCAAATTAATCTGTGAAAACCCATTGTTGAGGCAAGTTTGCCATATTCACTATAAGCAAGGAATCGACAATCGCTATCGGATACACCCTCAGCTTTTAGAACTAAAACATCGTTCTCTGATCCTTCTGTTGAATATCGTACGTTGCGAATTGTAGAAGAGGAAGATTTACTTTCATCTGTTAACATTTGCATGTCAAAAGCAAATTTTCGTCGTTTTTCATACGCATAACTTTGATTTGAATGGGTATTTGCTTTCTCATTTTCAGCTTGTGGTATTTGTGGCGCTGTAGCTGCCATTATACTAGAAGATTTAGCCGTTATTTGTGCCATTCGCTCTTCACGATTCCAGATAGCTTTGCCTAGAGTATTGATCATAGTTAAGGCGAGGATAATACCCATTAGTAACTTTAAATCGTTTTTACTAAACTTAGTTTCAGATCCTGAATTCAAAAATGATTTGCAACTTAAGCAAAAATAATTTGCAGCAGTTTGTTGATAACTGCACTTCGGGCATTTAATAGTTTTCATTTGAAGAAAATTTACTTAAAGGAATGAAATTATGAAATATTTCTCTAGGTTAATTTGGTAGTATTTCCCATTTAGAGAAATTGTTTTTAGATTGCTTTTAACGCATAATTTTGATTTTAATATGCGAAAGATGAATAGTTTGACAAGATAATATGTATTTTGCCCAAGGCTCACAAACTGGTGAGTACAGGGCAAAATCAATCAGCAGAGATATTCTACTACTAAATAGTAGTGAAGGCAATAAAAAAATAATTAGCTTGAGAACCCCAAAAGGAGAAATCTGATGGGACGCTCAAGATGACCAAAACCTGTATATCTTGCTGAAAAACTAAAACAAATCCGGCTTGCTTTAGATCTTAGTCAAGAAAAAATGCTGAATCGTTTAAACTATAAGGCAAGTCCACTTGTCGCCTCGCAAATCTCAGAATTTGAAAATAACAAACGAGAACCGCCCTTACAATTATTATTGTGTTACGCGCGAGTAGCCTGTATTCCTTTAGAATTTATAGTTGATGATGAAATATCACTACCTAAAAAACTGCCATCTAAATCTATTCGTTGGATAATTGAATGATAGAAATAGGAAAGAGCAATCAAATCTCTGATGTGAGATTTCCAAACTAAAAAGACTCCTTTAGTTTCAATAGATCATCATTAAGGACGATCCGGTTGCCACCAGGTCGTTCCTCAATATAAAACCCGATGGATATATCGCCTTAATTTACACGATGGAAAGGGTCAATAACATTTCCTAATCAGTGTTTAACGGTAATCTTTCTTAAAACTTCTTCATTAATTTCCCATTAATTGAATTTTCGGCGGGCATCTAAAAATCTACTGGATGAAAACCTACCTTGTTTATCAGAAATCTGTAAATGTTCTCTTATATGTTTGGCAAAGGGAAGTGCTAATTCTTCTAAACTAATTGAAGTCTTTTCTTTATCGGCGAGTTCTAAAAGGGCTTTTCCAAGAGCTAATTTATAGCTGGCAACATTTCTGCCGAAAAGTATAATAGAGCGCCAGTAAGATTCTGTTGATGGTTTGAAGCCTTCAAACTGCGCCATTTTCTTTTAATTCTTGGTAACTCCTTTTAAAAACGTTTGAGATGAAGGACTTTAATACTCCTTAAAATTTCCAAAAGGAATTTTTTGTGGATTTCTGATAAAAAATGTTCCTCTGGCAATTTCACGAAATTCACAAAATTCACCCTTTTCGAATTTTTGCCTTTGTGTATTTTTCACGTATGATTTCCTCCTTGTGGCGTTCTCCTTTTGACTTTTCTTTTCCTCGCTTTAATCTAACATTGTAAATATTTCTACAAATTAGACTACAGCATTTTTTATCTAATCTATGTAGATAAATTATTTTTTTACAGATAACACATTCCTTTATTTTATCAATATTTGTTCCGATCAGAGCTTCTGTTAGATCATCAATTTCAAATCGAAATATCCCCTCTCGATCCAAAATCAAAGATCCACCCTTTGAAGGTGGAAAATAATTATTTCTACTCTGGGATAGTTCAAACTTGGTTATTCTTTGTAATTGTTCCCGTATGAAAAGGAGTGAGTCGTATCGAATTTTAGCTCCATACAGAAGGTTTGCGTAGTTCTCAAATTCATCTCCGTATTCTAAATCCCACATTCCCAATGTAATTTCTACATCAAAGCCATTTAATACATATTGGCGGAATTTTTCAGTACGAGTTTTAATATTATTTAAATCTCTTTCAGTTCTGTTCTTAATTTCACCAGTCTTAGTTCCTTGGAAAATCAAATCTTCCTCAATTTTTTTCATATTCTCATAAAGAGAAATATGAATGTCGTCAAAATCATTTCCCTGAATCTCGGATACGGTATACCAACTCGGCAAGATGTTTGCTCTGTCTATCAGTTTTTTTAATAAAATCAATCTCCGTTTCTTTTCTAATTCTTGATCCTTTTTTTTCATATTCCATTTTTCTCTAACTTCGTAATACTTTCTTTCATTTTTTCTCAAAAAAAAATATTACATTTTTTCTCATTTTGAGTTTTGTAATACTTCCGATGCTGTTTTGATATTAAAGAAAATCCCTAAAACTATAACAAAGATAAGGGTTTATCTATTATTATAAGATTATAACCCAACACGAAAAACAGGACAAAAAAGGATGAGAGTATGGAAAAATATCGAGATCAAAAAATTATAAAGCTTGCATATTCCTTAGATGAAAGCGCAAATATGCTCGGCGTTTCTAAGGGACACATTCGTAACGAACACGTTAGGGGTAAATTACAGCTAATAAAAAGCGGACGACGAACATTAATTCTGGCGGAGGAATTAAAACGATATTTGAAAGAACTATCGGAAAAGGAGTACCAACCTTAATTCAAGATAATGTCGCAGATTTCAGAGATTTTTGAAAATTCAGTAGAAATTTATTAATAAAAGGAAACCAAAAATTATGAACGGTTTTGTTGATGGGCAAAATAACATTCCTTTAGATTCTTTTGAAATTAAAAAGAGAGCGGAAGAATTTTTGACTCAAAAAACTAAGGAAACAAAGTTGGATCACAAAGATATTTTTAATGTGATTTTGAGGAAAATCGAACTCGTTAATTTTAACGAATTGGCGGCATTAAACGGAGAAGAAAAACTATCGCAAAAACATCAAATCGTTTTATGTATTGAACAGATATTGAAAACCATTCGAAAAGAAAATTTTGATTTGGCTAGAAAAAACGATTTTATTTATGTCTATAACGGCGAATATTGGAAAGAGAACAATCGTGAAACTTTAAAGAACTTTTTAAGTAAGGCGGCTGAAGAACTTGGCGTTAGTAGTCTTGAAGCCAGACATTATGAGTTTACGGACAAGCTGTACAAACAGTTTTTAAAAGAAGCGTATTTTGAGCCAGTTGAGCAGGACATCAATAAAACTTTGGTAAATTTTGCAAACGGTACTTTTGAAATTGATGGAAATACACAAAAGCTTCGGGAATTTCGAAAGTCTGATTTTCTAACGTATCAATTACCTTTTGATTACGATGAAACAGCGAGTTGTCCAAAATTTCGTGATTATTGTAATCGAGTCTTACCGGAAAAGGAATTACAGGACGTTGTTGCAGAATTTTTAGGTTACCCATTTATTAAACATTTGAAGCTTGAAAAGGCAGCACTATTTTACGGATCGGGAGCGAATGGAAAGTCGGTTTTATTTGATGTTATGCGCGAACTTTACGGGCGTGAAAATATCGCTAGTTTCTCGCTGGCAAATTTGATGGAAGAACATAACCGAGCTTTGATAGCAAATAAGCTACTTAATTATGGTTCTGAAATAAATGCCACGACAACAAAAGACATTTTCAAAAATCTCGTATCAACAGAACCGATTCAAGCAAGATTGAAGTACGGTAACAGTTTTCAAATGGAAGATTACGCAAAACTTTGTTTTAACTGCAACGAATTGCCACGTGATATTGAGCGAAACCACGCCTATTTTAGGCGACTAATAATCATTCCGTTTCGTATCACTATTCCAGAAAGTGAACAGGATAAGGAACTCGCACAGAAAATTATCAAAGATGAACTACCTGGTGTTTTTAATTGGATTTTAGAAGGGCTGCAACGTCTTTTAGAAAATAAGAAATTTACGGAATCGAAGATTGTCCAATTTGAGGTAGAGAGATACAAGCAGGAATCTGATTCGATTGCAATGTTTATTGAAGAGTTTAATTTGGTGAAACATTCGACAAAAACACTGTTATTGAAGGACGTTTATTTGAGATACAAAGATTTTTGTGGTTCGGATGGTTATCGAGCCTACAACAAAAAGAATTTTTCACAAAGATTGAGAAATGATTTTGGATTTGTAATTGAAAAACAACGTAGCGGAATGAATATATTTTCTGAATATTTGGTTACTGGGTGAATTTGGTGAAAAAGGTGAAACCGCCGGAAACACATTTTTATGCAACATAGATACACACTGGAAAGCTATAGCAGCGGGCGTAGCCGTCATAATTGTCCAAATTGTGGACACGCTAAGGAATTTACGCGCTATGTTGATACGGAAACTGGTGCTTATTTAGACAACATCTGCGGCAAATGTAACCGCGAATCTAAATGCGGTTACCACTACAAGCCGAGACAGTTTTTTGCCGACAATCCGAATTGGAAATCGAAAAACGGAACTTTCAAAATTTCTAATCAGAATTTTGTAATACAAACAGAAAAAATTAAGAAAAAAGTAGATTTTATAAATGAAGAAAAGTTTTTAGAAACGTTGAAAAATTATGAAGGCAATAATTTTGTCAGATTTTTACTTTCGCAGTTTTCAATTGCTTCGGTTAATGAAATTTTGAAGCGTTATTTCATCGGGACTTGGGCGGACGGTCGAACAGTTTTTTGGCAAATAGACAAAAATCGTCAAATTCGTACTGGTAAATTAATGCTTTACGATGCTGAAACCGGAAGGAGGATAAAAGGCAAGCAAATATCTTGGGTTCATTCTGAACTTAAACGCAAAATGATTCTGCCGTCGGATTTTAGTTTTGAGCAATGTTTTTTCGGTGAATATCTGTTGTCTGAGGATGCTGAAAAGCCAGTTGCAATTGTTGAAAGTGAAAAAACAGCAGTCGTAGCAAATTTGTGTATGCCTAAATTTCTTTGGCTGGCAACGGGCGGAAGCGCAAATCTTAAAGCTGAAAAATTACAATTTATTAATCAGCAACGCCAAATAGTTTTATTTCCCGATAGTTCAAAATTTGAACAATGGACGGCGATAGCACAGGTGACTAAACAAAAGTACGGATCAAATATCAGAGTGTTTGATTTATTGGAAAAACGATTATCCAGTGATGAAAAAAAAGAAGATTATGATATTGCAGATTTCTTATTAAAAGATGTTCGTTGTTAATGATTAGAGCATTAATACATGATGAATAGAGCGCATCTGGATGGTTTTTATCAAAGGCTATGGTTGGTGGAAAGCATCGAGTTGTTGAACATCACGAGTAGAACCGGTAGCTGTTGGGCAAGCGATTTTTATTACGAGAAATGATTAATTTTCAGTTTTTACGATAATGCCGCCCGGCGGGGCAAAAGACATTGTTTGATTGCTATGGTTCAAAAAATTGAACGGCTAAATTTGGGTTTTGAAAGGAGTTGAACAGATTTAGATAATATTTTTTCGGATAATCTGAATGGTTTTAATTTTGAGCGGTTTGTTTCAACTAAGTGTTGCATTTACAAAAGTTAGGGCTGCATTAGCGATCTATTATTAATATAACCTAATCGATGAAAACGATGAGGTAGACACTAAAAAGGAGAAATAAAAATGATCGAATTAAATTATTCAGACCAAAAACTACAAAATGCAATAGAACGCGCTCGTGCGAATAGAACAACCTTATTGATACAGAGAACCTCGGTGCCACGCAAGTATGTTTGTGTTAACAAAATTAATGGAAACCGCTACCTGACATCTTTTTATCGGGAAAACGGTAAACGATATGGAACCTGCAATTGTAAGGCAGGAAAATTAAACATAATTTGCAAGCATATTGCAGCAGCGGCAGGATTAAATATGTGTCTTGCAGAACAAGGTTTACTTGAAAAAACAGTAGTAAATACTTTGTAAAAGTAATGGCTTTATCAAAGCGGTCAACTTCGATAAAGCCGATTTTCCGAAAGTCACTAATCACAGATAACAAACGGATGCGTTTATTGTATATCAAAAGATGCATCCTTCTAAAAGGAGGAACGATGGCAGTATTTAAAAGAGGCATAATTTATTGGATGGATTTCTTTTTCGAGGGAAAACGATTCCAGCAATCAACCAAATGTAAAAACAAACGCGATGCTGAAGAAGTTGAACGTGGTTATAGAATTCAGCTTGCAAAAAGGGAAGTTGGTATAGAAGAAAAGAAAACAGTTCCATTATTTAAGGAAGCGTTAATTATATTTCTAGAATGGTCAAAAACAGAGCATTTATCGAAGCCGAATACATTGCGGAGAATAGAGACAGCTTGTAAACCATTACTGAAATTCTTTGATAACAAAAAACTTGATCAAATTTCAGTTTCAGATGTGGAAGATTTCAAACGGTGGCGTATAAAGCAGAAAAAACTGGCTCCGCAAAGGAAACTAAAGAAAAACAAAAAGGCTACAACAAATTTCACCATAAAACCGGCGACCGTAAACAAAGAAATGGCTTGTTTACGTTCAATGATCAACTACTTTATTAGAAACGATTACCTTATAAAGAATCCAGTCAGCCGGGTTAAATTCTTGCGTGAAGATAATGAACAGACGCGCGTCGTTAATAGGGAAGAAGAGAGGCTTTATTTAATAGCCTGTAGTCAGCCGCTGCGTGACGTTGCACAGATAATGATTGAAACTGGAATGCGACCCGAAGAAGTTTGTCGGTTAGAAAAATGTAATGTCAGTTTAGAGAAAAATTATATCTTTATTCCATACGGCAAAACAAAGGCTGCACGCCGGAGAATACCTTTATCTAAGAAAGCTATAGAGGTTTTGAGATTGCGTCTGATAAACACAGAAGGTGACTTTCTGTTTCCTGGAATGAAAACAGCGAAGAATGCTAATACACATATTATAAAGCTGAATAACGCACACCGAGGCGCTATCAAACGCTCAAAGGTTGAACAATTCAGGCTTTATGATCTACGTCATACGTTTGCCACTCGCGCAGCAGAGGCAGGCGTTGACCTTGTAACGCTTGCATCATTGTTAGGGCATAGCAGAATTCAAATGGTTATGAGATACGCTCATCCGACAGAAGAACATCAGATTAATGCCATTAGAAAAATTGAAGCTAATTGGCAAAAGGTAGCCTAAAATCTAAAAAATAAAGAGGAGTAATTTATAAAAATAATTATTCCTCTTTTTTATTTTTCTTTGAAATTAAAAGTACAGGTTTTCTGCATAAGTAATCAAAGATAAACCGTCACTAGAGTCCTCAATAGAGTCCAATTTACTGAACGCGCAAAGAAAAACGGGTGCTGGATCGGGATTTTCCAGCTTACATTCAGGCAACAGAAAATGACTTATATTGCAAATTATTTTAATCCTCTTGCATTTAGAGCAAGGTCAATGACTTCGCTAGAAGTGTCCCAAGGATCTTGCCCTCTTAATTTATTTTGAACTATTTTTTCGGCGTTTGAACCAACTGTCAGCAATAAAACAACAAAAGTAGCGACTGCCGATATTTGGTCTAAAGTTTTATTTTGAAATCGCCAAGTATAAATTAAATAATCTCGTAAAAACGTCTCTCCCCAATTATGTGCAGATTTTAATGTAGTATCGATTTCCTTTATAGATTTATAATTAAAGAATTGAAGCACCTCGATAGTTTTAGACAAATTACTCCAATCATCTTCGTAGATATTGATTCCGATGTTAACCCGCGAAACCTTAAACCAAAATTTCATTTCGTCTGACGTTTGTATATAAGCTTTTAGTGCATCAACATTGATTTCGATGTCCAAATTTTCATTATTTAATTGATTTTTATAATTCTCCTGTAGGATTTGAATATTTTTAATTAAACTATTTAACTCTTCATCTGCCATTTCAAATAAAGCACTAAGTCGAAAAAGTCGTCTCCGAAACTCGCGGGGTATATCTTGCTCATTCTTATACACAAGAAAGTGTTCAACCGTCGCCCACGAATGTTGAAGAACAGTACGAACTTGAATCTCTGACCATAATTCACTTAAATCTGACCACTCAGGGAGATTTCGACGTGTTTGCCCGACCTGCACGATGACGTGTTGGGACAGATACCCGAACTTGTCCGGGTCAAGCAAATCTGATTTGTTTATAGATTTTTCGGTGTCTACTTCAAATTCACGCGAAAGTATATCAACAACCTTCTCCACGTCCTCAAGAGAATACAAAACGATGCGAACACCGGATAAATCTGTTACCTCTGTAAGTGGATTTATATATGATTTCTCAGGCTTTGAGATTTTGCTTGTAAAACTATTTAAATCTTTTGTGCGGCTCTCAAAAACTGCTTTTATACCTTCGCGCTCAAGAATTTCTTTGAGCAACGACAACAGTTTGTTAGTTAGTTTTTCAAACTTAGGTCGTTCTTGTTCATATCTGGAATTCCATTCAGAAGGTGTAATTTCAGCCATTAGATAATTTTTGGTTGACGTTTTTCTATCGCCGAGTCGTCTATTTTCGTTTCACGCTCAAATTAGCATTTAAAGATTGTTTCCGCCAACAAAAAAGATTCAGAGAAACCTGAGAATCTTTTTAACGGATTTAGCAGTTCGGGGAAAGGTGGAATTGGTAGGTTTTTAGAGAGGGTTTGAATTGAAATTGTAAGTATTTCAGCAAAGAAAACTTAAAACAAATTCCTCAGAGGATAATGTCGTCAATTTCAAAATTCCAAGCATTTATATCCAAAAGTTCCGTTAAAACACGAAATTTATAAATAGGATTGATTTCTTCCAAAAAAACAGCCTTTGTTTCTTCGTTAAAAGTCTGTCCGTGAACTGTAGCATTTTCAACGTTGATAATTAGGTTGTTATATAAATCATTTGCTAATGGTAGATTTAATTTTAATTCAATAGTTTCTTGATTTTCTTCATCCTTAGAAAAACGTCCGCTTATAATTTGGGTGCGAAAATTGTAACTCTCCGTTTCGGCGGCACTACGAAGAATATGATTAACAACAAAGGACTCTGATTGAAAATACACTCTTTGTTTTACTGATATTTCATGGTCTTTTAAGACAGCCGGGTTTTCTTTCCAACAGTAACATTCATACAAGGATTTAATGACAACTTCACCGAATTCCAATGAATGTTGCTTAATAATTTCCGGGTCAATCTCACGAAATTCATTGGAGGGAAAATTATCGTCGTCATCAATTGTTACTCCGGCAATTTCCAAAATAGTTTTTTCGTAAAGATATTTGTTTGCATCCATTTCGCTATAAAAAATATCAGCCTTTTCTGTAATATCCTCATCCTCTCCATCCTTTTTAGCGTTTTCTTCTATAATTTCTTCTGGGGAAAAATAGCGTATAGTTCGTTCTAAATTATTCGCCCATTCAAACCATTCATCAATTTTAGGTTTTCGCAGTTTATGCAATGATTCATAACAGTTTGGACTGTCCTTATGATGAATTAAGGTTACTGTTAAAGGAAAATTATCAAATTCAAAAGGTTCACTATTATCTGTTGGCTCCGAATTCTCAAATTCTTCATCAATTTCAGAATCTGTGTCGAGTAAATTATTTATTTGGGCTTCAATTTGTATCTCATTTAATTCTTTATCGTTAGGTAAATCAGATGAGTATTTCGGGATAATATCAACGTTTATCGGGCGACTTATACGGCGTCCAAGCAATCCCTGTAATCGCAAACTCTCTCTATTTTCACGATATGCATCAATAGCTGCTGACGCAAAAGGACTATTATCACCTAACGAAGTACCTCTCAACAAGGTATCTATAGGGGCGGTGTTAATTCCAAATACGCTATCTTTTAAAGATGGAGCAATCCCAAATCCAGCGTTGATTCCAAATGCCCTTTCTCTCATTAAGGGAGCTATCGCTCTAGCTAAAGATGCGCTGCTGTTTATTGAACTTTCTCTTAGTATTGGTGCCAGACTGTTGAGAATAGCAGTATTAATTCCAAATGTATTATCTTCAAACATTGGAGCAATACTTTTTACTAGCCTAGAATTGATTCCGAGTGCGCCATTACCGGTAATATTTCTCAACAACGAAGTCATACTATCTTTCATTCTCGGGTTTAATTCTGCTATAGATGCCAAACCAGCCTTAACAAAATAATCAGCAGCTGCATAATTATTCTCTATGATTTCCTGAGCTTCATCTTGTTTTCTAATTTCTTGCACTTCTTCAACAGCCGACTGCTGGTTTTCGATCTTAAGAAATTCCAAAGCAAATTTTATGAATTGATCGCTATGATACATATAGAATTGGACTTTGGCTACGCCCCAAATTTCCGTTATTAATTCCGGTCTGGGACTAACGGTTTTACCATGTTCCTTTTGCCACCAGTCATCTTTTCTATCGTCTGTAATAAAAATTAATGGTTTTTTTTCTAATTTTGCATATTCCATTAATTGAAACCAAATTACAACATCACCATATATGTCAGGAAATTCTTTATCCTTTAAATCCTTATATCCAGGTGGTTTTAATACCTTGAAGCGTTGTTGAGCCTTACTATAAATTTCATCAAGTTTTTTCTCATTAAATTGGTTACCCACTTTTCCATCAAATAGATCAACAATTTTGTCTCTTAAGGGATCATCAATTGATAAATCAGGATGATTTTTTTTATCTACTTCTAATGATTTTTTTGCCTTTTTAACTCCAGCCTCTATTGACTTAAAAACTTGTTCTATATTGACTGAGGTATGTTTTTTATAGACGAGTAATTGGTTTTTTAAGTTTTCATAGGACAAATCAATTTTAGAAGTGATTTCCTCAAATGATTTGATCTGTCCGTTTATTACACTTTCTCGCCTTTTGTAAAACTCAGCAGCAGCTTGGTGTGGTATCCAAATATTACCCTTTAACTTCTCAAGAATTAGAAAAAAACTTTCCTGAGTCTTTGGTGTATAGCGATAAATGTTAAGCAACATATTGGCATCAAACGCGAAAACGCACTCTTGCCACAATTTGTTGAAATCATCTGCTGTTGGTGTGTAATATCCGAGAAATAAATCTTTCATACTGAATATTTAGTTTACCTGTCAATAGAGGGCTTTTTTTGGCAAAATAACATTAAAAGAAAATTGTGTAAAGAATTTTACCCAGACAAACGGTACTGCTCTGAGGATCTTTTATAGTTTAAACCGCCTTCGCTTGGAAATTGAAACAAAAATGAGCAGTTTGAGTTTGCTTTCAAATATCACACACTTTAGATGAATTAACTGGCTGTCGTTTCATTTTCAGTATCAATGATTGATTTCGAGTTTTTTCGTAACATATGTGCAATAGTAAAGATTTTTTCTACTGCATCATCGGGAGCAACTATAAAAGGCGACATTACGCTTTCTGGCGGAACAATTGTATGAACGTATCCAATACCTTCCTTGAATCTCATTGATAAAAAACCAACGGTAAATTGTTCGACTAAAGTAACAAGATTATACCAAGTATGTCTCATATATTCGCGCATAGTGAAACCATCTTGCCACATTGGGACAATAACTTTTTCTTCACCATTTACAGTAGTTTTTGCAACAAGAAAGGCTCTATCGTCAAGACCACCGTCTTGGTAGTGATTAATTTTGTCTCGCGCGGTGATTGCAACCTCTAACCAAGGGCGATGATCAACAAGCAACCAATCTTTAATGATTATACTTTGATTTTCCCATTTTTTCGGCAGATTGTTTTTTAAAGCTTTGATAACACTTCCGCCTTTATCACCAAATGTGTGTAAATATGGAAAATTATTTTTTCCTATAATTGCGCGAGGAAATTTCGCCAAATAATCTAAGGTGCTTTTAATTTGGACTAAAAATTCATCCAATTCTAAAGCGAGGTCTTGCGAATAGCTCAAATGTTGAAGATCAAGCTTTTCGATTGGCTCGCGCTTTTCTTCCATTTGAATCAACGAATCTTCAATTTCAATATATTTATTTTTATGCTTCCAGGTAGCAACCATTTTTTTAGCAATAAACAAAAGTTCTTTCACAAAGCTATTGAATTCCTCATCAGTAAAATCTGTCTGGTTTCGAGCAATTTCCATCATAGTTATTACATATCTTTGATTGATATAACCATCGGGAGTTGGGTCGTTAAACAGGTTTGTAAATCTAACAGGCATAAATTTCCTATTAATTAGTTTTTAGGTATTTCTAAATTGAGGCTTTTTCAAGATATATGAGTTACTCAATGTCCATAATATCAATAACTTTCACTTTCGGCAGCTTGTCATTTGCTTCATTTAAGTTTCTCGTCATCATCATAATTCGAACGAATCGTTGTTCGTATCTCCTAACCATGAAATTATCTTCAAGCCAATCGACAAATTCTATAGCGTCTTTGTCATTGGTCAGAGCAGCTTCGATAACGCTCGCCATATCCATACAAAGATAATGCATTATGCTGATTGTTAGTCGTTCCCTGATGCCTAAAACCGGCAAATATCATTGGTGTTCAATAAAATTTCATTGTCGGACACTATCGTATATTTCATAGTGTTTTCTTTGTATCTGGCAGTCACGACTTTTACATTCTAATTACATTTATGTTTTCAATTCTCTATAAAATATATGGCAGAGAAGATCGAAATCTTACACATTTTTTGAAAATAATTTCAGGTATTAAAAGAGACTCGTTGAAGATGTCATTTTACTTTACATTAGCTATTTATATTAAAATTTTTTCTACAAATTGAATGAGTGTATTATCAGCTTCATTAAGTTTTTATTTGGGAGAAATTTATGTCTTTAGCACAGATAAAAGTAGCAATTGAAAATTTTATAGAAAATGAAGAAAGAGATTTTTTATTAATCAAAGGTTTTTGGGGAAGCGGAAAGACTTATTTTTGGAATGATATAGTCTCAAATGCCAGCAGTAAGGGGAAAATTGGACATCGCAATTATGTTTACATATCACTTTTTGGAATTGATTCATTTGAAATGCTTAAAAATTCAATCATTGCGGCTCAAATAAATTCAAGTGTCGTTGGTAAAAACAGTTCAATGAGTGCCAGTAACCTATTCTCTCAATTAAAAACAATTGCTAGGCACATTGAAAAAATCCCTAAAATTCGAGCCTATACGGAAGGTTGGGCAAGTGAAATAGCATTTCAAACAGTAAATAATTCTCTAATTTGTTTTGATGATTTAGAAAGAAGAAGCGATAAAATAGACATTAAGGATATTTTGGGTTTAGCCTCTTTATTAAAAGAGCAACGGAACTGCAAGATTGTTTTCATATCAAACAATGAAAAGATTTTAGATAATGGAAAAGAAATTTTTAATCAGCATAGCGAAAAACTCATTGATATTGAGCTGAGTTTTTCACCAATTCCAGAGGAAGCGTTTGGATTCATTTTTCAAGAAACTGATTCTTTTTATAGCCTATTAAAAATTTGTTGTCTGAAATTAAAGATAAAAAATCTCAGAATTCTTCAACGAATCAATAGAATTGCCAAGTATTTATCTAAATTTTTAGATGAATTTGAAGAAAGTGTGCAAAAAGAAGTAATACAATCCGCCGTCCTTTTTATTTGGTCTT
This sequence comes from uncultured Pyrinomonadaceae bacterium, assembly GCA_964235785.1. Taxonomy (GTDB): domain Bacteria; phylum Acidobacteriota; class Blastocatellia; order Pyrinomonadales; family Pyrinomonadaceae. Next base: position 309,504 of record CAXSBF010000002.1, on the reverse strand, counting down.
ATTACAGTAGAGATGAAAATACAATTTCCTTAGGAACTTTAAAGGAGCTTTCTGCTTTTGGTTTCTATATGAAAAAGTATAGTAATCCTGACGCTGTTAATAAAGAAGATGAAAAACTGATTGATTTTCTCTCTGACTATGGTTGGTCTTCTTTGTCAGAAATTGATAAATCCCTTATTTTATACATAGAAAAGGGATATTTAGACGAAAATGCTTTTTTGTTTAGCTTAGCCAAAAAGAATAAGGAAGTTAAATTAAGAAAAGGAGGTAGTAATTACTCAAAAACTTGGCGTTTATATGATAACTCATTCGAAGATAATGAAGCAGAATTTACTGAAAATTTGATTGCCCAATTTAATGAAAATATAGAGGCATTAGATACAAATGATTTAGATGGTGCCGTCGGAATTTTGAGACAATTAAAAAAAGATAATCAAGCAAATAATCTTGTAGATATATATATAGAATTTCATAAAAATAATTTCACACAAAATTTTTTAGAAACAATCTTTTTTAGCAGGCTCAACGATTCTTATATTCGTGAAAAGATTAATCAATTAAATAGAAAATCTAGGACAGAATTTAGCACTGAAAAGGTAATATTGAGAATCTTTAAAAAAGAAAATGATTATGAAGACATTAAATTTTTAGCTTCTCGTGATGTGTCTGAATTTTATAATGTCTTTAAATCTGAAAGTTCTATTGAAAAATATTATTTGATACAAACTTGTTTGCAATTTGAGGGTGGAACGGAGCCATTTTTCAAAGAAGTAACAACAAAGGCAAAAGAAGCTCTGAAATTAATAGCTCTTGAAAGTGATTTTAACAAGATAAGAATTGAAAATATTTATAAAATCAATGTCGATGAATTTTTCTCATCTGCGAAAGATAATGAAAAGTAATTGAATTTTTTTGATTTTGTCAGGCGTGGTGTTGTTTATATTGAAAAAGATGACTGAATAAAGTTACTACAATTTCTACTACAGTGACTTTTGAGAGGGAAGTAAAATGCTTGTAAGTTGTTGAAAACATTGGAGGCGGCGATCAGAATCGAACTGATGAATAAAGCTTTTGCAGAGCTCTGCCTTACCACTTGGCTACGCCGCCGAAAAAAGGATGAAGGATGAAGGATGAATAAAAATAGTTTCATCCTTCATCCTTCATATTTAAAAAATTGGAGCGGGAGACGAGATTTGAACTCGCGACTTCGACCTTGGCAAGGTCGCGCTCTACCACTGAGCTACTCCCGCACGTTCGTAAATGATAATTCTACAAACTAAGTAAATTTTGTCAAGTCCGACTTTTATTTCAAAATCAAACAACTCAAAAGGAAACTACTTATTTTCGATTGTTATATCTTTTATAAAATTCCAGTCGCCGCTTGAATTAACTTTGATATTTCCGATTCGTTTATTGGATACCACCATATTTGCCGGATACCAGAGCGGGAGCATCGGCAAATCGTTGCTGACGATTTCCTGCGCTCTAAAATATAGCTGTTTGGCTTGCTCGCGGTCGGTGGTGTTTAATGCTTCGGCGATGATTTTGTCGTATTCGGGATTGCTGTAACGACTGCGGTTGCAGCAGGAAACTTTGCCGCCCGGAATCGCGCCGGTTGCAAACAAATCGTTCAGGAAAATCGGGTCTTGATTTCCGCCAATCCATCTGCCCGTGTTCATTTGAAATTGTCCGAGAGCGAGTTGCTGCCGGATAACATTGCTTTCCAAAGTTTCGATTTCGACATTTAATCCGATTTCTTTAAGCGAATTTTGGATCACCTGCGCGTATTGACTGACGGCGGCATTGCCCGCGCCGAACTTGAACTTTATCGGCTCATTTTTATAACCTGCCTCTTTAAGGAGTTGACTGGCTTTTGCCGGGTCGTAATTATAGGTTTTTCCCGGATTATAAGCCCAGGATTCGGTCGGTAAAATCGAATTGGCAATCTCGGCTTGACCGAAAAGCAGCTGGTTAATAATATTTTCGCGGTTGATGCCGTAAGCGATTGCCTGCCGAATTTTTACTTTGTCGAGCGGTGGCGATTGTGTATTAAAACCGAGATAATCAATGTTTGAACCTTTAAATTGTTTGACTTCCAGATTCGGATTTTGCTCCAGAGATTTTAATGCGTCGGGCGAAAGATTGGTCGGAAGCGGGGCGATGTCAATGCCGCCGCTTTGCAATTCGGCTTGCAGGGAATTAGCGTCGGGAACGGTTTTCACACGAATTTTCTGCACCTTCGGCGCGCCTTCCCAATAATTCGCATTCGCTTCGAGTTCGATGGTATTTTGCGATTGGTCGAAATTGATAAACTTAAACGCGCCCGTCCCGATCGGCTGCGTTTTTTGCTGTTCGATTGTTCCGACAGCGACGATTGGAACGGCAACGAGATTGGAAAGGAGTTTATTTTTTAATACCGCGCGACTGAGAATAAAACTTACAGTCTTCGGATCTGGAGTTTCTATCGAATCAATATAAGAAACTTTTTGGTCATTGACCGTTTCGTAAAAAGCGCCGGCTTTATAACCGTTACTTTTGAAAAGCTCGTCGAATGTATATTTAACATCGGCAGAAGTAAAATCTTTGCCGTTATGAAACTTAATATTTTCAAGGAGAACGAAAGTTATCGTTTTTCCGTCTTCCGATGTCTGAATTTCCTTTGCCAATTCGCCGACATATTCAAATTTTTCGTTTTTCTTGACCAGCGAATTAAACATCAGATTGCGAACTCTTTCCGCAATCGCGTCCGAAGCCGTGGAAGTTAAAGTGTCGAGCGTTGAAATTTTTTCAGACAGAGCGATGGTTACAAACTCATTGGTTCTAGTGCGACAGGAGAATGAAAAAATCAGACAAACAATAATAAAAAAACAAAAAAATAAACGACGTAAAATCATTTAACCTCCATAACTGTAATTAACTTTTTTATTTAATTCAACAATTTCCCGGGAGAAAATATGCCAGTGAGCCGCGTTAAAGGGCAGAGGCGGCTGAACCAAAGATTTAATTTTTGCAATTCGATTTAAGGATTCGTCAATTCTCGATGTTTTTATAAGACCTGTTTTTACAGCATTAACGACCGCCGCAAAGCCTTTGCGAATCGCATCCGCGTCGGCACAAATCGAAAGCATGTCGACGCCGGCATTGATCGCCATCGTGCAAGCGTCGCCGATTCCGTAATTTTTCAAAATCGCGCCCATTTCCAAATCATCCGAAATAACCAGACCGTTAAAACCTAATTCTTTACGCAACAGATTGTCGATAATTTTGAAACTCAGGGAAGACGGTAAAAGTTTGCCATCTGCGCCGGTTTCCTGCAAGTCAAAGTGCGGATAACTGGCGTGCGCGACCATCACGGCAAAGACTTCTGCCGTTTTGAAAAGTTCTCGATACGGAAATAAATCGGTAGCAAACAATTCTTCACGGGTTAAATTGACGATTGGCAAATCTTCGTGCGAATCCGTTTCGCTCGCGCCGAGTCCGGGGAAATGTTTGAGGCAGCCTAAACAGCCTCCGTCCTGCAAAGTCTTGAGATACGCGCCAGCCAGCTCGACAACATTTTCCTTCGACTTTCCAAAAGCGCGGGAATACAAACCGTTTGACTTGCTGCCGCTTAGTTCGTCTAATACATCGACTACCGGCGCGAAATTCATATTGAAACCCAACATTAGCAGGATTTCATACGTAATTCTTGCAAGATTCTCAGCGTCTTGAGCAGTTGCGATTGAAACGGCGGAAGGCATCGGAGTTGTTATGCGGCGCAGACGGTCAACTAAGCCGCCTTCCTGGTCGATACTCAATAACGGTTCAACTGGCAAAACCTCGCGTATTTCTTTAAGAAATTTCTTCGTTTGTTCTGGATTTCGTATATTTCTACTGAAAAGACAGACGCCGCCGGGCGATACTTCTTCCAAAAGCAGTTTTGTTTCCGCGTCGACCTCAATGCCCGGAAGCCCGACAAAAAACATTTGCCCGATTTTTTTCTCAAGTGATAAATGGTCAATTTTTTGCATAACAATAAATTAAAAGCATAAAGTTAAAGTGCTTGGTTAGAAGTTGGATTTCAGACTGTTAAGGTATAGCTTAACTTTTATTATCATTAAACGATTCGATTTTGGATAGTATTAATAAAAACTCTCAATTCATCATTCGTCATATTCTGAAAATTCACCTTGCGTAAATCGTTAATTACATTCTCATTTGAACTTGCAAATAATGAAAACTGAGCCGAAAGTTTTCCGCTTACAGTCTGACCATTTTCTTTTTCCAGGACATCGGAATTTTGTTTCGTATTGGCAAATACGGCTAATTCATATTGCTCCAGCTTCAATAAAACCTCTTTTGCCCGTGTAATCGTTTTGGCGGGCAGACCTGCGAGTTGCGCGACGGCAATGCCGTAAGATTTTGAAGCCTTTCCCGGCTGCAATTTATGAAGAAACGCGACTTCACCGTTTCTTTCGGTTGCTAAAACCTGATAATTTTTTGCGCCGGGAAGTTTTTCGGCTAATTCAGTTAATTCGTGATAATGGGTAGCAAACAAAGTTTTAGCAGAATGTTCAGGCGAATTATGCAGGTATTCGGCAACCGCCCAGGCGATTGATAGCCCATCGAAGGTCGAAGTGCCGCGTCCTATTTCGTCCAATAAAACAAGGCTTCGCGGCGTAGCATTATGCAGTATCGCCGCGGTTTCCGTCATCTCGACCATAAAGGTCGAACGCCCCGACGCTAAATCGTCCGATGCGCCGACGCGAGTCCAGATTCGGTCGATTATCGGCAGCTTGGCTGAGCTTGCAGGAACGAACGAACCGATTTGAGCGAGAATTTGAATGATGGCAATTTGCCGCAAAATCGTCGATTTTCCGCCCATATTCGGACCCGTGATAATTAAAAGGCGGTCGGTTGAATTGTTCAAATACAAATCGTTTGGGACGAAGGTTTGCCCGCTGAAAACTTCGACCAGCGGATGTCTGCCGCCTTTTATCTCGATTTCGTCGCCGTCGTGCAGAGTCGGCGCGACGAAATCATATTTTGCGGAAACTTCCGCTAAACTTGCCAGCGCGTCCAAGGTTGAGAGCGCGCGCGCGGTAGATTGCAGCTTTTGCGTTTCCTTTGTAACTTCGGCGCGGATTTTCTGAAAAATCTCCGACTCGATTTCTTTGATACTTTCGTCCGCGCCCAAAACCTTCTGCTCCCAATCTTTCAACTGCGGCGTCGTATATCTTTCGGCGGTCGTTAAAGTTTGGCGGCGTTCATAATCTTCCGGGACTTTGCCGAGATTTCCTTTTGAGATTTCGATAAAATAACCGAAAACGTTATTGAATTTAATTTTTAAGTTGTGAATTCCGGTGCGGCTTTTCTCGCGTGCTTCAAAACTTGCAATTGTTTGTTTTGCCGAACGGGAAATGTTTCGCAGTTCGTCCAATTCATCATTAAAACCTTCGCGGATAACGCCGCCGTCGGCAATGTTGACGGGCGGCTCGTCGGAGATTGATTTTTCAATCAAATCACGAATTTCGGGAAGCTCGAAGATATTTTCCGTCAGAACTTGCAGCAAAAGCGATTGAGCATCGGCTAGAGATTGATTAATAATCGGCGTTTGTGAAATGGAACGATTCAGTGCGAGCAAATCTCTCGGCGTCGCCGTCCTCAAATTCAAACGTCCGACCAATCTCTCCAGATCGGCAACTTCCTTTAAAAGAAAACGAATCTTGTCGCGCAAAACCAAATCGGTCAGTTCGGAAACGGCGGAAAGTCTGGTTTGAATTTCGGTTCGCTTGACCGACGGACGAAGCAGCCAGGAGCGCAGAAGTCGCCCGCCCATTCCGGTTACGGTTTCATCAATAACGCCGAGCAGCGTGCGTTTATTTGTTTCTTTGCGCGATTCGACGATTTCGAGATTTTTGAGCGTAATCGCATCCAAAACCATAAATTCATTCGCCTCGAAAAAGTTTATTTCGGAAATATGTTCGGCTGACGCCCGCTGCGTTTCCTGAGCGTAACGCAGGCACGCGCCCGACGCTCGAATCGCCGCGGTTTTGCCTTCCAATCCGAAACCGGACAAATATCGAACTTTTAATTGTCTCTTTAAAAGATTTTCACAATCTTCGAGATGAAAAAGCCAATCATCGAGCGGCGTCAAAGTCGCCGCGAATTTATTGGAAGGCGGCGAAATTGAAACTACATTTTTCGATTCGTTAATAAATTTTTGAGTCGGATTTGCAAAGGAATTTTCGATTAAAACTTGTAATGATTCGGGAAAGAGAATCTCGCGCGGCGCAAAACCTTCAATGTCGGCGCAGGTTTTTGCCCAAGCCTCCGCGCCGCTCGTTTCGGTCGAGAAAAATTCTCCGGTCGAAAGTTCCAGAAACGCAACGCCGAAGGTTTCGCCAGCGCCGCACACCGCAGCCAGATAAATCGATTCTTTTGATTCGACGAGCTGCGGGTCAACCGCCGTTCCGGGCGTGATAACGCGAACGACTTCGCGGTTGACCAATTTATTTCCCTGTCCGGCTTCTTCGGTCTGCTCGCAAATCGCCACGCGGTAACCTTTTTTGACCAGCTTTGAAATATAACCGGCTGCCGCGTGATGTGGCACGCCGCACATTGGAATGGGATTTTTTGTGTCTTTGTGCCGCGCCGTCAGCGTAATATCTAATTCGCGCGAGCCGATAACTGCGTCTTCATTGAATAATTCGTAAAAATCGCCGAGACGGAAAAACAACAAAGTTCCGGGATATTGTTTTTTTATTTCGAGATACTGCCGCAGCATCGGCGTAGAGTTTTGCATAAATTTCCTGAGAATTTGTCCCGAACTTCAAAGTTTAAGCTAAAAGCCGCAATTTGAAAACTTTCGCTCCGAGAAGTTTTGACTGTTTCTTTTTAACGAGATTTGATAGAATACATTTTTTTCAGCAGTAAAATAAATCGGACATTTTTTTTATCGTTATAAACTTTTCGCGTTGGATTTGAATCAAAAGCTAAATTTCCTTCCTATTTTAAGAAAAAATCTGGAGTCAGGCATTATGAAAGCAATAAAATTTTATTCGATATTATCGGTTGTCGTGTTTTTCTTGAACTTTTCGGCTTCTCAGGTTTTCGCTCAAGGCGCGGAAAATACCAAAACGACTGAGAAAAATGAATCGGGAGCCAAGAAGAATACTGCTCAACCGAAAAACGAAAAAAGCGGCGATTTAGAAATTGGGAAAAATATCAATCCGGCAGATAACCAAAATCCTTACAAAGACACTGCCAACGAACGTTATCGAATCGGTTTTCAAGATACGCTCGAAGTTACGGTTTTCAAACATCCCGAGCTTTCACAAGTCGTCGCGGTTAATCCCGACGGAACGATTTCTATGCCGCGCATCGACCAGCCGATTATAGCTGCCTGTAAAACCGAAGGAGAATTGAAAGATTCAATCACCACGCTTTACAAAAGCTATTTGCGAAATCCGTTCGTCAATGTCCGATCGGTTGACCAGAAGTCGCAGGCATTTGCCGTAATGGGCGCAGTAAAAAAACCCGGAAGTTTTTTTCTCAACCGAAAAGTTCGTCTTCTTGAACTTCTTTCTTTAGCCGGCGGCTATGACGTTGAATTTGCCGGGGTTAAAATACAGGTTGCCAGAGTCGGTAATGTTTCGGGTTGTCCGGCTTCGCAAGATGTCGCTTTGCAAGATGAAAAAGATGATGTCGTTTTTCTAAGCTATAATCTAAAAGATGTTATCGAAGGAAAGGAAAATCCCTGGATGCAACCGGGCGATATTGTCTCTGTTCTGGAAGCCGCAGAAGTATATGTGGTCGGCGAAGTTTTCAAGCCAGCCAGAATTCCGCTTAAAGAATCCGTTTCTTTAACGCAGGCGATCGCTTTTGCGGGCGGGCTGCAAAGAACCGCTAAAACGAGTAAAATTGTCATCCAAAGACAAGAACTGAATAGCAGCGTAAAAACCGAATTGGTTTATGATTTGAAGGATATTCGGGATAAAAAAATCCAGGATCCGCTTTTGCAGGCTAACGATATTGTTCAGGTAGACTCAAGTACGGGCAAATCCGTGCAGAAGAATATGTGGAAAATACTAACGACCGGATTGCCCAGTGTATTTTTGCGTGTGCCTTTACCTTAAAAATGTATGAAAGATAGTCGTGAACTAATACAGAAAAAAGTTGAAACGGTTGAAATCGAGCGTCCGTTTGAATTGCCCCTGCCGTCAAACGCGGGCGGTTATGGAGCGTATCGTGAAATTAATGTTCAGGACGGTTTTCAATTTGTCGATTACTGGCGGGCAATCCGCAAAAGATTGTGGCTGGTAATCGGAATCGCCGTTTTATTGACGACTCTGACGGCGGTTTATATGGCGAAAAAACCGGATATCTTTCGCGCTGTCGCGGTTGTTCAAGTAGATTTGGAACAAGCCAATCAGGATTTGGTAACAAACGACCGTCGGGCAGCAAGTTCCAATCAAGACCCGTCATATTTTAATACTCAGTTGCAGCTTCTCAACAGCGAAAGTCTTTTGCGAAGAGTGATAAAGGATTTGAGTCTGGACAGCAACAAGGAATTTCAAAAGATGAGAACCGACGAGTCGGTTTCAACCTGGAGAGGTTTGCTGAAAGCCGTCGGTCTCGCCAGCGATGTCAAGAAAAAAGAGGCGAAAGGTGTCGACGAGGTTTCGATTTCCGCCAGCACGACGCTCGCGTCTTCAGAGGAAATCGCCGAAGCCGTTCGGCTTGCGCCTTTTGTCGATATTATCAAAAAGAGTATCGAAATCGAGCCGGTCAGAGAATCGAGAGCGACTTATAAAGATACGCGCCTGATAAATGTTGCGTTTCGCCATACCGACCCGGAATTTGCCGCGTTGATTGTCAACGGCATCGGGGAAATATTCGCTAAAACAAACCAGGAAAAACGCTCCGGCACGAGCCGTAAAACGAATGACTTTTTGCAGGAAAGAGTCGCTCAATTGCAGTCAGAAATTAAGAGCGGCGAAAATAAATTGGTTGAGTTGAACGCAGCCGCCGGAATTCTTAAAACCGAAAATGAGCAAACAATTGTCATAGATCGTCTTTCCGGGTTGAATAAGCAGTTGCTTGAAGCAGAAAACCAAAGAAAGGATGCCGAAGCGAAATACAATCAAGTTACAAAGTCCCCCGAAACTATCAGCGCTCAAGTTGAAGATTTGGCTATCCGGTACACCTCTGAGAGGGAAAATGCCATACAGCTTCGCGTCAACGATGCCGAAAGAAAAATTGATGAGCTGGAAGCGGAAAAAAACAAATTACTCGAAGAATATCAGCCGACCGCACAGGAAGTTACTGAGGTTAATAAAAAAATAGAAACGCTACAAGCAGGATTAAAAAAAGCGACTGAAAGTAATAAGCGGGATTTAGAAGACTTTCGCAAACGGACGGCGTCGGTTTTAGTAGATAACTTAAAAACCGCCTATTTGAAGGCAAAGCAGCAGGAAGACAGCGTTAAAGCGGCTTTTGACGCACAATACAATCAAGCCCAGGGTCAAAACCAATCGGGTGTTTCTCTTAAGTTGCTTCAGCAAGACATCGAAACCAAAAAAGGATTTCTTGAAAATCTAACCAAACAGCAGCGTGAAAATGATGTTATCGCTGTCGGAACAGACAACAATATCAGCATAGCGCAGATTGCAATACCGCCGGACGCGCCGATTTCGCCGAAACGCCTGACATCGGTAATGGCTGCGCTGTTTTTATCGACGCTGTTCGGAATGGGACTTGCTCTTTTTCTCGAATACCTCGACGACACGATTCGCACGACCGAAGAAGTCGAAAGCTATCTGCATCTTCCGGCTCTGGCGGCGATTCCGACGATTGATTCGATGGTCAAGCGGCGACTTCTGCTGGTCGGAGCAAACGACGAAGGGGAAGGCAGACAAAATACCGAACTGCTAATTCATACCGATTCGCGCTCGTCCTTGGCTGAAGCATATCGCCAATTGAGAACTTCCGTTTTGCTATCGACTGCCGGACACGCGCCGAAATCGCTGCTGGTAACTTCGAGTCTGCCGGCGGAAGGGAAGACGACGACCGCTATCAATACCGCAATCAGTCTGGCGCAAACCGGCGCGAAGGTTTTGATTATTGACGCAGATATGCGCCGCCCGCGTCTTCATTCGGTTTTTGACATCAGCAATGCGGAAGGTTTAAGCACGATACTTGCCAGCGAGCTTTCCGATAATGATATTTTAAACGTCATTCAATACGACGAGGCTTCAAAGCTGAATTTGCTGCCGTCCGGTCCCGTTCCGCCAAATCCGGCGGAACTTATCGGTTCAAATCAGATGGCGGATTTGTTAAAGCTTTTACAGGGAAGTTTTACGCACGTTGTCGTCGATTCGCCGCCGATTGCTTCTTTTACCGACGGAGTTTTGATTGCTTCGATGGTTGACGGCGTTATTCTCGTCGTTCATTCGGGAAAGAGTTCTCGCCAGATTGTGCGTCGTTCACGCCAACTGCTTCAAGACATCGGCGCGAAAATTTTCGGGGTGGTCCTGAACAACGTCAACCTTCGCTCGCAAGACAACAATTATTATTATCAAAGCTATTACCATCGTGATAGTTACAGGCAAGACGACGAGTAAATCGAATTTTTGTGATGAAAAGCACAACTTCAGTCGAGCAGAAGCGCGATTTAAACAAAAATAAAATCAAAGTAGAAATCGTCACGCCGGTTTATAATCGGCGTGATATTACTTTGCAATGCCTGAAAAGTCTCTCACGAATAAAAAAGGAAAACCTTGACATTCATATTATCGTCGTTGATGACGCTTCAACGGACGGAACTTTTCAGGCAGTCAAAGAAAGTTACCCGGAAATAGAATTAATCGAGGGCAACGGTAATTTATGGTATTCGGGCGGAATTAACAGAGGCATTGAAGCCGCTCTGAAACACAACCCCGATTATATTCTGACGGTTAACGACGATGGAATTTTCGATGAAAATTTTCTGGTTCGGATGATTGAATGCGCGGAGAAATTTCCGAAATCGGTAATTGGTTCTTTGCTTCTGCTCTGGGATGCACCGCATAAACTTTTTCAAACTTCGCCGAAATGGGACGTTTGGTCTGGCGGTTTTCGGCATTGGCAAAACCAAACCGTCTGGACGGTTCCTAAAAAACCCTGGGAAGTCGAAATTATTGTGGGCAATTGCGTGTTGTATCCGGTTAAAGTGATACATGAGGTTGGCTTGATGAACGAAAAGCGCTATCCGCATTTCGGTGATGCCGAATATACGCCGCGAATGCGAAAAAAAGGCTGGCGGCTTTTAATCGAACCGAAGGCGAGAGTTTTCTGTAAGCCGAACTACGTTCGACCTAAATTACGGGAAATGCCTCTGAAAAAACTTTTTTGGACATTATTTATTGACAAGCGAAACGGAAACAGTCTGCGTCGTCGCCTTTACGGACATCTCGATGCCGCGCCGAATCGTCTTGAAGGTTTTACGGCGTTCCTTTTATTTTTTGCGAGACTTGCTTTGGGCAAAAATGCCGAAGGAAAATGGGCTTATGATTCAAAGGAAAAACCGCTTGCCGAGATTTTTGCCGATAAAATAGTCAAAGAATAATCGGTTATGAAAATCAAACTCTATTTCATACGATATTGTTATTTTTGTAATACTGATAAACCTGTCTGATTCCCGTTTCCCAGGGCGTGAACTGAAAATTCGGCATAATTTTTCTCATTCTGGCATTGGACACATCTTTTCTAAATTGTCCGTCCGGTTTGCTTGCATCAAATACCAATTCCAAATCTTCCAAACCACAGGCTTTCAAAGCAGTTTCAGCAATTTGTCGAATGCTCAAGTTATCGTCGGTAGCGACGTTGAATGATTCGGTAACATCGTTTTCGACACAGTATTTTATAATTCTCGCCAAATCTCCGGCATATAAAACCTGACGAAACGGTTTACCCGTTCCGAGCAAATTTACTTCTTTTTTATTGTCTCTCTCAGCCTTGATCAACTTTCCGATAAGCGCTGTTAAATAATGACTTTTTTCTTCATCGAATTTATCGAATTCGCCATATAAGTTGCAGGGGATTAAGTAGTTATATTCGGTTTGAAATTGTTTGTTATAAGCGTCGATTTGGACGGCGAGCGAACGCTTGGCAATGGCATAGCCGAAATGCGAAGCCTGCGGTTTGCCATCGTGCAAATCTTCTTCTACCATCGGATAGGTTTCATAAACGTCCGGATAAATACAGGTCGAGAGAATCGCCGTTACACGCGGAACATTATTGAGACGCGCATATTTCAGAAGAAGAGTGTTTATCAATAAATTCTGCTCGATAAATTCCGCCGGAAAGGTAAGATGGTCAATTATACCGCCGACTCTGGCAGCGAGATGAATGATATTATCCCAGCCTTGTTCGCACAAATTTTTAACCGCCGCTTCGCTTGTTAAATCATAATCTTTTGATGAGATATAAATGGCGTCGGGCATAACTGCCTTCAGGTGGCTGCCGACTAAACCCGAACCGCCCGTAACTAGAACTTTCTTCATATAATTATTACAATACACACTTCAATTTTATGCGACAAGTTATCTATGCCTGGAATTATGTCGATTGGGGCGGCGTGCAAATTTACTTTCTGTCGCTGATGCGGTTCGTTTCGCAAAAGTATAAAGTCAAAGCGATTCTGCCGGAAAATTCAGCCGAAAAGCTTCTCGCTTATTTGAAATCAAACGATGTCGAGTTTGAATTTTTCCCGAGCGAAATGGATCGGGCGGAAGCCGCGACAATAGGACGCAGGATTGAAAGACGGATAAACGATTATCTTTGTAATTTAAGTTTAGCCAAAAAACTTTCAGGGCAGGATTTGAAAAATTCCATTATTCAAATAGATGCCGCGCCCTGGACGAGTTTGACGCTTCTGTTCTATTTAGCTTCCAAAACCGACACTTTCGTTACTTTTCATACGCCGTTGCCGGAAATCGCGGCTTGGCGTAAATCTTTGTGGAAGTTAAAATTCCGAGCTTTGACAAAACTAAATAATTTTCATTTGGCGGCTTCCAACCAAAAAGTTAAAGAAAGTCTGAAACCGTATATTTCAGGGGAAATATATGAGAAAATCCAGGTCGCCTATTCAAGCGTGAACATAGAGGAAATCAATGGAATTTTGAGAAATAAACCGAGCCGTAATGAGATTGCCGGAAAATATGATTTTCCGGCGGAAAAGTTTTGGCTTTGCAACGTCGGTCAATTTATTGAACGCAAAGGCTGTTGGGTTTTGTTAAATGCGCTCAAAAATTTGGTGAAAACAGACAAAAACATTTTTTTTTATTGGCTCGGAACATCGCCGTTAAGTCGTGAAACTCTCGAAAAGGTTAATTCATACGGTTTGGACAAACATTTTCGGTTTTTATCCGCCGAAGAAATCGGGCAAAGTCGGACGGATTTGTTCAATCTTCTCGCGGCGACGGATTTATTCGTAATGCCGAGTTTAGAGGAAGGCTTGCCCGTTGCGCTGCTCGAAGCGATGGCGTTTGAAAAGTGCTGTATTGCGTCGGATATAAATGCGATTCCCGAAGCGGTCGAGCATTTGAAAACGGGATTTCTGATTCCGCCGTATGATTCGGCGGCAATCGAAAATGCTATCCTAAATCTGATGAGTGATGAAACGGCACGCCGCCGAATCGCCACTGATGCCAGGCGGATAGTTGCCGAAAGATTTGATGAAAAAAGGGCGGGGGAAACGATGCTTGAGCTTTATGAAAAGGCATTTGATAAGCAGGCATCGCGTGCGGTTATTTAAGAAAGGGAAGCAGGTTCAGTTAAACTTTATTTATCGTATTTTTCATAAAAGACAAAAATTAGCAGCTTGCAGCTCCGAAAATATGACTAATAGTGTTTTTGAAAGAACTTTGATAACCGGCGGCACAGGTTTTATCGGCTCAAATTTAATATCGGACTTGCTTGCCATTGATTGTTCACCGACCGTAATAACAAGGGACATACAAGAAAATACCGCATCTGATTTACAAAAAAAAAACTCTACCTTAATTGAATTAGACATAACCGCTTATTCGGCGGTAAGGAATTTCATCGTAGATTTTCGTCCGACTTTGATAATAAATTTAGCCGCTGTGTCCGGTCGGGACGATGCAAGCAGTCAGACAATCTGCAAGGTTAATTATGAAGCAGTTGAAAATCTTTTAGAAGCGTCTCTAGCGGCGAAGGTCAAAAAAATTATTTTGTTCGGAAGCGCCGACGAATACGGTTATCAGTCCATTCCGCAAACCGAAGATTTGTCGCTTTTGCCGAATTCGCCGTATGCCGTCTCGAAAGCGCGGATGACCGGGTTTGCCCGAAAAATGTATGAAGATAACGGTGTGCCGGTTGTTGTTTTGCGCCCGTTTACGGTTTACGGAATGGGGCAGCCGAATGGAATGTTTTTGTCCGACGCCATTCGCTGCGCGTTAGAAAATTTGTCGTTCGAGATGTCCGAAGGCAGGCAAAAGCGCGATTATATTTTTATTTCCGATTTTGTTGCAGCAATAATGCGGGCAAGCCGAACACCGAACATTGAAGGCGAAGTTTTTAATATCGGAAGCGGTCAGGCATTTCCGTTGAAGGAAATTGCCGAAAAGGTTTGGAAAATCACGGGCGCGGATGATTCGCTGTTAAAAGTCGGAGCGCGAAACGCTTCGTCGTCGGAGTTGCACGACACTTGCGCCGACATCACTAAAGCCAAAACGCTTTTGGGTTGGCAGCCGAAGGTTAGTCTAGAGGATGGGCTGAGGCAAACGATAGCATCAATCAAGGCAAAGCGAGACGGTAAAATATTTGACGGATGAATTGCAATCAAAGGAATTTGGCGGACTCTAAATTTTTACGAATTTATAAAAAATCGGTTTATTTGTCTTAATGGAAAAAAAACAATCCGAAACGAGCAAGAGCATTTTCAGGAATGTTATCTACGGCTTTTCAACTTGGGTTTTACCTTTAGGACTGAGTTTTTTCGCCACGCGCACGATTGTCAAATCTCTGGGCGACCAGGATTACGGGATTTATGTATTGGTAATGGGCTTTGTCGGCTATTCCTTCAACTTCAGTTTCGGGCGCGCGATTACGAAATACATCGCCGAGTATCGGGCGACCGGCGAGCAGGATAAAATACCGGACTTAATTTCATCCGCCTTTTTTATCAATTTTATTGTCGGAATTTTCAGCGTTTCGACGATTTGCTTTCTGGCTGGCTGGTTAGTGTCATACGTTCTAAAAATCGATGTCGAATCGCAGAGCAAATCAGTCATCGCTTTATATATTGCTTCTGCAATAATCTTCGTTTCGATGCTCAACCAAATTTTTAATTCCATTTTGCAGGGAATTCAGAGGTTCGACGTTTATTCTAAAATTTTTAATTTAAATAATCTGGCTATTCTGTCGGGAAATCTTTTTCTGGCGATTTCCGGTTATAAACTAATCAGCCTATTCATTTGGAATTTGTCCGTAACTAGCGTAAGTTGTGTGATTTTCGCGGTTTACGCCAAAAAGCTCGTGCCGGAGTTTAAGTTAAGTTTCAAGTTCGCGCCCGAAACGTTAAAGTTGATTCTCAAATATAGTTCGGGCGTTATCGCTTACCAGATTGCGTCGAATTTTTTGCTGCTTTTCGAGCGCGGCTGGATAACCAGACAACTCGGCATCGAAAATTTGACTTATTACGTCGTTCCGATGATGCTCGCCATTTACATACATTCCTTCGTTTCGAGCCTGATATTATTTATTTTTCCGCTTGCCAGCGAATTAAAAAACGATAAGGAAAAACTTCTCCGGCTTTATACCAAAACGACCAAAGTCGTCATTTTAATTGTCGCTTTTTGCGGAACGACACTGGCAGTTGAAAGCAGATTTTTCTTGACGCTTTGGCTGGGAAACGAGTTTGCTGAAAAAGCCTGGCTGTTACTGGTGATTCACACGGTTACTTTTAGTCTGGTAGCGGTTTTAGCCGTGTCCTGGCAAATGGTGGACGGGTTGGGTTATCCAAATTATAACTTCAAACTTTTTATGATATGCTTTATTATCAACGTTTGTTTGATTTTTTGGCTGACGCCGAACTTGGGAAATGTCGGAATCGCGCTCGGACGACTTGCCGGATTCGGGACGATTTTCTTTTCGGTTTTTTATATTGAAAAATGGTTTTTTGATAAAATCCAGGTTCGGTTTTGGTTGCAGGCAGTCGGCGTTTTGACTGTCTCGGCGGTTTTAGCGGGTTTGGCGGAGAGATTTATAATTCAGACTTTCTCGCTCAACTGGCAGACGTTCGTCGGCGCAACCGCGTGCGGCGGAATAATTTATTGTTCGACCGTCTGGTTGTCGGGTTTTATCAGCGAAGATGAAAAACTTTTGTTGAGGAGAGTTTTAGCCCGCTCATAAATTGGTAATGAATAAGAAAATTGAAATGGTGCAGCGTGTAGATTTTATCAAAAAGGCGTGCGCCGGAAAAAAAGTGCTGCATCTCGGCTGCACGAATTATCCTTATACAAAGGAATCGCTCGAAAACGATATGCTCCTTCATTTTGATATCGATAAAGTAGCGGGTGAACTTTACGGATTCGATTTCGACCAGCGAGGCATTGATACTCTGGTCGAGTTGGGTGGAAAAAACATCTATCTGGCGGATTTGGAAAAGCTGGAAGACGTTGAATTGAATGAAACTTTTGATGTAATTATCGGCGGAGAAATCATCGAGCATTTATCGAATCCGGGACTTTTTCTAAAAGGCATTCAAAGATTTATGAATCCTCAAACGAGTCTGATAATCACGACGGTCAACGCTTATTGCGCGATGAGATTTGTCACCTACGCGTTGCGCGGCAAAGGCGGTCTAAACGAGCCGGTGCATCCCGACCACATTGCATATTATTCATACAAAACTTTAAGTTTGGTAGCAAAAAGAGAGAATCTCGAAATCAGAGATTTTTTGTTTTATGATTTGGGGCGCGAGCATCGAAAGTTTGTGCGTTGGCATTACAGAATAGTCAACGACATTTCCGTGAAAATCTCTTCGCAGCTCAGCGACGGCGTTATTGCGGTTTGCGGATTACCGCAAAATTAAAATTTTGCAAGATTGTTTTTTTGTATCAAATAGACTGAAAGAGACGCCGGCTGATTTAACAGCATAGAGAAGATAGAAAAGAATTCGTCCGTTATGCAGATTCAAAAATTTCGACCTGCTTTACTGCCGAAAGATAGGAATACAGCTTTATTGCTGCCCGTCTTGATAATCGGTGCGATTATTTTCGCGGGCGGTTTGAGCGTGCTTGTTTTGACAGACGATACGGCAAATCCCTTCAAGGAAATGTATCTGCTGCCCTGGTCTCTGGTAGTCGGAGCGGTGGTTTCCGCGCCGAGCATTTATTTGCTTTATAAAAAACGCTTTAATTTGTTTCACCCGCTGGTTTTCGCCGCCTGGTCTTATTTTATTCCGTCATTCTTTTTTGGCAGCTTAATTTTAGCGAGCGGTTTGTCGCAGCCTTATTTTCTGACGTTTGTCGAAGACGAAAGATATAATCTTCCTCTGACAATGGTTTATGCCGCGCTCGGTTATGCCGGTTTGACCGTCGGATTTGCACTGCCTTTGGGTAGAAATATCGGTGGAAGAATCGGCAAATGGCTGCCTGAAGCGGCTTGGAAATCAGAGCAGATTTTATTTCCTGGAATGGTGCTATTAGTCTTCGGATTAATGAATGTCATACTCGGTTTTGCATACGGAATTCTCGGTTATCAAAAGCTGGATGAGATTGGCGCGTATGACGGATTGTTTTATCTGCTGACGTTTTTCTGGCTGGAAGCGACTTTTTTACTCTGGCTTTATATTTTCAGGGCAAAGGATTTGAATTTCAATCATTTTTTGATTGCCGGAATTCTGATTGTCGTCGCGTTGACAAAATCGGCGTATCAGGGAAATCGCGGAAGTTTGCTGCAAGTTTGTATTTTAATCGCTTGCGCGTTCGTTTTTTCCGGCAGACAAATAAAATTCGCGCACCGAATTTTAGGCGGAACGGCGCTGGCGCTGGCAATTCTAATCGGTATGATTTACGGAACGACGTTTCGTAATGTCAAAGAAAGCGAAGCTCAAGTCAGCATCGATGTCTATTCGGAATATATTCTCAACACTTTCGATAAAGTTTTCGAGCAGGATTTAGGTCAAAGTCTGGGACAAGGTTTTACGGCAATGGCGGAAAGGCTCGACGCGGTAAGTTCTTTGGCGGTCGTCGTCTCGAATTATGAAAAACTGGCGCCTTTTGAAGAAAGCTACGGGCTGGACAATAATATCTGGAACGACAGCATTTACTTTATAATTCCGCGCCCGCTCTGGCAGGACAAGCCGGTCGCTTCGGATTCGCATAAATACGGCGATTTATATTTTAATTACAGTGAAAACTCGTTCACCATTACGCCGATGGGCGACCTGCTGCGTAATTTCGGACCGATTGGCGTTCCGCTCGGAATGATTTTTTTGGGTTTCGTCATTCGTATCATTTACGCGAGCTTAATTGAAAATCAGGATTTTTCCTTTTGGCGGACGACGCTCTTTTATATGTTTTTAACAAGCGTCTCCTACGAAAGTTTTTACGGCACAATCATCCCGTATCTGTGCCGGGTCGGTTTTATTTCAATAATCGGTTTGCTGATAATCTGGTTTTTCGTGAAAAAACCGAAAACGTATCTGAATGGATAAAATAGAAAAAAAGTGGGAACACTTCGGCGAAACAAATCCTTATTTCGCCGTTTTAACTTTTGACCGATACAAAAGCGAAAATATCGACGACGACGCTCTGGAAAATTTTTTTCAAACGGGCGAAGAATATGTCGAAAGAGTGTGGCAGGAAATAGAAGATAATTTCGAGCCGCATTTCGAGCCGCGAAAAGCGCTCGATTTCGGGTGCGGCGTCGGCAGAATAACATTGCCGATTGCCGGAAGAAGCGAAACGGCAATCGGAGTCGATATATCGGAAAATATGCTGAAGGAAGCCCGTCTAAACGCCGGGAAATTCGATTTGAATAATGTCAGCTTTGTCAAAGGCGACAACGATTTAACGAAAATTTCCGGCGAATTCGACTTCGTTCATTCCTTTATCGTTTTTCAACATATCGAACCGAAAATCGGCGAAGCGATTTTCAAGAAACTGGTCAAAATGTTGTCGGCGGGCGGCATCGGGGTTTTGCATTTTACCTATTTTAATAATCAAAATTCCTGGTCGCAAAAAATTCGCTTCAGAATTTACAGAGATTATTCGTGGACGTATAAATTACGCAATTTGGTTCGCGGCAAAAAGAACGATTTTTTGATACCGATGTATCTCTACGATATGAATCGTCTGCTGTTAATTTTGCAGGAAAACGATTGTCATAAATGCCAAATTCGTTTCAGCCAGCACGGAGCGGAAGGCGCGTTGTTATTTTTTCAAAAAGCGAAAGAAATCTTATATTAAATGAAGGAAACAGTAGTTTTTACCAACGGATGTTTCGACATAATTCATCCGGGACATATCGATTTATTAGAACGCGCCAGGCAACTCGGCACAAAACTGATTGTCGGTATTAATAGCGACGCTTCGGTTCGCGCCATCAAAGGCGAGCCGCGCCCGTTTCTGCCTGAGACGGATAGAGCCGTAATTTTGAAAAGTTTAAGATTTGTTGACGAAGTGCGCGTTTTTGATGAACCGACGCCGGAGAAATTGATTGAAGAAATAAAACCGGATGTTCTGGTCAAAGGCGGCGATTGGAAAAAGAATGAAATAATCGGAGCGGATTTTGTCGAAAGAAACGGCGGTACGGTATTTTCTCTGTCGCTTAAAGACGGTTATTCATCAAGCGCGATTGTCGAAAAAATTCGCGGAAAGTCCGAATCGAAACAAGTTGAATCAAAAAACGAGAAATCCGACGGTATCGAAAAATCTCTCAAGCAGCACATCGAAATTTTTCAAAACGTTTTAGCGACCGAAATCAACTCGATACAAAAATGTGCCGAGTTGATTTTAGAGACTTTAGAGAGCGGCGGGAAAATTCTAATTTGCGGAAACGGCGGCAGCGCAGCCGACGCGCAGCATATCGCGGCGGAGTTTGTCGGACGTTACGAAACGGAAAGAAAAGCGCTGCCCGCGATTGCGCTGACAACCGATACTTCCGCGCTGACAGCCATAGCAAACGATTACGGTTTTGAACGAGTTTTTGCCCGCCAAGTTGAGGCTTTAGGACGAACAGGAGACCTTTTAATCGCTCTTAGCACGAGCGGAAACTCGCCTAATGTCAATGCGGCGGTAATGGCGGCGCGGCAAATCGGATGTAAAACACTTGGTCTGACGGGAAGCGGCGGCAAAAAGTTGGCTTCGCTTTGCGACGCTTGTATTCTCGTTCCGGCAAAAAGAACCGCGCGCATTCAGGAAGCGCACATCACGATTGCACATATCTGGTGTGAAATCGTTGATGCAAAATTTGCCGGGCAGTAATGTGCGGGGAAATTACTATTTATTTGTCGTTCGACTAACATAAACCGCGCAATAATGAAACAATTAGAAAACTTCTCTAAAGTAAAAGTTTTAGTGGTCGGCGATGTAATGCTCGACCGATACTGGTGGGGAAGCGTAAATAGAATTTCGCCGGAAGCTCCGGTTCCGGTGGTGCATTTAAGAGAAACCAGCCTGGTTGCAGGCGGCGCGGCAAATGTTGCGGTCAATATTGCCGGGCTTACCGCCGAACCTTTTTTAGTCGGGATGATTGGCGACGACATAGAATCCGAACTGCTTCCGGCTTTGTTAAAGGAATCTAAAATTTCAGCCGATTATTTAATAAAATTGCCAAATCGGCAGACGACCGTTAAGACTCGCGTGGTCGCGCACAGCCAGCAAGTCGTGCGAATTGACCAGGAGTCGAAAATAAATCTGACAGCTTCAGAAGAAGAGGACATCTGGGCAAAAATCAGTGGTTTAATAAAAATAGTCGATTTGGTTATAGTTTCCGATTATAACAAGGGATTTATCAAGGAAAGTTTGTTAAAGCGTCTGATAACCACAGCGGCGGAAAATAATAAATTTGTATTAGTTGACCCCAAAGGAAAAAACTATAACAAATACTATGGCGCGACGATATTAACTCCGAATTTAAAAGAGATTGCAGAGGCTTGCGGAATGGATGAAACCGAGCCGAATATTATTGAACAGGCGGGAAAGAAATTGTTGTCAAACCTAAATCTAGAGGCATTATTGATAACTCAAGGAGAAGAAGGAATGACGCTGCTTGAAAAATACAAAAAACCTATTCATTTAACGGCGAAAGCTAGAAAAGTCTATGACGTAACCGGAGCAGGCGATACGGTAATAGCGACGCTGGCAGTCGCCATCGGCGCGGGTTTGAGCCTTGCAGAATCCTCAAATGCTGCCAACATCGCAGCCGGAATCGTCGTCGAACAAGTCGGAACTTCGGCTATAAATTTTGATGACCTAATGAATTCAATAAATAAAATCTAAATAAGTATACGAAGAATGTTTTTAACCGCTGCTGAGATTTTACATCAGGTTATTGCGTGAAGAATTTTAAGAAAATTTTAGTTTATCGTATCGGACATCTCGGAGATACGCTTGTTTCCTTACCGGCATTTTGGGCGGTTCGCAAATCTTATCCGAACGCGCACATCACGCTGCTCACCAATTCAAATCCGAACAATGCGAGCTATATATTGGCGCGAAATGTTTTGCCCGAGAAAGGTTTATTCGACGATTGGCTGATTTACCCGACGGAATTGAAAAAAAGTCAGAATTTTCTTACTTTCGGAAAATTATTTCTCCAAATAAAACGCGGAAATTTCGACGCGCTTTTTTATTTAACCACCAGAAACCGGACTGTTTCGCAAGTAAAGCGCGACATTCTATTTTTCCGTTTGGCAGGAATTGAAAATATAATCGGAACCGAGTATTTATTAAGAAATTTACTTAATAGCAAAGCTGTCAGACCGCTGCCGGTTGTCGAAACGGAAAAGGACTTTCTTATAAATTGTCTGAAATTTGAAAATTCCGTCGGGGAAGATACAGAAAAGCTCAAACCCGATTTAAAACTTACCGACAAAGAAAACCGTGAATCTGAAAACTGGCTTCAAGAAAACTGTGGTAAATATCTGAACGGAAATAAGTTATTAGCTGTAGCTCCTTCTGGCAAATGGAATTCTAAAATTTGGGCTGAAACTTCCTTTGCGGAGGTGGTTCAAAAACTGATCGAAAAGGAAGATGTTTTTCCAATTGTATTTGGCGGAGCGGAAGATAAAGAAAAGGGAAATCGCTTGATAGAAAAATGGGGACGGGGCGCGAACGCCGCCGGCGCGTTAAATATTCGACAAGCGGCGGCGGCGCTTTCCAGATGCCGCATTTATTTAGGGAACGATACCGGAACAATGCACTTAGCGGCGTCTGTCGGCGTTCCTTGCGCGGCAATTTTCTCAGCAATTGATTGGGCAGGAAGATGGATTCCGTTCGGGGAAAATCATAAAATATTTCGAGAAACGGTTCCTTGCGAAGGTTGTCTTTCAAGCGTCTGCAAGTTTCAACGAGAATGTCTGGACACCATCAAGCCTGATGCAGTGTTTTCGGAATCTCTGATTCTCTGGAGAAATAGTATTTGATTTCCGTCCAAAACTCTAAAGCATTGCCGGCGACGCGGCTTTTACAACTTTAACAGTCAAACAAGGAATTCAAAATTTTAAGGAATGTCGATAATCAAATTGGAAAACAAGGGCAATAAAATTCTAATACTGTCCGATTACTATCTTCCCGGTTACAAAAGCGGCGGCGGAATGAGGACGATAGTTAATATGGTTGAGCGTTTTAGAAATAGATTTGAATTTTTTATCATTACGCGCGACCACGACGGCAAACTCGACCGACAACAATATACAACCGTAGAAATTAATCAGTGGAATCTTGTTCAAGGAGCGAAAGTTTTTTATTTATCAAAAGAAAGTATAAAACTCTCGAAACTGCGTGAACTTATCACAGAGGTCGAGCCTGATTTAATTTACACAAACAGTTATTTTGCAACATTTACGATATATTTATTGATACTAAAAAAATTAAAAATAATCCCGAATTTTAATGTCCTGATTGCTCCGTGCGGCGAGCTTTCAGAAGGCGCCCTAGGACTGAATTCGATAAAAAAAAAACCTTTTATCAGGGTGTCTAAACTTACCGGGTTATACAAAAATATAATATGGAAAGCATCTTCAGAGATTGAAAAGGAAGAAATAGAAGCGGTCAAGGGAAGCGGCGGCGAGATTTTTATTGCGCCCGATATGTTGCCGTCCACAATTTTCGAGGCTTATAAGCCGGAGATGAAGCCGCGAAAAAAAAGCGGTCATGTGAAAATGATTTTTCTTTCCAGATTTATGAAGAAAAAGAATTTCAAATGGCTTCTTGAAAATCTTTCAGACATCAAAGGCGACTTGGAGATTGATATTTACGGACCTTTAGAAGACGCGGAATATTGGAACAAATGCGAAACGATTATCAAAAATCTCCCCCAAAATATAAAGGTGGAAGCAATAGGTTCGGTTCCGCACGAAAAAGTGCTGCCGACGCTGGTCAAATATCATTTTTTTATTATGCCGACTTTGGGCGAAAATTTCGGGCATATTTTTCTTGAAGCCTTAGCCGCCGGCTGCCCTCTTATAATAAGTGACAGAACGCCCTGGCTCAATTTGAAAGAAAAGGGAATCGGCTGGGATTTGTCTTTGGATAAACCAGATGCTTGGTCTGAGAAGTTGAACTATTGTATAGATTTAGATCAGAGCGAGTATAGTAAATTATCAAGCAACGCGCGGACATTTGCAGAGTGTATGTTAAGTGATAAAGCAATTGAAGACGATACTCTGAAAGTGCTGAATTACGCTCTCAATTTATCTTAAATAGCATTTATTAATTACTTGAAATAAATTGACTTATCTACTATTAATTTAATTTAAGAGTCAGCTTGCAGACACTTATCAAAATACATTAACTCGAGATGAAAGTTTTAATTTTTGGCGGAAGCGGAATGTTGGGACATAAATTGGTTCAAGTCCTACAAAAACAATTTAGCGTCTGTGCAACTCTCAGAAAAAACTTTGTCGATTATAAGACGTTCGGAATTTTCAATCCAAAAGAAGTTTTTAGCACCGTTAACGTCGAAGATTTCGATTCGGTCCAGAATGTTTTTGCTGTATACAAGCCTGATGTCGTCATCAATGCCGTCGGCATTATCAAACAACTTCCGACGTCAAAGGACGTTGTTAAAACGCTGAAAATTAATTCAATTTTTCCGCATCAGCTTGCTCTTTTATCACGAGATTACAACGCGCGTCTGATTAACGTCAGCACGGATTGCGTTTTTAACGGGCGAAAAGGAAATTATAAAGAGACGGATGTTTCGGATGCCGAAGATTTATACGGCAAAAGCAAAAATTTGGGGGAAATTTCCGAGCCGAACTGTTTGACATTGAGAACTTCAATCATCGGGCGCGAGCTGCAAACCGCGCACAGTCTGGTCGAATGGTTTTTGAGCAATCGCGGCGGCAAGGTTAGAGGTTTTACCGAAGCCGTTTTTTCTGGTTTCCCGACTATTATGCTTGCCGATATAATCTCGGATGTGATTGAGAATCACAAAAGTTTAGAAGGTTTGTATCACGTTTCCAGCAAACCAATTAACAAATACGATTTGCTTTGTTTGCTAAAGAAATTTTATAAAGTAACGATAGAAATTGAGCCGTCTGCAGATTTTAAGATTGACCGTAGTCTCGACTCATCAAAATTTAGAGCAGAGACGGGATTTGCGCCGCTCGATTGGGAAACGATGGTCGAAAGAATGGCTCGAGATTCGACGCCGTATGATAGTTTTAGAAATCAGCGATAGATGTTCGGAAACAGCGCGAGTTTTGTATAGGGATGCTGCGGGCGCATTCAAACAGACCAATAAAAAAACGGGTAATTTTTCAGTCAACAGTTAAATAAAAAATCAATGAAGATAATGACCATATTCGGAACCAGACCTGAAATTATCAGATTGAGTCCGATAATGAAAATTTTAGACCAGCACTGTGAACACATCACTATACATACGGGACAAAACTTTCAGGAAAGTTTGAGCGATATTTTTATAAAGGACTTGGAAGTTAGAACGCCGGACGTTCACTTAGGAATACAGTCCAAGAGCTTTGGTGAACAAATCGGTCAAATTCTCACGAAGACCGACGAGGTTTTGGAAAAATACAAACCCGATAAAGTTTTAATCTTAGGCGATACCAACAGCGCTCTATCGGCTATTGTCGCCGCACGGCGCGGAATCCCGATTTTTCATATGGAAGCGGGAAACAGATGTTTTGACAATCGCGTTCCCGAAGAAGTAAATCGTCGAATAATTGACCATTCAAGCACAATTTTGCTGCCTTATACGGAAAGAAGTAAAGAAAATCTGGTCAAAGAAGGCATCGAGCGCGAAAGAATTTATGTCACGGGAAATCCAATAAAGGAAGTTTTAGACATTTTCAGCCAAAAAATTGAAGCGAGCAGTTCGCTGGAAAAATTCGGCGAAAAGCCTTTCGAGTATTTTTTGGTCACGCTGCATCGTTTGGAGAATGTCGATTTGCCGGAAAGACTAAATCAAATCTTTAACAGTTTTAATCAGATTGTAGAAAAATTCAACAAAAATATGTTAATCAGCGTTCATCCGAGAACGGCTGAAAAATTGACAAAGTTTGGTTTGAAGCCGAATTCCGATAAAATAAAAATGCTCGAACCGCTCGGCTTTTTTGATTTTGTAAAACTCGAAAAAAATGCTTTGGCAGTTTTAACCGACAGTGGAACGGTGCAGGAAGAATGCGCGATTTTCGGAATACCGAATGTAACTTTGCGAGACGTAACCGAAAGACCGGAAACAATCGAGTGCGGAAGCAATATTTTGAGCGGCGCCGACGGCATTTCTATTTTAAGTTCATTGGAGATTGCGATTTCGCAGCCCGCCAATTGGAAACCGCCAAGTGAATATTTGGTCGAAAATGTCGCGCAGGTTGTCAGCAAAATCGTGCTGGGTTATACGAGCATTAGAAAACACGTTTCATAAGCGAGCTTTTTAGCAATGGAAATGGAACAATTTGCTCGTCACGGAAAAAAATCGCCGAGCGGGTTTTTATGTATCAGGGTGAAACTTCAGTAAAGGCGCAAAATCAATTACGGAAGAAAAATCTCTGGGTAGTAACCGAGCTTTATTATCCCGAAGAAACATCGACCGGCTACTATCTGACAAAAATCGCCGAAGGTTTGACTGATGATTTTGATGTCAAGGTTCTTTGCGGACAGCCGAATTATTCGGGACGCGGGAAGCGCGCGCCGAAAAGGGAAGTTCACAAAAACGTGGAGATTTTCCGCGCATTCGGCACGACTCTGGATAAAAACGTCATCGTATTTCGCCTTGTAAATATGCTGACCCTGAGTTTTTCGATTTTTCTCAAAGCCTTATTAAACTTTCGGAAGAATGACCGCATACTGGTCGTAACGACTCCGCCGAGCCTTCCATTTATCGCAGCGATTGCGACATTGATTTGCGGCGGCGACTATGTTCTGTTGATTCACGATAATTACCCTGAAATTTTAATTGCCGTCGGAAAGACCGGAGAAAATTCGCCGCTGGTGAAAGCTGTAAATTTTTTTAATCGACTGTTGTATAAATATGCCAATCAAATTATCGTCGTCGGGCGCGATATGAAGAAATTGGTAGCGGGGAAAATCAGCGGGTTTGATGTTCCGATAAACTATATTCCGAACTGGGCTGAATCCGAACAAATTGAACCGCAACCGAGACAGGAAAACAAATTATTGAAGGAACTTGCTCTGGAAAATAAATTCGTATTTTTGTATGCGGGCAATATGGGATACCCGAACGATTTGGAGAGTATTCTCTGGTGCGCGGAAAAACTAAAGGATAATAAGGATTTTCATTTTATATTTCTCGGCGCGGGAGTTAAAAGAAAATGGCTCGAAAGACTGGCTGTAGAAAAAAAATTAGCGAATCTAACCTTACTTTCGCCGAGACCGCGAAGCGAGCAAAATACATTTCTTAATGCGTGCGACGTGGCGATTGTTTCGCTGGTCGAAAAAATGCGCGGCGTTTCGATGCCGAGCCGAACCTACAATATCCTAGCGGTCGGAAAACCGATTTTAGCGCTGGCGGAAAAAGGTTCGGAAGTGGCGAAAGTTGTCGAAGAGGATAGCGTAGGATGGGTTGTTCCGCCGAACGAGCCGGAGATGCTTTTACAAACGATATTCAAAATTTTTAATGAGCGAGCAGACATCGAACAGTTACGAAAAAACTCGCGCAAATCGGCTTTGGAAAAATACTCGCTTGAGCAGGCAGTCATAAAATATAAAAACGCGCTCGGCTAATCGCGTCCGATAACGACTAGCTTCTATATCATTATTATATTTATGAAAATTTTGGTAACAGGCGCTACGGGTTTTGTCGGGAAAGCCATTGTAAAGGAACTTTTACAAAAAAGATTTGATATTTATTGTTTGGGAAATTCAGAGGCGAAAAATAAAACCGATTTACCGAATTTTTATCGAGCCGATATTAGGAATTATGAAACTTTAAGAAGGTTGGAACAATTAAAAGAAATAGACGCCATCGTCCATACGGCTGGTTTAGCGCACCAATTCGGTAAAATTAAGGAAGAAGATTTTTGGAATACTAATGTCGAAGGAACAAAAAACACCTGTTTGTTAGCTGTAAAATTAAACGTCAAACATTTTATTTTAATTAGTTCGGTAGCCGTCTACGGAAAAAAGATACTTGAAAAGGGTCGCCCGGAAGCCCCGAAGAACATTGATTTGATAGATGAAAGTTATATTTGCGAACCGGATAGCATTTATGCGCGAAGCAAATTTGAGAGTGAAAAGGCGGCGCGCGAAATTTGTGAGAGAGAAAAAATTCCCTTAACGATTCTCCGTCCGGCGACGGTCGTCGGCGAGGGCGACCGGGGCAATGTTTCGCGTTTGATAAAAGCGATTGATAAAAGTCGATTCCTGTGGCTCGGTTCGGGCGAAAATTACAAAAGTCTGATTTACAAAGGCGACGTTGCAAGAGCGTGTCGTATTGTATTGAATAAAAAAAAAGAAGAAACTGAAATTTTCAATTTAACCGCGGAGCCGTTAAAGATGAGCGAAATCGTCGGGCAAATTGCATTAAGCTTAAAAAAGAAGATTCCCAAATTCTCGTTTTCAGTTGAATTGTTGAGAAAACTGTTTCAGGTTAACGAAAATGTTTTTCGCTTTAAGAAAATCGAAAAATTGTCGGATACGGTGGAGAAATGGCTTTCCGAAGAAGTTTTTTCGGGCGAGAAAATAAAAGAAGAGTACGGATTTTATGCCGAAACGCCGATTGTCGAAGCAATAAATCGGGAAGTGGAATTTTATAAAAACCGAAAATGATAAAAATTCTTTTATACGTCCCGGTTTTTCTGGCGACCTTTTTCGGCGTTGAGATATTTCGGCGCTGGAGCAAAAGACGCAACATTTTAGACGTGCCGAATGAGCGCAGCTCGCACGCCGCGCCGACGCCGAGAGGAGGCGGATTAATAATAGCGACGGTCTGTCTCTTTGTGCTATGCGTGTATTGTTCGATTTTTCAAATAAAGTATTGCTGGTCATATCTTATCGGGGCGACGATAATAATTTTAATCAGTTGGCTGGACGATTTGTTTTCCGTTTCCGTTCTGTTGCGATTTCTCTGTCACGGTTTAGCGGCATTTTTGACTGTCTGGAGCTTGGGTTATTGGGAGAGCCTCTATTTACCGTTCGGCGGAACGATTTATCTCGGAAAATTCGGATTCTTTTTTACATTTTTGTGGATTGTCTGGATGGTCAATGCTTATAACTTTATGGACGGTATTGACGGAATCGCGGCGATGCAAGCCGTTACCGCCGGAGTCGGGTGGATGGTCGTCGGGTATTTATCGGGAAGCGAAATCGCCGGGTTTTACGGCGGCGTCATTGCAATTTCAAGTTTAGCGTTTCTAATTTATAATTGGCAGCCGGCAAAAATTTTTATGGGCGATGTCGGAAGCGCTTTTCTGGGTTATAGCTTTGCGGCAATGCCGCTGCTTGCAAAAAACGAGCGAGCGGAAGACAATGCTTCTTCGCTTTTATTGCCGTTGATTGCCGTCTCGCTGGTTTGGTTGTTTTTATTCGACACGATTTTAACATTTTTTCGCAGATTTTTTAACGGTGAAAAAGTGTGGCAAGCCCATCGCGGACATATCTATCAGAGATTGGTAATTGCCGGTTACACGCATCGATTCGTTAGCGCTTTGTATGGCACGGCTTCGATTTTGACAATAATTTTTTTAATCTACGCGCTGCCACCGAACGGAAATTCGATTGGCAGCTTGATTTTCCTTTTGGTTTTTCAAGCAATCGGAATTTTGGGTATTTTATATTTTTCAAAACCGAAGTCTGATTTGATAAAATAGAAAATCGCGGGCAATTACCAAATTTAATGGCTTCTAAAACGGTAACTGAAAAAGGACTGGAAAACTATGAAACGACGAACGGTTTTCAAATAAGTTTTCAATCATACGGAGTCAAGATCGGCGTGCGAGCAGACTCGCTCGAATTTTTATCGAAGGTCAAAAACGAATTGGACAGAATCAGTCCGAACGATTTTGAATACATAGAAGATTCCGAAGCCGACCGTTTATACGAAATTAAGCTGCGCGGTAATGAAAACTTTGAATTAATAAGAGACGGCGCGCGGACGCCCTGGTCGGGTGAGACGGATTTTCTTTTGTATCTTCAAAGTCAGATACGTCTGACAATCGCCGAATACGCCGAATCCAGAGTATTTCTGCACGCCGGCGTAGTCGGATGGAAAGGCAAAGCAATAATATTTCCGGGGCGAAGCTTTTCCGGGAAGACATCCTTGGTCACCGAGTTGGTTAAAAAAGGAGCTTTATATTACTCGGATGATTTTGCAGTTTTGGATCAAGACGGCTTGGTTCATCCGTTTCACAGGGAATTATCTCTGCGGGGCATTATAGACCATTTAAGACAGGTTGATTTCCCGGTCGAAGCTCTGGGCGGCGAGGCGGGCAGCGAGCCTCTGCCGGTTGGAATCGTTCTGATTACCGACTATCGGGAGGGAAGGAAAAACCCGAAAAAGTGGACGCCGAAGATCCTGAGCGGCGGTCAGGGAGTAATGGAAATCATCTCGCATACGATTCCAATCAGATATAATCCGGAATTTGCATTGAAAGTCTTGAATAAAGTGGCGAGACGTGCCATAATTTGCAAAAGTCAGAGAGGCGAAGCCGCAGAGTTTGCCGATTTGCTACTAGACTTTTTTGAAACTAAGGTTATAAAATAACAACAAATTTTTTTTGATTCACTTTTTAAAATTATTCGGAGGAAAAATATGAACAACTCGCAAGTGCCAGTCGCACGCAAAGAAGGACTGGTCATACAGGAAATGCCGGAGGAGGTATTGGTGTATGATTTGGATACCAATAAAGCCCACTGTTTAAATCAGACGGCGGCATTTGTCTGGAAATCCTGCGACGGCAGGAATTCCGTCGCAGATATTACCAAATTGGTCGGAGCCGACTCGGGGACCGCTGTTCCCGAAGATTTAGTCTGGCTGGCAATTGACCAGTTGGGAGAAAAGAATCTTTTAGCACACAATCTGAAAGCAGATTTTAACGGCTCGACCAGACGTGAAGTAATCAAGAAAATCGGTCTGGCGGCGGTTATCGGCATACCGCTGGTGGCTTCTTTGACGGCGCCGACGAGTGTCTCGGCTTCTAACTCCTGCCTCTGCGTGAGCGGCAATGTAGTCGATTGTCAGGGCAGAGGATGTCCGACAAATTCCTGCACCGGGCAAGCGTGCATCTAGACGAAAATAAAATTTATTTTCTGGTAGAGTAGAAAAGTGGAAATTTTCTACTCTATTTGTTTTTAAAACTGAAGATAATAAAAATGGAACCGGATCGGCGTTGGCATCTAATTCAGTATAAATTTCAGGAACATAACATTATTAAAACTTTTGAATTGTTCAGAGAGCATCGTATCGAACCGATTCTTATAAAAGGCTGGGCGGCGGCGAGAAATTATCCGCTAAAGGAAGAAAGATTATTTGCGGATATAGACGTTTGCGTCGCGCCGGGCGATTACGTCAAAGCCGGGAAGATTTTAGCAGGCGATGTAGAAAAAAAACTACCGGTGGATTTACACGACGGCTTGCGCCATTTGGACACGTTGGATTGGAACGATTTATTTGCTAAATCGGAGCTGGTAAAGCTACAGGAAATCGATGTTCGAGTTTTAGGTCCGGAAGATCATCTGAGAGTCTTATGCGTTCACTGGTTAAGCGACGGAGCTTCAAATAAAGAAAGATTGCGGGACATTTTTTACGCGGTCGAAAACCGCCCGACGGATTTTGACTGGGACAGGTGTCTGAATGTCGTCGATCCAAAAAGACGAAAATGGGTTGTCAGCGCAATCGGTCTGGCTCACAGGTATTTGGGGCTTGAATTAAAAACCACTCCGATTGCCGCAGAAGCCGAGTCGATTCCGAAATGGATGATCGAAACGGTCGAAAAAGAGTGGGCTGACGAAAACCCTCTCAGGCGTCTGAATGATTGTCTCGCCGACCGGAAAGAACTTTTTCGCCAATTGAAGAAAAGATTTCCACCCAACGCGATTCAAGCGACCGTTCAGACCGACGGAGATTTTGACGATAAACCGAGAATTTTTTATCAAATCGAAAATATTTTTTTTAGAATAAAGCCATCAATTCAAAGGATGCTCAAAACGCTTTTTGCAAAAAGCGGAGTTCTTAATTTCTTTAATTTTTCAATTTTAAGTTTTTTAACTTTTTTATTTTTCAAGTCGAATGAGTAAGAGCGAATTCACCTTATCAATCGAGACGGCTGTCGAGGGCGGAAGTATTTCGCTTTTGCGGGAAGACACTGAAATAGATTACTGGATTGGAACGCGCGAGGTTTCGAGAGCCGAAGATATTTTAGTAGAAATCAGAAGACTTTTGGAAAAAAACGATTTGGAAAGGAAATGTATTAAAAAAATTGTCGTCTCCAGAGGACCGGGAAGTTATACGGGAGTTCGAATAGGAATAGCAGTCGGCTGCGGATTAAAAAAGGCTCTTGATTGTAGATTGATTGGAATATCCGTTTTTCGAGGAATGCTGCTGGCTGATACAAAAAAAACAATCGATTGCAAACAGGAAATATTAATCGCCGTGCCGTTCGGCAACAACCAAATTTGCCGGCAAAATTTCAGAGACATCCGGCAGGGAAATTACGAAGATCTAATGCACCCGCAAATTTCAAAAATCGACGACTTTTTAAATTCCTTTGACAGCAGTAAATTTCAACAGGAAAAAAGGGTAATTTTACATCGGAAATTATACAGCAATTTCGGGGAACACATAAGCAATCGGATTAACGGCAACGGTGTGTTAATAGATGCAGGCGAAAATATTGCCGCTTTTATCGGAGCGGTAAAAGCGGTAAAAGATGAATATGGAGGTTTGCGCCCGATTTATATTAGGGACGACGCATTATTTAGCCGACAATGAGTGGATATGGATAAACGCGCTCGTCCGAACATAGCTGCAATGCAGCCGGGCGATATTGACCCGGCATTGGATATATTAAATGAAGCCGGTCTGGAAAGTTGGAAGTATGCGGATTTTGTGTCGGAAATTGAGCGCGAGGATTCCTTTGTATTAGTTGGAAAGATTGAAAATCAAGTAGTCTGCTTTTGCATTGCGCGTCTGATAATGTCGAAGAGTTTCATTACAGATAATTTTAGTCATGGTTTGTCATTCAAAGGGCAAAAAAATACGGGCGACCAGGAAAAAATTCACGATGAAAGTAAAATCGAGTGTGAGATTTACAATATTGCAGTCAAACAAGAGTTTCAAAATCAAGGGGTCGGCAAGCATCTATTGAGACGGCTCATTTCACTAACAGTCGAATGCAACGCCGAGTCGATTTGGCTGGAGGTTAGAAATTCAAACAAACGAGCAATCGATTTTTACAAAAAAAACGATTTCAGGCTGATTTATGAAAGAAAGAACTTTTACTCTAATCCGGTTGAAAACGCGCTTGTTATGAAAAGAAATTTATAGTCGGTTTCCCGTATAAAATAAATTCCTAAACTTGATTCGAGGAGGGGCATTGAGCTAACATTCATAATACTATCGAATCCGAAATAATTCTTTTAAGTCCGGGGTTTATTTCGGTTAGCTTTAGTTTTGAATTTCAAAAAACAAGGAGAAGTAAAATTAACGCTATGGATACAGCAACTGTCGATACGGTCAAGGTGGAGCTGTCGGAAAAAAATCCGATGTTTAGAGATTTAGCCCAACAGCATCAGAATTTCGAGAAAAGATTGAGTGAACTCGCCGAATTAACTTATCCGAGTGATGAGGAATTATTAGAAGAAGCGACTTTAAAGAAAAAGAAGTTGATGATTAAAGACGAGATGTATTCGATGATGCAAGAGTATTCTAACTTACACTGAATACTTTAAAAATAAAAACAAGAAACAAATTATCGACTAAAACGTCGGAGATTAATCGTTTGTTTGCGAGCTTTAAGATACCGGAAACTAAAAGTATAAATAGGTCGATTTGTTACGAATCGACCTATTTATACTTTTAGTCCGGCGAGCATTTTAAATTTGTTCCCGCAAAAGCAAAAATTCCTTTTGTTGTCAAAAAAACAAGATGGTGATAGATAAAAAGGGGCGTTGATAAAACAAAGCCTTTCTCTTGGAAAGGAATTTGATTGACTATTTTGCCGTCTCTCGAATCCACTATCGTTACGTTATTATCGACAGTCGTGGAGAAAACAACAAAATTACCCATTATCAGCGGTTTTGCCGAAATCCTCCCGGATAATCTTCTTTTCCAAATCTTTTTGCCTTTTTGAAGCGAAATTAAATAGAGAAAATTATCGAGCGATGAAACGAGAATCCCATTCGGCAGCAAGATAAGACTGTAAATTTCGCCTCCATACCTTACGCTCCAGAGGCGGCTTTTACCCGAAATCTTACCGAAGCTTACAAAACCTTCTTTTTCACCCCAATAAAGTTTGTCACGGTCGGTAATTATAGTTGTTGCCGTCGATTGAAGAGTCGAAATTTTTGAAACGACTTCACCATTCTCGGCGGAAATGATAATAATCGAGTTATCGTCCGTAGCGAGGGAAATTTTGTTTTCGGAAAAGCTCGGAGCAGATTTGAATCTTACTCCGGTTTGTTTGTCGAGAATTTTTTGAGCGTCATACTTCCTGACGATGATAATAGTACCGTCGTCTATAGTCATAAACAATTTATCTTGAAACTCACTTAACAATACCGAACCACTAGTAGAAAAAGGGAACTGCCATACGGTAACGCCTGTTGCCGCATCTACCGACCAGAGGAAGTAATTGGTTATTGGTTTTTTGCCATCATATGCCTTATTTGCTTTAACTAAGTCGCCGCCTGATATTTTTGTAATAAAGTAGATTCTATTGTTTTCAAAAATTAAATCGGAAGCAATTTCACCGCCCAAATCAGAAATCCAGGTTGTAGATTTCTTTTCTAAATTCACTTTTTCAAGCTTTCCAGTTTGATAAGCAATGAATAGAGCGGATGCGTTATCGGACGCAAAACTAGCAGGCAAAGATTTATCGATTTGTTTGTCAAAGCATAGCTTGAATGGAGCGCTCAGATCGCCGCCTGCCAATTCAGCGCGTATTGAATCGGACTGTGCAAAAGCGGAAGATTCAAATAAAAAGAGGGATGATAAAATCAGCCCGACTATAAGATATTTGCTCGGAGAGAAATTTTTATAATTAACCATTTGTTTATCTAACTCTAATGAATGATGCTTATGTTTCAGATATAAGTATGATATTATATTGTCTTAAAATTCATTTCGACGCATACTTCGCATTTATTGGATGAGAGAATTATTTCAAAATGTATGCCGCGAAAAATTGAATTTCAGCAAATTAATTTTGACGGAGAAAATACTAAATGTCTTTTAACAAAATCATTGCAATCGGAAATCTGGGGCGTGATCCCGAGTTGCGTTATACGCCGCAGGGCGATGCAGTCTGCGATTTTTCAATTGCCGTAAACGACAGAAAACGTGACAAAGCGGGCGAACTTCAGGACGTCACCACCTGGTTTAAGGTGACATTTTGGCGTAAGCAAGCTGAAGTCGCCTCAAAATACCTGGTGAAAGGTAAACCTATCTATGTCGAGGGTCGCCTACAGGTTGAAGAGTGGACCGACCGCGACGGAAAGAATCGTTTCTCATTAGTTATACAAGGTACGGATCTCCAATTTATCAGTGAAGGTCGCGGCGATGAAAGTTCTTCGGATTCATCAGGCAGTAATGATTTTTCAAGCCGCAACGATTCGGAAACTCCGGCGAGGAAGGAAAGTTCCGATTCTCCATCCGACGACGATATTCCATTTTAAAACATTATAGTAATCGGTCTCTGCATCATTAGACAGCCGTAGGAAATGCAACCTATTAAGAATTAAAAGGCATCGCAATAATCTGATTATTGCGATGCCTTTTAATTCTTAATAAAATTAGTTCAAATTTTCGACATCTTTTGTTAAAAAATTAAAAAGTTAAAATAAACCGTCTCGCCCCCCATTTATTTGATTACAAATTTAGACAAATTTATTCAACTGCCCATTCACCCATTTTTCTGAATTTCCCGTAACGTAATTTCAGACGGCTACCGCTATCCAATTCTTCCAGCTCGCGTAAATTGCGGATTAACGATTGCTTCAAGTTTTGGGCGGTTGTTTGAAAACTTACTTCTTTATCAGAATCATTATCAGCAGAGGTAACTCTCCATTCATACGGTTCTTGAACAATTTCATCGACCAGTCGGAATGCCTGCATATCGGATGCCGTCAAACGCAGACATTCCGCCGCCCGGTCTGATTGCGCGGCGTCTTTCCAAAGTATCGCGGCACACCCCTCGGGCGTGATAACCGAATAGACGGCATTCTCCAGCATTAAAACACGATCACCCATTCCGATTGCCAAAGCTCCGCCCGAACCGCCTTCGCCCAAAACAACGACAATCGTGGAGACTTTCAAATTCACCATCTCGCGCAGATTATAGGCAATCGCTTCGGCTTGACCTCTCTCCTCGGCGTCAATCCCGGGATATGCGCCGGGTGTGTCTATAAAGCAAATGACCGGTCTGCCGAACTTCTCAGCCAGTTTCATTATCCGCAAGGCTTTTCGATAACCTTCAGGCTTGGGCATCCCGAAATTCCTGATTTTCCTCTGATTCGTGTCGCGTCCTTTTTGCTGCCCGACGACGACGACTTCACGATTGTCAATTTTAGCGAAACCGCACACAACCGCAGCATCTTCGGCATATCTGCGGTCACCATGAATCTCAATAAATTCCGCGAAAATATGAG
Source organism: uncultured Pyrinomonadaceae bacterium (assembly GCA_964235785.1). Taxonomy (GTDB): domain Bacteria; phylum Acidobacteriota; class Blastocatellia; order Pyrinomonadales; family Pyrinomonadaceae. The sequence continues at coordinate 273,001 of CAXSBF010000002.1, read as the reverse complement.
AAAGCAAATCAAGTGTGTAAGGTCTTTCCAAATGTCTCGCTAACCGGACTCGTTCCAGGGCGTTTTTGTTCTTTTTAGCCATAAAATAATTTTCACTCGCGGTCTTCTGCCGCCTCCTGCGCTACAAACGCATTGAAGCGTCTATCGCACAATTTAATAAGCAAATTTACAATATCCAATTTACCTGACAACCCTTTTTATTCAATTCATTTTCCAGGCGACTGCTGCCCTGAGTTCGTAAGGGTTGAGATTGAAGTTTCAGATTCATTCGATCGTCCAAAAGAATTTCCAAACTTATTTCACAATTTCCTTTATCACGACTTAGGATTCTAAATAAATCTTCTAAAAAATCTTCGGTGATATTTTTTTTCGGTAGTATAATCGCCGCCTGTCGAGCTTTCAACGGCAGCGCGTCAGCTAGCTTTCGGGCGTCCTCTAAAATTATAGTAATTTCCTGTCCTTCGCTGGACTCGACTTTGCCTTCGACTATCAGCAATTCATCATCCTTTAAGATTTCGTAATTTTTCGCAAAGGCTTCCGCCCAGGCTAAACATTTGACGCCGCCGGATTGGTCCTCAAAACGAAAAAGACAAAAACGATTTCCTTTTTTACTGTGTCTGATCTGCATACCCGAAACAATGCCCGCTAAAATTATTTTATCTCCCGGATTGATAACTTCGATATCAGCGACGTTGGCTATTTTGAGGAGAGAAAGAATGTCTTTATAAGCATTGAGAGGATGATTCGATAAATAAAAACCGATTGAAGACTTTTCTCGTTTCGATAATTCGGTCGATGACCATGCAGGAACATCCGCGAATTGATTTTTAGGGTCGATTCCCGCCGCGTCGTCCGGCGATCCGAAAAGATCGGTTTGACCTCTGAGCTTATTCTGCCAAACTTTTTGACCGTGCGAAAGGGCGGCATCTAAATCAGAAAATAAACTTGCGCGGCTTTGGAAGACAGTTGTGTTCTCGGGCATCAAGGTGTCAAAGGCGCCTGCCGAAACCAGGCTTTCGAGTCCCCTGCGATTGAGAAAGCCCTGGTCGAGCCGGGATGTAAAATCAAAAAGGGAAGTGAATTTTCCGCCTTTTCTCGCCTCGATAATTGTTTGGATGCCGGTATTTCCGAGACCTTTAATCGCACTTAAACCGAATCTGACGGCATTGTCGAGCGGCGTGAAGTCGGCATCGCTTTCATTAATATCGGGCGGCAAAAAATTTAAGCCCGTGGAGCGCAATTCATTTGAGTATTTGAAAATTTTCGTCGTATCATGGGATTCATTGGATAAAACAGCCGCATAAAAATAAGCAGGGTAATGCGCTTTAAGATAAGCAGTCTGATAAGCGAGATAAGCATATGCTACACTGTGACTTCGATTAAAGCCGTAGTCGGCGAATTGCGCCATTAACTTAAATATCTCCGCCGCCTTCTCGCGGTTTATTTGGCGGGCGACCGCGCCGCCGATAAATTTTTCCTCATGAAGCGCCATTTCCTCGCGCTTCTTTTTGCCCATTGCCCGCCGCATCATGTCGGCTTCGCCCAGACTGTAACCGGCGAGCTTTTGCGCGAGCTGCATAATTTGTTCTTGGTAAACCAGAATTCCGTAGGTATTGCTAAGAATCTCCTTCATTTCCGGCACAATATACTGCACTCTTTTTTCGCCGCGGTGCCTGGCTATAAAATCATCCACCATACCGCCGTCAAGCGGACCCGGACGATACAGAGCATTGAGAGCCGCTAAATCTTCAAGTTCTTTAGGCTTAAGACGCCGGCAAATTTCCTGCATACCAGCCGATTCAAATTGAAAAATCGCCTCCGTGCGACCTTCGCCGAAAAGCGTCAAGGTCTTTGAATCATCCAGTGGAACTTTCGCCCAATCTATTTCTATGTCGGCTTTTAGCTTAATATTATTTAAGCAATCGCTTATGACCGTTAAGGCTGTTAAAGCAAGGAAATCCATTTTAAGCATTCCCACTTTTTCTAAGTCGTTCATTGAGTACTGGCTCGTCAATTCATTTTTCGCCGAATAGGAAATCGGAACCAACTCGTGTAAAGGTTTTGGAGAAATGACTACTCCTGCCGCGTGAACGGAGGAATGTCTCGCGCAGCCTTCGAGACTGAGAGCTAAGTTCACTAAATCTTTAACCTTCTCATCGGTTTCCATCGCTTTTTTCAAATCTGCCACTTGTTCGAGCGCCTGCGAAATACTGATATTCCGCCCGCGAACCGGAGGCGGAATCATTTTGGCAATTTTCTCCACATCGCCGTAGGGCATATTTAACGCTCTTCCGACATCCTTGATTGCCGCTTTTGAAGCCATTGTTCCGAAAGTTATTATCTGGCACACCGAATCGCGTCCGTAAAATTCCGTAACGTGGTTGATTACCTCCGCTCTGCCGCGTACGCAAAAATCGATATCAATATCAGGCATCGAGACCCGTTCGGGATTCAAGAATCTTTCAAACAATAAATCATATTGAATCGGGTCGATATCGGTTATTTCCAGACAGTAAGCAACCAGCGAACCCGCCGCCGAACCGCGTCCCGGTCCGACCGGAATATTTTTCTTTTTTGCGAAATGAATAAACTCCCAGACGATTAGAAAGTATCCGGGAAACTCCATTTTTTTTATCGTTTCGATTTCACTTTCGATACGCTCCCGGTAGTTGCGCATCGGGTATTTTAATTTGCCTTGTTCCTGAAGCGGCAGCCATACTTTGTTTGTTCGATTTTCAAAGCCTTCCAATACTACTTTCTCGAAATATTCGTTGGTATTGGCGGAACCGCAATTCGCCGGGATTGGAAAATCAGGCAATGACAACTTGGCTTCCTTTGGAAATTCGACCCGGCATCGTTCGGCAATCCGGCAAGTTTCAGACAAAGCTCCCGGAAGCTCTCCACCGAAAACATCCCACATTTCCTCAGCCGAGCGAACAAAAAAGTTTTCACCGCCCAGGACGCTTCGAGTTCCGTCGTGGATTGTTTTGCCCTCGCCGATACAAAGTAAAATTTCGTGCGCTCTGGCGTCTTCCTGCCTTAGATAATGCGCTTCATTTGTAGCGACTAACGGGATTTCGGATTTTTTTGATAGTTCTACCAGAAATTTTTGAATTTTCTCTTCTTCGGGCAGATTATGGTCTTGAATCTCGATGTAAAAATTACCCTTACCAAAAATATCTTCCAACAATTTGGCATTCTGTAATGCTTTTTCGCCGTTTTCATACTTTAAATGATGCCATATTGCCCCGGAAAACCCGGATGATAAACCAATTAGTCCCTTACTCTTGGCTGCCAAAATTTCCAAATCTATGCGCGGCTTGTGATATAAACCGTCCGTATATGCTTTGGAAGCCAAATAAGCCAAATTGAAATATCCTTCCAAATCTTTTGCCAGCAGCACAATGTTGTAATAAGGTCGCTCGCCGCTTTTGACGCTCGATTCGCGGTCGAAACGGCTTCCGAATGTCAGATACGCTTCATAGCCGATTATCGGGTGGAGATTCGCGCCTTTCATATAATTGTAAAACGAAATCGCGCCGTACATATTGCCGAAATCGGTGATGGCGCACGACTGCATTTTTACTTCGGTCAAATGTTTGATGAGCGGCTTGATTTGGATTGCGCTTTGCAACAGGCTATAATCGGTGTGCAAATGCAGGTGAACAAAATCTTTCGCTTTATACTGTATATTCATATTTAATTTTTGCGCCGCAATCAATTATAATAATTTTAGAATCTTTATGAAGAAAGTCTATCTCGAAACATTCGGCTGTCAAATGAATGTCTCCGATTCGGAAAGAGTTTCGTCAGTTCTCGAAAAGGACGGCTTTACAATGACGCCGGATGAAAACCTCGCCGATGTTATTTTGTTTAATACCTGTTCGATTCGGGAAAAAGCGGAACACAAACTTTACACGAGAATCGGTCAAATTCGCAAATCCGCCGGTCGCCATTCGGTCGTCGGTGTTCTCGGTTGTATGGCGCAACTCGAAGGCGAGACGCTCTTTAAAAAAGCTGACGGAATTGATTTTGTATTAGGGACGCAAGCCGTCGCGCGCGTTTCACAGGCTATTGAAAATGTTTATAACGGGCAAAAAAATTACATCGATTTAAAAAAGAGGGAAGAGAGTTACGATTGGACGGTTTCCGAAACTCAGAGGCATTCGCCTTTTGTCGCTTTTGTTCCGATAATCGAAGGCTGCAATAAGTTTTGTACTTATTGTATTGTTCCTTTTTCCAGAGGACGTGAAAAAAGTATACCGGCAAGCGAAATTATCGGACATATTGAGAAACTGCGTCTTGAAGGCATCAAGGAGGTTCATCTCATCGGTCAAAATGTCAACAGTTATCGCCCGTCGAGCATTGGCGGACTCGAAGGATTTCGCGGGGCAACCGCTTTTTCAAAACTTCTCCGGGCAGTCGCTAAAACAGGCATCGAACGTATCAAGTTCACGACTTCTTTTCCAAGAGATTTTCATCCCGATATTGTCGAAGCCATCGACGAAAATGAGAATCTCTGCAACTGGGTGCATCTTCCGATTCAATCGGGAAGCGATGAAATTTTGAAGGCAATGCGACGCGGTCATACAATCGAGAGTTATTACAAAAAAATAGACGCTATAAAAAATTCCCCGCGAAAAATTTCATTATCGACCGATATAATCGTCGGATTCCCCGGCGAAACCGATGAAAATTTTCGAGATACTTTGAATATGATTGACCGTTGCCGCTTCGACAGTTCATATATTTTTAAGTATTCTCCGAGACCCGGAACGCCCGCTTTCGATATGAAGGATAGTGTTTCAGCGGAGACAAAGAAACAACGATTTATCGAGTTGGACAAGTTACAAAAATTCACCCAGCAGAAAATTTTCAATTCCTATATAGGTCGGACGGTTAAGGTTTTGGTTGAAAAAAATTCTGTTAAGAATAGTTCACAACTTTCAGGTCATTCAACTTGTCATAAGGTGGTAAATTTTCAAGGTTCGGTTGAATTGTCTGGTAAAATCGTCGATGTTAAAATCACTGAAGCAAAAGTAAACACGCTGTTCGGCATTTTGAATTAAATTTCTACAAACCGGTATGTTAGTTGAAGTAAAAATAGGCGCCTTGATAATGGATCCCAATACGAATACACCGATTGTCGTCTTGAAGGGTATTGACTCGGATACGATTTTGCCCATTTGGGTCGGCGCATATGAAGCTAACGCGATTGCCCTGGAGATTGAAAAAATCGTTTCTCCACGCCCGATGACTCACGATTTATTAAGAAATTTTATTATCGAAACCGGCTTTCGGCTAAAACGAATCACTATTACCGAACTGCGGGACAGCACTTTCTATGCTTTAATTGAGCTGGTGGATAGTAAAGACAACCTGGTAACTCTCGATGCGCGACCGTCCGATGCGATTGCTCTGGCAGTTCGACTCGATTGCGCGATTTTTGTCGAGCAAAATGTTTTGGATATTTCCGCCTCGACAATCAAAACCGATTCTATTTCCGATGACGAGGCGGCATCGCCGACTGAGGACTGGCCTGATCTAATCGGCTAATTTTAGTTCCACGTATTTCAAATAAAAGAATGATAATTGTCATTGCTAATCAAAAAGGCGGCGTCGGTAAAACTACCACCGCCATCAATTTATCAGCCGCTTGCGCGATGCAGGGAAGAAAGGTTCTTTTAATCGACCTTGACCCGCAGGGAAATACTTCTCTGTCTTTTGTCGAATCTGCGTCAGTCGAGGCAAGCGCGTTTGAGATTTTTACCGAAACTCAACAGCCCTGGGATAATTCCATTTATTCGACAAAAGTTGAAAATCTTGAAATAGTTCCTTCCAAGATAAATTTAGCAAAACTCGAAGCCAAATTGGTCGGAGATTTCGATGCCATATTCCGTCTTCGGGATAGAATTGAACAAATCCGCTCAAATTACGACTTGATAATTATCGATACTCCTCCGACTTTAGGTTTAATTACGGTGAATGCTCTGGTTGCTGCGTCATATGTCTTGATTCCGATTCAATCTTCCTATTTTGCCCTGGAAGGAACAGACGATCTTTTGGAAACAATCGAAAAAGTTCGTTCGCGTCCGAATCCCGACCTGGAACTACTTGGGGTGGTAGTAACGCTTTTTGACAAGCGGACGGCTCTATCTAAGGATGTCGAAGCTCAAATACGCGATGTTTTTGGCGAGAAAGCCTTCAAGACAGTTATTACCAGAAGCGTCAGGTTAGAGGAATCGCCGGCTCACAAAGAAACAATTTTTACTTTTTCACCTAAATCGTCGGGTGCAATCGAATATCAAAATTTAAGTGCGGAGGTTTTAAATCGTGTCCAAAAGAGGTTTGCCACTGGGGGTTAAAATGCGGCATGACGCGCATTATGTCGAAGAATTCGCACATGCGACTCGTTCGGTCGGCAGAGTTATCCCAATCGATCAAATTGCGCCAAACCCGGAACAGCCGCGTGTCGATATTGGCGACTTAACAGAGTTGTCGAGTTCAATCGCACAGAACGGAGTTCTCGAACCGCTGCTTGTTAAGCCGAACGGAAACGGAACCTGGATGATTATCGCCGGCGAGAGGCGCTGGCGGGCGGCGAATTTAGCCGGTTTGACGGAAGTTCCGTGTATTGAGTTGGATCTCGACGAAAAATCAATCGCCGAAATTGCGCTTATCGAAAACCTTCAAAGGAAGGATTTAACGATTTGGGAAGAAGCCGACGGTTATGCTTATTTAGCGGGGCGTTTCGGTTACACGCACGAAGAAATCGCAAAAAAAATCGGTAAAAGTCGAACGACCGTTACCGAATCGATGACAATTGCCGGTCTTCCTGAATCCATCCGCGTAAAATGCCGCCAATCCAAAATCACTGCAAAATCATCCTTGCTTGAAATCGCTCGCCAATTCGACGAACAAGCGATGCACGATTTTGTAGATAATATCGGAACGAACAGCTTAAAGCGGCAAAAATCTTCGGCTCAATCGAAAACAAAAGAAAACCAGACTCAAGTGAATCAAGTCGAACAAACTGTTTCTAATAATAAGGAAAACACTTTTGAATATAAATCGGCGGAAAATAATTTCGCTTTGGAGATTTCTTTTAAAGATAAAAATGTATTCGATGATAAAGATGTTTTGCGGGCGCTTAAGGAAGTTTTCGCTAAAGTTAGTAAAGCTGGTTAAATAAAAATACAAAAATAACATAATCTTTATTATCGGACGCGGAGCGTATTATTCTCTCTTGTTAGATTTCCTTTAACGCCATACCTTTTGACACTCAACCGAGAAAAAGCTAGAATTTCCCTTTTGCAAACTTGCCGACGAATTTAATTTTTATTGTATAAATTGTATAAAAGGAGTTACAAACGAATTGAGTAGCGCAAATTTTTTATTTACCTCGGAATCAGTAACCGAAGGACACCCGGACAAAATCGCCGACCAAATTTCCGATGCGGTTTTAGATGCGATTTTGGAACAAGACCCGAACGCCAGAGTCGCCTGTGAAACTTTGGTAACAACCGGCACGGCGGTAATCGCCGGAGAAATTACAACCACAGCAATTGTTAATTATAAGAAAATCATCCGCGATACAATCAATGATATTGGCTATAATAACGCGAGTTTTGGATATGACTGTAATACTTTGAGTGTTATGGACTTGGTTGGAACGCAATCGCCGGACATCGCGCAAGGCGTCGATACGGGCGGCGCGGGCGACCAGGGCTTGATGTTTGGTTTTGCCTGTAATGAAACCGACGAGCTGATGCCGTTACCGATTCAATTGGCACACAATTTAACCCGCAAACTTTCCGAAGTGCGTCGAAGCGGCGAACTTCCCTATTTGCGTCCCGACGGCAAATCACAGGTGACGGTCGAGTATCGGGACGGCAAACCGTTTCGCGTCGAAGCCGTCGTTATTTCCACGCAGCACGCCGAAGAAGTTTCGACCGAACAACTCCGCGCAGATGTCTTAGAAAAAATTATCAAAACAACTGTTCCATCAAATCTGCTTGACGGAGATACAAAATATCATATCAATCCGACGGGACGTTTTGTCGTCGGCGGTCCGATGGGTGATGCCGGTGTTACCGGGCGTAAAATTATTGTCGACACCTACGGCGGATACGCACCGCACGGCGGCGGCGCTTTCTCCGGTAAAGACCCGACGAAAGTTGACCGTTCGGCGGCTTATATGGCGCGTTATATTGCAAAAAATATCGTTGCTTCAGGTTTGGCTGAAAAATGTACTGTTCAGCTTGCTTATGCCATCGGAGTTGCCGAGCCGGTTTCGGTTCGAGTAGATACGCACGGCACGGGCAGAGTTGACGAAGATAAACTTTCGGAAGTCGTCCGCAAGAATTTTGAGCTGACGCCGAAAGGTATTATTGATACGCTCGATTTGCGCCGTCCGATTTTCAAGGCAACCGCTAAGTTCGGACATTTCGGGCGCACCAATGACGAATTTACCTGGGAGAAAACCGACAAAGCCGATGCTCTGCTTAACGCTCTGAGTGCGGCAATCGGCGTTTAATAAAACAATTTTAATAGGAAATGATTTTTAGCGTAGGTATTTTTATCCGGCTCAAATCATTTGCCGCAAATCAACTTTCTAAATATTTATAATTAAAAACTATGGCTAAAGAAGGAATTTCAATGGAATACGATATAAAAGACATTAATCTTGCGCCGCAAGGCAAACAAAGAATCGAATGGGCTGACCGCGAAATGCCGGTCCTGCGTTTAATCCGCGAGCGCTTTGAAGCGGAAAAGCCCCTCGAAGGCGTAAAGCTCGTGGCTTGCGCGCATATTACTACAGAGACGGCGAATCTAGCCAGAACCCTTCAAGCGGGCGGCGCAGAGGCTATTCTTATCGCTTCAAACCCGCTTTCGACGCAAGACGATGTCGCCGCTTCGCTCGTCGCCGATTGGGGCATTCCGGTTTTTGCGATGAAAGGCGAATCGACCGAAACTTATATGCGCCATGTGCGGATGGCTCTGGAAACGAATCCGAATATTATTATCGACGACGGCTCCGACGTTGTTGCGACAATGCTAAAAGAAAAGCCGGAATTGTCGCAAACAATCATCGGTACAACCGAAGAAACTACAACCGGAATTGTTCGGCTGCAAGCAATGGCGAAAGCCGGAGTGCTAAACTTCCCTGCAATGGCTGTCAATGATGCTCAAACCAAGCATTTCTTCGATAACCGTTATGGAACCGGTCAATCGACACTCGACGGAATTATCCGCGCTACCAACATACTTTTAGCCGGGAAGAATTTTGTCGTCGTCGGTTACGGCTGGTGCGGAAAAGGCTGCGCGATGCGTGCGCGCGGAATGGGATCAAACGTTATCGTAACTGAAATCGACCCGATTAAAGCCATCGAAGCGGTAATGGACGGTTTTCGTGTTTTGCCGATCAACGAAGCTGCCAAAATCGGCGATTTCTTTGTAACGGTTACAGGCAATCGCCATGTTATCGACCGTGAACATTTTGAATCGATGAAGGACGGAGCGATTGTCGCCAACAGCGGACACTTCGACCTCGAACTAAATCTCGAAGCCTTGCGTGAAATGTCCTCTGAAGTCGTCAACCGTCGTCCGTTTGTCGAAGAATACATCGGACAAAACGGTAAAACCGTGATTGTTCTCGGTGAAGGTCGTCTTATCAATTTGGCGGCAGCAGAAGGTCATCCGGCAAGCGTGATGGATATGAGCTTTGCAAACCAGGCTCTCTCGGCTGAATACCTCGTCAAGAATCAAGGCAAACTCGGCGGCGGCGTTCACGTTTTGCCGGCGGAAGTCGACCAGGAAATTGCCAGATTAAAACTTAATTCGCTCGGCATTTCCATTGACGCCTTAACGCCCGAAATGCTCGAATATATGTCGAGTTGGGAGACCGGAACTTAATTCGGCTATTCGACTTTAAACGAAAAATAAAAGCGCGAATCGATAAAGACTCGCGCTTTTTTATGTTTTGACTTTTGAAAGCAGAATTATGCCGAGCAGCGAGAATAAAAATAACGGAGTCCAAATCGCAAACCTCGGAGATAGAAAACCGTTTAGCCCGAACTGCTCGAAAGCGCCGGTCAATCCCATAAATAAAAGCCAGACTCCGATTGCGTAGCCGATGGTTGCAACCTTCCCTTTGCGGTTCAAAGACAAGGCAAACGGCGCGGTGAAAAGCGCGATTACAAAAGGCAGAAACGGAGTCGAATACTTCTTTTCGAGTGCGACTTCGTAGTCTTTTTGTTCAACTTCGCTTTCAGCGATTTGTTTCTTTAGCGTCTGCGAATCTAAATGGCTCGGTTTTTCATACAAGTTATCGAACGGACTGGAGTTTTCGATTATTTCTCCGTTTAGAATTTGGCTCGTGTCAATCTTATTATTGTTCCATACAATTTTTTCCGCGATTGCGCCGAATTTTATTTTGTCCTTTGCCCAAATCGCATCTTTTGTCCGATAGACGGTTTGAAGCACTGCGTCATCGTCCGAAAATTCATAAATCGAAAGATTTTTTACTTTTTGAAAATTTTCCGTCCTGCCTTCGTCCAGCTCAAAAGAATAAATACGTTTGTCGTTGGCAACCCAGGATTTGCCCGTTTTTTTAGCTAATATGCCGCGGCTGCGGATTTGTTCTCTTAATCTATCCTGTGTTTGGTTTGTGGTCGGTAAAATGCTTTCCTGCAATTCCCAATTAACTAAACCGACAAAAATCATCAGAATAAAACACGGCAGCAAAAGCCGAAAAATGCTTTGACCGGCAGCCATCCAGGTGATGATTTCATTTTGTCTCGATTTGATAACAAAGGTCGTCAAAATAGCAATCATTAGCGCCGACGGCGCGAGTTGAATATAAATATACGGCAGCAGAAAGAAGAGGTATCTCGTCAGAAGCTCCAATCCATTATTCAAATCGGCGACGAATTTCCAAAGCTCGAAAACGGTAAAAATCAAATAGATAAAAGTTAAAAATGAAAAGGTCAACAGGAAATACCTGATTAAATTAAAAATAATATCGAAATCTAAAATTCCGCCGGATAAATTGAAATATGTAACTTCTTTTGAAGCTTTACTCGAATTCGACGCGCGTCTAGTGTTGAATTTTTCTCTGACGCTACTAAAATGTTTTTTTGAAAAAAGCCGGGCGGAGGAATTAAAATAAAGAATCATCAAAAGGCTGATAAAAATCGGGAAAAGGCTGGCGGTGAAGACGCTGATAATATTCGTTCTGGCAAGTTGTTCGCCAAGCAGCGCGACTAAATAATAAGCGATTAAACTAATCAGAGCCAAAAAAATTCCGAAACCTCTGCCGCCGCGATTGAACCTTAAAACCAGCGCGGTTCCGAGCAGCGCAAAAATCAGAGGCGTCAGAGAGAGAATAATTCTTCGCTGTAGAATTATCTGGGCTTCGGTTTTCTCTTTCCCTTCTTTTGTTTTTACAGACCGGGCTAGTTCTCTTAAACCCAACTCTTCGGAAGTTTCCTCCCGGCTGCTCATCTTTTGAATCAACTCGCCGCGTTTTGTTTTTATAGAGTATCTGATTTGACCGACGGTTTCCGAAACGGTTTTGGCTTGTAAATCATCAGTCGAAAAAGTGTTTACAACTGCATTTTCCAATACTAATTCCGAAACTTCATCCTTGTTGTCAATTCTTCCACTTTTTGACGTTATCAGACGCGACTGCCCGGACTCCTGGTTTTCGGTAAATATAAAAACGTTCTTCCATGTTCCCTTTTCAAAATCCCCGTCTTTGACATAAATCGTAAAACCGTTGATTTCGGTATTAAAAACGCCCGGTTCAATCGGCGATTCGAGCTTATAGATTGCCGTCTGAATAAAAATTTTGCCGACAATTCGAGCGGCAAACGGCACTCCATAGATATTTACCAGAAATGTAAAACCCGAGAACAGAATGCCAAAAAATAGTATTGGAACGGTTATCTGAAGACCGCCGACGCCAGCCGTGCGAATGGCGACAAGTTCACTGTCGCTCTGCATTTTAGAAAGTCCGATGACAACGCCGAGCAAAACCGCCATTGGACAGGTAAAGGCAATCACATTCGGCACGAGCGCCAATGTTAGCTGCCAAATCAAATTTTTGGGAATATTTGAACTAAAGAAAATATCCGAATAACGACCAGCTTGCTGAACGAATAAAATAACGCTGAGTAAAATCCACGCAAACGAAAAATAAGGAAGAATCGTCCGCAGCAAATAGCTCGAGATTAACCATCCGAAACGGTTCATTTTTATTATGTGCCTGCCACAGATTTTTTCTCGGCGTTTATGTCTCTGCCGAGAATATTTGAAATGATTCTTCTTAAAATACTCGAGATTTCCCTAACATCCTTTTCTCTACCGGCAGCAAATTCGACGAATTTTCCCGGTGAAAATCGCTGGGCATTTTTGAAGATTTCCCTTTCTCGTGCAGAAATCTTCCAATCATTTCGCCCTTTTTGACAACTCCGGCATTGAAGATGAAAATTTATTTGCAGCGCGGTATTTTCATCGGAGCCGAGTTCCCTCCTGCAGTTATCACAAGTATTCCAGTCCGGCAAATAGCCGCCGAGTCGAAGTATCCAAAGCTCAAAATAGACGACTATGCCGTCAAGCAATTGCGGGTTTTCGGCGGCGGTTTCAAGGCAAACCTTTGCCATCCGGTAAAGCTTTTCATTCGGGTCGTGCGGCGGCGCAAATTCAACCAACAATTCAACCAAATATGCAAATTTTTCAAAAAACTCCGGTTCGCTCGCGTTTTCAAAATAGGATTTTATCAACTCGATTTGGCTAATCGAAACGAGTTCCCGTTCCTCTTTTTGAAAATACGAAATCTGAACGACGGAAAATGGTTCCAAGCCGCCGCCGAAACGACTTTTTAGACGTTTCGCCCCTTTTGCGACGCCGCGCACCAATCCTTCGTTTTGAGTCAGCAGCACGACGATTTTGTCGGCTTCCGCCAGACTGTAGCTTTTTAAAACTAAACCTTCCGTTTCAACTAAACCCATTTGTTACTACCTAGGCAAAAAATAAAAAATCCAGGCTAAAATCAGACTGATTAAAATAAATTGCGCGAAAATTTTCAGCCCGTAAATAAATTTCTCTCTGGAATTTCCGCTGGTAAAAACTCCGAAGGCGATTGAGACGAAAAAAGCAAACCCGACTAAATATAGAAAGTGAATCATTTTTTTCTCCCTAAATTAATATCAATCGCGTCGAGTGTCGCTAAAAAATTCAGCAGACCGGCAATTTCCAAAAACCTTCCGCCGTATTCAAACGTCGCCCAGGACGCGACATTCGGCGGCGGGCTGGCAGATAAGATGAAACTGATAATTGCGCCCAAGCCGTTACCCAATCTGGCAAAAACATTCAACAGATAAAGCAATGCTCCGTCCTTATATTCAAAGCCGGGATAATATGCGCCGCCGCTCAGAAGGGCAATTATAAACATCGTCCAAATTACCGCGCCGATAATTATTCCCCTTTTCCAACGTCGCTGCAGAAAATAACCGGCGCCCGGAAAAAACCACGATATGATACCGACAAAATATGGATTATCCATTTATATTATCCTTAAAATTTTAACCGGAATCTTAACCGTCTGAAAACTAATATTTGACAACCAATCAAAATAGGTTTTTTTTGAAGTTCTAGTATTCCGGTTTTATGTATTTCTATAATTAGCTTTATATCTCAATATAAAAAGTATTGTTTTCTTAACTTCTCGAAATCTTCTACGTCTTTTTGCCACGAAAGTTTTATTTCTTCTACCGAAATGTTTTTTTCAATCATATTTCGAATGTTTTGCGTTCCGGCAATCACATCAAACGGATTGCGGTCAAATACATATTCGTAAGGAGGATTTTTCCATTTAAATTCGGTCGGGTATAAATCAAAAATCGTTTTTACCATCGCCAGTCCGGTAATAACAGGCTCGAACGCTTTCCTGTCGAGAATATGTACAAACACGCCGCCGCAAGTGTTGCCCGCCTGTTTTTGAAAGGTCGGCAGGAAGTTAATCGGTCTAAAATAAACGTCCGGAAGTTTCAGTGAACAAAGCGCGTCAGCGTATTCTTTTGCATCGATATAGGATGCGCCTATTATTTCAAACGGACGAGTCGTGCCGCGTCCTTCGGACACTTGAGTTCCCTCGAAAAAAACCGTTCCTGGAAAGACGACCGTAGAATCGACGGTCGGTATATTCGGCGAGGGCATTACCCACGGCGCGTCGGTTTCGTCATAAAAACTACCGCGTTCCCAGCCGTCCATTTCAATAATTTCCAATTCGCAATTTATCCCGAATTCACGATTAAATAAAGCGGCGAGTTCACCGACGGTCAATCCGTGCCGCATCGGAATCGTGTATTGTCCGACAAATGATTCGTTTCCCTGTTCGAGCGTGTTTCCTTCTACTGCAAGACCTCCAATCGGGTTCGGACGATCCAAAACAATCATCTTTTTACCGAATCTCGCGCAGGCAATCATTGAATTCGCCATCGTATAAATAAATGTATAGACACGACATCCGACATCTTGCAAATCAAAAACCAGGGCGTCCAAGTCCGAAAGCATTTCTTCGGTCGGCTCGCGCGTTTCGCTGTAAAGCGAAAAAACCGGTAAACCCGTGGCTTGGTCGATACCGTGAGATGTTTCAATCATATTGTCTTGGACATCTCCGCGTATTCCGTGCTGCGGTCCGAATAATTTAACCAGATTTATTTGAGCGTTATCGTTAAATAAATCTGCCGCGTGCCGGAATTCGTGGTTGACCGATGCTTGATTGCAAATCAAACCAACTCGTAAATTTCTTAAAACATCGAGCTTTTCATCAAGAACCTTTTCCAGCCCCAATTTGATAATTTTACTTTGAAATTGTCCCACAAATTTTATCTCGCCCTCAATCTGAATTCAGAACATTGATTCACAAATGTTTGAAAAATATTTTTTGATAAATCATCAAAATTCCAAGAAAGTTCGGGATGCCATTGAATGCCGAGCACAAATCTATCTTTTCTCGTATCTTCGATGCATTCGATTACGCCATCTTTTGCCCAAGCAGTTGCCACTAAATTTTCGCCGACATTTTTGATTGACTGGTGGTGCGAGCTGTTAACTTTGATATTATTCTTCTCGCCTGTCGTTATCAGACGCGACATTCTACTATTCTCTTTTATTTCGAGACTGTGCGAATTTCTCTTGGCTGGTTTTCCTTGCTCGTGTTTTAAACAATTTTCAATCTGCGAACTAATGTCTTGAATCAGTGTCCCGCCACGCGAAACATTTAAGATCTGCATACCGAAACAAATTGCTAAAATTGGCAATTTTAACTTTTCCGCTTCATTTAAAACAAGTAAATCGGTTTCGTCCTTTTCAGGAATCACTTGTCCCAAATTCGGTAACGGCTCTTCTCCGTAAAGTAGCGGGTCAATATCCGAGTCGCTTCCCGGCAACAAAATTCCGTCTAATGTTTTTAATGCCTCAGCAATATATTCCCTTTTCGGGATTAACGGCAGTTGAATCGGTATCGCCCCGTAATCCTCTAATGCTTCGCTGTAATCACGCCCGAGACAAAAACGATTTGTTTCCAATTCGAGGCGCATCGTGATTCCTATTCTCGGTCTTGTATTCATAAACTTTACAATGTTCAAACTTTTTCACACTTCTGTCAATTTGAGGATTTTAGTTTAAAGATTTATCATTAATAGTTTTATGAAACCGAAGAATTATTTACAAAAAATAAAATCGACGACTGTTTTATTGGTTAATCGAAACGGTCAGACAGCTATGGCTGGCGACGGTCAGGTAACTTTAGGCGAAACGGTTATTAAGGGAAATGCGCGAAAAGTGCGCCGCATTTTTAACGATACGATTCTGGTCGGGTTTGCCGGCGCAACCGCGGATGCTTTTTCGCTTTTATCGAAATTTGAAGTCAAACTCGAACAATTTCAGGGACAACTGGAACGCGCTGCCATTGAGTTGAGCAAAGATTGGCGGACGGATAAATACTTGCGCCATTTGGAAGCTCTTTTGATAGTCGCGGACAAAAATAACGCCTTTTTGATTTCCGGCAAAGGTGACGTAATTTCATCGGATGACGGTTTGCTGTCGGTCGGTTCGGGCAGTATGTTTGCTCTTGCCGCCGCCCGCGCGCTGAGCAAACACACGGAACTGTCCGCCAGGGAAATTGCAGTCGAGTCCTTGAAAATTGCGAGCGATATTTGCATATACACCAATTCCGAAATTATTTTTGAAGAAATTTAGTTTCTATACACTTGTATCAAAATGGCTATATATTTAGGCGGCGAAATAATAAACACCGAACCAAAATTAAAATTGGATGATTTGACACCGCGTCAGATTGTCGCAGAACTGGACAAATATGTCGTCGGGCAAACAAACGCCAAACGAGCGGTCGCTGTCGCGCTTCGCAACCGGATTCGCAGACAAAAGCTGCCGCCGGAAATCGCTCAGGATGTTTTGCCGAAAAATATTTTAATGATTGGTTCGACCGGCGTCGGCAAAACCGAGATTGCGCGTCGGCTTGCGAAATTAGCCAATTCTCCTTTCATCAAAATCGAAGCATCGAAATTTACCGAAGTCGGATATGTCGGGCGCGACGTGGAGAGTATGATTAGAGAATTAACCGATATTGCCGTCGATATGACAAAACAGGCGGCTTTTGAAGAGGTTCTACAAACCGCCAAAGATAATGTCGAGGAAAAAATTCTTAATATCCTTTACCCGAATTCAGAACCGCAATTTTCAGGTGATTTTAATAATCTCAATTCCCTCGATTTATCGAAAAAACCTCAACAAAATAACACGCGCGAAAAACTCCGTGAACAACTTAGAAAAGGCGAACTCGACGAGCGTTTAATCGAGATAGAAACGCAAGACCGTTCAAACACGATGATTGATTTTGTCGGCGGACAAGGAATGGAGGAAATGGGCGTCAACTTTCGAGATATGTTCGGAAATCTTTTTCCGTCTAAAACGGTGCGCCGAAAAATAAAAATTTTCGAAGCCAGAAATTATCTGCTGCGTGAGGAACAGGAAAATCTGATTGATATGGAGCGGATTACTCGAACGGCGATTGAAAAAACAGAATCATCGGGAATTATCTTTTTGGATGAGATTGATAAGATTGCCGGTCGAGACACAGGCAACGGAAATCCGGATGTGTCGCGCGGAGGCGTTCAGCGAGATTTGCTTCCGATTGTCGAAGGGACAACCGTTAACACGCGCTACGGAATGGTTAATACGGACCACATTTTATTTATTGCCGCCGGAGCTTTCCACGTCTCAAAACCGTCTGATTTGATACCGGAGTTACAAGGTCGCTTTCCTATCAGAGTAGAGCTTGAAGCACTATCCTTAAACGACCTTAAGCGCATACTTACACAACCCAAGAATTCGCTTATTAAGCAATACCAAGCACTGCTTAACACCGAAGGAATCAACCTACAATTCTCCGACGACGCTATTTCCACGATTGCGGAGATGACCGAAAACATCAATAAAACCACTGAAAATATCGGTGCGCGAAGGCTTCACACGCTCCTTGAAAAACTTCTTGAAGACATAAGCTTTCAAGGCGGCGAAATTGAAGATAAAAATCAAATTTTAGACTCTGATTATGTGCTGGCTAAATTAGGCGAACTTGTGAAAGATCCGAACCTCAGACAATATATTTTATAACTTAAGCGGCATTAAACGATATGCTTAACGGAAAAATCTTAAACAGTCGGGGATTTAAAAAAGCACTATTAGCGTTTATAATGCTTACGTCGCTTTTCGGCTTAAACTGTGGAAAAAGAGGCATCCCGCTTCCACCAGTCGAGAGAGTTCAGCAAAGAGCCGAGATCAGCGGCAGCCAAAAGGGTAATTTTGTAATTTTATCCTGGATTATGCCTGCCCGAAATGCCGGCGGCGGGAGCAACTTAAATATCGAACGCGTGGATATTTATCGACTGATTGAGCCAATCGGGACTACTTTATCTCTGACGGAAGAAAATTTTGCTTCCCGCAGCACACTAATTGCGTCGGTTCCGGTTTCTGATACTGATTTTGCACAGAAATTGTTAACTTATTCGGATACTTTAGAATTTGCCGGTCAGGATGCGCGTCTTCGCTATGCTGTTCGGTTTGTTAATAGTTCGGGACAAAAGGCTGCTTTTTCTAATGTTCTCTTAATTGAGCCGACATCCAAGGTTGCCGGCAAGCCGTTTAATCTCAAAGCTGAAATTTTAGAAACAGCCATTCGATTAAACTGGGATGCTCCCGCGACGAATGTGGACGGTTCAAAACCCGCTAATATTTTAGGTTATAATATCTATGTTTCAACTGAACGAACGGAATTGAAACTAAAAAACCTCGCTCCAATTACCAATACGGAATTTCTTGATAAATCCTTTGAATTCGGAACAAACTATAAATACAGTGTCCGCGCTGTTTCGCTCGGCAGTAACGGAGAACCGATTGAAAGTCTTAGCTCTGATGCAATTGAAGTTTTGCCGAAAGACATTTTCGCTCCGAGTCCGCCGAGCGCAATAACAATTGCCGCGGCTCCAAATAATCTGTCAATCTTCTTTGCCGTTAACCCTGAGAGAGACATTGCCGGTTATCTTATCTATCGTTCTACGAATCCGAATCCAAAAAAATCGGATTGGACTCTTTTGACCGCTGAGCCGATCAAGACAAACACATTTCGAGACACTAAAATTGAGTCGGGTAGAACTTATTATTACTACTTGAAAGCTATCGATACCAGTGGAAATCTAAGCGAACCTTCGGAGATTATTTCTGAAACCGCTCCATAAAAAATATGAAAATTTGCCGTTTCAGTTTTGATAGTCAAACGAGTTACGGAGTTTTAAGGGATGACCTGATTTACCCTTTTGAAAACTTCAATTTTGTAGCTGACCTTTCTGCTTTTATAAATCAAAGTAAATTTATAAAAAGTGAAGATGTAAATTTTCTACCGCCTGTTATGCCTTCAAAAATTGTCTGTGTCGGTCGGAATTATGCCGAACACGCGGCGGAGCTTGGTAATGCAGTTCCGACGCAGCCGCTTCTTTTTCTAAAAGCGCCTTCAAGTTTGATTACCGACGGAGATGCAATAATAATCCCGAAACAATCGAGCCAAGTCGAACACGAAGGAGAATTGGCAATTGTTATCGGTAGAAATTGCAGGAATTTAACCGAGGATGACAATCCGTTCGATTACATTTTCGGCTACGCCTGTCTTAATGACGTAACGGCTAGAGATTTACAGCGAAAAGACATACAGTTCACCCGCGCCAAATCATTCGATACATTTTGTCCAATCGGTTCTTTGATTGAAACTCAATTGGATGTATCGGATATAGCTATTACCACAAAGGTCAACGGCATAATCAAACAAGCCGGACGAACCTCGCAGATGGTTTTCCCGGTTCCCTTTCTGATAAGATATATTTCAAATCAGATGACTTTGGTTGCAGGCGACGTTATCGCCACCGGAACTCCCTCCGGGGTTTCCAGACTTGAAATTGGCGATGTTTGTGAAGTGGAAATTGAAGGAATCGGAACTTTGCGAAATCCTGTAAAGTAGCGACCCGGTATTTTAATTTATCTCGGTTTGATAATGTGTAGCTTATAGCTTGCACACCTTCCAAACATTTGGAAGAAATTGTAAAATTATAGGAGAATATTGTGAAATTTTTTATTGATACGGCAAATTTAGACGAAATAAAAGAAGCTAATGAATTGGGGTTGATAGACGGCGTAACGACTAATCCGTCGCTGGTTGCAAAGGAGGGAAAAGTTGATTTCAAAAAGCATCTCGCTAAAATCTGCGAAATGGTCGAAGGCGATGTTTCTGCTGAAGTAACCTCTCTGGATACCGACGGAATGTTAAAGGAAGGTCGGGAGTTCGCAAAAATCGCACCGAACGTGGTTGTTAAATGTCCGCTGACATTAGACGGGTTGAAGGCAACGCGAATATTTCGAGAAGAAGGAACAAAAGTGAATGTTACGCTGTGCTTTTCGGCGGCGCAAGCTCTTTTAGCTGCCAAGGCAGGCGCGTCTTATATCAGTCCTTTTGTCGGCAGGCTGGACGATGTCGGGCAAAACGGAATGTCTCTGATTGCCGATATTGTCCAAATTTATGACAATTATAATTTCGATACCGAAGTATTGGTAGCCAGCGTCAGACATCCGATGCATATTGTCGAATCGGCTCTGCTCGGCGCTCATGTTGCGACAATTCCCTTCAAGGTTATTCAGCAACTTGTCAAACATCCGTTAACCGACAAAGGTTTGGAAAACTTTTTATCCGATTGGAAAAAAAGCGGAAGATAAACTCGGCAATTTTTCGTCAGCAAAAAGGGTGTCCGTAAACACCCTTTTTTTATTATAAAATTTTACGAATCTGATTTGAAAATTTTATATTTAAACCCGTTTTGTGACTTTAAGAATTAACAATCTACAATCAATAATGACAATCTTTTTATTTAAGTCTGCTAAACACAGTCTGATTTTATAGAAACTCATTATTTAGAGAAAATAATTATTTTCCAACTAAAAGCGATGTTAAATTCACAAAATATTGTAACAATTATTTCACGAAAGTTTGACGGCACAATTCATAAAACCTGGACAGCAAAACTTATCAGCCGAAAAGATAAGCTGTTAACGCTGGTCGGTGAATTTGAGAAAGAAATTAGACACCCTCAGTTAGGCATTATCAGACGCGGAACAATCAGCTACGAATTTTATTGGCTTGACGGTTGGTTTAATATTTTTCGATTTCACGAAATGGACGGAGGCTTGCGAAATTTTTACTGTAATATAAATACACCGCCAAAGTTTGAAAACAATTTTTTGGATTATATTGATTTGGATATCGATGTTTTAGTAACGAAGGATTTTTCGATTGAAATACTCGATAAGGATGAATTCGAGGAAAATTGCAAAAAATTCAACTATTCAATAAAAATAAAGAAACAAATTGATGATAGTCTTAAAAAAATCCTCAGACTCGTCGAAAATCGCGGCTTCCCGTTTGATATAAAAATTTAGCTCTGATTTTAGCAACCTCAAAAAACTACTATTCTTTCCGGTGATTAGGGGTTCGACGGTAACATATCGTTCGTAGCTGTGACCTTGAAACCCGATATTATCGTCGATATGAAATACCGAAAAACTAATGAAATTTTTATTTTGTGGAAACTGTGCTAAATTGGATCGGTTGGATTGGAGAAGCGGAAATTAAACGTAGGATGCCGCTTGTTTCAGTCATTCTACTCTTTTGCTTTAAAATAATACTTGCTCAAAACAGACAGTCCTAGTATACTCTGGATAATTTTAAACAAAACAAACATAACAAGAGCGCGATACAAACATATTGTTAAGGAATTAGACATAACATCTAAATGCGTTGCGGATTCGGATGCAAAGCTAAAAATATCTCCCAAACATTATTGATAGCCGAGGCAGGAAACTTAATAAACAAAGCAAGAACTTAAGGCAATGTGTGAAGTGTGAATCGTGCCGAATAATATCTTTTGACTCTATAACAATTAAAAATGCTACCCACGTGAAAAAATGTAGCTAAATTACGACATTTCAGAATGAAGTTTTATTTGAAATCCGAATACATCAATCGTGTCATTTTGCCCGGCAAAGTAATTGATGAAAAGGAATTTCTTAAAAATTATCATTTATTCTTTAAAACTTCCGTTGGAAGACAAGGTTAATTACTTTAACGAAAGTTCTGTGCTGATATATTTTTTGTTTTACTTTTCTAGGAGGAAGTATGAAAGTTTTATCTTTTTTCAACAGTTTAATTTTGATTTTGGCTGTTTTCACCGTCGCGGCTTTCGCGCAAACAAGTTTTACCAATTCTCAGTCGATAACTATCAATGACGCGACTCAAACCACTCCGTATCAAACTTCGAACAATACGGTTTCGGGGCTGACCGGAACAATTTCCAACACGCCGGGCAGCGTGCAGGTCAAAATAAACAATTTCAGTCACACCTTCCCAGCTGACGTCGCCATCCTTTTGGAGGGTCCGACCGGAGTCAGATTGATGATT
Source organism: uncultured Pyrinomonadaceae bacterium (assembly GCA_964235785.1). Lineage (GTDB taxonomy): Bacteria > Acidobacteriota > Blastocatellia > Pyrinomonadales > Pyrinomonadaceae. The sequence goes on along the minus strand of CAXSBF010000002.1, from coordinate 250,917 downwards.
CAGGATGGAGCTACACAGTCCCCTATTTTCACTGCTTATCCGGCTGTCAACCTGACCTATACCATCAGTGATTCGGGCGCGGCACAAATGCCGGCTGACGCACCTTTGGTTAACGGAACAACTTACAAGCCTACAAATTATTTCAGCGATGGCTTTCCATCGAATGGAGCGCTACTGTCTTATAACAATCCCGGACCGAAAGACGGCGGAACAGCCACCTTCAGTTCGACCTTCGGCGGAACAAATCCGAACGGCGTTTGGAAATTATATGTGGGAGATTTCTCCGCGAATGACTCTGGAGTTATCTCAGAGGGCTGGACGCTAACAATCACAACGGCGGCTAGCGCCGCAACACCAACTCCGACGGCGACAGCAACGGCGACCGTGACACCGACGGCGACACCCACGGCAACGCCGACAGTTTCACCGACAGCAACACCAACACCCTCTCCGACGCCGACAGGTTCACCAACAGCCACGCCGACTGTCACTCCGACTGCAACTACAACCCCAACAGCGACACCAACAGTGACACCGACAGCGACACCAACTACTACACCAACCCCGTCAGGGGGAACCACCTTTACCAATTCGGCTCAAATACAAATCAACGATTCCGCGGCAGCCAGTCCGTATCCGTCGAATATCACGGTTTCCGGTCTGACCGGAGCGGTTTCCGACATAAATGTTACATTGAACGGTTTATCGCATACTTATTTAAACGATGTATCTTTACTTTTGGTGTCGCCTGACACAAACAGAAGAATGATTTTGTTGTCTGATTGCGGCAACTTTGTAACCGCCACAAACATAACCGTTACTTTTGACGACCAAGCCGCAACTCTCGTTCCCTGCAATTTGGGCGCATCGGGTAATCGAACACCTATTCCAAGCGGTTCGTATCGACCGACAAGCCAGCCTTTTAATGACGGCAATACTATAGACCCGCTTGATCCGTTCCCGTTCCCTGCGCCGCAGCCGCCCGGAAGTTACGGCGAGCCTGCGCCGACCGGCAATTCAACTTTGAACGGAATTTTCGGCGGAACCAATCCGAACGGAGTATGGAGTTTGTATGTAATCGACAATTTTGTCGACGACTTTGGAGTCATCTCAGGCGGATATTCGCTGACAATCACAACTTCGGGCATTACCCCGTCACCGACTCCGACTGCAACTGCAACGCCGACGGCAACACCAACATTAACGCCGACAGCGACGCCGACCGCAACTCCAACGATAACGCCAAGTCCGACGCCAACGGCAACAGCGACGGCAACAGCAACACCGACGCCGACGGCAACACCGACGCCGACGGCGACACCTACTCCAACGGCGACGCCGACACCGACAGCGACGCCGACGCCGCCGCCAAACGGACCGCCGGTCACATTTCAGAACACGGCGCAAATAAATATCCCTGACGCCTCGGCAGCCAATCCGTATCCGTCGAACATCACGGTTTCCGGTCTGGTCGGCACTGTTTCCGACCTAAATGTCAGACTGAACGGTTTGAACCATACATCCATTGGTGACATCGGAATACTTCTTGTCGCTCCGGATACAAACAGAAGATTTGTTCTGTTGTCTAATTGCGGCGATGAAGTACCTGTTTTCAGTTTAGTCGTTACCTTTGACGACCAGGCGGTCAATCTGGTTCCCTGCGACGCCGGCTCGGCAAGCATTCCGAGCGGTACGTATCAACCCACGAGCCGTCTATTTAACGGCAGCCCGCTTGATACATTTCCGGCGCCCGCGCCGCAGCCGCCCGGAAGTTACGGCGAGCCTGCGCCGACCGGCAGTTCAACTTTGAACGGAATTTTCGGCGGAACCAATCCGAACGGAGTATGGAGTTTGTATGTAGTCGATAATGTCAGCACAGACTCAGGGAATATAATGGGTGGATATTCGCTGATAATCACAACTACCGGCGCTTCGCCGACGCCGACGGCGACCGCAACTGCGACTCCGACACCAACCGCCACACCGACGGCGACGCCAACCGCAACGCCAACGGCATTACCGACTCCAACGGCGACGGCAACACCAACCGCAACTCCGACAGCGACGCTGACACCAACGGCAACTCCGACGGCGACGGCAACTCCAACCGCTACACCGACAGCGACGCCAACGGCAACTCCGACGATAACGCCATCAGGGACGCCCAGCCCGACGGTTACGCCGACAGTTAGCCCTACACCGACGGCAACTCCAACTTTAACTCCAACGGCGACGCCGACCGCAACTCCGACCGCAACACCGACGCCGACGGTTTCACCGAGTCCGACTCCGACTCCGCGCAAAATCCTCGATTTTGACGGCGACGGAAAGTCTGATTATGCGGTCTTCCGTCCGGGTATAAATAATTGGTTTATCCGCAGAAGTTCGGACAACGGTTTTCTCGCCGTTCAGTTCGGATTAGCCGATGACTTTAAAGTGCCGGGCGATTATGACGGGGACAAACGTGACGATATTGCGGTCTGGCGTCCTTCAAACGGAACATTCTTTGTTCTCAGAAGCGCCGACAGCACGTTCCAATCTGTTCAATTCGGGCAAAACGGCGACGAACCCGTCGCTCGTGACTACAACGGCGACCTACGCACTGATTTCGCGGTTGTCAGACGAACCGGCGGACAGATGTTTTGGTTTATTCTGACGAGCAACAATTTCACATTCAGTGGAACGCAGTTCGGACTGGATACCGACAAGGTTGCCCCCGGCGATTACGACGGCGACCGCAAGTTTGATTTAGCCGTCTATCGCGGAAGCGGCGCGGACAGAACCGGACCGGCAACTTTCTATGTGCAGCGCTCGACACTCGGATTCTTCTCCATCCAGTTTGGATTGGGAAGCGATTTAATCGTGCCGGGCGATTACGATAACGACGGAAGCTATGACTTTGCCGTTGTTCGCAACGGACCGCCTTATACCTGGTATATTCTGGGCAGCAAAACTTTTGCCTTCCGCTCCGTGCAATTCGGAACGCCTCCTCATCTTACGGCACAAGCCGATTATGACGGCGACGGCAAAACGGACATTGCGGTCTGGGATCCGACGAATGGAATATTCTATGTCATTCGCAGCTCGGATAACGTTACGACGCAGACGCAGTTCGGGCAAAACGGAGACTTTCCGATTGCCAATTACGACAAGCACTAGAAGCGTGTAATTGATTGCCGCGCCCGATTGCTCTTGCAATTGGGCGCGGCTTTTTATTGTAAAAAAATCAAGCCCGCTAAAAATCTATTTTTCTAAATCTTTGTGGATTGTTACCGTTCGGTAATATTTCTATTATTTTGTCCGGCTATTTCCAGCCGTTTCTTTGTAATCTAAAACTCATCTGCCTGCCTTTGTTTTATAAAGAAAACAATCGTTTGATAAAAATTTTATTGTTTCCGCCGAAGATGCTATATTTGGAGCGAAAATCATTACGAACCGTAGATTTGCCAATTATCCAAAGAAAAAAGGAGCAAGTTTTATGAAGACGAAACTATTATTGTTTTTTGCGTTTGCGTTATTTTCTTCAATTCGGATTTCTGCCCAAAATAATCAATCGATTACACAACCCGAACAATTAAATCAATCGCCGAACGCGGTCGAGAATATATCGGCTGAACTCGTGAAAGTTTCAAAATCGCTGCAAACCTTCAACAAAAATTTCGCGGCATTTCTCGAACGTCTGCCGCAAGGTAATAAATTTAGCGAAAAGCAGCAGAATCTTTTGATGGCATTTGAAATTCTTAACAAAGCCGAGGAACGACTTCAGATTTTGCAAAAATTTCAAATAGAATTAACCGACAAACAGGCAAATACAAGAACCCGTCTGGCGCAAGTCGAGCAGGAAATTACGCCGGAAGGCATTGACCGAATCGTGGCTTTGCTCGGAACGACGAGAACCGAGGAGTATCGGGAAAGCCGCCGCAAAACTCTCGAAGCCGAACGATTGAGCCTGCGGCAGCTTTATGCTCAAATCAATCAAAATCTTTCCGATACGAATATTGAATTGCGCCAGGCGGCTTTGTTCGTTAAAAGATTGCGCGATAGAATTCTGCCGCAAATCGAACAGGAAGTTTATAATTTCTAAATTTTGTCATCGCTTATTTACAAACGCGCGGTTTTGCAAAAAACCGCAAACTCGCTAAACTATTTTTCACAATGAAAACCAAGCCCCAAACAATGAACAAGCTCGAACGTCTGAAAGAAAAATCCTGTCTTGCCGAACAAGGCGGCGGCGCGGCGCGGCTCGAAAAACAACGCTCGACCGGAAAAATGACGGCGCGTGAACGCATCGAGTTTTTTTTGGATGAAAACTCGTTTGAAGAATTCGATAAGTTTGTCGTTCATCGCTCGACCGATTTCGGGTTGGAAAAACAGAAGTTTCCGGGCGACGGCGTAATCACCGGACACGGTTTGGTTGACGGGCGCGAAGTGTTTGTTTTCGCGCAGGATTTTACTGTTTTCGGCGGGTCTCTGTCGGAAACGCACGCGCAAAAAATCTGTAAAGTAATGGATATGGCAATGAAGACCGGCGCGCCGATTATCGGTTTGAACGATTCCGGCGGCGCGCGAATTCAGGAAGGCGTCGTTTCATTGGGCGGTTACGCCGACATTTTTTTGCGAAACACGCTGGCAAGCGGCGTTGTTCCGCAAATCAGTTGTATTTTGGGACCTTGCGCGGGCGGCGCGGTTTATTCTCCGGCGATTACCGATTTTAATATAATGGTGAAGGACACTTCTTATATGTTTATCACCGGACCGGACGTGATAAAAACCGTGACGCACGAAGAAGTTACCAAAGACGAACTCGGCGGCGCGATGACGCACAATTCAAAATCCGGCGTCGCGCATTTCGCGGCTGATTCGGACGAGCATTGTTTGCGTTTGACCAGAGAGCTTTTGTCGTTTTGCCCTTCCAACAATATGGAAAGTCCGCCGTTTGTGCCTACAAATGATGCCGCAAATCGGACGGATTCAAAACTGAACTCGATTGTTCCCGAAATCTCAACACAGCCCTACGACATCCGCGATATTATTCATTCAGTCGCCGACGACAATTATTTTTTTGAAGTTCAGGAACACTACGCGCCGAATATCGTCATCGGTTTTGCACGACTCGGCGGATTTTCGGTCGGAATCGTCGCCAACCAACCGGCATTTTTAGCAGGCGTTTTGGACATCGACGCATCGGTGAAAGCCGCCAGATTCGTCAGGTTTTGCGATTGCTTTAACATTCCTCTGATTACTTTTGAAGACGTTCCCGGATTTCTGCCCGGCGTCAACCAGGAACATCTCGGAATTATCAGACACGGCGCGAAACTGCTCTATGCGTTTGCCGAAGCGACCGTTCCGAAAATCACGGTTATCACCCGCAAAGCATACGGCGGCGCATATTGCGTGATGGCTTCAAAACACATTCGCACCGACATCAATTTTGCCTATCCGACGGCGGAAATTGCCGTGATGGGGGCGGAAGGCGCGGTCGGCGTTTTGTATCGAAAGGAAATTTCCGAAGCGCAAAACAGCGACGAATATCGTAAAAACAAAGTGTCGGAATTTGAAGAAAAGTTTGCCAATCCGTATATCGCCGCCGAAAAAGGTTTTATTGACGAAATTATTGAACCGGCTTGCACACGCCCGAAATTGATTCGCGCCTTGTCCTTGTTGCAAAACAAACGCGATACAAACCCGCCGAAAAAACACGGGAACATTCCGCTTTAACAATCGTCGGGAGCGCAGGCATCCTGCCTGCGCTGAGCGTGCGAGCGCGAAAAGTTTTATCTGCAACAATCGTAGCGCTTGAAATAAAAAGTGCTTTTGCGCCCTGTGCGGGCGCATTGCAGGCAAGATGCCTGCGTTCCCGACAAAAGGCTTCTTGGAATCAATCTTTTATTTTGAGCCGCATAATTTATTGCCGAATTTAAATGTCAGATTTATTCACACATCGCCCGACCTGGACTGAAATCAATCTGGAAAATCTGGCGTTCAATTTTCTATCAATCAAAAATTTTGTCGGAAACGCGGTTGAATATATGGCTGTCGTCAAAGCCGACGGCTACGGTCACGGCGCGGTCGAATGCGCCCGGAAACTTGAAGAAAAAGGCATCGATTGGTTCGGTGTCGCGCTGCCCGAAGAAGGTTTGGAGTTAAGACAAAACGGTATCAAAACGCCTGTTTTATGTCTCGGAAGTTTTTGGGCTGGTCAAGAATCCTTTTTGTTGGAAAACGATTTAACGCCGGTAATTTATCAAAAAGAAGCGGCAGAGAAATTTAATAGAGCGGCGGCGCGAAAAAATCTAAAGGCGAAAATTCACCTAAAAGTCGACACGGGGATGGGCAGAATCGGAGTTCGTTTTGACGAAGTAAAAGAGTTTGTAGAGGTTTTAAAACCGCTCAAAAATTTATGTGTCGAAGGCGTAATGACGCATTTTGCAGCGGCTGATAATTTGCTTGAAAATGATTTTACGAATTTGCAAATAAAGCGATTCGACGAAGCTGTAAAAATTTTTGAGTCAAACGGTTTTCATCCGAAATACAAAGATTTAGCAAACTCGCCCGGCGCGGTCGCGCATAGTAATTCACGCGGAAATATGGTTAGAATTGGCGGCATTTTATACGGTTTGGGCGGCGACGTTTTGCCGAAGGAAATCGTCAAACCCGAATTAAAACCAGTGATGTCGCTGCGGTCGCAAATTGCTCATCTGAAAAACGTTCCGAAAAATGAAACGCTTGGTTACAGTAGAACTTTTTTGACCGAAAGAGATTCGATTATTGCTACTGTTCCAATCGGTTATGATGACGGTTACAGCCGCTCGCTTTCAAACTGCGGGCGCGTGATTATCAACGGTGTTTTTGCGCCGGTCGTCGGCAGGATTTCTATGGATTGGACAATAATTGACGTTACGGATGTTCCGAATGTTAAAATTGGCGACGAAGTTATTTTAATCGGTTCGCAAAATGGATTGATCGTTTTGGCGGAAGACTTAGGCGAGAAAACCGCCACTATTTCATACGAAATAACTTGCGGAATCAATCGGCGCGTTACTCGAAAATATGTTGAAAGCTAGAAAAAGCGTCTTGTTCGAGAATATTTTTTCCGTTTATAATCGCAATCTGCTCAGACGCCGTTTCAATTCGCTGCAAGTTTCGGGATTGAATTTTCTAATCGAAAGAGATAAAAACTTTCCGTTATTGATTTACGCAAATCATTCGAGCTGGTGGGACGGACTCGTCGCTTTTCAGATTTCGCGCGAAACAAAACTCGATTCCTTTTTAATGATGGAGGAAAAGCAATTGCGAAAACTGTCTCTTTTTCGCAGGCTCGGCGTGTTTTCAGTTATCCGAGAAACGCCGCGCGAAGCAATGAAAAGCGTCAATTATGCTGCCGACATTTTGCGTAAAAATCCGAATCGAGTTGTCTGGATTTTCCCGCAGGGCGAAATTTTACCGAACGACGTTCGCCCGCTCGATTTTTACGGCGGTTTGACCAAAATTATTGAGAAAGCCGGAAGCTGTTACGCCGTTCCGCTTGCCGTTCGTTTTGAATTTTTAGGCAATTTCAAGCCGGACATTTTTGTTAAGATTGGCAAGCCCGAACTTTTCAACAGCAGCGAGAATTTTTTTCCGAAAATAAAAAAAACAATTTTTGAACAGAAGCTGACGACGGCTCTGGATACTTTAAAAACAGAAATACTCCAACAAAATTATCGGGATTATAAGAAAATAATTTAACAAGTTAATTCATCAAAAATTGATGGCGTTTCCAAACACATCTTCAATCGAATTACCGATTTTGCAGGAACTCGCCGCCGTCGGCGGTTCCGATTTTCTGCGTTTTTTGTATCTGCGTTTGATTGCCTATTTCCCGCAGCTAACGGAAAAAGAAATTTTTGAAATAAAAAATCAATCAAACGCGAAATGGCGCAACGCCGTGCAAAAAGCAGGCAAAATTCTCGATGAAAACGGTTATATTTCTCGCCAACAAGGACTCTGGACAATCACAAATAGCGGAATCGAGACGGTTAAATCCGAGATTTTAGATTTCACTCCGACAAAAACAAACGAGAAACAGCTTTCGCACACTGACATTCAGGAAATGCTGGTTGAAATCGGCGGAAGTTTAGGATTTTACGCCCAAACCGAATTTGAATTTTACGATGTCGTCTGGCGTGAAAACGAAAAAACGCCGCGAATTTCGCACATTTTTGAAGTCCAAAGTAAAGGCAATATCGATTCGGCTTTTGCCAAACTCAAACGCGCCTATCAAGCCCAACGCACAAAACCTTTTCTCGTAATTTCATCGGAAAGAGATTTAAATCGCGCCCGAAATTCCTTGAGCCGCGAGTTTCAGGATATTGAATCCGAAGTTCGCATTTTAACTTTCGCCCAAATCGAGCAGGTTCACCAAAACCTGAAAAACATTGCTGAAATAATCAAAGAGTTTCTGTTAAAATAAAACGGTTTGCCACAGAGAACACAGAGGGTTTTTTGAACGGAAAAGAAATCGACGCGCTCTGTGTCCTCTGTGTTCTCTGTGGCTAAATTTTAAAAATGGAAAACGAAACTCCGATACGGCGGCAATATCTCGAATTAAAAGCCAAACATCCCGATTCGATTTTGCTGTTTCGGCTGGGCGATTTTTACGAAACCTTCGACGAGGACGCGAAAATTTTAGCGCGTGAACTCGATATTGTCCTGACTTCCCGCGCAATGGGCAAAGACACGCGCGTCCCGCTCGCCGGAGTTCCGCATTTTGTTATCGAAAAACATCTCGCCACGTTGATTTCCCGCGGTCATCGCGTCGCCATTTGCGAACAAACAAGCTCCGTTCCGCTCAAAGGCAAGGACGGCAAACGATTGATTCAGCGCGAAGTCGTCCGCATCGTAACCGCCGGAACGGTTATCGAACCGCTGCTGCTCGACAGCAAAACAAACAATTATTTAGTTTCGTTCACGAGCGACGGAAACCGCGCCGGAATCGCTTACGCCGATATAACGACCGGCGATTTTGCCGCGACCGAAACCGAAAACAAAAACGCGATTGCCGAATTGCAGAGGCTATCCCCCGCCGAAATTTTAATCGCCGAAACGCAGGAAGAATTCAGCAACCGCGATTTACCGCAATTTGTTACGCGGCTCAAGGCTGAAGATTTCTCGCTCAAAAATGCCCGAAAAACGCTTTTTGAACATTTCAATACCAACACCTTGAAACCTTTCGGACTCGAAGACGCGCCGCTCGCGGCTTCGGCGGCTGGCGCGCTCGTCGCTTATCTGCAAGCGACAAACAACGGCACGGCGGAACAATTAACACGTCTGACGAGTTACGATTCGCGCTCGTTTATGCTGCTTGACGAAAGAACTTTGCGTAGTTTAGAAATTTTTGAAAGCAGTTCCGGTGCGAGTCTTTTATCAATCATCGACCGCACGGCGACGGCGATGGGCGGCAGACTTCTGCGCCGCTGGTTGCGTCAGCCGCTGCTCGATTGCGCGGAGATTTTTCGCCGTCAGGAACATCTCGCCTGGTTTAAGGAAAACGCTGAAAACCGAAAAAAATTGTTCGATGTATTATCTGAAATAAAAGATTTGGAACGCCTGTCGAGTCGCGCTAAAGCAAATTTTTTATCGGCTTATGAGCTGCGTATTTTCGGGAAAAGTCTCGAATTGATTCCCGAAATCAAAAAGGTTTTGCGGCTCGATACGGTTCGCTTCGGGCAATTACTGGCGCATTTGCCCGAATGCGCTGAGACTGCAAAACTTATAGAAACTGCGATTGCGGAAGAACTTCCCGCGCGTCACGCCGAGCAGGTCGGTATAATTCGGGACGGTTTTTCTGAAGAACTCGACCGGCTTCGACAGATATTAAAAGACGGCAAAGGCTTTTTTGCCGAACTCGAAAAACGCGAGCGCGAGCGCACCGGAATCAGAAGTTTGCGCGTCGGTTTTAATAAGGTTTTCGGTTATTATATCGAAGTTACTAAACCGAACCTGCATCTTGTTCCTTCAGATTACACCCGAAAGCAAACGCTCCTTCCTGCCGAAAGATATATAACGCTGGAACTCAAAGAACACGAATCGCTAGTGCTGCACGCGCAGGAAAGAATCAGTGAACTCGAAAACAATCTTTTCCGGCAGATTTGCAGCGAGGTTGGAAAACATCGTCCCGAAATTTTGCTGGCGGCAAATTCCATCGCCTATCTCGATGCGATTTTGTCGCTGGCTGACGTTGCCGACGAATATAATTACGCGCGTCCGACTGTTAATGAAACTTCCCTTTTGCGCGTCAAAAACGGACGGCACGTCGTCGTCGAAAACATTCTTCTGAAAGAAAATATTGAATTTATCGCCAACGATTCGGCGCTCGGCGGTAATGGCGCGCCGCAAATCGCTTTGATAACCGGACCGAACGCTTCGGGGAAATCAACTTATTTGCGGCAAATCGCTTTAATCGTTTTGCTCGCTCAAATCGGCAGTTTCGTACCGGCGGATGAAGCGGTCGTCGGAATTTGCGACCGGATTTTTACGCGCATCGGACTTTACGACCGAATCGGCAGTGGCGAGTCAACTTTTATGACCGAAATGATTGAAACAGCCGAAATTCTACATCACGCAACGCCGCAAAGTCTGATTTTATTGGACGAACTCGGTCGCGGAACTTCGACTTACGACGGACTCGCGGTAGCTCGCGCAGTTTTGGAATACGTTCACAATCATCCGAAGCTGAAGTCGAGGACACTTTTCGCTACGCATTATCACGAATTAGCCGAACTTGAAGGCGTTTTGCCCAAACTGGAAAACTATTTCTTTTTAATCGAAGAGAAAAAGGATAAACTGATTTTCAAATATAAAATCTCGAAAGGCACGGCTCTGAAAAGCTACGGCGTTTATGCCGCAAAACTCGCCGGATTGCCAAAGCCGGTCGTTCACAGGGCAGACGAGCTTTTGAAGGAATACGAAGTCGAAAATTCGAGTTCTCTGAATTTTCAAGGCGAAAATAATAATTTATCCGAAATTGAAAGGAAATTAACGGAAATCGATACGGATAATCTTTCGCCGGTCGAAGCCTTGATGAAAATTTACGAATTAAAAAATTTGGCGGCTGAAAAAGAGAAAAAAGAATTTCATCTTAAATTAAAAAAAGCGGTTTGAGGTAGAAAATTGGAATTTTGTCACTAACAGTTAAATCGGAAAAACAAGGGGGAATTTTAAAGATGTCTATATTGAGTTTTAAGCTGAACGACTTACGCAGCATTAGCATCACGGATTTCGGCAAACGCCTTTATACGAAAGCCTTGGTGGAAGAAGATTTATTGAGCAGCGCCGCGCAGGTTGCTTTTTATTTTGCTTTCGCGCTGTTTCCGCTGCTTCTTTTCCTGGTGAGTTTGTTCGGTATTGTGCTGGAATCCGCCAATGATTTAAGAAACGAGATGTTTTTTTATCTGCGACAGGTGATGCCGGGTTCGGCATCGGATTTGGTGCAGAAAACGATTGAAGAAGTCAGCCAAAACAGTTCGAGTGGAAAATTGACTTTAGGCATCGCGGTCGCTTTATATTCGGCTTCGGCGGGAATTGACAGTATCCGAATCGCGCTCAACGGAGTTTATAATTTGACGGAAAATCGTCCCTGGTGGAAGACGAAACTTCTTTCTTTATTATTAACGCTTATCTTAGCGGTTTTAATTACCGTCGCGCTCGGTATTATTTTCTACGGCGAGAAATTCCTGACTCTGATTCTCGATTGGGCAAAACTTCCTATTCCGTCGCCGTTTTTTTTGGGAATTCTCCAATGGGCGACGGTTTTAGTCGTTTTAATTTCAACCTTCGCTCTACTTTATAATTATCTGCCAAAACATAAAAAACGCGCCTGGGTTTGGATTACGCCCGGCGCAATCGCCGGAATTATTCTCTGGCTTGCTCTGTCTTATGCTTTTCGCCTATATCTCAACTATTTCAACACTTACGACAAAACTTACGGCTCACTCGGCGCGGTTATTATTTTGAATCTCTGGCTTTATCTGACAGCTCTCGTTATTTTAATCGGCGGCTCGATAAATGCCGTATTACAGGAATTTACCGACCCGGAAACCGCTGCCGCCGGTGAGAAAAAAGCCGCTGCCAAAGAAATTGTCGATAACCCCAATTCTGATGCCTTGGTAAAAGAGAAAATGGAATCGCTTTTAAAAACAGATTCTTCCGTAACGAATAATGAAAATGCCGCCGACAAAATTGCTAAAACCGAAAAACGGACGACCGATACCGACGAAAGCAAGTTGCAGACTACAGAATACGATGCCGCAGAGGTTGAAAAAATCGGCAAAAAGTCCGCCGTTAATTTGGCGGTCGGAACGGTTTTCGGATTTTTGATGGGTTTATTTTATTTCAAAAAGAAACGCTGATTAGAAGCCATCTCAAAAATAGCAATAAAGTTTTTATGCCTTTGATTTTCCTTTGCCGCTTTGCGCCTTGGCGGGAGACAAAGAATTTCCCGCCAAGGCGCAAAGCGGCAAAGTTTAAGTAAAAGTATTTTTGAGATAGCTTCCGGTTTTTTGAAAATATCAAAGTCTGCCTGACGCAATTTTTATGCATAATTAAGAAATCAATTGATGATTTTCCGTTTCGCGCAAATCACTTTTCTGGTGCTGGTTTTCTCGCTCGGCTTTATGCAGCCGTCGATTTGGCTCTTCGACTTTCAAATTCCCATTACCGATTTTATTTTTCCGGTTACATTTTTTATTTGGCTGCTTTCGATTCTTTTAAAACAAACCGATTTTCGTCCGGGCAAGTTTTACATTCCGCTAATTTTTTATTTTCTGGCGCTGGTTTTTTCGACCGTCTTTTCCGACAATCAAAAAACGAGCGCTATAAAATTGTTTGGTGAAATATACTTAATCGGCTTGGCGGTATTGAGCTACAACTTGATTCGCACCGTCAAAGACGCAAAAAGAATTGTTTTCATTTGGCTCGCCGCAACATTCATTGCCTGCGCGGTGAGTGCGATTTCGTTTGTGATTTTTTATATTGACCGCGCAAATCCATTGTTTTTATTTGCCTTTTCGCACTATGGAACACTTCCGCCCGGAAATTACCCGCGTATTCACAGCACTTTTCAGAACGCGAATATGTTCTGTAATTATTTGAATGTCGGTTTGCTTTTTGCCTTAGCCGGTTTCCGGCTCGGTTGGATTAATAAACTCGCTTTCACGATTTTCCTAATATTTTTTTCAATCGCCGCATTTTTTACTCTTTCGCCCGGTTTGGGTGGAATTTTTCTGTCACTGGGTTTATGGTTATGGCTTCTATTTAGAGAAAAGGAAAACTTTTTTTATTCAAAATTAAGTTTATTAGCCGGGTTTTCGGCGGCTTTTTTATTTTTTGTCGCGCTGCTTTTCGCGCCGAATGAAAATTTACTTTCTCCTTTTCGTTTTAATTTTTTCGGAAATATAATTTACCCTTCCGAGAGGCTTCTGGCGTGGCAAGCATCGCTCCAAACTTTTGCCGAAAATCCGTTTTTCGGGCGCGGCGTCGGATTGGATGTCGTCGGCATATTTTCAATTCTCGCATCGGGACAAAAACATTTTGTCGGCGATTCTCATCAGTTATGGCTGAGCGTTGCCGGACAAGCCGGGATTTTCGGACTGCTTGCCGTCTGCTTATTATGTTTTTTCTTTTTCAAAAAAATGCTGCCGCTCCGCTTGAGCGACGAGCCGCATAATGTTTTGCGCGTTTGTTTCGGAACGGCTTTCGTCGGCGCTTTTCTTTATCAGGGTTTGAGCGGTTCGTTTGAAGATGCCAGACATCTCTGGGTTTTAATCGGGCTTCTCGGAAGTTTCGGCGAAAAGGTTTCTTGAAGAATTGCCGGGTTTTTATAAATTTCGCCTTATTTCAATATTTAGACTCTTTTATGCCGGACATAAAATTATCTTCGATAAAACCGACTTCCGCCGCTTCGACTTCTTTGGAAAGCGTCGAAGTTTCGATTGTAATTCCCTGTCTGGACGAAGAAGACACTCTGGAAAATTGTCTTCGCATTGCGCGGGAAGCAATTGAAAAAACCCGTCTAACGGCGGAAATTATCGTGGCGGATAATAACAGCACGGACAATTCCGCCCAAATTGCGCGAAGCAATGGCGCGCGTGTCGTTATGGTAAAAGAAAAAGGTTACGGACACGCGCTGATGGGCGGCATTGCCGAGGCGAAAGGTAAATTTATCGTGATGGGCGATGCTGACGAAAGCCACGACTTTTCTGAAATTCATAAGTTTATCGAAAAACTGAATGAAAATTTCGACTTTGTTTTAGGCTGTCGTTTTCCGAAAGGCGGCGGTCGAATTTCTGCGGATTCAATGTCTTTTTCGCACCGTTGGATCGGCAATCCGATGTTTTCCCTGCTCGTTCGGCGATGGTATCTGGTTCCGGTGCATGACGTTAATTGCGGTTTTCGCGCCTTTACCAAGGAATTTTATGAAAAACTGGATTTGCGCTGCACCGGAATGGAGTTTGCCGTCGAGATGATTATCAAATCAAGTTTCCAAAACGCCCGCATCGCCGAAGTTCCGATAACGCACCACCCGGACGGGCGCGTTTCTCACCAGGCGCATATGAGAACCTTCCGCGACGGCTGGCGGACGTTTCGCTTTTTGCTGATGTATAGCCCGCGCTGGCTTTTTTTCCTGCCGGGAATTTTACTCGTTTTACTCGGCGTGGTTATTTTCGGGTTTAGCCAATTCAGAAATATGCAAAACCCGGAAATGCAAAATAATTTGAATGACATTAAAACTTTGGTATTAGCGATTTTAGCCGTTCTATGCGGTTACCAATCGATTCTTTTTGCGATTTTTACTAAATCTTTTGCCATCAACGAAGGTCTCCTGCCGATGGATAAACAATTTATAAAGTTTTTCGAGATTGTCAATCTCGAACGCGGATTGGCGGTTGCCATAATCGCTTTGTTCATCGGAGTCGTCTTTTTATTAATCGGTATCGGCAATTCAAATTTTTTAATCTTCGACACCAAGCATTTGTTTTTTTTCGGGGCGACGCTGATTGCTCTCGGATTTCAAACTATTCTTTCGGGATTTTTTACGAGTATTTTAGGAATGAAACGAAAATGAAAATAACCGAGCTGCGTGATGCTGCGACGCTTTCCGAAGAAGAAATACAAACTGCCTGGGAAGATGTCTATCAACGCTTTGAAACGCAGGAAGAAGAAATTCGGAAATTTATCAAGCGTCTCAATGATGCCGGACAACAAGATTGGCGGAAAGATTCGCAGATTGTCGAGCTTTTTTGCGGGCGGTGCAATGATATTCGCGCTTTGGAGAGGCTCGGCTTTACGAACTTAGAAGGAGTAGATATTTCACTCAATCTGTTAGCCGACTATCATGGCAAAGCTAAATTGTATCAATCCGATTGTCGAACTTTACCGTTTGCGGACAAAAGCCGCGATACGATTATTTTGCAGGGCGGTCTGCATCATTTACCGAAATTTCCGGCTGATGTCGAACAGACGCTTTCCGAAATTTGCCGCGTATTGCGCCCGAACGGTCTTTTCGTGCTGGTCGAGCCTTGGCTGACACCGTTTCTGCGACTCATTCATTTTTTAAGCGAGCGCGACGTTATCCGGTTGATTTCGAGAAAATTTGACGCCTTCGCAACAATGACTCATTACGAAAAGGAAACTTATTACCGGTGGCTCAACGCGCCGGACGAGATACTTTTTTTGCTGGAAAAATACTTTATTGAAAAGCGGCTTCGGCGGAAATTCGGGAAAATACTTTTTGTCGGCGAGCCAAAATAATCAAATTCGGCTCGTCACCCGTCAGCCTTTAACAATGCTTCGCGCATTTCACCTGCCGTCCGCCAGCGGTTTTCAACTTCTTTGGCAATCGATTTTTCAATCACGGCGGCGACACGCGAAGGAATGTCGGGCAATCTGTGCGAAAGCGGCACAAACGGTTTTTCAAGAATCGCCTTCAAAGTTTCCGAGATTCCGGCATTTGAATCTAAATCGAGCGCGTTTTTGCCGGTCATTAATTTGTAAGCAGTCATTCCAGCCGAGTAAATATCCGACGGCGGGCGCAAATCCTTAAAATCTCTGATTTGTTCGGGCGGCATATAAGCAATCGTTCCGGCAACGTCGCCGACCATTGTCACGCCGCTCATTCCGGTTCCTCTAAAACTTTTTGCCAGACCGAAATCCGTCAACTTAGAGTTGTAATCGGGAAATTCGCCGTCGACCAGAATGTTTTGTTCCTTTATATCGCGGTGAACGAATCCGAGCGAATGCGCGTAGTCGAGAGCCGAAAGAACTTGTCCGATGATTACACCGACTTCGCGGTAATTTAATTTTCCGCCGCGTTGTTTTGAAAGTTTTGAAGCGTCCATTCCGCCGACATATTCCGTTACCAGATAAACGGTTCCTTCGTGCGTTCCGTGTTCGATGTAACCGACAATGTGGTGATGTCGGAGGCTTGCCGCGACTTCAATCTCGCGCATAAAACGTTTCAGAGATTTTTCGCTGACGGCAACTTCCGGCAAAAGAGTTTTTATCGCAACGGCGTGACCGTCCGAAAGGCGGCGGGCGAGCATCACGCTGCCCATTCCGCCTGTTCCCAACACCCGAAGCATCTCAAAACCGGGAATCGGCTGCGGATTGCTTTTCAGTTTTTCGCGGCAGTTGTCGCAAACATACGAAACCTTCGAGTCCGGCTGCGACGCTTCGGTTTGTACAAGCATCCCGCAGCTTAGACATTGAGCTGTGATAATTGATGTCGATGATAATGTAGAATTTTGAAACCGCACGTCCGAATCTGAAACGACATCGCCTAAAACTTCGACTTGCAGAACGGTCTCTCCGCCTTGAATACAATCGCCGTTTAATAGATGTGCCGAATCGACTTTGATTTCGTTGACGAAAGTTCCGTTGGTCGAATTCAAATCGCGCAGAAAACACTGCGGCGGAGCAATCTCCAAAAGACAGTGATGGCGCGAGAAATAACGGTCTTCGGGCAGGCAAAACTGCGCGTCCCGGCTGCGCCCGATCATAAAAGTTTCGTGTTGTTCAAACGTGAAAACGCGCCCGCTCTGCGGTCCCGCAATCACGCGCAATTTAACTCGCATCGTTGTTCAATTATGAATTCAAGATTACGAATGAATGACAAATTCTTTTATTCGCAACTCGTAGTTCATAATTCTTTTGTGGTGGGAAGCACAATTATAAACGTTTTTATCGTTGAAGTGGAAAAAATTATTATTTTTAATTGAATCGTTGCTAAAAATCGGTTTTCTATTAACTGAATTTTCTTTTTCAATGTCGATTACCAATTTTTTATAAACTCAAACAAAACGATTGCCGCACCAGCCGCAAAATTTTGCATTTACCGGAATTTCCCCGCCGCAGCGCGCGCATTTTTTACCGAATTTATTTGAAGGATTTGACGCAGAATTTGAAGTATTATCGGGAAAACGGCTGGGCGGCAAGTTTGCGGCTGGCAAAATTTTCTGTCCGCACTTTCCGCAAAATTTTGCGTGCGCCGAAACAGTCGCCGCGCATCGGGGACAAACAGTTTCCCGCTTATTTTCAACTTCATTTATTTCATAAAAAGAACGATTTCCGCAGCGTCCGCAAAATTTTACGCCTTCGGCAAACCGCGCGCTGCAATTTGCGCAGGCGACAATTGCGGGCATTAAACTCGATTGTGCCAATGAACCGCGCCCGGCGCTTGCCGATGTCGGCTGTTTGTTTGAGTCAACAAATGGTTTTAATTGCGCCTGAATAACCTGGTCGTTGGTGTCTTCGCGGATTTCTATGACGCGCTCGTCGTCTTTTTCGCCGGCTTTTGAAACTCTTAAAACGTGTTTTCCAGCCGGGACGGTCGATAAAACCAATCTTCCCGAACTGCCGACAATTCCCTTTCGCTCGTCGTCGACATAAACTTCCGCGCTGATTGGCGCAAGCACGACGAGTCTCGAAGTTCCGACGTTTGGCTTATCGGAGATATTTTCAGCCGCCTCTTCAAGCTCTGAAATCCATTCGGAAACCGTCGCGGGACGATTTTCAGGCTTTGTTTCAAGCGCGCCCATAATTGCGCTTTCAACCGCTTTCGGAATATCCGAGCGCAAGGTTGAAAGCGGCGGCGCGGCTTGCATAATTTTTTGCGTTACGAGCTGCATCAAATCGCCTGAAAAAGGCGTTTTTCCGCCGAGCATAACGTAAGCAATCGTTCCGAGCGCGTAAATGTCGGCTCGCACGTCAACGCCGAGTTCCGGCTGCATCTGTTCGGGCGACATAAATTCGGGCGTGCCGATAATTCCGCGCGACGACGGCATATCTTTTGAGCCGGCGTCGGTAACGGTTTGGTTGACGATTTTCGCCAGCCCGAAATCGCCGACTTTGACAAATCCGTCGTCGCCCGTTTTGCCTTTCATTAAAAAAATGTTTGCCGGTTTTAAATCACGGTGCAGAACTCCGGCTTCGTGCGCGGCTTCCACACCGCCGGCAATCTGGCGCAGAATTTTAACGGCGCGTTTTATCGGCAACGTTCCCTCGCGTCGCAGAAGCCTGTGCAGCGTTTCGCCTTCGACATACTCCATCACGAGAAAAAACACGCCGTCCGCCGATTCGCCAAAATCGGTTACGTCGACGACGTGCGGATGATGAATCGAAGCCGCCGCCCGCGCTTCGCGTTCAAATCTGGCAATCGCTTCGCCTTCCTGCAAATCGTCGCTGTTCAAAACATCCTGTCGAACGGTTTTAACCGCAACTCGCCTGGTTCCCAAATTTCTGTCGTTCGCCAGATAAACCTGTCCCATCGCGCCGCGTCCGAGCCGCTTTTCCAAAAAATAACGATTTGCAATAAGCTGATTGCCGGGCAAACTGAAACGGGTTTGAGTTTGGTCAAGCGGACAAAAATTTACATCATCCGAATAGCACGATTCACATTTGGGACATTCCTTCATTCATTTTTATTTTGCTTGTAAGTTTTGTGTTTGCCAAATTAAGAATAAATGTAATGTCCTTTTTTATGAGGATTTTCTGAAAAAAAGCAATGTAAAGATGAATTATGTATTTGCAAAGAAAAAGGCTTTACTGAATTTTCAGCAAAGCCTTAGTTGTTGCCGACACACTACTAGCGGCGAGAAAACCGAAAGAGATAATAAAAAACATAATAACAATCGGCTGCTATAAAATCTGATGTTTTGATTGTTCATAATCGCTTATCTTCTAAAACACTCACGGCTTTTTGCTCTTTTTCTTTTTGAGTTAATAAAAATAACTCGGTATCAATTCGTCGTCGCTCAAACCGAACTGCTCTGCCCGAAAACCGTCTCTCGACTGTTGTATATACCAAATGCCGCTTGATGGTCGAAAGACGGCAAAATCGGTTTTACCATCGCCATCGTAATCGCCAGGCACGGGTTTATCGTCAGATAGTCCGAATTTGTATGAGTTGAAAGACCCATCGCGGCTCGACAGCCAGTACCAGTAACCGTCTGACGGTCGCCAAACGGCAATGTCGGCTTTGCCGTCGCCGTCATAGTCAGATGGAAGAGGTTTATCGCTGGAGTATCCGAAAGCGACGGTTATGCTTGCGCCGTTCGGGTCCGTTGTTTTCTGAATAGTCCAAACACCGTCTCTGAATGTTGCGACATCGGCTTTGCCGTCGCCGTCGTAATCGGCTGAAACTACCTTGTCTCTATCGGTTAATCGGATGTGTCCACTATACAAAACTCCGGAACTTAGCCCAATCTCAAGCTCGAAATATGTATCTATTCCGCCTGACCTTCGGGTGGCAATATTTACCATATCGGTTTTGCCATCACCGTCGTAATCGGCACCTACTGTCGGTTCAGAGGAGTACACATATTCATGTCCCCCGAAATTTCGTTCTAAAAGTGTGTAATCTGAACTTTTGAGGATATACCAAACATTGAAGTATGAAGAACCTTGCGCCTCGACAGCAAAATCAGTTTTGCCGTCGCCGTCATAATCACCCGGTGCCAGCCTATTATAATAAGCCGCTCGCCAAGGAATAAACAAATAGCCGCCGCTGCTTTTCGAGATATACCAGTAGCCGTCTGACCTGCGATAAACGGAAATATCGGTTTTACCATCGCCGTCAAAGTCCGCGACCTGATTTCGATTTGCTGCCGATATGCTGAGTGCGGTAAGGAAGACGAACAAGACTGAAGAAAACATTAACATCAATCGGCTGCTGTTAAATCTGAGTGTTCGATTGTTCATAAATTTGACTCCCTATGGAAATTATTAAATTATTCCACTGAATTAAGCAAGAAATTTCTAAAATCTTACATTGTAATTTCGGCACATTTTGGACACTTTGAAAAGTTGCTGTTATAATCCGATTCATTGATTTGGGTCGTTAGCTCAGTTGGTAGAGCAGCGGACTCTTAATCCGCGGGTCGCAGGTTCAAAACCTGCACGACCCACCAAATTTTTAATCAAAAAAGGACATATAAACGATGTCCTTTTTTGTTTTTCACGCGCCGGAAGACTTTATTTATCCATTCCACACATCTAATTCAATTTTATTACAAAACAGTTAAAAATGTGTTTAATTTTGTTTTGGCATTATAATTGCCATTCCAACTCGTGAACATATTATTTATAAAATATTGTGTTCTATTTTATTTCACTGATTTTACTTCTATTATGAAAAAACACTCTTTACTATTTGACTCATTAGCCATTCGCTGTTTCTTTGGAAAATTAACATTGGCTTTAATTTTAGTTCTGTCTTTATTTGGTTACACAAGCGCGCAAGGAACTAATTCAACCCCGCTTGATATAAGCGATCTCAGCTTTAATCCTTCTACCATTGATACGACTGACAGTTCTCAAACTGTAACCGTAACCGTTCGCGCAACAGATGTCGTTAGCGATGTTACCCGCGTAATTGTTCGCTTTCGAAGTTTGACGGGAAACCAATTTGTTTTTGCTGCTTTGAGTAGTCAAAACCGCATTTCGGGCGATGGTCGGGACGGAATTTATCAAGGCGGCGTAATTTTTCCTCAAAACAGTAAGGCTGGAAAGTGGTATGTTTTTCAGATTAATGCATTCGACAGCATAAACTACAAGAATTTTTATAGCTCTGACATTACCCAACGTGGTTTTTCCACTGAATTGCAGGTGATAAGCGTTAATGAAGATGTAAAACCGCCTGAGATAATTGATTTCAGTTTTACTCCTACTGCCATTGATACGACAAATGGCTCACAGAACGTCGTTGTTACGGTTCGCGCTGCGGATGCACAAGCAGGTGTGCGTTTTGTTAGCGTGGCGTTTCTAATTCCTAACGATGATATTGTTTACGACGTTAGTATGAAGCGCATTTCAGGAGATGAAAAGGATGGAGTTTATCAAGGAAACGTAACCTTCACCGAACGCGACGCTTCGGGAACGTATGATGTCTACGTTGATACAACAGACGCGCTCGGCAACCCTCATATGCTTGGCAAGACTGAACTTACCGAGCGCGGTTTCGCCGCCGAGCTGCAAATTTTCAATACATCGCAGGCACCACAGCCGACACAGAAGTCTCGCAAACGCGCGAGAATTTTACAATTGTAAATTATGCCGAATCTGTTTCAAATAAAAACGCGGGCGGGATTGATTGAAACCGTTCCTTTTAATTTCAAATACAGAGGAATTTACAAATTATTCATTGGAAGAAACGAATAAAGCGAGTTTGTTTCAGAATATTGATTTTGGTTTGCAAATATGAAAAAGAAAGTCCTCATCGTTGAAGATTACGAAGATTCCCGAAGTTTTCTAAAGTTTTTAGTTGAAAGCTACGGTTATCAGGTTATCGAAGCGTCAGACGGCATCGAAGCGCTCGAAAGTTTCAAAAAACATCAGCCCGACATTATTTTGATGGACATTTCCCTGCCGATGGTAAACGGTTTAATTACTACAAAAGCAATTAGAGAATGCGATGCGACGGGGAAAATTCCAATCATTGCTATTTCCGCATTCGGCAAGGCTTTTTATGAGCAGGCGATTGACGCGGGCTGTAACGATTTAATCAGCAAACCGCTCGACACGGATTCGCTCGAAGCGATGTTAAGCGACTACCTTTTACCAATATCCGAGTAATTAAAGAAGGTTTTATTATTTCGCGCATTGCCGGAGAATGTCGAATCAAAGATGCTCTCATTTCAGCTTTGGCATTCCCGTTCGTCCCGCAAGATTTGCCACAACCGCGACCAGTTCCGAAGGTTCGACCGGTTTTGCGATATGCATCTGGAAACCGGAGCGCAAGGCTTGTATCCGGTCTTCGGCTCTCGCATAAGCCGTTAATGCCACTGCCGGTATATTGCCGCCCTGTTCTGCGGGCAGTTCTCTAAGTCTGCTGATTAACGAAAAGCCGTCTTCCTCAGGCATTCCGATGTCGCTGATTATGACATCGAATTTTCCGTCCTGAATTAACTGAAATGCCTCAGCCGCCGAACCGGCAGTTGTGACCGCTGCGCCGCACGAAACAAGCACGAGATTTAACAGCTCGCGCGAGTCTGCTTCGTCTTCGACCAGCAAAATGCCCAAACCGGCAAGTTCAGGCGGACAATCTACCAATGCTCCGCTTCTGGCTGCCGGATGCACGCGGTCTTCGTTTCTTCTCGATTCCGTCCGCACAGGCAGAAGCGGAAGATTAACCGTAAATGTCGAACCTTGCCCATCGCCCGCGCTTTCAACCGAAACAATTCCGCCGTGTAGTTCGACGAGCTGGCGGACAATTGCCAGCCCCAATCCCAAGCCTCCGTGTCTGCGTGTCATCGAACCGTCGGATTGTCGGAAACGGTCAAAAACATTGGGCAAAAATTCCGGTTCGATTCCTTTGCCGGTATCGCTGATGACAATCTCGACGTGCGAATTGATTCTCTCAAGCCGCACTTGCACACGCCCGCCTTTCGGCGTGAATTTAACAGCGTTTGAAAGCAAATTCCAGACAACCTGCTGCATACGGTCGGGGTCGCCTGATATTGGTCCGGCTTGCGGGTCGAGAAGCGTTTGCAGCCGAATGTTTTTTGCTTCCGCCGCCGGTCTGACCGCATCGACCGCCGCCATAACAACGCCTGTCAAATCGACGGCTCGAACGTCCAGCCTCAATTTTCCCGTAATAATGCGCGAAACATCCAGAAGGTCTTCGATTAGCTGTGACTGCGACCTCGCGTTGCGTTCGATGGTCGCCAGGGCTTTTTCCGCATCGCTTTCGTTGAGGTTATGTGTCTGCAGCATTTGCGCCCAACCGAGAATTGCATTGAGCGGTGTCCGCAATTCGTGCGAGAGCGTAGCGAGAAAATCGTCTTTGATACGATTGGCTTCTTCGGATTGAAGTCGCGCTTCCTGTTCACGCTGCAAGAGCAGCTCCCGCTCGGATTCTGCCTGCTTGCGCTCTGAAATGTCCCGCGCGATGCCGATAAAAATATGCTCGTTGTTTTTGCTGAAATTTCCGAATGAGATTTCAAGCGGAAATTCATGACCGTCCCGATGAAGAGCCGGAACTTCTACATGTCCCCATGATATATGACGTTTGCCGGTTTCGACGTATCGTTTAATTCCGGCATTATGAACCTGACGAAGATATTCGGGCATCAGCACATTGAGCGAGCGTCCAATTATTTCGTCGGGTTGATAACCAAAGATTCTCTCTCCCGCCGGATTAATAAAAAGAATGGTGCTTTTTTCGTCAATGCTGATGATTGCATCGGACGCCGTCTCAGCGACAATCCGGTAGCGTTCCTTGCTCTCCAGAAGCGCTTCTTCCGTTTGTATTCGCTCGGTATCGTCACGAGCGATTTTCGCGTAACCGAGCAGTCTTCCACTCTCATTGCGTAGCGCCGTGACAATGCCGTTTGCATAAAAAAGTGAGCCGTCCTGGCGCAAATGCCAGCGTTTATCCTCCGCCTGACCTGTTTCCTCCGCCTTTTTTAACTCTAGTTCGGGCGCATTGTTCTCACGGTCTTCGGGCGTAAAAATAATGGAAGCACTCTGCCCGATAATTGCATCTTTGCTATAACCGAAAATTTTCTCGGCGCCTTGATTCCAACTGAGAATAAGACCTTCGATGCTGATATGAAAAATGGCAAAATCCTTTATTCCCTTGACCAGTGTTCCGTAAGGAAGCTCGCCAAATAGCTCTATTAATGTTTCTTCTGTTTTCATCATTGATTTTTTCGTAACTTTTTCACCGATTATTATACACTGCGGTTTTTTAAAAAAGCCGATTGCTCAATTGACCTTCTATAATTTTTTCCTGGCATTCTATTTGCTTAAGTGTTGAGCAGCGCATTCTAATAAAGTTTGTGTATTATTTTACAATATTGTTTAAAAAATTATGGCTAAAAAAGTTCTTATCGTAGAGGATTACGCTGACACTCGTAGTTTCATGAAGTTTTTAATAGAAAGCTACGGTTATCAAGCATTAGAAGCAGCGGACGGACAAGAAGCGATAGAAACAGTCCGTCGACAGAATCCCGATCTCATTTTGATGGATTTAGCAATGCCCATTATGGACGGATTAGCGGCGACGCGCGTCATCAGAGGTTTTAATGGAATGAAAACGCTGCCGATTATCGCCGTCACCGCGCACGGACAATCTTATTATAGACTCGCGCTTGAAGCAGGCTGTGATGATTTGATAAATAAACCGCTTGATTTTGCCGCGCTCGAACCTGTCCTCAATCAATATCTCGGACATTAAAGAACTGTTTTTGTTTTATAGTTTCTATTATTTAAGTGATAATGCTTTATGGCAAAAACAATTCTTATAGTTGAAGATTTTGAAGATTCTCGTAACTTTATAAAGTTTGTGCTTGAAAGGCTCGGTTATAAAGTTCTTGAAGCGGAAGACGGTTTCAAAGCCGTAGAAATTGCCAGACGTCAAGCTCCCGACCTCATTTTAATGGATATGGCGCTTCCTCTGATAAACGGTTTGACAGCCGCAAAAATGATCCGGCAATTCAGCCAAACGTCTAAAATTCCAATTATTGCGATGACTGCATCGGGACAATTCATTTACGAGCAGGCAATCGAAGCGGGATGTAAAGACTTGATAACTAAACCGATTGACGTTAACAAACTTCAACCTCTGATTGAATGTTATCTCTCCAAATAATCCATGTAAATTTTTTGATGGATTTTCAGATAGAAAGCCAATTCAATTAAAAAAAAATAAAATCCAAAAAAGCGAGTCTGTTTTCGGCTTGCTTTTTTATTGTCTGAATTTTTAACATTTTAGACTTTTTTTATAATCGAAGCGTCTAAAAAACTTGAATGTGAAAATCTTTTGCGTTCACAGGCGCGTTTGATAAACTTCTCGTGCAAAGCGAATTTCGGACAAACACGAGTAATGGTAAATAACTTGACCGATGAGCAATTAGTCGAACAGGCTGTTAATGAAAATTCTGAGGCTTTCGGCGAAATCGTAAAAAGATGGGAGCGCAAGATTTTTGCTCTCTGTTTCGGTATGCTCGCCCGTGAAGACGAAGCGCGCGACGCGGCGCAGGAAACGTTTATTTCCGCGTATAAAAATTTGAAAAATTTTCGCGGCGACGCAAAAGTTTCGTCGTGGCTGCACCGAATCGCCGTCAACCAATGTCTGACGGTCAAACGACGCGCCAAAACTCGCTCGGAAAGTTTTCTGGACGATGAAACGAACCAGGAAGAAAAGGTTTTCGTCACTCCGTCGAGGCTTTCGCCTTCGCGCACGACCGAGCAGAACGAAAGATTGAAAATAATACGTCAAGCGGTCGGTTCATTGCCCGCAGATTTGCGGCAAGTGGTTGTGATGAAGGAGTTTGAGGAAATGACGTTTCAGGAAATTTCAGACGCGCTCGATTTGCCTCTAAGCACAATCAAAAGCCGTCTGTATACGGCTCTGAAACAGCTTCGGTTGAAATTGGAAAGAACTCCGATGGAGGTCATTTAAGAGATTTTAGAGAAAAGCTATGTTAGACAATAACAATCATAATAATTCGGTTTGCGCGTTTGCCGAGCAGAGTGTTTCTTATCTTTACGGCGAAGCGGGCGACCAGGAAAAAACTGTTTTTGAAACGCATTTGAAATCCTGTCGAAACTGCGCTGATGAATTCGCGGCTTTCGGCGCGGTTCATTCTTCCGTTATCGAATGGCGAAACGAGGAGTTTATGTCTTTGGAAACGCCTTTGATTGAAATTCCGTATAAAAATGCGTGGGAAATTTATAATTTAGATAATAATTCGATAGCTTCGCGCGCTTGGATTGAAGAATTACGAAGATTTTTTACGCAGTCACCGGTATTAACCGCATCGGCATCTTTTGCGTTGATTGTCTTTTGCATCGCCATCGTATTCTTTGCAGCGAAATCTTCAAACAACGACAAAATCGCCGACGGCAATAATAAAATTGTCGAGCAGGAATTTGCTTCGCCGATTGTCAAAGAAAATTTACCGGACGGAAAATCAATCGCGGCGAGTTCCGTCGGCGTAGATAATGACCGGCAAATAATTTCCGAACCGAAAGTTTCCCAAAAAGGTTTAATCGTCAAAGCGGCGGTCGCGGCGAGAAATTCTATAAAAGATTCAAATCAAACAGGCAGTGCGCGAATTATTAAAACAGTGAATACCGCAAGCAAAACAGCGACGTTCGCGCGAGCCGGAAAAGTTCCCAGATTGAACGATGTCGAGGAAGAAGAAGATAAATCTCTGCGGCTGGCGGAACTGCTCGGCGACGGAGACACCGAATAATTTATTTGAGGTCGAAAGGATGAAAAAGTTTAATTTTTTGAGTTTAATTTTAGCAAGTTTGTTGATGGTCATTTCGTTTTCGGCTGTTAAAGCTCAAGACGAAATGCCGCCGCCGGACGCTCCGAACAAACAGGGCGACCGCGAGCGTCGCCCGAATTTACTGGCTGAACTCGGTTTATCTCAACAGCAACGACAGCAAATTCGCCGACTTAACGCCGATAAAAAATTAATTGTGCGCGAGGCTCAACAGCGCTTGCATGATGCGACCCGAAATCTCGACCAAGCTATTTATGCCGATAATGTTAATGAAACGGAAGTGCAGGCGCGTTTGAAAGACGTCCAGGCGGCGCAAGCTGAGTTGGTAAAAATTAATTTTAATAAAGAATTAGAGATTCGTAAAATTCTAACCGCCGGACAGCTTGCCAAATTTCGAGATTTGCGCGGACAATTTATGCAAAGAATGGAAGCTAATGCAAATCAGCCCGCCAAAAATCCTGTCAGAAACTTAAAACAGACGCTTAAATTTCGCGGTCAGCCAGCGCGTCCGAACGACTGATTTCCACTTTAATTTTTTAACTTATAAAGCCGTCTTTCATAAAAGCGCGGCTTTTTTTATTTGTCGTTTTCCGCGCTTCGTTGTAACCTTTAGCAAAAGTTTTAAAAAACCTTTGTCTGCGCGATGAATTCACTCCAAAAATTTTTATTTGAATTGCAGGAAATAACAAACCTGATAATTTCCGCATTTGTCGGACTGTTCAAAAAACCTTTTTATGTCATCGATATGATCCGGCAGATGGATTTAATCGGTGTCGGCTCGCTGCCGATTGTTCTGCTGACCGGATTTTTTACCGGCGGCGTTTTGATTCTGCAAACTTTTCCGACGCTCGCTTATTACAGCATCCAAAACGAAGCCGGTCGCTCGGTGGCGACTTCGCTCGTTAGAGAACTAGGTCCGGTTTTAGCGGCTTTGATGGTTTCGGGACGAATCGGTTCGGCAATTTCCGCCGAACTCGGCTCGATGGTCGTTTCACAGCAAATCGACGCGATGCGCGCTCTCGGCACAGACCCGAATCGAAAATTGGTCGCGCCCAGAATTATCGCTCTGGTTTTAATGCTTCCGCTTTTAACCGTTGCGTCGGATATTTTTGGAATTATCGGCGGCGGCATTGTCGCCTCCGGTCTTTTCAATCAGAATTACGACGTTTACCTGACTTCGGTCAGAAACGGTATCACCGTCGAAGACATTATCGGCGGTATTATCAAACCTCTGTTTTTCGGACTTATAATCGGCAGCATTTCCTGTTACAAGGGGTTAAGCACGACCGAAGGCACGGTCGGCGTCGGACGTTCGACGACCAGCGCGGTGGTTATTTCTTCGATTGTCGTTATTATTTTCGATTTTTTCCTTTCACGCGCTTTGCAGTCGGTTTTCGACATCAAACACATTTAGCTTTTGTCATCTTTTTATAAATTTATGTTTGCCAAGCAATCCGAAGAACCGAGTTTGAACGACGATCAAATCGAAGAAGAACTCGAACCGACCGATTTGGAAGACGCGGTTGACGAACCCGACAGAATTGTTCCGGCGATAGAATTTCGTGACGTTCACCTTTCGTTTGACGATAAAAAAATTCTGAACGGAATCAGCTTTACCGTCCGTCGCGGCGAGACAAAAATTATTCTAGGGCGCAGCGGCGGCGGAAAATCTACGACGATTCGGCTTATTTTGGGACTTTTAAAACCCGATTCGGGAAAGATTTTTATTGACGGCGAAGACATCACCGATTACACGGAAATCGAAATGATGGCGGTTCGCAAAAAAATCGGGATGGTTTTCCAGGAAGGCGCGTTGTTTGATTCGCTTTCGGTTTATGATAACGTAGCTTATCGCCTGCACGAACAAGGGATTGACGAAGCGGAAGTGGAAAAAGAAGTCCGCCGGATGCTTAGATTTGTAGACCTCGAAGATGCGATTGAGAAAATGCCGGCTGAGCTTTCCGGCGGAATGCGTCGGCGCGTCGGCGTCGCTCGCGCCCTGGTCGGCGACCCGCAAATTGTTTTATTCGACGAGCCGACCGCCGGACTCGACCCGCCGACCGCCCGAACGATTTGCGAGCTGGCAATAAAATTGCGCGACTTGGAAGACGTTTCTTCGATTTTCGTCACGCACGAGATGAACAATCTCGAAATTCTTTCGTCCGAATATGCGACCGTTAACGAAGAAGGCGAAGTCGTCTTTGAACTCGAAGGCGAAAAAATTTGTCTGATAAACACTGAAATTATTATGCTAAAACAAGGTCAAATAATTTTCAGCGGAAAAGACGAAGAACTCAGCGCATCAAAAGACGAATACATTCAAACGTTTATGCGCGGAAAGTGAATCAATTAAGAATAAAAACGTTAAATGTTGATTTTTAAATTCTAAATTTTCCAAAATTTAATAATGATTATTAAATTCATAATTCTTAATTTTTAATTTTTAATTCTTAATTCAATTATGCCACCAACCAGTAGAAATTTAGGCTTTAGCCAATTGCGTGTCGGAATTTTCGTGCTTTTCGGACTCGCCGTGTTAGCGTTTTTGATTCTCAACGCGACGGGGGATTTTAATCCGTTTGAGAAAAAACTTCATCTGAGAGCGCGTTTCGCCGATGCCGACGGTTTACGCGAAGGCGCGGAAGTCCAGCTCGCGGGCGTCCATATCGGAAAAGTTGAAACTGTGAATTTGCTTCCGCCCGACAACGCGGAAGACGCGAAGGTCGAAGCGATAATGAATGTTGACCGCAATCTCGGCGGCAGACCAATCAACGAACGTATTCGCACCGACTCCATCGCTCAACTGGTTGCGACTTCCCTGCTGGCAAACGACAAAATGATAAACATCTCGCCCGGCACGCAAAAAGGTTCACCGATTGCGGAAAATCAAGTTCTTGAAACAGCCAGCGCGATGTCTATCAACAAACTCACTGAAACCGGCAATGAATTGCTCGGACAAATTAATAAACTTTCCGTTCCGGCAAATGAAATCCTTCAAAAAGCCAATCGCGGCGAAGGAACTCTGGGGCGCGTCGTCAACGACGATTCGCTTTATAAAAGCCTGGACGCGACCGTCGGCGAAACAAAAGTTACGATTGCGAAACTTCAAACGACGATTGATAAAATAAACCGCGGCGAAGGCAGCGCCGGAAAACTGCTCAACGACCCGGAACTTTACAACAGCTTGAATCGAACGGTTGGGAAGCTCGAAGCGATTTCCGGCGATTTACGCGCCGGTCGCGGCACAGCCGGAAAGCTGCTTTCCAACGATGAGCTTTACAACGACACACGCGCCGCAATTGCGGATTTGCGCGTTTCCGCCGAAAAAATCAACGGAATTACCGACGACCTTAAAATTATTACCGGCGATTTGAAGGATGGCAAAGGAACGGCAGGCAAACTTTTACACGACGAACAGCTTTATGAAGACACGCGGGCGACGCTCGCCAAATTAAATACGTCGGCTGATAAATTCAATTTAATTCTCGACGACGCTCGAAGCGGCAAAGGCACAATCGGGAAACTTTTGACCGACGAAACTCTTTATAACAACGTCAACCAAACAACCGCCGACATAAAACAAATCACGACCGAAGGCACAAAGCTGATTTACGATTTTCGGCAGAATCCTAAAAAATACTTAACGATAAAATTCAAACTCTTTTAGATTCTAAAACTTAAATTACTAAATCATTTTTGTTTTAAATAAACTTCGGGCAAACTATAAATCAAATAAATAAAAGCTATCTCAAAAATCACTTAGCGACCTTTGCGGCTGTCCTTTGCGTCCTTTGCGGTTAGGTTTTTCCGCCTTTTTTTAACCGCAAAGGACGCAAAGGTAACGCGAAGAACGCAAAGAAGTATTTTTGAGATAACTTCTAGAAATCTTTAACGTAAAGCTTTAAGAGTTGCCCTAACAACTCTTAAAGCTTTTTGTAAAACCTTTAGAAAAGTTTTTAACCGCTTATTATTGTTCTCGGATTATTCAGGTATCGAAGCGGAACGCACCGACACATCGCCGTTTTGACCGAATGGAACGGCGAAGAATGAATCATTACTGCTTCTTATCGCAAACCAAGTGCCGTTTGACGGTCGCCAAACAGCAATGTCGGCTTTCCCGTCCGCGTCGAAATCCGACGGCACGGGTTTATCTTCCGATGTGCCAAAACTTTTTGCGTAAAACGAATCGTCTTTACTCTTCAAAATAAACCAGGTTCCGTTGCCTGGGCGAAACACGGCTAAATCTGTTTTGCGGTCGCCGTCGTAATCAGCCTGAACGGGTTTGTCGCCCGCCTGACCGAATTGTTTGGATGTAAAACCGCTAACACCGCTATTGACGATATACCAAATGCCGTTTGACGGTCGCCAGACGGCAATGTCGGCGCGTCCGTCGCCGTCATAATCTGCCGGAACAGGCGAATCCGTATTAAGTCCCCAATTAAAAACTTTGTCTGAATTGTCCGCGCTGTTATGGATATACCAATTGCCCGAAGCAGGGCGAAATACAGCCATATCGATTTTGCCGTCGCCGTCGTAATCCGCCGGAACGGGAAGGTCGCCGTTTGTTCCGTATTGATAATGAATTTCCGAGTTGTCTGAACTGCGAACAATGTGCCAAATGCCGGTGCCTGGACGCCAAACGGCAAAATCAGTCTTACGGTCGCCGTCGTAATCGCCCGCCACAACCCGGTCGCCGGCAATTCCCCACTGCTTTGCGGCAAAATTTGAATTTTGAAACGTGAACCAAACGCCGTTCGACGGTCGCCAGACGGCTAAATCAGCCGCGCCGTCGCGGTTAAAATCCGAAGCGCGATTATTCATCCATTCGACCGGAACATAAATCGAATAACCGCGCGGCGCGGCGCAAACTTTTACGCGACCGTTTACGGACACCTGCGCGGCGGTTTGCGCTCCGGTTAAATCGACCAGAGTTTTATTAGACCAGTTTTCATAATTCGAGCCGTCCGGCGCGTTATCGACGGTCAGGCATTTCGTGTCGGTTTCGTGATTGTTTAATACGAGAATTCCGCCCGGACGATTTTTGGCGAGATTTCCGCCGCGTCTGGCTGCATAAACATTTGCCGTATCGGTCGCCGGCTGCGGGTTGCCTGTTTCGCTCAGAACAATCATCTCGCCTTCGAGCTGCTGGCGGCGAATATTTATTAATTTACGAAGGTCTTGCTGCACGCTGATTGGCGTGTATAGTTCGGCGTTTTCCGAATATAATCTCGTGCCGTAAAAATTTGCGTAAAGCACCGACGGGCGACCTTCGGCAAAAAGAATGTAGGCATAAGGAAGCTGCCAATCTTTATAAACCCAATAACCCGGTCTCGCGGTGTCGTGGCTCTCGACAAAAGTAACGACGTTAGCGCCCGGAAGATTACCGCCGGCATTGTCGCGCACGAAACCGGCGTGATTGAGCGTCATCATGTTGAAAGACGCCGAATCGCCGTTCGCCAATCGATTTAACTCGTTTCTCAAATTGAAATCGAAAACCTTCGCGTCCGCCCCGCTCCGGCGCAGTGATTCCACCCAGGCGCGAACCGTAGTCTGATACGGCGTGGCGTATTCTGCGACGACGAAACGCTGCGAGCCGTCCGGTTTGCGCGGCATCGCGTTTATCCAGGACGCGGCAAAATCTTCTTCAAACAAATTCACCGAATCCAGCCGATAGCCGTCGAAACCGATTTGGTTGGCTAGCCATTTTCCCCAGTATTTCATGCGGTTTGCCCCGCCGTCCGGTCGCTCGTCGCTGGTGTCTATATCGTTTCCGAAAAATTTCGCACGCGGAATAACGCTGTGCGTCGCATTGTAAGTTTCAAGATAGTCGCTCTGGCTGTTCGGGTGAAAATAGGTGTAATCCCAAATCCAATTTTGCTCGCCCGCTCCTGTAAAAGTCACTCCGTTATCTTTTTGATAATTGATGTATGTATTCGTTAAAGTTTGCAGCGCGCCTGTTAAATCGCCCTGCGAGCCGCCGGTAACGCGCGATATGCGATAGCCGCGCGATTGGTCTCCGGAGCCTTTAAAATGCGAGCCTTCCATCGAAGTCAAAACTACATTGATGTCCGCTTGCCGCAAGACTGTAATTTTATATTCGTCAACATCGCCGCATTCTCCGATGTTCGCCCACAGACGACCGCCCGAATTCGGAAATGCGTTGAACTGTCCGTTGCCGTTGTTTGGCTCTGTCTCGAATCGGTATGGTGTCGTTTGCTGAATATCCGGTTCAAAAGGATATGCGGGATTCGGATTTGTCCAGGTAGCGTAAATCTCGTAAGAACGTTCAGTCGGACTTGCGAAACAAGGCACGTTGTAGCCTTTTACCTGAAAATAATAATCGCCCGGCACAGCGTTTGGAAGACGCCAGACGATTTGATTGGTCGGGTATGCAATGTGCGCTCCGCCGTTCGCCTCGCCCTCGACATAAGTTTTAACAATCGGATTCGGCTCAAGCGAACGATAATCCGTTGTGATGTGATGCAGGATTGTATCGGAATAGACTTCGATGCCGCGTGCGTGCATCGCCCGCACCATATTTTCGAGTTCGGCGCGGCTGCCGTAACGGGTTTCGATTGTCCCTCTCTGATTGTAATTGCCCAAATCGAAATGGCTGTAAATCGAATATCCGACATCTTCGATTCCCGTCAAACCCTTGCTCGGCGGCGGCGTCCAAATGCCAGTAAAACCGGCTTCTTTTATAACTTGCGATTTGCTCGCCAGATTGTCCCACCAAGTGCCGTTGCGGTTTTCGACATCAACCGGAACGTAAAAATTAAAGCCCTGCATCATCACATCATTCTGTGCAAAAGCATATATTCCTGTGCCAAACAAGCAAAATAGAAAAATGAACATCAGATAGAAATTTTGCTTGTCCATAATTTGCTCTTTTGAAAATATAGTTAAAGTCGCGCTTCCTACTTATCTCTTTGACAAAAATTGACGTTTAATTGGAAAAAATACAGGCAATTTTCAGAATATATTATTGCTTTTTTTGAGTAAAGAAAAAAGGTAGGTTTCCTTTGATTACAAAAGAAATCTACCTTTTTAAATTTTAAAAGTTTTGACAAGATAGTTAGTTTAAGTGAAGAATCAAAATCATATCTAAAAATACTTTACCGTTCATATATTAGATTTGATATAAAGATAGAATGAAAATTATATTCTTGACGCTTTTGCTATCTTTCTCTGTAGTTGGCGCTTATGCCCAAACTTCAATCAACTCGTCCGGCGCGCCTCATATAAAAGTAATTAAAAAGAAATGGCGCTTCCAAGTCCGTAACCCATTGATGGATGAAAGTCCGTTTCTAGCTATGGAGGAACGTGTTCAGGATGAGCAGGATTTGAAAGATACCGCGGGAGTTAATAATCCTAGCGCAAAGCTAGGTCTAAGACCCATAAAACGACCTGAACACCCACCCGCTGAAAGGAAAGACGCGCACGTCTCGGCAACCTACATTTATGAGATAAAGATTAAAAATACAGGTAATAAGGCTGTCAGCGCACTAATATTGGAGTATCTTTTTTTTGACGCGAACACGAAACAATTGTTAAGTCGGAAGCGATTGACGAGCAAAAATAACATTGCTTCCGGCAAAACCACTAACCTGGTATTTCGATCGGTATCCCCGCCGACAGGCACCATCAGCGCAAAGAATGCCGGAAAGAAATCGCGCGAGCGATACTTTGAACAGGTGGTTATTCAAAGTGTTGAATACGCAGACGGCTCTAAATGGCAAGCGTCCATAAAAAATCAATAAACATTTCATTCAACTAACTAACGTCTATCTGCGATTAAATTTATTTGGTATTTCTCCGACTTCGATTAATATTTCTCTGAATCACGCCATTTTCGCACAATTTTTACAGCAAAAAGAAAAGGCTTTCAACTTTTACGCTGAAAGCCCTATGTTTATAGTGGTGCCGAGGACGAGACTCGAACTCGTACGGATTACTCCACACGCCCCTCAAACGTGCGCGGCTACCAATTACGCCACCTCGGCAAGAGATTACAGATTGAAAAATGCGAACAAATTCCGCATGTTCTCAATCGGGATTAACTTTCAAAAAACAATTTATTTGTTTGCCGCGCCGGCATTTACGTTGCTGTTTGCCGGAAGCACAATAGCTTGATTCGCCGCAACATTGGCATTAACCGCCGAATTTGAATTTGCGTCGGCGTTCACATTTGCATTCGCGTCAACAGTAGCGTTCGTATTCGCATCGACACTCGTGTTCGAGTTTGCATCCATCGCGGGTGTGGTTTCAGTAGAAGCATCGGAAGTCGTCTGCAAAACCGAAATATTTCCCGTCAGCGCGGGCATCGCCAATAGTAAAGCCGAAAGCATAAACGTCGTCGCCGCGATAATCGTCATTTTTGATAAAATCGTTTGCGCTCCGCGCGGCTGGAAAGCCGTGCTGGAGATATTGCTGGTAAAAAGCGCGCCCGCGTCGGTTTTGCCCGGCTGCAATAAAACGCTCGCTATCAAAACGATACAAGATATAAAAAATAATGTGTATAAAAAATAAACCAAGTTCTTTTCTCCGTTAAAACTACTTATAATTTACAATCTGCGCGAAGCTCGCCGCTTCGAGACTCGCTCCGCCGACCAACGCGCCGTCAACATCCGTTTGCGCCATCAAGGTTTTGATATTGTCCGGTTTGACCGAACCGCCGTAAAGAATTCTGGTCGCCTCTGCAACTTCGTTTCCCTGTGTTTCGGCTAATGCGCGACGGATAAATCGGTGCATTTCTTGAGCCTGTTCGGGCGTCGCGGTTTTACCCGTTCCGATTGCCCAGACAGGCTCGTAAGCGATAATAATACGTTCCATATCCGAAACTGTCAAACCGTCCAACGCGCCGACAATCTGCGTTTTAACCACCGTTTCCGCGTTTCCGGCTTCCCTTTCGTTCAACATTTCACCGACGCAGACAATCGCCGTCAAACCGACAGCCAGACACGCTTTCGTCTTTTTATTCACGCTTGCATCCGTTTCACCGTAAAATTGGCGACGTTCCGAATGACCAATGATGATGTGCGACGCGCCGACATCTTTTATCATATCGGCTGCGACTTCTCCGGTGCGCGCGCCGTGCTTTTGTTCGGTCGAACAATCCTGAGCCGCGACTTTAACGTTCGAGCCTTCGAGCCGGTCGCACACGGTTTTCAAAGCCGTAAAAACAGGCGCGATGATAACCTCGCAATGATTTGCATTAGCAACCAAAGGTTTTAATGCCAATGCAGTTTCCACCGCTTCGCCGAGCAGTTTATACATTTTCCAATTTCCCGCGATGACAGGTTTTCTCATAATCTTTTTAACTGATAACTGATAACTGATAACTGATAGTTGATAAAGTTTTGCACTATCAACTATCAGTTATCAGTTATCAACTACAAAAACTTTTCGTCAAACATATTACCGCGTCCCAAAATTCCGTTCGGGTCAAAGGCTCGTTTGAGTTCCGCCATTTCATTCAAAAACCTTTCGCCATACATCACTTTCAGGTATTTGCTTTTCAATTTGCCGATGCCGTGTTCGGCTGAAACCGTCCCGCCGAGCATTATTGCCTGCGCGACGAACCTACCGTAGAGATGTTTCGCTTTTTGCGCTTCGTCTTCGGTTTTCGGCAAAATGTTCGCGTGCAGATGATTGTCGCCGATGTGTCCGAAGATAACATAATCGAGTTTGCTTTCTTTTAATTTTTGATTATAAAAATTCAGAAACGAAACAAACTTTTCGTCGGGAACAGCCATATCGGTTCCGACTTTGCGCTGTTTGTATTTAACAATTCTTTCATTAACCGATACTGGCAAAGCGTGGCGAAACTCGCGCATTTTTTCGCGGTCCTGTTCATTGGTCGTGAACCAGGATTTTTCCGTTTCAGCATTGTGCTTTTCTAAAAGCGCGTTCCATTGCTCGAAAAGCGCGTCTTCGTTTTCGCCGCTTGTTTCCTGCTCAAAAAATATCGCGCCTGCCATATTTTCTGGAGTTTCAGGAAACTTTTCTGAAATGAATTTCAGGGAATTACAGTCGAAATATTCTAGGATTGTCGCATCGATTTGATTCTGGATTTCGGATTTTAGATTTCGGGTTTTCCTTGTTTCAAACGAGATTTGCTTAACTTCGTGAACGAAGTTAAGCAAATCTCGCTCGTCTTCAAAGAAAACAATTCCACTCAAAAACTCTTCCGATTTATCAAGAAGTTTCAATTCTATTTCCGTAATTATTCCGAGTGTTCCTTCGCTTCCGACAAATAAATCAATCGCGTCCATATTTTCTGTCGAGAAATATCCGCTCGCATTTTTCCGCACATTCGGCTGCTCATAGGTCGGAAGTTTTGCTTTTATTCGGTTGCCGTTTTCGGTTGTTAATTCGATAAAACCGTTGTCGGCAAAAACTTCACCGCGCTTTACGCTGAGAAAATCGCCGTTTGCTAAAACGATTTCAAGTCTCTGAATATAATTTCGAGTCGCGCCGTATTTAAAACTTCTCGCGCCCGAAGCGTTTGTCGCAACGGTTCCGCCAATTTGACAACTCCACTCGGTCGGGTCGGGCGGATAAAACAAATTTTCAGCTTCGACCGCTTTTTGCAAATCATTTAAAATAACGCCGCTTTCGACGACTGCAAATTTTTCGCCTGTGTTTATTTCTTTGATTCGATTAAATTTTTCGAGTGAAATAACCCAACCGCCGAACGGAATTGCGCCGCCGACCGTTCCCGTTCTCGCGCCGGAAACGGTTATGGAAATGTTTTTTTCATTGGCTTCGCGTAAGATTTCCGCAATTTCTTCGCGTGTCTCCGGCACAAAAAGTTTGTCCGCGCGTCCGCCTTGCAGATTGCTCGCGTCGGTCAAATAATTCTGCAAATCTTCGGTTTGAGTTTTTACCTGCATAATTTTTATCCCAATTCGAGCTGTCTTTCGCGCAGATATTTCAATTTATCACGCAATTCGGCGGCTTGCTCGAATTTCATATCTCTGGCGGCTTGGCGCATTTCGTGTTCGATTCCGATGATTGTTTCCTTCAACTGTTTCGGCGAATATTCCTCAAAAGCATCCAAATTCAAAGGGACTTTGAAATAATCGGCTTCATATGCCGTAACCAGAGTAGCGTCGATTGATTTGACGATTGTCGTCGGCGTGATGTTGTGTTCTTCGTTGTAGATTTCCTGAACTTTACGGCGACGCTGTGTTTCGTCAATCGCCTTTCGCATCGAGTCGGTGATTCGGTCAGCGTAAAGAATCGCTTTGCCGCCGGCGTTACGCGCCGCGCGTCCCATCGTTTGAATCAACGACCGCTCGGAACGCAGAAAACCTTCTTTGTCGGCATCGAGAATAGCGACGAGCGAAACTTCCGGCAAATCCAAACCTTCGCGCAATAAATTGATGCCGACCAGAACGTCAAACACGCCGCGCCGCAAATCGCGCAGAATTTTTATTCGTTCGAGCGTTAGAATTTCCGAATGCAGATAATTTACTTTGACGCCTACTTCCGCGAAGTATTCGGTTAAATTTTCCGACATTTTTTTTGTCAGAGTCGTAACTAAAACGCGCTCGTTGCGCTCGGCGCGGACGCGGCATTCTTCCAAAAGGTCGTCAATTTGTCCTTTGACCGGACGAACTTCGACAATCGGGTCGAGCAGTCCGGTCGGACGAATAATTTGTTCGACGACTTCGCCGCCGGTTTTTTCCAGTTCAAAATTGCCGGGCGTGGCGGAAACATAAATCGTCTGCCCGCGCCGTTCTTCAAATTCATCAAAATTGAGCGGACGATTGTCCATCGCCGACGGCAGGCGAAAACCGTATTCGACCAGATTGGATTTGCGCGAGCGGTCGCCCTTAAACATCGCGCCGACCTGCGAAACCGTCTGGTGCGATTCGTCAACGACGAGAATCGTGTCTTTATGCAAATAATCGAGCAGCGTCGGCGGCGGCGCGCCTGCCGGTTTACCCGTCAAATGGCGTGAATAATTTTCGATGCCGCGACAAAAACCCATCTCTTTTATCATTTCGAGGTCATACATCGTGCGCTGGTGCAGGCGCTGCGATTCGACGAGTTTTCCCTGCTTGATAAGTTCTTCTTCCCACCAGACGAGTTCTTCTTTAATGGTTTTAAGCGCGCGTTTCATTGTCGGTTTCGACATAATGTAATGCGTTTTCGGATAAATCGGCAGGCGCGATTCGTGCTTTTGGAGAACTTCGCCGAGCAGCGGGTCAATCGTATAAATCGCGTCAACTTCGTCGCCCCAAAACTCGAAACGGTATGCGTTTTCCTGATACGACGGATAAAGTTCGACGACATCGCCGCGCACCCGAAACTTGCCCCGCTCAAATTCGATGTTCGAGCGTTCATACTGCAATTCGACGAGCCGTTTGATAAAATCTTCGCGCTTGAGTTGCTGTCCCGGCTCGACAAACTCCATCATTCCGTAATAAGCGTCCGGGTCGCCGAGACCGTAAATGCACGAAACCGAAGCGACGACAATCACGTCGCGCCGTTCAAACAAAGAGCGCGTCGCCGCCTGCCGCAGACGGTCAATCTCGTCATTGATTGTCGCTTCTTTTTCGATATACAAATCCGAAGCGGGAACATAAGCTTCCGGCTGGTAATAATCGTAATAGGAAACGAAATACTCGACGGCGTTTTCGGGGAAAAATGTTTTAAATTCCTGATAAAGCTGCGCGGCGAGCGTTTTGTTGTGCGCCAAAACAAGCGCCGGACGCTGAACCGCCTGTATAACATTGGCGATTGTGAAAGTTTTTCCGCTGCCCGTAATACCGAGCAAAACCTGGTCTTTCGTATGATTATTTAGTTCGCTAACGATTTGCTCGATTGCCGCAGGCTGGTCGCCTTTTGGCGTGTTTTCAGAAATGAGACGAAATTGCATACTTTGATTTTATGCTAAATGAGGCTATTTGCAAAAATCAAAAACGCCGCTTGTCGAGAGCGGCATTTCAACTTTTATTTACGCGATTTTGATTAAAAAGCCAGAGATTATCAACGGCAATATAAATTTATACAACCGCCATTTTTTCAATAATCTGAACCCCCAAAATCATCACGCATAACCTTTTTCGTTAAAATCATTGAATCGTCCGTGTTTCGCGCAGCACCAAGCCATTTTGACATTCTCATAGGCAAATCGGTCAGTAGCGATGCAATTGGCTTTTCTCTATCAATGCTAAAAATGCTGTTGTAACCGGCATTTTTTATAGCCGAGATGCAGCACGGAGAAGGGGCAAAGCCGGTAGCTTCGGACATCAGATAGCACATCGGCGGGTCGTTCGGGCTGTATGCTCCGGCTCTAATTAGCGTAAAGGCTTTGCACTTTGGATTCTTGCCGCAGTCTGCCTGACATTGTTCGGCGGTCGTCCCGCGATAGTAAGTCAGCGTTGTGCCGTTGAGACCGGCATTGTTATTCGTCGGTCCCCAACTTGTGCCGCCGTTGTTGCCGCCACCATTACTGCCGCCGCTTCTACCGACGCTTTCATAAATATAGACATAGCGAATAATGTCTCCGGCGCGAGTCCCGATTGAAAAATCAAAATAAGCTAACGGATATTGGCTGAGGTAGGGTCCCGAATTTATTGCGAGACTCGTCGTTGAACTCGCCCGACCTTCCGCCGCCCGCACATAATACTGGTCGTCTTTTCTCCGAAAACGGTCGCTGTCAACCAATTTATTTTCCTCTGCCGAAAGCGGAGATTTGCCGCCGCCGCCGCCGCCGCCGCCGCCGTGGCTTGCGGGCTACAAATTCGGTAAAGCCGGCGTATTTAATTTTTCATCGAACAAAGACAAAACTGCCGTAAAAAGAACCGTAGCTGTTGCTGGTTATTCCGTTGCGCGAAGAGCCTGTATAAGATTGTTGCCCGGAACGAATTTCAATCGTTATCGTTCCACCCGAAGCAGCCGTAATCAGACCGGCGTGAACGGCAGCCGTGCAAATTGACGTATCATCGGTATAAATACCCGTTCCCCAAATTCTTCCCGATGCCGCTCCGTTTGCGCGACAACCGAAAGAAAATCGCTCGCCGTTCTTGCCGCGCAAGTCGTCGGCTTGCTTAGCCCAATCAATTGCCGTCGCGCTTGCGCCGCCGCCGCCGGTTTTTACGGCTGAGATGCAGCAGGAATGAGTAACAACTGCGGTGACTTTGGATAGCAGATAGCACATCGGCGGATCGTTCGGGTTGTATGCTCCGGCTCTGATAAGCGTAAAACCTTTGCAGTTTGAATTGCCGCCGCAATCTGATTGACACCTTGCGGCTGTTGTTCCGCGATAATAGGTTAGGTTTGTGCCGTTCAAGCTAGCCTGGTTATTTACCGCGCCCCAACCGCTTTGGCTATTAACCGTCCCAAAATGTCCCGGCAGTATGACAAGCAAAAACAACATTGCCGCAGCGATAAAACTTAATACAAAAACAACTTTGCCCAGATTTTTCAATTTATTCATTTCCTTTCTCCTTTCATTTCTCCTTATTTTTGAATTTTATTTGTTACAAAAAACTTCGTCCTTAAAATTCGTGACTTCAACACAAATTTTTATCTTTATTTGAAAAGTGAGTTTTTGCAGACGCGCAGATTTCCGCTCGCGGTTTGAATCGCGTGAACTTTGCCGACGGCAATCAAGCATTTAAGCATTCGGTCTTCGATTTCCAGAAAAACGGCTGTTTGGGCAAGCGAAAGCGTCTGCGTTTCAAATCCGTAAATCCGACAAAATGCCCGAAGATTAAATATTTTTTCCGCCACCGTTTGACGGCGGATTTTTGTAACGGTTAATGTCAGTCTGCGCTTCATCGGTTTTTCGCGGCGGTTAATATATTTTGCAATTGTGAATAAATGTTGATATGTTATGGAGCATCTCTCCAGACACGGACAAAAGTAACGAAAGAAAGACGAAATTTTTCCGAAATTTCGGCGAAACATTATAAAAATTGCGATGATTGCTTTATCGGAAATCCAGATTTATCGGTTTGAAGATGTCGAAGTCGACATCTCGCGCGGCTGCGTGCGGCGCGGCGATGCGGAACGGCATCTGCGCCAGAAGACTTTTCAGGTTCTCGTCTATTTGCTCGACCGGCGCGAGCGGCTCGTCTCAAAGGAAGAATTGATGGAATCCGTCTGGAAGGACACGGCTGTGACGGACGACGCGCTCGTGCAGTCAATCAAGGAAATCCGCCGCGCGCTCGGCGATAATTCGCACAATCCGAAATTTATCAAGACCGTTCCGAAAGCCGGTTATCGCTTTATTAGTCCGGTCGAAGACTTTTCAGGCGGCGCGTCCGCGTTTGTCGAAACCGAAGAAATAACCCGCGTCGAACTCGAATATGAAGAAATCAGCGATTCACCTGAATTTGCCGCGCGGATTCCCAAAGCTTTTCCCGTCGCAGTTTCAAAAAAATGGTTTGATTCTCGCATTGCAGTCGCCCTGATAATACTTTCAGCTCTCGGACTTTCCTTTTATTTCATTCCAAAACTGCGGCAACCCGAACAGTCCGCAATCACGCTATCGCAAACTCCGGGCAAAAAAACGCTCGCCGTAATGTTTTTTGAAAATCGATCCGGAAGCCGTGAACTCGATTGGCTGCGCGAAGGACTTGCGGATATGCTGATTACAAATCTGTCGCGCTCGGAAAAATTAACCGTTCTCAGCCGCCAGCAGCTTCAAGTTTTGCTCGAACGAGCCGGAAACAAAACGAGCGACGAAATCGATTTGGAAAAGTCGCTCGAGGTTGCGCGGAAAAGCGGCGCGAACTTTTTTGTCGTCGGAAGTTTTGCTCGATTGGGCGAAAAAGTGCGGCTCGACGTGCGACTTCACAACGCGGAAACCGGCGGACTTGAAAGCGCCGAAAGCTTGACGGTGGAGAAACCCGAACAGATTTTGACCGAAATCGATTTGCTCTCGTTCAAACTGGCAAACCGTTTCGGCGCGACCGAACAGGAAAATCGCGCAAACCTCGCCGCCGCGATGACCAACAATCTCGAAGCTTATCGTTATTATTCGCTGGCTTTGGAAAAGGCGCAGGGATTGCATACGACGGAAACTTTGGAGCTGTTGGAAAAGGCGGTCGCGCTCGACCCCGAATTTGCGATGGCTTACGCCCGCATCGGTCACACTTACGCCGTCACGTCGGGCTGGGCTGAAAAAGCCAAACCATATCTGGAACGAGCCTTTGCGCTCTCCGACCGTCTGACCGGGAAAGACCGGCTTTATATTACGGCGTGGTATGCGATTGCCAATCTCGATTATCCGGCGGCGATTCAAAAATTCCGCGAAATCATTCAAAAATATCCGGCGGAAACCGAAGCATATCTGCGGCTCGGTTATTTACTGCGCGGCGAGGAACAGTTTGACGAATCAATCAGCGCGTTGCGGCAAGGCTTGACGATTGACCCTGATTCTTCCGCGCTTTACAACTCGCTCGGACTTCTCTACTCGCTGCTCGGCAGACACGACGAAGCCGTTGCGATGCACGAGCGTTACGTCGCGCTCGCGCCCGAAGAGGCGAACGCGCGCGACAGCCTCGGGATGAGTTATCAATGGGCTGGACGATACGCCGAAGCAATTGCCGAATACAATCGCGCCCTCGAATTGAATCGGAACTTTGAGGTTGCGCTCATTCATCTCGGAAACGCGCAATTTCAAACGGGACATTACGCGGCGGCGATTGATTTATTCAAACAATACATCTCGGTCGCGTCGTCGGATTTGGAGCGCGCGCGGGGTTATTCTCAAATCGCTCACGTTTATCGAAAACAGAAAAATTTGGCTGCTGCTTTACCGCCTGCGAAACAAGCGATGAAGGGAAGCATTTATATTTGGGAAATGCTAGTCATTGCAATTGAGCGCGGCGACCTTGCGACGGCGAAAAAACTCGAACGACCTCTTTTCGCCGAATCGGTATTTACCAATCGCGGCATCCGAAACAGCTCGCGCTACAATTACTACAACCGCGGCTACATCGCTTTTAAGGATGGACAAACAGCCGAAGCTTTGGAAAACTTCCGCGAAGCGCTGCGACACTCGCCCGCGACCTGGGAAATAGACGCGCAGGAAGACTGCCTGGCAAATGCTTATCTTGAACTCGGACGATTTGACGAAGCCGTCGCCGAATACGAACGCATTTTGAAACTCAATCCGAATTATCCGCTCGCCCGTTTTCACCTGGCTCAAGCCTACGAACAACAAGGGCAAACAAACGAAGCCCGCGCCGCTTATCAATCGTTTCTGCAAACGTGGCAAGGCGCGGACGCGAACATTCCCGAAGTAATTATTGCCAGAAAATTTATCGGCGAATTATAATCCGCCGCCGCCGCCGTATCGGTCAAACTCTTTCGTCAATCAAACACCAATTAATAAAAAGCCGGCAAGAGAAATTCTTGCCGGCTTTTCTAAAAATTGAATCGGAGCTGCAAAACTTTTTTCAGACGGTAACAAACCCGATTTCTTCGATTGTTTTGTCAACTTCTTCCTGCAAATCAAGCGGCAGATTGTTTTGCTCGAGAAGCGAATAAAGCCCTTCCAAAGCTTTTTGGTTTTTGGTTATTTTGATAACGTGCAAAATCGCTTTTCGCACGTTGGGTTTCTTGTGTTTGACAAGAGCGTTGAAAACTTCTCTGGTTTCTCCCGATTTTATCATTAAAGCCGTGAATGCGGCTGCTTCCCGGGCGATTTTATAATCTTCGTGGACAAGTCTGTCCAGAGACCTCTCCACCAAATCGGCTTCGATTGCCGCACGCGCGATCTGCCGCATTCTGCCTTCTTCGTCCGATTCGGCAATTCGCGTCCAGGCGTTTGAACGGTCAAAACTAAGGCGAAACAAAGAACGCGCCGCCGCCGCTTTTACTTCGCGCGTCGGGTCGGCGCAAGCCAGCAAAATCGTTTCAAAAACCGACTCGTGGTCGAATTCCGATAAAACCGTTACCGCCTTTGAACGTAAATTTGCAGACAAATCATAAAGAGCGACTTCGGAAAGCGCTTCGACCGAGTTGCGCGTCTTGAAAACCGCTAAAATTCTAACGGATAATTCGCGGATTTCTTCATCTTCTTCAAACTCCTCGTGCGTCTGCTCGATGGCGCTCATCAAGGCTTCGTCGTTTGAAAGCGTCA
Organism: uncultured Pyrinomonadaceae bacterium; assembly: GCA_964235785.1. Taxonomy (GTDB): domain Bacteria; phylum Acidobacteriota; class Blastocatellia; order Pyrinomonadales; family Pyrinomonadaceae. Next base: position 206,037 of record CAXSBF010000002.1, on the reverse strand, counting down.
GCGGAGCAAAAGGTCTGGCAGGCTCGATTTTTTGAAAGGTAAAAACCGGCAAGTCCTGAAAGGATTTTTCCGCTACATCGACTGCTTTATTACCCGCAATAACTCCGTTTCGGTTTGCTCCCAAATTGCCCGGCGACAAATTTCTACCGTTTGTTCCGTTTGAATTACCGTTGCTTTTTCCGCCCATCAGCTTCAGATTTTTTCTCAGCCATTCGAGTTCTTTGTCGGCATCGAGAGCGCCGCCTCCGGCGCTTCTTTCGGCGACTGCTTTTTTTTGTTTTTTGACCGCCAATGCTTTCGACGTTTTTTTAGAGTTCAAACGCCAGAGAATCGCTCCTATCAATCCGATTGCCAGTAAAAAAAGCATCGCATACCACCAGGTATAATCGTCCGAAGCGTCGGAGTCTTCGGTTACAGGAACCTGAATCGAAGGCATCTGCGCCCATATTTCAACGCTTGTCGAGAGAATCAGGAATGTAAAATTCACCAGCCGGAATTTGATTTTGTGAAAACTTAAGTTATGTTTCATAGCTTCTACGGAAAAATTACTTTTTATTATTCTTTTAAAAATTGAAGCAAGGCAGTTGAGAAATTTAATGGCGCGACACGCGGAATGATTGTCTGAGAAGTTGTAAATTTTAATTTCTAAAACTTACATCAATTATTATAAACACTTGCGTAAAAAATGTCTATACTATTTTTAACAACTTTTACCGGCTCTGTAGTTTTTCTATTTATTAATTTCTGATAATCGAAAATCGATTTTTGCCGAAATGAAAAGAAAATTTATAATCTTGAGAATCTATTCGTCCAACTTTATTTATTTTGAATTTCATAATAAAGTTAGCTTGCTAAAAAATTATTTCTATCTCCAAAAAAATTAAAAATGTCGGCAGTTAGAACGGTTTCAGAAACTAATGCTGCGGGTTTGCCTCTTGTTAATCGCGGTAAGGTTCGGGATGTCTATCAACTAAGCAACAACCGGTTGTTATTGGTCGCCACGGATAGAATTTCCGCTTTCGATTGTGTTTTCCCGACACCGATTCCCGATAAAGGCAGAGTTTTAACCGCGCTTTCCGCCTTTTGGTTTGAAAAGTTAAAAAATGTAACAAAAAACCATCTGATTACATCCGATTTTGAAGCAATGCCCGAATCGGTGCGGCAAGTCGAAGAATTTCGCGGGCGTTCGATGCTGGTAGAAAAAACCAAAGTTTTTCCCGTCGAATGTATCGTTCGCGGATATTTGGAAGGTTCGGGTTTGAAGGATTACCTGGCGACCGGAGAAATTTGCGGACATCGTTTGCCTCCGAATCTAAAGCAATGTGAAAAACTGCCGCAGCCAATTTTTACGCCCGCGACCAAAGCCGCGAGCGGTCACGACGAAAATATAACTGAAGCGGAATTCGGAAAAATTGTCGGCATCGAAACGGCTGAAAAATTAAAATCGATTTCTCTGAAGATTTACCTAAAAGCCTCTGATTACGCCATGACGCGCGGAATTATAATCGCCGACACGAAATTTGAATTCGGTTTGGACGAAGCGGGCGAGATTTTATTGATTGACGAAATTTTAACGCCGGATTCTTCGCGCTTTTGGTCAACCCAAAGTTTCAAGCCGGGCAAAAAACAATCTTCTTTTGACAAACAGTTTGTCCGCGAATATCTGGAAACTTTGGACTGGAATAAAAGACCGCCTGCCCCGGCTTTGCCAGATGAGATTGTCCAAGCAACAACCATTCGATATTTGGAGGCATTTCAAATTTTAACGGGGAAAAAACTACTTGATGGTAAGTGGTAAATGTCAGACAGCTTTTTAATTTACCACTTACCATTTACCATTTACCATTATTAAAACTATGCAAATCAGAGAACAGATGGAAGTGTTGATTGAAGAGATGCTCGACGGGCAGATTATGCTAGGTGAAGCGATTACCGAGTTTGAAAAACTTTATATTCAAAAGGCTCTAAAACTAAACAACGAACATTATTCAAATACCGCCAACGCGCTCGGAATTCACCGAAACACGCTTTCAAAACGAATTGCCGGTTATCAAACCGTTCCCAAAACGCCCAAGCGTCTTTTGCAAAAACGTTCGCGTTAGATTGTTTAAATCGTTTCACAACGTTAAAAATCTAACTCTTTCCGGCGTGAGCTAAAGATTTTCGGTTTGATTTTGCATCGCAGCCGCAATCATTTCCGCACGAAGATTTCTGAGAAAAAGATTTAACTCTTTTCCAAACCATATTCGCGGCATACAGAAAAGCCAGCGAAATAATTATAACGACAATTATTAATTGTAAATTCATAAATTACCCGTGACAATCGCTGCAAGTTTCCCCGCGCAGAGCCTCGATGCCTTCTTTTGCAATAATAGGAATCATAATTAAAGCCGCCGCCGAATCAGCCCACCACCAGCCGAACAAAGCGTTTAAAGCCAAACCCGCCAGCAGAATTGCCGAAAGATAAGCGCAAATACCGGTCTGACGCGAGTCGGCTTTCATCGCTCGGCTATCGAGATTTTCCGCCACACGCCTTTTTGCTCTAGCCAGAAGCGGCATCACAATCAACGACAATGCGGCTATCGTAATTCCGATACTGCTGACTTCTGGCGGCTCACGAAGCCACAAAGATTTTATTGCATCGAAAGCGATATAAGCGGCAAGTGCCAGAAAACTGATGCCGACAAGTTTCAAAGCAAGACGTTCACGATGTTCGCCCGAAACCAGCCGCCATAATAAAATTGCTCCTGATGCAACTTCGATAACCGAATCAAAACCAAAACCCACTAATGCGATACTTCCCGCAATCAAACCCGCCGCAATCGCAGCAATGGCTTCAAGTGAATTCCAGACAATGGTCAGATATTCAAGTCTGCGTCCACTTCGCAGACTTGCGGCTTGGATATGTTTGTCCTTTAATACTTCGGCATTCATAATTTTCATCACACAAGGCGGCAGCGACAAGGATATTTTGGGTCACCGAATTCTACCTGTAATGTCGTATGTTCTATGCCAAACTTATCGTGCAATTCCTTTGCAGTTTTAGCAAGCAGCGCATCATCGCACGTTGTTTTGTTCATAACGACGTGAGCTGTCAAGGCGGTTTCTGTTGTGGACATTCCCCAAACGTGCAAATCGTGAACATCGGCGCACGTCGGCAAACTCGCCAGATATTCTTTGACGCCATTCATATCAATGCCTTCCGGCACGGCGTCTAGTGCCAAGTTGACCGAATCCCGAAGCAGCCCCCAAGTGCCATAAACAATGACCGCGACAATCACTAAACTAACAATCGGGTCAAGCCAAACCCATCCCGTATAAAGCATTGCAACTCCCGTTAAAACGACGCCAAACGCAATGACGGCGTCAGCCGCCAAGTGCATAAATGCACCGCGAATATTCAAATCACCTTTTCGCCCGGACATAAACAAAAGAGCCGTTCCCGCATTTATCAGAATCCCGATGGCGGCAACCCAGATTACAGTTGTTTCTTCGACGGAACTCGGATTCCTGAGACGACTGACGGCTTCCCAGGCAATTGCACCGACACTGATGAGAAGAACCGCCGCATTGACGAGCGCGGCTAAAATCGAAGAACGACGAAAACCATAAGTTCGTTCGGCTGTCGGACTACGACGAGCAAGTACCATCGCACCCCAAGCCAATGCCAAGCCAAGCACATCGCTCAAATTATGTCCGGCATCGGCGACCAGCGCAAGAGAATTAGACAGCCGCCCGTAAATAACCTCAAGAATAACAAAACCTAGATTGAGAGCAATGCCAATCGCAAAAGCGCGTCCGTAATTTGCCAGCGTGTGATTATGTTCATGTCCCATATTGTTAGTTTAACTTAGACAAAATTATGGCGTCTAACAAATGTTTTTTCATCAAAAACCTAAAAGTTTTCCGCCTTGATAAGTCAAAAAAGCCGCGACATAAGCCAGTGCCGTCATATAACCGACCATAAACAAAGTCCACGCCCAGGAATTAGTTTCGCGTCGCGTAACGGCGATAGTTGACATACATTGCATCGCCAGCAGATAAAAAACCATCGTCGATAAAGCCAGCAGCGGACTCCAGACTTTTTCGCCGTTTTCGTTTTTCGCTTCGCGTATCGCCTGCAAAAGCGTCGTTGATTCGGCGTCTTGATCTTTGCCGACATTGTATAAAATACTCATCGTCGAGACGAAAACTTCGCGGGCGGCAAATGATGAAATCAAAGCCACGCCGATTTTCCAATCGTAACCGAGCGGCTTGATAACCGGCTCAATCGTATGTCCCAATCTTCCGGCAAAGCTGTAGCGCAGGTTTTCGTTTTGCACTTTGGCTTCGGCTTGTTTTTGAGCTTCTTCTGCCGGGCAATTGCAAGTTTCTTCGATTTGACTTTGGATTTTTGCGGTTGAAACCTGTTCCTCCGAAGGTTTCGGGAAATTTGCCAAAGCCCACATCACGATTGAAATCGCCAAAATCACCGTTCCGGCGCGTTTGACGAACATTCCGGCGCGTTGAAAAACATTGAGACCGACCGCTTTCAGATTCGGCATCCGATACGGCGGAAGCTCCATCACAAAAGGCGGCGGCGGAGCTTTTAGGATGGTTCGTTTCAAAATCAAAGCGACAATGATAGCGACAATGACTCCGAGCGCATACATCGCCAAAATCAAAATCGCGCCGAGCGAAACGAAGCCGAAAACAAGCTGTCCGGCAAAGAACGTCCCAATCATCAGCGTATAAACCGGCAGACGCGCCGAACAGCTCATAAAAGGCGCAATCAAAATCGTCGCCAGACGGTCGCGCCGGTCTTCAATCGTGCGCGTCGCCATAATGCCGGGAATCGCGCAGGCAAAACTCGACAAAAGCGGCAAAAACGCTTTGCCGTGCAGCCCGACGCCGCGCATTAGGCGGTCGAGCAGAAACGCCGCCCGCGCCATATAACCCGTATCTTCCAAAATCGAAAGAAAAAGAAAAAGCAGTAAAATTTGCGGCAGAAATACAAGCACGCCGCCGACACCGGCAATCACTCCGTCCACAAGCAAATTCGTCAAAATGCCTTCGGGCATAATTATTCTGACAAAATCGCCCAACGCGCCGAAACCTTTTTCGAGCAAATCCATCGGCAGATTCGCCCAGGAAAAAATCGTCTGGAAAACGAGAAGCAGAATTCCGATTAAAATTACAAGCCCGAAAAATTTGTGTGTCAGAATTCGGTCAATCTTTTCAGACACGCCTCTTTCATCGGTTTGTTTCGGCTTGACGGATTCCTGATAAATGTCGGAAATAAAATTGTAACGCGCAAAAATCTGTTTATTTATTTGACTGTCGTCTTGCAGGCTGAGGTGAACGAACGATTCGTCGGAATCATCTTTCGAGTTTGTGGTCGAAAATGAATAACTTCTTTTTTTCTTAATCGCCGCCGATTGCAAAACCGTTCGGGCGAGTTCCTCGATTCCCTTTCTTTGGGTCGCTACGACTTCAACGACGGGAACTTCCAATAACTCGGAAAGTTTTTTAGTATCGATTTCGAGGCTTTGTTTTTCCGCTGCGTCAACCATTGTCAGCGCGACGACGAGCGGAACCTGGTAATCGAGCAACTGCGTTACCAGATAAAGATTCCTTTCGAGATTGGTGGCGTCAACGACCGCGACAATGACATCGGGCTTGGAAAGATTCGCCATTCTTCCCGTCAAAACATCACGCGCGATTTGCTCGTCGAGTGAAGTTGCGTCAAGACTGTAAAGTCCGGGAAGGTCAATCAAACGCGCTGAGTTTTCGTCGCTGCCGAGTCGCCAAAAACCTTCTTTGCGCTCGACCGTCACGCCCGGATAATTGGCAACCTTCTGCTTCATTCCGGTTAAGGCATTAAACAGCGTCGTTTTTCCGGCGTTCGGATTTCCCGCCAGCGCAATCGTCAAGCGGGGTTTGGCAGACGGAGAGATTTGAGAGATTTTTTGTTTGTCGATTCTCGTCCATTTTCCTTTTGATTTCGGAATCGAAACTGTATTTTGTTCTATTTTCACGAATTACTGCTCACTTCTATCGAATCTGCTTCGCTTTTTCGCATCGCCAAATTATAGCCGCGCACGCGAATTTCCAGAGGGTCGCCGAACGGTGCGGTTTTGACGACTCTGACGGAAACGCCCGGCACAACGCCCATTTCCATCAGCCGCTTTGTTATCCGATTATTGCCGTTGACGGCAATCACCGTCGCTTTCGTTCCGATTGGCAGGTTGGTCAAATTCATTGTGATAATTTTGCGAATAAATTTCAAGCTGAAAAAATTGTATGCTAATTGAAATCAATTTTCAATTTCAATTAGCGGTTTCTTCTATAAATCTTTTGATAAAAACGAACCATTTTTTATTTTGGCGGAATTTGCTTTTCGGAAATTAAATCGGCTTGGTAATTGCCCGCGACGAGACGCAAAGGAAGACGTTTTTCGTCGTTACTCAGCCAGAGGCGCACGTTCAAGCTGTTAATTGCCGGATAATTTTTGGAAGAGATTGCAATTTGTTGCGCTGAAATCTTTTCGCCCTGCAAGGTAATCAAATCGGCATTTGAAGGACGGAGTGTAAAAACATCACTTTGTGTGTCAAGAAAAACGGCGACGCGCGTGTCGTTGACCGGATTGTTCGGGTCTTTGCTCGGCTTCAAGTTAAACGAACGAATCGCATAAGCCAGTGACAAAAGGCTGTGCGTGCCGACCGGAACTTCCACGCGATTGACGTTGTTATAAGTCGTAAAACCTGTCCGCTGGTCAAACTGCGCCAAAACATTAAACGAACTCAAAATGCCCGTAAACTTCAACTCTATCTGCTGCGGCGCGAGCGTGTCCGGGTTGACCTGCGCTTTTATTCCGTCGTTTAAAACAAGAATTTGCTGTCCGGGCTGAGTCTCCGTTACGGTCGCCGTCAACAGCAAACTGTCCAGACTTGCAAATTGCTTTCGTTCCTTTGCCTGCAAAGTTATCAACCCGAGCAATTGCCCGTTTGTCGAAACGCGGTATTCCAGAGTTTCGCCGATTGCAAACGCCAGCTCGGGCAAAAGCGGCTCGTTTTCGACATACGGATTCGGAGTCGCAATCGGTCTCGGCGTGATTTGAACTTTCGGAGTTTGAGTTGGCGCCGGAGTCGGCTCGGTTGAAACTTCCGGCTCGATTGCTTGAATGCTCGCAAGCGTCGCGCGAAAATTCCCTTTCGCGGTTTTGAATTGAATCAAAACCGGAATGCGCGCTTCGTCATTGCTAAAGCTGACGCGCAGATTCGTAATTCCTCTTTCGGTTAGATATTCGCTTTCGACGACCGACACGCTCGTCTCAAATTCGCCCGCGTCGGTTTTAATCGTTCCGTTTTCATTTTTGCCTTTAACGGCGGGAGCGTTGAGCAAGCTGACGTTATAAGTTTTATCGTCCTCCTGCAAGGTGAAATTTCCGACGCCGCCCGCGTTCCTGGCTTTATAAATCAGCGTCAGCAAATCGCAATTTAATGTCGGCGCGACCGTATAATTATAAATCGTTTCTTTCGGCAAAACGGCGGCGTTAGAAGTTTTGCGGATGTAAAGCGGCAATCCGCTCGCGGCGGAAGCAAATGTCGTCCGCGATTCGTCAAGAAGATAAAAAACCGCGCTCACCAATTCATTGGTCTTAATTTTCGCGCGAAGCTCGACCGCGTCTCTTTCGCCTAATTTCCCGCGCGAAACCGTATAGATTTCGGCAAAACCCGCATTATTAAATTTTTCAAACGATATGTTGTAAGTCAATCGTTCGCCCACGCGGAAAGGCGCGTCGGAAATGGTTTGCGCTTTTACCTGGTTTTGCGCCGAAGCGTTTTCGAGAGTAAAAAAAACACCGGCGATAGCGGACAAACAAAGCAGAAAAACCGTCAACAACCGCAGACGAGAGCAAACGGACACAGACAGATGAGCGAGGCTCGGGATTTGAAGTTTGAAATTTCTCATCAATTTTACGGGCGTTTATGAATTTTCGATTTCTTTTACAATTTCCCGAACCGCTAAAATTTTATCCTTTGCCTGTAGAATCGGGCGACCGATTACCAAATAATCCGAACCTGCTCGGGCGGCATCGACGGCAGACATTACACGCTTTTGGTCTTCATAAGTTCCGAAATAATTTTCGATTTTCGATTTTTTTTCTTCAAACTTTGAACCTTCAGCCTTGAACTTTAAACTTCTAATTCCGGGCGTAATAATCAGAAAATCTTTTTTATCGATACCGTCACGAATTTTTTTTACTTCATGCGGCGAGGCGACGACGCCGTCCAACTGACAGTTTGCGGCAAGCCGCGCCAAACTCAAAACTTGTTCTTCCGTTTCTTTTTCAATCCCGACCGCTTTCAAAGTTTCCGCGTCCGAACTCGTCAAAACCGTTACGGCGATAATTTTCGGCTGAATTAAACTTGCCTTTTCGCAAAATTCTCGAACTCCTTCGACGGTTTTCCGCATCATTTCGCCGCCGCCGAACGCGTGAATATTGAACATCCAAACGCCGAGTCGAGCCGCTTCGACAGACGCTTTGACAACCGTATTAGGTATATCGTGAAACTTCAAATCCAAAAAAACTTTCGCGCCCGAAGCAGTCATTTCCTTCACAAAAGATGCGCCGACTGCGGTAAATAGTTGCAATCCGATTTTGAATGCGCCGACTTCTTCACGCAACTCCGCGACGATTGCCCGCGCCTCCCGAATCATTTCGACATCGAGCGCGACAATTATTTTTTCTTTTGCTTTTTTGTTTTTCCCTGCGGCTTCTGAAACTTCAAACATCTTTATAATTCTCAGATAAATTCAAGAAATTTCAATCGAGCGATTTGAAAATTTGTTGGCGGAAGAATTTGTCTAATCGAAGAGAACCTTTGGTCAAGAGATTTTTTGTTCCGAGCAAATGCAGAAAAGGCAGAGCGGTTTCCCAATCGGATTCTTTTTGTCGCTTCAAAAACTCCAGACATTGCGCTCCGGCTTCTTTTGCGTCCAGAGCCGAGTTTATTGAATCGTCTGCTTTTTTTGCGTCCTTTAAAAGTTTGTAAATTACGCTTTGCATAAACCAGGCGTCGGCGAATTTCGCGTCCAGCGCAAGCGCCTTTTGCAGAAAACGCAAGGCGCTTTTGAAATTTTTTAGTTGAAAATAAACGCAGCCGATCAGATAGTAAATCTCCGGCGTTTCGGCATATCGCAGACACTCCTTAAATGCCGCCAGCGACTGCGTCCAGTTTTCTTCAAACGCCGCCGTTATTGCCCAAATATAATTTACTAAACCGGCGGTCTTCGGATTTTCGACCAAAACGCTGAGAAGTTTTCGCGCCTTTTCCGACTGCCGCTCGTCGGCATAAATCGCGCCGAGCAGCAATAAAACCTTATCGTTTTGCGCGTCGAGTTCAAATAAATTTTCGAGATGTTTTTTTGCTTGCGAAAAATTGTCGACACGAAAAAGATTTTCCGCGATAAAAAGATTCAGCGGCACATTGTCCGGGGAAATAAGTATTGCGCGTTCGAGCATTTGAAAGGCTTGTTTTTCCTCATTTTCCTGAAGCAATTTAAAACCTTCTCCGACCAGATGTGTAAAAAGTTCCGTTTGTCGATTGTCTTGAAAGTCAACAATTTCCTGCAAAATCGCGGCTTGTTTATTTTCAGAGGCGAGGCTTTCCTTTTTTCCGGCGGAGGAAAGCTGAACTGTTTGCCGATTGAGTATTTCCGACAATTCAGGGTTTGATTTTTCCAGACTTTCAAAAAAAGCATTCAGCAAGGCGCGGTCTTTTTGAATTGATTTGGTTTCGCGCTTGATAAATTCATAAGCCATCGCCAATTGCTCGGTAACCTGCGCGAGACGAAGTTCGAGCAACGTAACTCTTTCAAGCAGATGGTCTTCGTAATATGACGGAACGTGGTTTGTGTCGAATTTTAGCGATTGCGGAAAAACCACCAGAAGCAGCCGCGTGCCGCAGCTCCGGCATTGAGTCTCTCCGAGATTATTCGCCGTGCGACAATTTTGACAATAACAAGCTATTTTTTCCACGTCAGTAATGGATAACGGAAAATGGATAATGGATAATATAAAAACAAATATTAATTATCCATTATCCATTTTCCGTTATCCGTTAATCAAGGTCTAAAGGATTTCTAAAAGGTTTGCCCGAATCGGTGTCGGCGCGTTTCAACGCTTCACGAAATTTCTCTTCTAAAATCCGCTCGCGGTCTTTTTGCGACGACATTTCTTGGGCGAAAATGTTTTCGCGCAATTCCTTTTGCTTATTGAGGTCATTTTTCAAATCTTCAAACGAACCCAGCTTTTTTACTTTTTCCTCGTGCGCTAAAATCGCGCCTGTTTCCGCGTCAATCGTCAAATTCGCCTCGCAGCACGGACAAATTATGTTGAACTTTCCCATACAAAAAGAATTATAACTCAATCCTTAAAATTGAGTTAAAAAACTTTTCCAAAGTTAAATTTTAGTCCAAAGTTAAATTTCAGATAGAAGTATTTTCTTGCTTGTCTGAACTTTTAATAATTTTACTTTAGTTTATTTTGGAGATTCGTTTTCACCACTTCCCATTCCGAATCGATGATACTGAAAAAAACCGAATCACGAAAACGTCCGGTTTCGGTAATCATATGATTTCTCAAAATGCCTTCTTCCTTCGCCCCGACTCGCAAAATCGCGTTTCTCGATTTTTCATTCAGCGCGTCGGTTTTAAATTCCACGCGAATACATTCCCAAATTTCAAAAGCGTGCGTGAGCATCAAAAGTTTGGCTTCCGTATTGACATAAGTTCTCTGCCAATCGGGGTTTATCCACGTCCAGCCGATTTCCGCTTTTAGATTTTTGACGTCGATATTGCCAAAGCGCGTCGAACCGACGATTTTATTTGAAGATTTTTCGATTGTTACAAACGGCAATGAAACTTTTCGCTCGAAATCTTTGAGCGCGATTTCCACATAATTTCGCATATCGCCGAAATTTTCCATCACATTCGTCGTCAAAGCCCACAAAGATTTGTCCAAACCAACCGCGCAGAGCGCGTCGAGATGTTCAAAACGCAAAGGCTCAAGCCGCACAAATTTTCCGTCTAAAATTACAGGTTCGATTTTCATACAATAAATGTAAATCAAAGTTCGATTAAAATAAATGAAAAAAATGTGGAAGGTTTTGCACTTTTTTGCTATAGAGATATGAAAAGCGGAATCAATTTTTATTGACATACAACGATTAGAGGCACATTATAGTCGAAAACAATTGTAATTGTTTCGCTTTTCGGTTACTCAGTGGTTGTTTCGCCTTTCTATCCGACCAAACAATCTTTCCATTAATTTTACAGCTTTTTAAGCACCAAAGGAGATTTTTATGCACAAACGCCAACTAACAGTTGTCGGTATCGTTTTGGTTGCAGTAACGATAATATTCGCTACCGTTACTTTTCGCCAACAAGCTCAGGATAAAACACAATCTGGGAAAGATGAGCCAACCGTCGTTCAGAGAGGACAAGTAACTGACAAAGAGCGAGAGTATAGCAAGGAATATAAAAAACTATATTCCTATCGCCAAGGACGTAAATTTAGTGAGCTTATTGATAAAACTACTCGTTTAGGAAGAGAAAAAGAGGATATTGGAATTATTATAAACGAACCTGAATTTGTTGATGACCCCGATGCGCCAGTAATAACCGCTGCTCAATTTTTAAGAAAATTGTCCTGCAATGCAGATGTCATCATTGTCGGTTCTGTCAAAAGCAAATCAGCACATATGACTGAAGATGAAACATTCGCTTATACCGAATATGATTTTTTAGTTAAAGACATACTAAAAAACAATTCTGATTCTCCTATTGAAACCGGTAGCAACATTGAGATTACTCGCCCAGGCGGAGTAATAAAACTTGACAACCGCATAATTCGGGTAGAAGACCAATCTTACAAACCGCTTGAGATGAAGAAGGAATATTTATTATTTCTTCGTTTCATACCGTCAACAAATGGATATATGGTCGCAAGTAATGAAGGTGATTTTGTTTTTGAAAATAAATCTTTAAAGAAATTTTCAACGCAGCCTTTACCTAAAAAATTAAGAAATGGCAATTATCTACAAAATCTGCTGAGTGATGTCCAAAAGACTGTCACACTTGGTTGCAATTAAAATTTGTGAGGAGACAACAAAATGACAAATATAACATTTAAATATAACATTTAAAACTTTTATCAATAATTCTAGTGTGATTATATATATTTTGTTTCTTTTTGTTCTGGTTCAAAATATCCACTCACAATGCTTACCTCCAGATGATGTTAACCATCCGCAATATAGGCAGGGAACAACAGTCTATTACACTTTTGATGCAACCATCCCAAATGGCTCATCTGAAAAGAGTCAAATAATAACTGCTATTGGTAATTGGAATGATGCTAATTTACTAAACTGCTCTCACGTCCATTTTTCACAAGGTAATGGCTCACCTAAACTAACATTTAAAAATACAGATACAGGTTGTGCGGCGTGTTCTCCTCTTGGTGACCGGATTACCTCTGGTGATGAGCTTTTGGAAGCTACTATTGTTTATAATACTGCATATACTTTATCTGCCGGTCTTTTTTATGATTCAACTAAAGACGGTTATGATAATATTTTTGTTAAAATGACAATGCACGAAATTGGGCATTTGATGGGACTGAGTCACTATACAGATGGATACCCAGGTGGATGCTTCGACCAGATACGCCATTCCTCTGTAATGAACAATCCTTGCGGCGTGAATGATGTTAGAAATGAGGCTGCGGGTTATGGAGATAATATGCCTACAACAGTTCAACTTTGTGATACAACTCGGTTAAATGGAATTTATATTTGTCCAACACCAACACCTTATGGTCCTAGCTGTTCATATTGGGTTACATCCTTTTCTGGTGCTAGTTGTCCTATTAATTTTCATCTTGACTTTCCAAACAATAATTATTGTTGTCCTAATCAAGCCGGTGGCAGCGTTGATGAATGCGAAGGACTTCCGCCTTGCGACATTCGCAGTTATCGTCTTGAAAAAGATAAGTCTTCAAAAGAAGTGCGGGAAATTATGCCAGACTTTGCAGGAGAACCTTGCTGTCAACTTAGTCCTATTCTCGTCGATGTCTCCGGCGACGGCTTTGCCATGACTGACGCGGCGGGCGGAGTGCCTTTTGACTTTAACGGCGACGGCATTAGTCATCAATTATCTTGGACTGCTGCCAATTCCGATGATGCGTGGCTTGCGCTTGACCGCGACGCGAGCGGCACGATTGATAATGGTTATGAGTTATTTGGAAATATAACACCGCAGCCCGACCCGCCGGAAGGAAAGTATCGCAATGGTTTTCTTGCTTTGGCAGAATACGACAAGGCAGAAAACGGCGGTAATGGCGACGGCGTTATAAATAACCAAGATTCGATATTCAGCAGTTTAAGACTGTGGCAGGATACGAATCACAACGGTATCTCGGAATCAACCGAACTGAAGACTTTGCCGGCTTTGGATGTGGTGACAATCGAACTCGATTACAAGCAATCAAAACAGACAGATGAGTTCGGCAATCAATTCCGGTATCGGGCGAAAGTCAAAGACGCGCACGGCAAGAAAGTCGGACGCTGGGCTTGGGATGTGTATTTAACAAAATAATCCCAGCAATAGGAAAATGATAAAAGCCGCCTTTAATCGGGCGGCTTTTATTTTAGTAAATTTCAGTTAATAAAAAACGGTAGCCGACAAATTGCTGATTGCCGAATGCTGATTTCTAAACATCGTAATACATCGAAAATTCAAGCGGATGCGGGCGCAGACGCATCGGATTAATTTCCTTTTCGCGTTTATAGGAAATCCACCGTTCAATCATCTCCGTCGAAAAAACATCGCCTTTGAGCAGAAATTCGTGGTCGTTTTCGAGCGCTTTGAGCGCTTCATCCAAAGTCGCCGGAAGACTCGGAACGTCCTTTAATTCTTCGGGCGACAAATCGTAAATATCTTTATCGAGCGGTTCGCCTGGATCGATTTGATTCTGCACGCCGTCGAGACCAGCCATCATCAGCGCGGCGAAAGTGATATACGGATTACACGACGGGTCGGGCGGACGAAATTCTAAACGCTTTGCTTTAGGGGATTGCGAAAACATCGGAATTCGCACGGCGGCTGAACGGTTTCGGGCAGAATACGCCAGATTGACCGGCGCTTCGTAACCGGGAACAAGCCGTTTGTAACTATTTGTCGTCGGCGCGGCAAAGGCGACGAGCGCGGGCGCGTGTTTCAAAAGCCCGCCGATATAATGTTTCGCCATTTCCGAAAGTCCGGCATATTGGTCGCCGCCGAACAGCGGTTTGTCGTCCTTCCAGAGCGATTGGTGAACGTGCATTCCCGAACCGTTGTCGCCGTAAAGCGGTTTCGGCATAAAAGTCGCCGTTTTGCCGTGCGCGTAAGCCGTATTTTTGACGATGTATTTGAAAAGCATCAAATTATCAGCCGTGTGCAATAGGTTTGAAAAACGAAAATCAATTTCGCATTGTCCGGCGGTCGCAACTTCGTGGTGATGACACTCGACGTTGATTCCGACTTCAGCCAGAATCAGCGAAATCGAATTTCTAAGCTCAATCAAAGTATCCATCGGCGCGACCGGCACATAGCCTTCTTTCGGGCGAATGTGCATTCCCAGGTTTGGCGACATCTCTCCGCCGCTGCGTCCGCTGCTCCAGTGTCCTTCTTCGGAACTTATCGCGTAACCCGCCGATTGCTGATTGTTGTGATAGGAAACCTCGTCGAAGACGAAAAATTCGGCTTCCGTTCCGATAAAAGCCGTGTCGGCGACACCGGTAAATTTCAGATAACTTTCGGCGCGGACGGCGACCGAGCGCGGGTCGAATCCGTAGCCTTCCTTGGTCATCGGCTCGACGACGTTGGCAATCAAACAAATGGTCGTTTCTTCGGCAAACGGGTCAACCCAGAAGCGCGAAGGGTCAGGCACGAGCAGCATATCCGATTCGTTGATTGCCGCCCAGCCGCGCAAAGAAGAAGCGTCGAAACCGAAGCCTTCTTCAAACGAATCTTCGGTCAACTGGTCAATCGGATAAGTCAAGTGATGCCAGGCGCCCGGCAAATCCGTAAAGCGCACGGAAACGAATTTCGCGCCCTGGTCGGCGGCAAAGGTCAATACATTTTTAGCGTTCATTTAATCTCCTCTAAAAGGCTTTGGGCAAGAATTTTTGAAATTGGCGAGAATTTACGCGTCAAATCAAACGGTGATTTTACAACAATCAATCGCAAGTTCAAAACGCCGATATTAAAATTGAAAGGCTTTATAAATTTTTATATTTGTGAGGAAATTTAGGGGTTATAGACTTCGGCTTTTTCGGGCGAAGCGAGTCCGACGATTTTACCTTCATTATTTTGCAATTGGACTTTATTGAATCCTTTGTCGCCGCCGATTGAGATTATTTTTCTTAAGATTTCTTCCTTCTTTGCTTTAGCTAAACCGTTCCACGAAGGCTGCACGACAGCCGTAAAAGTTTCGCCGCTGATGCTTGCCTTCTGGAGATTTTCCTTCAGCGAGGAATTATCGAGGTTCACATTTTTGGCGCCCGCCGTTTCCTTTGTTTTGGAATTGGAGCTGTTCGACCAGATAAATAAACCGATACAAGCTATTACCGCAAAAACAGTCGCCGTCAAGACCCAGCTGTTCAGCTTAAAAGAACTTTTATTTGCACTCTTTTCCGGTGTTTTTGAATGATAGATTTCCGGTTTTGGTTTATTGATAATCGTTTTTGCAGGCGGTTTGGTTTCCTGTTTCAAATCCTTACCGACTTTATTTTCCGCGACGGCTTTTTTTTCCTTCTTTACGACAGGCTTTGTATCTTTAATTTTCTCCGCCGGCTTCGGCTTTTCGGTCTTGCGGCTGAGCAGCTCGACGAGTTGGAAGGTTTTGCCGGTTGCGTCTGAAATAGTCTGGTCGTGCAAAAAGCCGTATTTATCTTCAAAAACGGATTTATTCGACTTTTCCTTTTCGAGCAGTTCGACGTATCGATTGCCGATTTTGATGTTGCTTTCGATGCCTGCGGCGACGACGAGCGGCGCAAAGAAATTTTCGTTCGTGTCTTTTTTGAACAATCGCAGACGATTAAAAAAATCATTTTTTATCAGTTCGTCGAAACTATCCGCAACCGCCGCTTCGGTTATAAAATCTTCAAATTTCAGAGCAATCAATAAAATTTCCGAATCGTCCTCATCGCCCGTCGGGTAAAGCGGAATGCTCGACCATTCGGCGTAAAGCTCTTTTAAATGCAGCATTAATTCCTTGCGGTCGAAAACCATTTCCCGATGCTCGTTTTCAATGTCTTTCGAGAAAAGGCGCGTAACGACGAAATCGAATTTCCCTCTGACTTGCTCGGAATACGGCGAGTTTCGATAAAAACGCGCCAGCGAAACAAGCGCGGGCGAGCTAAGAGGCGGTCTGGCGGATTCGCAATAACGACGCAGGTGATTTATCGAGACGCGCCTGTCGCGCTGCGTGAGAGCCGAATACCAGCTTTCGGTTTCCTGTAATAATTGAAATTCCGCCTGCGCCTGCGCGTTGGCGTTTAAGTCTTTGGAAACCTGCAAAAAAGTATGCAGAATCTTTTTAACTTCCAAATGGTCAAACGCTTTCGGCACAATTTTCATTTGCTCGCGCTCGACACCGGCAAAGACATGCTCGACCATTTGCAGAAACGAAACTTCATCGGCTGCGCGCTTGCGGTAAAACTCCGCGCCGCCGGACGGTTTATGATTCGGCAATGGCTGATTTACCGGAAACTGAAATTTATTTGCCGCATCGCCGCCCGAATTTTCCTTTGAAATAATTTTTGAATCTTTGCCGGCTATTAAATTCGAGGCTGCTGAAGATTGAGTCTCAATTGTGTTAATTTCCCCGATTTCTATCGCTTCATCCGCCGACACAGCGGCTTTCTCCGTGATATTTACTGACGAAGCAATCAAATTTCTCTCTTCCGAATCAGTTTTGACGACGGTTTCTTCGAGTAAATTTTCTTCTTTTAACTCATCAATCAAATTTTCAAATATATTCATAATTTTTCAGAATTGGAAAAGATTTGTCTTTGTAGAATAGCGGTGAGACCGGAGAATGATTTTGAAACGCGAGCCGATTTGATTCGGCAAAACCGTATAAGGAGTTGATGCTGAAGGAACGTCTTTAAAGGCATTTATGACAAATTTCGGCACTTGCGCCTGACAAATTTCGCCACAAATTACAAATTGGAAAATCAGCCGCTTGCAGGCTAACTGTAATTTCGAGATTTTAATCAATTTGTTTTTGCGGCTTTAAAAGCCGCTGGTAAACAAAGCAAAGTTTATGCCACCGATTGAAATAATGCCGCGTTTGCGCGTCTTGCACGCTAACTTTGTAAAAATGCCGCGCAAATTATTTTTGCCCGTCTCGACTTGAAAATACGGCGGCTTTAATTTTTTTGCAAAAATTTTTTTACATTATGAATTTTTCTCCTGATTTTCAGTTATACTGACCGTTAAATTAATTTATTGGAGAAACGCAATTTGAGCGCAGTCATCGAACAGACGATTGAAACCTACGGAATCGAGAATTGGGGAGCGGATTATTTTGGCGTCAACCGCAAAGGAAATTTAATCGTTCGCGCCGCGGAAAACGATAATCTTTCGGCGGATGTCAAAGAGATAATCGATGATTTGAAAAAGCGCGGAATTAACACGCCCGTTCTGCTGCGCTTTCCGCAATTACTTGCCGGACAAATCCGCAAGCTGCAAAAATCCTTTAAAAATTCCATCAAAGAATTCGATTACAAAGGCGGGCATATGTGCGTCTATCCGATGAAGGTCAATCAAAACCGCGCGGTCGTCGAAGAGTATTTAAAGGAAGGCAGACGTTACAACTTCGGACTCGAAGCCGGCTCGAAGGCTGAACTTTACGCGGCAATCGCGCTCGAACAATCGCCCGACAGTCTGCTGGTTTTGAACGGATTTAAAGACCGCGATTTTGTGCGCCTTGCATTTGCCGGAGCGCAGGCGGGAAAAAACGTCGTCATCGTTATCGAAAAACTCAGCGAACTCGAACACACGATAAAAATCGCTGAAGAAGTTTCGGCTGAAAACCCGGACACAAAACTTCCGATGATTGGCGTGCGCGTCAAACTCTATTCAAAAGGTTCGGGCAAATGGGAAAAGTCCGGCGGCGAAGCGGCGAAATTCGGTCTGACGACGACGGAAATTTTAGAAGTCATTCGCCGTCTGAACGAAACCGGGCGAACCGATATGCTCAAACTTCTGCATTTTCATATCGGCTCGCAGCTTACCGACATTAAGCGCATCAAAAACGCGATGAAGGAAGCCGCCAGAACTTATGCGAAAATTCGCCAGATGCAGATTCCGATCGAGTTTTTAGATGTCGGCGGCGGAATGGCGGTCGATTACGACGGCTCGCGCACTTCGTATGAATCTTCGGCAAATTACAACGCGCAGGAATTTGCCAACGACGTTATTTATGTCATCAAAACCGTCTGCGACGACGAAGACGTTCCGCACCCGACGATAATCCAGGAATCGGGTCGTTTTCTTACTGCATATCACGCGATACTGGTAACGAATGTTCAGGATGAAATCGAAACCGTCGTCGAAGATTTAACTCCGCTCACGCTCGATGAAGACGACCCGCAAGTCGTCAAAGAATTATATGATTTGCGCGAGAGCATCTCGGCGAAAAACTACCGTGAGTATTATCACGACGCGCTCGAAAACCGCGAAGATTTATTTACGATTTTTAATCTCGGCTTGATTTCACTCGAAGACCGTGGTAAGGGCGAGGTTCTTTTTTGGGACGTTTGCGAGAAAGCCGATTTATTTGCACAGCAGAAAAAGTATGTGGCAGAAGAGTTTGACGACTTACGGAAGCTGTTGTGCGCCAAATATCTGGCAAACTTTTCGGTGTTTCGTTCGATGCCGGACAACTGGGCTTTGGAACAGCTTTTCCCGATTATTCCGATTCACAAACTTAACAAAAAACCGACGGAATATGCTACACTCTGCGACATTACCTGCGATTCGGACGGCATTGTCGATAAATTCGTGGACTTGCACGATGTCAAACCCGTTTTGGAGTTGCACAAATTGGTCGAGGGCGAACCGTATTACCTGGCGATGATGCTGGTCGGCGCGTATCAGGAAGTGATGGGAAACAACCATAATTTGTTTGGCGTTCCTCACGAGGCGCACATTCATATCGGCGAAGACGGATACATCATAAAAAAAGTTATCGAAGGCGCGACGCTCGCCAATTCGTTGTTGACTGTCCGTTTTGAAGCGGCGCAGCTTCACGACCAATTCAGGCGCGGCGTGATGCTGCAAATAAAAGACGGCGAACTTTCGACTAAAGAAGGCAATCAGCTTATCGAATACTACGAAAAGCAAGCCGACGGTTACACATATTTATCGCCCAACGGCAGTGAAAATTAGCAGGCAGTTGCAGTTGGTAGTTGGCAGATGTTATTTAACTGCTTACTGCTACTGCCGACTGCAATTATTTTAGAATCATTATTTGGAGAAACTATGGCTACTCAGAAAAAATCAAAGGCTTCAAAATTTTTAACCGTTCCGACCAGACCGATTCCGGTCGACCGTGACCGTTCGGTCGCAGGGCTTTTGGAGAAAATGGAAGGCGCGGGTTTTGGAGCGAAGCAACTTGCCGAAGCGCATCGTATTTGGCTCGATATGCTCGACGACAATTCGACTATTTATATGTGCGGTTCGGGCAACTTGATTCCATCCGGGATGAGAAGATTGCTGGCATACGTCATCAAAAATCGCTTTGTCGATGTTCTTGTAATGTCCGGCGCGGTGATATTTCACGACATTCACGAAATACTCGGACGCAATCATTATCAAGCTCATCCGAGTATGGACGATGACGAACTCGAAGCATCCGATATTTCACGCATCGGCGACTTGCTTGCCAATCAGGAAGAATATCACGAAGCCGACGAATGGATCGGCAGCGTCATCAATCAATTGGAATTGTCGCGCTCGTATTCGGTGCGGGAATTTCTGCATCTTCTGGGACGCGAGCTATCTGAAATCGCTCACGAAGACGGTATTTTGACGGCAGCGTATAAATCGCGCGTTCCCGTATTTTGCCCGGACGTTTTATCAAGCCCGCTTTCAATCGGAATTGCGCGCTGCCGTTTTGAAAAGAAGATTCAGTTTAACTTCGACATCACACAGGACACGATGGATATGATGATGATTGCCGGACGCGCCCGAAACTCCGGTATTATCACTTTGGGCAGCGTGTGCAGTCAAAATATGGTGAATATGGCTGAGATTTCTTCCTATATCACCAAATCGACGCCGCGCGGTCATAAATACGCCGTTTCGGTAACGACCGATTCTGTTCCGCTCGATGTCCGAACGCCGTCGTTCGGCGGCAACCACACTCAGGTTTTCGGCAAATTGTTAAAAAATGCCATCACCGCCTATGTGCCGAGCGACCCGTCAATCGCGCTGCCGATGATTGTGACCGCGCTTTCGCAAACCGCCGCCAAATTTATGAAAGGACGCAAACGCCCGACGTTCACTTTTTCGGGCAAAGATTTGGGCGTCGACGTTCCTTAAAATCGGTCTTTGGTATTTGGTCTTTGGTCTTCGATTTTATAACTTTAAATTGTCTTAAATTTTATCAAGACCTTGATTTTGCATTAACAAAGACCAAAGACCGAAGACCAAAGACCAATTATGTCTGAGTCTGCAAATCTTCCGATGAACTTCGGCGGTATCGAGGAAAGCGAATTTTCTTCTTTAGATGCGGCGCAAGTTTTAATTTTTCCGGTTTCATACGAAGGCACGGTTTCTTTCGGCACCGGAACGGGCGCGGGCGCGATGGCAATTATTGACGCTTCGCGCAATATGGAACTTTACGACGAGGAAACCGACGCGGAAGTTTATAAAATCGGGATTCACACCTTAAACGAATTTCCCTCCAGTGAAACGCCCGAAGCGATGTCAAACGCGCTTTACGAAGAAACTAAAAATCTATTAAAAGCCGAAAAATTTTTGTGTATGCTCGGCGGCGAGCATTCGGTTTCCGCGCCTGTGATTCGCGCTCACGCCGAAAAATTTCACAACATTTCGATTTTGCAAATCGACGCGCACGCCGACCTTCGGGACGAATATGACGGAACGCCGCACTCTCACGCTTCGATTATGGCGCGGGCGGTCAAAGATTTGCGTATTCCGGCAGTCCAGGTCGGCATTCGCTCGATTTCGGCGGAAGAAGCTCGTTCTTTGGATTCGGGCATTCCGACCAAAATTTTCTGGGCAAAAGATATTGTCGGGCGAATTGATTGGATTGACGCGGCGATTGACTCCCTGACTGAAAACGTCTATCTGACGATTGATATTGACGGACTCGACCCGTCGCTCGTTCCGACGACCGGAACGCCCGAACCGGGCGGACTCGGCTGGTATGAAGTTCTGACTTTGATTAGAAAATTAGCCAAAAGAAAGCGGGTTGTCGGTATGGATTTAGTCGAATTTTCAAAAACCGATAACTCCGACGCGCCGGCTTTTCTCTGCGCCAAACTCGTCTATAAAACTCTCGCTTACATATTTCAAAACGACACGCCGAAAGTTCGAGGGAAATAATTTTAGCCGCGAACAAACACGAAAAGTCACGAAATAAAAGCCAAAAATACTTTGAAATCGAATTTAACTTTTTGATAAAGCCAATTCTTTTTTCGTGCTTTTTCGTGTTTGTTCGTGGCTAATTATCTTTCTCAATCGGTATGACGTGAACCGCCGCGTCATTTACTTCGCTTAGAAAGCGATTGATAATCGAGCCGCGCCAGAAAATCTGCCAGCGCGAGCGCGCCGATTGTCCGAAGATGACGTGAGTGATTTCGTTTTCGCGGGCAAATTTCAGAAGCTCGTCGGCAACACAAGCGGATTTCAGACAGACAACTTTTGCACCGAGCGATTCGGCAAAGCGGATATTTTCCTGCAAAGTCGCGTAGGCTTGCGGCACGATTTTTCCAATTTGCTCGTCGGACGTTTCGACATAAACAGCGAACCAATCTCGGTAAGCGTGTCGCCCGACGATTCTCGCGCCCGTCCGCAAAAGTTTTTTTGCGCTTCCTCGACTCGCCATACAAACCATTACTTTTTCAGGAATGACGGCTTGCTCTAAACCTTCGCGCTCGCGGTATTCGTGGTCTTGGACGGATTGATGCAGCGCGACCTGACGCAGAGCGAGTTCTCTCAAAGTTGCCAGATTTCCCTTGCGAAAAAAATTATTGAGCGCCTGCTCGATTTTCTCCGGCGCGTAGATTTTCCCTTCGCTAAGGCGCGCCCGCAGAGTGTCAACCGAAACGTCAACGTCAATCACTTCGTCGGCGCGTTTGAAAAACGAATCGGGGACGGTTTCGCGCACCTGCACGCCGGTCGCCCGCGCCACGACATCGTTTAGCGATTCGATATGCTGAATGTTTATCGCCGTTATAACCGAGATTCCGTTAGCGAGCAATTCCAAAACATCTTCGTAACGCTTGCCGTTTTTCGCGCCTTCGACGTTCGTGTGCGCTAGTTCGTCAACGACGGCGACGGCAGATTTGCGCTCAATTATCGCCGCCAAATCCATTTCATCAAACGCCGCGCCCCGATAAACGATTTTCTGCGGCGGAACGATTTCGAGGTCTTTAATTTGCTCGACCGTTTCCGCTCGTCCGTGCGTTTCGACCGCGCCGACGACGACATCAACGCCTTGCCGCTTTAATTGATTCGCATCTTCGAGCATCTGGTAAGTTTTCCCGACGCCAGCCGCCGCGCCGATATAAACGCGCAGTTTCGCCCGCTCAGTTTCCTCGACCATTGCGAGCAGACATTCAGGCGACAGGCGCGTTTCGCCATTTCGATTTGGTGTTTCGATAATAGATGTGCCAACAAACATTCTTTTTAAAGCATTTCTTTAACCACAAATAAACACAGATAGACTCAAATATTTTTTAGATTTAATCTATTTCTATCTGTGTAAATCTGTGGTTTCATTTTCTTGGAGATTGTTTGTCCAACTCCAAATTTAACTTCAAAACATTCACGCGCGGCTCGCCGAAAAAGCCGAATTGTCTGCCTTCGGTAAATTGCGCGACGAGTGCGCGTAAATCCGTTTCGTTCAAATTTCTTTCTCGCGCGACGCGCGGAATTTGAAACTCGACTGCGGCGGGCGAAATGTGCGGGTCCAAGCCCGACGCGCTCGTCGTTACTAAATCCGCCGGAATTTTCGCACTCGGGTTTTTCGCTTGCAAAGTTTCCGCATCAGTGTTGACGCGGTCAATCAATTTCTGCGAAGTCGGACCTAAATTTGAACCGCTCGACGCGCTCGCGTCATAACCGTTTCCGGCAGACGACGGACGAGAATGAAAATAAGCCGCGCCGGAAAACTGTTGCCCGATTAATTCCGAACCGACGATTTCGCCATTCGCATTTTTAATCAAAGAGCCGTTCGCCTGTTGCGGAAAAATCGTTTGACCAACCGCCCAAACCGCGAACGGATAAATCACGCCGAGCGAAATTGTGATAAGTAAAATCATTAAAGTCGATGTAATTAAATCTTTCATATTTTTATTTTTCAGCCACAGATTTACACAGATTAACTCAGATAAAACTAAACCGGATAAAAAGCAATTATCAAAAAATCTTTCTTAAATCCGTGTCTATCTGTGCAAATCTGTGGCTAAGTTTTTTACGCCAAACCCAAAGTCGTAATTATCAAATCAATAATCTTGATACCGACAAACGGAGCAATCAAACCGCCCAAACCATAAACCAACAGATTTCTTTGCAGTAAGCTCGAAGCCGACATCGGGCGATATTTTACACCTTTTAATGCCAGCGGAATCAAACCGATAATGACAAGCGCGTTGAAAATCACCGCCGACAGAATCGCCGACTGCGGCGTTTTCAAATTCATAATGTTAAGCGCGTTTAAAACCGGAAACGTCGCCGCGAACATCGCCGGAATAATCGCAAAATATTTCGCCACATCGTTGGCAATCGAAAACGTTGTCAATGCACCGCGAGTCATCAATAATTGTTTACCGATTTCGACAACCTCAATCAGTTTCGTCGGGTCGGAATCGAGGTCAACCATATTTCCGGCTTCTTTGGCGGCTTGCGTTCCGGTGTTCATTGCTACGCCGACATCGGCTTGCGCGAGCGCTGGCGCGTCGTTTGTGCCGTCGCCGGTCATCGCCACGAGTTTTCCTTCGGCTTGTTCTTTTTTAATCAAAGCCATTTTGTCTTCGGGCGTGGCTTCGGCGAGAAAATCGTCAACGCCTGCCTCCGTCGCAATCGAAGCGGCGGTCAAAGGATTGTCGCCCGTAATCATCACGGTTTTGATTCCCATCTGCCGAAGTTGATTGAAACGCTCACGCATTCCGCCTTTGACAATATCTTTCAAATAAATCACGCCGAGCGGCTTGTGATTGTCGGCGACGACGAGCGGCGTTCCGCCGGCATTTGCAATTTTTTCCACGACTTCGCGCAGTTCAACCGGCGGTTGAATTCCGCCTGCGGCAACATATTTTTCAAGCGCGTCAACCGCACCTTTGCGAATCTCGCGCCCATCCAAATTTATGCCCGACATTCTCGTCTGCGCCGTGAACGGAACGAATTCTGTGTTCGCCGCAAGTTCGTGAATCTCGCGCCCGCGCAAGCCGTATTTTTCTTTTGCCAAAACGACAATCGAGCGACCCTCAGGCGTTTCGTCAGCCAAACTAGAAAGCTGCGCCGCGTCAGCCAAAACTTTTTCGTCTACGCCTTTGAGCGGAATAAATTCTGACGCTTGCCTATTTCCCAGAGTAATCGTGCCGGTTTTATCGAGCAGCAAAGTATTGACATCGCCCGCCGCTTCGACGGCGCGACCGCTCATCGCCAGAACATTGTGTTGAATCAATCTGTCCATTCCGGCGATTCCGATTGCCGATAGCAGACCACCGATTGTCGTCGGAATTAGGCAGACAAGCAGCGAGATTAAAACGAAAACGGTTTGCGCCGCGTTTGAGTAAATCGCAAATGGCTGCAAGGTAACGACCGCGAGAAGAAAGATAATCGTCAATCCCGACAG
The DNA here is from genome assembly GCA_964235785.1 of uncultured Pyrinomonadaceae bacterium. Taxonomy (GTDB): domain Bacteria; phylum Acidobacteriota; class Blastocatellia; order Pyrinomonadales; family Pyrinomonadaceae. Next base: position 180,893 of record CAXSBF010000002.1, on the reverse strand, counting down.
CAAAATGTTCAGCGCAATTTCGTTCGGTGTTTTCTGTCTCGCCGCGCCTTCAACTAATGCAATCATCCGGTCAATAAAAGTTTCGCCCGGATTTGAAGTGATGCGAACTTTTATCCGGTCGGACAAAACTTTCGTGCCGCCCGTAACCGCCGAACGGTCGCCGCCGGATTCACGAATTACGGGAGCGGATTCGCCCGTGATTGCTGATTCGTCAACCGAAGCCACGCCTTCGATAACTTCGCCGTCGCCTGGAATAAATTCGCCCGCAACAACCATCACGACATCGCCTTTTCTTAATTGCGGCGCGGCGACGGTTTCCGTTCCGCCGTCGGCTTTCACGCGATTCGCCGTCGTTTCGGTTTTAGCTTTTCGCAAAGTGTCAGCTTGCGCTTTGCCGCGACCTTCCGCCATCGCTTCGGCGAAATTGGCGAACAAAACCGTGAACCAAAGCCACAAGGTTATCTGAATCTCAAAACCGAAATTCTCGTTTCCCGTGAAAGCACTCGCCAGAAGTTTGAGCGTCAAAAAAACCGCGCCTACTTCGACGACGAACATCACCGGATTTTTGAACATCTTGCGCGGGTCGAGTTTTGTAATCGCGCCGATTAACGCCTGCGAAATAATTTTGCCATCCCAAATCGAAATTGTATTCTTCATTTTCTTAAATTGATTTTTGAACTTTGATTTCTGAAGTCAATCCAAAATCCAAAATCTAAAATCAAAATGTCTGTCCGTTAATCATCTGGAAATGCTCCAGAATCGGCGACAAACTCAGCACCGGAAAAAACGTCAACGCGCCCAAAATAATAATCACGCTGATTAGTAAAATGGTGAACATCGCCGTGTTGACCGGAAAAGTTCCGATGCTTGCCGGAATTCGTTTCTTCCGCGCGAGATTTCCAGCGACCGCCAACATTGGCACAATCATCAAAAATCTGCCAATGAGCATCGCCATTCCGAGCGTCGTGTTATACCACAAAGTATTGGCGTTTAAGCCCGCGAAAGCCGAGCCGTTGTTGCCCGTCGCGGACGTGAAAGCGTAGAGAGTTTCCGAAAGTCCATGCGCTCCCTGATTGTTGAGCGATGACAAACCGAAGTCCGGCGCGATTGACGAAACGGCGGTCAAAGCGAGAATCACGAGTGGAAAAATCAGCGCGTAGAGCATCGCCATCTGCACATCGTAGGCTTCGATTTTTTTGCCGAGATATTCCGGCGTTCGCCCGACCATCAAACCGGCGATGAACACAGTCAGAATCACGAAAATCAAAATTCCGTAAAGTCCCGCGCCGACACCGCCGAAAACGACTTCGCCGAGCATTATGTTGACCAGCGGAACGAGTCCGCCAAGCGGCGTAAAGCTATCGTGCATCGAATTGACCGCGCCGCACGACGCGCCGGTCGTAACCGCCGCAAACAACGCGGAATTCACCACGCCGAATCTGACTTCTTTGCCTTCAAAATTTCCGCCGATTGTTTGCTGATTGATGCTCTGCGGGAAGAGCGGATTGCCTTTCGATTCCGCCCAGTAAGCCGTAAAAGTTCCGGCGATTAAAAGAATCATCATTGCCGCATAAACTGCCCATCCGTGTCCTTGCGATTTCACCATTCGCCCAAGTGTGTAGGTAAAACCCGCCGGAATTACGAGAATAAGGAGCATCTGGATAAAGTTTGAAAACGGCGTCGGATTTTCAAACGGATGCGCCGAGTTTGCATTAAAAAACCCACCACCGTTCGTGCCGAGCATTTTGATTGCAAGTTGCGACGCAACCGGACCTTGCGCGATTGCCTGCGTCGAAACAGTTTGGTCTTCCTTCACGTTGTCGCCATTCGCGTCCTTAATCCCATTTCCGTCCGCGTCTTTTACATCAACCTGCACGACAAACGATTCGGTAAGACGCGCTGTATCATACGGTTTGAAATTTTGGACAACACCTTGTGACATAAAAAATATAGCCGCGATAAACGATAGCGGAAGCAAAACGTAGAGCGTTCCGCGCGTGAAATCAACCCAAAAGTTTCCGAGCTTATCAGTTTTAAAACGCGCGATGCCGCGAATAAAAACAACTGACAGAGCCATTCCAACCGCTGCCGATTTAAAGTTCTGAACGGCGAGTCCAGCCATCTGCGTCAAATAACTCATCGTCGTCTCGCCCGCGTAAGATTGCCAATTCGTATTTGTTACAAACGACACCGCCGTATTAAAAGAAAGCTCCGGCGATGTTCCGGCGAACGATTGCGGATTGAGCGGTAACGCGCCTTGCAACCGCCCAATCGCATAAAGCGCAAGCGTCGAAACAAGACTAAAAACCAACATCGCCGCGCCGTATTGTTTCCAATTCATTTCTCGCATCGCGTCAACGCGGCAAACCGCATAAATCAGACGCTCAACGGGGCGCAAAATGAAGTCGAGAAAAGTTCGCTCGCCGTTATAAACTTTTGCCAGATAAACGCCCATCGGTTTTGTCAGCAAAGTCAAAACGACGAGATAAAGTAAAATTTGTAAAATTCCGTTCGTTATCATAAGAGTTTTTGCCGCGAATTTTCGCGGATAACGCAGATAAATCACAAGCAGATTTTTGTTTTCCGAATCCGCGTCATCCGCGTTAATCTGCGGCTAATTTCCCGCGTTAAAATTTCTCCGGTCGCAACAGCGCGTATGTCAAATAAACCAACAGCAAAATTGAACCAGCCAAAGCCAAGATTGTTTCCCAAGTCATTATTTGTTCGCTCCTTTTCGCAGGCTCTCACAGCCTTTCAGATATGCCAATGCCAGTAGAAAAAACCCAACGATTGCCGCGATAAAAATTAAATCCAACATCTTCAAAAATTCTCCAAATTAAAATGCCGTCAAAGACAGAGCAGTTTATTCTTTTCCTTTTCGTCTAAATACCATCCAGGCAATCGTCAGAAAAAGACCTCCAAAAATCACAAGAACTAACATAACTTCAAACATTAATTCTTCTCCGTTAGTTAAAGTTGTAGCCAAGCTCGAACAGGAAAAAATGATTTCCTTTGCGAGCGTCCGCGTTGCCGATTGAATAGGCAAAATAGCCCGTTACTTTCGGCGTGAATTTGTAAATCGCGCCCGGCGTAAAATATCCGTTCGAGTGTTTGCCGGTCAGCCAATCCGCCGCAAAAGTCAGCTTTGAATTGACGGTTTGCTCGATGGCAAACTGCCCGCCGCCGCGCGACGCTTTCGGCGCGACGACATTTTTCGAGAACACGAACGCGCCTGCCGTCAAGCAAGTTTTATTTATCGTTTTCGCGGCGGCAGCGTAAGTATAAGTGCCGAATTTATAACTGCGATTACGCACCGGAATATAAAAATTGTTTCCCGCGAAAACCGCGAAATCCTTTTTCTTGTTTTGATAAAAACGATATTTTATCGCCGGAACGAGCGTCGTCGTGTCTGTTCCCGGCTGGACGTTTCCCGCAATGTTCAATCCGACCTCGACGTTTCCGCCCGTGCCGACGACGCCGCGCGGCACGAAGGACGAAAACCGCCGCAACGCTTCTTGATTGCTAGTCTTAAAACTCGCGTCAAATTCACCATAGACTTTGCCCTTATCCAAAATGTCTGCTGACGGAACATTAAAAACCGTCTGCTGCGCCTGAATTTCAATCGCTGATATCAGCAAAGTAATAAAAATTAGTAATTTCATAAATTCAATTTTTGTTTTCTCCTTTCCTTTTTTTCTCTATCCGTCAAATCCAGAAAATGCGAGCCGATTACTAAAAACACAAAACCCGCCACAAATAAAATCACTTCCCAGCCGTGAAATTTTACTCGGGTAAAAAGCGAAACTGCCGAAAGAATCGCGCCGAAAAATATCAAAACAAAACCGCCCGCAAGTCCGCCGATTACTCCGACAAAATGTGTGAATGAAAGGTTTTTTGCTTCATCTTTTTTGATACTTTTGTTTTCCATCACTGCCGCCCGCATAAATTTTTCTCCAAGCAAAAAAGGCGCGATGCACAAACGGCAACGCACCTTTTTTAGGTAAAATTCCCTGTCCTTCTTTTCTTGCCTGCGAGGTTAGCTGACGGGCTGGAAGTAAAGAAGTCTTCCGCAAAATGCTTCGCCCCAAAACGTTTGGTTCCCCCGCGACTTTTTTCACAAAGTCTTCGGCGACAAATTTTCAACAGAAGTTAGATTACAAAGAATTTCGTATAAATTGTATAAAAGGTTTATAAAGATTTTATAAAGATTTATGAGTGCGGGCGAAAGCGATAACCAATCCAGGGTTCGGTCAAAATGTATTTCGGATGCGAAAAATCCGGCTCGACTTTTTTACGCAGCGAGCCGATTAAAACGCGCAGGGCTTCGGGCGATTCGCTGTAATAATCACCCCAGACTTTTCTCAGAAGAATTGCGTGCGTTAAAACCTTGTCGGGATTTTTGACGAGATAAACAAGCAGTTCAAACTCTTTCGGCGTGAGATGCGTTTCTTTTCCCGAAACCAAAACTTTATGCGCTGAAAAATCAATCCGAAAATCTCCCGCTTCGATAATCTCGCCGGTTTTTTCAGGCAAACGGCGCAGATTGGCGCGAATGCGAGCGAGCAATTCATTCGTGCCGAACGGTTTGGTTATATAATCGTCCGCGCCCGCGTCGAGAGCTTCGACAATCGTTTTTTCTTCATCTCGGACGGACAAAACAATAATCGGCACGGCTGAAATTTTGCCGAGTTTTTGGCAAAGTTCAAGCCCGCTCATATTCGGCATTTGCAAATCCGTTATGACTAAATCCGGCTGCCAATCATAAAACAATTCCAACGCCGTTTTGCCGTCGCCAGCCGTACGAATGTCATAGTTGTGCGCCGATAAGATACGCCGCATCACGCGAATTATTTGCGCCTCGTCGTCAACGACTAAAATTTTTCTCGTTTCGGTCATCGGTTTTTCAGCGGCAAATCAAAAACAAATTTGCTTCCCGTATTGCTTTCTTCAATCCAAATTCGTCCCTCGTGCGCCTCGACAATACCGCGCACGATTGCCAAACCCATACCGAAACCTTTCGCGGTTTTGTCGGCGCGATAAAATTTCTGAAAAACCTTTTCGCGCTCCGACTCGCTGATGCCTTTTCCCTCATCCGCAACCGAAATTTGGATTTTGTCGTTTGTTAGTTTTGCCCGGATTTCGATTTTTGAATTTTGCGGCGAATACTTTGCCGCGTTGTCCAGCAAATTATAAACGACTTCGGCAATCGCTTTCGAGTCAACGGAGAGCAGCGGCAAAATATCTTCGATTTGAACTTTTATTTTGTGTTTAGACGTTAGATTTTCTGCTCTCTGCAAAGCGTTTGAAATAATTTCCTCGACATTGGTTTGAGATTTTCGCAAATGAAATTCGCCCGCTTCGATTCGCGCAAGCTCGACCATCGATTGAATAAAATCGTTTAAACGGTCGGTTTCTTCATTGATAACTTCGAGCAGTTCGCCGCGCCCTTCGCCGTCGAGCGTCAGATGAATCGAATCCTGCTCGTGTTCCTCAATCAACATCGTAATCGAGGCTTTGATTGATGTCAGCGGCGTTCTCAAATCGTGCGTTACGGCATCAAGCAAAGCCGATTTAAGTTTTTCGCTTTGCTTGAGAGCTTCGGCTTGACTCGCTATTTCAAAAGCATCCTGCAATTCGCGGTAAAGCCTTTCGGCTTCTTCGGCGCGATTTTTAGCTTTGGCGGAAAGCTGCCCGGCGGTTATCGCCACGACAAAAAACGTGAATAACGCAATCCAATTTTCCGAATCGGAAATGGTAAAAGTCCCGATTGGCGGCAGGAAAAAATAATTAAAACACAGCATTGCCAAAACCGAGGCGAAAAGCGCGGGTTTGCTGCCGAAAGCAGTCGCCAGAAACAATACGGAAAGCAGAAAAATCAAAGCAACGGTGATTGAATTGAAGTTGTTTTTGAAGGCGAACATCGCCGCCGTTAAAATCGTCACTTCGAGAACGGCGAGCGTATAAGGTAAAAAGGTTTTGAAATAATTAGATTTCACGCGCGGTTAATTTTTTCTTTTTCGCAAAATTCCGACTTATAAAAATTCATAAAAAAATTTGTATGTCCGTTTCAAACTAACAGAAATTTCTTTTTCCTAAAATTTGTTGTCCATAAAATTTTTATAAATTTTTATGCGGCGACGGTTTATTCCCGGCAATTCTTTTTGCTTTTATAGAAGATAAAAGCTAAAACATAAAAGAAATGCTTGTCCTTCTTCATCTATTCGCGCTTTTTTTGCTGGTTCTTTTGGGGTTTTACGTCTTCGTCGCCAACCCGCGCAATCGCGCCCACCAAACTTTTGCCGCGTTTATCGCTTTTCTCGCGCTCTGGACGATAAAGGATTTAATCTTTTGGAATTTTCAACCGGAAAATGTTTCGTCCGGTTGGTGGGCTTCGGCAAGTTTTATCATCGCGCTTTTAATGCAGTGCGCGTTGGTTGTTTTTGCCTGGGTTTTCCCCGAAAATTTGCGAACGCCGCGCCGCAAAGCCGCCGTTCTTTTCGCGCCGAGCCTTGTTCTGATTCCCGCTGCTTTACTCGGTCTTTTATGGCACAAAGTCGAGTTTCAAAACGCGCAATTTTTCATTGACCTCGCGCCGCTCGCTTATCTTTTCGTGGTTTATGTCTATTTCGTTTTCGGTTACGGCTCGATTGTTCTTTTTCGCAAATATCTGAAATATCGCGGCACACAACGAGGTCAGCAGCTCGGCGCGATTCTTTGGGCGGTCGGAATTACGGGCGTTCTGAAGACTCTGGCAAATATCGTTTTGCCTTTTTTCGGCAATTATGAACTGCTTCCCTTCAGCACGATTTTCGTTCTGCCCGGAGTTCTGATTTACGCCTACGCGATTTCAAATTTCAAACTTTTTTCACTGCAAACCGCGCTCGACCAATTTCGCCTGTTTCCGATTGCGTATAAAATCGCGCTTAGCATTGCTTCGGTTGCGATTATCAGCTTTATCGTTTTTCAAATTCCGATTGTCTGGTGGTCTTTCGCCGACGGAAATAATTTCGAGGCGTGGCGTAAATATCTGGTTTTCAGCGTCATCTCCGCGCTCGTTCCGAATCTTGTGCTGGTGCTGCTGATTGTGCGGACAATCTCGCGCCCGCTTCAGCGAATAACTTTAGCGGCTGTGCAGGTCAGCGACGGCGAATACGGAACGGAAGTCGATTTGCGAAAAAGCAACGACGAAATCGGCTTGCTCGCCGAATCTTTTAACGAGATGAGCCGCAAAATGGCGGACGACATCCGCCAGCTTCAAAATCTCAACGAACAATTGATACGCACGGAAAAACTCGCCGCGATGGGAACGCTCGCCGCCGGCGTCGCGCACGAAGTCAACAATCCGCTGGCGGCGGTTTCATCACTGATTCAAATGATGCAAAGCAAGCAAAATTTGGATGCGGCGACAAGCGAAAAGTTAAAACTGATTTCCACGCAGATTCAGCGCATAACACAGGTAACGCGCGATATGCTGGATTTTGCGCGCGCGCGTCCGGCGGCGAAAAGTCCGGTTGAAATAAACGACGCGATTGAAAAAAGTTTGCGGCTGGCGAGCTTTGATAAATCGTTTCAAAAATTGAGGCTGAAAAAAAGTTTCACGAAAAATTTGCCGAAGATTTTTGCGGACGGCGACCAAATCCAGCAGGTATTTCTGAACCTTTTTCTCAACGCCCGCGACGCGATGCCCGACGGCGGCGAGCTTTTTATCACCACTGCTCAAATCGGCGACCAAGTTCAAATAAACATTGCCGACAGCGGAATCGGAATTGCGGAAAAAATTCTCCCGCAGATTTTCGACCCGTTTTTTACGACCAAAGCGGCGGGCAAAGGCACAGGTTTGGGTTTAGCGGTTTGCTATGGAATCGTCACGGCGCACGGCGGGCGAATCGAAGCCGCGCAAAATGACGGACGCGGAATAAGATTTGTTATTACGATGCCAATCGGAAAACTCGATACGGCGATTAATTTTTGATGAGCAAAACTTTATTCATCGTGCTTTGAGTTTCCCGAAATCAAATTCACCGCGTGAGGCAAAACCTCTTTTATAACTTCAAAACACTCCCGAACGCCTTTCGGCGAACCGGGCAAATTTATAATCAGCTTATCGCCGCGAATGCCGCAGACTCCGCGTGAAAGCATTGCCAACGGCGTATTTTTCAGCGTTTCAAGACGCATCGCTTCCGCCAAGCCCTGCGCTTCCCTTTCAATGACGGCGCGTGTCGCCTCCGGCGTATTGTCGCGCGGCGCAAAACCCGTTCCGCCTGTGGTGATGATTAAATTCGCATCTTCGCGCTCGCACAAACTGTAAAGCGTGTTTCGCAAATCTTCAAAATCATCCGAAACTATGATTTTTTCAACAATTTCCGCGCCGATTTCCAACAGTAAACCGGCAAGCGTGATGCCCGAAACATCATTCGATTCCTGCCGCGAATCGCTCACGGTAACGATAATTGTTTTTATTTTTACATTTTCCATTTTAACTCAATAGAAGTTACGCAGTTGAAAGGCAAAAAGCATTATTTACAGGGATAACAGGATAAGCAGGGATAATAATACAAATGATTTAAAATCCCTGTCTATCAAGTTGCGAAGCCTACCTATCCCTGTAAATTTCTTTTCCCAACTGTATAACTCCTAACTCAATTAAGAATTAAGAATTAAAAATTAAAAATTGTCATTGGTTTATTTGTCTTCAATTTCACTCTGCGCCTGGACTTTGTATTTTCCGATGACGAAAATATCATTTTTATATTTTCGTTTTAATTCCTTTAATTTTTCCAGTTTCTTTTTGCTTACTTTTACGCCTTCGTCAACAATTGCTTTCTCTAATTCAACGCCTTCTTCAATCGTCGCGCCGGGCAAAATTATCGAGTCTCGAATTTTTGCATTCCTTTCGACTGTAACATTTGCGCTCAAAACCGAATGCTCGATTGTTCCTTTAACTTTGCAGCCTTGTGAAATCAAACTGTTATTTACTTTCGCGGAACTGTAAATAAACGCCGGAACAAGCTGCGCGGCTTTGGTCAATATTGCCCAGTCTTCGTCGTCGAAAGCAAATTTCAAATTCTCATCGAGCAAATCCATCTGCGACCGCCAGTAACTTTTTATCGTCCCGACATCGCGCCAGTAACCCGCGTGACGATGCTCGAAAACCGATTTTTCCTTCACCAGTTTCGGAATTAATTCGTGTCCGTAATCTTTTACTTCTCTGTTACCGGCTGTTAATTCCTTCAGCGTTTCGAGCAGTATTTTTGCATCATAAACAAAAACTTCCGTTGTGATTATATCGCTTTTCGGTTTGTCGGGTTTATATTGAAAATCGATAACACGCCCGTTTTTATTGAGTTCGACGACGCCGAAACGCGAAGCCGATTCATTTTTCGGAACTTTGGTCGTAACCATCGTGACCGACGCTTTTTTCTCAAGATGCGTTTCAATCACGTCCCGAAAATCCATTTTGTAAATATGGTCGGCGCTCAAAACAAGCAAAATATCCGGGTTAAATTCGGTGATGAGTTTTTGGTGACGAACAATCGCGTCGGCGTTTCCGTGTGCAAATCCGCCTTCGTCGCTCGCTTTATCATTATTTTCAAACGGCGGCAGAATTTGCAGCCCGCCGTAAGTTCGGTCTAAATCCCAGGGTCTGCCGCCCGCGAGATGCTCGTTCAAAGAATGAAGTTCGTATTGCTCGATAATCCAAACGTCGGAAATTCCGCTGTGCAGGCAATTGCTCAGAGCGAAATCAATCAGACGGTAGAATCCGGCGAATGGCATGACCGGCTTTGCTCGGTCTTCGGTCAGAAGTCCGAGCCTGCCGCCGGTTCCGCCCGCTAAAATCAACGCTAGAATTTTTTGTTTGAACATTTTTGATTTTTTTTCCTAAAAATTTGTCAGCCGAGCGATTCGTGAACCTGATATTTTTTTCGATTGTAAAAAACGCTCAAGCCGACGCCGATGACGACTAAAACCATTCCCGCTATCGATTCTACGGCTTGCGTCTCGGCAAAGACAAACCAGCCAATCAGCAAGCCGTAAATCAAGCCGGAATAATTGACGATGGCGACGTTTGCGGCGCGTTCCTTTTGAAACGCGCCGGTTAAAAGCATCTGTCCGAATTGCGAAAACAATCCGATTAAAAGTAAATAAAACCAATCCGCGCCGCGCGGCGTTTCCCAATTAAAAATGCTGAATAGGAAACCGGCAATCAAACCGACGATTTGAAAGTGAAAAACGACGACGAGCGGATGTTCTCTGCCGCGCAGGGTGCGGACGAGATTATACGCCGCGCCCGAACACAGCGCCGACAATACGCCGACGAAAAGAAAAAACAAAGAAATTCGCGCATCGAATCTTTCGATAAAAAGCACGCCGCCGAAAGCGATGGCGTAAAAAAGCCATTGCAGCGATTTAACCTTTTCCTTTAAGACGAAAATCGCAATTATCGCCGTGAAAATCGGCGACAGATATTGAATCGTCATCGCGCTCGCCAGCGGAATGTTTTGCAGCGTCAGAAAGAAAAAATAAAGCGCGCTCGTGCCGAACATTCCGCGCAGGACGAGTAATTTATGATTCGTTCCGACCGGATTGGCTTTTACGTGCCGCAGCCCGACAAGACAAAAAACGCTTCCCTGCAAACAACGCAGAAAAATTATTTCCATTGTCGGCAAATGACTGACTTGTTTGACAAAGACGTTTGCCAGAGCAAAAAAGAGCGTCGAAAAAAACATTTGAGTAATGCCCTGACTTAAAAATTTTGTTTTGGGTTCGATAAAAGTGTCTGGCAAAATAACGTCCGCGAGTTTTTATTTTTGGAAAGTTCACAAATATATTATCATCAAGCGTTCCGAAGTTTCACTTTCGGCTTTTTAGTTTTTCACTTTTCACTTTTCACTTTTCGCTTTTTCAATATGTTCAAAAAAGTTTTAATTTTATCGGCGGCGGTCGGCGCGGGACATCTTCGCGCGGCGGAAGCTCTGGAAAAGGCTTTTGCACGACAAAACGCGGCGGCGGCGGAAATCCGCAACATCGACGTTTTAAATTACACGAATCCGCTTTTTCGCAGGCTTTACGGCAAAGCGTATATCGATATGGTCAACACGATGCCGGAAGTTTTGAGCTGGATGTATGATTCGCTCGACAAGCCGTGGCAGAACGAGAGAAGACGCCTTGCTTTAGATAGATTGAACACTCAGCCACTCGTCAAACTTTTAAAGAATTATCAGCCGGACATCGCCGTCTGCACGCATTTTCTGCCCGCCGAAATCATTTCGTGGCTCACGGCAAAAGGTAAAATCAGTTTTCCGCAAGCGATTGTCGTTACCGATTTCGACGTTCACGCGATGTGGCTGTGCCATCATTTTGAGCGGTATTTCGTCGCGCTCGACGAAACAAAAGTTCACCTTGAAAAACTCGGCATTCCGCCTGAGAAAATCACCGTTTCGGGAATTCCGATTGACCCGATATTTGCCGAACAAAAAGACAAAACGGCAATGCGCGAGAAATACGATTTGGAGAAAGACAAATTAACGATTTTAGTTTCGGCGGGCGGTTTCGGCGTCGGCAACATCGAGCATCTTTTAATTGCCTTGAGCGAATTGAAAACGCCAGCGCAAATTTTGGCAATCTGCGGGCGCAACGAGGAATTAAAAACAGAGCTCGAAAAACTTTCCGCCGAAAAGTTAAATAATCAAATCGTAACCTTCAAACCAATTGGCTTCACGACGGCGATGGACGAATATATGTCGGCGGCAGATTTGATCGTCGGAAAACCCGGCGGTTTGACGACTTCGGAAGCGATGGCAAAAGGCTTGATTTTCGTCATCGTCAACCCGATTCCCGGACAGGAAGAACGCAACTCCGACCATTTGCTCGAACAAGGCTGCGCGATAAAATGCAACAATCTGCCGACGCTCGCATACAAAATTGACCGTTTGGTTTTCGATAAAACTCGCTTTGAAACGATGCGGGAAAACGCTTTGAAATTTGGAAATCCGAAGAGCGCGGAAAAAATTGTCGATGAACTTGTCGCTCTATGACATTTGATAGTTGATATTCAGCGTATTTTCAAAAAAAGAGTATAACGGCAAAAATCTCTCATAAATTCTTGCCGTTGTTTTCTCCAGTGCAGTTGTTTTATTAATATTTGAGTATCAGATGTGTTCTGACTGAGCGAATTTCGCGCTAAAACTACGTTCAGGGATTATAGAGCTGCTTGTCCAAATAAGTATTGCCGCGTTCCAACTCTTCGAGATACTTTATCTTCCAACCCTGTTCGGTAAAAATCCAGGTTTCACGATGGATAATATTGGTAATAATTTCGTGCGGGCTTTCGTCCTTACGGTCGGGAACGTATCGCACGAAATGCTGGTTGGTATAAACAGTCGCTTCCTTTCCCTTGATTGTCAGACATTCGATATTTATTTCCGTGTCGTCGCTGATGCGAATAATTCCCTGATAATTATTCGCGCTCGCGCCGATTTGAGCGGCAGCGGCACGAGCGTGGATTTTACCGTCGAGTTCTTTAATCGTAAAATCTTCCGTTTCAAACACGCTTCTCGCTGCCACGTCTTTCGCAATATCGGCTCCGATGCCATGATTGATTAAACGTTGAATATCACGGCGGGCAATCGCTTCCTGATTGATTTGATACTGGTTTTTTTGAACTTTAGACTTCTCCGACTCACAATATTTTCTGACTGCTGCCGAAGCGATACACAAACAATCGCCATTATTTTGGGCTTTGGAGAAATTTAGCGGAAAACACACCAAGCATAACAAACATAGGAACATCAATAAAAGTCTCATAATTATAAATTCTCCATTCTTATTAGAAGCTATCTGAAAAATCACTTTGCGACCTTTGCGGCTGTCCTTTGCGACCTTTGCGGTTAGGTTTTTCCGCCTTTTTTTAACCGCAAAGGTCGCAAAGGTAACGCGAAGAACGCAAAGAAGTATTTTTGAGATAGCTTCTAGATAGACACCGCCAACGCTTTAATTATGACAATTTATTTTTCCGTATTAATCGCGTAAAAATGTTTCTCAGAGTGAATCTCCTGCAAACTTCTGACCGTCAATTTACCTTGCGATTTTTTCGTCGCAATCGCTTCAATCAAGGCTTCCGCGCCGGTTATCGTCGTTACGCATGGCACGTTGAATTGCAGCGCGGCTTTGCGGATCGCCTGTTCGTCAAAATGCGAAGTTTTGCCGAGCGGCGTATTGATAATCAGGGAAATTTCGCCGCGTTTGATAAAATCCACAATGTTCGGGCGACCTTCGTTGACTTTGAAAACCGATTCGGCTTCGAGTCCGACTTCCTTTAGTCGCTGCGTCGTGCCGTAAGTGGCAATCAAATCAAAACCTAGTTTATTTAATCTTCTGGCGAGAATCACGGCTTGTCCTTTGTCGGAATCGTTGACGGAAACGAATGCTTTTCCCGAAAGCGGCAGAATCAAACCCGCGCCTTCCATCGCTTTGCCGTAAGCCTCGCCGAACGTTTCGCCGACGCCCATCACTTCGCCGGTCGAGTGCATTTCCGGTCCGAGAATCGGGTCGACTCCGGCGAATTTTTTGAATGGAAACACCGGCGATTTGACGAAGATTTTCGGAACGCTCAACATTTCGGGCAAATTAAAATCCTTCAAAGTTTTGACATCCGCCATTACGAGCGAAGCAATTTTCGCAATCGGAACGCCCGTCGCTTTGGCGACAAACGGAACGGTGCGCGACGCGCGCGGATTGACTTCGATGACATAAACGCGGTCGTCCTTTATCGCTAATTGCAAATTCATCAAACCTTTAACTCGTAAAGACTGTGCTAAGTTTTGCGTGTAATGTTTGATTGTTTCCAGATGTTCTTCGGCAATTTTCTGCGCCGGTAAAACGCTGCTCGAATCGCCCGAATGAATTCCGGCTTCTTCAATGTGTTCCTGAATTCCCGCGATGACGCAGGCGGTTTCATCAGCCAGCGCGTCAACGTCAATCTCGACGGCGCGTTCTAAAAACTTGTCAATCAAAATCGGTTTTTGCGGCGAAGCGTCAACGGCAGAGCGCATATATTCGTCCAGAGACTGCTCGTCATAAACAATCGCCATCGCGCGACCGCCAAGAACAAAGCTCGGACGCACGATAATCGGATAACCGATTTTCGAGGCGCATTCTTTTGCTTCTTCCGCTGAAGTCGCCGTCCCGTTTTCCGGCTGCGGAATTTTCAAATCTCTTAAAAGCTGACTAAATCTCTTCCGGTCTTCCGCAAGGTCAATCGAATCGGGCGAAGTTCCGATAATCGGCACGCCCGCGCCGTGCAATTCGTCAGCTAAATTCAAAGGCGTCTGCCCGCCGAACTGCACAATCACGCCGTCCGGCTTTTCCACATCGACGATATTCATCACGTCTTCAAACGTCAGCGGCTCGAAATATAAACGGTCGGATGTGTCGTAATCGGTCGAAACGGTTTCGGGATTACAGTTGACCATAATCGTTTCAAAACCTGCGTCCTGCAAAGCAAACGAAGCGTGGCAGCAGCAATAATCAAATTCGATTCCCTGTCCGATACGATTCGGTCCCGAACCGAGAATCATAATTTTTTTGCGCGTTGTCGGCTCGGATTCGGATTCTTCTTCATAGGTCGAATAAAGATATGGCGTAAACGATTCAAACTCCGCGCCGCAAGTATCAACCCTTTTATAAACGGGCGTGATATTTAAATCCTTGCGTTTTGCGCGGACTTCCTTTTCAGTTGAGTTAGTCAAAAAAGCGATGCGCCTATCCGACAACGCAAATTCTTTTGCCGTCCGCAGGATTTCAGTCGGAACATCATTTAAATTTCTGTCCTCAAAACGGTCTTGCAGGCGCATTACATCGACAAGCTGCTCCAAAAACCAGGGGTCGATTTTTGTCAAGCGATGAACTTCCTCAATCGTGTAGCCGTGTTGCAGCGCATAGGTAATATAAGAAAATCGATTTGAGTTCGGACGCGCTAATTTACGCTGTAAAAGGTGGTCAGGAATGTCTTCGAGCCGCAATGGTTTAACCGCTTCGAGCGAGCGCAAGCCTTTGAACAAACTTTCTTTGAATGTTCTGCCAATCGCCATCACTTCGCCGACCGATTTCATCTGCGTTCCGAGAACGTCTTCCGCGCCCGGAAATTTCTCGAACGCCCATTTCGGAATTTTCGTAACGACATAATCAATCGTCGGCTCGAAAGACGCAGGCGTTTTCTTTGTAATATCGTTCGGGATTTCGTCGAGCGTGTAGCCGACGGCAAGTTTAGCTGCAATTTTCGCAATCGGATATCCGGTCGCTTTTGACGCAAGCGCGCTTGAGCGAGAAACACGCGGATTCATTTCGATAATTCGCACGTCGCCGTTTTCAGGATTGACGGCAAATTGGATATTCGAGCCGCCGGTTTCGACACCGACGCGGCGAATACAGGCGATCGACATATCTCGCAGGCGTTGGTATTCGACATCGGTCAAAGTCTGCGCGGGCGCAACCGTTATCGAATCGCCCGTGTGAACGCCCATCGGGTCGAAGTTTTCAATCGAACAAATAATCACGACGTTATCATTGAGGTCGCGCATCACTTCGAGTTCGTATTCCTTCCAGCCGAGAATTGATTCTTCAACCAGAATTTGCGAATTCGGGGATTCGGCAAGACCGTTTTTGGCAATATCTTCAAACTCTTCGGGATTAAAAGCCGTGCCGCCACCCGTGCCGCCGAGCGTAAAACTTGGACGAATAATCGCCGGATAACCTGTTGTTTCGACAATTTTTTGCGCTTCTTCCCAGGTATGCGCGAAACCGCCTTTTGCCGTCGGAATTCCGATTTCGTCCATCGCGGCTTTGAAAAGCTCGCGGTCTTCGCCGACTTTGATTGATTCGATGTTTGCGCCGATGAGTTTTACGCCGTGCCTTTCCAAAATGCCCTGTTCGTAAAGCTCGACCGATAAATTCAGCGCGGTTTGCCCGCCGACCGTCGGAAGGAGCGCGTCGGGTTTTTCGCGTTCGATAATGGCGGAAACGGTTTCAATCGTCAGCGGTTCGACGTATGTTTTATCGGCAATTTCCGGGTCGGTCATAATCGTCGCCGGATTCGAATTGACCAAAATTATTTCAAAACCTTCCTGTTTCAAAGCGCGGCAAGCCTGCGTTCCCGAATAATCAAACTCGCAAGCCTGACCGATGACAATCGGACCCGAACCGATGATTAAAATTTTAGAGATGTCTGTGCGTTTTGGCATTGTTTTCTAAACAAATGATTATACAAAAAAAAGTGCGGTCAACTAACCGCACTTTCATTTTAATTTTAACGGGCAAATTTAAACCGTAACGGTCGTGCCGTCGAACTTGGTCAGACTGAAACCGTTGAACTGTTCGTTATAACACGCCTTCTGGTCTTGAAGAATGCTAATTGCCAGAGCTTCGCCGAGCAGCATCGATTCCGTGCCGTCAGAACGCCAGTGAACACCGGCGGTGTTTCGACCGAGCGCGACATTGGAAGCCATTTTATTGAGTTCGCCGCCGACGGTTAAATTTTCCGAGCCGTTATACGAAATTAAACTCGTTCCGGCGGCATCGGGAACGACCGGATTTTGAATAACCGTGCTTTCGTTAAACCACGCCTTCAAAATCGTTACGCAAGCGCCCGCAACCGTGGCGTGTCCCGCGCCGTAAGCCGGGTGCGTCGGCGAACCTTCGGGAAATGCCTGCGGCAAAAATGCGTTTCCGGCAGGCAAATATCCGCCGAGACGCGAATTGCTGGTAACGGAATCCAAAATCTCCGAATGAACCGGGTAATTCGCGTTGTGATACGCTCGGCGGTCGACTCTTTCTGCAAAAACTTCCGGTCTGAGCCGCCGATGGACAAACCATTTTTGATTCCAGACGGTTTTCAGTGCGCGTGTCGCAACTTCACACAACAGGGTGGCGACGTGCGGCGCGCCGAATGTGCCGAATCCTTGCTGCGTCGCCGAATTTTTGTATGGATTTCCGCCGTCGGCGGGAACACCCAAATCGGCAATAACCAGAAATGCCTGAAAATATGCTTGAAATAAAACATCGATATGCACCCATTGACCGATGTCGCGTCCGTTTCTCATATAACGCGGCGTCGGGTCGAAAACATCTCCGCCGGACGGCGATATTCCGTTTTGCGCGGTAAGCCAACCGTTAAAATCAGTCAAATAGTTTTGACCTCCGTCGCCGACACTGCGAACGGTTCGGATGCGCTGACTGACTTCATTTGCGCCGAAAAAACAAGACTTGTAGAAAAATTGAGAAAGATGCGGACCGGCTTTATCGCCAGCCGTTAGCCCGCGAAAAAGCACGCGCGGCGTAACTTGTCCGTTCGTATCCTTTGCGCCTTTGAAATCCGCGCCGAACAAATTTAAATCGGCTGCCGCTGCCTGCGCAATCGGACTGCTTTGATAATCCGAATACGCCACGTCGCGCAGAATCGCCATCCAGTAATTTTCGGCAATCTCGGCGGCGATTTCTTTGCTTGCAAAGGCAGGCGGCGGCGGTTGGACAAAGCTAAAAGCATCTTTTCCTTCGAGGTCGAATGCCAAGCCGCTTTGCGGATTGGTAAGTTTTCGGTCGCCGCCCATCGAAATTAGTTCAAAGGCGTTCGTATCTCCCGTTCTCAGCGCAGTGAGAAGCGAATCGTAAGCCGAGGCGTCAACCTCGCCGTTCGGCTGGTGCGGCAAGCCTTTTGAAAAGTTGGCTATTCTGTTCGGGTATAAGTCTTCATCGCCGTTGTTCGGACGATTGAATAGTCTCGGAATCGGTTGAAAGTTAGCTTTTGCGGCATCGACGCGCGATTGGTAACAAGCCAGCGAACGCTGTCGATAAAAAGAACCGGCGTCCGGTTTCTGAGCTAAAACAGAAGACTTTTTATCAATTACCGGCGCAAACGCGCCCAACGCGGCGGCGGCAACCGTCGCTTTTCCTAAATCACCAAAAAATTTCCTTCGATTCAGAATGGAAGGTTTTTCTTGAGTGGTTATTTCGTTTGTTTCAATAATATTATTTTGCATAAAGGTATATTTTTCAAAGGGTTTTGAAATTAGAAAATTATTTAGTTTTGAGTTTGTTAAATTACCGCTTGCTCGAATAAAAGAGAGAAAAATCACATAACAAAAGACCGGATTTTAAATGTCTTTCAAATTTGTAATTTAATGTATTAAATCACAAGATTTCGCGGTTGACAATGTTTTTATTGTGAAGACTTTGTAAAGCGGATTTAACCGGGGAATATTTGATTGTTTAATTAAACCTATAAGGAACGATTAAATCCGACAAAAACGGGTTCGGGCGCGAGCATAATACCGAAATGCTCTTCAACTTTTTTTTGAATTTCATTCTTCAAAGCAAAAACATCATTCGCCGAAGCATTTCCGAAATTTACGATTGCTAAAGTATGTTTGGTTGAAATTCCGACGTTTCCCTTTCGATAACCTTTATAAAAACCGGAATGCTCTATCAACCACGCGGCGGGAATTTTTACAGCACTTTGGTCAATTGAATAATTTGGAATCGAATTGCCGAATTTTTCGCGCATTTCCTCGAATCTGTCGCGCCTGACAATCGGATTTTTGAAAAAAGAACCGGCGCTTCTCGAATTTACATCTTCCGGGTCAATCACCATCGATTTGGCGCGGCGGATTTCTAAAACGGCTTCGCGCGTTTCCTGCAAGGTCGGCTTTTTTCCGCCGAAGTATTCTTGTAAATCTCTATAAACGATTTTTGGCTCGCCGTTTGATTTCAAAGCGAAGGTAACGCCTAAAACAACAAAGC
Organism: uncultured Pyrinomonadaceae bacterium; assembly: GCA_964235785.1. Classification (GTDB taxonomy): domain Bacteria; phylum Acidobacteriota; class Blastocatellia; order Pyrinomonadales; family Pyrinomonadaceae. Next base: position 162,101 of record CAXSBF010000002.1, on the reverse strand, counting down.
GATTTTTTTCGGCTGTATTGAAAACGCTTGTGCGATAGGCAAAACCGCAATCGCCGTTATTCATTTCAAAGATTTTGCCCGAGGCGCGCTCTAAAACTTTTACCGAGACAACCGTTTCGGAAACTTCCTGCCCGTATGCGCCGACGTTTTGCACGGGCGTTCCGCCGACGAGTCCGGGAATTCCGCTCAAACATTCAAAGCCCTGCAAATTTGCGCGGACACAAAATGCGACCAATTCGTCCCAATCCTCGCCCGCGCCTGATGTTATCAAAACCTTTTCAGCTTGATTATTGGAGAGCGACACGCCTTTGAGCGCGACTTTTATGACTAAACCGTCGAAACCTTCGTCGGCAATCAAAACATTGCTGCCGCCGCCGAGAATAAAAATTTCCAAAGCGTTTTCTTCGGCAAAACTCAATGCTTCGATAATTTCGCTTTCGCTTTCGGCTTCGATAAAAAACCGCGCTTTACCGCCGATTCTAAAAGTCGTAAATTCGGCTAAAGACACAAACTCCTTAATTTTCAAGCTCATAAAACTCAACGAATACTGTTTTCTTTTTTTGTAAAGCGTGTGTATGAAGAATTTTTTCGCCGTCTCAAAACCTATTTTACCGAACGCCAATTTTCGTCGTTTGCGACAATTTCCCGCGTCGCTTCGATGTAATTTTTCATATAAGTATCCTTTTCGATAAACGGAACTTTTCGGCGAATTAAATTATAAACAGGCTCGGTTCCCTTTCCGAGTTTTTTATCCGTCCCGATTCGTTTTTTTCTAAAATCGACGCCTTGCGCGGCTGCAAAAAGTTCGAGCGATAAAATTATCTCGAGATTTTCGGCGATTTGACGCAGTTTGAGCGCGCTCGTTGCGCCCATTGAAACGTGATCTTCGGTGTTGGCGGAAGTCGGAATCGTATCGACCGACGCCGGATGCGCGAGAATTTTATTTTCGGTGCAGAGAGCGGCGGAAGTATATTGGACAAGCATAAAGCCCGAATTCAAGCCGCCGTTCTCGGTTAGAAATGCCGGTAGAACGTGGGCATTTGAACATTCGTCGGTTAAGCGCATCAGTCTTCTTTCAGAGATATTTCCGAGTTCCGATAAGGCAATTGCCAGGTAATCAAACGCCAGCGCGAGCGGCTCGCCGTGAAAATTACCGCCGGAAATCACTTCAATATTTTCGCAATTTTCATCACAGAAAATCAGAGGATTATCGGTCACGGAATTCAGTTCGATATTGACGACCCATTCGGCATACGCAATTGCATCGCGGCACGCGCCGTGAACCTGCGGAATACAGCGCAGAGTGTAAGCGTCCTGCACGTTTGCGGGTGAGAATTCCCGGACGAATTCGCTGCCGGATAAAATATCGCGCAAATTTGCCGCGCATTTTTCCTGGCGCGGATGCGGGCGCAGGGCGTGGATTCTTTCGTCAAAAGCCAGCAAGGTTCCGTTTAATGCTTCGAGACTCAAGCAACCGGAAACATCTGCGACTTCGGCAAGTTTTATCGCTTTGTGCGTTTCCAAAACTCCGACGGCGGTCATAATCGTCGTGCCGTTGGTCAGCGCGAGACCTTCCTTCGCAGCTAAGACAATCGGTTTCAATCCCGCCTTTTTAAGCGTATTTTCTCCCGAAAGATTTTCCCCTTTGAAAACTGCTTCGCCTTCGCCGATTAAAACGCACGACATATGCGCGAGCGGCGCAAGGTCGCCGGACGCGCCGAGACTTCCTTTTTCGGGAATTTGCGGATGAACGCCGCGATTAAGAAACTCAAGCAATAGTTCCAGTGTTTCAAGTCGAATACCGGAAAAACCGCGTGCCAAAGTGTTAGCGCGTATCAGCATAATCGCCCGCGTCGTCGGCTGGTCAAAAGGCTTGCCGACGCCGACCGCGTGGCTGACGACGATGTTGCGCTGTAAAAGCTCGACCTCGGCGCGGCTGATAATTTTATCTTTGAACGCTCCGAAGCCGGTCGTGATTCCGTAAGCAATTTCGCCGCGCTCGAGTAATAATTGCACCGCGTTTGCCGAACGATTGACCTTTTGTTTTGCTTCTTCGGTCAACAAAACGCGCGGACGATTCGGCTCGCCAAAGGCAACCGCGATGACTTGTGCAAAAGTGAGATTTTCACCGTCTAAAATAATTTCCTGCATCGAAAATCAATCTGAGAAATTTTTATAAATCTATTTTTTAGCTTTTTTAACTTTCGCGTTTTGAACTATTTTTTCAGTCGGCTTTAAGTTAGTCTCGAACAACTTAAAAATCCGCCGGTATTCATCAGCCCAACTCGACGGCTGCACAAAACCGTGGTCTTCAACCGGATAGGGAGCGATTTCCCAGTTTTCCTTTCGCAGCTCGATAAGCCGTTGCGCGAGGCGAACGCTGTCCTGAAAATTCACATTGACATCGACCATTCCGTGACAAATGAGCAAAGCGCCTTTCAAACCTTCCGCGTGGTAAATCGGGGAGCTGCGTTTATAGGCTTCGAGGTCGTTTTGCGGCAAATTGAGAATGTTCGATGTGTAACCGTGATTGTAATGCGCCCAATCCGTTACTGGTCGCAGCGCTGCTCCGGCGGCGAAAACGTCAGGCGTTGTGAACATTGCCATCAAGGTAATAAAGCCGCCGTAAGAACCGCCGTAAAGCCCGATTCTTTTGGCGTCAACGCCGTGTTCATTGACTAAATACTGCGCCGCATCAACGTTGTCGGTCAAATCTTTACCGCCCATAAAACGGTAAATTCCAGTGCGCCAGTCGCGTCCGTAACCGGCAGAGCCTCGATAATCAATGTCCAAAACCGTGTAGCCTTTTTCCATCAAAAAGTGATGAAACATATACTCGCGGTAATAGCTGCTCCACCAATTATGGACGTTCTGCAAATAGCCCGCGCCGTGAACGAACAAAACCGCCGGTCCGCCTTTTTGGAAATTCTTCGGTTTGTATAAACGACCGTAAACCGTCGCGCCGTCGCGGGCTTTAATCGGCACAATCGGCGGCACAATCCAATTGTAAGAAAGCCATTCGGCAGTCGGCGAATTCGTTATTTGTTTGGCGTCGCTTTCGCTGCTGCCCGCGCGATTCGGCGTAATATATAGTTCCGGCGGCTTATTACTGTAGGAACGAATGACGGCAAATGTTGACTCGTCCGGCGAAACCACGACATCGTTGCTGCCCGCCATTGCCGTCAACCGCGTTCGAGCGCCGCCGCCCGTCGGCATCGAATAAAAATGTTTCTCGAAAAAACTGCCTTCGCTCGAAGCGAAATAAAACTTGCTTTTATCTTCGGACAATTCAACGTCGGACACTTCAAACTGCCCGGAAGTCAATTGAACGGGCGCGCCGCCGTCAATCGAAACGGTGTAGAGATGCGCGAATCCGTCGCGTTCCGATTCAAAATAAATGCGGTGATTATCGGGCAGCCAGCCGAGCGAAAACGCGCCCGGACCGCCGACCCAGGCATCGTCGTGAACCGAAGCGATAACTTTTGTCTTGGCGGTCGCCGGGTCAAGCGACATTATCCAACGGTCTTTATTGTCCGCCGCTCGCGCTTGTATGACAGCGTGCTTGCCGTCGTCCGACCATTGCAGGGCAAATAACTGAACTTCACGGTCGGGCGATTGCTTTTGTTGGGCGGCATCGGTCTGTCGTTCGCTTGTTGAAGTCTGATTTTGAATTTGTTCGGTTTTCTGACCTGATTGCTGCTGGTTTTGACCTGTGCCGCGCTGTTGTGCTGACTGTTCGGTCGCGTTGTTTTCAGTTTTGTTTTGCACGCGCGGCGCGACTTCTGCCCGCAAACCCGATTCAACCCATTTTGATTCGCCGTTTTCAGCGTTGATAATTGTTACTCGGCTGCGTCCCTGCGCGTCGCCGACCTTTGTGCGACCCGGAATATCTTCGGTATAAGCCGATTCGGTAACGTAATTTGGGACAATCGTACTTTTTGCTCCGGTCGCCGGTTCATTGACTACTGCAATCACAAATTTTCCGTCGGGCGAAAGCGTCAAATTCGCTACATTTTGTCCTTGCGCGAGTTGAAACGGTTTGCGTTTTTCGCGCTCCTTTCGTTTTTTCTCGTCCTGCTCGCGCTTTTCCGCTCGCTCCCGAACGGCTTCAATCAATTCGCGCTCTTCCTTTTTAATCGTTTCCTGACTTTCAGTTCCCTTTCGCTGCGCGTCGCCGCCCGATTGCGCACCGGCGGCGCGAATGTCGGTAATTTGTTCGAGCGATGCGCCGTCGAGCGACAATCTGTAAAGATTATTTTGGCGCGTAAAAAAAATGTGCCGCTGGTCGGTCGTAAAACGCGGATTCGTTTCAAATTCGGTTGTTTGCGTTATTTGTCTGCGCTCGCCTTTTTCGTGGTCGTAGAGAAAAACGTCGCCGCTGTCGGTAAAAACTGTGGTTTTTTTGTCTTTCGATAATTCACCCGAAGTCGGCGGCGCTTGTTTTGCTTCGTCTTCGGAAAGTTTGCGTAAATCGCTGCCGTCGCGATTAACCGTATAAGTCGCAAAATCGTCGAGACGCGGCTCGCCCGCGCGTTTCCAGCGAAAATAAATTCGTCGGCTGTCCTGCGACCAGCGCACGCCGTCGGGTTCATAACCGACCAAATCCGCGCCGCGCATTATGTTGTCAATCGTCAACTCGAAATTTTTGACCGATGCTTGCGGCTGCGCTTGCTGGGCAAGCAAGCCAATCGGATTTAGACAAAAGGCGACAATAAAAATAACCGACAAAATTGATTTCATAGATTCGTTTGTAAATGATTGAAAGATTTTTAGATTTGTAATCAACGCATTTTCGGACATTCGTTTATTATTTGCAACACGCGGGCAATTTCCTTGTTTCAATCTGTTTGAGCTTTTACGATTTTACCATTTTTGATTACTTTCTCAACCGAGTTTCCGCCGAATTCATAAGCCGTTTCGCGGTAATCTTTGGTATCCAAAATTAAAACATCTGCCTGTTTTCCGATTTCCAGAGAGCCGGTCTTTTCACCCAGTCCGACGGCAAAAGCCGCGTTTATCGTCGCCGCATTAAACGCTTCGGACGGCAGCAATTTTTGATAACGACAACTAATCGCCATCGCCAGGGCTTGCGAAGGACACGGCGCGGAACCCGGATTATAATCGGTCGAAACGGCAATCGCACAACCTGTGTCAATCATCCGTCTGGCGTCGGCAAATTCGCAGCTTCCGAAATTAAAATTCACCGTCGGCGTAACGACTCCGATTGTTTCGGAACCAGCCAGCAGTTTTATTTCCTCGTCGCTCGTTTTGTCTAAATGGTCAATCGAAACCGCGCCGTTTTCAATTGCCCAACGCGCCAGACCGAGATTTGTAAACTCGTCAACGTGCGCCTTTATTTTCATTCCAAAACGCTTGCCCGCTTCCAAAACTCGCTTTGACTGCTCTAAATCGAAAGCGTTTTTCTCGCAAAACACGTCAATAAAAAACGGATTATTTTGCCGCACCGAGAGCTGTTCAGATTCGGGAATTCCATAAGCGCCGATTCCCGCGCTTTCGCCTCTGGCTTCCTGCAATTTTATTTGTTCGGCTATTTGCGATTCTATTTTGTCGAAATCAAACTTATCCATCGAAAATAATAGCCGCGCACTTGGAAGCATTTCATTGCAAATCAATTCAACATAATCATTTTCTCTGCCTTTATATTCGGGCGGGACGGCGTGCGCCGGAAGAAACGTCGGAATCAAATCAACCGCGTGAATTTTGTCGAGCGCGAAAATCGCGGCGAGCATTTTCAGTTCCGTTTCCGCATCAAGCCCATAACCTGTCTTGACTTCGCAGGTTGTTACACCGAGCGCGAGAATTTTGTCGAGACGTTTGAGCGATTGCCTGACCAAATCCTTCAGGCTCGCTTCGCGCGTTTTCTCGACAGTCGAAAGAATACCGCCGCCGTTTGCCAAAATTTCGAGATAATCCGCGCCTTTTATTTTGAGTTCAAATTCATCCAGGCGATTTCCCGCAAAAACAATGTGCGTGTGCGGGTCAACAAACGCCGGACAGACGACTTTTCCTCTAGCGTCAATTGTATTTAGACTTTTAAACTGTTCGTGAATTTCATTTGATTGCCCGACGCCGACTATTTTGCCGCCCGAAATTGCCAACGCGCCGTCAGCAATCAGATTGACCTCCTGCATTGCCGAACCCTTTTTTGCTTTGCCGCCTGAAGCGCAAGTAACAAGCTGCGCGGCTTGGTCAACGATTAAATCGACTTTCTCCATTGCAGAAAATTTTAATTCCATATCGGTTAGTCCACAAGCGGAGTCTCAAAAATTTTGAAAATCAAGTAATACGTCAGTGGTGTTGATTTTGAAAATGAATTGACTTATTTTTAATTGCAAATCCATAAATTCTAATTTGAGAGGAAACAAAATATGCAACAGACTGCTCCGCTTACGCCGCAATTATTTTTTGAAACCGCAACCGCTTTTCATCGTTCAGCCGCGATGAAAGCCGCCGTCGAACTCGACGTTTTTACGCGAATTGGTGAAGGAAACAAGACCGCTCAAGCAATCAGCGAGGCGTGCGACGCTTCGCCGCGCGGCATCCGCATTTTGTGCGATTCGCTAACGGTGATGGGATTTTTAACTAAGCAGGACAATCAATACGATTTAACCGAAATGTCCGCCGCTTTTCTCAATCGTAACTCGCGGACATTTGTCGGCGGCGCGGTGGATTTTTTGATGTCGCCGATGCAGATGCGCGGTTTCAACGATTTAACGAACATTGTCAAGCAAGGCGGCACGACTGTTACGGAAGAAGGCTCGCTCGCGCCTGACAGTCCGATGTGGGTAAAATTCGCCCGCGGTATGATGGGAATGATGATGCCGGGAGCGCAAATGATTGCCCAACAAATCGGCTTTGAACCCGACCGAAAATTAAAGGTTTTGGACATTGCCGCCGGACACGGCATTTTCGGAATTGTCGTCGCGCAAAAATACCAAAATGCGGAAATCTACGCGGTCGATTGGGCGAATGTTTTGCAGGTAGCAACCGAAAACGCCGAAAAATTCGGTGTGGCAGAACGGCATCATTTGATTGAAGGCAGCGCGTTCGATGTCGAATACGGCGACGGTTACGATGTCGTTTTGCTGACGAATTTTCTCCATCATTTCGACAAACAAACCAATGAAACACTGTTGCGAAAAATTCATAAATCGCTCGCCGACGGCGGACGAGTGATGACTCTCGAATTCGTCCCGAACGACGACCGCGTTTCGCCGCCGATGGAAGCAATGTTCAGCCTCGTAATGCTCGCCGGAACACCGGCGGGCGACGCTTACACATTTGCAGAACTCAAAGAAATGTTTGAAAACGCAGGCTTTTCGAGCAGCGAACACATTCCGCTCGGGCATCTGCCGCAGCATTTGATAGTTTCGTCGAAATAGCAGCTAAAGTTTTCGCAAAGACTCAAAGCTTTTCAGAATTTTCCGCTGTCTGCGAAATCTGAGGCTTTAATTTTCGCGCGAAATCTTGTAACCGATTTTTGCCGCGCGACGTCTTGTGGAGCGACTGTGACAAAATCGTTCCCGAAACTCGAAATGGATTACACTCCAACCTGGCAGGATGGACTTCAAATTTCACGCGCCGTCGAAGAAAAGAGCGCGGAGTTTGAAATTACCGTCGAAAAATCCGACTCCCAACTCGTCGAACTCATTTTAAGCGGCGAAGAAACGGCTTTTGAAAATCTTTTCGACCGTTACAAACGGCTCGTCGCGTCAATCGCCTGCCGGTATTTCCAGCGCCCCGAACAAATCGAAGAAATCGTCCAAATCAGTTTTGCCAAAGTTTATTTTGATTTGAAACGTTTTCGCGGCGACCACAATTTTTCATTTGCGAGTTGGATTGGAAAAATTACGACCAACGCCTGTCTCGACGCGCTCCGCACGCAAAAACGAAAACCGGAAAATCTCTGGTGCGAGTTTAGCGAAGCGGAAACCGAAATTTTATTTGCAGACGCGGCAAACGATGAAAAAACGGCGGAGAACTCTGCCATCGAGCGCGATTTGGCACAGAAACTCTTATCGAAATTATCGGCGGAAGACCGAGCGATTCTGCAAATGCTCGACGCCGAAGAAATGACTGTCCGCGAAGTAGCGGAAATTACAGGTTGGTCAAGCGCGAAAATAAAGGTTCGAGCGTTTCGCGCCAGGAACGCTTTACGGAAAATCCTGAGAAAGTTTTTGTAACTGAACGCTCAGCCGAAACGTCTTTTGGTGCGAAGAAGGAAGAATGAACAAACGAAATTTACAAAACGAAGAACTCGACCGCATCGGACGAAAAATGATGGACGCCGCGAAAATGCGCGGCGAAGAAATTGAGCGAGCCGTCGCCTCGCCCGCGCTTTTCAATGCCGTTAAAGAAAGAATCGAAACCGAAAAATGCGAACGAAATTCAAAAAGCGTTTTCGGCGACTGGGCAAATCTTCAAATTTGGAATCAGCAAAGAGTCGCGGCGGCTGTTTTATTTCTTTTCTTCGTCAGCGTATTCGGTTTGATTGGAATTAGTAAATTCACTCGACAGCAATCGTCTGAACAAGCCGCAACGCCGGAAATTCAAAAGAAGATTCAGCAAATTGAAATATCGCAGCCGACAGATTCGGCTTTGGGTGAATCGCCCGCGATTGTGAAAACAAAATATTCAGAAACCGGTTTTCCCAAAATTGCAAAACAGAAGGTTTCTACCGGCGAAACATTAAAAACACGAAACTCTGTGACTAGAAAACCGAATTGGCAAAAAAGATTTCAATTCAAACAAAACGAATCCGTCGGCGAGTTTTACGCGCTTACGTTTGCCGGAAATCCAAGCGAAGCCGGACAGGAAGTTCATATTGTCCGCACCGAACTTTCGCGCTCGTCGCTGTTCGCGCTCGGCGTGAATCTTCCGATTGAAAACGAATCCCCGAAAATCAAAACCGATTTGCTCGTCGGCACGGACGGTATTGCCAGAGCGATTCGATTCGTAGCTAATAGTAAAAGTCAATAAATTAGGAGAAAAACAATGAAATATTTATCAGCAATTTTGTTATTCGTGTCAGCCCTGACAATGACTGTCGCGGCACAGCAGACAACAAGCGCCGGAGCGAGAGTTGCGACTGAAATTATCGCCAGCAGCTCGACGGCGGTCGTCAAAGGCGCGCCGTATTCGGCAGAAGCAATCAGCGAAAGCGTCCAAATATTAGCCGACGGCAATAAAATCTTGCATAGCAATACGACTAAAATGTTCCGCGACAGCGAAGGTCGAACTCGCCGCGAAAGCAGTTCGTCAGATGGCGGCAGAGGTTTAGCAGCTCCCGTCGCTTCCACCTCTATCACCTCTACTCCGGGTTTCGATTTTGCTTTTTCCGGTTTCGGTTTCGGAGACACGATTTCCATTTTCGACCCGGTGAGCAATCTCAGATATTCATTAAATCCGACAGCCAAAACCGCCCAAAAGATGAGAACGCAATTCGGAATGACTGGCGGCACGCTGTTCGCAACTTCTGCTCAATCGGCAAATTCCGCGGCAAAAGCGCAAATTGACGCCAATGCAGTGAAAAGAGCGACTGAAGTCGCAATAACCGCCACCGGTCAAGCATTGACTGCGGCGACAAAGGCGGAAATGGACGCAGCAGCTACTGCAAAAAGAGTGCAGTTAGGCGCTTTATCGGGTGGCGGCATCGCAACAACAATCGTAAGCGGCAGCGGCAGCGGTGTTTTCAGTTATAATTCGGGTAAAAGCGAATCGCTCGGCACGCGCGACTTTGAAGGCGTCACGGCTGAAGGTTCGCGCACGGTAACAACGATTCCCGCCGGAGCAATCGGCAACGAACAGCCGATTGAAATCGTCTATGAGCGCTGGTATTCAAAAGAATTGCAGCTAACTGTCTATTCCAAACACACCGACCCGCGTTTCGGCGAACAAATCTATCGTCTGACCAACATCAGCCGCAGCGAACCCGACCGCTCGCTGTTCGCGCCGCCCGCCGATTACAAAATCGTTTCCGAGTCGATGTTCAACTTCGCGCCGAAAGCTCAATAAGAGAATGTAGCTATTTTCTTCCAAGAAAAATGAGGCTTTCACGAGAAAAAAAGAGGCTTTCACGAGCCTCTTTTTTATTTCTTAAATTTTATTAAGCGGCAAAGTTTTAATTTTCCCATTAAAACTTCTGCAGCCGTCATAATTTCACCTCGTTAGCGATTTTATCATAAACTTTTTTGATATTCGGTTATTCAAAGCCGTTGTGAGATTTAAGAATATCAGCATCTAAACTCTTAATTTGAACTATTGAATTTGTCACAAAATTTAATACATACTCAGCTTCATCTTTCGTTGGGTCGCGCCCTGTTATGTTGTAATTATAGCCATCATCTTGATATAAATGAACGGCTACAAAGCGTGATAAGCGTTTATACTTCAAGTATTCTTGAGGATTTATTCCCGTTACTTGAAATGCAATTAACTCTCGCGTTTTCAAAAATGCTTGAAAAACATTACTATTTGGCTCTTGTTTTTCAAATGTTTCGGTTACTACAATTGCATTAACCCAACTACTAATATTTTCTGTTATCGAATCGGCAAGCCCTCCAATTACAATTTGAAAAGAAGCAATTGATTTGGCTAATACATCAATAAATTTGCCATTTACCAAATCTGATTCAGCTTCAACTAAGTATTTTTGCGAGATACTATTTTGAATTTCATCAACAAGACTTAAAGATTCAAAGGATGCGCCCCAAATTTCAATAAACGCTTGTGTTAAAAAGTCGCGCGTATAAGTTCTGCTATCGCTCACTTCAATTTCGGTTGGATACCTTGCTTGATGCTGAGCTGCATTTCTTACATCGTGAACTTCCTGTATTTTGCTTGTGTCTAATAATTTTTTGTTTTGTTTCTTTAACTCAGATTCAACTTGCGCTCTAACTTTTGGAAAAGGACGCTCTAGCTGAATTGTAGGATTTAGAGCAACGGCTGCGGCTTTTAATGTGGTTTCATTAGCAAAGTCAAATCCAACAACCGCTAACATTCTGTCAACAATCCTATGTGTAAATTGAGATTGAATTAATGCTTGTTGATATATTCGTTTTACGAGAATCAATTTTTTGAGTGTTCTTACATCCATATTTTTCCTTCATTAAGGTTACTAAATTATCTATTCCTGTTTCATCATCAAAACTTTGACATCATTTTCTTTCGTAAATTCAATCGCTTCCGTATAATCCCCGTCAATGCGGCAAAGCATTTTATGAATCAATGTATCCGTCTTGTTCATTGCGTTCTTCTTCGCGCGTTCTGCCGTCGGCTAAATCGAACAGCCGCCCGTAACCGTGTTTTGCTAAACCCCAAGCCGCTTTGCCAAACAGATTGATGATTTTTTCTTTGACGAGACGGCGATTGACTAAATGTTTTTGACTGAGCAGAAAAACCGCGTCTTCCTGGTCTTTGAAGCGTCCGGCGATGAATTTTAGGATTACCAGCCATTCGGCGGTTAAAATCGGCACGTCGTTTATCCTGACGGCTTCGGCTAAGGCTTGCTCGAATAATTGCTTAAACTCGTCTTTGCGAATAATCCAATCAACCGCCACCGCTTTTTTATTAGTTTTGATGATGTATCGCTCGCCGCCCTGACGCAATAAGCCTTGATTTTCGAGGGGCAAAAGCCGGTTGGCGATAATATCAATATCTTTTGTCGTGCGGTCGCTGCCGTAAATCGCCATCGCCAATCCGCCGACTAAAGCCCATTCAATACCATTTGCATCGGCTATCTCGGCAACCGTCTTAATCGCTTCGGTCGCAGATTCCGCATCAAGTAAATCAAGATTAATAGTCATAAATTATTTTCGCATCGGTATTTTTACATTCTTCTCTTCCGCAAACTCCATCGCCTTTTCATAACCCGCGTCAACGTGGCGGACGACGCCCATTCCAGGGTCGGTTGTCAAAACTCTTTCAATGCGTTTGGCGGCTTCGGGCGTGCCGTCGGCGACGATGACTTGTCCGGCGTGCAGGCTGTAACCGATGCCGACGCCGCCGCCGTGATGAAGCGAAACCCAGGTTGCGCCGCCGACGGCGTTTAACATCGCGTTGAGATAAACCCAATCGGCGATTGCATCCGAGCCGTCTTTCATCGCTTCGGTTTCGCGGTTTGGCGAAGCGACCGAACCGCAATCCAAATGGTCACGCCCGATGACGATTGGCGCTTTCAGCTCGCCGCTTGCGACCATTTCGTTTAATTTGAGTCCGGCTTTGGCGCGCTCGCCGTAGCCGAGCCAGCAGATTCTGGCGGGCAAGCCTTGAAACGCGACTTGCTCTTGCGCCATTGTTAGCCAGCGCGACAAATGGTCGTTTTCGGGAAACAAATTCATAATCGCTTCGTCGGTTTTGTAAATATCTTCCCGGTCGCCCGACAGAGCAACCCAGCGAAACGGACCTTTGCCTTCGCAGAAAAGCGGGCGAATATAGGCGGGAACAAAGCCCGGATAATCGAAGGCGTTTTCCACGCCGTTGTCTTTGGCGCGTTGGCGTAGATTGTTGCCGTAATCGAAAACAATCGCGCCGCGCCTCTGGAATTCGAGCATTGCTTCGACGTGCCGCGCCATTGAATCCATCGCGCATTTTTCGTATTCGGCTTGATTCGATTCGCGCAGAATTTTGGCTTCTTCGACGCTCAAGCCGACGGGAATATAACCGTATAAAACATCGTGCGCGGAAGTCTGGTCGGTAACAACATCGGGAATTATATGTCTCTCCAATAATTGCCAGTGAACTTCCGCCGCGTTGCCCAAAAGCGCGATTGATTTCGCTTCCTTTTTGCCGGTATATTCTTTGACCATTTGCAACGCTTCATCAAGGCTTTCCGTTGCCAAATCAATTTGTTTCAACTGCAAACGTCTATCAATTCGCCAACGGTCAACTTCGACCAACAAACCGACACCGCCGTTAAATGTAATCGCCTGCGCCTGCGCTCCGCCCATTTCGCCGAGTCCGGCGGTTAGAACGAATTTCCCCGAAAGATCGCCCCAACCGTTTTGTCTTGCAAGACTTCCGAAAGTTTCATAAGTTCCCTGCAAAATCCCCTGCGTGCCGATGTAAATCCAGCTTCCCGCCGTCATCTGTCCATACATCATCAACCCTTCACGCTCGTATTTGTCGAATTGCTCCTGCGTCGCCCAGTGTGGAACGATGTTTGAGTTGGCGAGCAAAACTCTGGGCGCGTCGGTATGCGTTTTGAAAACCGCAACAGGTTTGCCTGATTGAACAAGCAGCGTTTCGTCCGCCTCCAAATTTCGCAGACTTTCCAAAATAGCGTCAAACGATTCCCAATTTCTAGCTGCCTTGCCCCGCCCGCCATAGACGATTAGATTGTCCGGGTCAAACGCGACTTCCGCGTCGAGGTTGTTTTGAATCATTCGATACGCGGCTTCGATGAGCCAGTTTTTGCAAGTCAATTCAGTTCCTATTGGCGATTTTACAATGCGTTTCATACATTCAATGTCCTCAAAAAATTTGTGTTAATTGCTTGTTCGATAATGATAAACTTTACGGGTGAATTCGGTCTCAAGCAAATTCACTGCAAACCAAAACTTTCGCCTTTGCCAAATTAAAATTTTATGCCTGAAACGAGCGAGCAAATCGAACGGCTGCAAACGCGGCTCGATAAAATGGTCGAATACCAAGATTATTTTTACCGCGAGATGAATCTGATTCGCGGTGAAATAGATAAGCTCAAAGCGAGTCCGCAAACTCAAAAAGTTGATTTGCGGGAAGACTCGCCGAAAAAACCGCCGGTTGATAAAAACATTTCGCTATATATTCCGCCTCGAAAATCACAATCTTACCAATCTGCAGAAGCAAATAAAACCGAAGAAAAACCGGCTGCGGCAGAACCAATTTCTTACGAAGAAAAAGCCGAATACTCCAACTATAATGCTCCGCCAAATTTTCAGACGGCTCGCGCCTCGTCGGGTTTGGAAGAATTCATCGGCAAAAACATTATTAGTTTAATCGGTATCGTCATCACAGTTATCGGCGTGGCAATCGGCGCGAAATATGCGATTGACCGTGATTTAATCAGCCCGGCGGCGCGGATTGTTTTGGGTTATGTGGTCGCCTTTTTGATTTTCGGAACAGCCGCGCGTCTCAAATCAAAATATCTGAATTTTAGCGCGGTTTTGTTGAGCGGCGCGATGGCGATGATGTATTTTCTGACCTTTTTCGCTTACAGCTATTACAATCTGATTCCCCAAAACGCGGCTTTTCTGATGATGCTTTTTATCACGGCGTTCACGGTCGCGGCGGCAATCAATTACAGCCGCCAGGTCATCGCTCACATCGGACTGGTCGGCGCATACGCCGTGCCGTTTCTGCTCAGTAATAATTCGGGCAGGTTCGACATTTTGTTCGGCTATATGACGATTATCAACTTCGGAATTTTAATCGTTTCGGTCAAAAAATTCTGGAAACCGCTTTACTATTCGTCGTTCATCGTCTCCTGGCTGATTTTTTCCGGCTGGTATTTTTCCGATTACAAATCAGCCGAACATTTTCCGCTGGCATTTGCGTTTCTAACCGTCTTCTTCCTGACCTTTTATCTGACATTCGTTACTTACAAACTGATTGCCGAAGAGGAATTCAACGCTGAAATCGTTTTGCTGACTTTGATAAATTCGTTTATTTTTTACGGATTCGGCTATTTGATGATTGACGGTAAAACGGACGGACAGAAATTTTTAGGTTTGTTCACTTTACTGAACGCGGGTTTCCATTTCTTCGTCGCCGCCGTCATTTACAAATACAAACTCGGCGGGCGAATCAATCTTTATCTGCCAATCGGACTCGCGCTGACATTTATGGCAATCGTCGTTCCGGTGCAGTTCAGCGGGCATTGGATAACTCTTCTGTGGACAGCGGAAGCGTTGTTTTTATTCGTTCTCGGCAGAAAGAAGAACCTCGAAATTTACGAAACCTTTTCGTATCCGTTGATGTTTTTGGCGACGTTCAGCCTTCTGAACGACTGGCAAATCGCATTTAACAGTCAATCCCTGATTACGCCTTTGCTGAACGCCGGATTTTTGACTTCTATTTTGTTTGCCGCCGCTTTTGCCGTCATCTGGTTTGTCAATATAGAGGAAACCGATGAAAATTTCGCTCACGCCAATTTACGACAGATAATAAAATACTTTGTTCCGGCGGTTTGCTTGGTTGTGCTTTATAACAGTTTCCGCATTGAAATCGGAAATTATTTCAGCAATCGAATTATCAATACAGCCGTTCAGAGTTCTCCGCAAACCATTTACGATTCTGCGACCATTTCAAGAGATTCTTCGCTTGATTTATTTAACATCGTCTGGCAAATCAACTACACGATGCTTTTTCTCGCGGCGCTTTCATTCGTGAACATCAGACGAATAAAAAGCGAGGTTTTGGGTTTTGCCAATCTCGGACTGAATATAATTACTATCACAATTTTCCTGTCAGTCGGTTTATATGCGCTCAGCGAATTGCGCGGTAATTATCTGGCTCAAACTAACGCCGAAATTTTTACGCGAGGTATTTTCCATCTTTTTATCCGTTATATTTCATACGCTTTTGCCGCCGGTTTGATGTTGGCAATCTACAAATATATTAAGCAAAGTTTTATAAAAATCGTCGCTCCCGATTTCGATTTCGAGACGGCTTTCGATTTCGTTTTCTATTCGACGCTTCTTTGGATTGCCAGCAGCGAATTGCTGAATTGGATGGACATTTACGCGGTTCAAAACGCTTACAAACTCGGTCTCAGCATTTTGTGGGGAATTTATGCTTTGATGTTGATTATTCTGGGCATTTACAAAAAGAAAAAACACCTCCGCATCGGCGCAATAATTTTGTTCGCGGCAACTTTGGTCAAATTGTTTTTCTACGATATTGCCAATCTAGATACTATCTCGAAAACAATCGTGTTTGTTTCACTCGGAGTTCTGCTGCTGATAATTTCGTTTCTTTATAACAAGTTTAAAGACGTTATTTTCACCGAATAGGATTTGCCAATAAAACTGTTTTCAATATAATAGCTGCAAATTCAATCCGGTAAAAACTATGCGAATTATAGCCTTGACGATTTGTTTAACTATTTTTTCATTGCTGTCGTCTGCCCAAACTCCGAGACAGATTTCCGGCGCGGGCATCGCGGGAAATGTCTTTCGTTACGTAAATTTCCCGTCTAAATTCGCCGAATCCAGAAACGTTGATGTTTGGCTTCCAGCCGATTACTCGAAAGATAAAAAATACGCCGTTTTGTATATGCACGACGGGCAAAATCTTTTTAATCCGAAGGACGCCTTCGGCGGCGTTGATTGGGGCGTGGACGAAACGCTCAGGAAATTGGTGGCGGAAAAGTCAGTCCGCGACACCGTTGTCGTCGGCATTTGGAACACGGCGCACCGCGTTATCGAATACGCGCCGGATAAACCTTATGATTTAATTATTCGGAAAAATATCAAACCGTCTAAACTAATCACTCCGCCGGAAGGCTATTCCGACAAGTATCTGAAATTTATCGTTTTTGAATTGAAACCTTTCATTGATAAAACTTACTCGACAAAACCCGACGCCGACAACACTTTTATAATGGGTTCGAGTATGGGCGGACTGATGTCGCTCTACGCGATTTCCGAATACCCGGACGTTTTCGGCGGCGCTGGCTGTATCTCGACGCAATTTCCGCTCGGCAATGGCGTGATGCTGGGCTATATGAAAAAATTTCTTCCGTCGCCGGAAACTCATAAGATTTATTTCGATTACGGAACCGAATCGCTCGACGCGCAATATGAGCCTTTCCAGAAACAAGCCGACCGGATTATGAAGAAAAAAGGTTATAAACAAAATAAAAACTGGATAACCCGTAAATTTCCGGGCGAGGGACATACGGAAAAATCCTGGCGCAAGCGCGTGGACATTCCGCTGACTTTTCTGCTAAAGGAAAATTGAGCGCGTCGAATCTTTTGGTAAATCAATTTGAAAATGCGCCCTTTTATAAAACTGCGCGATTTCAAACTAATTTTCTGACCGCTAAAATTACGGTATGAGGTTTTTGGCAAACATACCGATTTTTTCGATAAAATCATTCGGCACATCGTCTGTGTTTGGCGCGAGTCTAATCATTTCCGCCACAATTGCCGAGCCGACAACCGCCGCTTCCGCATATTTCCAGGTTTCGCTGATTTGTTCGGCATTAGAAATTCCGAAGCCGACGGCAATCGGCAAATCGGTAAAGTCGCGCAAGCGTTTGACGAGATTTTCCGCTTCGTTGCTTAAATCAGTTCTCGCACCCGTTACGCCCGCGCGTGAAACCGCATAAATGAAACCGCTCGCTTTTCCGCAGATTTTCCTCAAACGCTCGTCGCTCGAAGTCGGAGCGGCAAGCATTATCAAAGCTAAGTCTGCAAAAACTAAAATCTGCCGGAAATCTTCCGCTTCTTCGGGAACTAAATCGGTTATTAAAATTCCGTCAACGCCGGATTTCTTTGCTTCTTCGGCGAACTTTTCCAAACCGAACTGCAAAATCGGATTAAAATAACTAAACAAAATTATCGGAGTTTCGCATCCGTCTGCGCGAACATCCGCAACGATTTGCAGGATGTCATTAACACTGATTCGGTTTCGCAAAGCCCGCTCGCCCGAAGCCTGAATAGTTACGCCGTCGGCAACCGGGTCGGAAAACGGAACGCCGAGTTCGATAACGCTCGCGCCTTGTTTTGCCAATTCCAAAATCAAATCTTTCGTCGTTCCAAGATTCGGGTCGCCCGCGACGATAAACGGAATAAATCCGCCGCGATTTTCTGCTTTCAATTTTTCAAACTCTTTTTTTATTTGATTAGACATCTTAAAAATTTTGAAACCACAGATTTACACAGATAGACACAGATAAAAGAAATGATTAATTAGAACTTTTGAATGACTAACCAAAATCCAAAAATTCTTTTTCATCGTTCTGAAAATCTGTGTTCATCTGTGTAAATCTGTGGTTAAATTATTTTTCATTTAACATTTCCTGAACTTGATTCACGTCTTTATCGCCGCGCCCCGAAAGGTTGACGATTATCGTTTGATTCGGCGACATTTCCGGCGCGATTTTCAAACAATGCGCGATACCGTGCGCCGATTCCAGAGCTGGAATCAAGCCTTCGGTTTGCGATAAAGTTTGAAACGCCGCGAGCGCTTCCGCATCGTTTGCCGAAGCGTATTCGACACGCCCGATTGACTGCAAAAAGGCGTGTTCGGGTCCGACCGAAGCGTAATCAAGCCCGGCGGAAATCGAATGGGTCAGCGCGATTTGCCCGTCGTCGTTTTGCAGAAGAAAACTTTTCGTGCCTTGCAGAACGCCGATTCGTCCGCCGCCCGCTTTGTTAAAACGCGCCGCGTGTTCGCCCAGATTGTTTCCTTTGCCGCCCGCTTCGACGCCAATCATCCGCACGTTTTCGTCCTGCAAAAAGGGATGAAAAAGTCCGATTGAATTTGAACCGCCGCCGACGCAAGCCAGCAAAACGTCGGGTAGAGTTCCGATTTTTTCCAAAATCTGCTGTCTGGCTTCTCTGCCGATAACCGATTGAAAATCGCGCACCATCAGCGGATACGGATGCGGTCCGAGCGCGCTTCCCAAAAGATAATAAGTCGTCTCGACGTTCGTCACCCAATCGCGCAGCGCTTCGTTTATCGCGTCCTTCAAAGTCTTCGCGCCCGCGTCAACGCGCCGGACTTCCGCGCCGAGCAGTTCCATCCGAAAAACATTCAACGCCTGCCGACGAACGTCTTCCGCGCCCATATAAACAACACATTCCAGCCCGAACAAAGCGCAAACCGTCGCCGTCGCAACGCCGTGCTGCCCCGCGCCGGTTTCGGCGATGATTCGCTTTTTGCCCATTCGTCTCGCCAGCAAAATCTGTCCGATAGCGTTGTTGATTTTGTGCGAGCCGGTGTGTCCCAAATCTTCGCGTTTGAGATAAATCTGCGCGCCGCCCAAAGTTTCCGAAAGTCTTTTTGCGTGAAAAAGCGGCGTCGGACGACCTGAAAAATCCTGCAGAAGATTGAGAAATTCCGCTTGAAAATCCGCGTCGTCGCGCACGGCAAAATACGCGCTCGTCAATTCTTCAATCGGCGACATCAGCGTTTCGGGAACAAAACGCCCGCCGAACTCGCCCCAATAACCGCGTTCGTCTGGTTGAAAATTCATAAATTATTTAACCTTTGAAATAAAATCACTAATTTTTGCTGAGTTCTTTGTGCCTTTTTTACTTTCCAAACAACTGCAAGCATCAACCGCAAAAGGGTTTACCTGCAAAATTGCATTGCTGACATTTTCCGCAGAAAGTCCGCCTGCGAGATACATTTTCGGAAAAATCTCCCGCACTTTCTTCGCAATTTCCCAATCGAAGGTTTCGCCCGTTCCGCCGTGTTGTTTTGGCGAATAAGCGTCGAGCAAAATCGCGTCCGTTTCGTATTGTAAAACGTCTTCGGGTTTGAATTCGAGCGAAACGCGAAAGGCTTTGATGATTTCAAGATTCGTTTTTGCCTTTATTTTGCGCACGAATTCAGGCGTTTCTTCGCCGTGTAGCTGAATCGCATCGAGTTTGGCAGTTTCGGCTGCCTTACAAATTCTCTCTAAATTTTCATTGACGAAAACACCGATTTTCAAAACTTCCGACGGCAATTGTGCAGTAATTTCACGCGCTTTTTCGGGCGAAATATAACGCGGACTTTTCTCGTAAAAATTAAAGCCGAGCGCGTCCGCGCCGAATTTTGCCGAAAGCAGCGCGTCTTCCAAATTTGTGATGCCGCAGATTTTAACTTTCGTCATAAAACAACTATTTACAGGGATAACAGGATTTACAGGGATATAATAAATTTATTTTTATCCTTATTTATCCTGTTACCCCTGTAAATTTCTTAATTCTTTCTCGATATTTCCGCTTCGCATCAAAGTTTCGCCAATCAAAAACCCGTTGAATCCTAATTCTTTTAATTCGAGCAAATCTTCGCGCGACTTCAAACCGCTTTCGGAAATCAAAAGCGAATCTTTCGCGGCGTGTTTTACCAATTCCCGCGATATGTCCAACGAAACCCTAAATGTTTGCAAATCACGATTGTTCACACCGACAATTTTCGCGCCGATTTTTTTTGCTCTATCCAATTCTTCCAAAGTATGAACTTCGAGCAAAACATCCAAGCCCAAATCTTGTTCAGCTAGACGATAAAGTTTTTGCAAAACTTTATCATCCAGCATCGCCGCGATGAGCAAAATCACATCTGCGCCGGCTTCCGCCGCTTCGTAAATTTGAAATTCGTCAAAGATAAAATCCTTTCGCAGAATCGGCGACGAAACGTTCGCCCGAGCTGTTTTCAAGTCTTTCAGCGAACCTTGAAACCTGTCTTCTTCGGTCAAAACCGAAATCGCGCGCGCGCCGCCTCGTTCATACATTTGCGCGATTTCCGCGACATCGATTTTATCATTTATCACGCCTTTCGACGGCGAGGCGCGTTTGATTTCAGCGATGATATTGATTTTATTTTTTTCCGCTAAAGCCTTTTGCAGACGATGCGATTCGGCTTTTTGTCGCACCGCAAATGCTTTTTGCCTCAAATCTTCAAGCGATATTTTCGATTTGGCAAGCTTCAGCCGCTTTTTTTTCAACTCGATAATTTCGTTAAGAAAATTACTCATAAAAAATTTTTACACAAAGCGGAAACATTATTGAGTGTTTGTCATTTCAATCAAATTTTGCAGTTTTTCAAATGCTTTTCCACTGTCCAAACTTTCCCTTGCCAAATCCACAGCCTTCGCCAGACTTTCGGCTTTGCCGCCGACAAAAACTGCCGCCGCCGCATTTAACAAAACCAGAGAACGCGCCGCGCCTTGTCTTTTTCCGTTCAAAACTTCTTTGATAATTTCCGCATTTTGTTCGGGATTTCCGCCGCGCAGATTTTCTAACTCGGAAGTTTTCACTCGTTCAAATCCTAATTCTTCAGGCGAGATTTCAAAAAACTTCAAATGATTTTCGGCGACTTCCGCAACGACGGTTTTGTCGCTGACGGTAATTTCATCCAAACCGTCGAGACCGTGAACAACCCAGGCGCGTTTTATTCCCAGAGCGGCGAGCGTTTTCGCAATCGGCGCGATCAAAGATTCATGCCAAACGCCCATAATTTGAAACGGCGCGTTTGCCGGATTAGTCATCGGACCCAAGAGATTAAAAGTCGTGTGAACGCCAAGTTCGCGGCGGACGGCGGCGACCCGCGCGGTCGAAGCGTGATAAAGCGGCGCAAACATAAAACAGATGCCGATTTCATTCAGACATTTTTCCGAGACTTCACGGCTCGCGCCGACATTTACGCCCAATGCGGCAAGAACGTCCGCGCTTCCCGAAAGGCTGGTCGCGGCGCGGCTTCCGTGTTTTGCAACCGCCAAGCCGGTGCCTGAAATGACAAAGGCGGCAGCGGTCGAAACATTAAAAGTCTTGACGCGGCTCGAACCTGTTCCGGCGGTATCTATAAAATCAGCGTGTTTTGAATTTATTTTGACCGAATGACGGCGCATCGATTCAGCCATTCCGGTAAGCTCTTCGACGGTTTCGCCTTTAACGGCAAGAGCGACGAGAGCAGCGGAAATTTGCGCGTCCGTCGCCGTTCCGTCCAGCAATTCGTTGAGAAGATTTGAAGCTTCGGTTCTGCTTAAATTTTGACCTTGTATAAGGCGAAGCAGCAATCCGCGTAACCCTTTTGGCGACGGTTCGTCCGCACGCTTCGGCGAATTTAAAAGCCACGCCGGACGAATTAGATTATACTTTTCAAAATCCTGCATAAGTTAGCCGAAAAAGAAAAAATCTGTTGGGAAAAATAATTTTCGACAACAGATTTTCTAAAAAATTTTATCGCAAAAAAGATTAAACTTTTCGCCTGTTTAGAAAACCAATCGCGCTCGACCAGAACCAGGCTTTCTGCCGGATATTTTTTCGGATGCAATTATTGCGATTGGTTTTCATAAAAATTGACTAAAATTGTTTGCGTAAAGATACTTATAACTTGCAGCGATGACTTTTGGCAAATTATGTTTGATATTTTTCAATATACGACCCGACCGAAACAAGATTTATTTTTTAACAAGAAAGACTCGAACGACGCGCGTCTCGGTGAAATTGTTTCTCTGTCTGAAAAAGACTATAAAAATTCCGACATTGTTATCTTAGGCTGCCCGCAAGACGAAGGCGTGGCGCGAAACAAAGGCAGAATCGGCTCGGCGTTTGCGCCCGACGCAATCCGCGCGCAATTTTATAAGCTCTCAAACTTTGGAATCTCAGTCGAAATTTTTGATTCGGGCGACACGATAATTCAAAAAACTTTGGAAGAAACTCACGATTTGCACACAAAAATCGTCGAACAAGTTTTGCGAGACGGAAGGCGATTGATTGTTCTTGGCGGCGGAAATGATATTTCCTATGCTGACGGCGAGGGAATGGCAAATGTTTTCGGACATGAAAATTGGCTTGCATTCAACATTGACGCTCACTTTGACGTGCGGGCGGACTTTCCGCGAAACAGCGGAACGCCTTACCGCCTACTTTTAGAAGAGAAATATATTTTGCCTGAAAAATTTTATGAAATCGGTTATCAACCGCAGGCTAATTCGCCGATTTATTTTGAGTATTTAAAAAATTTAGGCGCAACGATAATAAGTTTGGAAGAATTTCAAAAAAATGTCTCTCTGGAAAAAACTATCTGCCGACTGCCGACTGCCGACTGCTCACTGTTTTGGGGCTTTGATGTCGATTCGGTTCGCTCATCGGACGCGCCCGGAGTTTCCGCGCCGAGTCCGATTGGTTTAACGGCGGAAGAATTTATCAATTTGGCTGGATTTGCCGGAAGTTTAAAGGAAACGAAAATTATTGAATTTACCGAAGTCAACCCGAATTTTGATATTGATAATCGAACCGCGAGACTTGTCGCAATTGCAATGCACAAATTTTGCCAAAACATAAAATAAAAAAGGCTAATCGAAATTAACGATTAACCTTTTTTGCTAAATTTGAAACTGTCCTTAGCCTCGAACACTTCGCCCTGTAATCAAACGATATATCGCCAAAACTACAATCGCGCCGATAACCGCTAAAATTAAGCTCCACAAATTAAAACTGTTATCGTTGATATTATCGCCGCCGATATGCAAAGCATTGCCGATAAAACCGCCAACGAATGCCCCGACAATTCCTAAAATCGTCGTCAAAATAAAACCGCCGCCGTCGGGTCCCGGCATAATTAACTTTGCCAGATAACCCGCCACAAATCCCACAACAATCCAAATGATTAAATTAATCAACATCCTTTTTTCTCCTATTTGACTAAATTTCTTAAAACCTTAGAAAGATTTTCTCAACCTTTAGCGATTCATTATGCAAAGTATATGCCATAGCAGATGATAAATTTCTCTATTACGGACAAGTTAAATTTGCTAATGAAAGTGTTGTATTTTAAGCAATTTAAAAGCAAAACGTCAAGTTTTATTTTTGTTTCTATGATTTGATTGTATTATTTTAATTCAGTTTAATATTTTAAAGGCAGTTTCGTAACAATCTTCAAAAATTTCAGTGATGTCTCGAAAGACATTTGAGCAGCCCGATTCAATAAGTTTTTCCTTTGTCCAACCGCCTGTCAAAACACCTATACTGTCGAGTCCCGCTTTATTTGCAGCACTCGCATCGTAAGGCGTGTCGCCGATTACGACAATATCCTGTTTGTCGATTTTGCCGAGTTTATCGCAAGCAGCTTGAAAAATATCAGGTTCCGGTTTCGATTCTTCCGCATCGTCCGCGGAAGTTTTCTTTTCGACTAAATCTTTAATGTCAGCGATTTTTTCGTATTTTTCGACTTCTTCTTCGGTTGCCGAACTCGCCAGAACGATTTTTATTCCGTCTTCCTTTAATTTCAAAAAGAGTTCTCGAACCTTCGGGAACGGCTTTACCTTCGGCATATATTCCGCCGCAAATAATTCGCTGCGGTATTTATCAATTCGCCTTTTCTTTTCTTCGACTTCTTCTTTTGTAAAATAGTCGCCCAAAAATTGGTCGCTTCCCATACCGATGAGTTTTCGCGCTTCTTCAAACGAAACTTCCCTGCCGAATTCCTTAAATGTTTTTACCCAAGTTTCGGCGTGTTCCTTTACCGAATCAATCAATGTTCCGTCAATGTCAAAAATTACCGCTTTTATCAAAATTTACCCCTTGTTATTTTTTAGATTTTTGTTCTATTAACGATTTGAAAGTTTTCCCGCCGCTTTGTCAATCACCCGAATTTGCTTTCATACTTGACACAAATCAAATTTCTTCGTTATTTTATTAGTTCGCTTTCAATAAAAAGGAGCGACGGCGGATAGGCAATTAGCTCAGTGGTAGAGCACTACCTTGACACGGTAGGGGTCAGCAGTTCAACTCTGCTATTGCCTACCAAATTTTTTAAGGCAAAAGGTAAAAGTAAAAAGGCAAATTTTAACTTCCACTTTTGACCGCATAACTTATGATACGATGCTTTCAAAGAACTTTGCACGAACACGAACTACTACGACGCGCTTCTAACGGCGCGTAATCAGGCGTTTTACAAATAAAACGTCAAGGCAAAGTCGCTCTTATCAAATCAAATCTTGTTTAGTAGTAGAAATTGTTAGTTGTAATCGTTTTGGTTTAATTCGAGAGATTTTGCAGATTTTTTGCAGAATTTGCGAAAGCATTTAAGAAACCGAATTTCAATTAACAAACTTATGAGTGAAATAAACGTAAAAGTCGGAGAAAATCAAAAAAGTTTTCCTGCGCCGTTGAGCGTGGCGGAAGCATTGAAATCGTTTGACCGCGATTTGGTGAAAAAATCGCTTGCGGCAAAAATCAACGGCGCGGAAGTGGATTTGTCTTACACGCTCGAGTCGACCGACGAAGTTTTATCGATTGAGCCGATTTTGACCGAAACGCGCGACGGTTTGGAAGTTATTCGACATTCGGCGGCGCATTTGCTGGCGGCGGCTGTTTTGGATTTGTTTCCCGAAACGAAACTCGGCGTCGGTCCGGCGCTGATGGACGACGCGCGTTATGGCTATTATTACGACATAATCGCGCCGCGCCAATTGACCGAAGCGGATTTGCCGGTTATTGAAAAGAAGATGCGCGACATTGCCAAGCGGAATCTTCCTTATCGGCGCGAGGTAATCGGCAAAAACGAACTTGTTAAACTTTTCACCGACCGCAATGAGCCTTTAAAGTGTGAATTGATAAACGAAAAGGCTGGCGACACGGCGACGGCTTATCATATTGACGATACAAAATTTGTTGATTTCTGTCTCGGTCCGCACGTTCCGAACACGAATAAATTAAAGGCGTTCAAACTGCTCGCCTTGTCGGGCGCGTATTGGAAAGGCGACGCGAATAACGAGCAGATGCAGCGCATTTACGGAACTGCCTTTGCGACGCAGGAAGAACTCGACGCCTGGCTGAAACAACGCGAGGAAGCGGAAAAACGCGACCATCGGCGGCTCGGCAAAGAGCTTGATTTGTTTTCGATTCAGGAAGATTACGGGCAGGGAATGATTTTCTTTCACCCGAAAGGCGGCGCGATTCGCAAGGAAATGGAAGATTATCTGCGCGAAGAACTGCAAAAGCGCGATTACGGAACGGTTTTTACGCCGCACATCGCCAAACGCGGTTTGTGGCAAACGTCCGGTCACGAGGAAAATTACATCGACAATCTTTTCGAGCCGTTTGGCTTACCCGAATGGTTTGGCGAGGAAACGGAGTTTCGTCTGCGACCGATGAATTGTCCTTTTCACATCGGAATTTATAAATCGCATCCGCGTTCGTATCGTGAGCTTCCCGTTCGTTACGCCGAACTCGGAACGGTTTATCGCGCCGAGCTTTCGGGAACTCTGCACGGCTTGCTGCGTGTTCGCGGTTTTACACAGGATGACGCGCACATTTTCTGCACACCCGAACAAGTCGAAGCGGAAGCGGGAAATTGTGTTGATTTTGCCTACGACGTTTTTAAAACTTTCGGTTTTGAAAAATTCAAAGTCGAGCTTTCCGTTCGCGGCGCGGCTGACAACAAAGGATTTTTGGGTTCGAGCGAAGATTGGGAAGATGCCGAAAATGCGCTGGTCAACGCCCTAAAAGCCAGAAACATTTCTTACGAACGCATCGAAGGCGAAGCGGCTTTTTACGGTCCGAAGATTGATATTAAAGTTGAAGATTCAATCGGGCGTTTGTGGCAGCTTTCGACCGTGCAATTTGACTTTAATCTGCCGGAGAGATTTGAGATTGAGTATATTGGCGAAGACGGACAAAAGCATCGCCCGATTATGGTTCATCGCGCCTTATTCGGTTCGGTCGAGAGATTTTTTGGAGTGTTGATTGAGCATTACGCGGGCGCGTTTCCCTTCTGGCTCGCGCCGGTGCAAGTCGCGGTCTTACCGATTACCGACCGCATCAACGATTATTCGGAAGCAGTCGGCAAACAATTAAAGCAAGCAGGTTTTCGTGTTGAATTAAATCTAAAAAGTGATAAAATCGGCGCAAAAATCCGGGATGCTCAAATCAATAAAGTTCCGTTTATGATTGTTTTGGGTGATAAGGAATTGGAAGAAAACAAAATCGCGGTGCGCGAACGCAAACAAGGCGATTTGGGCGCAATGAGTTTGGAAGAATTTGTGGAAATGGCAAAACGTTTAAAGGAAACGCGAGCCATTGGCAACGGTTAAGTTCAAAGTTCAATGTTAGTTTCTTAACTTTGAGCCAAGAGAAAAGGAGAAAAAATATCGCAAGTAGATTCAGTAAAAATCGTCCCAGTCGCTTTCAGCGCGGACCGCTTCATCGCACAAATGAGCGTATCAGAGTTCCGTCGGTTCGGGTGATTGACGAAGACGGCGAGCAGCTCGGAGTAATGGATTCGCGCGACGCCGTGCAGCGAGCGCGTGAGGAAGGCAAAGATTTGGTGGAAGTCGCGCCGAATGCCAAACCGCCGGTTTGCCGGATTATCGATTACGGAAAGTTTCTTTACGAAGAAAAGAAAAAGGCGCACGAGGCGAAGAAAAAACAGGTTACGGTCGAGGTCAAGGAAATCAAATTTCGCCCCGGAACCGACGACCACGATTATCATTATCGAATGGAACGCGCCCGCGGTTGGATAGCCGAAGGCAACAAGGTTCGCGCAACCATCGCTTTTCGCGGACGCGAGATGACGCACCGCGAACTCGGAGGAAATCTGCTCGCCAAATTGCGCGACGAACTAGCGGACATTGCCGACGTCGAGGTTACGCCGAAGATGGAAGGCTATCAAATGTTTGTGATATTCGTGCCGAAAAAAGTTCAAGTGCCGGCGAAACAAACGGCGAAGAAAGAATAAATTCGCCACAGAGCGCACAGAGTTCACAGAGAGAGAGAGATTTTTAAATATTTTCTCTGTGTTCTCTATGAACTCTGTGGCTAAAATAAAGGAGAAAAAAATGCCGAAATTAAAAACACACAAAGGCGCGGCGAAGCGTTTCCGCTCGACGGCGAGCGGCAAGTTCAAACGCGGACATTCGCACGCGCGTCATATTTTAACCAGCAAAACATCGAAGCGAAAACGCAATCTCGATATTGACACATTGGTTTCCGAAGGCGATCAAAAGCGCGTCGAAGCAATGCTGCCATACGGAAGAAATTAATAAAAGTAAAAAGGCAAAAGTAAAAAGGCAAAAGTTAAGTAATTTTGTTTAATTTTTATTTTATTGCAATCATTTTTGCCTTTTACCTTTTTACTTTTGCCTTTGAACGACTGAAAGGAGTGAAACTATGCCAAGAGCAAAACGTGGGAATAAGCGTCTAGAGAAACGCAAAAAGATATTAGCCTTAGCCAAAGGTTATTACGGAAGAAAATCGAAGACGTATCGGGCGGCGAAAGAAGCGGTTGAACGCTCGCTGAATTTCGCTTATACGGGACGCAAATTGAAAAAGCGCGATTTCAGGCGATTGTGGATTGTCCGAATAAACGCGGCGTGTCGTCTTAACGGTGTGAAATATTCGCAATTTATCAACGGCTTGAAAGTTGCCGGAATTGAACTCGACAGAAAAGTTCTCGCCGATTTAGCGGTTAAACAGCCGGAAGCGTTTGCTACTTTAGCAGGGCAAGCGAAAGACGCGGTTAATAGCAAGCAACAGGCGACCACCTAGACAATTGTTATCGGAGACGAGCAATGCTATTTCTGGTCATCGAGCATTTCAAAAATCAGGATGCCAAAGCCGTCTATCAGCGATTTCAGGAACAAGGAAGAATGATGCCTGAAGGCTTGAAATACATTGACAGTTGGGTCGAAGCAAATTTCAAACGGTGTTTTCAACTAATGGAATGCGACGACCCGCTTTTATTTCAGCAATGGATTATTCATTGGCAGGATTTGGTTGAATTTGAAATCGTTCCGGTCGCGCCTTCTTCAAAAACAAAGGAAGCAATTGTTTCAAGGCTTTGAATTTCTAATTTATGTCTGAAGAAAAAAGACAAGTCGAAAAAATCCGCGAAGCGTTCGAGAAAGAGTTCGGACGCTTTTCCGATTTAAGTTTATACAATTTAACTTTGACTGACGCCGAAAACTTGCAGCGCGAACTCGGCGAATTAAAAACCAAACATACCGGCAAAAAGTCGGAACTCGCAAACTCGAAAAAGTTAATCGGAAGAGTCGCGCCCGAAGAACGCGGCGCGTTCGGCTCGTTTGTTCAATCAATCGAAAAAGAAATTACGACTGCGATTGAAGAAGCTGAAAGCAAATTAAGAGAATTTATCGCCGATGTAAAAATTGAGCGCGAAAGATTGGATGTAACACTGCCCGGAACTCGTCCGCATCAAGGACATCTGCATCTGCTTACGATTCTGCGCCAGAAGATTGAAGACATTTTTGTTTCCCTGGGTTATTCGATTGAAGACGACCGCGAAATCGAGACTGATTATTACAACTTCGACGCGCTCAACATTCCCGAAGGTCATCCGGCGCGGGAATCGCAGGACACTTTTTACACGACGAACGGTTTTGCGCTGCGCTCGCAGACTTCGACCGTGCAGATTCGCGCAATGGAACGACGCGGCGTGCCGATTCGCATCATCGCGCCCGGCAGAGTTTTCCGCCGCGACACGCCCGATTTGACGCACACGCCAATGTTTCACCAAATTGAAGGCTTGTGCGTGGACAAAAACATCACGATGGCGCATCTGAAAGGCACGGTCGGCGAATGGCTGCGCCGTCTGTTCGGCAAAGAAACGCGCATTCGCCTGCGCCCGTCTTACTTCCCTTTCACCGAGCCGAGCGCGGAATTCGACTTTTCCTGCTTCAAATGCGGCGGCACAGGTATGTTTGAAGGCGAACGCTGTCGCCCGTGCAAAGGTTCGGGCTGGATTGAACTCGGCGGCTCCGGAATGGTTCACCCGAATGTTTTGCGAGCCTGCAATATTGACCCGCAAATTTATTCGGGCTTTGCTTTCGGCTTCGGCTTGGAGCGAATGTGTTCGCTGATGTATTCGCTCGACGATATTCGTCTGATGTTTGAGAACGATGTGAGATTTTTGGAACAATTCAAGTAAAATAATGCGGGGGTGTTTTTATGACAAATCTTGAACAAACAATTATCGAAAAAGTTCACGGTTTTCCGCCGGAAAAACAGCAAAAATTATTGGAATATGTTGAGACTTTAGAAGATTCGGAAGTTGTGCCTGAAACCGAACGCCAAACTATTTGGGAGATGGTAAAAGACGTTATCGAAGAAGTTCCGAAAGAAGCGTGGGATGAATTGCCGACTGACGGCTCAATCAATGTTGACCATTATCTTTACGGTCATAAGAAAAAGACCAAATGAAAGAAACTTTTGCCGACACAAGTCATTTCATCGCCGTTCTTCATCCAAGTGACCAGTTGCACGAAAAAGCCGTTGCGGTTGAAGGAAGTTTGATTTCAGCTCGCTTGATTACAACTGATTTTGTCCTGGTTGAAGTTCTCAATTACTTCAGCGAGTTTCGAGAATACTTTAAAACCAGAATTGCCAGAGCGGTTGAAATTATACTTTCGGAATCTGAAATCCAAATTATCGAATGTTCCCGCGAGCAATTTTTAAGCGGCTTTGAATTTTATAATTCGCGGCTTGATAAAGGCTACAGCTTGACCGACTGCGTTTCGATGAACGTAATGAAGGTAAGAAATGTCAACGAGATTCTTACCAACGACGAGCATTTCGAGCAAGAAGGTTTTCGCATTTTGCTTTGATATATTCGCTCGACAATATTCGCTTGATGTTCGATAACGATGTGAGATTTTTGGAACAATTTCGTTAGTATTTAATTTAATGTTACTTCTACTGATTTTCATAATCGTTTTGTTTGTTGGCTTGAGTATTTTGCTTTATAAAATCGTCTTTGATTCGGCAAAAGGTAAAGGCGACTGGGGAATGAATTTAAGTCTGCCAAATTGTCCGAAATGTGGAAGAAAAGTTCCTGCAATCAGAAAACCAACTTCAGCTCGACAAGCAATGTGGGGCGGCTGGACTTGTTCAAATTGCGGTTGCGAGATAGATAAATGGGGAAAAGAAATAAATATTGCCAAAACCAAAACTACTCAAAAACAAATTACAGAAGAACAAGTAAATTTCGTTGAGTCTTTTGATGAAAAAGGTAAAACTCCGGTAGAAAAGATTTTTGAAGAAATGAATAAATAGAAATGGGTTGGGCAACGCCTTACATTGCAAAATTAAAAAATGGCGAAATAGTTTCATTTCGTCCGCGCGGAAATTCAATGCAAGGCAAAATTGAATCTGGACAACTTTGCACGGTTGAACCAATTTTCGATTTTGAAAGTTTGCAAAAAGGCGACATTGTTTTGTGTAAAGTAAATGGAAGCGAATACATTCATTTGATAAAAGCAATTCAAGGAAAACGATTTCAAATTGGAAACAATCGCGGGCGAATTAACGGTTGGGTCGGAACAAATTCGATTTATGGAAAGTGCGTAAAAATTGAAGATTAACTTATGAATATCAGTTACAACTGGCTGAAAGATTTGGTTGAAGTAGATTTGTCGCCGCAGAAATTGGCGACGAAGCTGACGGGCGTCGGCTTGGCGGTTGAAGGCATTCACGAATTTGCGGATGATTTTGTGTTCGATATTGATTTGACTTCAAACCGTCCCGATTGTCTTTCACATTTGGGCGTGAGCCGCGAAATTACGGCAATTGAAAATGCAAAATTAAAAATTAAAAATTCGGAAAGCGAAGACCAAAAACCAAAGACCGAAGACCAAAATTTAGTAACGATTCAAGATTCTGACTTGTGCAATCGCTTCACGGCAAGAATTATCAGAAATGTAAAAATCGCCCAATCGCCTGAATGGTTGAAGCAAAGACTTGAAGCCGTCGGCGAGCGTTCGATAAATAATGTCGCGGACATTACGAATTTTGTAATGCACGAACTCGGTCAGCCAATGCACTCGTTTGATTTGAATAAGTTGAAAGAAAATCGAATTGTTGTCAGGCGCGCGGGAAACGGCGAAACGATTAAAACTCTCGATGAAGTTGAAAGAAAATTAGATGAAACGATGCTGACGATTTGCGACGCGGAAAAACCTGTCGCGGTCGCCGGTGTTATGGGCGGTTTCGATTCAGGAATTAACGAAGAAACGATTGATGTTTTGTTGGAAGTCGCATATTTCAAACGCGAAAACATCCGGCAGACTTCCCGAAAATTAAATCTTTCGACCGAAGCCAGCTATCGTTTTGAGCGCGGCGTTGACATTGAAAATCTGATTCGCGCGTCGAATCGCGCGACCGATTTGATTTGCGAATTAGCGAATGGAACGGCGGGCGAATTTGTTGATGTTTTTCCCGAAAAATTTATACCGAATGAAATTGAATCGCAAGATATTCATTCGGCAGTAAAACGTCTGACGGGTTTGGAAGTCGAACGAGAAGAAATTTTAAGAATTTTGCGCTGCCTGGGCTTTGAAATAAAAGCCCAATCCAAAATCGAAAATCGAAAATCCGAAATTTACATTGTTCCTTCGTGGCGGCACGATGTTTCTATTGAAGAAGATTTGGTCGAAGAAGTCGCGCGGATTGTCGGTTACGATAAAATCGGCGAAGAACTTCCCGCTTCTCAAAACGCGGGCGAATATCAGCCGACCGAAGCGCGCAAAAAAGATTTACGAAAAACATTGACGAATCTCGGTTTCAACGAAGCGATTTCTTACAGTTTTATTGACGCGCAAAATGATGAAAAGTTTGATTTAATTCCGAATTTGATTGCCGAAAATTTCGATGAAAAGTTTGTAACGTTGAAAGATTCGATAATTGAAGGCGCGACCAGAATGCGTCCGAGTCTGCTTTCGGGATTGCTCGATGCGGTTCGCACGAATTTTAATCATCAGAAACGCGACGTTAAGTTGTTTGAAATCGGCAAGGTTTTTTCCGCTTCGCAAAAGGAAAACGATTTACCGAATGAACGCGAGCTTTTTGCGTTGGTTTTGACCGGCAATGAGACTTTGCAGAATAAAGCGATGCCGTTACGCCAACTTGATTTTTATGACGCGAAAGGCGCGCTCGAAAGCGCGATTGACGCGGCAAAACTTTCGCCGCTCGATTTTCGGGCAATCGATGTAAAGCATCTGAGAAAAGGTCAGGCAGCGGAAGTGCTTTCGGGCGGCAAATCAGTCGGGACGATTGGACGTTTGAATGACGAAATTGCTTCGACATATAAATTTCGTCAACCTGTTTTTGTCGCCGAAGTTGATTTGCAAATTTTACTGGAATCAAAGGAACCAACAATCGTTTATCAACCTTTGCCCGTTTATCCGTCAATCGTGCGCGATGTTTCCCTGCTTGTAAAACGTAATTTGAGTTTTGCGGAAATTCAAAAAGCGATTACCCAACAAGGTTTCGAGCTTTGCAGGAAGATTGATTTTGTTGATGTTTATGAAGGTCAGGGCGTTGCCGAAGACCAGCGTTCGATAACGATTCGACTTGAATATCGAAGCAATGAACGGACACTTCTGGAGGAAGAAATTGAAGCTGTGCACACTCA
Source organism: uncultured Pyrinomonadaceae bacterium (assembly GCA_964235785.1). Lineage (GTDB taxonomy): Bacteria > Acidobacteriota > Blastocatellia > Pyrinomonadales > Pyrinomonadaceae. Next base: position 129,014 of record CAXSBF010000002.1, on the reverse strand, counting down.
AATACTGCAAAATGTCGAAACTAATTTTGGCGCGAAACAGAGATTATAAGAATAGTCGCAAAAAAGCGCAAAAGACGCAAAAAAATTATTAAAAACAAAACTGTTTTTCTTTTGTGCTTTTGCGCCTTTTTGCGGCTATTCTACTTTGTTTTGAAAATAGTTTACAAAACACTTGAAGTTTTCAGCAAAAATAAACATAATCAGACGGAAAGTTTTACAATCAAATTTTTGGAGAAACCAATGAACGGTTTGGCAGGAATGGAAAAATTCTCGCATCTGGAAGATAAAATCTACCTGACAATCGAGAATGTAAAAAAGTTGCGCGAAGAAAAGGAAAGAATTGAGCGCGAAATGTCTTCTCTCAGACACGAGGTCAGCAATCTTTTAACCGAGCGAACACGGCTCGAAGAAAAGGTTGAAGATTTATTAAGCGAGCGCGACGCGATTCAACTGAAAGTCGAAGCGATGCTCGATGCGATGACGATTATCGAGCCGGACGTAGCGGAAGCCGTTCACAGATAAATTTTATGGTTGGCGACAAAACAAAAGCGGAAGCGGCGGCGCAATCAATCCGCGTCGAGATTTATAATCAAACTTACAACATTCGCTCGGACGGCGACAACGATTATATAATGCGTCTGGCAGAATACGTCGATGGCAAAATGCGCGAAATATCGAGCGGCACGTTGACGGTTGACAGCCTAAAAGTGGCGATTTTAGCCGCTCTGCATATCGCCGACGAATTCCACCAACAAAAAAACCAGCAAGAACAAGCCGACGCGCAACTTGCCTCGCGCAGCGCGGAATGCTCGGAAATGCTCGACCGCGTTCTTAAATACCGCGAACCCGCGCCGCAGGAACTCGAAACCGAACAATGAAATTTAACGAAAAACGAAAAATGTAAAACTGAAAATAATTTTGAGATTTTAATTTTCAGTTTTACATTTTTCGTTTTCCATTTTCCCTGTTTGTGGTAAAATAATTTCAAGCGAAAACTTCTGCGAAGTTCGTGACTGGGCGCACAATAATTGAGCCAACATATATTGATTCGGGAGGCTAATGCCGATGTTCGGTGCAATCTTTCACAGTTAAAGATTTGCCATAGAATTCGGCTTCGATGTTCGGATTTCCGGGCAGAAAGCCACCCACCTGTTGAGATACAGGTTCAATTTAGCCGCATAAAACGGCTTCGCGGTTTTTCGCTATTTTCAATTTCCAAAATTCAGCCTTTCAATTTTTTGCTTCGTCCATTTCTTTTTCCAATTCCCTTCTAATTTCATCTTCCATTCGAGCCGATTCGAGCGCCATCGGAAGTTCTGCCGTTCGCGCCGCGAGCTTTTTCAGCGCCAGATCGTTGTCGGCTAAATTCGTTCCGCGACGACTTGCCGCTTCTATCATTTGCAGGCGCGTCTCGGCTTCGACTCGCATTTCTTCGGCTTCGGTTTTTATTTGATTGAGCTTTTTTAAATCTTCCTTTAATTCATTTTGCAGGTTTGTCGAATTTTCCGACTTCAGATACTTCAATTTATTTTGCCGTCGTTCAACTAGAAGTAATTCTTGTTTGGAAGACTTTAAGATTCGTGCTGCCGTTAGTCGCGCCGCCAGCGTATCGCGGAAAGCGTCTGCCAGCAACAAATTTTTCGCTTCGATTTCCTTTAGTGATTTTTTTTCCGTTGTCGTCAATTCGTTTTTGAACCAATCGACTTCCTGTGCCTTGATGCCGTCAACCGCGATGCGCTCGCGCACTTGTTTGAGCCAATTTGAACGATAATAAAGTAGTCCGCCCGTGAAAATTAAACCGAGCAAAAAGCCGCCGACCAGCGTTGCCAAACTAAGAAATAGAAAAGTAAAAGCTGTCGGCGTGGCGGTAGAAAATAAAAAAAGCGCAAAAAAGACGAACGCCGGAATGATTGCCAGCAAAATCGGCACAGCCCACGCGCCGAATTTTAACGCCTTATCCTTCGTCAAATCCTTGCGAGTTACTTCATATCTCGGTTCTAATTCGTTCATCTTTACGGCTTTACTCTACAAACTAAACAAACTTTATTCAAACGTGCCGCATCAAAAAATTCAACCGTACTGAATGAAAATGTATTACTATAATAAATGAATTTTTCGATTCATATTCAAGGTTGACTTGTATGCAGCGAATTTACTTTTTTAAAGCAGCAATCGTCTCAATTCTGATTTCAGTCTTTTCGTTCGTCTGTTTTGCTCAAAAAAAAGCGGACAATAATCAGCCCGAACAGCAGCGAGTTCGCACCGTAACGATTCCGATTTCAATTTTTACAAAACAGGAATTAAAGGAAAAACGCACGGCTGAGTTTGTGCAAGCCGACACGATTTCAGTCAAGGAAGACGGCGACGAGCAAGTGATTCTATCCATCCGAAGCGTCAGTGACACGCCGCTCGCCCTTGCCGTTTTGATTCAAGACGATCTTTCTTCCTCGTTCAATCTTCAACTCCGGGACATTGCCACATTTATTCGCACTCTACCGCAAGGTTCACGCGTGATGGTCGCTTACCTGCGCGGCGGCACCCTGCAAGTCCGACAAAAATTTACTGAAGATTTGGAAAAAGCCGCTAAATCATTACGAATTACTGCCGGCTCGACTTCCGCGCCGCGCAATCCTTACGACGGCGTGAGCGACGCGCTCAAACGATTTGATGCTTTGCCAAACGGAAGACGCGCTATTTTGCTGGTTTCCGACGGTTTGGATACGTCTAACGGAAGCGGAGTTTTTTTAAATTTGACGAGCGTCGAGCTTGAACAGGCAATTCTCAAGGCGCAGCGTAAAGGTGTCGCGGTTTATTCATTCTATAACGAAGCGAGCGCGACCGAAGGCGGAAATATCAATTTGATTACAAGCGGGCAAAATCTGCTCAATAAATTGTCGGACGAAACCGGCGGACGCGCTTTTTTTCAAGGCTCGTTTTCACCCGTTTCATTTGAACCGTTTTTCAAGGATTTGCGATTGGCTCTGAATAGACAATTTGTTCTGACTTATCTCTCCACACATCTTAAGAAGGGTTATCACAAGGTCAAAGTTACAAGCACGAATCCTGAAATTAAGATAGGACACCCTAAAAGTTATAATTACAAATGATTTTTCCAGGATAAAATTAAAAACTTTTAGTTGAGTCTCAAGTTACAAACCGAGCAAAACGGCACATCTTCTTTAAACAAAAGTCCAATCCAAAAAAGCGGAAAAAAAACAACCATCAACACGGCAAAGACAATCCATCCGGCGGTCGAAACCTTTTTTTCATAGCGCGGCGGTTGTCCGTTTGAGCAGCGCGGGCAACGATAAGCATACGCCGTAAGTTGTTCTCGATAAGCAAGCAGCTGATGGCTTGCCGTTTGATTATTTATAAAGGCGGCGAGCGGTTGAACTTGATTGATTTGTTTTGATTTCCGCGCCTTGCTTTCCGAGACTTGAAATTCATCGGTTTTCCAGACATACGGGCGCGGCGGTTCAAACTCATAGTTGCCGCCGTTTGAAAATTGGGCGGGAAGAAATTTCGTTCCGCAAAACCGACAAAAATTGCTTGTCGCCGCGTTGACTTGTCCGCAATTCTGGCATTGAATCATAAAAACCTCTACGCAAAAAGTTTTCTGAAAGTTGCGGAAACTTTCTGCGATATTCCCGAAAAAGTTTTGCAATTATTCAAATTTAATTCTCTCGCCCGTTCTGACAGTCTTGTAACAAGCCTCGACGAGTTCGACCGATTTATAACCGTCCAGAGCGGTAACCGGCGGTTCGGATTCATTCAAAATCGCGTCTATAAATTGCCGGTTTTCCTGCTCGTAACCCCAGCGTTCTTCCTTCGACAAAAGATGCCACGAGAAGAACTCGAAATTTGGGTCTGTTCCCCGACTATCGGTCAAGTTTTCCATTTCCTGCGTCATAATCGTGCGATGCTCGCAAAAAACCTCGACGCGCTCAAACGGAAAAATCCAGCTCGCGTCAGCCGCCGAACAAAACGTCGCGTGCAGTCCGTTTTTGAATTTCAAGAGAACGGAAAAATTATCAATTTCCGGGTAAGTTCTGCTCGAACCGAAGGCAATCATTTCCTCGACTTCGCCGAATTGAAATCGAATCATATCAAACATATGCACAGTCGTTTCATACAAAAATCCGCCTGTAATGTCTGTGTCGCCTGTCCATTCAGGGTTTTTAAGCTCGCCGCGATTCATTTTGATATGAGCTGAATGAACTTTATCTTCGCCAATCAATTCCTTTAATTTCACATAAACGGGCGCGAAACGCCGATTATGTCCGACTTGAAAAACCTTCGCGTTTTTCGACGCTTCGAGAACGGCTTGCGCTTCCGCCAAGTTCGTCGCCATCGGTTTTTCCGAAAAAACGGCTTTTCCGGCATTAGCGGCGGAAATCGTCAATTCCGTGTGCCGCGAATTCGGCGTCGTAACGATAATCGCGTCGCAAGATTCGATAACCTGCTCGCCGTTTTCCATACATTTCGCGCCGGTTTGTTTTGAAACGCGCTGCATTCTTTCCGGTTTTATATCATAAACGGCGTGAACTTCCGCTCGCTCATTCCGAGCGTAAATCTGCGCGTGCGTGCCGCCCATATAACCCGTGCCGATGATGCCGATTTTTATCTTTTCCATTTCTAAATGTATTTACAGGGATAACAGGATAGACAGGGATAATAGAAATAGATTTATTCTTATCCCTAACTATCCTGTTATCCCTGTAAATTATTTTTTTCAAGCATTAGCTTCATATTGAGCTAAACCCAAAACTTTCTCCGTCGCTGCTTTCGCTAATTTTGCTACTTCAAACGGGTCGGCGTTCCAGTATTCGGGACGGAAAATCTCGATTGAAACCATCCGGTCGTAACCGATTTTATCGAATCTTTTCTTGATTTCCTTTATCGGCAAAATACTGAGTCCGGGATAAAGACGGTGCGCGTCGGTAAGCTTTTCTTTCGGCAAATCCTCCGCGTCGTTGATGTGAAAGATAAAAAGTTTTTCCGGGTCGAGCGTTTCGATTGCCTCGAAACTCGAATTTCCGGCGTAAAAATGAAAAGTGTCAATCACCAAACCGATGTTTTTGCGATTTACTTTCTCGACAATTTCCTTGCAAAAATCCAACGTCTGCACCGAACAATCGGCTTGTCCCAAAAACTCGAATGCCAATGAAACATTATGCTTTTCCGCAATGTCGCCGAGTTCATTCAAAACACGAACCGATTCATTTGTAATTTCTTCCCGCGTAGCATTTTCCAGCAATTTTCCCGGCACGACGACGACATACGGACAATTGATTTCCTCGGCGATTCGGGAAAATTCTTCGGTTTCGGCTTTGATTTTTTCGTAATCAGCGGCGTTTCTGAAAGTTATGTGTTCGATGGAATTGATACTGTAAGGTTCGAGATTGTTTTCTTCCAAAAGCGTTTTCAGATCAGCTGTCGTTCCAGTTTTCAGAAACTCGCGCAGCTTTGAAGCCCAAATCTCGATGAGTTCAAATCCGGCGACGCTCGCGGCTTTGATGTCTGTTTCCAAATCGGCGCGCATCGTCGTCGCGCCGTTTAATGCTATTTTCATTTTATTGTTTTCCAAGTTCGATTGACCTTATTTTAAGATTAAACGATGCCGACCGCAAATAAAAAAGGCGAATGCTTTGGTCAAACATTCACCTGATTTTTAGATTTTTTCCGTCACTGATTCATTGAATATTACTTCATTGAATCTTTCTTCATACTGTCGCCCATCTTCATACCACCGTTCGCCATATCCTGCGCCATTTTCAGGTGCATTTGAACGGTCGGCAAGGTTTTGGCGGCAAACCCTTTCAAATCCGCATCGGTTCCGCCTGTTGCTTCGCTTTGGAAAAGCGCTTCCATTTTTTGGTGCGCGTCAACGCCCGACATTTGAATATACATTTTATCGAAATCAGCGCCCGCCGAAGCCTGCTGCAATTGGCTGAGAACTTGCGTCTGCTCGTCACTCATACCGGTCGGCAAAGTCATATTGTGCTTCATCGCAACCTTCATCAAATTTTTGCCCGCTTTCGTATGGTCTTTCATCATTTTCGACGCATATTTTTTTACGTCTTTGTTCGTGGATTTATCCATCGCAACTTTTGCCCACGCGATTTCGGCATTGCCGCCCATCGCCACCATATTTGCGAATTCGGTATCGGTCGAACTCATCATCATACTGTCTTTCGACATTTTGTCCTTCGACATCTTGTCTTTATTGTTCATCGTATCGTTCTGCGCCGACACGACCGATTGTCCGACGAATAAAATCGCCATCGCCAGACCAAGCATCATAAATAATCTTTGAATGTTTTTCATAATCTTTCCCCTTACACGTAGTTTTTTCAGCCCTAAGGCGGTTTTGTTGTTTTGAGCAATTTATAAATCATAAATTTACTCTTTGTTTCCAATCAAATTTGCGTTGTGAACGCATTTCCTAAACTTGCGATTCGCAAGCCCTCAATAAAAAGCTTCAAAAAATATGCGAATTTCGCATTGCTTCCGAGTCGGTAAAATTCGCTATTTAACATTAACTATCCTAAACATAAAAGCTATGCCGAATAATAAGAGTTTGAAGTTTTTCATAGAAATTTGCAACCCGGAAACAGGTGAGAAATGTGAAGTGAGAAATGATAATGGAAAATCAATCACCTTGCCGGTCTTCAATTTTTACATCTCATTTCCTACCTATAAAAACAACTTTTTTAGTTTTCCTCACGTCTAAAAATGCGTTATTCTGTTCTTCCGACATCTTTCTCCGAAGTTTTACCAATTAATGAAAAAAACATTTTTTACAATCGCAATTCTAATCGTTTCGGCTTTCAATCTTTTTGCTCAAAATTATAACGATTCGACTTTGGCGCGTGTGCGCGAGCAAGACCGCGCGTTGAGCCGCGACGCGAAAGGCGATGTTCCGAATCTCGCGCCTGCCGAACACGCTTATCGCGCCGATGTCTATTCATTTAACCGCGCATTTCCCGAAGCGCGGGCGCATTGGCAAAAGATTCTCGAAAATTATCCGGGCGACGCAAATGTGGCGAAAGCTTTTTTGGGAATGGGACGCTCCTTTATGTGGGAACGACAGTATGCACAGGCGATTCCGTTTTTCGATAAAGCAATTCTGAGTTTCCCCGCAACCAAAGAAGGACGCGAGAGTCTGGCATTCAAAGGCGCGTGTCTGGTGCGTTTGGGCAAAAACACCGAAGCCGCAAAAACTTACGAGCAATATACAATAATGTTTCCGAACGGCGAGCGTATCGAGACTTCTTTTCTGAACATCATCGACGCGCTTCGTGAAGCAAAAAAATATGACGAAGCGAATCTTTGGATTGATAAAGCGAGCGCCAGATTTTCGGGACTTCCGACCGCAACCAACGCGCTCAATGCCCGCCTGCGGATGGAAATTTTCCGTGAAAACTGGCAAAAGGCAATCGAAGCCGCCGACGCGCTTCGCCTGCTGAGAAACTTTTCCGCTTCGATGACATCGCTCGATGAAGTCAATTATCTGAAAGCCTTCGCGCTCGAAAAAAGCGGGCGAAAAGACGAAGCGATTGCCGTCTATTCGGCAATTCCAAACACTTTGAATTCATATTTCGGCGGTCTGGCAACCGACAAATTAAATAAACTGTCCGCTAATTCTTCAAAAATTACCCGCATCGTCAGCGTTTCTTCCAACTTAACCAGAGATTATCCGGTTGTTTATCGAACCGAACTTCTGTGCTATGCCAAAACCCGAAATGTTGACCCGCGATTCGTGCTGGCGATTATGAAACAGGAAAGCAGTTTCCGAAGCGACGCAAAATCGCCGTCCGCCGCTCGCGGTTTGCTGCAACTGACTTTCGATACCGCTCTGAAATACAATAAACAAGCCGGATTTCCGAATCTCGATGCCGAAAATCTATATCAGCCGGGCGTCAATATCGCCATCGGAAGCGAGTATATTTCAGAACTAAAAAACCAATTTGGCGGTTTGTATGAAGCGATTGCCGCAAGCTATAACGGCGGCGAAGACAATGCGGAACGCTGGCTCGCCCGCAGCAAGCCGAAAGACGCGGGAATCTTTGCGTCAGAAGTCGGCTTTGCAGAATCGAAAAATTACGTCTTCAAAGTAATGAATAATTACCGCGTTTATCGTGAGCTTTACACGGAAGATTTGACGAAAAGATAAAACGTTGAAAGAAACCGAAATTTTTAAGTGTGTAATTTGAATAGTAATACTTTAATTGTCTTGGAGAATATCTTTTACTGACATCATTGTCTCTCCTTTAATCAATCCAAACGAAGCTAATCTGTATCTTGAAACTTCATTGGAGACTTCAAACCTTTCTTTCAACCTAGCCAAAAGATTGTACAAAAGAGTTTGATTTACTCTTTGACTATCAACATATAAATAACCTTTGTTGAGATTCTGTTCTATAAAATATTTTCCAACTTCTCTTAAAAAGGGCTTTTCTGGCAATAGCAACATACTTGCAAACTTATTAGCTTGTATTTCCATAAACTTATTTGCTTTTTCAGGAAATTTACCAGTTAAGGAAAGTGTTTTTTCAATATCTATATTTTCACCGAGATATTCTCTCAATATTTCTTCGTGCAGTATAAGATGTCCTACTTCGTGAGCAAGTGTGAATCGCCAACGATACAAGTTAAGTTTCACTTCTTTAGTGATGTATATTTTCAAAGGCTTAAAAGTTATCTTTCCGAGAATTCTATCCTTTTCATCAAATCCTAGATTTTCATCGAAAATAAATTCAACATTTAAACTTTCTGATAAGGTTTTACATAAATCATCAGAAATCAATTTGCCTTCTCTATAAAACCTGTCAGTTTGTAGTTGGTTAATTTTTTCTTCTATTTGTTCATCTGTTTTGAAAGGAACGTAAATTTTATTCTGTTGAAGGACGTATTTATCTATTACTCCTAAATTTATAAGTAATTCTGGCAAATTATCAAAAGCGACGTTATCAACAAATGCAAAAAAACTTTTACTTTTATTGATTTGAGAGGAGTCTGAGTTTATCGTTTCTGTATTATTTGTAAGATTTTTATTATCCTTTCGATAATTAATCCAATCTATTTCATTCTCACTATTTATAATTGCTATCCCGATTCCTTTACTAACGGCAAAATTTGATGCCCCTAACTGAAAAGCAGTTTTTGTAAAAATTATTCCTTTTGTATTATGCTCACCTACTTGATTTAATTTTTGACCAAACTCTTCAACGTCATTTACAGGCACTGTTCCTTTATAGTCTTTACATTCAATAATAATTAAAGAAGAGTAATTTGTAGCATTTTCGAGATAAGTTTCAATTGATATATCAAAAATTATGTCCTTTTTTCTATCTTGTGAATAATAACCTTTCTTCCAAAAAATTTTGCTTTTCTTTCCACTAACAATAAAACTGTCATTATCCAACATTTTTTTTATTAAATCGTGGACTTGGCTTTCAAATTTGTCTCCCTTACTTACTGTATTGTTGATTTTGCTCATTTTTTAGCTTGAATAAATTATTGGGCGAGAACGCCTAAATTTACTCTTCCCAATCGCCTTGACCTTCGCGCTCGACGTGATAGCCGACCGCTTCGAGATGTTTGTGAACTTCGCGTCCGTGCTGTTCGTCGCGCACTTCTAAAAGCATTTCGATTCCGACGCGACCGAACGGCGCGAGCCACATTGCGCGGCGATGAAAAACTTCGATGACGTTTGCGCCCGAATCGGCGACGTTATCGAGCAGCCGCGCCAGCGTTCCCGGACGGTCAGGCACGAGCAGTTTGAACATTACATAACGACCTTGCCGCACGAGAACTTGCTCTAAAACACGCGCCAGTAGATTCGGGTCGATGTTTCCGCCGCACAACACGGCGCAAACCGTATCGTCGCTAGAGAGTTTTATTTTCTTTGCCAGCAATGCCGCGAGTCCTGCCGCGCCTGCGCCTTCTACTACGAGACGGTTATTCTGGACGCAAAATAAAATGGCGCGGGCAATTTCCTCTTCGGTTACTTCGACAATTTCGTCAACGTATTTTTGAATTATCGGAAAAGTTATCTCGCCCGGATGTTTGACTGCAATGCCGTCTGCAATCGTCTCCATCGCGTCATTTGAAACCATCAGTTTGCCCGCTTCAACTGATTTTTTCATCGGAGCGCAGTTTGCCGCCTGCACGCCGACGATGCGGACATTCGGCAAAAGGCTTTTCGCGGCAATCGCAATTCCCGAAATTATTCCGCCGCCGCCGATTGGCACGACGATAACCGAAACCTGCGGCAAATCTCGGGCAATTTCCAGACCGATTGTTCCCTGTCCGGCAATTATGAGTTCGTCGTCGAAAGCGTGAACGTAAGTGTAGCCGTGCTGTTCCTGCAATTCGCGTGAATAAGCCAAGGCTTCGTCAAAGCTCGCGCCGTGCAGAATAACATCCGCGCCGTAACTCCTTGTCGCCGTAATTTTGGTCAAAGGCGCGAATTGCGGCAAAACGATGGTCGCTTTTATATCGTGAAGCTGCGCGGCGAGCGCAACGCCCTGCGCGTGATTTCCCGCCGAAGCCGCGATTACGCCGCGCTGTTTTTCTTCGGGCGACAGGCGGTGAATTTTGTTGTATCCGCCGCGAATCTTAAACGAGCCGCTTTTTTGCAGACATTCGGCTTTCAAATGCGCGTTTGCGCCGATTTCACGCGAAAGTTTTGCGTCTGCCAGAATCGGCGTCGGAATAATTATATTTTGCAGAATCTGCCGCGCGTCTTCGATGTCGGAAAGTTTTACGGTCATATGTTGAGGCATTATAAGCCGAAAATATGATTTATTGTAGTTATCGAACGGCTATTTTACCGATTTTGGCTTTTTGAATTTTATCGGACGCGAACCGGATAATGGTATGTAATCAATGCGGAATTACTGTGGATAAATTGTGGAATAAAGAAATGTTGACGATGTTCTTTTTCGCGTCCGTTAATTTTTGTCGACTATCTTTGAAGAAACGAGTTTCGTGCGAATTTCCCTTTCGTTTCTTGCTTCTATTTATAAACGCGAAAAAATTTGAAAAAAGTATCATTCGGATTTTAAGTCGTTCTTTTTTCGTAAAAAATATAAAAATAGGCTATATTGATTGAAATCATCTCTCGGAGGTCATATGGGAATTGAATTCGGTTTTATTTTTCTGGCTTTTATCGCTTTCTCTCTTTTAGTCGTGGCGTGGAAAACGATAAAAATCGTTCCGCAGTCAACCGTTTTGCTGATTGAGCGATTCGGAAAATTTCACCGCGTCGCGCAGAGCGGGATGAATATAATCGTTCCGTTTTTTGAATCGGCACGCGCCGTCTATTGGACAAACGTGCGTCCCGGAACGACTCAGCTCGACCTTCGTGAGCAGTTTATAGACCTTCCGGCGCAATCGGTTATCACGCGCGACAACGTGATGATAAATGTGGATTCGGTTATTTACTGGCAGGTTACAGACCCGATGAAAGCCGCCTATGAAATCGCCGATTTGGTCGGCGGCGTCGTCCAATTGACTTTCACTGGGATGCGTTCGGTTATCGGAAAATTAGATTTAGACCACACGCTTTCCTCGCGCGACCAAATCAACAGCGAACTGCGTTTGATTCTCGACGAAGCGACGGATAAATGGGGCGTCAAAGTTACGCGCATCGATGTCAAAAACATCACGCCGCCCGAAGACGTGCGAATCACGATGGAAAAACAAATGACGGCGGAACGCAACAAACGCGCTTTAATTTTGCAGGCGGAAGGCGAAAAACAAGCCGCGATGACCCGCGCCGAAGGTGAAAAACAAGCCTCGATTACGCGCTCGGAAGGCGAAAGAGAATCGGCGATTTTGCAGGCGGACGGCGCGGCGCAGGCGAGATTGAAATCGGCAATGGCGGATGCTCAGGCAATTGCTCAAATCGCCCAATCAATCGGCGACCCGCAGCAAACTACGCAGTATTTGATCACGTCGCGCTATATCGAATCTTTGCGCGATATGACGAAAACAAATAACTCGAAGGTTATTTTTATGCCGATGGAAACTTCTTCTCTGCTGTCGAGCATCGGCGCGATAAAGGAAGTTTTTGCGGAAACCGGCGAGAAAAAGGAAATGCCGCCGACTATGCCGCCGCCGCCGCGTCAGCCGCGCGAGTTGAATAAATAATGTTAAAATCGTTTCGCTGTTTCGATTACATTTCTAAGATTTGATTGGAGAAAATTTATGTTGAAAAAATTATCTATTTTACTGGTTGCGCTTTTCATCGGCGGTTTAATTACGGCTTACGGTTTTGGTTTTGTTTCTAACGAGATGCCGAATAACGCGCCGAAATCCGTTTTGGATTTCAAAATGAAGGATATTGACGGCAAAGACGTAAAACTCAATAAATATAAAGGCAAGGTTTTGCTGATTGTAAATGTGGCGAGCAAATGCGGTTATACGCCGCAATACGAAGGCTTGCAGGCGATTTACGAAAAATATCAGGCGCAGGGATTTTACGTTCTCGGTTTTCCGGCAAATAATTTTAACGAGCAAGAACCGGGAACAAATAACGAAATCAAAGAATTTTGCGAATCGAAATACAAAGTAAAATTCCCGATGTTCGCCAAAATCTCCGTCAAAGGCGAAGACCAGGACTCTTTGTATAAATTTATGACGAGCAAGGAAACCAATCCGAATTTTGCGGGCGATATTTCCTGGAATTTCAACAAATTTCTGGTCAATCGAAAAGGCGAAATCGTCGCGCGTTTTTCGTCGAAAAACACGCCGGAAAGTGAGACGGTAACGCAGGCGATTGAAAAGTATTTGAAAGAAAAATAATTTACAGCGATACTCTAAAATAGGCAGTAGGCAGTAGCAGTTGGCGGAAAGGAAATTTACTACCGACTGCTACTGCCTACTGCCTATTTATCCCTGTTCATCAAGCCGCGAAGCCTACTCATCCCTGTAAATTTGCTTTTTAGAATCACCGAATAAATTGATCCTTTCGGCAAAAGTTTGCTTTCATAAATAGTAATTTCCTTGGTCTCGAATTCGACCGCTTCAAATTCATTTTCCAAATGTTTTTGCACTAATTCTTTTGATTTGTGCGGTTCGCGCAGACGCGCAATTGTCAGATGCGCTTTAAAATCTCTTTTCTCTTTTGCGAATCCCGCTTTTTCGCATTCGATCTCCAAAATTTTATTTAGCTTTTGCAAGTTTTCCGCGTCGCCCCTTACGCCAAGCCACAATATTCTCGCGTTTCTTTTTGAAGGAAACACGCCCGTTTCTGAAATTTGCAATCTGAAATTTGAAATTTGTTTTGCCGCATTTTCAACTGCTTCGATTAAATTTTCCAATTGCGACTCATCAATATCGCCGAGAAATTTTAGCGTCAGATGCAGTTTTTCCGCTCTTTCCCAACCGACGCGAACTTGCGGAAATTCGCCGCGCAAATATTCGATATAATCAGCAACTTTCGTCCGAGTTTGGTCCGAAATATCAATTGCCGTAAAAATTCTTTTCATATTTTGATGTTTAAATTTTATCTGCGTTCATCTGTGTTTATCTGCGGTTAATTTTTCTGATAAAATCCAACACGATGAGATTTATAAAATTTTTATTCGTTTTATTCCTGCTGTCAATCGTCGCGCTCGGCTGTGTTTCATATTGGATTTACGATGCGCTGAATAAACAGCAAAGCCACAATAAAGCCAATCAATTTATCGAAATCCCGAAAGGCTCGACACCGAATCAAATCATCGGCAAACTCGCCGCCGAAGGCATTTTGCCGGGCGAATTGCCGACGCAAATCTATCTGCGCTCATTCGGCGATGCAAGCAAGCTGAAAGCGGGCGAATACCAATTCGACTCGCCGATTACGCCGCTTCAAGTTTTGAAGGAACTCGAAAAGGGCGAAGAAAGGACAACAAAATTTACCATTCCCGAAGGCTTCACACGCTTCGACATTGCAAAACGCATCGCCGAGAAATTTCCTCAAACGCCGACGATGGACGAAAAATCGATTTTGACTTTGATGGACGACACTTCGCTGATAAAAGAATTTGACCCGACGGCAAAAAACCTCGAAGGCTATATGTTTCCCAGCACATACAGTCTTCCGCGCGACATTGCGCCGAAAGAAATAATTAAAACAATGGTCGAGCAATTCAAAAAAATATGGAAACCCGAATGGAATGAAAAAGCCCGCGCGCTCGGCAGAACGCCGCACGAAATCGTCACGATTGCGTCTCTGGTCGAAACCGAATCGCACGTCGAAGCGGAACGCCCCGTCGTCGCATCGGTTATTTATAATCGGATAGCGAAAAACATACCGCTCGGAATTGACCAGACGGCGGTTTATGTCGCCAAAATGCAAAACCGTTGGGACGGCACAATCAACAAAAGCGATTTGGAAGTCGATTCGCCCTACAACACCAGACGTTTCGGCGGCATTCCGCCCGGCGCGATTTCCTCCGTCTCTGAAAGTGCGCTCAAAGCCGCTTTGTATCCGGCGCAGACCGATTATATTTATTACGTTTTGGACGTTTCAAAAAACGACGGCACATCCGCCTTTTTCAATAACGCCCGCGATTTTGAACGCGCCAAAGTTGCATATCAAACCTGGCTCGGACAGCAAAGAAATAAATAAAAACCAAAGAAAAAATTTAATTACAATTTATTTTTGAACGTGAATTTATCAAAGATTTAAGGCAAAATAATTCTCGATGATAAAACTTCTCGCACTCGACCTCGACGGAACGCTTCTCAATTCGCGGGGTGAAACTTCCGAAACAAACAAACGAGCGATTAAACAAGCCGAAGAAAAAGGCGTGCTGGTTACGATTGCGACCGGCAGGCGTTTCCGCGACGCGATGCCCGTCGGTTTGCAGTTGGAATTAAACGCGCCTTTGATTACGCATAACGGAGCGTTGCTGAAATACGCGCAGACGCTTGAAACCGTCGCCGTTTCGATTGTGCCGAAGCGAATCGTCAGCGAGATTTTGCGCGTCGGGCGCGAGTTCGGCGCGGATGCGATGATAAGCGCCGACCCGGTTGGCAAAGGCGTTTTGCTTTACGACAGAATTTCTGAGGAAAACATTCCGCTTCAAAAATATATCGCCTGGTCAAAGCGTCTGCACGGCGCGGAAGCCGAAGAAGCCGTTCACCATGTCGAAAATCTCGAAGACGTTGCGGGCGAAATCGATACGGTTCACGTTTCCTTTTCGGGCGCGTGCGCGCCGATGGCTCATCTGGAGATGATTTTGCGAGACGAATTGGAGCAAAGCGCGACCGTTTTGACCACCGTCTATTCAAAAATGAATTTCACCTTGATTGACGTTTTGCCGCCCGACGCGTCTAAAGGAATCGGTGTTGAAAAACTCGCGTTGCTAAATAATCTTTTGGCTGAAAACGTGATGGTGATGGGCGATAATTTTAACGATTTGGAAATGCTCGAATACGCCGGAACCGCCGTCGTGATGGGAAACGCTTTGCCTGAATTGTTAGAACGCGAAGAATTTTATACGACTTTGAGCAACGACGAAAACGGTGTAGCATTAGCAATAGAAAAATATATTTTAGGAGATTTTAATGGCAAACAAAACGGCAATAATAAAAACAAATAAAGGAACGATTAAATTTGAACTTCTCGAAGAAGACGCGCCGAAGGCGACGGAAAACTTTCGTCTGCTGGCTGAAAAAGGTTATTACGACGGCGTGATTTTTCATCGCGTTATTAAGAATTTTATGGTGCAGGGCGGCGACCCGTTGGGCGAAGGCTACGGCGGCGAATCGGCTTGGGGCGGAAAGTTTAACGACGAAATCAATAAAAACTCCGCGCTTTATCAGGGCGCGTATTCAAAAGGCACGGTGGCGATGGCAAATTCGGGTCCGAATACGAATGGCTCGCAATTTTTTATAATGCACAACGATTATCCTCTGCCGCCGCTTTATACAAAATTCGGTCAGATTATCGAGGGTCAAGATGTGGTTGACCAAATCGCCGAAGTTCGTGTTAATGACCGCGATAAGCCGCTCGAAAAAGTTGTGATGGAGAAAGTTACAATCGAAGGATAAAGGATAAAGAATAAACAAGGAATGGCGAACATTTGTTTTATTTATCCCTTATCCCTTATCCTTTATCCCTTATCAAATATGCGTGCCGTCATTCAAAGAGTTTCTCGCGCAAAAGTTTCGGTCGGCGATGAAACCGTCGGTAAAATCGGTAAAGGAATTTTGGTTTTGTTAGGCGTTTCAATCGACGACACGGAAAAAGACGCGGTTTATCTACTTGAAAAAACGCTCAATCTTCGCATTTTTGAAGACGCCGACGGAAAAATGAATCTTTCCCTGCTCGATACGGCGGGAGAACTTCTCGTCGTGTCGCAATTTACGCTTTACGGGGACACGAGAAAAGGTCGGCGTCCTTCTTTCGTCGAAGCCGCCGCGCCGGAAAAAGCCGATTCGCTTTACGCATTTTTCGTCGCGGCAGCGCAAGCACAAATAAAAAAAGTTGAAACGGGACGCTTTCGGGCTATGATGGATGTCGAATTGGTCAACGACGGTCCGGTGACGATTTTGATTGACAGTCGCAAACTTTTTTGAATAATTGTAAATTCAACAAAAATTATGAACAGAAAATTATCAATTTTATTCGTTTTAATTTCGGTCTTGCTTTTTTTGTCGTGCGACAAAAATCAACCTGTCAAAAACTCTGCTAACGGAGAGATAAAAAAAGGCGTCGCGCCGGTTGCGGACGCCGAGATTGCGGTTATCGAGATGGAAAACTCGGAGGCGTTCGGCACGATAAAAGTTGAACTCTATTCAAACATCGCGCCGAAAATGGTGGAGCGATTTAAGGAATTAGCCAAAGCAGGCGTTTACAACGGCACGACTTTTCACCGCATTAACCAAACGGTCATTCAAGCCGGAGACCCGCTTTCAAAGGACGCCGACCCGACTAATGACGGACAGGGCGGTTCGGATAAGCCGGATGTTAAAGCCGAATTTTCCGACCTTCCGTTCGACACGGGAATTCTCGGCGCGGCGCGCGGTCAGGGCAACGACACGGCAAATTCGCAGTTTTTTATCACGCTCAGACGCGAGAAAGGCTTTGATAATCGTTACACGATTTTCGGCAAGGTTATCGAAGGTATGAATAATGTCCGAACGATTGCCGCCGTGCCGACCGGCGATGGCAGCACAATCGGCATTCCGCAGAAAAGCGAGCATCCGTCGGAAAATATCGTGATAAAAAGTGTTACTATACAGCCAAAATAAATTTTTCTTGCGGCTTTGGTTCAGATGATTGATAATTATAAAGTTTTTTATCGATACGGTTGAGTTCGTAGAAGTTTCAGATGAAAAAAGCTGAAATTTATTATTAACAATTGAATGCTTTTCAGGTTTATGCTCGCGTAGCTCAGTGGATAGAGTGCTTCCCTCCGAAGGAAGAAGTCGCAGGTTCAAATCCCGCCGCGAGTATTTGATATTTACCGGCTTTTATACCGGAAACAAAATTAGACAAATATATTTTGAAATTTATAAATATGAAATTAAGACAAATGAAATACCTCTCGATACTTTTTATTCTTATTTTCGCCCTAACCGGACGCGCCGCAGATTTCGTAGTTACGCGCGACGACGACCGGGATATGTTTTGTAATTCCGGCGTCGATTGCTCGCTGAGAGAAGCGGTCAATTCGGCAAATGCAGACGGAGATTTTCCAGATACGATTAGCTTTGCTTTGCCTCCGTCAGCAATTATTAATCTGGAGAGCAGGCTTGTAATTACAAAAAATGTAAATATAACCGGTCCGGGCGCCAGGTTGTTGACCATAACCGGAGATGCATTTCAGGTTATTGTTATTCAGAACGATACCGGGACAAATCCCATAGAAGTAGGTATTAGCAGGCTGACCGTAGCCGACTGTAATACTAATTCGGGAGAAATTTTCTCCGTCGTTTATAAAAATACCACCTTGAATCTCTCGGAAATCGCGGTTAGGGACAATATCGGGGTTGCTATTTTAAATAATGGCGGAATACTGAATGTTTCGCGCTCTACTATCAGTAATAATACAACTTCAAGAGTTGCTACCATACTCGGCAACGTCGATGTTTTGACGAACGAGGCTGGAATAGTCAATATCGACAACTCGACTATCAGCAACAATACCGCCAGGTTAGCAGGCGGAATTCTAAACACCGGCGACCTAACGCTTAACAATGTCACGATAAGCAATAATACCGCAACGGACGGCAGCGGAACAGGCGGAGTTTATAGTTTCAGCGGCACCCTAAAAGTTCGCAATTCGATTATAGCTTCTAATAATGCTGCGATAAATCCGGATATCAAAGGTTTATTTGTATCGCTTGGCAACAATTTAATTGGAAATTCCACCGGCGGAACGGGTTTTATCGACGCGGAAAACGGCGACCAGGTAGGAACCGCCGCGACATCAATCAATCCTTTGCTCGGCGTGCTGAAAGACAACGGCGGACAGACCGATACGCGCGCGCTGCTTCCGGGAAGCCCTGCTATCAATGCAGGAAACAACGAGGGCGCGGCGGCAACCGACCAGCGCGGTCTCAAACGGCTGGCTGGTGGAATTATTGACATCGGCGCTTATGAAGTACAACCACCGCCCTGCACTTATTCAATCACTCCGACGACGCAGAATTTTACGGCAGGCGGCGGCATCGGGAGTATTACCGTAACGACACAACCGGGATGCAGCGTTTCACCCGTCAGCAGCGACCCTTTTATCACAATTACTTCCGGCACAGACGGTTCCGGAGATACAACCGTCACTTTTAGCGTTGCGGCAAATACCAAAGCCGCAAGAACGGGAACAATATTTATTGCAGACCAAATTTTTACCGTCACTCAAAACTCCGGCAAGAAACGCGAAAGAGTTATATTAGTTTAATGGCAATTTAATGCTGAAAATCTCCAGCCGCGATAACCAAAGAATAAAACAAGCCCGAAAAGTGCGCGATTCTTTGATTGAAGACCGAGTTTTTGTCGAAGGTTTGCGGCTGGCTAAAGAAGTTTTGCGGTCGAATTTGAAAATTGCGGACGTTTATTTTACCGAGAGTTTTTCAAAAACCGAACAGGGGCGAGAATTTTTACAAACGGTTGGAAACTTTAATCCGACTGAAGTTTCCGAAAAAACCTTCAATTCCCTTTCCGATACGAAAAACTCGCAAGGCATTGTCTTAATTTGCGAAAAGCCTGAAACGAACAAAGAAAAGATTGAATCTGTTTTAGAAAGCGAAGCACAAAAAACTCCGCTCGTCGTCTTGGTTCACCGAATAAACAATCCGACAAATCAAGGCGCGATTTTGCGAACCTGCGAAGCGGTCGGCGTTTCGGGCGTAATTTTGACAAAAAATTCAGCGGACGTTTTCTCGCCAAAGGCTCTGCGCGGCGCGATGGGCGCAACTTTCAGGCTTCCGATTTGGTCGAACGCGAATTTCTTTGATGCAATAAATTGGGCGAAGGAAAAAAATCTAAAATCAATTTGCGCCGATGTCAATGCACAAAAAAGTTATTTGGATATTGATTGGAAGAAGCCCCGTCTTTTGGTTTTCGGTTCTGAAGCTCACGGTCTCAGCGTAGAAGAGCGAAGCGCGATTGACGAAAGTTTAATAATTCCGATGGAAAACCAAGTTGAAAGTCTCAATCTGGCAGTTTCCTGCGGCGTGATTTTGTATGAAGCCAAAAGACAGAGGCAGTAAAAAGGGCGGAAACGCGCCGCTCGAAATCAAAAAAATTTTACTGTAAATCAATTACCGTCTATCTCCGATTGCGGCTGAAAGAATTTCTCGAACCGGTGGTCGAGTTTGCGCCGATGTTTGCATTTGCAGATTTACCGTCGTTGATTTTATTCAAATTCACATCCTTTTCAAATGCTCTCTGTGCCGTAGGATCATTGATAATCGCTAAAGCCATCGCAATCTCGTTTGCCAGAATTTTGCTGTTGACTTCGCTGGTTTGGGCAAGCCGATTCTTAGCTTCTTCAAACGCTTTTTTGGCTTCGGGATATTTTGCCGAGAGCATATTCGCGCGACCCAACAGATAATAATCTTCGGCGCTTTCGGCTCGTCCATTGCTGGCGAAAATATACTGTTCGGGATTTCTGTCGACATTGCGCCTATTATTTTCAAAAGCGGAATACGGAATATTCGGTGTTTGCTGCTGAATGATTTGAGGGACTTCCGGCTTCGGTTTGCCGGGCGATAAAAAATAAATCGCGCCCGCGCCGATAACGCCGCCTAATAATAAAAGCAAAAGTGAATGGAAAGAAAATAGTTTTGCGAAATCACTCACTTCTTCGACTTTATAAGATTTTACGTCTCTTTCAATTCCGACTTGCCGGACATTACTGTCGGGTAAAATTTCGGATTGTAAAACGGACGATTTTGAAGTTCTTATCGAAGGCGGAACTAAAATCTCATCGGTCAAATCTATATCCTGTTCGGATGCGTCTTCCGGCTCAGGCATTTGAAGCGGATAGGTGGGCAGTTCATTTAAATTATCAGGAGTAATCCAATTTTCGTTTTGCGTCGGACGCGCCGTCGCAATGGTATTTTCTTCAAAGTCCGCAACAGACTTGCCGCTGCCGTTATTTTTTCCGGTAACAACGTCGGAAATCCTGGCAATGACGGCGGTTAGATTATCTTCCGCGCCGCGCTCGTAGCAAATTTCCTTCATTCGCCGACAAATACCGTCGGCAGAGTCGCCGGACAGTAAAAGCTCACGAAGCTGAAAATCGTCGATGTGGCGCGTGATGCCGTCCGAACAGAGCAGAAACGTCGTGTGCGGTTCGAACATAATCGTTTTCATATCGACTTCGACCGAGGCATCCGCTCCGAGCGCGCGAGAGATAATGTTGCGGCTCGGATGCGTGGCGGCTTGCGCCATTGTCATTCGCCCGGCGCGAACTTCGTCTTCGACCATCGAATGGTCTTGCGTCTCACGAAATATATTTCCCCTTTCGTCGAGCCGGTAAATCCTTGAATCGCCGACGTGACCGATAGTTGCGATATTTCCTTCGAGGTGAAGCGCGACAACCGTAGTCGCCATTGTCGAAAGCTGCGGCAAATCGTGCGACATCTGATAAATCGCTTCGTTGGCGCGTTCGATGGCAATTTTCATCATCTCTTCGACATCGCCGTCTTCCTTTAAATTGGCAAAGGCTTCGGCGAGAATTTCCATCGCCATCTGCGAAGCGACATCGCCCGCCTGCGCTCCGCCAACGCCGTCGGCAACGGCAAAAAGCCCGCTTTCATTTAACTCCAAAAA
The DNA here is from genome assembly GCA_964235785.1 of uncultured Pyrinomonadaceae bacterium. GTDB lineage: Bacteria > Acidobacteriota > Blastocatellia > Pyrinomonadales > Pyrinomonadaceae. The sequence goes on along the minus strand of CAXSBF010000002.1, from coordinate 107,731 downwards.
AGAATCTTCGTTTTGCGGACGTTTTTCGCTTAAGCCTTTGTCGGAAACAGCCGCCGAATCAATCTGAAAATTGTTTTCCATCATAAATTTCTCCGAAATTGTTCAAAGTTCAAGGTTCAAAGTTCAAAGTTAAAAACCTGAAACTAACCTTGAACCTTGAACCTTGAACTTTGAACTTGATTAGCGTCAACCGCGTTGCGATGCGAAAAGGCAAGCAGCATTCCGAGCATCACAAAACTCGTTACCAGACTAAAACCGCCGTGACTAACGAACGGCAGCGTAATTCCGGTCATCGGCAAGGCTCTGGTGATTCCGCCCATATTGACGAGCGCTTGAAATCCGATAAAAGCCGTGAGTCCAGCCGCACAAAGTTTGCCGAACATATCTCTCGCGTCGAGCGCCGTGCGAACGCCCGCGCTGATAAAAGTTATCAGCGCAAAGGTTACCAATAAACCGCCTAAAAGCCCGAGTTCTTCAGCCAGCGCCGCATAGATATAATCGGAATCGGCGACCGGAATCAATTCGGCAAAACCCAAGCCCAAACCTCTTCCGGTCGTTCCGCCCGACGCCAAACCGAATGTCGCCTGCGCGGGCTGAAACGCCAGAACGTCGAACCAGGCGTCAACGTTAATTGATTTTTGCAGATTCGGGTCTTCCTCCAAAAGCTGCGGCAAGTTCGGATTTTTCTTTACCAGGTCGGCATAGTATTCGTCGTAATCTTTTTGCCACCAAACGACATCCGGTTCGGGCGGATTAAAACCGTCGAGCCACAAATGAAAGCGCTGCTGAATCCGGTTTGGCAAAACCGTTTTGACCGGCGCGGCGAGCGTCGGCAAAAGCGGAATTTTTTCCTGTGTTTTAACCGGCAGAGCGCCGACGACCAAAACGCTGACCAGCAGCGCGACGCTTCCGATTAAAACGATTCTCTGCGGAAGCCGCCGCACGGCAATTAAATAAAGCGTCGCATAGACAGAACTGAAAACCATCATTTGACCGAAATCCTTCAAGACAAAAAACGGCACAAACGGCAGAATCGCCATAAACACGAGCGGAATTACATCTTTGGCGCGCGGCACACCCCAATAAGTTCTGGCTAAATTTTTATACAAAACAGCCAAAATCGCCGCAAAACCAATAAGAAACGGAATTTTCGCAGGTTCCCACGGCGTCATATTGCCGATAGCCTTTCCAGCTTTGGAAGTAACAGCCGCGACGAGCAAAGGAACTAGCGTCAGCAAAACGACCAAAAAACCGTTTCGCTGCAAAATACCCAAAACGTCGTCGCGCCGAAACAACACGAAAGCGCCGACAAAGCAAGCAATCGCAAAAAGCGGAATCAGCGTTCTGCCCGAAAGAAAAACGTCAACCAAACCGCCTTCGGCAGGTCTCGGCGTTTCTTTTGACAAATCAACCGGCGACGGCGGCACGGCGGGCAAGCCCATCATTTGTTTTTTTTCAGCCGAATAATTTTCCTGAATATAGTGAAGCTGTAAAGTTTTGATTTTTGCTTCGCGTGCCTCGGCTTTGTCTTTTCGGGAAGTATACTCCGGGTCGCTGAACAAACGATACTGAACCGTCAAGCCGATTGAAAACAGCAAAACCGCCGAAGTATAAAGCGTCCAATTGCCTTGAAATTTCAGGAAGCGAGTAAAAAAAATCGGTAAAACGGCAAGAACAAAAAGCAGAAAAAGATTTCTTTCGGCAGTGAGCGGCGATGTTTCATAACCGCGAATCAACGCGCCGTAATGAATCGAATAATGCGCGATTGCCGTCAGCGCGACAATCAAAAGTAAAATTAAAACATTTATCGAAGCGCGGTTTTTCATAAGATTTATTTACCACAGAGACACAGAGAACACAGAGATTTTTATAATTACTCTGTGGACGATTATTTCTTCTTCTTTTTTCCTTGTCTCGTAGTTTGATTTATCGGCTGCGATTGTTGTTTCGGCTTATATTGCTCGCCCAAAAGTCCCAATTCTCTTGCTTTCATAATCACATTGACGGCAATCGGCGCTGCGACTTTTGCGCCGAAACCGCCGCCTTCGACGACCACCGAAATTGCAAGCTGCGGCAGTTCAAGCGGCGCGATGCAGATAAACCAGCTGTCCGTGCGCTCATACATCTGCGGAAAATCCTTTTCTACCGAATTTCCGTTTTCGTCTTTTACTTTACGCCTAAAAGTTTTCAACTTTCCTGTTTTTTCGTCATACAACAACGCTTGTTTTTCAGCCGTTCCGGTTTTTCCGCCGACGCGAATCCCGGTTCCCGCCATTCGACTAAAAACCGCGGTCGCCGTGCCGCCCGGTTCTTCCGTGACGGTTGACATAATGTCGCGTATCGCGGAGGCTTGCTGCGGCGAGAGTACTTGGGCGAAAGCCTGCGGCGGCAAGTCGGCTTCGATTTTCGGCTTCATCAATTTGCCTTCCATATTCGCCGGAACCGAAGCAATCAAAGCCATCTGAAACGGCGTCATTTGTCCGGCATAGCCTTGTCCCATTCCTTCCAAACCTAAATCGTAGAGACTGATTTTATTACCCGTAACGATTGTTGATTGTTCGGGCGCGAGCGCGTTGGCAATTTTCTGATTGCTCGTGTTCCAAATTTCAGGGAAAAATCCTTGCGAGACGGCTTCTTCGGGCGTGTCGACCGCGCCGATGCCGACCGCGCCGGCGGTCTCGCGCAGTCGTTCGCGTCCCAAACTAATTCCTAACTGCGCGAAAAATTGATTGCTCGATACTTTGTATGCTTCGGTAATGTCTTTTTCCTGGCAGCCGCCATCGCACGCGCCCGATACGCTTCCATTTTCGTAATGCTGTGTCGCGTCAACAATCGGACGCGAATTTTTATACGGCACGAAACCGCCCGGAAAACTCGAAAATCTCGAATTTTCGCGTCCGGCGCGAAATGCGGAAATCAATGTAAAAGTTTTAAAGGTCGAACCCGGAACGTAATACTCGCGTGTCGCACGGCTAAGCAGCGGCTTGTTCATTTTGTCGCCTTCGAGTTTCAGATAATTGTCGAGCGTTTGCGTGTCGGACAAGCTGAACGAAGGATTTGAATACATCGCCAAAACGTCGCCGGTTTGCGGATTCAACACGACGATTGCGCCTTTTTTGCCGTTTAACTGCTCGGCTAAAAAGGCTTGCAAATCGCGGTCGAGCGTGACGCGCACGTCGCGCTGTTCTTCTTCCTTACGTTTGATTTTTGTCAAAACTTCCCACGCTTCCGGCGTTTGGTCGGCTTGTTTTTTGTAAATCGTGCGCTCGAGTCCGGGCGTTCCGCGCTCCGTTCCCAACAGATGCGCCATTTCCTTTTCGAGCGCGAAAGAACGTGAAATATCGCCGTCTTTATTCAATTTATAATATGCCAGCGCGTTTCCCAATTTTCCCGAACGGTCGAGCATCCAACCGCGCAAACTCGCGGCGGTCGTGCGCCGATTACGCAAATCTTTGTAGCTCAGAGCCTGAAACTGCTCGTTATAATCGTCGGCGTAATACGTCCAATAAACGTGAAATCCATAGACAAAAAAAGCCAAAATCACAAAGACGATTTGCCAGACGCGCAGGCTGCGATTTGCCAATGTCGTGGTTAACTTTCGCTTTACTTCGTCGGGTAAATTTTCTTCAAAAGCGAATTTCTGACGGCGGAAATTGGCGAACGACAAAACTATCAGCAGAACAATCAAAACCGCGACGCCGATAGTATAAATAATACTCAAACCCGCCGGCGTGCGCTCTAAAACCTGACCGCCGAATAAATTTTCGGGACGCAGTTTTTCCCAGTCGAATTGTAAAAAGAGAAACAAAAAGTTAGCCATTTATGAGTTGTCCTCTTCTAACCGTCTTGTCGGTTTAATATCGGAGTCAGCAGAATTTTCCGGTTCATTCGGCTGTAAGTCTTCACCGTTTGCTTCTTCCAGATTGTCTTTGGTTATGAAACCTTTCGTCGGCGAAGAAGAAGAGTGTTCAGATAAAACCTGCTCGCTTGCTTCATTCTCGTTAATCGAAAAATCCACTCTGGTCGAATACTTATTTTTCATACGAACATTTTCTTCAGTAGAAAAATTCCTGCTCGTAACAGTATCTTCGCCGGAAAAATCCCGAGCAATTTTTTCCTCTTCAAGTTTTTCGCGCGGAATGTGTCGCAGCTCAACATCGACCGTGCCGAAACTCAATTTCTCCGTGTCCGTTAACACTATCGCTTTACCATAGGCGATACGCATGCCGCTCACAAAAGTTCCGTTGGTCGAGCCGGTATCAGCCACTACCAGTTGATTGTCGTCGTTTAAGACAAGCGCGGCGTGCATTTTAGAAACGCTCGTATCATTTATCCATAAATCGTTTTCCTTTGTTCTGCCGACAGTTTTTCTTTCTTTTGGCGAAAAGATGAGTTGAACTTGTTTCGGTTGGTTATTAACGGTGAACGATACACTAAATATTTCTTTTTCCGGCTCGATAATTTCATTCTCAGCCGAAGGAATCACAATATTTTTCAAATCTGGAACGGTAACGTTTATTTCTTCTGTTTCGTCATTTTCTTCGACGGCAAATTTATCGAAGCTCGCGGAAAGTTTCACGCCTTCGGTGAAATAATCTTGTTTTATTTCAAACTGCATCGGCGCATAAGTGTGATAACGCCGGTCGTTGATATGGTCAATCGCGGCGGTCAGTAATTCCGTCTCGAGTTTTTTTAAAGATTGTTCGGCGTCGGTTGAAAATTTGTCCCACTGCATTTTGAGCTTGATAATGTGCGGAGCGAATCTTCCCTTTTCGCCCAAGTCCCGCGCTTCGGAGTCAAGCAGAGTTTTTAATTTCTCAATCAACTCGCTGGTCGCCAAGCTGCTCGACGGCTTCCAATTTCTGCCGGTCAGCCGGTCAAACATCTCGCCGAGCTTTGTCAGAATGCCGCGCACGAACCAATCGGGCGAGAGGGATTTTTTGACCGGCGTTGTTTCAGGTTGCGACATCGTTTGCAAATTAAATTACGACTGCTGTTTTGGCTGACATTTTATCTGAATTGTTTGTTGAAATAAAGATAAACGGAAAACTTTGACGTTTTTATTTTACTTTATTTATAAAACCGCTTCATCCGCTTTCACAAATAGATTATGTATTTAGCGAACTTTGAATTTATAATATGCGTAATGCTGAGAGTGAAAATTTCTTTTTCCGGCAGCGTTTGATTTGACCGATACACGATGAAGGAACTTTCGTTAAACAACACGCGGCTCGACGGGCGCTACGACATCCGGAGAACTTTGGGTCAGGGAAGCTACGCGGAAATCTACGTTGCCCGCGATGCGCTCGCCGCCACGCAGTCGCCGCACAAATCGGTCGTCATCAAAGCTCTCAACGTTTTTCTGCAAAACGATTTGGACGTTGATTTGGAACGAACCTTAGTCGAGAATTTTCAAAACGAAGCGATTGCGCTCGATCGCGTGCGCCATCCGAATGTCATCAGCCGTTTAGGACACGGAACGGCGCGTGATTTGCGCGGGACGATTTTCCATTACCTCGTCTTGGAATATCTGCCGGGCGGCGATTTGGCAAAATCGTGCCGGGAAAAAAGTCTGAATTTGTCGCAGGCTTTGTTTTATCTCGAACAGGTCTGCGCCGGTCTCGGACACGCGCACGAAAACGGCATTATTCACCGCGACATCAAGCCGCAAAATCTGCTTTTAACCGCCGACCGCCAAACTGCGAAAATCGCCGATTTCGGCGTGGCGCGTGTTACGCAGTCGGATTCGCCTATAACGCGCGTCGGAACGAATATGTTTGCGCCGCCCGAACACAGCCCGATTTTTGCGGGAAACACCGGAACGCTGACATTTACCAAACTAACGCCCGCCGCCGATATTTATTCGCTGGCAAAATCGGCTTACGTTTTGATAACCTGCGAATCGCCGCGTTTTTTTACTAATCAACCGGTTACCGAGCTTCCTTTTGTAATGCGCCAAAAGCCCTGGGCAGGCGATTTGATAAAAATCTTAAATAAAGCGACGCAAAACGATTCGCGTGAACGTTATCAAACCGTCAATGATTTCTGGCAGGATTTATCGAAAATAAAACTGCTCGCCGAAGAAGAAGACCGCGACGCCGAAACAAAAATTTTCACCGCACCACATCAAATTCCGCAGCCGCACATTGCTGCCGGTTATACGTCGAACGCACCGCAAAAACCCGTATTTAACACTTCGCGCGACTTGAAATTGAAAAATAATTTTTCAATTTCCGACAACGCGCCGCTGGTCGTTAGATTGGACAATCAAAATTTTAATCATTCTCTCAACGCGCAGCCGCCGACAATTGAAAAAGAAATTGTTCCCGATTATGAGGAACTTCCTAAATTGAGAAGAACACGGCAAAATGTCCTGCGGCGTTTTGCGGTTTTTATAATTTTCCTCGGTTTATTTGCCGGAATTCTTTACGGAACGCATAATTATTTGCGCGGTCGCGGCGTTTTGCCCCAAATCGGCAATCCATTTAAAACGCAGATTGGAAAAGTCAACACGGATTTAAATCTGCGTCCTGCGCCGACGACGAAAAATGATCCGATTGGAATGGCGCCGAAGGATTCGCGTGTTAAAATTTTAAGCGCAAACGATAATTGGTATGAAATCGAAGTGGTCGAATACAGCCGTCCGAAGGATAATCCTAATTATATTGACCGTGGCTGGGTTTATGCAAAATACGTCGATGTGCAGGAGTGAACGGATTTTGGATTTTGGATTTTGGATTAGTTCTGTTGTAAATTGTCCGGCGTTTGTTGAAATTTCTCAAAGAACACGAACTACAATCTACGAACTATTGCCAATCCAAAATCCGAAATCTAAAATCCATAATTGAAATGAGCGTTTTAAATAAAGTTAGACATTGGATTGACGGCGAGAGCGTGGAAATGGTTTTGGAAGAAGCCGCCCGCGACGCGCAAGTCAAACCGCGCAGTCAGGCGGAAGCCTTCATCGTCAAGATTGCCAAAATGGTTGAAGACGTGATGCAGAGCGAACTCGTGCCGCTGCCGCAAGGCACGGCGATTATTCCGAGCGAATATACTATTTTTCTCAGCGAGCAGGACGATAAGGAATGGCAGGGCGTCAAACGGCGCGGGCTTGAACAGGGTCTCTATCATATTTTAGCCGAGCGCGCCAAAGAGATTGCCGGAAAAAAGAAATTGGAAACCCAGTCCTTCGCCGTCGAGCTTCGAGTGGACGGCACGCTCGAAAAAGGCGACGTTCGGGTGCAGCACAGTTGGGACGAAGATTCGAGCAATAAAACCGGCATTTTGTCTCGTCCGAAAAATTTACCGCCGCCGCCGCCGCCGCCGCAAAACATTCCGCAAAATCAACCGATTCTACAAACTCCGAGTTTTGTAACTCAGCCTTCAGTAAATCTAAATCAACCGCCGACGGTTCAGCAAACGCCTCATCAGCCCGATTCCGATTTTCAATCAGACGACGCGGAAGAAATGACGCAGGTTCACAGACGCCAATTGCCGGAGCTTTATCGTCTTGAAATTTGGCGCGGCAACGTGCGGCAAAGCGTGATGCCGATTTATAAAAATGAAATCAGCATCGGACGCGGTTCAAAATCTCAGCCGGTTGATATTACTTTGCCGGGCGACCCGGAAATCAGCCGTCGCCATCTCAGTCTGGTATTTTCAAACGGAAGTTTTTCAATTGTCGGCGAAGGACGGAATCCGGCAACAATCAATAATCAGGAAATTCCCGCCGGACAAAGAATTGCGGTTTCGGCTGGCATTCCAATCGCCGTTTGCAGCTATTTGTTGAGAATTCAGCAAAAGTAAAATAGCTTATTTAATAAATTGACAAAACTAATTTCAGCTTGACAATAAATTTTATAAATGCAACGGTTAATTATTCCAGACGGCAAGTTTGTAATAATTTTTTGTTTATTTCGGTTTGGTTGGAACTTTACCCGACTCGGACTGACAAAATCTCAAAACTCGAAGATTATTAAAATTATATTGCGAAAAAATCTTAACAATCAGTTTTACAAAAAGAACAATTCTTCCATATTGTTCAGAAAAAGTTAATCACCCAAGACAGCCTCAAAAACTGTCGGCTACACTCAACTTGTCAAACTAAATTGTTTGCATAAGTCTTTAAAAATAGCAGTATTTTCTGCTCTCGATTCCCGGTTTATATTGCTCACAATTTTTTGTTGGTTTATACCGATTATCGACTTTCCTTAGTAACGAAAATTGCTAAATAATTAAGGAGAATTATGTTTAGAAGTATTCTTGCTTCGATAACGATGTATTCAATCGTTTTCTTTGCGTTAGGACAAACCGCGTTTGTAATTCCTCAAGTAAAATTAACGAAAAGTAATCTTACGAAAGTCAAAAGCTGCGCGAGTTGTTCCACTGCCTCTGCAAATCCGCTTGACCGTTTAGCAACTATAGGTCGTCAAACACAAAGCATCGAGCTTTTACCCGTTGCACGCTCGCAGGCAAAAGGCTTTCCAATCGAATTTGTTGGTTCTTCGAGCGGTGAACTTGCTTTTGCTCAAACCGATATAGCCTTCAAAGACAATCCGCTTTTGGTTTTCCAGCGAACTTATCTCAGCAGCCGAACTGAAGATTTCGGACTCGGACGCGGCTGGTCATTTGCGTTCAACGACAGTATCGCTCTTAACAATAACAGTGCCGTTTTAACGAACAGCGTGGGCGATAGCTATACTTACCGCCGCGCCGAAGCAAAACATTACATTCTGCAACCTTCCGATTCGACGGACGTTAAAGAATTTAATGTGGAAACCGGCAATACGATTTCGGCGAAGAACGGCGATATAACCAAAGTTTATAAACGAACGGACGGCGACTATTATTTAAGCCAGATAATCGCGCCGGGCGGATTTGAAGTTACAATCAACCGGAACTCGAACGGCAAGATACGCGGCATTTCAAGTTTGTCGGGAGAAATCAGTTTTGATTGGTCAAACGGTAATAATGCGAAACTTTTATCGGTTACGGATAATACGGGCAGACAAGTTTCCTTCGGACAATCGAACAATTCCCTGCAAAACGCAACAACCGCAACGGGCGGCAAATGGCAATACGAATACGTTGGCGGAAAATTAAGTAATATAATAAACGCGGCAAATAAAATTGTCCTTCGCGCAAAATACGATGCGAGTGGTCGCGCAATCGAGATTGGCGATGCCGTCGGACTCAGCCGGTTAGCTTACGAAACCAATTCAAGCAACGTCTCGACACGCACTACCTTTACCGATTCGCTCGGCTACGCCCGCGTGGTTCAACATAACGCGCGCGGCATTTTAACCAACGTTAGCGATGCACAAGGAACTCTTTTGAACATTCAATATGACGAAGGCAACCGACCTACTCAGTTGACGGATGTCAGCGGAGCGACGGCGACTTTCGATTATGACGCGCAAAAAAGATTGGCGCGGAAAGTGACAGCGGACGGCGATGAAGAAAAATTTGAGTATGATACGAAAGGCAAATTAACCGCAGTAGTTGAAAATGGTGAGCGCACTGAACTCGTTAATGACGAAAACGGAAATTTGACTCGGAGAGTCGGTAAAAACTCACGAACAAATTTTAACAGCAAGCGTCAAGAAATTAATCAACAGTTCAATGATAATTCCTCGGCAACGTTTGAATACGATAATAAAGGTCGTAAGAATGCTGTTGAATATTCGGACATCGGGCGTTTTGAAAGAACTTTTGATTCGGCGGGACGCAAAATATCAGAAAAGATGCCGTCTGGCTTCGCTCAGAGTTATGAATATGACGCTAGTAATCGAATCGTTCGTGAGAGCAACAATCGCGGAGGTTCAAGGCGTCTCGAACGCGACGCAAGCGGCAACATAACGAAAGTTATGAACGCAAATGGCGATTGGGTTCAACTATCCCGCGACGAAGCCGGACGCATCGAGAAGATGACAAACTGGCGCGGACAATCACGACGCTTTATTTACAACTCGCGTGGAGCATTGACCAGATTCATCGGCGCGGACGGCAGAGACTTACTGTTTCAATACAATGAACGCGGTGAAATGCAGGGCATATTCAACGAGCAAACCGCCCGTGTGATTTACAAGCGAAACCAAGGTGGCAATCTTGCTAAAATTCAACAAAATACAAGTCAAAAGAATTTCTTCCAAATTCAAAAAATCAACTATTCAGAAGCATTCACCAGTTCCGCGATTGATGATTCCTGCTTTTTTGATGATGGTTTCGGCACAGGTGGAGACGGCTGGGGAAATTGGGACAATTATTTTGCAAAATTTGTAGAAGCTCCATTTTGTTATGACCCATTTAGTGGTATGTCTGGCGGGGGCGGGGGCGGTGCCGTCGATAATTGCTATGACGGTCTAGCTTGCGCTGACAAGGCATTAGTATGTCTATTGGCAGCCGGGGCAGTTATTGCTAGTTTTATTGCCCTCGCAGCTTGTCCAGAAACATTCGGAGCAACTTGCATTCTGGCTCTAATACTTCATCCGGTAGCGGGAGGTGCTGCTGGAACCGGGTGTGCTTTAGCTATCAAGGAATGTCAAAAACCTACTTGCATTAGACGTTAAGATAGTATCATTTCGCCTCTGTAAATTTGAGTAAGGTAATTAAGGAGATGCTGTAATAATTAGTAAACAAACAGCATCTCCTTAAGAATTAAAACCCGGACTTATAATCTGGAAACAAAGTATAAAGGAGATGTTATGCCAAATGAAATTTTTATCGCACAAGGAATATCGCTATTGGACTTCTTATTTTACGCCTTAATGTTTGTTCAAACAGCTGTTCTTATCCTTGACTCGACTGGGAGATTTAGACGACTGAAAATTTTCAATGTTGTTTTGTGGTGCGGCTTTTTGTTGCACGCTTTGGTATTTGGACAACTTGAAATGAAAATATTCGTTACGGTTCTGGCAGTTCCAATTTTTATTCTTGCCTTTCGCAAGTTTAAGGACAAGGAAAAACGCGAAAACAATTATGATAAAGGACGCGAGAACACTCACGCAACGAGCAATCTTTAACTTTCGTTCGTAATATAACTTTCACTTTCTCTGTCTGTCGCCTTTTGATAAAACGATTTATTGAAAGGCGACAGAATTAAAGCAGTAAGATATGCAACTAAAATCTAGGTTATGGATTTTAACTTGTCTAGTGATTTGGGTGATAGCATCTGTTTCGTTTACAACATTTATCTTTGTCGAGCAAGATTACGCTCTTGCTCATTTGATAAAAGTTGTGTTTCTAGGATTTGGTTTAACCTGCTTTCTACTTGGAGCGGTAGGAATAACAGGCTTGTCTTTTATGGGCAAACTTAAGGAAATTAATCTTAACGGTTGGAGATTGTTTATAGTCTTCTTCACTTTATTTGCGGCTTTAGTGCTGCCAAGAATAGGAAACGCGCTGGTAGTAGCAGAAGAAGGTTGGTGGAGTTTATATAAACATCCGCTGGTTTGGATTTTAATCGCTGTTCTGATTGGTGATTTTATTCTTTATCTGTTGAAAACTCGCAAAAACCAGTTTGGTTAAAAGTATATGTCGATTCGGTTCAGACAATCAGCGATGAAGCCGGATGTGTCGCGCAGTTGACAAACTCGCACGGACAATCTCGACGTTATATCTACAACTCGCGCGGAGCGTTAATCAGATTCATCGGCGCGGACGGCAGAGACTTACTGTTTCAATATAATGAACGCGGCGAAATGCAAGGCATATTCAACGAGCAAACCGCCGATTTGATTTATCAAAGAAACCAAAGCGGCATTCTCGCTAAAATTCAACAAAACGCAAATCTAAAGAATTTCTGGCAATTTCAAAAAGTCAATTATTCGAGCGCGTTCGCCAATTCGACAATTGATGATTTCTGCGTTTTCGGCGACGGTTGGGACACGGGCGGAGACGGCGGCATCGAATGGGGAAATTGGGACAATTATTTTGCAAAGTTTGTAGAAGGCACAAACTGCTATGACCCGTTCGGTGGTATGTTCGGCGGTAGCGGCGGCGGTAAAACTTGCGAACAGTGTCAAACTGATAATAAGAGTGCGTGCGACGATGATGCAATTTCTAAAATAGCCGCCGAAGGTCTTCTTGGACTAGGTATTATTATTGGTTGTTCATGGACCGGACCCGGTGAGTTGGTATGCTTTGGTGTAGTTGTAGTCTTAGCTATACTAGGCGGAATAGATGTCTATTTCTCTCATAGAGCTTGTTATAAGCGTGTAGATAACAACTGTCCGCAGTGTAATTCATAAATCATTGCTTGGTGTGCGAGTTCGAGAACTCGCACACCAAGCAAAGTAAGGAACATTCTATGATAAACAAAAGATTCTTTTTTATATACATCATCTTGTCAGGTTGCTTTTTTGGAATTCTGTGTATTTTTCTTACAAATGTAGGAGATATTAATGTTGATTGGACTAAAATTTTTCATAGTTTTGGCATTACATTTCTTTTAGGAGGAATTTTATTAATAGCCGGAAAGTCTTTTTTCGACCAATTGAAACTTGTTAACTTTCGAGCGTGGAGGACTTGTCTTTTCGGTTATTTTTTATTCATATTGCTGGTTATACCTAAAATAGGAGATGCCTTGATTATTGAAAAGGAAGGCTGGCTGAGTTTGTATAAGCATCCGTTTGTTTGGCTCATAATTGCGACATTAGTTGGACAATTAATTTTGTCGCTTTACAAGCGAAACAAGCCACAGATGAATTGAAATAAAAAAAGGCAAGTCTGCAACAAAGCAAACTTGCCTTTTACTTTTTGGTAAAAAATTAACCGTTTGCCGATTGCGAAGCGGTTTGCATCGCTTTTTGAAGCAGCGTCGGCATACTCGATTCGAGCGCCTGCGCCGTGTTTTCTTCCTGCTCTAAATTTTCGCTCAGCAAGCGCGCGACTTCGGTTTGTCCCATTTGTTTCGCACCGGCAATTAAGCCGCGATACGAAGCGATTTCATAGTGTTCGACTTTTGAACAGCCGCCCGTAATAGCCAAGTCAGCCAGAGCCGGCGTGTCTTGCGTTTCCTTTAACAATTTATCGCCTTCGGTAACGATGCCAGCCGCGCCGTCGCAACTGACTCGCTTTGCCGTCAAACCGAGAATCTCAAAAACTTGCGTGAGATTAACGATTTGCTGTTCGGTTTCCGCGATGTGTTTTTCAAGCATTGTCTGCACGGTCGAAGATGTCGCGTTCGGCAGCATCTTTTCCTGCGCTTCTAAAAAACGATGCTCGGCGTCATAAATGTCTCCGAGTCCGTGTATGAATTTTTCTTCTAATGTTTTAATTGCCATATTTTCCTCCTTGATTTTAACCCGAATAACACCAAGTCAAATTATTAAACTGATTTTCGAGTCGCTTCTCCCGGAGCAAGTGTTATGCCAATACTGCAAACATTCGATTTCAAGAAAATCTCCGAAATCAATTTCGATTCAACGCACTGTAACAATACAAGTTTGTGTTTCTCAAAAATACATTTCCAAATCGTTCGTCGATTTGTCGGTAAGAGTCGCCGTTTGAAATTGTTCGAGTTCGCGTTGCTGACCTTGAATTTCTTCGGCTAACGGCGCATAAATCTCTCGCTCGCCCGCGTCGTTTGGATAATCCCACAAACCATTATGACAATGACGGTCGTCGTCCCAACCCGGATGATTGACGATTGGATACAGGCAAATTCCTTCGACCGGAACGCCGTATTCAGCGGCGATTTTCGCTTCTTCGCAAATGTAGCGAAACCATTCGGGACGCGCTTCGTTTTCGATTCCCGTCTCGGCAATCAAAATCGGACGCCCGTATCGTTTGTAATAATCCTGCAAAATTGTATTGAGCGGACGATAGACTTTTTTTTGTTTGCGGTCGACGCGCCGACTGCTCGGAAACCGCCATTGATTGTCGAAATAGTAATTGATGCCGACAATATCCAGGTATTTTTCATTTCCGCCGAGATTCGGTTCACGTTTTCCAATCAGCATATCAAGCGCTTCAAACTGCGCTTCCCGTTGAATCTTCGCGCCGATAATATCCCGCCGCCGCTTTGATGCCGCCGTTACCCAAATCGCCGGGTCGATTTGGACAAAACGCGACCCCGGACAGACGGCTTGAATCGCGTCGATGCCCGCCATCGAAGCGCGAATCAATTGACGCTTTAATTCGGCGGCGCATCCGTGCGCGAAAGGATAAAACATACCGACTTGACCGGCAATCCACGCAAAAAATGAGATTTCATTGACCGGAGAAAACATCGGCGTCCGGTTATTTTCGCTCAATAAAAGCTCTGTAAACGCTTCGGCAAGTTTGGCGAAACGAACGGGAAATTCCGTGCTGAAAATATCCAAATCATCAGGATAGCCGTAATGAAACAAATCCCAAATGATTTGAATTCCCGTCTGACGCGCGGCGCGAACTTGATTTATTACACTTGAAAAATCGTATCGATAAGGTTCGCGCTCGATTAAATGCCAGCGAATTCCGTCGCGTGCCGTTTTCATTCCGATTGAGAGCATTCGCCGGTAATCGGCTTCGGCAAATTCGTCGTGGCGCGTTGCGGCAATCACATCAATCCGCCTTTTCTGCCAATTGCGATGAGTCGAACATTCAAATCCGCCCATTAAATAACTTTGAAATATCTTTTCGTTCATAAAATCGTAAATTTTATATTTTTATAATCGTTTTATTTTAACAATCCTAAATTCCCTTAACACCATAAAATCACAAACTAAACGCAGCAATTTATTTTACAGATATTACTAACTCGGATTCGTCAAATCATTTAATTAATTTTTTATTTTTATGATTCAACGTAGTGAAACTGTAAGGTTTCAGAGAATAGAAAATTTGGTGAATATATTTTGTATTCTATAATACACAAGAAATTGCGCGATTAACGTATAATAAAATTTATTATTTAATCGGCTAATGTGTATGAACATTGAAAATAAATTCTCTGACGGTATCAGTTCGCCCGAATTCGGTGAATATGACCTCGTTTGTCTTTCGCATCTTCGTTGGGATTTCGTTTATCAAAGACCGCAGCATTTGATGAGCCGATTTGCCAAAGTCAGGCGCGTGTTTTTTGTCGAAGAACCTTTTTTTACAGATGAACAAACCCATCTCGAAATCAGCCCGCGCGAAGACAATTTAACGGTTGTCGTGCCGCGCATTTCGCACCACGACCGCAATACAAGAAACGTCGAAGATTTGCAGCGCGAATTATTAGACGAGCTTTTCAGCAAACAACAGATAGAAGATTTTGTTTTGTGGTTTTACACGCCGATGGCGATGGGCTTTGCTTCGCACTTACAACCGAAGGCGGTCGTTTATGATTGTATGGACGAGCTTTCGGGATTTAAGTTCGCGCCGCCCGAATTGCTTGAAAACGAAGCGAAGCTTTTCCAAAAAACCGATTTGGTTTTCACCGGCGGTCAGAGTCTCTATGAAGCGAAAAAGGATAAACACAAAAGCGTTCACGCTTTTCCGTCGAGCATCGACGCCGCGCACTTTAAACAAGCCAGAAATATCAAAGACGAACCGCAGGACCAGCAGCAAATTTCTCGTCCGCGACTCGGTTATTGCGGCGTGATTGACGAGCGTTTAGATTTAAATCTTTTAACCGAAAGCGCAGAACTTCGTCCTGACTGGCAATTCGTGATGATTGGTCCGGTGGTTAAAATCAGCGATGAAGATTTGCCGCGCGGAGCGAACATTCATTATCTCGGCGGCAAAGATTATAAAGAATTACCATCATATATCGCCGGTTGGGACGTGGCTTTAATGCCGTTTGCGCTTAACGAATCGACGCGCTTTATCAGCCCGACCAAAACGCCGGAATATCTGGCAGCCGGAAAACCAGTCGTCTCGACTGCGATTCGAGACGTTGTGCGACCGTATGGCGAAATGAATCTTGTTCGTATTGCGGCAAGCGCCGAAGAATTTGTCGCCGCCTGCGAAAAAGCGATGCAGGAAAACACAACGGAAAAGCTCGCCCGGACGGACGAATTTTTAGCGCAAAATTCCTGGGATAAAACCTGGTCGCGGATGGCGAACTTGATTGACGACGTTGTGAAAGAAGGCACAAAATTTGCAATTGCTTGATATACCGTTTTTTTTGTAATCGTTTAATACGGCATCATATTTTTAATAACACAAGGGGTGAAGTAAATGTTTGATTATTTAATTGTCGGCGCAGGTTTTGCAGGAAGCGTTCTTGCGGAAAGACTCGCCAATGGCTCAGATAAAAAGGTTTTGATTTGCGATAAACGTCCGCACATCGCCGGAAACGCTTATGATTTTTATAACGACGAAGGCATTTTGATTCATAAATACGGACCGCATATTTTTCATACAAACTCAAAAGAAGTTTTTGATTATCTTTCGCGTTTTACCGAATGGCGTTCTTATCAGCACAAGGTTTTAGCGGCGGTTGACGGAATGCTGCTGCCGATGCCGATTAATCTCGATACGATAAATAAACTTTACGGTTTGAATCTGACGGCGTTTGAGGTCGAAGATTTTCTTGAATCGATTGCGGAAAAATGCGAACACATTCGCACATCCGAAGATGTCGTCGTCTCGAAAGTCGGGCGCGAATTATACGAAAAGTTCTTTCGCAATTACACGCGCAAACAATGGGGACTCGACCCGTCGGAACTCGACGCATCGGTAACGGCTCGCGTTCCGACACGCACGAACCGCGACAACCGTTATTTTACGGATTCCTATCAAGCGATGCCGAAACACGGTTTTACCAGAATGTTTGAGAAGATGCTGGACACCCCGAACATTAAAATTATGCTCAACTGCGATTACCGGGAAATTGCGAATCAAATCGATTTCAAGGAAATGGTTTATACCGGACCGGTTGACGCATTTTTCGATTATCGTTACGGCAAACTTCCCTATCGTTCGCTCGAATTTAAACACGAAACGCACGATACGGAACAGTTTCAAGAAGCGCCGGTCGTTAATTATCCGAACGAACAACCGTTCACGCGCATAACCGAGTTTAAATATTTGACCGGACAGGAACACAAGAAAACAAGTATCGTTTACGAATTTCCGCAAGCAACCGGCGACCCGTATTACCCTATACCGCGCAAGGAAAATGCCGACATTTATGCAAAATATAAAACCTTGTCGGACACGCGTTCGGACGTGCATTTTGTCGGACGACTGGCGACTTACAAGTATTACAATATGGACCAGATTGTCGCTCAGGCGCTTATGACTTACGGCAAAATCGTCGGTATGAAACGCAAGGAAGCGATGACTAAAACCACCAATATCGAAAAAGTGTTTGCCGTTGCGCGTTCGATACCGGCAAGTAATGGAAACGGCGCAGGCGCAACATTGGCTTCGAGTTAATCACAGAAAGTCTCGAACAATTCGGTTGAAATTGAGATGCGATAAGCGAAATTTCTATTTTGCTTATCGCATCTTTTTGCTTCAAAAATATTTGAAAGATAAAAGAAAATCGCAGACATTTTAATACTGACCGATTGTAAAAATAAGTATTTATCAAAAATTTGACTTTCTTTGAAATTCCCTATTTACTAAATTACAATTTACTTTCAAAAATGAGTTATCAAGTCATCGCTCGCAAATGGCGACCGCAAACATTTGAAGAAGTTACGGGACAAGAGGCGATTACGCGCACCTTGCGAAACGCCGTCGAACACGAACGCCTGCATCACGCATATCTTTTCTCGGGCGCGCGCGGCGTCGGCAAAACAACGACGGCGCGGCTGCTTGCTAAAGCCTTAAATTGTCATAAAACCGACCGACCAAATTCGCGTCCCTGCGCGGCAGACGACCCGGCGGCTTGCGTTTCGTGTAAGGAAATCGCCGAAAGCCGCTCGATTGACGTATTGGAAATTGACGCCGCATCGCACACCGGCGTTGACGATATTCGGGAGACGATTTTAGAAAGCATAAACTTTAATCCGGCACGCGACCGTTACAAAGTTTTCATCATCGATGAAGTCCACCAGCTTTCCAAATCCGCTTTCAATGCCTTGCTCAAAACGCTGGAAGAACCGCCGCCGCGCGTCGAATTTATAATGGCGACGACGGAACTCAACAAAGTTCCGGATACGATTTTATCGCGCTGTCAGGAATTCGAGTTTCGCACGATTGCGCTTGAAAAAATTCACGACCGTTTAAGAATCATCGCCGATGCCGAGAAAGTAAATGTTTCGCCTGAAGCGTTGCGCGAGATTGCGCGTTCCGGTAAAGGCTCGATGCGCGACGCGCAGAGCAATTTCGACCAGGTTATCAGTTTTTCCGGCGAACAAATTGCGCTTGAAGACGTTGCCGTCGCGCTCGGGATGACGGGCGCGGAAACGCTGGTTAAAATCGGACGAGCGATAGCCAATAACAAATCCGCCGAAGCCTTGAACGTGGTTGACGATTTAATCGGGCGCGGGCAGGATTTGCGAAACTTTTGTCGTGATTTGATGGGCTTTTTTCGTGATTTATTGATTTTCAAAATTGCGGGCGATGCGGAAAACTTGCTTGATACCGCCGTTTTGAGCCGCGCCGAACTCGCCGGTAATTCCGCGCCTTTTTCCGAATCTGATTTAATCAGATTTTTTAACTCCTTGAGCGAAACCGAGAGCAAACTCAATGAAGCGACCGAACCGCGCTACGTTTTGGAAATCGGTTTGATGAAGTTAATCGAGATGCGGCGTGTCGCGCCGATTGAAAAGATTTTGGAACGGCTGGCAAAACTCGAAAACTCTATGCTCGGCGCGGATTTTCCGTCTGAAAATCCCGAACAATCGAAAACCGTTCAGTCTTTTGACGGCAAGGCGGAAAAAAAAACTTTAACAATTGATTTTCCGCTCGAAGAAGTTCCCTTTCCCGTTTCGGCAAGCGTAGAATCTTCGCTAAAACCTGAAGATAAAGTTGAAACAATCAAAATCGCAGAGGATTTTAAAGAAATAGAAATTCCGAACGATTTTTCCGATATTGATAAAACGCCGTTAAATACTGTCGAGGCAAATCTCGTTTCGTCAAATTCGCCGCGAATTCTGACAAACGAAATGATTGCGGCAATGCCGTTAAAACTGCCGCCGATTACTTCCGAAGAACTCGAACACATTGAAGACAACTGGCTCGACGCGGAGTTTGAGCGCAAACTTCAGCAGTCGGGCGACGATTTAAATTTAATAAAAAACGCTTCAAAAATTGTCGCCGACTTAATCGGCGATTATTCTTCAAACGGAAATTCCGCCGCGCTGCTCGCCTCGATTCAAAACGGCGCGGGAATGGCATTTGCGCCTGCCAAAGCAAAGCCGGCATTTGTTATTCCCGAAATGGACGCCGATGAAGTTTCGGGTGAAATGCCCGTGCTGCCGGAAAATCCGACCGAAGCAGAAATGCGGCGCTACGCGGAAAATCATCCGCTCATAAAAAAAGCAATGCGTATTTTTCGAGCAAAAATAGTTGAAATAAAACTGATTTAATTTTCTTTTTTGCGGGGTAAAAATTTTGGAACTAAAAATTTATTTTGTCGTTTATGATAACGGAGGTAATTTTCTATTATGCGTAATCCTTGGGTAGCGGCGGTGCTGAGTTTTTTGATTCCCGGACTGGGACAAATCTATAATGGCAGAATAATTATCGGTATTATCTGGTTGTTAGTGACAGGTGTTTCATGGATCGGATCAATGGGTTTCTTGGGCTTGTTTGTCCATTTAATCGCGGCTTGGTGCGCTTACAGCTATGCCAAAGATAATCCATTTAGAAAATAAAACCTTCTTTCATAATCCTCCTCCATTTGCCTGATGTTCGCAAACATCAGGCTTTTTTTCATTATTTGAACCGAATCTTAAGCAAAGCGACGAAATTCACATCGTTACCTTCTTCGATTAGAGATATGACCTGCGGAGCGAAATTGTAGCTTTTATGGCTGATGGTAAAAATATAAATTTCGCCTGCCGGAACGTCTTCAAAATGATAGTAGCCAAACAAGTTTGTATAAACGCTTCGCTCGTTTCCGTTTCCATCCGTTATGGAAACTTTCGCCCGAAAAATTCCGCTTCCCTGCGTCGTTAAAACTCGTCCGCCGAGTGAAACGCCGGCGGCAGTCGGGACAAAAAGCGATTCGAACGAACCGATGTCAACTATGCTGCCGACGATACGCGGAAAGCCCGCGCCGCGCTGGTCGGTAGTCAAAGGCACATTGTTCGGGTCAACCGCTAGTGTATTATTGCCCTTATTGGCTGCCGGACTTCCCGACATCAACGCATAGGTTTGAGTCGCGCCGCCGTTGTCGGCAATCGGCGCGAGCAGCGGGTCAACCGGCATCGCAATCGTGCCGACGATGTTGCCGTTCACACCGTTGGTAAATCCGCTCGCGCCGTTCGATTTACCGATGAGATTGTAAGCGGGCGCGTTGTAATTGCCGAAAACGTCGGGCGCGGAGTTTGTTCCGGTATTACCGGCGACAATCGTGTTTCGCAAATTCATTGTACCGGAGCCGTGATATATGCCGCCGCCCGTCATTCCCTGATTTCCATCGGTAATAGTACAGTTGGTAATTGTGACCGTACCGCCGTTGTCACTATATATTCCGCCACCGTTACCGGCGAAAGCCGAATTGAAGGAAACCGTGCTGTTCGTCAGATTAACCGTGCCGAAAAGAGTAAAAATGCCGCCGCCGTTACCGCCTGTCAAATTTCCGTAAATCGTGCTGCGGTTGACCGTCAACGTTCCGTCATTGCTGATTCCGCCGCCGCCGGTGCCGCTCGGCTGCATCGAATCTCCATTAAAGGAAACGGTGCTGTCCGTTAAAGTTAAATTTCCGTTTGTGCCGTTATGAATGCCGTCGCCTCGACCGCTCGCCGAATTGACAATCAGGACGGTGTTCGTCAACGTCATCAGACCATCATTGAAAATCGCGCCTCCGGCAGTAACGGTTGCCCGATTACCGGAAAAAGCGCAGTTCGTTATACTGACAGTGCCGCCGGTTTGATTGTAAAGACCGCCGCCGAGAATTTCTTTGGCGTTAGTCACGGTTAGATTATCGAGGCTCAAATTTCCGGTGTTGGTAACGGTGAAGACGCGAAACGTAAGGTTGCCGGCGTCGCCGCTGACGGTTACGCCGCTTCCGCCATTAATAATTATCGTCGTCGTGATGTCGGGCAAAGCGGCGGCGGCAAGTTGGACGCTGCTAACGCTGTTAAATGTTATCGTGTCGCTGCCTGCCGCGCCGTTCGCCGCGTCGATGGCTTCGCGCAAACTGCAATCCGTTCCCGAAGCGCAAGTCATATTTCTATCGTCGGTGCGCGTAACGGTGAAAGTCGCGGCGTGGATCGTCGTGAATAAGTTGAATAGTATTGCCGTTATACTTATCAAAATTATTATCGCTTTTTGTATCTTCATAAATCCTCAAAATTTTGTAAGTTTTTGTTTTTACGCCTCACTTTTTTAGTGTGAAAGAAAAATCCGACTCATGCGGAAATTAACCTCAGGGAACAAATGCCGACGGAACAGGCACATCCCCGCTCGTGCCGAATTGGACGGCGGAAAATCCGTTAGAACTTTGCAGACCATACCAGGTTCCGCTCGACGGGCGAAAAACAGCAATGTCGGTGCGCCCGTCGCCGTCGTAATCGGCGGGAATAGGAACGTCTGAACTGATACCGAACTGCGTTGCCGTAAAACCTTCTTGGCTTTTGAACAAATACCAAACGCCGCTGCTCGGGCGGAAAACCGCCAGGTCGTATATTCCGTCGGCATCGTAATCGCCGACGGCTGGTTTATCTTCCGCCGTTCCGAATTGGGCGGCGTTGAATGCGCCGTTTGAACTGTTCAACCGATACCAACTGCCGCTTGAAGGACGATAAACGCTGATGTCGCTGCGCCCGTCGCCGTCGTAATCGCCGTTGACCGGAATGTCGCCGCTTTGACCGAACTGAACGCCCGTAAATCCTTGTGATGAACGCAAAAGATACCAGGTTCCGCTGCTCGGTCGAAAAACCGCAATGTCTGTTTTTCCATCTCCGTCATAATCGTCCGGCGCGGGTTTGTCGCTGCTCTCGCCAAACTGCACGGCACGGAAGGAATTGTCCGAAGATTGAGTGATATACCAGAAACCGTTGCGATAAACGGCAACGTCGGCGAATCCGTCGCCGTCGTAATCACCAGCCACCGGCTTGTCGATTGCCGCGCCAAACTGCACGGCGCGAAACGAGTTGCTAACGCTGTTCAATAAATACCAATTGCCGCTTGACGGACGATAAACGGCAAACTCGGCTTTGCCGTCGCCGTCAAAATCGTTTAGTTTTCGCCGCTGCAAAATAGTTCCGAAATAAAGAACGAGGGCAAAATCCGTTTTGGACAAATCGTGAATCCCTGCCGGCAAAAAAGGCGTGGTTTGCGCGAAACCGAGGGCGAGAATGTTTCCGTCCGGTCGAATTAAAACCTTTGTCGCCGCGTCAATGCTGCCGAAGAAATCGGTCGCGCCTTTGCCGCCCGTGCCGAAACTCTGGTCGAGCGAGCCGTTCGGATGGTAACGGGCGACGGCAAAATCCGAAGCCGTTGGCGATTGTGTTTGAAAAACATCCTTGACGCTCAAATTAGGGTCGAGATTATTTTCCATCGTGCCGTGGGCAACTCCGGCGACGATGAATTTGCCGTCCGGCTGAAGTGCGACGGAATTTGCCCAATCGACGGTTCCGTAAAAATCCGTGGCGACTTTTCCGCTCGCGCCGAATGCGGTATCAAGACTTCCGTTCGAGTTGTAACGGGCGATTGCAAAATCGGATGAAGTCGTGTTTCGATTCGGCTCGCCCGCTCCGGCAGCGAGGATTTTGCCGTCCGGCTGTAAAACCATGCTGGTCAACAGGTCGTCGCGCGGATCGCCCGACGCACTGCCAAAGTCAGTAACCGCTTTACCGCCGCTTCCAAAACTGCTGTCGAGACTGCCGTTTGAATCGTAACGCGCAAGGGCGAAATCGTATGAAGAATATGAAACACTCGGATTGAAAGCCGCTCCGCCGACAATCATTTTGCCGTCCGGTTGAATGACAAGCGATGAAGCCATATCGCTGGAGTTGAAAAAATCCGTAATGACTTTTCCGCCTGTGCCGAAGGTTATATCAAGACTCCCGTTTGAATTGTAGCGAACGAGCGCAAAGTCGGGTTTTAGCGACAGATTGCCGGTGAAACCGGCGGCGACGATTTTGCCGTCCGGCTGCAGTGCCAGAGCCGTTGTCGCGTCGGATTGGTTTGCCGCAACTTCGGTGATAACTTTTCCGCCCGTGCCGAATGTCGCGTCCAAACTTCCGTTCGCGTTGTAACGAGCCAGCCCGAAATCATATTTGGTAAAATAATCGTTTCGATCAACGAGATTTGCAAGTATCGATCCGGCAACAACGATTTTGCCGTCCGGTTGAATGATTAGAGCAATACCGGCTTGTCTGGTTTGCTGCGTAATTATGTTGACAAAATCGGTGACTACTCTTCCGCCGGTGCCGAATGACGTATCAAGGGTGCCGTTTGGATTGTAACGTGCAATTCCGAACCCATTGAAACTGGAAAATCCGGCGACGACAATTTTGCCGTCCGGCTGAAGCGCGGCGGCAGTGATTTCATCCAGCCCGCCGAAATCTGTAATCACCCTGCTGTTTCCTGACTGGCTTAAAGAATCTTCCGAGCTAGGGCGAAAAGGCAAAGTAAAAGTAGGATAAGGATGTTCAGCGAGATATTTACGGGTCAAAGCATCGTTTGAAGCCTCTATCCTCAATTCGTAATCAGTCTTCTTTATGCAAGCCCCGCTCATCAATGCCAGCGTGATAGATATAAGCGAAACCAAAACGACATTTGTAAATTTTCGTGTGAACATAATTTCCAAACTCCCTTTAGTTAAAAATTGTCATTGTTTCTACGACAAACAAGTTAAATTAAATCGTCGCGCGGGCTGAGAAAAACAAAAATGCCGACTTACTGATTTTAAAGGTTTTTTCGTTATTCTCTTTTTATTTGCCGTTCGGGAAAATTAATGCACAAGATTTGGGATAAACGGGAAACGGGTTTATAATTCGCGTCATTAAACAAAAATTAAAACTCTAGTTTAGTCCCCCAAGCGGCGCGAAATCTGGAAACGAAGCGGAAATAATTCGGAAGATTGCCGGAAATTCAGAGTTGGCGAATGAAAAACGGAAACGGACACAGCAGAAACTTTGATTTCGGCGGTTTTAATTTAGAAACCGAGTTGCAAACGCTGCGGCGCGGCGAATCGGAGATTCATCTGGCAAAACGTCCTTTTTGCGTTCTGCTTTATTTAATTGAAAACCGCGACCGCGTGGTCAGCCGCGACGAATTGCTCGGCAAATTTTGGGACGGACACGAGGTTTATGACGACGCTTTGCGAAAGTGCGTCGGCGCAATCCGCAAGGCTTTGGACGACACGGAAAAATCACCGCGTTTTATCGAAACCCGCCGCGGAAGCGGCTACCATTTTATTGGCGCGATTGAAGAAGCAGAAAAGAAAACAGTCGGCAGAAGCAGTTGGCAGTTGGCGAGAGCGAATGGCAACGGCGGGCAGACGACGGACGAAGAACAAAACGCTAAAAACGAAAAACAAACTCCGCATTCAAAATTTGTCAGCCGCGCAATTTTCGTTTCGGTTCTCGCCGTTTGTTTGATTTCTTTTGTCGCGCTCGCCTTTTTTGTAAATCGCCGCCCGGCGAAAAATGTCGAGGCGCAGACTTTGAGCGAAACCGTCGTCGCAAAGCGTTCGATTGCGATTTTGCCGATTAAAAATTTGACGGGCGACGCGGCAAACGATTACCTGTCGGACGGCATTACGGAAAGTTTAATCAATGAAGTTTCACGCGTCGAATCGCTCAAAGTCATCTCGCGCAGTTCCGCGTTTCAATTCAAAAACAAAGATGCGACAGCTCAGGAAATCGGAGAAAAACTCGGCGTCGAAACAATTCTTGAAGGCGGTCTTCGACAGAGCGGCGAACAATTTCTGGTCGAGGCTCGGCTGGTCGAGGCAAAAGACGGAAGCGTAATGTGGGCAAGCGATTCCGAGCAAAAAAAGCTGGCTGATATTTTTGCGGTCGAGGACGGCATTGCTTGTCAAATTGTCGCCGAATTAAAATTAAAGCCGTGCGGCGAAATCGCGCCCGCTTCCGGTTATACGCAAAACGCCAAAGCCTACCGGCTTTATCTGCGAGGATTGTATTACCGCAATTTACTCAGCAAAGAAAATCTGGAAAAAGCCGTCGGGTTTTATGAAGAAGCCTTGCGTGTCGAACCCGATTATGCGTTGGCGCACGAAGGTTTGGCTGCCGTTTATGCGGTAATGGAAATGAACTCGCTGGTTTCGCCCGGAACAACTGCCCCGAAAGCCGAATTTCACGCGGCAAAAGCCTTGGCATTGGACGATTCGCTGGCTGGCGCGTATCTCGTTTTGGGCGCGGTCAGGACAATGCGGAATTACGATTTGAAAACGCGGGAAAGTTACTACAAACTCGCGTTGCAGAAAAATCCGAATCATCGCACAGCGCATCTCTGGCTGGCAAATAATTTTACGGTGCAGGGCAAATTCGAGGAAGCCGAACGGGAAATTCTCCGCGTGCAGGAACTCGACCCGCTTTCGCCCGCCGTGAGATTGCATTTGACGGAACTTTATTATTACTGGCGCAAACCTGATAAATCACTCGAACAAGCCGAACTGCTTCTCGCTGCCAATCCCGAAAGTAAAGGCGCTTACAGCTTTCTGGCTAAGGCTTACGCGCAAAAGGGCGAATATGACAAAGCTTTTGCCGCCCTGGAAATGCTTCCGCCGGACGATCTCAATCGCCCCTTGATTTTGGCATTTACCGGACGCGACGAAGAAGCCGGGAAAATTATCGAAGACTTTGCCAAATCAAACGGCGGAAGCCAAAATCCGTATTTGGTCGGCTGCCTGTATGCTGCAATCGGCGAGCGTGAAAAGGCTTTCGCATGGCTCGAAAAATCTTATGCGATACGGCAAGCCGACCTTGTTTCGATGAAAATTGATCCCGCGTGCGATTCTTTGCGCGATGACGCGCGATACGCAGATTTGCTTCAGCGCGTCGGTTTAGCCGATTAAATTACTTTCTGTTGAATTTCTGGCTTATGCTATTGCCGCTAAAGATTATAAGCGGACAAATTTATTAATCTCTGACAGAAAGGAAATTTTAGACCAACCGTTTTTCAACAAATAATCCAAAGATTCAAACGGAGAATTTGACGAGTATTTATAAAAGAACGACACTTGATTGGATGTCGTTTTGTGAAACACGAACACTTTTTCAGAGTGTTTCCCTGCTTTTGATAAATTTACAAAGAAATGTTTGACAGATATTCTGTTTAGCGGACGTGATTGTTTATTGCGGACGGTTTTTCTGAACAGAACATTATTAAAACCCGACATCCGGCATTTTATAGCTGAAATCTCTTTTATGGTTAAAGAAGGACTTCCGTTTATTACCGTTCCGCTTTTGATTGCAATAGTTTTTGCATTTTTCGGTTGGTGGATTTTTGTCGCTTTATTTGTCGGACTCGCTCTTTTTATGGCGTTTTTTTTCCGCGACCCGCAGCGAATCGTTCCCGATGAAGCAAATATAGTCGTTTCAGCCGCCGACGGGAAAGTTACGCGCGTCGAAGACCGCGAAAACGGCAAATTCGTCAGCGTTTTTTTATCGCCCGTCGACGTGCATATCAACCGCGCCCCGATTGCCGGAAAAGTTACGCGGGTCGAATTATTTCAAGGAAAAAAAGCTCCCGCGACGAGTAACGAGGCAAGTCAAACCAATGAACGCAACGCAATCACAATCGAAGGCGAAAAGATGACAATCGTCTGCACGCAGATTGTCGGAATTCTCGCCAGACGAATTGTTTGCTGGAGCAAGCCGGGTGACAATCTGCAAATCGGCGAAAAATTCGGCTTGATAAAATTCGGCTCGCGCACCGACTTGCTGATGCCGAAAAACGTCGAGATTGCCGTCAAAGTCGGCGATAGAGTCGTCGGCGGTGAAACTATTATCGCCAGATACGTCGAATATAATATTCCTCAGGGAAATTTCAGTATGAATGCGGCGGCTGAAATGCCGGTTGCAAACTGAAAATTACTAACAAATGCGGCAAGTCGTCAAGATAAAGTTTATAAAAATACTTGATTGACAATTATGGAAGACGAAGAAAAAAAATCCGTCCATAAAGGGTTAAAAAAAGGTCTCTATTTAATTCCAACCGCGTTTACGGCGGCAAATATCGCTATGGGATTTCTGGCGGTTTTGTCTTCCCTGCGCGGTTTTCAGCTAATTGCAATCAATCCCGAACAAGCCGCAGTTTATTTCGATTACGCGGCAAAGGGCATCGCGTTTGCGATTTTGTTCGACGCGCTCGACGGGCGGGTTGCGCGGATGACGAAAACCGCGACGGAAATCGGCGTTCAACTCGATTCTTTGGCGGACGTTTTAACCTTTGGCATCGCACCGATTGTTCTTGCTTACGGCTGGGCGTTCGGCGCGACTTTTCAGGAAGATACGGGCTTGCACGGTTTAGGAGTTTTTGTTTTGTTTATGTATCTGATGTGCGGCGCGTTTCGGCTGGCTCGCTTTAACTTGCAGGCGACTCGTCCGAGAGTTTTGATGGAAGGCACCCCGAAAGTCGATAAGAAAAATTTTGTCGGGCTGCCGATACCGGCTGCCGCCGGACTGATTGCCGCCATCGTGCATTTTACGCCCCAATCGATCGTTTCACACGGCGAAAGCTTAGCGAGTCTTTACTGCATTTTATTAATGTTTTTAATCGGCGGCTTAGGACTTGCAATGGTCAGCACGCTTCGCTACACGAGCTTTAAATCTGCCGGTACGGGAAAGCGCAACGGTTATTTAATTTTAGTTATCGCCGCCGTCGGAATGCTCTTCTGGCTTTATTCAAAATATGTGATGTTGGCATTCGGCATCATTTACGTTTCACACGGAATAATCTGGCATTTCTTAGGGCTTTTGCGCCCGTCAAATCGTAGAGAAACCGTAGTCGCGGACAAAATTCAACCTTAGAAATCATTGTCCTTTCCAAACAGCCAAAAGTTAAAATCTTAATCAAACATTATCGACCGCTAACTTTTTTCTTTTCTCTTCAATCGCCGTTACGCTGGCGGAACGCCGTTTTTTATGACGTATTTGCTCGCCTTCGTCGCTTTCGTCGGGAAACTGAACGCCGCTGACGACAACGAGCGAAACGAGTGCGACAAATAACATCGAAACGGCTGTTACGTGGAGAACAAAATCAAAAAGGCTGTGAACCAATATCGCAAAACAACCGGCGAGCGCGCCGACGGCGACGCCGCGCCGAAAACGGCTTGAAGTTTTCGCGTTCCGCAAGCCGGTTTTGAAAAGCCGGTAGACAAAAAACGCGCCGAGCAGCAAGCCGACGATTCCCGCGTCAGCTACAACCTGCAAATAATCGTTGTGCGCCTGTTCAACCCGCTCCAAACCGCTAAACGAATCATACGGCGTATAAGCCGTTCCGAACGCGCCGAGTCCCGCGCCGAACGGCAGATTGTTTTTGATAACATTCAGAGTTACGCTCCAAATATGCGTGCGATTTGTCGAAAAATCCTGCGAAGCGGTGGTTTCGGCAAATCTGGTCAATGAAGATTCGCCGCCGATTAAAACCGCGCCGAAAATGATAACCGCGAGCAGCAAAACCGACAGACCGATTTTTAAAGCCACCTGACCGGAACTTTTTGCTTTATTCGTCAAAATCACGAGAAAGAAAATCTCCGCCAGCAAAGAAACGAAACCGCCGCGCGAGCCGCTCAGAAGCAAGGCGACGCCCATCAAACCGATGGCTGTCAAATAAATAAGGCGTTTGTCCCGACCGACCGCGCCGACGAACATCAAACCGAGCGGCAAGCCGAGCGTCATTTCCATATATGCCGCAAAATCGTGCCGATTGACAAACGAACCGAACGGCGACGCATACTTTACTTCATAAATTCCGTAAATTTTGTTCGGACTCAAGACGGCTTGCAGAATGGCGAAAAAGGCGAAAACGAATCCGAAAATCGTTATTGCATAGACGATTTTTTTCAAGCGATTCGCGCTGTCGATATAAGTTAAAAACGCTGCCAGAAAAATAGAAAACGCCAAAAAATGAAACGCGGAAACTTGCGTCGCAAACGCATCGAGCGAAATTGCGCGCGGAATGTCGGCAACGCCGCCGGTTTCCGCCAAACTTCCGAACGGTATGATTTGCAGAATTCCGTAAAGAAACGCGCCGATGAGTGGTATTTGCAAAAGACTTTTATTAAATCGCAAAACGCCGGTCGAGAAAGCGTCGAACGCCCACAACAAAACGATTACCACCGCGATAAAATAAAAAATTGCGAGAACCGGCTGATGCACCGTGCCGTAAGCGACGGTCGTAAAAATTAGCGTCGCGCAAAGCAGAACAAATAAAATTTTGCTCGCCCAGATTGTTTCAATTTCCTTCATTAGTAGTCAGCGGTGAGCAGTAAGCGGTGAGCAGCAGATAAGACAAAAAACTGCTTACTGCTCACCGCTTGCTGCTCACTACTTTAATTTTTCCAGCTTAAAATCGTCATACCAAAATGTGCCGATAATCGGACATTCATAGCCGCAGAAGGCGCGGATTGTCCGAAGCGCGACGGCTTCGGCGTTTGGCGGCGCGGTGAAATCAATTTTTACCTGCTGCCAATCGTTTGTCCCGACCGGAAAAGCCGGACTGACTGCTATGCTTTTGTCGTCATTGGCGTTGTAAATTTCCAGTTCGGGCGTTCCGCCGCTTTTCAAATTTTCCGTCCGCAGACGAAAGCTCAGACGGTATTTCGACGACGGTTCGATTGCGACAAATTGATAAATATTGTAAAGCGTCGGACTCGCATAACCGTTGAAGGTAACGCGCAAACTTCGGCTGCCTTCTGATTTCTGCGTCGGGTCGAGTTTGATTTCCATCTTTTCCATCGGCGCGACGCGCCAGCCGTAATAAACTTCTCGGTTATCTCCAATAGTTTTTTCAAAGCTGCCATTTTGAATCGTCTCGGCTTTTGCATCGGGTTCGATTTCAAGCTGGCGAACAAATTCAATCGCCTGACGATAAAAACGCTTGTCGTAAAGCGCGCGGGCAATGACTTTCGCCGCATCCGAATTCGATTGTTTTTCTTCTTCTGAAAGCGTGTTCCAGATTTTCAAAGAATCTATGGCGCGTTCCTTCGAGGCGTAAAATTTCGCCAAGCCAGCCCTAATCGAAGGCGAATCAGCGGCTATTTGTTCGAGCTTTGTCGTATCCTGGTTAAAATAATCCCACGCAATCGAAAGAACCTGGTCGCGGTAAACGTTGTTTGTTTCGGCGGCTTTTTTTAATTCGCCGAACGCTTCGTCGCTTCGGTTTCGCCGCAAATAAAAATTGCCGAGCTGCCAGCGCGGAAACGTATAACTCGGCGCGAGATTGACGGCTCTGACAAAGGCTTTTTCCGCGCCGTCGTAATCTTCCGCTTGCTCTCGGGCGCGGGCGAGCTCAGTCCACAAGCGAAAATCATACGGCGCGAGTTTGACGACCGTTTCAAAGTTTTTTTCGGAATTTGAACCGAAATCGGACTTAGATTCCTTCGCCGAATTCGCCAGCAGCCAATTTGATAACGGGTCATCGGGCGAAAGCCGGACGGCAAACTGCGCGATTTCTTTAGCGTTCGCTTCGGACGGCGAAGTGAGCTGCGCCAGCATATTTCCAAGCTGCCAGCGGATTGTCAGCCAGCCGAAAAAAAGCGCGAGGAGAATTGAAAAAACCAACCCGATTCGCACGGGCAGCCTGCGAGCGTCAAAAATTTTTAATTGTTCGGTTTTCTCCTTCATTGTCTAATCGCAAACTTTAGCAGCGATGCAAAAATAGAATTTGCGTAAAATGCAGAAGCACGCACGAAGTAAGCGTGTTGTCTTTCGCCCTAACTTCCTGCGAGCTTCTGCCATTTGATTTTAACTAAATAATTGTCAATTTGCATTTTCAGCCATTCTTTTTTAGTTTAGTTGAAATGACTGACGACAAAAACGGACGAGCTTTAGAAATCATCGAACGGCTAAAAAATGAATACCCGGACGCGCATTGCGAACTAATTCATTCAAACGCTTTTGAGCTTTTGGTGGCGACAATTCTTTCGGCACAATGCACCGATATGCGTGTGAACATCGTAACGGCAAACCTTTTTCGTAAATATCGCCAACCACAGGATTTTTTAGATGTCGCGCCGGAAGAACTCGAACAAGACATTCGCTCGACCGGATTTTTTCGCAACAAGGCAAAAAGCATTCGCGGCGCAAGTCAGAAAATTATAGAAAACTTCGGCGGCGAAATGCCCCAAACAATGGAAGAGCTTTTAACGCTCGACGGCGTTGCCAGAAAAACGGCAAACGTCGTGCTTGGCAACGCATTCGGTATCGCTTCGGGCGTTGTCGTTGACACGCACGTTTTGCGCGTTTCGCAAAGATTGGGTTTAACCGAAAACATTACGCCGGAAAAGATTGAAAAGGATTTACAGGAACTTGTTCCGAAAGAAGATTGGATTATGTTTCCGCATTGGCTCATCTCGCACGGACGCAAAATCTGTCAGGCGCGAAAACCGAAATGCGCCGAATGCGTGCTTGAAAATCTATGCCCTTCTTCACGGCTGAAAATAGCTGCGGCTGAATAAAACAAAGGTAGTTTTTTATTATAAGTTGCTAAAGAATAACTTTTTTTGACGATTATAAAATTTGGTTTGTATTGTCTTATAAATCAACAGTATTCAGTTATAAAATTTTAATTGTGAGCGAATTTTTGCGACAGTTTAAGTTAAGCTGAATTAATGGTAAAAGGAAATGTGATTATTTGTTCCTTTCATCGGCGTTATTGACACAAAAAGAAAAGCCGCAAGTTTTCACGCTCACGGCTTTTTGTTCTGTTGACTGTTACGCCGTTAGAAAATTATTCTCCTCTTTTCAGTGTTAGCAATAAAATTTACTTCCGTTGTTTCCTCATTGACGTTTAAGACTTGCGACGGCTGGCTGAACGTATAACGTTTGCCCGTTGCCGTAAGAATGTAAGTGTCGCCTGCCTGGACATCATCGAATTGGTAATAACCGGATGCGGTCGTCGTCGCCGTTCTGACTTGTCCTCTTGAATCAGTCAGTGACAGGCGCACGTTCATTATGCCGCCTCCGCTTGCCGTCATTACTCGCCCGCCGACTGAAACTGTTGCGGCGGTCGGCGCTTGCTGTTCAAATGCTCCAATGTCAACCGTCGCCACGATGTCGCCGTTGCCGTCTCGAATTCGCGCAAAACCTGTCCCGCGCTGGTCGGTTGTTAGACTGGCGGCGGTGGCGAGCGCGTTAACGCCCGAGTCAAGTGCGGGACTGCCCGGCTTCAGCGAGCGGGTCGGTGTCGTGCCGCCGTAGTTGGCGAGCGCGTTGAGCAAAGGGTCAATCGCATTGCCCGTTGTTCCCACCTTATCGCCGTTGGCGTTCGGGTTGCCGGTTGGAAAAGTCGTCGTGTTCGGATTGGTTGCGCTGCCGCTATTATCGCCAATCAGATTGCCGCCCGCGGTTGTAAAGGTTGCCGTGCTGCTATTTCTAAACAAATCGGAACCGGGACCGGTAGTAGTATTACCGGCGACAATCGTATTGCCCAAATTGACCGTCGCGGTGTTTTGAATATAGATACCGCCACCGCCGCCGCCGCCCGTGCCGCCACCCGTGTTGCCGGAAATCGTCGCGTTGCGAAAGGTCGCCCTTGAACTGCCCGAGATACAAATCGCACCTGTTCCGAAACCGCCCGCAATCGTCGAATTACCCGATACGGTCGTGTTCACAACCGTCAAGGGCGCATTATTAGCAAGAATAGCCGCGCAATCCCTAAAGCCCGTATTGTTTGAAAAGGTCGAATTTGAGATGCGGTGATTTGTGCCGCCAAAGACATAAACTGCGCCGAGACCAGTGCCGTTGGCGCCCACGTTGTTTTGCAAGACGACCGATTCGAGAATCAGAGTACCGTACTCGGCATAAACCGCCGCGCCGCCGGTGTTGTTACCGCCCGACAGCGTAACGCCTTGAATTGTTGCCGTCGCGCGGATCAAAGCAAAGAGACCTGTTGACTCGCCGCCATCAATGGTCAGGACATTTGCGCCCGGTCCGTTGATGCTTAGGGTTCCCGCATTTTTTATATCAATCTGACTAAAATAGGTAATGTTGGTTACACCGGCGGCAAAGCTAATCGTGTCGTCTGTTCCAGCAGCATTGGCATCGTCAACCGCGTCGCGCAAAGTGCAAGTCGCGTCGCACGTCAAATCGCCCGCATCGCCCGATTGATTAACCGTGAAATTTATGGCAAAGGCTTCACTTGCCGTCAGACAGACGAACACCAGAAAAAATAGTGAAAAACGCAAAATGGTCGGTGAAAACAATTTGGCATTCGAATATAGTTTCGACATACGAAATAATTCTCCTCCCTGAAAATTTTAGATTCTTGGAAGTTAGATAAAATCCGCGTGCAAAAGTAATCTCGTGACGAATCGGTGTCGAGAGCGTGGAAGATTAGTTTGTAATACAGAACGCGAGGATTTCCCGCAAGCATATTCTATTCAACACTGAATGTAAAGCAATTATTGAAAACAAAGACACTCAACTGATGCTGAAGCAATTAGCAAGCAGGGTCATTTTGGACAATTGACAATTTTTTTAACAGCAATTCAAATCAGGAAAATACAAAAAAAATGATCGCTTGATTTTTAGAAAACCATTTCTTTTGGCAAAGCAGAGTCAAATTCAAGGCGAAGGTTGCCGTTCGGATGATAGAAACTCAATTTGGCGGCGTGTAGGCAGAGACGCGAAAATTCGCGCCCGCCGTATTTGTCATCGCCGACGATCGGATGACCGATGTGAGCGCAATGCAGTCGTAATTGATTTGTTCTGCCGGTAATCGGCTCAAGTTCTAAAAGCGTCGTTTCACCGTTTCTTTCCAAAACACGAAAGCGAGATTCGGCGTGTTTTCCGTTTTCCGGGGAAATATACCAAAATCTTTCTTCGGCATTCCGACCGATTGGCGCGTCAATCGTTCCCGTCTCTTCAGTGATAACGCCTTCGACAACGGCGAAATACTTTTTACCGACGAGCTTGCGCTGAAAATGATTGCTTAAAATCCGATGCGCGCGAGCGTTTTTGGCAATGACCATCAAGCCGGAAGTATTTTTGTCAAGACGATGAACCAATCCGGCGCGAACGAGTTTTTCGGTTTTCGGCTCGGCTCGTTCGTTAAAATTTAAGTAATAAGTTACGGCGTTTAATAATGTTCCGCGCCGCACGCCTTTGGTCGGATGGACGAGCATTCCGGTCGGTTTGTCAATCACCAGCAATTCGGAATCTTCAAAAACGATGTCGAGCGGAATGTTTTCCGGCAGCATTTCCGTCTGCTCTTTTATATCGACTTCGATTTCCACCAAATCGCCCGCCTGCAAATGATAACCGCGATTTTCGATTTTGCCGTTGACCGCGCATTTTTCCGCCGTAATCAAATACTTCAGATACATTCGGCTGACCGCCGGAATTTCGTCGTATAAAAATTTGTCGAGACGATTTTTGTGAAGTGTTTCTTCTATTTGAAATTGGAAATTAACTAACATAATTGATAACTGATAGCTGATAACTGATAGCTGATAACTGATAGTTGATAATGTATTTGACTATCAGTTATCAGCTATCAGTTATCAATTATCCTAGTTTTTCGTTGACGAAGGTGAAAATTCCGGTCGCAACGCTGACGACGATAAAGGTTCCAATCGCTCGATAAACGGCATCGGATTGGGTGAATTGCCAAATCGCCAAAATACACAAAACCGTGCAGGCGACGAGCGAGAGAGTAATGATGGTAAATGAAATCAGCCGCACCAATTTCGGTTCGACCACGCCCGTTTTTTCGCGTTTAGCCTTCTTTTCCAGTCTGACATTTTGCGGTTCCATAAATTTTAATTTTGATTATAACAGATTTAAAACCGCCCACAGCGAAACGACGGAAATCAAAATCCACAGCAAAACGCCTTGCACGAGCGGTCTCGCGCCGACGGCTTTCAGCGTTTCACGCGAAAGACTCGCGCCGATTAGAAAAAGCGTAACGGTCAAACCTTTTTTGGCGAGCATCACGAGCGAATCGAAAATACTCGGCGGAACTTCCGGCGGCGCGTAGGTGCGAACGATAGTCGCCAGTAGAAAGAAAAAGATAAAATACGGAACGGCAATTTTTGACGACTTTTCGTTTTTTCGGCGATACAAAAATGAAAACAGCAACGCCACCGGCGCAATCCAAAGAGCGCGGGCAAGTTTCACGGTCGTTGCAATTGTCATCGCTTCCGCGCCGTAGCTTTGCGCCGCGCCGACGACCGAACTAGTATCGTGAATCGCAATCGCCGACCAAACGCCAAACTGATTTTGCGATAAATCAAGAGAATGCCCGATGAGCGGAAAAAGAAAAAGCGCGACCGAATTTAAGATAAAAACCGTTCCCAAAGATACTGAAATTTCATCCGAATCGGCGTCAATTACGGGCGCGACCGCCGCAATCGCGCTGCCGCCGCAAATCGCCGTTCCCACAGAAATCAGGTTCGACGTTTTGTCTTTTACTTTTAGCAGCCTGCCGATTAAAAAGCCGACGGCGAGCGTCCCGAAAATCGTCGCAATCGTGAACAGAATTCCCTGTTTTCCGGCTTTCCAGACTTCTGTTAAATTCATTCCGAAACCCAAAAGAACAACCGAAACCTGTAATAAAATTTTTGTGGCTTTTTTTGTCTTCGCCGGAAAAGGATTACCGAAACTTAAAGCCGCAACGAGTCCGACGGCAAGCGCGATTGGCGGCGAAACGAAAGGCGTCAAGCAGACAAGAATTAGAATTATAAAAAGGACTTTTTGCCAAGACATAATTCTTAACTGAGAACTGAGAGTTGAGAACTGATAGTTTATGAAGCAAACCCTTGTTATCAACTATCAGTTATCAGTTATCAGTTCTCACTTATTTTCGCTTTTCCCTGATTTGCCACGGCTTCCTGCGCTTTGGCGATTTCGTCCGCATCGCCTAAATAACGGCTGTTTATCGGCTTTAAATCTTCGCCCAATTCATAAACGAGCGGAATGCCGGTCGGGATGTTGCGATGAACAATGTCTTCGTCGCTGATTGTGTCGAGATATTTGACCAAAGCGCGAAGCGAATTGCCGTGCGCGGCGATTATCAGGCGTTTTCCGGCTTTGATTTTCGGCGCGATTTCCGTTTCATAATATGGCACGACGCGCTCGACGGTTTGTTTTAAGGCTTCGGCTTTCGGAAATTTCCCGGATTCGATTCCCAAATATCGCGGGTCTTTGCCTAAATATCGCTCGTCGGTTTCGAGGAGTTCAGTCGGCAAAACATCGTAACTTCTGCGCCAGATTAAAACTTGTTCTTCGCCGTATTGCGCGGCGGTTTCGGCTTTATTTAAACCTTGCAGACCGCCGTAATGTCTTTCATTCAACAGCCACGATTTTGTTTCGGGAATCCACATCAAATCCATTTCGTCGAGAACTATCCACAGCGTTCTGATAGCTCGTTTCAAAACCGATGTGTAAGCCTCGTCAAACGTAAAACCTTCAGCTTTCAAAAGTTTCCCAGCCGCGTGCGCTTCTTCCTTACCTTTATCTGAAAGGTCAACATCCTTCCAACCCGAAAAACGGTTTTCCCTGTTCCATTCGCTTTCGCCGTGTCTGATTAAAACTAATTTATACATAAATCTAAGTTCAAAGTTTGTTTGAATAAT
The DNA here is from genome assembly GCA_964235785.1 of uncultured Pyrinomonadaceae bacterium. Taxonomy (GTDB): domain Bacteria; phylum Acidobacteriota; class Blastocatellia; order Pyrinomonadales; family Pyrinomonadaceae. The sequence goes on along the minus strand of CAXSBF010000002.1, from coordinate 70,929 downwards.
TAAACTCGAATTTTTTACAAAAGAAAAGCGAACAATCAAAAACCTCAAATTGTTCGCTTTTCGCCGCTTACAGCCAAATGTTTTTGCGCTTCTCCGACTAAATAAAGCGAACCCGTAACGCAAATCAAATTTTTGACAGGCGAAACTTTTCCGGCAATTTCCAATGCTTCTTCTACACCGTCGGCTTGAAAAACATTATCTCCGCTATAATCATCAGGCAAAAACTTTATCAATTCCGATGTCTCAATCGAACGCGGGCTATCGGGTTTGGTTAAAATTAAAAATTCGGCTTTTGGAAAAAGAATCTCGGCAATTTTCAACAAATCCTTGTCCTTCATTGCGCCGAAAATCAGTGTAACGGGTTGTTTGACAAATTCGTCCAGATAATTTTTTAACGCTTTCGCGCCCGCGACATTATGCGCTCCGTCAAACAAAATTCCTTTGTAAAATTCGAGTCGTCCTTTGTGAATCGCCGCCTGCAAGCCTTCGATTATATTTTCCGGCGCGATGTTAAAACCGCTTTCCTGCAAAGTTTCAGCTAAAAGAATCGCAGCTTTGGCATTTTCGATTTGGTGTTTTCCCGGTAAATTTAATCGGACATTTTTATATTCGGCTTTGGCGGTTTTGAAATTAACGATAGATTTTCCCTTCTCATCGAAGCCGATAACTTCCACGTCAAAATCCGCTGACTTTGGCGTTACGCCAAAGTCAGCGCACGTTTCCGATAAAATTCTTTCTGCTTCCGGCGACTGTTCGGACAAAATGACTCTTGTATCGAGACGAATTATCGCCGCCTTTTCCGACGCAATCTTTGCAAGCGTATTTCCCAAAATATCCTGGTGGTCAAAATCAATCGGCGTGATTGCCACGATTTCCGCATTCGTCGCCGTCGTCGCGTCGAAACGACCGCCGAGTCCGGTTTCTAAAATCGCCAAATCAATTTTTGCTTCGCCAAAAGCCGAAATTGCAATTGCCGTAACTTGTTCAAAAAAAGTCGGAAGCGTTTCCAGCCTTCCGTCTTCCAACAATTTTTCCGAGATTGTTCTAATCATCGCTGCGTGGCGGACAAAATCTTTTTTTGAAATTTCTTTGCCGCCGATTTTTATTCTTTCTGTAATAGAAACAAGATGCGGCGAGGTGTAAAGACCTGTTTTAACGCCAGCCGAAACACAGATTGAATCTAGAAAAGCGCACGTCGAACCTTTACCGTTCGTTCCGGCTACTTGAATTTTCAGAAAGTTTTTTTCAAGGTTTCCGAGTGCGGCGAGAAGTTTTCCGATATTCTCTAGCCCGAGTTTCATCGTCAAAACTTCGTTGCCGAGATTGAGAAGATATTCGAGAGATTCGGCAAAATCCATTTTGTAAAATGTAACGATTGGAAAGAAATTCGGTTGCGTGTTTTTTTGGCGCGGCGAATGAAATCGATTTTATTTTCTATTCCTTAACAACGTTAATTCTGACTCCGCTCAATCCGATTTCAAATTCCGTTTCACTTATCCGGACGAGCGGCGAGCCGTCTGCCAGCTTATATGCTTTATCCGCGCTCTCGCCAAATTTCATATCGGCTGTCGTTGTATGGTGAAAAACCGTATGTTCGTAAATAGTGTAATCGTTTCCCTCGTCATCGGCGGCTTGATATTTACCGGTTACTTTAAGTTGTGTTTCGCTCATAATTTTATTTTCCTTCTTAACAGTCAGCCGAACTTCTTAGCCGAGAAGAAAACTTTTTAACCTACAATCGGCATTAGTTTGTAATTTTTACGAATTTATTTTATTGCCGGATTCATCATAAAATTCAGCAGACGAATAATCGTATCGCGCATCTCGCGGCGGTCAACTATCATATCGAGCATTCCGTGTTCGAGCAGAAATTCCGAACGCTGAAAGCCTTTCGGTAATTTCTGGCGGATAGTTTGTTCGATAACACGCGGTCCGGCAAAACCGATTAACGCCTTTGGTTCGGCAATAATAATGTCGCCGAGCATCGCAAAGCTCGCGGTTACGCCGCCGGTGGTCGGGTCGGTTAAAACAGAGATAAATGGAAGCCGCGCGTCGTAAAGCTGCGCGAGCGCGGCGGCAATCTTCCCCATTTGCATTAAGGAATAAGTTCCTTCCTGCATTCTTGCGCCGCCAGAGGCTGCAAAAATTATAACCGCGCCGCGCGTTTCCATCGCGCGCTCAATCAAGCGCGTGATTTTTTCGCCGACTGCCGAACCCATCGAACCGCCGATAAAACTCATATCCATCGCGCCGGCATAGACGAGATGCTCGCCGACTTTGCCTGTGCCGGAGACAATCGCTTCGGGCAACCCGGACGCGGCTTTCGCTAGTTCGAGCCGCTCTTTGTAAGGTTTCGTGTCGACAAATTCGAGCGGGTCGGCGGAAACTATTTCTTCGTCGAGTTTTTCGTATTCGCCGCCATCAAATAACGAATCGAGCCGATTTCGCGCCCCAAAACGAAAATGATAACCGCAATGCGTGCAAACCTGGAGCGATTCCTTCAGCTCGCGTTTATAAAGCGCGCTGTCGCATTCCAGACATTTGACAAAGATGCCTTCGGTTTTCACCTTGCGCTCTTCGTCCGAGTTCTGCTCTTCGATTTTCGGATTTTTGCGGCTGAACCAAGCCATATTAATTTTGGATTTCGGATTTTGGATTTTAATTACATTAACACACTGTCAAAGGAGTAAAAAAGCGGAGAGATATTTGGCAAGCTGAATTTTGTGGTTCGGACGATGAATTTTTTACAAAAAAAAGGAGAGCGGTTTGCTCTCCTTTTTTATCGGCAGTCCTATTGCTGCCCAAGATTTCCGCCCGACGGCGGTCCGTTTCCGACATTATTTCCCGAAATCCTATTATTTCCGAAGGAAAAGATGTTTAATCCCGTCAAGCCGGTACTGTTTCCGGTAATCATTGTATTGGAAAGACGAATAAAGGGAGTTCCGTTTGCGGTTGTAGAAACACCCGTTCCGTTATTTGTAATCGAGCAGTTTTCGACATTTACGTCAACCGCGCCGCCGAGTTCTTCCGCAACAATTCCGAAGCTGACGTTGCCGGAGATAACAGAATCCCTGATAAGAACATTGGCGGCTGTCAAGACTGCCAAGCCGGAGTTGGCGGTGCTGTTTTCCAACCGAACATTAGTAATTGCGGCGTTGACCGTCGCTGTCAAGGTCGGATTGATTACTATATGCGACTGACTATTGTTCCTGATAGTTGTGTTTGTTACATACAAATTTCCCACGCCTGACGTTCGCACGTCGGAAATTCCTCGACCGGAAGTGCCGGTTCCCACGAAGCCAAAGATTACGCAGTCTTCAATAATTACGGTTTTAGCCTGTAGAATTCTAACGCCGGTAATACCTGTTCCGGCGCCGTTAATTGAAAGCCCGCGAAGCGTTACAACATCATTTACGCCCGCATTGACAGTAACGCCGGTAGTTCCCGCCGCGAGTATCGAAGCAAACGTTCCCGACCCGTCAATGGTCAAACTTTTTGTTATGGTTATGGTTCCAAAGCCGCCCGGATCAAGAGCATTAATCTCTCCGGCGGCAGCGGTTTTGGAAATCGCTCCGGCAAATGTTTTGCACGGCGCGGTGCGGCTGCAAGGATTAACGTCGTCGCCGACGCCCGAAACCCAGGTTCGCGTCGCTTGAGCAGCGGCAAGGGTCGAAAACGCTAAAACGAATAAAGCGATCGTCAGCGTATTAAAAAAAGATATGCGAATTTTCATAAAAACCTCCGTTTGTTTTTTTGTTTGCTTTGTGTTGTCAAGATAAATGAGACTTCTTATTTTGTCACTAAAAAGTGGGATGCGGACATTTTATATGAATCCGCGTAAAAGTCAAATGCGATTTGCAGAAAGTTAACGGTTGGTCTGCGGTCGCTCGGACAAAAACTAGCGAAAAGAAGCGGCGCGAAGATGTTAATTCAACTTGCCGGCTGCAAGACTTTCAGCATTTCTTCGTGAATCAAGCTGTTGTCGGCGCAAATCGGCGGCGCGTAGATGCTGAATTTTGAATCGTCGTAATACGAAACTCTGCCGCCCGCCTCTTCAATCAATAGAACGCCCGCCGCCACGTCCCAGGCGTTTAAGCCTTCTTCCCAAAATCCGTCAAAACGCCCGCAGGCGACATACGCCATATCAATCGCCGCCGAACCGTCGCGCCTGATTCCGCGTGATTTTATTAAAAATTCGGTAAAGTGTCTGGCGAAATTTTCCCGCTCCTTAGTGTCGTATGGAAAACCTGTGACGAGCAATGCGTTTTGCAAAACTTCCGTCTCCGAAACACGGATTTTCCTGCCGTTTAAAGTTGCGCCGTTTCCCTTTTCGGCGGAAAACATTTCGTCACGAGTCGGGTCAAATGTCGCGCCGACGACGATTTCACCTTTGTGTTCGAGCGCGAGCGTAACGCAGAAACACGGATAACCGTGAGCATAATTCGTCGTGCCGTCGAGCGGGTCGATAATCCATTTCCAGACGCTATCGTCAACCGTCGCCGCGCCCGATTCTTCCGCTAAAATCGAATGTTTCGGATAATGAGAACGAATTTTTTCGATAATCAGTTTTTCCGAAGCAAAGTCCGCTTCCGTTACCAGATTGATGTCGCCTTTGAGAGAGATGTTTATTTTTCGCCCGAACTTTTCGAGCAGAATTTGTCCCGCTTCACGAGCGGTTTCCATTGCAAAATTTAGCATTAAAATTTTTTACCGAAAGAAAATATCGACGTAATCCGCAACCTCTTCGCACGGGTTATCCATTTCCTGAAGTCGCCAGTATTTGCGCTTGCCTTTTACCGCAAAAGTCATCTCGCCCTCGCGCTTGCAAGGCTCGCCGCCGTTGATGTGGCTGACTCGCGTAATGATTGTTCCTTTGAACGCGAATTCGTTTTTGTCAATCGAAACAACCGTGCCGTCAATCCTTAGATAATCCGTGCCGCCGTGCTGTTTTTGTTCTCCTTTGAGAGACAAAACGCCGTTTTTACCTGTAACCGTCGCCGCGCCGAAATAATCCCAACTTATCCACTGCAAAGAAAGTCTATGTTTCCCAAGCAGCATCTTTTCTGCGTTTGCGTCGTTAACGACGGTTTTATCCTGGGCAAAACCGAGAGAATTCAAAACTGCCAAAAACAAGAAACTCGTACAGATGATTTTTCGCAACATAATCTTTCACGCTTCGACCGATAAAAACAGAAAAATTTTGCAACTGATTATTTAACAAATTTTTCAGTTAGCTGTAAAAATTCTTGAATCTGCGAGTTCCAAAATCTCCAATCGTGAATGCCTGGAAGTTCCCGGAACTCGTGCGGAATTTTTCTTTCGACGAGCAAATCCGCAAAATTTCGATTGTTTTGATACAAAATGTCTTCAGTTCCGCAGTCAACATAAATAAACGGCAAAGTTTTGATTTTGTCGGCGGGCATTTCGCGCACGAGTTTGAAAACATCGTTAGCTTGTCTGGCTTGGCTGTTTTCAATGCCGAAGACACTCAAAAGCGATTCGGCGATAACGCCTTTTGCGCCGACATCCTTTTGCGTCCAGGTTCCCGCGCCGAGCGCGCCGCTGAACGAACCGACGAGCGAAAACATCTCAGGATATTTCAGACCGAATTTCATCGAACCGTAACCGCCCATCGAAAGTCCAGCCATTACTCGGTGATTTTTGTCTTTCAACGTCCGATATTTTTTATCGATTTCCGGTATCAGTTCCTGAATAATATAACTTTCGTATTTATCGTTCGGAACGCTCGCGCTGTCGGTATACCAACCGTTATTGCCTTCGGGCGTAACGATTATAAAATTATATTTGGCGGCATATTCGGCAACTTTTCCCTGGTTCGTCCAATTCTCAAAATGTCCGGTCAAACCGTGAAGCAGATAGACGACCGGATAAAAAGTTTTTTCGTTTGATTGATTATAATTGGTCGGCAGAACAACGCGATACGGCATTTCACGCGCCATTAACTTGCTGTTTAGTTTATAATTTTCAACTGTTGTCGGCAGCGCGATTTTTGTTTGCGCGGCTTGCGCGAAAGCAGAAAAAGAACAACTGAAAACGATAACCAGCCAAAAGAAGTGTTTTAGAAATCTGTGTTTATTCGTGTTCATCTGTGGTTAAAAAATCTTCCTCGATTATCCAAAAACTCTGCCAAACCAACCTTCATTTTTGTCTTTGTCAACTACCTGCGCCAGTTCGCCAGCGTCAAGCCAAACGCCCGAACATTTATCGCAAACATCGATTTTGATATTTTCAAAATCGGATTCCACCAAATTCCCGTCGCATTTCGGACATTTTAACTCCGACGATTTTGTGTTTTCCGCCTGCAGCTTCGATTTCATTTTCTCGATTAGTTCCTGCTCTTTGCGGCGAAAGTATTCATTTTCGAGCGCCTTTCCGCGGTCTTCCAATTCTACCGACATAAAAATTTCTCCTTTTGATTTATGAAGTTGTTATGCAAAAAAATAACAGACTACGGCGTAAGTTTCAAAATCCGCAGTCTTAAAACTCTCAAAAGCAAAAAATAACCCGACCCGGAAATTTTACCTTTTACCTTTTTACTTTTGCCTTATTTTATATTTCGGTTTTGTGAATCGAACGGACGCGGTGGCGGGCTTTTTTGGCGCGGCGAATCGTGTTGCGGCGTTTGAGATTCGTTTCCGCCCAAGTCGAAACCTTTTTGAGCGGATGCCATTCGAGATTTTCCGACGGCAGAACTTCACTCGAAGCGTCTTTGAGTTTCAAAGTGCCGAGCGCAATGGCAATTACCAGCGCGTTAAAAAAAACCCCGCTAATAATCACCAATCCGCCGGGAACAAGCCCGACTTGAGCGCGGTTGACGAATGTTTCGACATTTAGCGCCGGAAACGGATGCAAATAGACCTTCAATGTCCAGCAGAGCGCGAGCAGTATAAAAATCCAAATATAATTGCTCCGCAGTCTGCGCCCGACCGCTTCCCATTCGCTGATTGTAAAATGCGGCGTTAACAAATCAGCCGAAATATGTTCCGCCCATTCCTTGTCCGGCGGCAGCGCCTGATGCGAGAGCATCGGCGCAAAATATCCTGTTTCCAAAACCCGCACACGGTTTGCCCAGACTTCGTAATAACGGTAACGTCTGGCTTCCATAAAAAGAAAAATCGAAACTAAAATCGAATTTATAGGAATGGCGAAATGCGGATTGTCGGGCGAGCTAAAAACAAAAGAAAGCGTCGCGCCGGCGGTGATGACAGCCCAATTCGTCGTCGCGTCGAGCCGCGTGCGCCAGACGTTTGAACGCTGAACCTCGCCGCGATAAAAATGGACGAGCGCGGTGTTAAATTCGGCGGGCGCAAGTTTTTGCGGCAGCGAAAGAGCCGTATTTTTTGGCTTTGCACTGCGTGCGCGAACTTCTTCGGCGAGTGTTAAAAAATCAGAGTTTCCGTTTCCGTTTTCTTGTAGTGATTCGGCGGTCGCGTCTTCTTTAAGCCGAATTTCGTTTTTCATAACTCTTTGCTGGAAAGTTTAGAGTTTATCGGCGTATTGCAACCCGAACTCCAAATAAGATGTAACATTTTCGGACTTTAGATGCAAGAATGTTTAGCTGTCAGATATTAGTTAATTTTTCAATATTTTCTAAAATCTTCGGCTAATTTGACAATCTGATTTCACAAATTTATATTTTTTGTTTGCCTTCGTCGTGAGTTAAAATGCTTTTCGTGTTTGAAGCTGATGAATTTTGGATGCAAAAGGCTCTCGAAGCGGCTGAAATTGCCGGAGATTCGGGTGAAATTCCGATTGGCGCGTGTTTGATTGATGCGAGCGGCGAAATTCTCGCTCTTGCCGGAAACAGAACGATAACCGACAGCGACCCGACCGCGCACGCCGAAATTTTAATTTTGCGCGAAGCGGCGCGCAAAATCGGCAACTATCGTTTGACTGACGGATGCGTTTATACGACTATTGAACCTTGCGTGATGTGCGCCGGCGCGCTCGTCAATGCCAGAGTCAAACGACTCGTCTTCGGCGCTCACGACGAAAGATTCGGCGCTGTCGAAAGCGTTTTTCGATTGTGCGATACAAGTTCTTTGAATCATCGAATTGAAATAAAATCAGGCGTTTTGGCTGATAAATGCAAAAAGTTAATGCAGGATTTCTTTCGCCAAAAACGCGAAGGAATAAGAAATATAAAACTCTAAATTTCGGATTTATGAGTTTTAATTTTTAATTTTGCATTTTTAATTATTTTGCGGAGAGGTCGCATAGTGGCTTAGTGCACCGGTCTCGAAAATCGGAGTGCCTTAACGGGTACCGTGGGTTCAAATCCCACCCTCTCCGCCATTTCAATTTTAGATCTTGGTAAATTACTTTTGGAAGGGTGCAAGAGCGGTTGAATTGGCTACATTGGAAATGTAGTGAACCTCAAAAGGGTTCCGTGGGTTCGAATCCCACCCTTTCCGCCAGATTTTTTCAATTAAGGAAGTAACAATTAAGAATCTTAGGAATCTTTCTTTGATTTTTAATTTTTAATTGTTAATTCTTAATTGATATTTATGGCTTCGGGCTCCGCACAATGTTTGAGTTGTGAATCCCGCTAGACTGGGAACAGAGCAACGGCAGCAATTTCAGCATGTGTTGCGGGAAAGTCTGAAGCCTCCATTTTCATAAAAATAAAAACCCCGGAATCGACTTGTATTTTACAGGTCAATTCCGGGGTTTTTATTTTTGAACCTTTATTTTCACGGCTTCGCTGTAAATATCGCTTGGCGCAGTTTTTACTTGACTTTATTTAGTGCCGTTGGCAATTGGCGTTTGTTTGGCTTCGAGGCGAGACAAACCTTTGGCGGCGGCAATTTGCAGCCGATTTCTCCACGAAGGAGTATTTAACAACTTTGATAAACTATCGAAAGCCTTCGGGTTCTTCGTTCCCGCCAAAGCAATCGCCGCTTTTTCAATCACCGTGTAGCTTCTGTCGTTCAAAGCCGTGATATAAAAATCGGCAAATTTCGGGTCTCCGGTCAAGTCGAGAAGCGAAATTGACTCGGCGCGAACCAAAGAATTTTCATCCTTTGCGGCTTTGAGTAAAACCTGTATGGTCGCGTCGTCAATTTTTATCGCCGCGCCTGCAACTACGTTTTGGGGCGCGACGACGTAACTGATTTCGGTAATTGCATTTCGGCGAAGCAGCCAGGATTTATCGTTTGCCGCCGAACTTCTCAACGCCGACAGAATTTTTTCTTTATCGGCGGCGGTTGTTTTCGCGTCAAGAGAAATTCTTGTCAATTCGTTCATCGCCCAATTTCTGCCCAAAACGTCCGCGTCTTTTGCCATTTGATAGACGAGTTCGTCAACCGATTTATCAAATTTCATTTCCTTGAGAAGCGTCCCTTCGTAGTCGAAATTAACCAATGTCGGATTCGCGTCAGCCGCAAAGGTAAAAGAATTTTCGGCTTGCGGTTTTATCCAAACTCTTTCGACGCGTGTCGCGCCCGGCGTTCCGATTTCAACGTCGACAAACGTCTGAAAAAACTCGGTTTGCGGAAATTCGTTGTTCGGGTCGATTTTTTGCGTCTGCCTGACGTTTAATGTAAGCCGCTTGGTCGCCGCGTCATAACTTTTTGTTACTTCAAAAATCGGATGCCCCATTTTGTAGAGCCACTCGTCAAAAAACCAATCCATCGATTGTCCGCTCGTTTCTTCGACGGCAATTCGTAAATCTTCGGTCGAAACCGGCTGATGCGCATTGGTCGTCAAGTAATTGTTCAGAGATTTGAAAAATAAATCATCGCCGAGATGTTTTCGCAGCATATGCAAAACCGAACCGCCGCCCGGATAAGCGTAATTGTCGAACATCGCGTCCTTGTTCGCATAGTATTTCGTTACAATCGGACGACGATTTCCCTGCTGCCAGGTGTTGAGAGTTTGCTGCTGATTGTTCCAAACATTGCTGTAAAGAAAGAAATCCTTTCCCTTTGATTCTTCGTCCCAGAGCGCTTGAAAATAAGTGGCGAAACTTTCGTTGAGCCAGATTTGTCCCCAGTCGCGGCAGGTTACGAAATCGCCGAACCATTGATGCGCGAGTTCGTGCGATTGCAGGGAATCCGAATCCTGGTCGAGCATTTCGCGCTCGTCGTGAATCATTTCTTCGATTTGCGTGGTCGCGGAAATATTTTCCATACCGCCGCCGAAATCTTCGACCATCGCTTGAGAATACTTCGGATAAGCGTATTTGACGCCGAGTTTTTCAGAGAAAAACTTAATCATATTCGGCACATTCTTAGTGGTTAAAGCGACTTCTTTAGCTTCGGACGGATAACCGTAAGCGAAAACCGGAATGCCCGCGTATTCGCCGTTTTTGATTTCCGTATAATCGGCGACGACGATTGACGTTAAATAATTCGAGTAAGGCTGGTCCATTTTCCAGTAAAAAGTGCGCGTGTTGTCGCCGTTATCTTTTGTTTCGACGAGTTTGCCGTTGGACACGACCGTGTAAGGTTTTTCGACGGTTGCGCGAAGCTCCGAAGTACGAAAATCGTTCGGGCTGTCGTAGGACGGAAACCAGTAACGATTAAATTCCGTCTCGCCCTGCGACCAGATTTGACGCGGCTTGTTCGGGTTGGCAGCCGTCGGTTTGATAAAACGAATGCCGCGCCCGAAATTTCCGATTGCCGTATCTTTGTCGGCTTTGTTGACGTAATTGGTTCGATAATCGACTTTGACCGCGATTTCTTCGCCGCGTTTATACGTTCGGTCGAGAATTACTTCGAGATTATCATCTTCCTTTTTGCCGTCGTAATTGAATTTCAAAGCCGTTCCGCTCGTCAGAGTTACGGAATTTATCGTCATCGCCGCCGCGTCCAAAAGAAATTTGTCCGTATCTTTGAATGGCGAAAGCGTAACGACGGTCGAGCCAAACGCCTGCTCTTTATCCCAATCGAAGCGCAAATCAATAGCGACGTGCTTCACGTCAATCGTCCGGCTGCGAATATAATTGACGGGCGGAAGTTTTTTTACTTTTTTAGCCTCGTCTTGCTGCTTTGGAATTTGCAGCAGCGGGCGAGCGATTGCGATTTGACTGAATGCGAATAAAAATGTCAGAAGGAAAGCCGAAACTTTCCCGGAAAAAGATTTAAAGTTCATATTTTGTTTTCTCAAATTAAACGATTCGTCGAAAGATTTTTTATTTTTTGCGATACATTGGATTGGAAAATTTCGTTTGAGGTTGGAATGTAAATAAACCGGTTACAAATCGGGAATCCAAAAAACGCGCCCGCCGTCCGTGGTTTTTTTCAAACCGTAATTTCCCAATTCCTTTTCAGAGATTCCCAAATAAGTAAAATGCGGCAAATCTGAAATCACCGTTTGAAACCAACCGTTGCGGGCAAGAATCTCGCGCGCTTCCGCCGAACCGTGTTCTTTAATATCCAGCGCGAGCATCGACAAATGCTGTGAAGTTCCGGGCGGCGCAACCGAGTAAATGATTGATTTCGACAAATCCTTGCTAAAAAAAATTCCTTCGGCTTCGAGTTTAAAAATTTCGGGAACTTGTTCAAACGGCGATAAAGCTCGTATTTTTTCGGCTTCCGATTCGGTCAATTTCCCCTTTTCAACCCAATGCTCCAATGCCGGATTAACGCGGCTTGCCCAAAGCGCGACTGTTTCGGAATAACTTCGCCGCGCCGCATCGGTTCCTCGCGGCGTTATCGTTAAATCATTTTGTCCGGCTTCTTTTACAGCTTTTTTTAAGGCTCTCATTGCCGCCGTTTGCAGTTCAATTTCTAAATCCGCAATAATTTCCTTTGAACTTTTGACGTTTTTTTGCCAGGCGGAAACTTCCTCTTCATTTCTGAAAATAACCTTGTCAGGCGGAATTGCGCCCTTTCCGGCAATAAATAACGCGCCGTATTCCTTGAGCATTTTCTCGCCGACGGCATCGGTCGGAATGTCGAAATCACCCGACAAATTTGCGTAAAACAAGCCGCGCTTTTTATTTATCTTCATTGGAGTTATTTTTTCTTGCCGTTATCCGATTAAAAACCTAAAATACAGTTATTTGTTCGGGCAATTCAAATGTTAAAAAAATCCGCTTTAATTTTATATTTAGTTTTCGTTCACGCGCTCGCGGCTCTTTTTGTTTATCAGAGTTGGATAAAACCGTATTACTATCCAGCCGATTTGCAAGCCGAAAACGTAAATGACCCGCCGGAAGCTGCAAACGTTCCGACGCCGCAGCCAATTCCGTCAATCGAAGAATCTACGCCTACGCCCGAAATTGCTATTACTGAAACAAATTCCAACCAAACGCCGGGCAACGCTCAAACACAGAATAATTCCGCGCCCGAATCTTCTCAAACACTGATGATACCTGTCGTCGGCATCAAACGCGAACAGCTTCAAGATACTTACAACGACGCGCGTTCAAACGGTCGCGTGCATAACGCGATTGACATTATCGCGCCTGGCGGAACGCCGGTCGTCGCCGCTTCGGACGGCGAAATCGCCAAGTTTTTCTACAGCAACGGCGGCGGCGGAATTACGACTTATCAATATAGCCCAGACAAACATTTTATTTATTATTACGCCCATCTGCAAAAACGCGCCGACAATATCAACGAACACGATTTTGTCAAACAAGGGACGATTATCGGCTATGTCGGCGACACGGGAAACGCGGGCGCCGGAAATTTCCATCTGCATTTCTCAATCAGCGTTCTGACCGACCCGAAACGCATTTTCGACGGCACGGAAATAAATCCTTATCCGATTCTCAAAAACGGCATTGAAGCGAAGTGATGAAAATTATGAATTATGATTGAATGATGAATGAAAGAAATTGTCTTTCGTTCATCATTCATCGTTCCTAATTCACCATTTATGACCTTCTCGGTATAATGTTTGCTTTAGTGATGCGGACAGTTTGACTGTATTAAATAGAAACAATTTTTGAGGAGATAATTAATGGATTTTCAATTTGATAAGATGCGAGCGGCGAAATCGCTTGCGTTTATTTTTTTACTTGTCGTTATCCTGACAACTTTCGGGTGCGAGCAGCCGACGAACGTTTCAAACGCAAACGTCAGCGTTAATGCGCCCGCAACCAACATCGCAGCCAACACGACAATAGCAAACACGGCACCGAATGTGCCTGCACCAAACAAGAATTTAGAGGCGCAAATGCCCGTAACTTTGCCGGTGCTGGATGCGATGTTCAGCGATAAAAGTTTTGCGGACGATTTGAAATCGAAATTGCAGTTGACCGACGAGCAAATTGATAAATTAAAAAACGTCTCGCGCCAAGCTGTTGCAGGTTTGAAGGAAAGCGACGATGAGAGCGGTTCGACACGCGCTTCGCAGGAACGCGCCGGACAGCAAATCAAAGATATACTCGGCGAGAACGACGCCAACAAATTTTTTAACTTTGCGCGCGAGCGCTGGTCCGGCGGCGACAACACGGACGTTGCTTCGGGAAACGGCAGTAACAATGGCGGTTCGATGATGAATTCCGTTCCGACCGACACGCGCGTCGTCGTTAATGCCCCGGCTTACCGAATGGACATTTTTCAAGACGGCAAGTTGGTAAAAACTTACAAAATCGGAATTGGCTATCCCGAATTTCCTTTGCCGAGCGGAATGCGAAAAGCAAGCGAAATTATTTTTAACCCGACCTGGACGCCGCCGGACGAGCCTTGGGTCGAAGCGTCAAACAAAGTTAAAGTCGGCGAAAAAGTTGCCGCCGGAGACAAATTAAACCCGCTCGGTCCGATTAAAATTCCAATCGGTCTGCCGTCTCTGATTCACGGCGGGAAAAATCCCGCAAAACTCGGCACTTTTGCCTCGCACGGCTGTGTCGGTTTGACCAATAAACAGGTGCAGGACTTTACGCTCGATTTGGCAGGCATTTCGGGAACTGAATTGACCAAAGAAGATGTCGCCGGTTACGAAAAACAAAAAACCGAAACGAAAAACGTCAAACTCGGTAAATCCGTTCCCATCGAGCTGCGTTATCAAACAATCGTTGTCGAAGACGGAAAACTGAAAATTTTCCGCGATGTTTATGAGAAAGGCACGAACACGGAAGAAAATTTGCGAAAAGTTTTTGAAGGTTACGGCGTTTCTTTCGACAGTTTGAAGGAACAAGACCGCCAAAAAATTCTTGACGGTTTGAAACAAATGGCGATGGATGCAGCCGGAAATTTGGTCGCATCAAGCGGCAATTCAAACGCTGACGGCAAAAGCAATTCAAACAACTCGACCGCCGGAGCAAAAACGAATTCAAACAATTCAAATATGAAAAGCGGCTCGGTGACGCGCACCATCAAAGGGAAAAAGGAAGTCGTTTTCGACCTTGCAGAGCTAAAAGGCAAAGGTTATCCAGCGCCTGTCGCAATGAATGTCGGGAAATAGGCGATTCGGTTCTAATTAGCCGGACAGAATAAATTTATATTTAGCCACAGATTTACACAGATGGACTCGGATAAAATCAAAACCGATAAAACCGGTTATAAAAAAAATCTTTCTGACATCTGAGTTAACCTGTGTAAATCTGCGGCTAAAAAAATCTTATAAAATATTTCTGTCCGACTACTTAATAGAAAAAGACCGTACAATATTCGTTAGAATTGTCCGGTCTTTTTCTATTTTGAAATGAACTATTTGCTCCGCGTTTTCTTTTTCACGACGCTAAAATCTTTCGTTAATTTCTGCAAAATTTCCAACATTTTTATTTGTTCGCTCAAATGTTCGTGTTCACTCTCGACATTGATGTATGAAATTTTGTTCCTACCGCAATAAACCGATAAAGAGCCGTCATCATTAACCTTTGCGTTATTTTGCAGAGCGACGTTTTGATTTTTTCGCTTCAAAAATTTAAAGAAATTGTCTTCTGTTACATAGAAAAAATCGTCAATGTCCGTTTCCGGGTCGATGTTGGCAAGTTTTATATCCTTTGCAAACTCTCCGTCCTTTTCATAACTTTTAATCGAATAATTTTCGTCCGTGTTGTTGTGAACGGCAATTATCAGACGGGCATCTTTCAAAAACTCTTTTAGCTTTCCGGCAAATTTGCCTGTTTCGTTTTTAGCTTCATTTGTGTAAGAACCGTTATGTTTCAGCGTTTTCTCTATTCCGATTTCGGTAAAAATTCTGTTCGGGTCAAACGTAAAATTTTTATCTTCGAGCGAAAAATTTATCAATCTTTCTCCGTCAGTTTGCAATTCGATAAGCGTGCCGCCGTATTTTCCGATAATTTCCTTCGCCGCTTCGACCGCCGTGTTTTCATTGTCGTGCATATTGAAATAGACGAATTTTGAGGCGAGTTTAGAAGTTCTGCCGATGGCAATTTTGACAATCGTCGCGCCGATTTTGTATTGAAAAACTTTCTCTTCGATTTTATATTTTTTGAGCGGCGGTTTATTTTGACTCAATACCGAGTTATTCAAAACAAGCAAGCAGATTGCCAGCAAAAATATGTTTGTCGGGTTGAAGTATTTATCACTGAATAATCGCCGCATAAATTAAGTTATTCTGCCGTAAGTAACCGCCGATTGAAAGAAATATTACATTATTCTTGCTATCTTTGTCCGAGTTGGATAAATTATGTTCAAAGTTCAAAGATAAAGGTTCAAAGTTTAAGGCTGACTGCCTGTTTGACTTTGAACTTTGAACCTCGAACTTTGAACTTCAACTAATAAGGAGATTTGCCGAAAATGAAAGCATTTACAACCGAAAACATACGCAATCTGGCTGTCATTGGACACGGCGACGCGGGTAAAACCCAGCTTGTCAGTTCCCTGCTGCACCTTGCGGGCGCGACAACGCGCTGGGGAAAAGTCGCCGAAGGAACGACCATGACCGATTATGACGAAGATTCCGTCGAGCGCAAAATTTCTCTGAACAACAATTTTGCCAATCTCGAATACAAGGACACAAAAATAAATTTGATTGATACGCCCGGTTACGCCGCGTTTGTTTCGCACGCGCGTCCCGCGCTGCGCGTCGCCGATTGCGCTTTAGTTGTCGTCGACGGCGTGAACGGAATCGAAGTTCAGACCGAAAAAACCTGGAGTTACGCCAACGAATTTATGCTGCCGCGTTTTATGGTCATCAACAAACTCGACAAGGAACGCGCCGATTTCGGACACGCTCTCGACACGGCAACGCAATCCTTCGCGCGTTCAATCGTACCTTTTACACTGCCGATTGGAAACGAAACGAATTTTCGCGGCGTGGTGGATGTCGTTCATCAAAAGGCTTATGAATTCGACCAAAACGGAAAAGCCAAGGAGATTCCGATTCCCGAAGAAGGACGCTCCGTAGTTGACGCGACGCGCGAGCGTCTGATTGAAATCGTCGCCGAATCGGACGACGCGCTGATGGAAAAATACTTTGAAAACGGAACTTTGGAAGAATCTGACATTTACCCGAATCTGGCAAAGGCAATCGCCGCCAGCAAACTCTGTCCGGTTTATGCGGTTTCCGCCGATACCTTGGTTGGGCTTTCAATTTTGCTCGACCACATCGTCGAATTTGCGCCGAGTCCCGCTACCCACGAAGTTGAATACGGAAATCCGGTCGTCGGAAGTTTATTAGACCGACCGACTCGCCGCTACAGCAACGATGAACCTTTTTCGGCTTATGTTTTCCGCACGATTGCCGACCCGTTCGCGGGCAGAATCAACGTGATGAAAATCGTTTCCGGCAAAATCTCGTCCGATGCCGCCGTTCTCAATTCGAGCCGCGAATTTGTCGAAAGACTCGGCGCGCTGCACGTTCTGCAAGGCAAAAATTTGGAAAAGGTTAATGAAGCGCAAACCGGCGACATCATCGCGGTCGTGAAATTGAAGGACACGCAAACCGGCGACACGCTGTGCGACAAATCAAACACGATTGTTTATCCGCCGGTCGAATACCCGGAAGCCGCAATTTCATTTGCCATCGAACCGAAAAGCCGCGCGGACGAAGATAAAATTTCGGCGGCTCTGCACAAAATTCTGGAAGAAGACCCGAGCCTGCATTTCGACCGCGATTCCCAAACAAAGGAATTTATTTTGAGCGGTTCGGGTCAGCTTCATATCGAAACGATTGTCGATAAATTAAAAAACCGCTATCACGTCGAAGTCGCGCTGCATCCGCCGAAAGTTCCGTATAAAGAAACGATTTCGCAATCGGTTGAAGTTCAGGGACGACACAAGAAACAATCCGGCGGGCGCGGTCAATTCGGCGACTGTAAATGCATTTTTGAACCGCTTGAACGCGGCAAAGGCTTTGAATGGGTTGATAAAATCTTCGGCGGCTCGATTCCGCAAAACTTCCGCCCGGCAATCGAAAAAGGCATCATCGAAGCGGCGCAAGGCGGCGCTATCGCCGGTTATCCGCTCGTCGATTTCAAAGTTACGCTGATTGACGGCAGCTATCACACGGTTGACTCGGACGAACACAGCTTCCGTGCGGCGGGCAGAAAAGCGTTTCGCAACGCGATTGAAAAAGCCAAACCGACTTTGCTCGAACCGATTATGGATGTCGAAGTTTTCTGTCCGATGGAAGTTTCCGGCGATATTATGGGCGACCTTAATTCACGGCGCGGTCGCGTTTCGGGAATGGATATGCGCGGCAAACAGCAAATCATTAAAGCGCAAGTTCCCTTATCGGAAATGCTCGATTACCAATCGAAACTAAATTCGGTAACGCAGGCACGCGGTTCATACCATATGCAGTTTTCGCATTATGACCCGCTGCCGGGAAACCTCTCGGCAAAAGTCGTCGAACAGGCGCGTGCCGAAGGCAGAATCAGAACGCACGACGAAGACGAATAATCAAAACCGATAACAAGCAAAAAAAGCGGAAAATCCTATCTGAAAACGATTTGGACTTTTCGCTTTTTGTCGTGAAATAGTCTGGCAATCAATTCATTCGCGCAAAATTTGTCAAAAGAAAAATAAACCTGACTTGATAAATCTATTTTCCGACGATAAAGTTTCCCAAACTTATACATTCCGCAAATTCCGGCGTTAATAAAACCACTCAGAAAAACATCTTCACTCAATAAACATCGAATCGATAATCGCCAATAAAAAAAATTAAAATATTTATGTAAGGTTTTGCTGCTTTTTGCCATATACTTTTGAATAAGCAATTTTTGGGAAACGAATTTTATATTTTTTGAAACATCGAATTTTCGTTTTCAGCAGAATTAGAAATTTTTAGGTGGTTTATCAATGCTCTATTTGTATAAACCTGGATATTTTGTATAAACTTGGATACTCAAAAAATTTTCGGCTTAGAACCGAGCTACCCTGTGCATTTTCACCGTAACTGTTACTTTTCCTAAGCCCGAAATCTAGCATCGATTTAGCTGGACATCGCACTTAAAAACGGTTAATTCATCTCCTACTCGTTTTAACCTTGACACATAATTATAAGCGCCTGAAAAATCTGCGCTGACTATGCGCGTTCTTTAGTTCTTTCAGAATAGCTTGCAGACCATAAAACAAAGGATAAAATTATGAAATTTAACAAAAAAGCATTTTTTGAAGATTACAAAGGTCGGTTTGGAACAATCACCAATCAAAGAGTGGTTGACGGATTGACGTTTCTTTTGAGCGAAATCGAAAAAGACGACGGATTTAAAATGATTCGTGAGGTTGCCTATTTTCTCGCCACAATCAAAGGCGAAACAGGTATTTTTCATCCGCTCCAGGAAAAAAGAGCGAGCAGAATTAATCAGCCCAAACTCTGGGAAACACAAAACAGATATTGGAACACGGGTTTTTACGGACGCGGTTATGTTCAATTAACCTGGGAAAACAATTACCTGAAAGCGGGCAAAAAACTTGTTGGCTTAAAGATGAAGAAAACTGATGGTAAAGAAATCACGATTGCCGAAAAAACTTTTGTGCAAACCGCCGATTTAGTGATGCAGCCCGAAGCCGCATATTTGATCGCCTCGCGCGGAATGAAAGAAGGTTGGTTCACGACCAAAAAACTGTCTGATTACATAAAACAAGGACAGCCGCCCGATTACGTCGGAGCCAGAAAAATCATCAACGGAACAGAGCGCGCCAATATGTTTGCAGACTTTGCGTCCAAATTTGAACTAATTCTGCGAGCCTCAACATAAATTGTTTAGTTTGTAAAAAGCGGCGAATATCTTTCCACTTCGATAAATGAATTAAACAGTCTTTTTGTTTGGACATAAGTTTTTACAAATAAGAGTAAAAGAAAGTGGGAAGCAATACCGGCACAATGCTAAAAAATTGTTTCCTGTGGATTGCCAAATTTTCGAGCGGATTATCGACAGTTCCGGCGGCTTGGGAAACTTATACCTTCTGGCAATACACCGACGGCAACGCGGACGACCAACCGCACTAAGTCCCCGGCATCGGACGCTGCGACCGAAACAATTCAACGGTAACTTCGACGGTTTGAAACTGCTTTGGAGAATTTAAGCTGAACAAATTTGTCGTGCGGTTTTAGAGGTGGTATTTGTGGATGCTTTAAGCCCATATATACCTTGGTAATTAACAAATGGCTAGAATTGTGGGCGGAATCAATTTCTTACAGTGTTTTAGCCTTCAAACATAAATTTTAGGAGAATAACATGCCAAATACAACGAGTGTAGTAAAAGTTGGAGAAAAAAAATGTAAACCGTTCATCATTGAGGTAATGGTTTTTAGTCCTGAATCCGGTTATAAAATTGAGGTTAGCATAGAAAGAGGCTGCACCGCCGCTAATGATTCAATATGGAAAGTTGTTTTTGATTTATATAAGCAGAAAGCAGACGGCAATGGATTTGACCAACTCGTTCATGTCTCATACAGAGGCAAAGACCCAGCAGAAAACCAAAAAATCCAAAAGACGCTGCATGGAGTCAACCCAGATCAAGCCGATACTCTGGTTGATGAAGTCTTTCCAGCAACCAAAGAGTTCTCTGAGAATCCAACCGATGCGAACAAAGTTAAGGTTGCCGAAGCCGGGAAAAGCTTTGTTCTGGCGGCAGATGTTTAACTAACTCTTTCCTAATGATAGTTGAAAGGATGAAGGCGTTTGGAAGTATTCATAATAAAGAATAAGTCGGATTATTTATTGAAATATCGAGAAACGCTTTCGGTTTAATTGGGAGAATCATTATGAATTTACGAAAAATATCGTTAGTTACACTTGTCGCATTTATTGGAATGCTGTTTGTCGGTTTCGCTCAAGCCCGACAAACTCGTAAATGTGATGATTCCATTTTGGAAGGTTATAAAATTCGTTCGGTAAAGGTTGATGCACGATATTTATCTATTTCCCTGCCGTCAAAAGGAGCATCTTATTTAGAAGCTACTCTTGATTCAGATGGCGGACACAATAAATTATTACAAGAAGTACAACAAGCAATTGCCTTGGAAGAAAATAGGGAGAATATTGTAGGCGCAACCCTGAATCAAATTAACGGAAAACTTTCTACCGTTGTTGAAGTGAAAGCAATTACCCAATGCGTTGAAGTGGTTGACGAAGATATTTGTCAAACTGAGGTTAGCCAAAAAAAATGTGTAGATATTACTGTTTTTGCCAAAGCCCTGCGCTTCAATCCAAATAATCCGGCAGAGAGTTTGCTTAGTGCGATTCCGCGTTCGAGTTCATCAACAATTCTTAGTAATGTTCCTAAACCATTATTGATTCTGAATCCAGACTTTGGCGTTGAATATGACAAACGGTTTGGACTCTCTCAAAATGTTAAGATTTCGACCAATTTGCTTGATTTAAATGAGCTTTTAGAAGGAAAGGCTGTCAAGGTTAAGTCCTTGCGCTTTGATGTTAAAGCAGAAGCTAAAAAATCACTGAATAAGTCTTTTTATGATTCAAATGTCGGCATTTCGATTTCAAAATTTCTCCCCTCAAGATTTGTTGAAAAAATATCTGGCACAGCCAAATTATCAAACACTAAATTGCCGAACGGAGATGCCGCGTTTTTTCAGAATGCTTTGTCTTTGGATGGAAGCGTTCTGCTGAAACCGAATATTGAATTTATAAAAAGTGTGGTATTGGAAGGCGGTTACGCACGCGAAAACAATAGGTTCATAAGCAATAATGTCGTCTTATCCACTAGAACAAAAGAAAATGGTTTTCATTTCCGCACGCTAATTAACAGTCAAATTAAACGCGACGTTCTGCGTGTTGGGTTCTGGGCTGATGGCGGAAAGACCGATGACTCTATTTTCTCTTATAAACGCTTTGCCGGATTAGTCGGTTATGCTAAAGATTTTGGTAAAGGAAATCAAACCTTCGGATTGGAAACGATGTTTGGGGCAGGCAGGGTTTCGGGTGATATTCCGAATTACGCTTATTTTTACGGCAGTAATGAATTAAAAAACTTTATTTACGAAGCGAATGATTCAAGGGTTATCCAAAAAATGCCGGAAGGTCCTTTAATTCGTAGTTTTGGTAACGGACAAGCCATAAATAACAGTGGTACAAGTTTATTAAACGGTAGTAATTCTTATTGGCATTTCAATTTTAACCTTAGCGTTCCTATTGCGAAATGGTCAATTCCGTTAATACCGAACGAATCGTTGGAATTACCTGATGAAACAACCAGTATTCGAGATTTGATAAAAAGCCAAGCAACTAGCGGTGAGGTAATTCTTGGCGCGATTTATAAAAAGCAGGGGGTTAATAATTTTTCAGAAAAAGCCAAAAAGGAGTTTAAGGGCATAAACTCAGCCATTAATTTTCTTACAGACCATGCAAACCTGTATTCTGTTAAGCCACTTTTTATGCTTGACGCCGCAAATTTCAATGGACCAAACGGAATAAATAAAACCCGCATCGGGGTAGGAGGAGGATTGCAATTAAATGTCGTAATAGCAAAATTTGAAGCTGGCTACATGCGAACTGCTAATCCACAGGTTGGCGATAGTCGAGGTAATTTTATCATGCGGCTATACTTTCAAAATTTATTTTAAGAGTAAGTAGAAACCCGTTTATAAACGTCAATCATTTGGGCTGGGGAATAATAATAAATCGATGTTTTACAACTGCAATCGCTTCGTCGGAACCAGTAAATTGGTTTGTATTTAGGTAAAGTCAGTTTGTGCAGTGGTTCAATTCATTTGTGTAAAGGTTCAACTCGCTTGTGCATAGGTGAAGATGTTTTGTGCGGTCTCTAAATTTACTTCAATGGAGAAAAACTCAAATGAACGATAAGGAAAGTAATTATTACAACGCATTTGTCGGCGTGCGCGATTTCGGCGCGGAGAACGCGGCGGATTTTCCTGTCGGTTCGGCGACGTCGCGCTGATTCGCCGCCGCGACGCGGAAATCTTTGCGATTTACGCCGACATCGGACCGAAAACGAAAATCGGCGAAGGCTCGATAAAATTGGTCGAATCGCTCGGAGCAAACCCTTGGAACGCAGCGAAAACAAAAATTATTTCGGGAATCGAATTCGGTGTCGAATATCTCGTTTTTCCGCGTTCAGCCGAAACATTTGGAATACCAACTGATGTTGAAAACATTCAAGCAATCGGTCCACAGGCTTTTGAAAGTGTATTCGGCGAATAATTCTACAAGCCAACCACCGAATTCAGCAAAACTTCTTCAGGCTAAGGTGAAAAAGGAAATTGCAATGAAGAGAATTAGAATCGGGACATTTAACGTCGATAATTTGTTCGAGCGTCCGCGCATTATGGAACTCGAAGGTTTCAGCCAGACGGGTAAAGCGGTTCTCAAAGATGTTTCCGATTTAGAAGCTCTGCTTGAGAACAGTTCATATGCCGGAAACGTCGGAAATGAAATCGTCAAAATTCTAAACAAGTATTATCACGATTTGCCGAGTAATCCGTGGTTTAGGATAAATGAAATCAGAAAAAAACTTTTCAGCATTAAACAGGCTGGTTCCCCGACCGATTGCCGACAATTTGAAGAAGGTCGGCATCGAGCGGCGCGGAATTTTCAAAGCCGGCGGCGCGCATTTTCCCGAAGTAACCGGGCAAACGCTCAAAAAGTTTCCGCCCGCCGGATTGCTCTGGCTGGCTACCGGCTGGCGGCAATCTTAAACAAGGTTCTTTAGCAATCGTCAGGTAAATTTTGGAAAATTGTATTTTGTACGAATTTACAAAAAGCAAAAGATGATTGCGAGTTTTTATAACCGAAGAATTTGACCAAACTGTTTTGTTCAAAGCGTCCCGATGGCACTCAACTTAACACTTTAAATATATCGGCGGGTAAAAGCTATTTTTGTCCGCCGGTTCAATACATTAAAATTATGCCGAAAAATACCGGAGAAGAAAAGACATACGAAATTTCATTAGCGAAAGTATTACGTGAAGAATTAAATCATATTAAACACAATAAACCGCCGACCGGTTGTCCGGTTTCTTCGGATGAACGGATTGAAAAATTGAACGCGGTGTTTAAAGATTTACGCGAACAAAATCTTTCCGCCTTGTGTTTTTCGGGCGGCGGCATTCGCAGCGCGACCTTTGGACTCGGCATTGTCCAAGCCCTGGCGAAATACGAATTACTTGATAAATTCGATTACCTTTCGACCGTTTCAGGCGGCGGATATATGGGTTCGTGGCTTTCGGCGTGGATTCGTCGCGAGCAGGTTAATAAATTTGAAACAGAATCATTCATTTATGAAAAAAAATCAGACGATATTAAGGTAATTCAAGAAAAATTACTTACTTATGAAAAAGATTCAAAGGACATTCAAGGAAAATTAATTATTTTTGAAAAAAGGTTAATTGATATTCAAGAAAATGTTTCCCAGGAGAATACCAATAATAATGGCGAAGAGATTGAAAAATTAAAAGGTGAAATTGAAAAATTAAAAGGTGAAACTGCAGACTTAGAAGATAAAATTGAAAAATCAAAAGGTGAAATTGCGAACTTAAATCAAGCGCTCGAGGAATACGACATCGGATTGTTTGAAACATACCAAAAGCTGCAAGATGAAGGAATAAAGGAGGTTCAGAAAGAATTAAACAACCAATCTATTCCGGTTTCAGATTCGGATTCGAGTTATCCGAATCCTGAGCCGACACAGCTTCAATTTCTCCGCGAATACAGCAATTATCTGAATCCGCGAGTCGGGCTTTTATCGGCGGATACGTGGACTTTTCTGGCAATCTACATACGAAACCTGTTTCTGAACTGGACGATTTTTATTCCACTGATTGCGGCTGTCCTTTTAATTCCGAGATTATTGTTCGCTTTTACAAACTTAATCGCAATCAATGAACGGCTGGCGTATCTGATGATTCCAATCAGTCTTTTCGCCGGAAGCGTCGCTCTTGCCTTTGTCGTCAACAGACTTCCGAGTAAAAATACCGATATTCCCGAAAGTAAAAGCGGTGACGCCGATGAAAACAAATACAATACTGATGCTCATATTTTAGGTTATGGAGTTTTGCCGCCTTTGATTTTGGCTTTCGCGGCTACGACCTTGCGGGCTTTAGCGATGAATGACGAATCGCTAACGAAGTGGACGTTTCCAACCGGTATTATTGCGACGAGTGCCGTTATCGTTTTTCTCTTAAACAAATTTCCGAATAAAAATACCGACAAAACACAACACAATTCCGAAGGTTGGGTTTTAGGTCTGATGATTCTGCCGCTTTTGGCAACGGCTTTCGCGGCGACGACTTTTTGGGCTTGGTATAAATGTTCAAAAATAGCTTTCCTGCCTTCCTTTGATTGGCTGCGTCTATATGCAAGTTATGAAGTCGTTAATATAACCGCTTTTATGATTTTAACTTTTCTGATTGGTTATCTGTTTTTTGATATTACTAAAAGACCAAAGGTTAAAATAGACTGGAAAGCAGGTATCACGGCATTCATTTCCAGCGCGGTGGGCGGATTCTTAATGTGGATGGCGGCGCACAATTTTTTTGAAGGCGATTTTTTTGATTTTGAAAAACATAATTACAATTTACTACTCTACGTTTGCATCGCCGTCCCGGTTTTTTTGCTGATTTTCTTAATCGCTGCGACCGTCTTTGTCGGACTTTCGAGTATGTTCTTAACCGATGCCGACCGCGAATGGCTGGCGCGTTTCGGCGCGTGGATTTTGATTGTCTGCGCGGCTTGGTTCGTATTGAACGTTCTTGTTTTGTTTTGCCCGATTGGATTCGGGAATTTTATCTTAACCTTCCGGGATTTTATTGCAAATATCGGAAATCCCGATTCCAAAATCGAGTTTCATTGGATTGACTATCTCGTTTCATTGATTACGGCGATTTCCGGTTTCCTATCATTAGCCGGCGGTTTTTCCGGTAAATCTCCGGTGAAGGGTAAACCGACCAAAAGCTATCTTTCCAAATTTTTACTGGTCGCTCCGCAAATCGCCGCGGTCATATTTTCGGGTTTTCTATTAGTTGGTTTGGCTTTCGTTTCGAGCGTCGTGCTGGCTTCGGTCGGCAATTTTCTAAACAGCAATTTAGAAAATTTCACGGTCGGGCGGGCGTTTAACGGAGCGACATATCTGAACGTGCTGTTTCATCAGGACGTTCTCTATCAAACATCGATCGGCTATTTGTTCGCTTGGCTGACAGTTTTGTCCGCGATTGGAATGGTGATGGCATTTTTTATCAACGTCAACACATTTTCTCTTCACGGAGCTTACCGCGATCGTCTGGTCCGCGCTTATTTGGGCGCGTCCCACGTTTCACGCAAAAGCAACAAATTTACCGGATTCGACGATACGGACAATTTTCAACTGCATCGCTTGAAGGGACAAAAGCCCTTTCACGTTATCAACGCCACTCTAAATTTGATTGACGGCAAAAAGCTCGCCTGGCAAAACCGCAAAGCCGCTTCTTTTACTATGTCGCCCCTGCATTGCGGCAGTTGGCTGCTCGGCTATCGCTATGCCAATCAATACAGCCGTAATCGAAAATATAGCCGCATTCCGAATCTTCCTAAGTGCGAACATTTACGATACTGCAATCGATTTGACGAACCTTGTCATCTCCTCGATAATTCCGGAAACCCTTACACAGATGAATTTGGTAAAAAGTTATTTGGTGTCGAGTATTGTAAATTTCCCGGAAAAGCGTTGCGGCTCGGCACGGCAATGGCGATTTCCGGCGCTGCGGCGAATCCGAATATGGGTTATTATTCGTCGCCGATCGTAACGTTTTTGATGTCGCTTTTTAATATCCGGCTCGGCTGGTGGCTCGGGAATACGGGCGCAATCGGCGACCGGAAAGACCGTTGGGGCAAAGAGTTTTACACCAAGCCGAGTCCTTCGATCGCCGTGCTTCCTTTGATTAACGAAACCTTTGGTCGAACGGACGAAAATAAACGCTACTTGAATATCACCGACGGCGGACATTTTGAAAATCTCGGAATCTATGAAATGGTTCTGCGCCGCTGCAAACTGATTGTGGTAAGCGACGCGGCGGCAGATGAAAATTTCACGTTCGGCGAAATTTCAAACGCCGTCGAAAAATGCAAAGTCGATTTGGGCGTCGACATCAAATTTAACGAGGACATAAAAATCTATGCCCGCAATACGGCGAAAGATTTTGCCGACAGACAGTATTTTGCGGTCGCGGAAATTATTTACCCGGAAACAAATCAAAGCGACCCGAAAGATAAAAGTTATTTGCTCTATATCAGACCGACGTATTACGGAACCGAGCCGACTGATATTAAACATTACGCAAACTCGAACGAAAAATTTCCTCATCAATCAACTGCCGACCAGCTTTACGATGAAAAACAATTCGAGGCTTATCGAGCCTTGGGATTTTTCACAATGGAGGAAATTATAGAAAAGACGAAGTTGAGTGATTTTTTAAGGAATTTATAAATTTTCTTCGTCGACTTAAAAATCAAAAAACTAAAACCTTATTATCTGTAACCCTGCCCGAATTGTTCCGTGCCGAACGTGCCGATGCCGTTTAAGCGGAAACTGAAAACAAATCGATTTTCGCGGCGAGCGCCGACGTTGAAAGTGTAGTATTGCGCGGTAATGGCACAGCAATCGTAGGCGTAGCCGAGCGTGAAAAGCGAGCTGATAAGCGGCGAGTTTCGCCCGGCGCGGCGGTTTTCAAAATCGAAAAACAGAGACGTGCCGCCGTAAAAGCCGCGGTCGCGGTCGCCCATAAAGATTGCCGGACTAAACTGCGAGCCGCGCAGTGTTCCGGCTTCCTTGCCGTTCGCGTCGGCATATTGCCGCAGCGACGGAATCAAAGTTACGGCGCGTGTGTAATAAAAGGTCTGAAAGATTTTCAATAGTTTCGTGTCGTAACCGACGGTTGCGGAGATGTCGCGCAAACCGTCGCCTTGAAACCCTAAATCCATTCGTGTATTTACAAAAATCGTTCGCTGCGGGCGATACGTCGCCTCGATGTTGACGGGCGAAAACCGGCGCGGCACGCCGCCGAAGGTGTAAAAGCTGAGAGCGGTAATCGGCGCGATTTGGTTTCGCTGTCCGGGAATCAAAGCGCCGCCGAAGTCCTTGTCGAAAAAGTATTTTCCGCGCACCGTTAAGGTAAAAATTTCATACGGCTGAACGGACAGCGAATCTTTTTTTTCAGGGTTATTTTCTTTAAGAAGCCGTTGCTTTGCTTCTTCGGTTACGGCTTGCGTGTATTTGCGCGTGTAAAAACGGTTGGTAACGCCGTATTCGACTTCATTAGTGTCGGTCTGCGTGTCCGCATAATCGAACCTGATTATTCGGTTGAAATTATTCACGCCGCTGATTAAACGGTAAGTTAGAAAAGGTTCGATAACGTGACGAAAGCGAAACGCGCCGTTTTCGGCAAAATAGTTTTTTGCCAGCGCGGTCGGTCGCAAATCCAATTCAAGCTCGCCGTATTTGCGAATCACGTCGCGCCCGACGACCTGACGAAAATCGTTAAATGAATTTGAGTAATAATTGACGCGCATTCCGGCAGTCGCCGTCAAAGCGAAGTATTTATTATAAAACGGAATGGAAATTTGCGGATGAACGTCAAAACGCTGAACAACGGCAGGCGTGACAACCGGGTCGCTTCCCGTCGCCGCGCGATACGCCGCAACGTCGTCGACATCTTCGCGCCGACTGACTCCTTCAAGAGACGTTTTGAATGAAAAATACGCGGATTTCCAAAAACTAAGCCGGGAAGGACGCTTTTCAAATTCGAGGCTCGGCAAGTTTCGTGTCTTGACGCGAACGTTCGGAATTGAAATGACCTGCGAGCGAGCCAGCAAATTCAGTGTGTAATTGTCCCAGCTTTTGTTGACATACGCCTGGGAAACTTCAATAGGCGAGATGACCTGCTGAATTCCGTCGGAGAAAACCTGCCGGAATGCGAGACTCGATGTCAGCCGCACGTTTGCCACTGCCGTAAAACCATTCGGAAAATAATGCACGCCGTCCGCGTAGATAAGACTTCCGCCCTGGTCAGGATGGTCGGCGTCGGCTTTGTGTCCTAAAATTCTGTCCTGGACGACATAGAATCCGGCGTTAAGAAACGACCGCGAATTCGCGCGCGTTCGCAAATCCAAACCGTAACCGAAACCGCGCGAGGCATATAAATCGCCGCGTAATGTAACGTCTGCGGAACGCCCCAGAGTTTTATAATAAGCGGTCGAAAGGCGAAAGCCTTTGCTGCCGGAAGAACTGAAAGTCGGCGTTAAAAAGCCGGAAGCGCGGTCGCGTTTTTTTATCGGAATCGAAGCAAAAGGAATCGGAAGTATCGGGACGTTTTTGACGCGAAACTTGGCGTTCTTCAATTTGATGCGGTCGTCAGCTTTGATAATCGCTTCATCAGCCGTAAAGCTCCATTTCGGAATCGCGTCTTCACAAGCCGTAAATTGTCCTTTCGTCACGACAACTTCGGTCAAACTTACTCTTTCCACGCGGTCAGCCGTAAAATAAATCACCGTGCCGTCGTTTGTCTGGTTGGTAAAACCCGTCGAATCGATAAAGTAACCTAATTTCGTGCGGTAATTGAATTCACCCTTGCTGCCCGTGATGCGCTGGTCTTCGCCCTGGTCGAAAACGACGCTGCCTTCGGCGACCATCCGACCTTCGGCTTCATAAAATGTGATTTTGTCGGCTTGCAGACGGTAAATACCGTAATGCACGTCGACATTTCCGGTATGAATGATGACGCGATTTCCCTCTTCGCCCACAGAAGATATTTTTTCATAATCAATCGAAAGTTCGTCGCCGCCTCCGGGAACGTAGCCTAATTCCAGCTTGCGTTTCGGCGCTTTGATGTCCTGTTCGGGCGCGACCGGATTGACATTCGGCGTATCGGTCAGAGGATTTGAAACCTGCTTATCGACCGGATTCGTCTGCTGTGCATTTGTCGTAAAAGCCAGCAGCAAAATTAGAAAAAATACGGATTTTAAAGAATTATGAAGACGCATTCATTTTTAATGGTAAATGGTAAATGGTAAATGGTAAATGCCGGAAAGTTGCTTTTTTAATTTACCATTTACCATTTACCATTTACCATTATTTATCTATGAAGCAAAATGTTTTAGTCGTTGAAGACGAAGAATTGATGCGCGCTATCCTGAGGCAGTTGCTCGAAGACGAAGGTTTTCGGGTTTTAACCGCCGACAGCGCGGAAAATGCTTTGAAACTTTTTGCGGGCGAAGAGATTGCCGTAACTTTAACCGATATAAAAATGGCGGGAATGGACGGACTTGAACTGCTCGACCAAATAAAAACCGTTGACCAGGAAGCGCTGGTAATAATTATGACGGCGTATTCTTCGGTCGATTCGGCAATCGCCGCGCTTCGCAAAGGCGCCTACGATTACGTGACGAAACCATTTGTCAACGAAGATTTACTCCAAACCGTTAAAAATGCCGCCAGAACAAAAGAGCTTTTTCGGGAAAATAGAAATCTGCGGCGCGAACTCGGTAAAAAATACGGTTTTTCGGAAATCGTCGGCACGAGCGAAGTTTTGCAAAAAGTTTTTCGCATCGTCGAAAAGGTCGCAAACACCGACGCGAGTATTTTAATCGAAGGCGAAAGCGGCACGGGCAAAGAATTAATTGCGCGTTCGATTCATTTTAACAGCCGCCGCGCCGCCCGACCTTTTCTTGCCGTTAATTGCGGCGCATTGCCGGAAAGTCTCCTTGAATCGGAACTTTTCGGACATACGAAAGGCGCGTTCACCGGCGCGACCGCCGACAAAAAAGGTCTGTTTCGTTCGGCTGACGGCGGAACTTTGCTGTTGGACGAAATCGCGGAAATGCCGACGGCTCTGCAAGTGAAACTTCTTCGCGCTTTGCAGGAACACGAAGTTACGCCCGTCGGCTCGAGCATTCCGGTAAAATTCGACGCCCGAATTATTGCCGCGACCAATAAAAATCTGGAAACGGAAGTTGCGGAAAATCGTTTCCGCGAGGATTTGTTTTATCGCCTAAACGTCATTGAAATTGAGCTTCCGCCGCTTCGTTCAAGACGCGAAGACATTCCGCTGCTCGCCAAATATTTCACCGGTGAAATTGCCCGCAAACAAGCGTCGAATGAAAAACCGATTTCCAAAGAAGCAATGTCGGCGCTGGTCAATTTCAACTGGAAAGGAAATGTGCGCGAACTGCAAAACGCCGTCGAACGCGCATTTATACTGAGCGGCGAAGAAATTAGCATCGAAGATTTACCCGCAAAAATAAAAAACAACTCGCAAAATAATTTCGAGACGCGCGACCCGGAAGGTTTGCGTCCGACTCTGGAAGAAATGGAACGCCGTTACATTTTGGAAACGTTGAAATCCGTCGGCGAGGACAAGACGGACGCCGCCGAAATTTTAGGCATCGACCTTTCGACGCTTTACCGGAAACTGAAAAAGTATGAAGAAATTTAATTTTCGGCGAAATTACGGGGTCGCTAATTCCAGCACAAAATAGTCGGAATTTTCGATGCGCGAGATTTTTCCGTTTGTGTAAGGCGTTTGAAAAAAATCATCGGCGGCGTAGGATTTTCCCTTTAGAGATTCATCGCCGGAGAGCTGGCTCTGTGCAATCAGTTCGGCGGGAAATCTGCTTTCGGCGTCGATTTCAGCATCAATCGGAGGTTTTAATCTTTCGATTTGAGCGATAAGTTGAGCGGCGTTTTCAGGAGAGAATTTTAAGACGGCGACAATTTTTTTTCCGTTCTGCGCGGGATTTTTACTACCCTCGGTCGAAGTCAAATTTTCTTCCCAATAGTTCGCTTCCTCGGGCGCAAGCGGCAGTTTGATAATTTTTCCGAGTTCGTCAATATCATCTTTTGCCGAATTTGCATTTTCAGCGTTTGCGGCGGCGGCTTGATTTAAATTCCCGTCTGATGAGTTGTTGACATCGCCGGTCGAACCGTTATTACCGCACGCGGTCAAAAACAAAACAATAAATAAAGCGATGATTAATAAATTTACGAGAGTAAATTTCATTCGGTTATTGTAAAAATAATAGCGAAAGATTGCAAAGAATTTATCGAGTTGAACAAGTTTATTGAGTCAACCGAGTTTATTGAGGTTATCTTGCTTGTTAAGATTTGAGCGTTGACAAAATACCTGTATTCTATATGGATTATTTGAGAACCGAAAGAATTCGATTAAAATAGGACTTTCTCGAAAAGTAGCGATTTTAAATTTTACATTCTAAATTATAAATTAAATCGCATAAAAATAAGCGCGGATTTTCTGTAAGATAGTGAAGAATTAGAGGCTATCTCAAAAATACTTTGCCTTCCTCTTTGCGCCTTTGCGGGAAACTTTATTTATCCCGCAAAGGCGCAAAGTCGCAAAGGGAAAACTAAGAAATTTTTATCGGTTCGGTATTTTTGAGATAGCTTGTAATAATTTAGAATGTCGCTCTTGTCTAATATGTTGAGAAAGTCCTACAAAAGAAAAACTCGGTCAATCCGCTAAACTCGATGAACTCGATAAACTTATTATTGCGCCGTATGCGGGCTTTTATCATCCGCGATTTTCAACTCGCGCTGTCTTATCAGGTGGAGTTTTTTATTCGTATCGTTTGGATTTTGGGCGTCGTCACGACTTTTTATTTTATCTCTCGAATTTTTGCAGGTTTTCCGCTTGCCCAATATCGGCAGTGGCAAAATCCGCTGACGGCGTGGCTGACGGGAATGGCGATGCTCAATTATTTTATCGTCGGATTTTCCAGTCTAGCCAACGCGATTCGGCAGGAACAGGTGCAAGGAACTCTCGAAAGCGTTTTGCTCACCCCGATAAACGTTCCGACCGTTATCGTTTCGAGTTCGGCTTGGGCGTATGTCGATGCGACTTTTAATTCGTTTTTGTATCTATTTTTCGGCTGGTTTTTTTTCGATGTCCAATATCAGGGAAGTTTTTTGCTCGCTTTGACGTTTTTGATTTTGACGACTCTGGTTTTAGCGAGTTTGGGAATTCTATCGGCGAGCTTTGCGATGGTTTTTAAACGCGGCGACCCGTTTGCGATTCTGCTCGGCGCAAGCACGGCGCTGTTTTCCGGCGTTTTTTATCCGAAGGAAATGCTGCAGGACGCGCTCGGCGAAACCGGCGGCAAAGTTCTGGCTTACGCCAATCCTTCGACGCACGGTCTCGAAGGAATTCGAGGCGTTTTGATTGAAGGAAAAGGTTTTGCGGAAGTTGAATCGCAATTTTTTACGCTGCTCGTTTTTCTCGTCGCCCTGCTCCCCTTTGCGCTGTGGGTTTTCAGTCGAGCGATAAAACGCGCCAAACGTGAAGGTAGTTTAATTCAATATTAAAACTTTGGAATTAAAGGCTTTTAAGTTAATCTACAATCTCAAACCTCTAACCTTAAACTATTGATAATGAGAGTTTTGCAAATTTGCTCAGCCCGACTTATCGGCGGCGGCGAAAGATATTTAGCGGATTTATCAAACTCGCTTGCGAGTCGCGGACACGATGTTTTTGTCGCGCTCGCGCCGGACGCGCCGTTAAAAAACGAACTTTTTAATATCCCGAAAGACAACATCTTATTTTCAAGAATGCGAAACGCGCTCGACGTTTCGAGCGCGTTTGAATTGGCTGATTTTGTTCGGCAAAACCGAATTGAAATTATTCACGCGCATTTAGCCCGGGATTACCCGCTCGCCGCGTTTGCCGCGCGGCTCGCCAAAAAGCCGTTTGTTTTTACGCGCCACGTTCTTTTTCCGCTCAAACGATTGCAAAAATTCATTCTCAAAAATGTCGGCGGCATTATCGCGCCATCGAACGCGATAGCCGCATCGCTCAAAAAACAAAATCTTTTTCCGACGGACAAAATTACGACTATTCGTTACGGCATCAATATCGAACATTTTTTGTCTATCAAAAAATCGCCGGATGAAATTTTCATCGTCGGCACAATCGGACACTTCGCGCCGATAAAAGGTCACGACGTTTTTGTCCGCGCCGCCGCGATTGTTTTGCAAAAACGCGAAAATATCCGTTTTATCATCGTCGGGGAAGACAAATCACAATCCGGCAATAACCGCCGCGAACTCGAAGATTTAATTGAACAATTTGATTTGAAATCAAAAATCGAGCTTGCCGGTTGGACGGACGACGTGCGACCGTTTCTGCAAAAGTTCGATTTATTCGTCTCGACTGCACGCGCCGAAGCCTTCGGTTTAGTAATTGTCGAAGCGATGCTCGGCGGGCTTCCCATTGTTGCCACGCGCAGCGAAGGTGCGACGGAAATAATCGAAGACGGCGCGAGCGGCGTTTTAGTTCCGAACGAAGATGCGGAATTTCTGGCGAAAGCGATTTTAGAATTATTTGAAAATAAAAATGAACGCGAACGTTTGAGCAAAAACGGGCGGCAACGAGTCGAAGAACATTTTTCACTGGAAAGAATGGTAGCGAAAACCGAAGAATTTTATCGCCGCGTATTGGAGAAAACCGCTTGATTCTAGCGTGAAACAATTTATTCTAATTCACTCGCACCGCAATTTTTGTTAATCTGTCTTTGTTAAAATTTAATTGAAGAGAAATTATTTATGCCTGAAACAAAAGAAAAGTTAGCTTCGCAAGCGCAAGTTGAAATTGACCGTTGGGAAAGCGAAACCTTGCAAAAGGTTTTAGATAAAACGCCCGAACGAAAGGGGAAATTTGAAGGCGTTTCGCTCGAATCGGTCGAACGGCTTTACACCGCAGCCGAAACGGAATCAGTTCAAGAAATCGGTTTTCCGGGCGAGTTTCCATACAAGCGCGGAATTCACCCGACGGGTTATCGCGGGCGGCTCTGGACGATGCGCCAATTTGCCGGATTTTCTTCGCCCGAAGAAACAAACAAACGCTTCAAATATCTGATGTCGCAAGGTCAAACCGGACTTTCGGTCGCTTACGATTTGCCCGCGTTGATGGGTTTAGACGCGGATTCGCCGTTGTCGGAAGGCGAAGTCGGCAAATGCGGCGTGGCGATTTCTTCTTTTGCCGACTTTGAAACGCTTTTCGACGGAATTCCGCTTGACCAGGTTACAGTTTCGCAAACAATCAACGCGCCAGCTTCTATTTTTTTAGCTTTTTATCTTGCTTTAGCTGAAAAGCAAGGCGCGGATTTCACAAAAATTTCGGGAACTTTGCAAAACGATATTTTGAAGGAATACATTGCTCAGAAGGAATGGATTTATCCAATCAAACCGGCGATGAAATTGGTGATTGACACTTTTGAATACTGCGTCAAGCACGTTCCGAAATACAATCCGATTTCAGTTTCCGGTTATCACATCAGAGAAGCGGGCGCGACGGCGTTGCAGGAGTTGGCTTTTACTTTGCGCGACGGCGTGGAATATGTGCAATACGGCGTCGAACGAGGCTTGAACCTTGACGAGTTTGTGCCGCGCATCTCGTTTTTCTTTAACGCGCACAACGATTTTTTTGAAGAAATTGCCAAGTATCGCGCCGCCCGCGTCGTCTGGGCAAAAACGATGAGAGAGCGTTTCGGCGCGAAAAATCCGCGCACGATGCAAATGCGTTTTCACACGCAAACAGCGGGCGTTTCTCTGACCGTCCAGCAACCGCTCAACAACATCGCTCGCGTGGCTATTCAAGCGCTCGCCGGAGTTTTGGGCGGAACGCAATCGCTTCACACCGACGCTTACGACGAAGCGCTCGCTTTGCCGACCGACCAGGCGGCGTTGATTGCTCTGCGAACACAGCAAATTATTGCCGAAGAAACCGGCGTCGTAAATACGGTTGACCCGCTCGGCGGCTCATACTTTGTCGAATCCCTGACGCAGAAAATGGTTGACGGCTGTTTCGATTATTTCGACAAAATCGACAATTTCGGCGGAATGGTCGAAGCGGTCGAAGCCGGATTTCCCCAGAGAGAAATTCAGGAATCGGCGTATCAATATCAAAAAGCCGTCGAGCGCAACGAGCAAACAATCGTCGGCGTGAATAAATATCAAATGGACGATGAATTTTCCAAAATCGAGATTTTACAGATTGACGAAAACGTGCGCGAGCATCAACTTCTGCGGCTCGAACAAACGAAAAAATCACGCGATAACGGCGCAGTTTCAAACGCTTTGGAAAAGCTGAAAAAAGCTGCTTCTGAAAATCAGAACACGATGCCCGCAACAATTGAAGCGGTCAAAGCCTATGCGACGGTCGAAGAAATTTCCGTTGCGCTACGTGATGTCTACGGCATTTATGAAGAACCGGCTTTCTAGGTAAAAATTATGCCTGCCAAAGATTTGCTTCATGATTGCGTCAAAAATGCGCTTATTAGAGACGGATGGAAAATAACGGATGATCCGTTTCGCTTAAAATATAAAGGGCGCAAACTTTATGTTGATTTGGGCGCGGAAAGGATTGTAGCGGCGGAAAAAGGTGCAGAGAAAATAGCCGTCGAAATCAAAAGTTTTGTCGGCGCGTCGGAAATGAATGATTTGGAAAACGCTCTCGGACAGTTTATTTTCTACAGGGCGATTTTGGCTGAAAACGAACCCGACCGCAAACTATTTCTTGCCGTTCCCGACGAAGTTTTTCAGACGCTTTTTCAAAAGGAATTTTATGATTTGCTGACTAAGAATAATCTGGCAAAAGTTTTCGGCGTGAACGAAGAAAAGGAGGAAATCATCGGATGGATAGATTAGAAGAAATACGTGAAACGGCGGAAAAAGTTTTATTAAAATACACCGAACCGCCATTTGCCGAAGAAAAAATCGAAACTGAAATTGTTTTCGACCGCGAACGCGACCGTTATCTGCTAGTCGAAGTCGGTTGGGAAAACAACGCCCGCGTTCATCACACAATCGCGCATCTCGACATCATTAACGGAAAAATCTGGATTCAACACGACCGAACGCCAAACGGAATCGCTAATGATTTGCTTGATAACGGAATGTCGAAAGATGAAATCGTGCTGGGCTTTCGGTCGGAAACTCTGCGTAAGATGAGCGAATTCGCACTGGCGTAAGTTCCCAAAAATTCCGTTGCGCTTTGTGTTTTTTGCGGAATTTATGAAGAACCGGCGTTTTATCTGCAACAAAATGGTTGATATTGAAGCCTTTAATAACTTGAAACAAATTCCGACAAGCAGTTGGGCTGTTTGGAATGACCGGAATGAGAATACTTTGGATTTTTTTCTGTCAAAGCGGAAATCATTTCACGGCAGAGTGATTTTCGTGGGGTTGAATCGGTCAAATGTAGCGAATGATTTATCAAAAGTTTCGCCTTTATCGAATTTTCACACAAAAGGTCACGTCGGTGACAACCGACTGAAGCGGTTTGTTCAAGATAAAAACCTTTCAAATTTAATCGGCGGATTTATGACCGATATTTCCGAACAAATTGAGACAAATTCAAATCAAGTAAAGGTCGAAGAACAAGATGCCGTCAAAAAGTTTGTTGAAAAAATTCGTCTGATTGATGATTCTCAAACAAGGCACATCGTTTGTTTCGGGAATAAAGTATTCGATACCTTTATCAACGCATTAGGAATTTCAAAAAGCCGCATAAAAGAAAACCGGGAAAATAAAATTAAAGAGGTAGAGATTAAAGGTCATTATGAAACCTGGTGTTTATATAGAGTTTGGCATTACAGCAATTACGGAGATTTTATACACAAATCAGAAATAGAACTTCCCATTCAACTGGTATATATAAATTATAAAATAGACCAAAATTAAGAAACATTTTCTCGGGAGAAATTATAATAAGATGAGCAATTTACAACTCGAACTTTTGCGACTTTACGGTAACGGCGTGTCGGAAGAAAGTTTGCTTAAGATAAAAACGATTCTTGCCAAATACTTCGCTGATAAAGCGACAGACGCGATGAATAATATTTGGGAGGAAAAAGGTTTGACCGAACAAACGATGATTGATTGGACGAATGAACATAACCGCGCTGAAAAAAGGATTACTTCATAACCGTGATAAATCTAGTCAGAACAAATTCGGATAATCCAGATTTTCGGGAACTCGTCGTTTTGCTCGACCAAGAATTGCGAATTCGGGACGGCGAGGAACATTCTTTTTACGCGCAATTTAATAAAATCGATAAAATCCGGCACATTGTCCTCGCTTTCGATAATGGCGAAGCAGTTGGCTGCGGCTCGATAAAAGAATACGAAAAAGGTGCGGCGGAAATTAAGCGGATGTTTGTGCAACCTGCGCGGCGCGGGCGCGGAATTGCGAAAATGATTTTGGCGGAACTGGAAGCGTGGGCGAGCGAACTTCATTTTTCGGAATGTATTTTGGAAACAGGCTGGAAACAGCCGGAAGCAATCGCGCTTTACAGGAAAAGCGGCTACGAAACGATTCCGAATTACGGGCAATACGCGGGCGTTGAAAACAGCGTTTGTATGAAAAAGCTAATCCGGCGGGAAACGGAATCAGGGAATTAATTGATGAACGCGAATTCAGAGAAAAACAATCGGCAAACCGCGCCGAGTTTGATTGAATCATACGAATCGAGATGTTAAAGCCAACAGTCATCGCCATTCCGCTATTCGCGCTTTTGATTGCCGTCGAAGCATGGCTCGTGATACGCGAGAGCCGCGAAAATTTTGACCGCACAGACACTTGGGCAAACATTTTTATCGGTTTTCTGAGCGTCGTCTGGGGCGCGTTATTCGGACTTTTTACGAGTGTAATTTACATTTCGGTTTATGATTTCGCGCCGTTCAAAATGCCTCTGGAAACAGTTTGGGCGTGGGCGATTCTGTTGTTTGTTGACGATTTTGCTTATTATTGGTTTCATCGCTTTAGTCACGAAGTCCGTTTTTTCTGGAACTTTCACGTCGTTCATCACTCGTCGAATCAATACAATCTGAGCGTCGCCGTCCGGCAAAGCTGGTTTAGCGGCGTCGCTCACTGGATTTTTTATCTGCCGATTGCTTTTTTAGGATTTCCGCTCGGGCGTTTGTTGCGATGCACGGGTTGAATTTGATTTATCAATTTTGGATTCACACAAAACTCGTCGGCAAGCTCGGTTTTTTGGAAAAAATCTTTAACACGCCGTCGCATCACCGCGTTCATCACGGTGTAAACAATCAGTATTTAGACAAAAACTACGCGGGAATTTTTATCTTTTGGGACAGAATGTTCGGCACATTTGTCGGAGAAAACGAAGAGCCGCGTTACGGAATAATAAAACCTTTGAATAGCCATAATTGGCTTTGGATAAACACGCACGGCTGGTTTGAGATGTTCGATGAAATGAAGCGAAAGAAAACCTTACCCGGCAAATTCAGGTGCGCGTTCGGCGCGCCCGCGATGGATTTTGAAGAAAAGATTTTGTTGACCGCCGATACCGAAAAACAAATTTAATATGAAAATTAAATTCCTGCTTGTCTTATTTTGTATCTTTGCTTTTTCACCAGCCGCTTTTTCCCAAAGCGTGATTGTTACGCCGAAGAAAATTATTTATAAACGACCAAAACCATCGATGGAGGGTAAGAAAAGTTTCTCGGTCGTTCGTCCGAAAGTCCGCGGCGCAAATCCGGCAATTGTGAAAAAAATCGAGACGGCAATCAGTTATGAAAAAAACTTCGATTTTAATGTCAAAGAAGAAATCAACGAAATTCAATGGCTGGAAGAAGCGAGTTACACGGTTGACTACAACAAAAACGGTATTTTGGGCGTAACGCTAACTTTGGTGGGTTCGGGCGCGTATCCATCCGAAGGCAGCCAGCCCGTCCTTGTCAATCTCAAAACCGGCGAGAAGGTTTTGGCAAAAGATATTTTCATTAAACTTCCCGAACTTGCGATAAAAGGCAAACAGAAGCAAAAGGCTGAAATCAAAAAAGCAGTCGTCGAGATAAAAAGAGAAAACCCGGAAGAGGAAAACCCCTCGACGCTTTTTGAAAATACCAATTATGCAGTTAAGAATCTCGACGAGTTTTCCATTAGCGATAAAGGAATTACATTTTGGTATGAATACGGCTTTCCGCACGTCATTCAAGCGCTTCAGCCCGAAGGCAGATATTTTTTCAGTTGGGCTGAGTTGAAACCATTTATCAAACGGGAAGGTTTGCTCGGACGGTTTATACGTTAATATAATAATCATTATGAGTGAAAGAAAAATCAGAGTTCTCGTGGCAAAACCCGGACTTGACGGACACGACCGCGGCGCGAAAATTATCGCTCGCGCGTTGCGCGACGCCGGAATGGAAGTTATTTATACGGGACTCAGACAAACGCCCGAAATGATTGCGGCGGCAGCCTTGCAGGAAGACGTTGATGCGGTTGGAATTTCTATTTTGAGCGGCGCGCATAATACGCTTTGCCCGCGAATTGTTAATCTGCTGCGCGAAAACGGAATGGACGACACGCTCGTTCTGGTTGGCGGAATCGTTCCGCAGGAAGACATTTCGACGTTAAAAGCGCAAGGTGTTTCCGAAATTTTCCTGCCTGGCACGTCAACCGAAGACATCGTTACATTTATACGTCAAAACGTCAGAAGTGAAAATTGATTCGATTTTTGGTATAATACTTGCACTTTCCCGCAACAGACTTTGAAATGTGTATGACAAACATACTTTGATTTAATGTATTCAACACAGATTCAATTAAAACAATTTCAAAACGATCCAAAGGAGAAAATTATGAAGAAAATTTCAAGCATATTTTTTGTGGTAACAATGTTGCTTTCGGTAGCATTTATCGGAGAAGCAGCAGCATCGAACGGTTCTTTTTCAGTTCAAGACCAAACCAGAACCGGCAGCGTAACGGTTACAAAGAAAAGAAGCGGCGGTATTGTCGGCGGCGCGAAATATGTCGCACACAAAACTAAACGCGGCGCCATCTATGTTGGTAAGAAAACATATCAGGGCGGCAAATACGTTACAAAGAAAACGTATCAAGGGGGCAAATACGTTACCACAAAGACAGTTAAGGGAACAAAATATACTGCGCACAAAACAAAACGCGGATTGAAAGCGATAACGAGCCGTACGAAAAAAGTTATTGTCGGCAACAACTAAACATTTTGTGATGATAAATTTTAAGGCGGTCAACAATCTATCAAACGATTGTTGACCGCCTTAATTTTTTGTTTTTTAATTAAAGTCATATGAAAGAGAAAGTTAGAGTTGCGGGCGGACAGGGATTTTGGGGCGATTTGCTGACTGCTCCGATTGACCAGGTGCGCGGCGGGCAGATTGATTACCTAATGCT
The DNA here is from genome assembly GCA_964235785.1 of uncultured Pyrinomonadaceae bacterium. Classification (GTDB taxonomy): domain Bacteria; phylum Acidobacteriota; class Blastocatellia; order Pyrinomonadales; family Pyrinomonadaceae. Next base: position 30,405 of record CAXSBF010000002.1, on the reverse strand, counting down.
CGATTACCTGGCGGAAGTTACGATGTCCATTTTGCAAAAGCAAAAGTCGCGCGACCCAAACGCCGGTTACGCACGCGATTTTGTCAGTTTAATGAGCGAGATTCTGCCCGATTGCGTCGAGCGAAACATTAAGGTTACGGCAAACGCGGGCGGCGTTAATGTCAAAGGCTGCGCCGATGCGTTAAAAAATGTCGCCCAAGAATTAGGTTTCTCGGGAAAATTAAAAATTGGTATGATAACCGGCGACGATATTTTGCCGCGTCTCGACGAATTTCTGGAAAAAGGCGTTCAGATAAATAATATGGACACGGGCGAACCGCTCGCCGCAATCCGCGATAAAGTGCAAAGCGCAAACGTTTATCTCGGCGCGCAGCCGCTTGTCGAAGCATTAGATAAAGGCGCGCAAATTGTTATCGGCGGGCGTTTGACCGATACGGGTTTGACGCTCGCGCCGTTGATGCACGAATTTGGCTGGACGTTTGAAGATTGGGACAAAGTTGCAACTGGCACGATTGCCGGACATATTATCGAATGCGGAGCGCAGTGTTCAGGCGGAAATTGTCAGTTCGATTGGCAGGATATTCCCGATATGGCGAACGTCGGTTTCCCGATTGTCGAAGCATTTCCAAACGGCGAATTCGTCATCACAAAACATGAAGGAACAGGCGGGCGCGTGAACATTCCTTCAATCAAAGAACAGCTTTTGTATGAAATGGGCGACCCGCAAAGTTATATTACGCCTGATGTTATAGCAGATTTTACTACGATTCACCTTAAGGACGACGGCGAGAATCGCGTCCGGGTTTTCGGCATCAAAGGCAAACCAAATACAGATTTTTACAAAGTTTCAATCGCATATTCGGCTGGCTGGAAAGCCGTCGGAACGCTTGTTTATTCGTATCCCGACGCTTTTGAGAAAGCCAAAGCCGCCGATAAAATTCTGCGTGCGCGACTTGAAAGATTAGGTTTGAAATTCGATGTAATTTTAACGGAATTCGTCGGAGTGAACGCCACGCACGGACATCTGGCGGGCGAACCGCCCAAAAATATTCCCGAAGTTCAACTTCGTTTTGGCGTGCGCGGGCAAAGCAAAGAAGCGGTCGAAAGATTTACCAAAGAACTCGCGCCGCTTATCTTAACAGGTCCGCCGTCGGTTACGGGTTTTGCGGGCGGACGACCAAAAGTCGAAGAAATTATGGCTTATTTCCCTGCTCTGATTCCGAAAAGTTTGATTGAAACGAAAGTCGAGATTTTAGAAGCATAGGGATGAGGTTGAAGTGTGGCAAAAACAACGCAAGCTAAGATTTAACGGACAACGTTCATAAGAAAATCGCTGTTTCGCACTCGGGTCCAATGACTTGTTCGACGGTGCGTTTTATCATTGCGCTTTTGGTCTTTGCATTAAAGCGAACAAAGCGATTGAAAAAGTAATACAAGTAAACATTAGTAGCCACGACACAAGTAAAATTGTCCGCATTGTATAAACAGACCATGGCTCCCAAATTTTAATGGGGTTGTAACTACTACCTTCAAAAGCGTCATCAATTGTAAAATCCGAAGCTAAAATCTCTTTTATTTCTTGCTTAACGACAAATCCTGTTACTTCCAAATCTGTTTGCGAACCGGCGGGTTTTGTGAAAAATTGAAAGAGCAGAATGTATAAAATAAACCCGAGACAAAAGAGAAGTAAGTTGATTTTGAAAAGGCGTTGTAATTTATTTTGATTAAGTTTGCTCCAGAATGTAAAAACATACATCAGGCTCAAAAGTTGCAGCAGACTGGTAATAATGCAAGCCGCAGTCAAACTAGGATAAGGCGGACCAAGACTGTAAACAATTGTTAAAAAAGGCGCTAAAATTGCGCCCTTGGCAAGCCAAGAAGTCAAACTATTAAAATCCAAGATAAATTTGCGAAAGTTTTCCATATTTACGGTTTAATTAGGAATTAGTATCGCGCCGGGTAAAGTCAATGTCCCTTGACGTTCAATTTTGAAAGGAGCAGTAGAAATCTCTTGTTGTCCGTTATTCCATTCAATTTTATATCTATATTTGCCGCCAGCCAAGTTGACAGTTCCACCAACTTCCGTCCAATGTGGTTCAACATCGTATCTTTTTGCCAACCGAAAATCGGTTTCCCCAACGAGCCAAACATGCTTTCGATCACGATTAGTTGCGATAGTAATGTAAACGCTGATTGCAAAGGGTAATGATCTATTTTGATACGGAATTGTTAAATTTTTTCTTCGTAATTCTGCGTAGTTAATAACTTGATAGTGAATTCTTTGGAGAGCATTAACATAAGAACTTTTAAGCTCACTAATTGCTTTTTTTTGGCTGGCGATGATTTTCCGTCTTGACCAATTATTTTCTAACTCATTTAGCAATTTTGTAGTTTCAGGTTTCAAGTAAATCATTTGTCCTTGGTTAATTTTTTCATTCTGAATTTCATTCAACAAATAATAAGTTCGGAGGGCTTCAACCGTAGAGGCTGGAAGCCATTCCTCACCCTCTACAATTGGTTTTTTTATAAAGTAGCGTATTGAGTTACCCGTTTCTTCATAAATGATATGCCCATTTTGCACGACATTTGAAATTTTAGATGTGTCAGTAGCCAGACGTGCGAGGGTATCTCCCGCCCCTTGAGGTGGAATTGTCGGGTCTTGAGCAAATGCCGAAATTACACCAATCTGTAATAAAACTAAAAGTAGCAGCACATTGTGTAGTATTTGTTTCATAGTGTTTTTAGTTTCATTTGCGATCAACCATTATTGTATAGGTAGCCGTCGAACTTTGTATTATGAGGAATGGCAATATTATTATAAACAAATAATAAATACAAATCTCAATTTTTAACATCGCCCGATTTTACTTCGACATCGGCTTTGCTGAAATTTTTGTATTCAAACGTCGCTTTTGAATTTTTTACGGTCGTAATTTCCTTTTTTTTGCTTTTAACATCGTAATCGGTAAAAGTAATTCGCTTTGGCGTGAGAATTCCCAAATCGCTTTTTTGGTATTCAAATTCGTTTTCGATAACCGTTACAGGATTTTTTAATTCCGACGTTTGAATCGTCAGCCGCCGCTCTTCGCGCCACACCTGAAAAGTTTTCGCGTCAATCCAGAGTTTCCCGTTTATCAGAGGAATTGCGGAATCTTTTAGCGAACCGGGCAAGTCATAATTGTAATTGATAAAAAGTTTGTCCGATGCAGGTTTTACTTCGTTAAAAAAGACATACGGGCTTTTAGTTTTTTGCTGGTAAGTGATAACAAATACGTCGTTTCCATCAATGGTGTCGTGTCCGTCGAGCCGAAAATCGAACGCCGGACGAATATGTTCGGCAAGAATCGGCGCTTGCAGAAGCGTGAAGCCGGAAATTTCTAAATTTTTATCATACCGCGAGCTTTCCTTTTGAATTCCTTCCAATTCCTGCTGAATGGAAGCCGATTTTCCGAGTTTTTCAAAGAAGTCTTGAATTCTTTTGTCGGTATCGCCGATTGCTTTGCCGTCAACTTTTATAACGTTGCGGTATTCGGTGATGACGTTCGGGTTTTTGATGGATTGATAAACGATAAAATTTGAAACGATAATGCGGCTGTTTTTCAATTTTCCGTTTTTATCAAAATCTTCAAATGTTTTTGTTTCCTCGCCCAAAAGATTGGTAAAAGTTTGTTGATAATTTATCGCCTGTTTTTCGGCTTCGGGCAATATCTCTTCGACAGTAGAAATCGGTGGCACTGTCGGCATTGATGAGAAATCAGTTGCTTTCGGAAGACCTTTTATCGTGTCGGTGATAATAACTGTTTCGGTTTGAGACGGCTTGGGCGTCGAACTCGGCGTCGGCGATTTTCGCGGCGTTTGCCCGAAACTGTCGAAGCAAAATAAACTAACTAAAACTGCGGCGTATATAAAATTTTTATTCATTGTTTCCTCTCGAAATTGCGAACTTGATTTATAATCAAAACAAATTTCTAATAGACAAATCACTTTTGATTATGAAAGAAAAGGTCGAAACTTGGAAGCGAAAAACGTCAAAAGAGATTGCCGACTGTCGTGTCTTCCGAGTGCGGGAAGATTTTTGCGAGCGGACGAGCGACCGTATTGAACATACATTCTTTGTCGTCGAAAATCCTGATTGGACAAATGTTATAGCTCTGACAAAAGATAGACAAGTCGTTTTAATTGAGCAATTTCGGCACGGCGCTGAAGAAATTACTTTAGAAATTCCCGGCGGAATGGTTGATAAAGGTGAAGAGCCGATTGTTGGGGCGGCACGCGAACTTGTCGAAGAAACAGGTTATGCGGCTCGTGAGATAATTCCATTAGGAAAATCACGCCCGAATCCGGCGATTCAAAATAATTGGATTTATCATTTTCTAGCTTTAGATTGTGAAAAGAGTGAAAATACGGCTTTTGATGAACACGAAAGCATTGCGACGAAATTGGTCGCGTTTGAAGAAGTTGACCAATTGATTGAAAGCGGAGAAATTACTCACTCGCTTGTGCTTGCGGCGTTTTATAAATTCACCTTAAAAAATCAATCGAACGAAGCTGTTGGTAAATCGCATACTTGACTTTAAGTTCTGAGCTTAAAAACAATTATTTCTGTATTTATCAGTTAAAAGCAAACAAAAAGCTTTAACTGTCGGAATTCAAACTCTTAAAGTTGTGGTTAAGGCGATAAAAAGCAAAAATTGAAAGAAGACAATTATGAAAATCGAACTTCTCAAACTTGCACACGCCCGTTCGGGCGACAAAGGCGACACGGCAAATGTCGGTGTTATCGCGCTGAAAGATGAATTTTACCCGCTTCTTGTGCGTGAAGTTACAGATAAAAAGGTTAAAGAACATTTCGGCAAGATGGTTAAAGGCGCGGTAGAACGATTTGAATTGCCGAATCTAAAAGCGCTAAATTTTCTGCTTCACGAATCGCTCGGCGGCGGCGGAACTTTGTCTCTGATGACCGACGCGCAAGGCAAAACTTTTTCGACCGCGCTTCTGAGAATGAAAATCGAAATTACAGACGAAGAAGCAAATAAATTAGGAGTTATATGAACGAAATTATTTTTGATTATGCTCAAATCGGCGCGGTCAAACTTCATTATGCAAAAGCCGGAAACGGTGAAAAACTCGTGATTTTGCTGCATGGCTTTCCCGAATTCTGGTATTCGTGGCGGCATCAAATTGCGGCTCTAAGCGATGATTATACGGTCGTCGCGCCCGATATGCGCGGCTATAATCTGTCGGACAAACCGCCGCGCACAGCGGATTATTCGATTGATAAATTAGTTGACGACGTAACCGGCTTGATTCAATATTTCGGGCGCGAACAGGCAGTGGTCGTCGGACACGATTGGGGCGCGGTAATTGCCTGGGCTGTCGCCTTGAAACATCCCGAATACGTCTCAAAACTTGTTGCAATGCAAGTTCCGCCTGCGTCCGTCTGGAAGAAAAATCAAACTTTCAAGCAATTTGCGGCAAGCTGGTATATGTTCTTTTTTCAAATTCCGGTTTTGCCTGAATGGTTTTTGAGCCGAAACGATTACGCCCGGCTTGAAAACGCTTTGCGAAAAACAACGGCGGAAAGAGACATTTTCACATCGGAAGATATTGCCGAATACAAAAAATCCTGGCGCGAACCTTTTGCCCTGACAGCGATGATAAATTATTACCGCGCAAATATTCTCAAACGATTCGTCGGCAAATCAAGACCGGAAGCAAAAATCAAAGTTCCGACAGTTTTTATTTACGGCGAAAAAGACAGAGCAATTCTGCCTGAAACCGTCAAAGGCGTCGGCGAAGCGGTTGATGCGCCGTTTGAAGAGTTCCGAATTCCGAACAGCGGGCATTGGGTTCAAAACGAAGCTAAAAATAGAGTTAACGAAATTTTGCGTGATTTTCTGGCGGAATAAATCTCTAAAAAATTATTGCCCGCGAAACACGCTAAACACACGAAAAATAAATTTTGCTTTTATTTTATTTTCGTGTGTTTAGCGTGTTTCGTGGTTAAATCCTTTTTCAGTTCTAAGTATCAGTTCGCGTTTTTGTCTTTTCTTGATTTACAATACAATCACATTACTAAATCAAACTAATACCAGGAGTTTTTATGCGTCTGCCATTTCTAAAAATGTTTTCGGTTTTTCTGCTTGCTTGTTCGATTTTTGCTCAAAACGTGTCGAGCGAAAAAATCTTAATGGGATTTTCGGCTGCGAGTTCGGTGCAGCAAAAATCTTTGGAAACTAAATTTGACGCGACTCTCCGGCGCGAAAACTTGCGCGATTGGCTAAAGCGTCTGTCAGCGCGACCGCATCACGTCGGCTCGCCGTATGACAAAGAAAATGCTGAATTTATTGCCGCGCAGTTTCGCGCTTGGGGTTACGACACCCGGATTGAGTCTTTCGATGTTTTGTTTCCAACGCCGAAAACTCGATTGCTGGAAATGACCGCGCCGGAAAGATTCACGGCAAAAATTGAAGAACCTCAACTCGCGGAAGACGCGACTTCGGGACAAAGGAACGAACAACTTCCCGTCTATAACGCATATTCGATTGACGGCGACGTGACCGGCGACCTTGTTTATGTCAATTACGGCGTACCAGCTGATTACGAAGAACTCGAACGTCGCGGCGTTGATGTTCGCGGCAAAATCGCTATTGCGCGTTACGGCGGCTCCTGGCGCGGAATCAAACCGAAAGTCGCGGCGGAACACGGCGCAATCGGCTGTCTGATTTATTCAGACCCGCGCGACGACGGATATTTTCAGGGCGACGTTTATCCGAAAGGCGCGTATCGCAACGAAAACGGAGCGCAGCGCGGCTCGGTCGCCGATATGCCGACGTTTCCCGGCGACCCTTTGACGCCCGGAATCGGCTCGACGAAAGGCGCGAAACGGCTCAATTACAAAGACGCGCCGACGCTGACAAAAATTCCCGTAATGCCGATTTCCTACAGCGACGCTATGCCGCTTTTGAGAAATTTGGGCGGCGCGGTCGCTCCGCAGAATTGGCGCGGCGCGTTGCCGATAACTTATCATCTCGGCGGCGTGAATTCGGTCAAAGTTCACCTCAAACTAGCTTTCAATTGGGACATTAAACCGATTTACGATGTAATTGCGAAAATGCGCGGAAGCGAACGCCCCGACGAATGGATTATACGCGGCAATCATCACGACGCCTGGGTGAATGGCGCGGATGACCCTCTGAGCGGACAGGTGGCGATGATGGAAGAAGCACGCGGCATCGGCGAATTGGCGAAACAAGGCTCGAAACCGAAGCGTACGATTGTTTTTTGCGCCTGGGACGGTGAAGAACCGGGTCTTTTGGGTTCGACTGAATGGGTTGAAACTCACGCCGACGAACTGAAAAACAAAGCCGCTGTTTATATCAATTCCGATTCCAACGGACGCGGATTCTTAGGCGTCAGCGGCTCGCACACGCTCGAAAAATTCGTCAACGAAGTTTCCAGAGACGTTACCGACCCGCAGACGAAAATCTCTGTCAGCGAACGCCTGCGAGATACAAGATTGGTGAACGGCTCGGCAACAGACAAACGCGAAGCGCGTGAGCGAAGTGATTTACGAATCAGCGCATTGGGCGCAGGTTCGGATTACACACCGTTTTTGCAGCATCTCGGCATCGCGTCGCTCAATCTCGGTTTCGGCGGCGAAGGCGGCGGCGGTTCATATCATTCGGTTTATGATTCATTCGACCATTTTACGCGCTTCGTTGACCCGAATTTCGATTACGGCATCGCGCTGGCGCAAACTGCCGGGCGAATGACGCTGCGGCTTGCCAATGCAGACACTTTACCGTTTGAATTTATGAATTTTGCCGACACAATCGGCGTCTATGTAAAAGAATTGACGACTCTTGCCGACACGATGCGCGAAGACACGCGGACGATGAATCAAATGATTTCAAACGGCACCCTCAAAGCCGTGCAAGACCCGAAGGAAATTTTTATAATGCCGAAGACGAAAGCGGACGTTCCCTTCCTGAATTTCGCGCCGCTGCAAAATGCTCTGGTAAAACTTCAAGACAGCGCGAAAAATTATCAAGTCGCTATGAAAGGAAAACAAATTTCTCCGTCCGTGCAAAAATCTATAGACGAAATTCTTTTCAAAACCGAACGCGCCCTGATAAACGATGCGGGCTTGCCGCGCCGCAACTGGTTCAAACATCAGATTTACGCGCCAGGCTACTACACCGGTTACGGCGTCAAAACGATGCCGGGCGTGCGCGAAGCAATCGAACAGCGCAGTTGGCTCGAAGCGAGCGACAATATACTATCAATTGCTCGAACGCTGGAAAATTTTGCGGCGGAAATTGATAAAGCGACAAAATTACTTTAAACGAATTATTTCCCGATTTAGTTTTTTGTTACTGAATAGACAGCGAATAGTTGATAGCGAAAAGCGAATAGCTTTTAACTTTTCGTTATTAACTATTCGTTGATTTTCAAAGAAAAAAGTATGAGCAAAAGTCTGGTTTTAGAAAAAGCGATAAAGTTTGCTTTGCGAATCGTAAAACTTTATCGCTTTTTATCAGAAGAAAAGAATGAATATGTATTGAGCAAACAAATTCTGCTTTCGGGAACACACATCGCAAAATTCATCAAAGACGCTACCCAAGCCGAATCGAAACAAGTTTTCTCCGGCGATATGCAGATTGCGCTCAAAAAGGCTTCGGAAACTGAGTTTTGGCTTCTGATTTTGCACGAAGGCGAATTCTTGGACGATAAACCTTACAATTCAATAAATGACGATTGCGTCGAACTAATCAAAATGCTGACGCCAAGCGTTAAAACCTCTAAAGAAAATGTCTGAAATTTTAACCGCAATCGAAAACACGATTTTTACGATTACTTTGAATCGTCCCGAAAAGCGCAATGCCTTGAACGACGATTTAATAAAGGATTTGAATAATGCTTTGCGCGAAGCCGACGAAGATAAAACTCTGCGAGCGATTGTAATTAAAGGCGCGGGCAAGGATTTTTGTTCGGGCGCGGATTTGTCGGCGCTGCAGAAAATTTCGGAAAGCGACGTTTTAGAAAATTGGGACGACGCGAAGAACTTGATGGAATTGTTTTCGCTTATTCGCAAGACAAAAATCCCAGTCATTGCAGCGGTTCACGGTCGCGCTCTGGCGGGCGGCTGCGGTTTGGCGACGGCTTGCGATATTGTGCTGGCAAGTAAATCAGCACGCTTCGGTTACCCGGAAGTAAAAATCGGCTTTGTTCCGGCGATGGTGATGGCAATTTTGCGGCGCAATGTTTCGGAAAAACGCGCTTTTGAACTTGCCACGCAAGGTTTTGAATTCGACGCGGAAACCGCAAAAGGTTTCGGTTTAATCAATCAAGTTTTTGACGATGAAACTTTCGATGAAGATGTAAAAAGCTATGTTTCAATTTATGAAAAGGTTTCGCGCTCCGCTGTTGTTTTATCCAAAAAACTTTTGTATCAAATGGACGCGATGACGTTTGAAGCCGCTCTGGAATCAGGCGTCGACGTTAATACGATTGCCCGATTGACGGAAGATTGCCAAAGCGGAATTGCCAGGTTTTTGAAGAAATAATCGGACGAACTTCTCAGCAAAAAATAAGGCATCGAACTTAAAATTCGATGCCTTATTTTTATAAAAACGCGCGCGCTTAAAAATCAATCCGCGCGCCGAGTTGGACGGTAAAAGGTATTCCGACCGGCGGACCGTAGCCCGGTCCGTAAAGCGAAACCGGCTGCAAGAACGCGCCGCCGTTAGCGGCGCTCATTCCTAATCTATTACCAAAAGAAAGGTTTTCCCTGTTGAATAGGTTGAAGAAATTGACAAAGCCTTTTATTCTCAACCTTTCGCCGACCTTGAAGGATTTGGTTAAGCGCAGGTCAACATTAAAATAGTTTCCGCTGCGTTTCTCGGTATTCGTGCCGTTGACGACAAAACCCGAACGCAAATTATTGACATCGACTTGCGTGCAGCCGCGAATAAAAGCGGCGGCAGGCAAGGTTATAGCCGGAGTAACGCCCGCGCAAATGCGGTCAACTGTCGAGCGCCCATCGCCGTCAATATCTGTTCCGGCAATCGGCGAATAAGGTCTGGCGGTTGCAAACTGCACAATCGGCGCGAGTTGAAATCCCCATGGCAACTCAAACACGCCGCTGGCGACTATTCGATGTCGTTCGTCAATTCTGGACGGACCGAATTCTTCCGGTCTAAATTGATTCTCAGGCGCGATGGCAACTCCGTTACCTGAATATGAAGCTGTCGGCAGCCCGCCCCAAGACCTCGCGCTTGAAAGAACGTAGCTGAGAGAAAACAAGCTTCTCGCCGTGCGCCGTCGAAACGTCGTCGTCCAACTGTCAAACATCGAACGATTGTTTGACGAAAACATATTGATTTGCTCGAGTCTTCCCGCGCCGAGACCTGCTGCAACAAACGCCTGGTCAAAATAGCGCGTATTCGCGCCGCGCACGCAGCGCGGCGAGGTCGGCGTCGAACCTGCAAAAGCCGGATTGCACACGCTGCCGATTCGCGGATTGATGTTCAGCACTCGACTTTCGTGCAAGCCCAAGGTGTGAACAAAATCACTCGACAAAATATAGTTTCGCCAAAAGTTCGTTTCAAACCCGATGGAAAACTTCTGCACATATGGATCCTGCATACGCGGGTCATTGATGCGACCGAGAGCGCCGACTTCGAGGTTTGTGTTATTGACCGTCGCCGTCGCCGGTAACGCAGTCGTGCCGTAACGGAAAGTTGCGAGTTGCCCGACACCGACGCTCGTGTTATTCAAATCTAAAACGGTTTGGTAAATCGTCGGATTGGATTGCTGCCGCGAAAAAAGCGTCAAATTCTGGAAAATTTGGTCGTAAAAGATGCCGTAGCCGCCGCGAATCACCGTATTCCCGTCGCCTTTCGGGTCATAAGCGAAACCGATGCGCGGCTGGAACTCCTTATAACTCGGCGTGGTGCGGCTTATCAAATTGCTGTCGCCCGTAATTCCCCGGGCGCGGGGTTCATTCAGAGTTTTCAGAATCTGAATCGTGCGGTTATTGGTTTGGTCAACCAGAATTCCGATGTTGGCATCCCAGCGCAAACCGAGATTAACGGTCAACTTGCGCGTTATTTTCCAGTCATCCTGGACATAAAGCGCAAGTTGATGAAACGGTTCCTGACTCGTGTCGCCGTCTCCTGTGTTAAAGGCTATTTCTCTGACCGCCCCGGGCGTGCTGAAACCCTGCGCGTAACACCTTGTATTCGGAGTCGGACAATTTGCCGAAGGCAGATTATTTGTGATTGTTAAGGGGTCGTCAAAAAATGTAATTTGATAACCGTTTGAGCCAAGGAAAAAAAATCCGCCTAATTTGGTATGAATATAATTGATACCGAATTTCAAAGCGTGACTACCCGATTGAAGCGAAAAATCATCACGAAACTGAAGTTTTCTCTCTTTTGTTTGCTGCGGGACATTGACGTTTGCGCCCGTCTGCACTGACGGAAAAAGAACATTCGGATTAGTTGTTATGCCGAGAATTTCATTTTTGAAATCCTGAAACTGAAAAATAAACTGATTCAATTTTGTAGCGCTAAAAGTGTAGTTATGATTGACCACAAAACTGTAAAGACGATTCTTGTTTGTATTTCCGCCGGTTAAATCAGCCGGCTGTGTCGGGTCAAACTGGTCGTTCGGCGAATCGTTTTTTTGAAAGGCGAACCGATACGACATAGTTTGGTTTTGGCTGATAGTGTTGTCAATCTTGGCGGTCAGCAAATGGTCGTTGTAAGGCGTGGGAATCTCCGAAGCAGCCGTTACGCCGGGAATCGCGGCAATCTGCGGCAGGAATGCGGGATTAATCAAAAGATTCTGGCGTTCACGAAATCTTTCATAGGCGCCAAAAAAGAACAGTTTATCTTTGATGATTCGTCCGCCGAGCGAACCGCCAACCTCCGCTCGGTTAAACTTCGATTTCGGGTCGGAAGTTTGTTTTTCAAAAAAGTCTTTTGCCCGCAAACTCTGATTGCGATAGTTGACGAATGCCGAGCCGTGCAGCGTGTTTGTGCCGGATTTGGTTATCACATTGACTACGCCGCCGACCGAGCGTCCGCTTTCCGCCGTCCAGCGATGCTGCAAAACTTGAAACTCCTGAATCGATTCGTAAGCGAAGTTTTGCAGCAGACTTCCGACAACGTTGTCCTTATCGTCGCCGCCGTCCACGTTGACATCGACCTGGCGACCGTCGCCGCCGCTAAAAGCGACTGTTCCGACGCGAGTTTTAGTCGGGTCGAAAGTGCCGACCGGACGCGCTTCCGGCGCGATGATTGAAAGATTGGCAAATGTTCGAGTGAGAAGCGGCAAGTTCTGCACTTCTCGCGGCGTAATCGTTCTGCCGAGTTCAGACCGCGTTGTTTCAATCGCCGATGATTCCGCCGTAACCTCGACCGTTTCGGTTATTTGCCCCGGTTTGAGTTCGAGATTGAGCGTCTGTTTCGCGCCGATGTTGACCTCAAGCTCTTTAAGCAGCGTTTTGCTGAAATTAGTAGCTTCCACCGTTACTTCATAAACGCCGGGCGTTAGCTGGGAGAGCAAAAACTCGCCGTCGCCGTTTGCTTGAGTAGTGCGCGTTTGCGAAGTTGCCTTGTTACGCGCCGTGACGGTTGCATTGGGAATCGCCGCGCCGCTTGTGTCCGTTATGCGCCCGCTTATATCGCCGGTCGTAACTTGCGCCGTCGCGGTAATGCACAAAAATAAACTTACTATTGCCAGGAAACACCAAGAATTTTTTAGTCTCATATTTTTCCTCACGAAGTTATAGATTTTGAAAAAGGCAGGTCTGAGAAAGTTTCACGCAAAGAATGTTCCGTGAAAGGTTTTCGCGGAAATGTTAAAGCTTCTCGTTGAAAAATGCAAGTCGGCGGCGTTTTACTCTCGGAAAGTCTCAAAAATACTGAATTTTATTTTATTTTTGGATACTTGCGGCAATGCAAATTCAAGCGAATTTTATGCAAAGGCATCAATAAAATCGCTTAACCGCGAAAAGTCGCAATACAGAATTTTAGCCGTCAATAAATGCCAGCCGGAAACGAAAAATAAAATCAATTTTATTTCGTGTTCCGCGTAGTTTTATTCACGGCTAAGTCTTTATGTCTTTAACAGCTATTTTTATCCGGCTCGAAAAACCAGAAAATAATCCATACCGTCCGGCTTGACGAAATCGTAATCTTCCAGAAGCGTGAAACCGGCGCGTTTTAACTCGTTAATGACGGTTTCCTTTTGAATTCCGTGGTCGTCGCCCTTGCCGTTGCGGTCAATAATTCCCAGCAGCGCGTCTTTCCGCAAAGACTTTCGCAAATTTTCAAGCATTTTGATCGGCTGCCCGATTTCGTGGTAAGTTTTCAAAATCAACACCGCGTCAACCGAATTTTCCGCGAGCTTCGGATTATCTTCCGTTCCGAGAATTGTTTGAATATTTGAAAAGTTTTCTTTTTTAGCGCGATTGTTGATGTAATCGATATATTCCTGATTGATTTCGACGGCAAAAACTTTACCTTTTTCGCCGACTCTTTTCGCCGCCCGAACCGTGAACCAGCCCGAACCCGCGCCGATGTCCGCGACGTTTTTTCCTTCCGTGATTTTCAAAACGTCCATCACGCGGTCAATCTGTAAATTTTTGGCGCGTTCGGCATCTTCAAAAATGGAAAGGTCGCCCGTGTAAGGCTCACTGACCGGACGATTGATATTGTCGTCAATTTTCGGAGCGGCGGTCGGTGAAACAGTCGGCGTTTGTTGCGCCGTTTCAATCTGCGACAAACTCGCACGCTGACAGCTCGAAAAAGATAAAACACCGAACGAAGTCAGCAATACAAGTTTTGCTAAAACAATACTAGACACAATTTTTTTCATAAATTTATTGATGAAGAATTGCCCGAATAGTTTGCAACCGATTCGGCAAGCGGATTTTCCGAGATTTTATCAGTCAAACCGATGTGCAATGCCTCGTCTGCATCAACTCGTTTCGCCGTCAGAAACATTTCCAACGCCTTTGCTTCGCCAACCAGACGCGGAAGTCGCTGCGTTCCGCCCCAACCCGTAATAATTCCTAAACTCGCGCCCGGATGCGAAAAAAGCGCGTCCGGCGAAGCAATTCTTTCATCGCAAGCCAACGCCAAATCGAGTGCGCCGCCAAAACAAAAACCGTTTATCGCCGCAATCGTTCGTTTATCGGACGCAGCTATTTTGTTCATCAAATTTTGCCCGCGCAGAGCGAATTCACGCGCCGTATCTTTCCCGGTTTCGGCAATCTCGCGCAAATCCGCGCCCGAGGCGAAAACGTCTGCTTTGCCCGTAAAAATTATCGTTTTAATCACTTCGCTTTTCTCAGCCTCGTCTAAAATTTCGTGCAGTTCGTCAAGAACAAAAATCGATAACGGGCTGCGAATTTCGGGACGATTAAACTGAATTATCAGCGTGTCCGAAAGTTTTTCGATTATTAGCGCGTTAGACATTTTAGTTTTCGACATCAATAATAAAATTATGTTTGGAGAAAACGATTTTCATATTTCATATTATTAAGGAGTTTGTTATGAAAACAATAATTGCTTTAACTTTCTTTGCCGCGTTTCTTTTGTTTGCCGCTTCCTCTGTTGTTTCGGCTCAAAAGTTAAAATTTGATGTCGCTCGTGTCGTTGTCTTTGACCCGAACGGCGTCGGCGTCGGTTTTGCAAAATGGATTGATGGAATCGGAGAAATTGATTCTAACAATCGAACAAACTTCGGACTTCTTCTACAAAAGAATAATCCTTCAAACGACAATGTTTCCGCCGACGCCGAATTAGACGGTCTCAAGGGAACAGTCATCAAACCAGGCGATTTACTCGGCTATGATATTAGAAACGATAGTCCCTGCACATCCGGTTCGCCGCGTTTTAATGTTCGTTACAAGTTACCTAACGGCAAGCGAGGCTTAAGTTTTACCGGCGGCTGCACGGACGAGTCAGTTACGCTGAGTCCGCAGGATTCGGGATGGAAACGTTTAAGTTTCGATTTGCAAACACAAAGCTCTCCCGCAATTCCTACCGGCGCGGTTGTGGAATCGGTGATTTTGGTTGTCGATGAACAAGGCACATATACTTTGGATAACATTATGTTCAGAGGCTTATTTGTTGATAAATAATGTGAATCTAGATTAGAGAACGCGCAACACAGCTATCACCTATTCGTTATTAGCTGTTCGCTATTACACAAAAATTTTCTAAAAATCAGCGAACAATTAAAAGCTAATAACTGATAGCGGCGTGAAGAAAAGAGCCGAAGATTTCAATTCAGTCAAACAAATTAGATGTTTAGAACAAACAAAGCGCATCCCTGGCACGGCATTTCGATTGGAGAAAACGCGCCCGCCGAAGTAACGGTTTTTATCGAAATCGTTCCGAGCGACACCGTGAAATACGAAGTCGATAAAGAAACGGGTTATTTGAAAATCGACCGCCCGCAGCAGTATTCAAACGTTGTTCCGGCAAATTACGGTTTCGTTCCGCAAACTTATTGTGACGAGCGAGTGGCAAATCTCGCCCGCGAAAAATCCGGCAAGCAAATCTCGCAGGGCGACCGTGACCCGCTCGATATTTTGGTTTTGACCGAGCATCACATTCCGCGAGGTGACATTATTTTGAAAGCCACGCCGATTGGCGGTTTTTGTCTGATAGACGACGGCGAAGCGGACGATAAAATTATCGCTATCCTCAAAGGCGACAAGGTTTTCGAGCAATACAAGGAAATTTCAGAACTGCCGAAAGGCATTCTGGAACGCTTCGAGCATTATTTTTTGACTTATAAAAATCTGCCTGATGAGCCGAACAGATGCGAAATCGCCGTTAGTTACGGGCGCGAAGAATCTTTTGAGGTAATCAAAGCGGCGATGGCGGATTATGCGGATTTAGCGGCAAAACAAAAGTAAGTGATAACTGATAGTTGATAACTGTTAGTTAAAAGCCGATTTCTGTCTTATCAATTATCAGTTATCACTTAAAAAAAGATTGCCCACGCTGCAAAATCTTCCGTAAAATTTTCAAAATGATGGGCGACTTTTGCGGGAACGAAAAACACATCGCCGAGTTCGCAGGCAAATCTTTCGTTTTCGATAACAATCTCGCCTCGCCCGCGAATTATGAAATAAAATTCGTCCTCGTCGTGAAAAGTTTGATAATCAGTGCCGCGCGGCGCGAAAAACACGAGCGAGACGTTTCCTTTTTTGAACGGCTCGACATCAAACACGCCGTCCTTCCATTTCGCATTGGCTGGCAACGGAAGTTTTGCTAAAAATTCGTCAACCGTAAATTTCATCGCAAATTGCCGGAAGTTTTTCGTTTGGCGAAAATCGGCTCGTATAAATCGCCGGTCGTTTTCCACTTTCCGAATTCGGACGCCGGCACGCTTTCAGAAGGCGGCAGAGCGTTTCGTTTTTCGTTAGACTTAATTTCTTTGGAATTTTCGGCAGAAACTTCGGACGTTTTTGCTTGCCGTTCAAAAATCAATGCAAAAGCGATTCGCGCCGCGCCCGCCAGAAACAATGTCCAAAGAATCGTCCATCCGATTTGTTCAAACCACGTATTGCTCGGCGAGCTTTCAACTAAAACGTCGTTGGGCGGAAACATTGCGCTTAAAAGAACAAAAGCCGGAAATAGAATCAAACTCAAAGCGATAAGTTTCGCGCCTTGTTTGATACCGCTTCGGCTTTTTGAAATTTGGTTTTCACCGTCAATTTTGCCGTCGTCTTCTAAAAGTTTCTTCACCCCGACAGTCGGAAAACCGCACTTCGAGCAAAATTGAGTCGCGTCGTTTATTTGCCGCTCGCTGCAATTTGGGCAAAACATAAAAATTTCTCCTTTTGGTTGAATTGTTATTTTTCAAACGTCAAAACTTTATGAAATGTTTCCGGGAAAATTATAAATTCGGCGGCAAAACGAACGCGCCGATATGAGCCTCGTTTGTATTCAAACAAGTTTGCAAAGCCAGAATCAAAGCATCGCGTAGATTTTCCGGCGTTACAATTGCGTCGAGCAGTCCACGCGCCGCCGCGTGTTTCGCGTCCAGTTCACGGTCGTAAGTTTCGCGCACTTTGTCCATTTCGGCTTTCACACCCGCGTCCGGTTCTTTGCCTTCTTTTTTTAGCTTTTCGATTTGCGTTCCGAAAATCGCCTGCGCCGCGCTGTCGCCTTCCATAACGCCCATTCTGCCGGTCGGCAGCGAGAAAATAAAATCCGGGTCAAAGCCTTGCCCAGCCATCGCGTAATAACCCGCGCCGGAAGCGTGATTGACTGTCAAAACCAATTTCGGAACGGTCGCTGTCGCCATCGCTTCGACAAAATGCGCGCCGGCTCGAATAATGCCCGAATGTTCGGCTTCCGCGCCGACCATAAAACCCGAAACGTCCTGGACAAACAAAAGCGGCGTCGAATGACGGTTGCAGTTTTCAATAAAATAAGCCGTTTTTTCCGCCGATTCGGTATAGACGATGCCGCCGAATTTCGGCGGTTTGCCCGCTTTGCCTTTGACCATTCCGCGCGAGTTGGCGATGACGCCGATGAGAATTCCGCCGATTCGCGCCGTCGCGCAAATCATTTCTTTCGCGTAATCGGCTTGAAATTCGTCGAGTTCGCCCGCGTCCAAAAAACAATTCAAAACTTCGCGCATCTCATACGGAGCGCGATGGTCTTCGGGCAGAATTTCGTAAAGTTTTTCGGGTTTATTTTTCGGTTTTTTCGCTTCGATTATCGAGACTTTCGATTCTTCTTTTTTCGGAAGTTCGGAAACTAATTGACGAATTTTTTCTAAACATTCCGCTTCGTCCTTCGTGCGGAAATGCGCCACGCCGCTAATCGCATTATGCGTCATCGCGCCGCCGAGCGTTTCGTTGTCAATCGTCTGTCCGGTCGCGCCTTTCACCAGATTCGCGCCGCCCAAGCCCATAAACGAAGTGCCTTCGACCATCAAAATCACATCCGACAGCGCAGGCAAATACGCGCCGCCCGCAACGCACATTCCCATCACGGCTGCAATCTGCGGAACTTTCAAATAACGACGCATAATCGAGTTGTAATAAAAAATCCGCGCCGCGCCGTATTGACCGGGAAACACACCGCCCTGATACGGCAGATTGACGCCCGCCGAATCAACCAGATAAATTATCGGTACGCGGTTTCGCATCGCAATTTCCTGCGACCGCAAAATCTTCTTTATCGTCTCGGGATACCACGCGCCCGCTTTTATCGTCGCGTCGTTTGCCACGACAACACATTCGCGCCCGTAAATTTTTCCGATAGAAGTTACAACGGCGGCGGCAGGCGCTTGACCTTTATATTCGTCGTAAGCAACGAGCAAACCTATTTCCTGACTGTAAGCGTCTTTATCAAACAGCAAATCAATCCGCTCACGCGCCGTCAGTTTTCCCTGCTTGTGAATCTTCTCGATTTTCTCCGCGCCGCCGCCGAGTTTTAATTTGCGTTCCAATCGCTCAAATTCTTCGGAAAGCTCGCGGAGTCTCAATTTTTTCTCTGATGTTTTCATTAAACGGTCGGCTTTAAGAGTTTCAAGCCTTTGATAAACTGAAAATGTTTCGTGTTATAGGTTATTAAAGTTAAATCGTATCCTAAAGCGGTTGCGGCAATAATCGCGTCGGCTAAAAGCAAGCCGTAAGAATTGGAAAAAGCGTCTATTAATTCGATTGCTTTTTGAGCAATGTCGTTTGTCAAAGGGTAAAATTTGATATTCTGCAAACTGCGTTTGATGCGCCGTTTATCCGTGCTGGAAATTGAGCCTTGAATACATTCGATATAAACGACGGAGAGATTATCTACAAAATTCTTGACATCGACATTTCCATAGAAAATTTTTGAGAGGATATTTGTGTCGAGCAGATGTTCATCCATTTCTCAAATTGCTCTTTTGTCTCAGCTTTTCAGTCAAATCTTCTTCCTTTGCTTCGCGTCCCGTCCAAATGCCGAGAACATCGTCAAAAGCACCTTTCTTTTTGTTTAAGTTTTCCAATTCGCGTAGAAGTTTTTCGGCAGTTTGCTTGTCTTCGACGCGAAAAACACGATTGATTTTAAGCGGAATTTCGATTGTTAGACTTCCCATAAAAACCTCTGACTTAAATTATAACACTTTGTCTCTCCCGAATAATAAACGTCGGCACCATTCCGCCGCCGCTTGAAACATTCGCTAATTCCGATGAAGAAAGCCGCGTAAATGCCGAACCGACTTTGCCGTTATAAAGAAGCGGGTCGAGGTCGACGAGTTGCTCGACCATCTGCCAATTGCCAGCCGCGTCGAGCATCGGGAACATTTCCTTTGAAGTTTGCACGCGCTCCTGCACGAGGTAATCGCCGTTTTCTAAAGCGACTTTTATTGCCTGGTTCCATTCTCCGCCGGGCGAAGCCCAGCCGATATAAATGCCGTGTCCGCCGTAATCGTCGTTTGGTTTCAAGACTAATTTCGCTTTATTCGCGCGCGTCCATTCGACTAAATCTATTCGCTCGCCTTTGTTTTCGGTTTGTTCATCACGAAACTTTCGCGTCCAGGGAATGTGGGCTTTGATTGCTTCGAGTTCGGCTTCATTGAAAAGATGCGCGTAACGTTCGTTAGTCAGAACGGCGAAGATTGCTTTTTTGTGGACTAATTTCGAGCGAAAGCTGTTGACCATACAAACTGCGCCAGAGCGATAGGCGTTGAGTAAATCGGGCGCGTCTTTGATAATCGGCAAGTATTCGTTGACTAGCAGGCGTTTATAAACGATGTTCACGACGGCTTCGCGGTAAAGCAAATTTTTGCCGTCGAATTTGAGTTCGTCGGGCGAGCAGATAAATGACGTATAGCCGTTTGCTTCAAAATAATCACGAAACAATTCAAATTCCTGCTGCGTCGGTAAATCCTTTAAATCGACAATCGCAATCGTCGGTTTTTCCTCCGGCGCTCCGCCGTTAAATTCCGTGTAGCAATTAATTAAAACGTCGAGCAATTTCGGACGACCTTCAAAACCGCGCACGTCATATTTTTCGGCGAATCGTTTCATAACCGGCAACTCTTGAAAAATCTCCGTCGCGGAATCGGCGTAAGCCACGCCCGCCGGAGATTCGCCGTTGAGTTCGACGAATGAATAAGCGTTTTCGGTCAGAAAAGAATCGAGCCGCGCATTCGGCGAAACCTGTTTATATTTCGGGTCAATCGACACCAAATCGCGTTCGATTTCCGTGATGCCGAGTTCGTCTAAAATTTCATCGCTGCCGATTGCCGCGTCTTTTACTTTTTGCAGCGCCGACCAGATTGTTTCGCAAATTTCGACGACACGCAGCCAATCGGTTTCGGTTACAAAATGCGGTCTTAAATAAGGCGTCAAGCGGCGACCGCCGAAAATCAAACGCGCGTCTTCCAAACCTTCGTCCAGCGCAAGCCGAGACGATTCGGCTAAATCGTAATCTTCGAGTAGCTTGTGGTAATGTGCAACGGCTTCTTTTAGCATAATTTTCAGTCAATTTAATTTTCTAATTTAACAAATGCGTCGGTATCTGGCTTCGTATAAAGATAAAATGCCGTGACAAACCAGACCGGTCGCGGTGACGAATAATAATGTTTTCCCGTAAAAACTTTGCGATAGCTTTAGTAACGCGCCATCGACGCCGACGGCTATTTGCGGGTCGTAGAAAATTGCCGCCGAGACGAAATAATATCCGATTAGAGCGAATATCAAAGCTCTTGCCAGAAATCCGAAATAGCCGAGGATGTTGAAAATTGTTCTTTTTCCGCCTTCCATTTCATAAACTTTGAAATTCTCCTGGTATTTGCCGCTGATTCCGCTGTAACATTCGTGAATGCCCGCTCCGATAACGCCAATCCCGATTATCGCCGCCAAAAATGCTCCCAAAGGCACGGCTAGCAGAAGCGAGATAAAAGTTTTCTGGACTGCGCCGTTTTCGCTCGTTACGCGCGCCGTCAAAACCAAATCCAAAGCCGTCCACGCTAAATATAAATAAAAAATTCCGATGCCGCCGGCAAAAATTCGCTTGACGATTCCCTGCCAGCCGTTTCCGGCGTTGTCCACATCTGCCGCGCCGCGCAAGATATTCCACGCGCCGTGTCCGAGCGCGCCGACGATAAAAATTATCAAAAGAATTTTTCCGAGCGGAAGCTGCGCGACGGTCGTCAAAGCTCCGGTCGGGTCGGCTAATTTTCCGCTTTTGTCACCGATTGCCACCAAAATTGCCAAAAATCCGATAACGACAAATAGAAAGCCTTTGGTATAAAAGCCGAAACGGGCGAGCGTCTTGATAAACGGATGGCGAACGATTTCCTCTGCCGCTTCAACCGTCTCTTCGATTTTTTCGCTAACTGTTTCGGCGACGGTGTTATCCATCTCGTTCCCTGCTTGATGTTCCTTTGAGAAAATTTGTGATTCTTTTTCCGAAATTCTGTAAAAATTTTACAATTTCTTTTGCGCCGCCGCTTTCTTATTCAGCCACTTTGCCCAGCGTTCCATATACGGACGAAGCGGTTTGAAAAATTTCGCCCGCTTGCTGGATTCCGCCTGCTTTTCGCTCCAATCCTTCAGATTTTTCTGCGCGTATTGTCTGATTTGCGGTTCGAGACTTCCCTTTTTGACCGAATGACGAAGCGTCAAATAATAATGCTGACCGACGAGCGAGAAAATCAATCCGGCGAGATTGCTTTTGAACGACGTTTTCGCCATCCAGCGCTTGCCGAAATTTTCGGTCGGCTGCAATAACGCGCCGATAGAGATTTCGAGCCACGCATTTTTATTTTGCATTTTCGGGTGATAAAGTCCCGGAAGGTCGCCTTTTATCGGCACGGGCGAATTTTTCACCTGCGGATTATTGATAAAATCTACGAGCCGAATTCTTTCCAGCCCGCGCTGATGCTCGGTCGGTAAATGTGCGAAAATTTTGCGTATATTTTCTTCCGCGCCTTTCGGCAATTCGATGCTCGATTGGTTTTCTATTTTTAACTCGGAAGTTTTTTCCGTTCTGAGTCCTGCTAATTTGATTGCCATAACTTTTTCTTAAATTGTAAATCCTAAATCGTCAATAGTAAATTGCGCCACAAGATTGTTGCATTCAAGCAACAATCTTCAATGCAAAATTAAAAGTTAAAAATTAAAAACTCATTCGTTTCAGCAATTTGGCTGATTATTGAAATCCGGCATAATCTTTGTTAGTTGATTCTCTCGTAATGATAAAGCAAAAAACCATTTCCAAAGCAATCGAAACAAGCGGCATCGGGTTGCACACGGGCGTTTCCGTCAACATCAAACTCAAGCCCGCGCCGGAAAACACGGGTTATATTTTTGTCCGCACGGATTTGGACAATTTCGAGATTCCCGCTTCCGCCGAATACATTTCGCATTGCAGCTACGCGACCACGCTTCTTCGGCGCGGCGTGATTTTATCGACGACCGAGCATCTTCTCGCTGCTCTGCGCGGCGCGGGCGTGGACAATTGTTTTTTGGAAATTGATAATCTGGAAGTCCCGATTATGGACGGTTCGAGCGAAAATTTTCTCCAATTGATTGAGCAAGCCGGAACAATCGAACAAAACGCCACGCGCCGTTTTTTGAAAATCAAGGAAAAAGTCGTATTCGAGCAAGGCGACAGAAAAATGTCGGTCGAACCCTCAGAAAATTACGAAATCGAATGCCTCATCGATTTTCCGCATCCGTTTATCAACCGTCAAACTTTCAATTTCACTTTGAGCAACGGCTCCTTCGGACGCGAAATCGCCTCAGCCAGAACATTCGGTTTTACGCACGAAATTGAAATGCTGCGAAAAGCCAACTTAACGCTCGGCGGTTCGCTGGAAAACGCGATTGTTCTCACACGCGACGGAATGCTCAACGAAAATCCGCTACGGTTTGCGGACGAATTCGTGCGCCACAAAATCCTCGATATTATCGGCGATTTCGCGCTGCTCGGTATGCCGATTTTGGGGAAAATAAAAGCCGAAAAAAGCGGACATTCGGTTCACGCTTCTTTGATGAGTAAATTATTAAAAAATGAAAAAGCCTGGGGAATTACGGAAGCATCGAAAACCGGCTTCGATTAACATCGAAAGAAAGTCTATCTTCTACGCCTAACCTTCAATAACTTGTTCGGCAGCACTGTTTGGATATTTACGCAGCGCCGTTCCTGCCTTCACTTCAATTCAGCCTTAGTAAATAACTCGAGCATCTCTTTCTCAGAAGGAGTTCGCAAGACGTTACGCGCGGCAAAATCCTGTGCTTGCGGATAGTTCGTGGCTTGAATGCGCTCGGCGGCTTTCGTCAAATCATAAACGGTATGCCGCAACTGAACGTCTGCTCCAAGTAAAAGCCAATAAGCGCCCGGCTCGCCAAACGGCATACCGACACTTCCGGCATTGACGACTCGAACCTTTCCAATCATTCGGTCAAACTGCATATGCGTATGACCGCAGACGACGAGAGATGCGCCGGATTCTTCAAAGATTGGTATGAGACGCTCCTCAGCCGTCAGACGGGTAAATATCTCGGTATCGTTTCGCGGCGTCGCATGGCAAAACAGCACTTCGCCCAATCCTTCAATATCGACGCGGAGTGTTTGCGACCAACTTGCTAATAACTGCTCATCTTCGGGTTGAAGTTGCTGCGCGTTCCAGCGAATCGTTTCTTGAAACTGTTCCGGGACTTCGCTTGACTCTACGCCGCGCATTTGTGCAAGCACCACACGGTCGCCATTTCCCTGGATGAACTGCATTGGAATATCGAAGTTTAACAAGCTCGCAAGTGTTTCACGCGGCATCGGTCCCGGAAACACATCGCCGCCGACCACGACATAATCAACTTCTGCTTGACGAATATCTTCGAGTACGGCTTCAAGCGCCGGTAGATTTCCGTGAATGTCATAGATTGCGGCAACACTCATAAGACTTTTCTTTCAGCGGGTAAATGATTTGTTACTGAACTTTAATTAAACGAAATTAAATTGATGATTTTCACTTTTTGCCAATAGTCTTCAAACATCAAATTTAATAAGAAGCTATCTCAAAAATACTTCTTTGCGTTATTGGCGTTACCTTTGCGACCTTTGCGGTTAAAAAAAGGCGGAAAAATCTAACCGCAAAGGTCGCAAAGGACAGCCGCAAAGGTCGCTAAGTGATTTTTGAGATAGCTTCAATTTATTTATCCCAATGTTCCATATGAAAAACGCCTTCTTTATCGATACGCTGATAAGTATGCGCTCCGAAGAAATCGCGCTGCGCCTGAATTAAATTCGCGGGCAGACGCTCGGAACGAAACGCATCGAAATATGCGAGCGCTGACGACAGACACAAAACGGGAACGCGGCTGTCGGTGAATTTTTCGACGACGGCGCGCCAATCTTCGCGGTTTTCGTTAAGCATTTCCGCGAATTTATCGTCCAACATCAAATTCGGCAAATCGGGATTTTCGGCAAAAGCGCGGCGCATTTCCTCTAAAAGCGCGGAACGAATAATGCAGCCGCCGCGCCAGATTTTGGCGATTTCCGACAGATTCAAGCCGTATTTTTTTTCCGCCGAAGCCGTGTGCAGCAGCGACATTCCCTGCGCGTAGGTAACGATAAACGAACTGAGCAGCGCGTTTTTTAGTTCTTCGACAAATTTGTCAAAATCTTCCGCAAAATTTTCGCGCAATTCGGTGTTTTTTTGTTCGTCCGAAACATTTTCGACAGTTTGCGAGAGATGCTGCGCGGCGGTTTCTTCAATGTTTATTTTGTGCATTTCGCTGACGACAGTTTCGACTTCGTGTTCGGCTCTGGCGGCTTTCGGGCTGGTTACGAGTCGGCTCGAAACGGTCTGTCCATCCTGCGGAAGTCTGGCGTCAACCCTTTGCAATTGACTGCCGTATTTTTGAGCAATCAACATTCGCACGTCTTTTTGCGCGGAGATTTGGCGCATCGAAACGGCGGAATCAATCGTCGGAATCGGCACGCCGAAATCCATCGCGGCTTGCGAAGTCCATTTGCCCGTTCCCTTTTGCGCGGCTTTGTCGAGAATCATTTCAACCAGCGGCTTGTTCGTTTCGTCGTCGCATTTCAACAAAACTTCGGCTGTAATTTCGACAAGAAATGAATTCAATTCGGAGTTGTTCCATTTTTGGAAGGTCTTGCTCATTTCCGAATAATTCATTTTCAAAACGCGGAACATAAAATCGTAAGTTTCCGCCAAAATCTGCATCAAGCCGTATTCGATGCCGTTGTGAACCATTTTCACGAAATGTCCAGCCGAATTTGCGCCGATGTAAGTAACACACGGCTCGCCGTTCACTTTGGCGGAAACCGCTTCAAAAATCGGCGCGACTTGCGCGTAAACTTCCTGTTTGCCGCCCGGCATAATACTCGCGCCGTGCCTGGCTCCGGCTTCGCCGCCCGAAACGCCGACGCCGAGGAATTCGATTCCTTTGCCTGCGAGATACGCTTCGCGCGTTTCCGTGTCAACGAAATGCGAGTTGCCGCCGTCAATAATGATGTCGCCTTTGTCCAGATGCGGCAGCAGACCTTCAATCACGCCGTCGACAATTTTTCCCGCAGGAACGAGCAGCATAATTTTTCTGGGCGTGTCGAGACCTTCGACAAACTCGCCGACGTCTTCCGCCGCCGTAATTTTCATTCCCGCGCCTTCTTCAACTAAAAGCTGCCGCTTCGCTTTGTCCAAATCATAACCGACGCAGGCAAAACCGTGTTCCGCGACATTGAGCAGAAAATTCCTGCCCATCGTTCCCAAGCCGACCATTCCGAATTGTGCTTTTTCCATAAATTTTTTAACCACAGATTAACACAGATAGACACAGATTTTTAAAGAGATAAACCGAATCTTTTTCTTTATCTGCGTTAATCTGTGTCTATCTGTGGTTAATTTCTTTTTGTATTTGGCTGGCTTTCGCGCAGTGAAGATTTCACCGTCTAAATTAAAGCTGAATTATACTTCCCAAAATTCCGCAAATGCCAATTCCCTTTCCCAATTTTCGCCGTTTTCGTCAAACGTCCACCACGCCGACAAAGCGATTTGAGTGAACGCCCATCTTCTTAAATCTCTTTGCTCAATTCCGAATGCTTCGGAAAAACGCCGAACGGCATCATCTAATTTACCCTTTAAATTTGTGCCGGATGCCAGCCACCAAAGATGATTATTAAGAAAAACAGCCGTTTCATAACCTATTTCGCCGATGATTCCTTTCGGGTCAATCGCCAAAAAAGGCTCGCGCGTGGCAGATAAGATATTTTCGTGATGAAGGTCGCCGTGAATGAGAAATTTTTGTTTTGCCCCGAAACTTAATTGTTCGTAAAATTCGCGTGCTTTGTTTTGAAACTCAAGCGGAAAGTTTGTTTTCGGCGCTTTCTCAAAAAAATTATTAAACCATTCGTCGAGTTCTCGAAAAGCAGAGTTTGGCGGTGGCTCTTTTAGAAGACCGCGCATAATTAAAATTGCGATTTCAACCGCTTTCGTCTCGTCTTTGTGACAAGATTCTTTTAAGTTTTCGCCCGGCATTAGCCGTTCCAAAAGTATCGCGCGGCGGCTTTCGTCCGACTTAAGAAGTTTAACCGCGCCTTTGCCGTCTGCCATTTGCAGAAAACGCGCCTCGTTGAAAATTTCGGGATTGTTTAGCGGCAGGGCGATTTTCAAAACAGCTTTACTACCATCATTACAAAGGCAAGGCACAACGTAATTATAAGACAGATTCGGAAAAGGTTTTTCCGCTTTGAGCAACCAATTATCTTCAATGTCGATGATTACTCGCGGCAAGTCATTTAACCACTTCTCGCCTGTTTCGCCGCATAAATCTAAAGTGTTCCGCACAAATCGCTGCGGTAGATTCGATGTAAAATTTTCGTTCATCGGTCTTGACGAGTTTAGCTTTTTTCGTAGATTCTAAACAAATGAAAACTTTACTCGAAGCGATTCGCCCGACTGTTTTCGTCGAATCGGAGAAACTGAAAACACATCTCGGCATCGATTTGACCGTTGCGACGGAAACTTTCCAGCACACTGGGAGTTTCAAATTTCGCGCGGCTTACAATCTGGCTTTAAATGTTCCGAACGACGAAATCTTGACTGCTTCATCTGGAAATTTCGGGCAGGCATTGGCTTACGCCTGCCAACTACTGGGCAAAAAATGCACGGTCGTAATGCCGCAAACTTCCGCGGCGGTCAAAATCGAAGCCGTCAAAAGTTATGGCGCGACTGTCGAATTGATTGACACGCGCAAAATCGGCAGAAGCGAAAAGGTCAAACAATTAGCCGAACGAATGCCCGACGCTTATGTTGCCAGCGCGTATGACGATTTGCTCGTGATTGAAGGCAACGCGACGCTCGGCGACGAGATTTCAAATTTTCACAAGGATTTCGATTTGGTGGTTTCGCCGGTCGGCGGCGGCGGTTTGATTTCGGGAATTTCAAACGGTTTAAGTCGAAACGATAGTTCTGCAAATCTATTCGGCGCAGAACCGCTTCTGGGAAATGACGCTTCGCGCTCGCTGAAAGCCGGAAAAATAATCGCCAACGAAACCGAACCGGCGACGATTGCTGACGGCGCCAGAACCGTTTCTCTGGGCAACCACAACTGGGAAATTATTCAAAAAGGTGTTGCCGATATTATTGAAGTTTCAGAAGAAAAAATCGGCGAAGCGATGCGTCTTTATTTCTCGCTGGCAAATTTAAAAGTCGAACCGACCGGCGCGTTGTCGCTCGGCGCTATTTTGGAACGCGCGGAATTTTTTGTGGACAAAAAAATTCTCTGTGTTGTCAGCGGCGGTAATGTCGATGCGGAAATTTACCGGCAGATTATTTTGTAGATTTATCAGTTTTCGTCAAATTAATTCGCTGGTCGCAAGATGAATTGATAATCGAGTCCGATATTTTTCAAACCGGGCAGCATTTTCAGATTTAATTGAGCGAAACGATACTTGTAATAAAAATCCGAATGTTTCTTTTTGTCTTTTAATGTTACCGTTTCTTCGCCGTTTTCGCTTTGTTGTTGCGGAAAATACGGAGCCTTCCATTTCGGTTTTTGCGGAAGCCAGCCCAAACTCCGCAAACCTCGCCTGATTCCGTAGGTATTGGTTTTTTCAACGACAAAACCCGCGTCTTTGAGAATTTTCAACAAAGTATACGCCGGAAAAAAGAAGATATGACCGCTTTTGCTGCGTGCCGGAATGCTTTCGCTTTTATAAAACTCAATCAAATCGCGGCTGTCTACGAAACCGTTCGGAACCGACAAATACATTGTGCCTTCCGGTTTGATAATTCTGCGACACTCGCTTAAAACCGCCGTTGGATTCAGAACATGCTCAAGCACGTTGTTGACGTGAACGAAATCGAAAAATTCGTCAGGGTAATTTGTTTCGGTCAAATCGCCCGCGACGACGTTTAAGCCTAATTCTTCGGCGGCAAAATTTACCGCGGCTTTGCCGAAATCGACTCCGAAAACCTCCCAATCCGAAGACGCCCGGATGCCGTTGATAAAAAATCCGGTCGCGCAGCCGACATCGAGAAACTTTCCGCTTTTTTCCTGAAGATATTTTTTGGCGAAAGCCATTCCCTTGCCTTCGTGTTTATGCCGTTCAAAATCGTAATAAGAAGCCGTGTAAAAACTTTCCAATTCTTCGATTTGGGGCATCGGACGAAAATATATAACGCCGCACTTTTCACATTCGACCAAATCGTATTCGGTTCCGAAATTTAGCGTAGCTTTGCAGCGAAAAATTTTCTCTGCCGTGCTTTGGCAAATCGGACAAACATCTGTTTTTTCAATCGCTGCTTCTGACATTTAATTTGAATTAAGTAGTCGGACAGAAATATTTTATAAGATTTTTTTAGCCACAGATTTACACAGATTAACTTGGATAAAAACTAAAAACAGATAAAACCAATTATAAAAAGTCTTTCTTATATCTCGCGCTAATCTGTGTAAATCTGTGGCTAATTATAAAATAATTCTGTCCGACCACTTATGTAAAGCAAGTTATTCTTTACCGCTTATAAAACAATATGTTTTAACACTTTTCGCCTCAGCAAATCCAGCGCGGCTTGACTGGTTCGCCACCGAATCAAGTATCGGTCGCCCGGCAGATTTATTTTGATTGATTGTGTTTCATTTTCATCTGCAAAACCGACGAAAACTAATCCGACGGGTTTTTCCGCCGTTCCGCCGTTCGGACCGGCGATTCCCGTAACCGAGAGGGCAAAATCGGTTTGCGCTTTTTCACGCATTCCTTTTGCCATCGCTTCGGCGGTTTCCTGACTGACCGCGCCGTAAGTTTCAATAATTTCACGCGGAACATCGAGCGCGCGGATTTTCGCTTCGTTGGAATAAGTAACCGCGCCTTCCATAAAATAAGCCGACGAACCCGAAACTTCCGTTAATCTTTGGGCAATCAATCCGCCTGTGCAGCTTTCGGCAATTGATACGGTTTTCCCGCTTTCGGCGAGAAGTTTGCCGACGACTTCTTCCATCGTTTCGCCGTTCAATGCAAAAACGGCAATGCCAAGGGTTTCGGCAATTTTACCGGACAATTCTTCTAAAAGTCGGTCTACTTCTTCGAGAGTTTCGGTTTGCGCCGTCAAATGAATTTCGATTTCCGAGCGATTAAAAAGTATCGAAGTGCCGACGTTTTTATATTCTTTGTAAATCGGCGCAATCAATTCGTCAACCGCCGATTCGCCCATTCCCGAAACGCGCAGAATTTTCCGCTTGACGTAAATTTCGCCCGCCGCCTCGGTCAGTTTCGGCAAAACGAAATTTTCAAACATCGGCTTTAGTTCGCGCGGCGGTCCGGGCAATACGACAAAGAACTTTTCTCGGATTTCCAGAGACATCCCGACCGCCGTACCATTTGGATTCGGCAAAACTTGCGCGCCTTCGATAACGAATGCCTGACGTTTATTCGTCTCCGGCATCTCGCGGCGAAACGACCTGAATCTCGCCCGGATTTCCGTCAAAACTTCTTCATCAAAAACCAATTCGCGCCCCACAGCTTTTGCCGAAATTGTTCGCGTAATGTCATCCTCGGTCGGACCTAATCCGCCCGTCGTGATAACAATATCCGAGCGGCTCAAAGCATCTCTAATCGTTTCCTCAAGCCGCGCTTCATCGTCGCCGACAATCGTTTTGAGTTTGACTTCGACACCGATGTCGTTAAGTTTTTCGGTCAGCCAGAGACTGTTCGTATCAGTTTTGGTCGGAGTTAAAAGTTCCGAACCGATGGCGATTATTTCAGCAGAAAGCATAATATAACTGATAACTGATAATGGATAACTGATAGTATAAAACCAATTCCTAAACTATCAGTTATCAGTTATCTACTCTAACCCAAGTTGCTGGTTATTAAACGATAGCCTTATCAACTTGATAAGCGAATA
>CAXSBF010000001.1:0-373966 GCA_964235785.1 uncultured Pyrinomonadaceae bacterium | reverse complement strand
GGGGAAAACTAGCAGTCGCTTTCTTTTTGCTCGTTTTCAATTACTGATTCGCATTATAATAAACCCCATAATTCGGACAGGTTGTTAAGGTGGAAAATGATGATAAAATTACTGCCCAAAATAACACTATGGCAAACACCAGAAATCGCAAAGTATATAAGCCCGAATTTAAGGCTAAAGTCGCTTTAGAAGCGGTTCGCGGAAAATTGACGATCAATCAAATCGCCAACCAGTTCGAGGTTCATCCGAATCAGATTTCCAATTGGAAAAAGCAGTTTCTCACTTCGCTGCCGCAGATTTTTGATAATTCTAAAAAGTCTCCATCTGAACAAAACGAAGAATTGACGAACCAATTGTATCAGCAAATCGGACAGCTTAAAGTTGAACTCGATTGGCTCAAAAAAAATCTTCCCTCTTCAGTTAGCGTGCGCCGCGAGTTGATTGAGCTGGAGAATGAAAAGATTTCCGTTCTTCGCCAATGTCAGCTTTTAGGACTCAACCGGACGGGGCTTTACTATCGCGGGAAAACCGAAAGTGTCGAGGATGGCGAGTTGATGCGCCGGATTGACGAGCAATATACGCTCACGCCGTTTTACGGCTACCGGCGAATGACGGTTTATTTGCAAAACCTGGGATTCCCAGTCAATCACAAGCGAGTGCGGCGATTAATGAGAAAATTAGGTTTAGAGGCGATTTACCCGAAGCCTAATTTATCGAAGCCGGGGAAAGATCATTTGACTTACCCGTATTTGCTCAAAGGCGTAGCGATTGATTATTCCGATCAGGTCTGAGCAACCGACATCACCTACATCAGAATCGGCGGCGGATTCGTTTATTTACTGGTCATAATGGATTGGCATTCGCGCTTTGTCATCGAAATGGAAGTGTCGAATTCATTGGAGTCGAGCGTGGTTGTCAAAACCTTGAAACGCGCGTTGAAGAAAAGAGTGCCGGAAATCTTTAATTCCGATCAAGGCAGTCAGTTTACGGCAATCGAATGGCTGAAAGTATTACAAGCGCACGGCATTCAAATCAGTATGGACGGACGCGGACGCTGTTTTGACAACATTTTCGTTGAGCGATTATGGCGGACGGTAAAATATGAAGAAGTTTATTTGAAGGAATATTGGGATGTGTGGGAAACGGAGGAAAGTTTAAGGAAATACTTCGACTTTTACAATCACCGGCGACCACATCAAAGTTTAGGCTACCAAACACCTTTTGAGGTCTATCAAAAAGGATTGAAAATTAAAGAAAACAAAGGAGCAAAAGCAGCCAATTTTTGACATCAAAAAAACACCTTAAAAAAGTCAGTTTTCTGTCTCGACAATGGGGTTCACTTTATACTACTTTCGTAGCATCAGCATCGTATGAGTTTTTAACCAATTCAATAACTGCTACTGTTTCACTGCTTATTAGTTCATCCCCTAGAGTTCGCAAAATACGCGCGCGGGGACGTAGAATTTCTGTACCGGAATTTTCTCTGGAATTATTTACCATCTATTTATTAATAGTCTTTACTCAAATTATTAATAGTCTTTACTCAAACATATTTAATTGTACAAAACATAACAAAATTTGGAATTGGTTTTATTACTATCTCAAAATATATTTTTTATTGAATAAAATCATATTTTTTTACTTTTAATAAACACATCCGGGCAAAAATTAAGTTTCTATCCGTTAAGATAATTTCTCCGGATTCAAGCCCGTTCATTAATTTACGTTCGAATAATGTAAGCTGTTTGTGGGCTTTGTCCCATTTAAGAACTTCTCTGATTACGTCAATTGTAATTTCTGATTTGTTAGAATTACCGTTCTGATTACTTATTTCATCAATTTCGTCGAGAAGTTGCGGGGCTTTTTCGACAACGCGGTCGAGTATTAAAATGCCGGTTTGTCTTTCGCTCTCGTTAATTGTTCGCGTAAGATTTTTTACTTTGTCGGCGAGATTGATAGCAATCGTTTTTTGCTGTTCCGTTAAAAGATCGGTTTCTTTACCCCAGTTTTCGATGTCCCGCCAGATTTTTGACGGTATTGATCTGATGGTTGTAAGTTCATCTTGAATTTGTGATAAAGCTATTTCTGCATCGGTGATTCTTTTTCGTTGTGAAGCACTATTTGAATCCTCCAGATCTTCTTCAAGTAATTTGAAGTAATCAATTTTAAAATTCTGTTGTTTTAATTGCTCCCAACAGTCTTCTCTTTTAGCCCATTCCCCGTATAATTTTCCGTCGGCAGTTTTCTTGATAAAAGATTCAACTTCGACCATTAAATAATATAAAAGACTCTTTAATGCTTCAGATATATCCTGATTCTTCCAGATTTTGTAAAGATCGAGTTTTCTTTCTGTTTTGTATGTTAATAAAGAAATTGTGTAAGGAACTGTTAGATAGCGCATTTCTCCGATAGAATCAGGCTTTCTACCGTAAATTCTCTCGGCTTCTCTAAATAATTTCGCCTTTGCCGCTAAATCTTCAAAGTAAATATTATCGGGTTTTTCGATCATATTGTGTTTGATAAACACAACATAATTTTTCTCATTTCCCCGAACGACTATGTGCGGTCCGATGAGTATTTTTTTCCCCGAACTAACTTCTTCGTAAGTATTTATATATTTAGCGACATCTACCTTTGTAAGTAGCTGGCTTCTGGGATTTCTCAAATCAAAAGCTTTCTGTTTAGGTTTACTTCCTTCCTTTAACCTTGCATTTTTAAATTGCCCGCGGACTCTTTCGTAAAACCACCTTGTCTGAACGGTTTGTCCCACCACATGTGGGGCGAAAATATTTCTCGATAACTTTTCAAGTTCAACGTGGAAGGGTAAGTTTGAACTCAAATCAGGAATGGAAACTTTATTTTGAGTATTGGCATATTCGGCAATTTTAGAAACAATATCGCTGAAATTTTCTTTGTTTTTTACAACTGTTAGCTTTACCTGAACGAAAATTTCAGACAGATCGGCTTTTTCCTTTTTCCATGTGTGATAGATAGAAGCTGTTGTCTGCCCGCCGTTTACAACCTGAAAATCTTTAGCTTTTGATATAACAAGACCATGACCATCTTTAGTTTTTTCAATTTCAAGCTCGGCGGCTGTCGCGGCAATACCGTTATTAAAGGCGAGAAACATGTGTGGTTTTTCGTTAATTGTCTGGCGTATTCCTTTATTTACTTTCCCTGTAAATTGCAGAAACGCGCGGACGTTTTGCTCCAGCAATCTTGATCCATATCTTTCATAGATTGTGGCGAGCGCCATTCCGGGAATAATTGCCAGATAAGATTGGTAAAAATCGTTTTCGGACGGTGAAACAATACAGGGAATTTCAAAACCTTCCTCACGAAAATCTATTTCAACGGGAACGTGAGTTTTTTCGCTGATATTGAAGAGGTAGTTAATATCAACAACTCTGTAATATATAGGATAGCCAGCAATTTCCTGCGTTTTAGGTATTGCTCCGGGGTAAAATCCGTCGGTGAGAATAATAGCGTTAACCCGTACCAGATTTTCAACAAGTAATTCTGATCTTGAAAGGGTGCAGGCAAAATCGAAAATAGGGGAAGATTCTTCAATTTCATTTATAAAATCTCTAGATTTTGCTTTTTTATAGAAGTTGAGAATTTCTTTAGCAGCTTTGTCGACTAATTCCTTTCCAACTCTACTTGGTTCATCAGTTCCATTAAAAATTGTTATAAACAAATCAATTGTTTCGTAATTGTCCGGTTCGGCATAGGCATTCACTTTATGTTGATTTGTTCTTCTTACCTTTCCTTCGTGTCCTTCATCATAGGCAATTCTTACATTTTCGGTCTCACCGGCATCAATAAGCAGATCAATTGCTGCCTGCGTAAAAATCTGCTCAAGCGTGCCGCCTTCTTCTTCAGAAACCTGCATTGATCTAAGATCCTGCATCAAAGATTGGTGAAATCTTTTTAGTTCGATGTTTTCTATTGATTCGCTCATGAGAAATTTATAATTTGAAATACTTCCTGTTCCGGTACGGTGAAACCGGAGCAACCAGTAAGGATTATCGAATACTTCACATCACCGACGCCCTGACGCACGTCTTTTTCCTCAATTCTTGGAAAATCATTTTCAACGCGGTAAAACGTATCTTCACGAACAAAGTAGCCTGCGCTTTCATATAACTGCCGATGATGATCAAAATAACCTCCTGTAAGTAACTTATTTTTAAATCTGGTTAGTACGGCAAAATCGGAAGCCAAGATCTCCAGAATGGAATCTACCATCTGATTTAATGTTTCACCGGACTGCTGTCTTGCTTCCAGAGAAACATGGTATAGAAAAAGATCTTCAAGATTGGTTACATCAAGCTGTCTTTCGCTGCTAATGTGAATTTTCTGGTGATTATTGCCGGAGGTAGTTTTAACTTCTACACTCCATGCTCCTGACTGAAAATCTCTGATGCTTTTTTCACAACCTACCCAAGAATTCACGATATTTAAGAAGTTCTGGTTATTCTGCAAAAATTTTCTGATAAAAAACAACTCTCCGAATAAACCCCGCTGTTCCTCGGGTGAAAGTTCCTGCGACGAAGCTTTGTCAAAAAGAGATTTCCATTTTCCGAAACGATTAATAAGCTCTTTTACAAGTTTTGATTCATCGGTCAGACTCGAAATGCTTGCGATCAAGTCATCACATAAAACCGAAAAAATATCTTTGTGCTGATTATTTAATAATTTGAAAAGAAGAATAGATTTATCGGGTTTATTTTCATCAGGAATCAGTTCGACACTTATATCTCTGAGATTTGAATAAACTGATAGATCAACCGGAACGTCGTTATTTATGGATGCGGCAATGCACCGGCACTTTTCGGGATTCTGGATTGCCACAAAAACGTCCGGCAAAACGGAACCGGAGTACCTTCTATAAAGTAGACCGTGTGAAAATGAATTATCATTTTCAAGCTGTTCCCAGATTTGATCAATCTTCGTCATAATTTTCTAAATCTTCTACATCATCTTCCTGATTGAAAAGTGGTAGAAGCTGCTGGTGAACTGCATAACTTACAGAAGCATTAAAACGACTGCCCGGAAAACTTATGCATACCCAACTACAGGTTCGCTGTCATCGGCTAATCCTGCGCCCTGGGGTTCAAGAAAGTATATTAAGAGTAAAGGGTTTTGCGGTAATCTAATTTGATTTCTTACAATTTCTCCGCTTGGATAAGCAGGCTCACCTTCCTTATTTTTGTTGCGCCACGACTCCCTTGTTAACTCCATACCTCTTTCGTATTCTTCAGTCGTTAAATCAATAAACTGGTGTTGTGGACTTATGATACGGGAGTTTTTAGCATAATAAATTTCATTACTGGAATTATTTTCGTCCTGGTTACGCAGATAAAAACCCGGATTAAGATTCATCCCGTTTTTTTCGATGGGGTATCGCCTTGCTGCATCCTGTTTTGACATCAAAGCTACCCGCCAGCTTGTGAGTTCGTTGTTAGCTAACTGTGCGTTAATAAACCGTAATAAGTTCATGGGGTCTGCTGCTTTCAGACTTTCTGATAGACGGAATCTCTGCAATAGCTGAATTATATTTTGCGGTGGGACATCAAACCACAAATAATTATCTCCCTCCTGTTGCGGATTACCATCAAGGCTTTGAATAAAATCTACCGCCGCATTCAAGTTGGAATGAATTATATTCGGGTCTTTTTGAAATTCGTAAGACTCAACCATTCTTCCAGACCAAGAAACATCTACAGTAACAGCCCGTCTTATTTTGTTTGACGCGGAAATTTGCAAAACTCCGGGATGGGTTCGCACCCGCAGTGCATACTGTTCCGGGGTGCTTCCGGCAATATCGGACATATAATCGAACTCGTTTCTTAATTCTTCGGAAGCAAGTGCAATGTGGCAGAACCATTCGTTTAATTCGCGGCTTGTAAATAAGCGGCACAGATCAACATAGCCCGGTCTGTAACCGAACCATCTTCCCATCTGCATCAGAGTGTCATACATCCGTGAAGCCCGAAGATAGTAACTTACCGAAAGCCCTTCCAACGTCAGACCTCTGGAAAGTTTATCGCCGCCAATGGCAATTACGGACAATCCATTAGGATGGTCGTAATAATTAAGAGCGTCTGCCGAACCACCGCTTATACGCTTAACCTGAATTCTCGAAGCAGCATCATTAAGATGTTCCAGAACGTTCGCCCAATTGTCCACCTGAATATGCGGGTCAATATCTCTTAGGCTGGAATCCAGAATCAGCTCCGATGTAGTTGTGTAGGATCTATAGTTTTCCGCATCCTCTTCAAAAGCCTGGCGAAACTCTTCAATAATACCGGGAACGTTCATTTCAATTCCTCTGCGGTAGAAATCGAAAACGTTTTCAACAATTTCTTTGATTTTTTCCTGCCATCTTATAAAACGACTAACGTGAATGAGCATCGAATTATCAACGCCGGTTTGTCCAC
The DNA here is from genome assembly GCA_964235785.1 of uncultured Pyrinomonadaceae bacterium. GTDB lineage: Bacteria > Acidobacteriota > Blastocatellia > Pyrinomonadales > Pyrinomonadaceae. The sequence goes on along the minus strand of CAXSBF010000001.1, from coordinate 367,523 downwards.
GCGATCTTCTGACAGCACAGGTTAGGATAAAACATTTAATTGCCAGTTTTAATGATTCCGGCGCAGTAGCCGGCAATGCATCCCAACTTTTATGCCTGTCCGGAACAAAATCATGAAAGTCATCAACTCTATGAACGACCGGCAAAACTATGTCGGAAGTTTCATCATCTTCAAGCATCTGAAAACCAAAAATTCTATCCGGTCCAATGTAATTAGACGGTGGCGGAATATTAATAATAAAATCTCTGGGAAATAATTGATCATCATCAATCGGAATGAAAATATTGGCAAATGGTGTTGCGGTGTATCCAACATAAGCACTTTTGTCGAATAGTCTCAAAATATCCCTTATCAACCCGTTTATTCTGGTTGATCTATCCCCATCCGGCAAAGTGTTGATAGACGCATTATCCGCTTCATCATCAATCAAAAGTAAGGATTTGTTTCTAATTGTTCTGGTTCCATTTGTTTCTATGGTGTGAGCCGAAAGCCATTGCAACAAACGGTTCAAAATACCTGCATTTTTTTTAGCAACGACAATAATCGGTTCGTTAGTGCTGAAGTTGATACCGTTGGCATTTGCTGCTCCGGCAGTAAAATCAGATAGACTGGATGTAATAGAATGAGCAACACTATTCGGGTCTAATTTTCCTACGCCGATGAATCGATTATTTTCTCTGAACGCTCTGCCGAATTGAGTATCGAATCCCAGAAAACCTTCATCAAGGCGAAGTTGGGTCTGACTTCTTAAATTATTGTGTGTTCCGGCAAGAACAACAATTAATTTGTATCCGGCATCTGCTGCCTTACATATTAGTCCTGTCTTGGAAATGATGCAGACAGCCGTTAAAAAGGCTTACTGGGATGCTATTTCATCGGGAAGGAGTGTTTTGATTTCTGAAAATGATGAAATTGTTGAAGTTTTTCCTGACGGAACCCGCAAATTTGTGCGGAAAATTGAACCCCGGATCAAAATAAAGAAGGGAACTATCATTAAAATTAAATAATCCCATTAAATCAAACTCAAGGAGCGTGAAGTTAATTCTCACTGATCAATAACCAACATTTGAGCATAAGGAAGCATTACGTTCGTAACGCGATTAATTTCGGCAAAACGCCAGAGTTCATCCATTGTTATCAATCTCTTTCGCCACACGTCGCGCAGTGATTCCATTGCCACGTCCAATCCAACCTTATTTCTGTATTTGAAGCAATCAGCAACGGTTTTGGCGGGCGAATAAACTCTGATCGTTCCGCCCTCGACCTGATGCTCTTCAATCCCGGCGCTGAACATCTCACTGCTCATCCGAAAAATTCGGTTTTGAATTGAACTGATACGTGGAACCGCCGCGTTGCGGTCAACCGCGAGCCATACTTGAAAGGGATTTTGCGTAGTTAAATTGTGAAATTGGAGTGCTGTCAAAAGACAGAAAACTCCTTTCGGCACAAGATGCTGCACCTCAAGCAAACTTTGATTTTCATCAAATCGCGTTTCAGGCAAAGTGTAAAGTCCGTGTCCGACCTGTAACAATTTTCCCTGTTTTACAAGGCGGCTCAAATAAACAGTCGGAATTTTTTCCGCGATTAAATCCTTCGGCTTGATTAACTTCTTTTCTCCGGCAATTTCAAGCAATCTTTCAGATAAGTTCATAACTGCTATAGCTTCGCTCAAATTATAATCTAATGGAGTTATTTTGCAACAGATTTAGCCTGTAGATTTATCTTCCATATTAAAAATGTGAGTTTTAAGCTCACATTTTTAATACAAAACATAAGTTTATTTTTGTTTCGTAAGCCGCACGTGTTAAAAAAATCTCTTTTTCTTAACACGTCTTTCACTTATGGATAAATTTTCCGATTTTTTTAACATATCAAGTTAATATGAGTAAATTTTCGCGTTTTTTTACTCACATTGATTCGATAAGCAGAACTTCGCCCGCTACCGATCCGCCGTGATGACTATCGTTACCAATTACCGATCAATTTGAAAACAGTCTTATCCAATGAGCAAAAAACGGGTCTTCAAACCGGACTTTTATATTTCCCTGCTTTTCATCCTGACGCAGAATGTCCTGCGAAATCAATGATTCCAATGATCTTCTGATGCTCGACGCGGCAACTCCGCTTCTTGTCGCCACTCTATTTGACTGCAAATTTTGCCCGTTTTCTTCGACCGTCGCCGTTAAGGTCTTTTTTTGGATTGTCGTTAATCCGTTCCAAATTTGTGTATAAAACGGATCGTTTTGCCGAATTATCTTATCCAGAGTTTCATCGATCAAATCAGCGGTTAAATGCGCTTTTTCCGGCGCGGCGATTTTAATCTGCAGGAGACGATTCCAAAGTGAATGCGCCAGCATCTGCACATTATATGGCACATCTTCGGCGAGATCTAAAATTTTCAAGGTCAAATCACGTTTTTCCGTCTCAAACGTTTTCGCGGAAAAGAAATCGCCGAAAGTAAATTTGTCGAGCAGAAATCTCGAAAATTCGGTGCGCGGCAGTTCGCCAATAAAAAGGAGAGTTCCCAAACGATAAAACGGACGGCTGGCATCGGTCGTCATTTCGGTCAGCATCCGCGTTTTTGAACCCGCGAAAATATAAGCCGTATTTTTGTGGGTCTGAATGGCGGAACGGATTTGTTTTTCAGCCGTCACACCTTCGGAGGACAATATTTCTTGGAATTCATCAATTATCAAAGCCGTCCGTTTCTCTTTTTGCTCGGATGCCAGTTCTTCCAGCCCATTTAGAGCATCAACCAGTAAACCGATATTTCCCGCGCTGGCTGCCGGCGTAACTCCAATCGAGCTTTTCCACTCAGATTGCGTCACCGAAAAACTGATTTCAGGTCGCAAAGATTTGAAATATCTCTTGATTTGCTCGCCTGTTTTTTCCACGCTTCCCTTTAAAAGCCGGGCGGAATCCTCAATAATTTTCTTAACCAGACCGTCAATTTCGGCAAAGGCTTCGGCATTATACCGCAGGATGATATTGCCTTCTCCGGCGGATTTTTCGGCTGATGCTTTGAGCAAAGAAGTTTTTCCGTAGCGGCGCGGACCGATCACAAATAATTTTCCGCCGGAATTTATGGTTTGCTTAACGAGTGCCAATTCCTCAACGCGGTTGACAAGTTCATCCGAGCCTAATTCCCGACCGAATTCAAAAGGATTCTCCATATCGAAAAGCATAGCACAAAATTGTATGGCACAAAATTGTAAGATTAGGAGAAACTGATAGAAGTAAGCACTAAAGTAAACTCTGGGACAAACATTGCATTATTTCCCAAATTAGGCAAAACACTTTTTTTCAATAGTTTACACACATAATATAACAAATTTTGTAATAAACATTACAAACCCGTATAATTATATTTGGAATACGATTTATGAACGGGAAGGCATTACAAACGGCAAGGAAAAAACTTGGATTAACACAGGTCGAGGCAGCCAAAAAACTTGGTGTTTCTCAGGCTTACTTTTCTCTGTTTGAAAAAGGAAAACGTCCCGTAACCGACAAAATAGCCAAAAAAGCCGTGCATCTTTTTAAGATGCCGCCGACTGCTTTACCGCTCGAAAGGGAACTCAAAAACGTGCGTCCGGCAACCAATGAGAAGTTCGTCAAACAATTAGCCGCATACAGTTATCCGGGCTACACTCACGTCAAAGCTTCCGGGTTAAAAAATCCGGTTGAAGTTTTAATATCAGCATTAAGTGCGGACAATTTAGAAGCACGCCTTGTTGAAGCATTGCCGTGGCTTCTACTTCAATTTCCTGACTTAGAATGGAGAAATCTCGTTGATGCCGCCAAGATCAATGACTTGCAGAATCGGCTTGGATTTTTGACTTCACTTGCCTGCAAACTGGCGGAAAAATCCGGTGATGTTGAAAAGGCAGCTCAATTCAAACGTCGGCTGGAGGAATTGGAGAAATCCCGTCTGGTTAAAGAAGACACTCTTTGCCGTCAAAATATGACTGAAGCGGAGAAACGCTGGATTCTGCAAAATCGCTCGGCAGAAGCGGAACATTGGAATATAATATCCGATTTATCGGCTGACCATTTGAGATATGACAAATAAAAATTTAACGCTATATCTGCCGATATTATTCTGATCTTAAGTTTTTGTCTAATATTCTTTATTGTCTATATTTTTTAGACATACCAAAATATTAGACAGAAGTTAGGAACAAAATCTTGCAAATAGTGCAGAAACATAATTGCTTTTTCGTTTTCATAATCTTTAAAGATCTTCCAATAGTAGGGCTCGAAAACCGGCTTGACGAAAATGGTCATCGGGAGTTAATGACTTGGTTACATTCTTTTCCTGCATTACTACAAAAGAGATGCAATCAGTTAGTCCCCAATCTTTATCGTTTCGATTTTCATAAAGATTCAAGCCTTTGCTGAATAACTCTGAGGTCGCGGGAATAATTTGGACTAAATCATCGTCCTGAAGAATGTGAATTATATTGCCTGCATCTTCACGAAACTTAACAGCCGATAATCCATTTGCAATTTCAGTTAAAACAAACTCCGTTGTTAAAAGCGGCGGATTTTCGAGGGCAATCTGCTGCTGCCATTGAACCGCTTTTTGATGCCATTGGTCGCGGGTATTAAAAAGAGCGTAAATGTAGCCTGTATCCAAAAATAGAGAATCAATCTGCAAAATAATTTAATCCTCCAATTTTTCATTAGCATAAAAGTCGTGTCTTTCAGCAAAATCGGTTACGCCAATGTCCTTTGCTATTTTCGCAATTTTGGTGAGAGGGTGCTCTCTTTTATTTTCATTCTGATAGCGTTCTTCTATTTTCTCGACAATCTCCAAAACTTCATTTTGTGCTTGCGGAGGCAATTGAATAACTTTTCTTTGAATTGTTTCGACGATGTTCATAACTTCTTGATTATACAATTTTTAATTCTCAACAAAAAGAAGATTATTTACCTATGAAGCGGCGGAGTTAAATACTTACAAATATTCATCTTCTGACTAACGAGATAGAATATTTCCATTAGATTTTTCTCGATCTTTATTATTTGAATTTTTCTTTTCCGGTTCTCGCTCGGGAGCAGGATTAAATACCGGCTCGCTGAAGCTTACGTTGTCTTTGATAAGGCTGTCAGTTGATTTTCCAATTCCTGAATTCTCGCGCGGCTGAGCGTCTGTAGTCGTTGATTTTCCTCGATGTCTATTTTCATAAACGGCTTCGCTAGATAGTTTTGCCGAATCAGACTTTCCTGAAGTTTCCAAAGTATCTGGAAAAGACGTAATCTCATTAAACTGAGCGTTTGGACCATGATGTGTATATCCAAGATTTTGATGTCGATCTGACTCCATTTTTGTTCGATCTGTTTCGCCAGCAGATAATTTTGATCGGTCAATGCCTGATTCCGCTCGCTCAGTAATTGATTCCGTTCGTTCAACAATTGATTCTGTTTGAATATTAATTGATTTTGCCGTTTCAGTTCCGTTATTTCTTCCGCTTTCAAAATTAAGTTTTTCGGTAAATTCATTTTTGACTCCGATTAAAAATTCCGTATCGCGTTCGTGGTCATATTTCAAGCCGTTTTTCTGTAAATTCTGCCACGAATAGTTTCTGGCAATCGCCGAAGATTTGAATTTGATTTCGTCCTTTTTGAAGCTGAAGCCGTTCATTTTTCCGGTCTTCTCGGAAATGTTCGGTCTGACATCAAAGCCCGAATTCTGAAGACTTTCAACAAAATCTTTGACACCCGGTTCGTCCTTCAAAATCTCGTCAATAGTGAGTTTGGCTTCAGCCATTACTGATAATTCGCCCGTGCGTTCCATCTGCTTGTATTCATTGCTTTTTATTCGGCGGTCGCCGGATTTTATATATTCCGTCCGCTCAAGTCCGAGCGATCTTTCAAGCTCTTTCGTGGCTTCAATCGCGCGTTCGGCGATTTTCCATTCTTTGACGGTCGTGCCGTCGTCGCGGATTCTGCCGGCGATGATGTGGAAATGCTCGTATTCTTTGTCGTGATGCTCGACTACCAGAAAGGGAACGTTTTTGAAATCGAGTTTTTCGAGGAGCTTTTCGGCAAATTCGATTTTCTTTTCCGTTTTCACGCGCTCGCTCGGAGCGAACGAAACGGAAATATGCGCCGCCTGATTTTTGACGCGGCAATTTAACTGGTTATAACTTTCGAACTCCTTTTTGATCTCCGCCTGAGCGCCGAAACTGCCCGCGAGAATTTCCGGCTGTTTGGTCGCGTCCCGGTTCTCGCTCAAAACATAAGCAATGGCTCCGGCTGAACTTCCGGTGCTGCCGACTTTTGCGATTGCCATCTTATTGCTTCTCCATAATCACTAATTTGAGTCCCGCCAGGATTCTGAAATATGTATCAACAACCCTTGTATCAACCGTTTGCTCGGTTTCGAGCCTTTTCAGAAGCAAATGAAAATTCTTATTGATTTCATTGATGACCCTAATCGCCTCCAGATCAATCTTTGGCATCGGCGGTTTGATTTTCAAGAGCAATGCCGCCCGGTGCAGGACCTCGGAAGGAGAAAGCCCGCAGTATTCGGCTATCTCCAAAATCTGATTTCGCTCTTCGAGCGTGAAGCTCGCGGCGATCCGGCAGCGGCGTTTCTCCGCGCCGAGCTGCGGTCGTCCGAGTCTTTTTTCTTTGTTATTCTTCATCGTTTTCAGCCTCGCTAAAAGCGCAAGAACGCACGTTTCGTGTTCCACAAAATCCTGCTTCCTTACACTAAAAACCAATCATTTCTCTGACAGATGTTGTTTTCGGTCATACGATTTTTGTTTCATTCAAGAAACACCCGAAAACGCTATTTCCTATACCTATTATATTTTTGGTTAGACAGTTAGACAGTTAGACACGATTAAATAACCTGCCTGTTTTCAATCGTTTAATTTTTCAAATCTGTCTAACCGGCTGTCTAACTGTCTAACTGCTGTCTAACCGTGTCTAACTCCTGTCTAACAAATGTCTAACTAATTTTCTGCTTCAAACCCCGATTTTTATTGAGAAAGTGCCTTTTCTGTCTAACTGTCTAACTAATTTTAACTTTCCCCCAGAAAAAACACGTTTAAGGCAAAAAAACTGTTTCTCAGATGAAACACAGCACAATTAAGCTAATCGGACTCCCGCCCGCTGTCCAAAGTCAAAATGTAAACGTATTTCCGCGCCGAAAAATCCGGCAAAGGTATCTTTTGCTGTTTGGTCTGCTTCGTTCTGTCCTTCGGAATCTTCAAAAAACCGAGGTCTTCAAGTTCGGATAAAATTCGCTTCTGATTGTAACCTCGACACAGATCGGCAAACTGCTCGGAAGTAAAAACAAACTCCGTGCCGCCCGACTCCGCGCGCCGTTTGTAACCGATTCTCGTTTGCGGCTTCGGCTTCAGCTCATCGTCCAAATCGTAAAAATCGGAATGCGCGCGTTTGTCTATCGCGGCGATTATCTTCCGGCAACCTTCCGAAACGTCGAACGCGCCGATCCCGCCGCGCCGCTCGACCCATTCATTGAAAAGTTTGATCGTTACGCATTTCACTTCGCCGGTCTGCCAGTCGGTCAAACCGATTCTGGTCGCTAAAAATCCTCCGGTTCCGACGAGCGCGAATTTCTCGGCAACACGGAAAACTTCGCCGCTTGCCTGCGGGTCAACGTAATGCTGGAAAAAATTGATGCGCGCTTCTTCGATGGTTTCCTTTACCCGGTCGTAGTTATCCGCCGTATATTGAATGAATTCACGAATTGCCGCGCCGTAAAAGCTGACGCTCGCCCGGTTCAAATATGAAGAGAATTCCGCGCCGTTATTAAATCCGTGAAGGTTTTCAAAAACTCCGTGCAGGCTGTTTTCGGGAACGGCTGAAATGTCGATAAACCTGGCTTCCTGACCGCCGAAGGTCTGCTCTTTGGTCTCACGCGTCAACTCCTGAAAAGACAATTCTCCGCTGGAGAGAAAAAGCAGCAGCCATTCATCGCGTTTTCTGGCTGTAATATCTTTAGTCATTCGGGAAGTGGCAAAGCCGTTCGAAAGCATGTAAATCAGCTTCCCGACATCTTCAACACGTTTGATTTCCTTGATTTCATCGAGTGGCAAAAGCAGATGATTGTGATAGGCGGCGACGGCTTCGATCCCGTTTTGAGTGCCGCGCCAGGTTTCGTTGAATCCGTTTTCGCCATTACAGCCTAAAACGCTTCCGGCGACTTTCAACGCCGAACTTTTGCCGGTGCTGGATTCGCCGCGCAAATGGAAACCACCTCCGAGCTGATTTGATAAGGGAAGCAGAACCGAAGCGAAAGCGCAGCTCACGGCGAAAATAAGGCGCGAATTGCCGACACAGTAACGTGCAATATTTTCGCGCCATTCTTGAGCCGTCCCCTGAGATTTGAGTTTCTTTATTTTAGAGTGCGTGCCGTGCAGCAGATAATCCGAGTTATCAGTATCTTTACTGCTGATTATTTTATCCGGCATCACGAAAGATTTGCCCTGCCAGCCGGTTTTATAAACGAGCGTCAGACGCTTTTCAGGTTTCGAGTAAATCAGGTAATCAATCAGCCTGATTTTTTCGCGGGAATTAATTATCAAACCGTTTGCCACAAGTTCGCCTAAAATGCTTTGCGGCTCGGTGACGAGTCCGCGCAAGGGAACATTGATTCTTCTCGCACGCCCTTCGTCATTAGTAAATTCAACGATTTGCGTTCGCTCACCGTCGTCCGCGTCTTTGCCGGTCGCCACGACTTCGAGCGGCGAGCAGACAAAAGTTTCGACTTCTTTGACCTTGCCGCCGCGCGTCCGCTCGTAAAAGATATAAAACAATCCCTGATCCGTCAGACGATAATTTTCGAGACTGTCGTTTGTGTGAATTATTTCGGTTTCCGCTTCCTGTTTGACAGAAAAATTCAGCCAGCGGCGAAGTAACGCGACTGTTTTCGCATTAGTCAATTCTGCTAATCTCGGAAAACCGATGACGTTCTTTTCCTCCTGAATTCGTTCGTAAGTCGTTTCGAGAGTTTTCAACCTGTCGGAAACTTCATCGTCTTTGGTAATCGTGCAGACCGCTTTAATAAACAGATAAGCGTCTTCGAAGGAAAATCCGTTGGTCAGCAACGCGCCGCTCACGCATAAACTCAAATCATGCCTTCTTGAATCAACCCACAATTCCGCGAGCAATGCGGCTGCCGCCAGTTTGCCAACAGCAGCGCGTAAATCCTGAAACGAAACTCGTGATGGTTCTCCCGCTTTGTCCCAAATGATCGGTTCACCGCTTTCGTGAATCGAACCCGGAAAAACCGTCTGTGTTCCAGCCGCTCGGATTTCGGCGATCATCTCGGTAAATTGAAATTTTTCCGTTTTCGCGTCCGGGCAGTAATAAAGAAAATGACTGCGCTTTTTGCTCGCGCGTCCGAAGACTGCACCGGTCTCCGGAAGGAACCAGGTGGTATCTTCAGGAACCCACCTGCCGTCCAGATCAACATCCACCAGATTGTTGGAAACATCTCCAAGCAAAACACTTACGTTCTGCGGCTTGCCGTTAAAACGGGTGGTCAATTCAGTGACCTGGGTGGTCCTTTGAAGGTGCCAGTTCGGGAAATTGGGGTTCTTTGAACGGGTCGGCACCGGAATCGGCTGCCAGCCTTTCAAAAAGTATTCGGTCGCAATCTCCAGCGCGGACTGCGGCGCGGTTTTTTCGTTTTCGCTTGGTTTTATGTTATTATTCACAGACAAATAGGGTCAAAAGACGGTCTTACGACTGCCTTTTCTTATTGCTGAAGCGATTACTACTCTTGCCGGAGGGAATCGCTTCTTTTCTTTTTACATCGAAATTTGCGGCTTCATCCGCAATTTCGTCCCGTGTTTTGCGCTTACCGTTTGTAAGCCAAATTAAAAGTTCTCTACGCGAGAAATACAGTTTCTTTCCGCGTTTTGAATGCGGAATTTTTCTTTCGGAAACCAAGCCGTAAATCGTCGGCTTGGCGAGTCCGGTTAATTCAATCGCCAGCTCGATACCGCCGATCTCGTCTTCTCGCTCTTTCTCTTCCTGCTGTTCAAAGTAGCCTCTTAACTCATTCCTAATTGCCCTGGTAATATCATCAATCGTTAAATTCGTGACCGTTATGTCCATCAAAATCACCTCAAATTTATAGTTGGTGATTTTTGTTATGACAATTTCTATGCCAGAAACGGACTGTTCAATAAACTCAATGATTTACAGTTATTTTTCATTATTGATGTTTAGTAACTGTCAACTTTGGTTGACACCTTTGGTTGACAGTATTGTCAACTAAAGTTGACATTTTCGTTCAAACGTAAAGCAGTTCTCAGATTTTCATAATGTTTCGTCGCTGGCGCAAAAATTCGCCACTTGGTGCAAAAATTCGCCAATGGTGCATTTTTGCACCAATCAAACCAGACTGATTTTATTGACGGCTTCACGTTTCTTTTCGTCAATTATCTTGGCGTAAATCTGCGTCGTTTGCAGATTCTTGTGTCCGAGCAGTTTTGATACCGTGTAAATGTCTGTTCCGAAAGTCATCTGCAAAGTCGCAAACGTATGGCGGAAACAATGAAACGTAATTTTTCGGGAAATTCCCGCGTCCGCGATCCATTTCTTTAAATAAACACACTGCGAGTATTTAATGGTCGGGAAAACTCTCGACGAATCGTTTTTTCGTTTATTGAGTAAAGCAAAGGCTTCAGCGTTGATCGGCAAAGTTTCCGCGCCTTTCGTTTTTCGCTGTTTGAAACGGATGTAGTAGCCGTTTTCTTCGCTGTGCTGAATTTCGCTCCAGACCAGCTTTTCAATATCGCAGTATCGCAAACCCGTCAGTGCCGCAAAAAGCGCGGCGCGTTTTAATTCTTCGCGCTCAAACGGCGTTTTTGCTAACTTCTGCAACTCTTCGAGCGTCACAAATTCGCGCTGTGTTTCGAGCAGTTTGATTGATTTAATCCCAAAAGCCGCATTGGTCGAAAGCATTTTATTTTCGAACGCCGAACGCACGGCGACTTTGAATTTGTCGAAATAATTTGAAGCCGTGTTCTGCGATAATCTCTCGATTTCCAGCAGAAAATCTTTGAATTTTTCACAAAACTGCGGAGTTAAATCGGCAAAGCGGCATTCTCCGCCGGTGAAATCTTCCAGATATTTATAGACGCAGTTCCAGTTATCAAAACTGCTTTTGGAAAGTTTCTTTTTCCCTTCGGTCATCTCCTCAAAATACTTTAGAAAACTTTTCTGCTTGTTTTGAATCGTGACAAAGCCGAAACTTTCTTCCTGAACTTCGAGCTGTTTTTCCGCCCGGAGGCGTTCGCCCAGCATCTTTGTATCTTTGTTATGCTTTCTTTGCAGTTCGTCTTTTGGTTTTTCGTAAACAAAAATCCGCAGATGCTGCCGGCGCGTTTGCCTGTTCGTTTCAGAATTGATAATCGGCGGATAAAAATCGAGATAGAGGCTTCTTCTGTTGTTGTTGATTTTCTTTTCCCGCAGAAAAACTTTGATCATATTTGTATCTCCTGAAATTGATTTAAGTGCTGTAAAAATTTGAATTACGCACTTCAAGCAATTTTCGAGCCTCTTTTAGACAAACAAACTATCAACATCAGCTCTCTTAATTACAATCCGTTTACCGAAACGCACGGCTTTCAGACGGTTGTCCTGAATGGCGCGGGTCAATGTCCAGCGGCTCAAACCGAGCAGTTTCGCCGTTTCATCCACGCTCAAATAATCTTTCGTCTGAATTTTTATGATCGGCGCGGCGAGCGCTTCAGTTCGTTCGACCTGGCTTTTTTCAATATCTTTTCCGCGCTGTCTCGCTTTATAAGCCCGCGAAGCGCAGCGGTGACTGCAATATTTGGTCACGGTCGTTCGCGCCGTAAATTCACTCGCACAAAACTGACAAATTCGACTGATTAAGATGTTGGAACTCATAATTTCGGACAATCTATTTTCAATTAAGTATTTTTATGTAGTTTTGTGTGCATCATTTCGCCTAACTCTAAAACTGAACTACCTTGCAGCTTCTAAAATACTACAGAGATACAAATAAACACAAACAAAAACGAAACAAAGCAAAGCATCCATAAGAAAGAAACCACGCTTATATGTTTTGTTTACTGCGTTTAATCAGGAATTTTATTTTCTTGATTGTGGATGGTGATGGGCTTCTATTTCCCGATACAAAAAGTCGAAAAAATTCTGGTCAGCATATCTTCAGTCGTAGTTTCGCCCGTAACCTGTCCGAGAAAAAGCATTGCATTGTGTAGTCCAATCAATATAATTTCTTCGCTCATTTTTTCGTCAATCAACCCGACGGATGTTTCAATTTCAGATTTAGCGCGAACCAATAAATCGTTATGACGCGCGTCGGAGATAAGAAAACCCGCGTTATCAATATCCTGCGCGGCGAACGGCTCGATAATAGCCTTTTGTAAATCGTCCAAACCGTCGCCTGTCTTGGCTGAAACTCTGATTATTTTAGAACCGTCGACAACTTTATTTATGCGCTGCGGCAAATCGCTTTTGTTGATTACGATAATATGATTCAACCCGGCGACTTGTGATATTATTTCCTCGTCTTCAACGGCAATATTTTCGGAGCCGTCCAAAAGAACGACGACCAAATCGGCGTCCGCCATCGTGCGTTTTGAACGTTCGACGCCGATGCTTTCAACGACATCGGATGTTTCGCGCAAACCTGCCGTGTCAACAAGCGAAATCGGTATATTGTCGATTGTAAATTTTTCGTGTATCTGGTCGCGCGTCGTTCCGGCAATCTCGGTGACGATTGCTCTCTCCTGACCGAGCAAGGCATTAAAAAGGCTGGATTTTCCGACATTCGGACGACCGACGAGAGCAATTTTTAAGCCTTCTCGAAGTAGTTTTCCGGCTTGAAATGTCGAAGCCATTCTGCCTAACTCGTCAACAATCGCGGCTAACTTTTGCTTGATGTTTTCGGCTTGAAAGTCGGGTAAATCGTCTTCGACAAACTCAAGTGAAGACTCTAAAACGACGATAATATCGAGTAAATCATCTTTGAGCGGTTGAAGCCAGTTGGACAATTCGCCGCGAAGCTGGCGAACCGATTGACGCGCGGCGGCGATTGATTGCGCGTCAATCAAATCTCGAATCGCTTCGGCTTGGCTCAAATTCATCCGACCGTTTGCCAGAGCGCGAAGCGAAAATTCTCCGGCGTCAGCCATTCGCGCATCCAGCCGGAGACAAAAATCAATAATTTGTCTGAGAACGACGGGCGAACCGTGACAGCTTATCTCGATTACGTCTTCGCCGGTAAATGAATGCGGCGACTGAAAGTAAGTGATTACCGCTTCGTCGAGTATATCGTTTGTTTTGGTGTCGTAGATTTTTCGTAAAGCGACAAAACGCGGTTCGGGCGAGAAATTTTCATCCGATACGAGTATTCGCACAATCGGAAGTGAATCTTCGCCGCTCAGACGAATGACGCCGATTCCGCTTCGTCCTAAAGGCGTGGCAAGCGCGACGATTGTGTTTGACATAGTTCAAAGTTCAAAGTTCAATGCTCAAGGTTTGCTTCTTCTACTTTGAACTTTGAACCTTGAACTTTGAACTTATTTCAGACGGACTTGAAGTCGCCTGTCTCTGCCGACGCCGACCGATTCGGTAAGCAAATCCGTTTCAGCCTGCAAAGCGAGGTGAATGACGCGCCGCTCGGTTGAGTTTAAGACGCCGAAGGTAAAAGGTCTGTCGTTTTTACGAACATTTTGCGCGGCGAAACGCGCCATTGCCTGCAATTCGGCGCGGCGCGTTTGCCGGAAACCGTCGGCGTCGCAAACGAAGCGATGTTCCCGGTCGAGTTCTCTGCCGTAGATTTGAAATAACAAAGTTTCAAAAGCGTCGAGCATTTCGCCGTTTTCATTCAACAAATACGGCACATCCGCGCCGCTCAAATCGAGAAGGCAGCCTTCGTCCGTCCATTTGGAAGCGACGCGCAAATCGAAACGCAAATCGGTTACGACGGCGGTTAAAAAATCCTGCGCTATTTGGCAAACTTCATTCATAGATTCTTAAGACATCGAAAGTTTCGGCTTCGCGTTTTTCGGCAGCACGGTCGTCATCGCTTCTTCCTTCGGCGGCTCGTTCGGTTTGTTGATGCGGTTGATTATCATTTGCTGCACAAAGCTGACGACGTTGCCGAAAAGCCAGTAAATAAGCAATCCGGCGGGCGCGCTCCACATAATCCAGAGCATCATTACCGGCATAAAATACGTCATCATTTTCTGCTGCATCTGCTGTTCGGGCGTTGCGACGGCGGCTTGCGGCGTGAACTTCATTGAAAGAATCATCGACAAAGCAAAACCGAATTCGAGAAAATGATACGGGTCGGCAGCCGAAAGGTCTGGAAGCCATAAAAACGTCGCCTGGCGAAAACCGATTGAGATTGTAACCGCCGTGTAGAGGGCAATCAGCAGAGGAAATTGCAGAAGCATCGGAAGACAACCGCCAATCGGCAGCGCGTCCTTTGTCATCTTTAATTGCTCCATCTGCAATTCGCGCATACGCGGGTCGTCAGCCGGAATGCCCTTCTTTTGCATTTCCTTTAATCTGTCCTGCAAATCCTTCATTTTAGGCGCGTTGCCCGAAGCCTTTTTGAAGGATTTCGATTGATACCAACGCATCGGAAATAGCAGGGAATAAAAGAATAATGTAAAAAGTATAATGGCGACGCCGTAACTGTTGGTAAATGAATTCAGAAAACTAAGCGCGTAAAGAATAGGAATCGTAACCGGTTTCGTAATTACTTTGAACCAGGCATAATTGCTGAAATTTACAAAATCCTCAATATCAATCGTCCTTCCGACGGCTTGCGTCAAAACATCGTTATAATGGTTGAGAACAAAATAATCCTTTGTGCCGGTGTAGATTTTAGTCGTCGAACCGTCGGCGTTAATCGGAAGATAAGCCGTAATCAAATGTCTGGTTTCGCTCGTTTTCTGACTTCGCGTAATCCAGCTAATAATGCCGTCGAAATGCGGCGCGGTTTCAACGTCGTATTTTGACGCGCGAAATTCTACTCCGTTTGACTGCTGCGCCGGAATCGCCGCCATCGCAAAATATGCGTCGCCGACGCCAGCCCAATCGACATTACCGTTTTCTGCCAGAGTGCTTAGATTGCCTTTATCATATGTAAAAGAAGCAGCCTGATGGCGCTTAACACCGCCGCTGACAAACGCGACGGCTTCCGGTTCGACGTGATAAAAATTATGAAATTTTATTCCCTGGTCACCGACGCTGGAACCGATGAGAAGTTTGGTGTTTGGGACTGCCTGACCGTTTTTAGTTAGTTTAATTTGTAAATCCGTTACATAACTGTCGGCGTGAAAAACGAAACTCTTTGTAACTTCCAAACCGTTCGCTTCGTCTCTCAAAACATAATCAATCTGCTTTGATTGCCCGTCACTGAGTTCGACCGATTCTTCATTAACGGAAACCTGATAATTGCGTTCGTTGATAAAATTGTCGGTATTTTGGTCGCCGGTCGAAAGCCTGAAAGGTATTTCGCGCGGCGTTCGATTCAAACCCTCGGGCGAGATTAACTCGAGCGGTTTTTTATCGCCATCGGTCGAACCGTCCGCAAAAAGAAGTTTTTCGCCTTTCGGAGAAACATTTTTTATCAAAACCCAACTCGTCGCCAACGCGCCTTTTGAATCTAGCTTTACTTGGTAAAGCGGCGTCTTTATAGTGATTGATTTGTTCGCCGTCGCGTCCGGCGTCGAAACGAGCGCTTGATTTTGATTGATTGGATTTTGAGCGATTTCAGGAGTCGGCGTTGCGGCGTTATTATCGACGACTTGCGCCGTGTTCGCGTTATCCTGCAACGGCTTTTTTGGCGCGAAAAAATACGACCAGCCGAAAAAAACCGCCATCGAAAGCAGTCCGGCGAGAAGAAATCTCGATTGTGTTTGTTGTTTATTATCTGACATTCTTGTAGTTCAAAGTTCAAAGTTCAAAGTTCAAGGTTTATGTTTGTTCATTGACTTTGAACCTTGAACTTTGAACCTTGAACCATTATTTAACCGGATCAAAACCGCCTTTGCAAAAAGGCTGACAACGTAAGATACGTTTCGTGCCGAGCCAAGTTCCGCGAATCGCGCCGTATTTTTCGACGGCTTGCGCCGCGTATTCCGAGCAAGTCGGCGTAAAGCGGCACGAAGAAGGCAAAAAAGGCGACAGCAACGTCTTGTAAAGCCGCAAAAAATCTAAAACCAAATACTTCATTTTGCCTGCGCTTCGACGTTTTTTTCGCCCTTGTTCAGTTCGCTGTTTTTAACTTTCGCCAGGATTTGCCGAAACTCTTTCAAAGGTTTTTCGAGTTTTTCCTTCAAAATACTTCGACGCGCGTTCAAAACCCAATCGAATTTCTGGTCCAATTCATTAAGTTCCGCTTTGCTCAAGCGAAACGCTTCACGAAGCAGACGTTTGGCGCGATTTCGTTCGACCGCATTGCCGACGGCTTTTTTGGAAGCCGTAATTCCGAGCCTTTGAAAATCGTTTTGCGACGGCAAAATAAAAACCGACATAAAACGACCGTCAAAACGCTTGCCGTTTTCATAAACCAGACGAAATTCCGCCGGTTTCCGCAAACGCTCGCTCTTCAGAAGTCGAAACTTTAATAATGGTGAACCGTTAATCGCTTGCGTCCCTTCGCCCGACGGCGTTTGATAACGGCGCGTCCGTTCTTGGTCGCCATCCGTGCGCGAAACCCGTGTTTCTTGGCGCGTCGGCGATTGTTCGGTTGATAAGTTCTCTGTGCCATAAGTGTTCATCTCCTCACGCTAAAGTGAAAACTTAGAGTTTAAGCGTTTGCGGCAGTTATGTCAAAACAAGTGTCCGAAACATTATAAAATCTGCAACTTTTAGTTTTATTTTCGGTGGAAATAAGAATGCTGAGAGAATTGCTAGACTGTTTTTATTATCTTGTTTATTATTCGATGATTTATGTTTTTCCATTGGCTTTTATTTTTCTATTAGTTTTCACAATCGGCTTGAAAGAACGCGATACAAAATTAAAAATTCGGGAGATAACGCAAAATCTTTTCAAAAGATTATTTTAATTTTTTGCGGTAACGACACGCCTTCCAACCATTTCGATTCTGCCTTCGACGATTTTTTTAAGGGCTTCGACGTAAAGCGCGTGTTCGTATTCTAAAATTCTCGCCGACAAAGTTTCAGCCGTATCGTCATCTAAAACTTCAATCGCTTTTTGCAAAATAATCGCGCCGTGGTCTAAATCTTCGTCGACAAAATGCACGGTACAGCCGGAAATTTTCGCGCCGTAATCAATCGCCTGCTTTTGCGCGTTCAAACCTTTGAAGCTCGGCAATAAACTCGGATGAATGTTAACGATTCGGTTCGGAAAAGCGCGGACAAAATCTTTTGACAAAAGCCGCATATAACCCGCCAGACAAACCAACTCGACGTTTCGCCTTTTTAACTCGCCAACGATTTCCGCATCGTGTTCCTCGCGCGCGCGTCCTTTTTTTGCAATAACAAGTGTTTCAATTCTGCGTTCTTTCGCCTTTATTAAACCTTCCGCGCTTGTTTTATCACTGATGACGATAGAGACATCGGAGTCGGGAATCAAACCGCTCTGAGCGGCTTCGATAATCGCCGACATATTGGAGCCGCGCCCGGAAATTAAAATTCCTATCTTCATCAATTCCAATTTTTTATCTTTTTCCAGATTACGGGAAACGGCTCTTTCAAACCTCGACCGACAAGGATGTTAAAATTTTCTTCCCGCATCGCCAGCGGCTCGCCGACCCGCGTTTTTTCCTCGACCGTTTGGAAAAATTCTTCCGCGTCTTTCTTTTCGTCGCCGAGAATAATCACGACGCTTCCGTCGTAATTTCGCGGTCCCCAAAGATAATAACTCTGGTGATTACAAATCGCTTTCGGCAAACCGTATTTTTTTCCGAAAAAATCAATCGCGCCCGCTTCGCCGTAATTATTGGCGAAAATCGCGGCTTTCTCGCGTTCTTCCGGCGTCAGCGAATTATAAACTTCGGCAACCTTCGCCGTCATTTCCTCCCAACCGAACTGGTCGCCGAAATGTTGCGGCAAAACGCCTCGGTGTCCGACTTCTGTTTTGGGCGCCTCAATGCCCAAAGCGTTTTGATACGAAATAAGTTTTTCGGCAGGCAAAATAGGTATTGCCATTGGTAAAACAATCAAACCGCCGATTGCTAAAAGTATCGGATAAGCGAATCTAAAAACTTTTCTAAAGCGAAAATCCTTTGTCAAATTCTCCCAAAAAACGCCGCCTGCCGCAAAAAGCATCGGATAAATTGGCGCGAGATAATAATTTTTCGCCTTCAACAAAATCATCAGCACGAGCGCAGCCAGATAAACAATGCCGAGCGTCCGAAACCGTTTTCCCGATTTATCAAAAAGCAAATACCAGAGTCCCGCCAACCACACGGGCGCGGTCAAAGGAAGCAAAATAAAAATCTGTTGAAAGACAAATTCGTGCGGCGCAAGCACGACATTCTTTCCGGTTTTCTGCACGTTTTCGAGAAGTTCGAGCGTCGCCCAATCGTTCTGATATTGCCAAATCAAATTCGGAAGAAAAATTAAAAACGCGATTCCGCCTGCAATCCATAAAGATTTACCGGCGAAAATTTTGCGATCTTTGGTGAAAAGCAAACCGACGACAAAAGCCAATCCGAAAAAGACCATCGAATGTTTGTTCATCAAACCGAATCCGGCTAACGCACCGAAAAGAAGCCAGTAATTAGGATTTTCGCGCCTTATCGCCCAAACATAACTGAGAGCGCAGCCAGTCCAAAACAGCGACTCATAAGCGTTCATCGACAAAAGATTGTCGGTGGCGAGATAGACTGGCGCAACCAAAACGCACAAACACGCGAGAAATGCCGCAAAATGCTTACCGCCAAATTCGCGCACAAGCAATCCCGTCAAAACGATTCTCAAAGCACCGGCAAGCGCGGGCAAAAGCCGAATCGCGTAGAGCGAATCGCCAAAAACTTCGCGGCTTAATTTCGCCATCCAAACACTCAAAGGCGCGTGGTCAGGATACCCGAAAGCGAGATGCTCCGTACAAGCGAGAAAATAAAGCTCGTCGCGGAAATAGCCGTAACTGTTGGCTGCGAGAAGGAAAAGAAAAATCTTGAAAAGCACGAGTGCAAAAGCGATAGCAATTGGAGTTTGCCAAAAGTTCATCTTCTTTTCGGAAGTTCCCATCTTTTAATTGCCTCATTAACGCTGGAATGTCGACTTGTTTATCTCCTCAGCGAAACGCGAATTGATTTTCTACAAGCGCGTTATCATTACTGATTATTTCAATTTCGCAATTCCTTCAAGGTTTTTTGCAAGTTTAATAAGTTGTTGACTGAATGATTCTATCTGTCCGATGCTACATTCCAATTCAAACGAAACCTTACTCTTTTCTTCCGGTCGAAAATCATTCCCAACATTTTCTTCCATAATAATCTGAGCAGCCGTATGTCCAAGTCCGTCTGTGCAATAGAATCTTATGCTTACGAACGCATAACTCATTTCATCTCCAGCTTCAAAGATAACAATATCCGAAGTTTTCTCTGGAAAAACCTTTAATTTATTTGCAAATTCTAATAATTGAGTTTTATTCGTATAAAGTTCAGTGATTCCACAGTAACGTCTATTTGTAGCTCCCGTGCGAATTTCCAGCAGGTCAGAATCTTTCCAAATAATTTCAATTTCCAAATTTTCCTTATCAAGCATGGCTATATCAAAAAATTTCAACTTTTTTATTTCCATCAACAACTCGCCCGATCTCAAAACACTCGTCCAGATTATTTTTCAAAAACTCTTTATCTTCTTCCGCGCAAATCACAATCATTCCAACGCCCATATTAAAAGCGAGAAACATTTCTTTGTCTTCGACGTTTCCGAGTTTTTGCATCAAACCGAAAATCGGAAGTTCGTTCCAAGTTCCGCGTTTTATTTCTACTGAAACATTTGCAGACAAAATGCGCGGAATGTTTTCCAGAAGTCCGCCGCCGGTGATGTGCGCCAAGCCTTTTATTTTTCCCGAATCGAGCAATTTGTCGAGTGGTTTCAAAAAACTTGCGTGAGTTTTCAGCAATGCTTCGCCGATGGTTTCGCCGAGTTCGTCAATGTAAGAATCAACCTCGAAACCGCCGATTTCAAAAAATAATTTCCGCGCCAGCGAATAACCGTTGGTCTGCAAACCGCTCGAAGGCAAACCCAAAACGACATCGCCGGATTTGATTGATTTACCGTCAATGACTTTCGATTTATCAACCACGCCGACGATAAAACCTGCCAAATCGTATTCGCCGTCGGCGTAAAATCCGGGCATCTCCGCCGTTTCGCCGCCAAGCAGAACGCAGCCGTTTTCCTTGCAGGCGACGGAAATTCCTTTGACGACATCAACCGCAATTTCCGGCGCGAGTATTCCGGTTGCAAAATAATCGAGAAAAAACAAAGGTCTCGCGCCTTGCACCAAAATATCGTTGACACAGTGATTTACGAGGTCTTGTCCGATTGTGTGATGCGCGTTCGCCATAAACGCGACTTTCAATTTCGTGCCGACGCCATCAGCCGAAGCAACTAAAATCGGCTCGCGCATTTCGGGAAACATTCCTGAAAACATACCGCCGAAACTACCGATTTCCGTCAAAGTTTGTCGGTTGAAAGTCGATTTGGCAAAGTTTTTTATTTTGTCGAGCGCGAGATTGGCGTTGTCAATCGAAACACCCGCGTCCGAATATGAAATTGGTTTTATCATAAATTTTGAACGACACAGATAATTTATTGAAAATTCAGCTTGATAAAAAACTCATCCGCTAGAATTTGGTTGAATTGTTCGTCGGAATTGACGGCAATTTCTTTTTTTTGTTTATTTATAGTCTCAACGAATTTTCCGTCGGTCAAAGTTTTGCGTCCGCCGGTCGTCATCAGCGAACAAACTTTGCCGCGCGTAAAATGCGATTCAGGCGAGGTTTGATGAAACCGGCACATTTCCGTAAATTCTTCCAAATCGCGTTTGAGCGGCGTAAAAATACATTCGCTTTTCCAAAGGTCGCCGTCTTTTTTGACGACCTCAAAATAATTTTCGTCAAATTTTCTGATTAAAAATACGCCGTTATCATCTGTCTGCTCGACATCCAAAACAAATTTAAGCGGCTCGGCTATAAAATCTCCGAACCCGACATCTACCAGATATTCGTCGTTTTCGATTTGCGTAATAATTGCCAGATGGTCATATTCCGCGCCGAAATCACCGTTTCCTTTGCTCACCTTCGCCGAGATTATTTTGCTTTGAAAACCGATTTCTGCCAGCAATTCATAAAATAAACCGTTCAATTCATAACAAAATCCGCCTCTTTTTTCGACGATTATTTTGTCGTAAAAGCATTTATCATTTAAAACAATCGGGCGTTTCCAATGAATGTCCAGATTTTCAAACGGAACGGTCAATAGATGCTGTCGCTGCAAAAGTTTTAAGTTCTCCAAATCAGCCGCAATCTCCGTTTTCCGAATCTCGATTCGGTCGAAATAACTTTTTTTGTTCATGCTAAATAGTCGGACAGAATAATTTATATTTAGCCACAAATTTACATAGATGAACTCGGATAAAACCAAAACCGATAAAAACAATAATTATAAAAACATCTTTCTTATATCTGAGTTAATCTGTGTAAATCTGTGGCTAAAAATTTTTATAAAATATTTCTGTCAAATTACTTAGTTTGATTAAAATTATACTTGGGAATTTATTCAAACAAAACTTCATTGACCAAAATGCTTTTCACGTTTAGCATTTCTTGAGGAGAAAAATATGAGTTTTACTTTAATGGATTTAGGTTCTGAAAGTTTCGAGTTTCGCTCCAATGTCTGGAACTGGAAGCCGACGCTGGAGATTATTAAAAGTTTCGACATCATTGACGAAGGGAAAATTCGGCAGATGAGTTACAACGGCACGGGCGCGAAGTTTTCGCTCGAAGAGGCGCGCCAAATCGGCGAGAAAATCCGCGACGAGATTTTGCCGAAATTAGAGCCGAACAAACGCATTTTTTCGGATCTGTCCATCACGGACGCGCCCGACGACGGCACGCTTTACCGCGATGAAGATGAACAGTGGAAAAATTACAGCACGAACTACAACTTACTAAAGGATTTCGCCGACTTTTGTCTTCAATCAAAAGGTTTCCAGGTTTTTTAGATGGAATTTTTCAACCAAATTTATCATTTTTTTGAAGCGGTTTTTGGAAACTTTTGGATTCAAGTCGCATTTCTCATTGTTTTTGCGACGGCTCACGGTTACGCAGGCGCGTGGCTCGCCGTGCGGATGCTTTTTCGCCCCCGAAATCCGGTAAAATTTTTGGGCTTGACGGTTTTCCCGCAGGGAATGATTCCGCGCCACCGGGCGCGTCTGGCGGAAGCAATCGGCAAAGCCGTCGGTGAAGAACTGGTTTCGCAGGAAACGATTGTCGAAGAGCTTTTCGGCAAGGAATTTTTGAGAAAGAAAATTCAATCGGTCGTAGATTTTTATACGCAGGATTTGATTTCGCAAAATTATCCGTCGCTCGTCGAAGCCTTGCCCGCAAACATCCGCGAATCTGTCCTTGACGCTATTTCTTCTTTGCAGTTGAAAGTTGCCGAATATGTCGAAAGCGTTTTGCGAAGTGAAGAAACCAGCGAGACGATTCGCGGATTTGTCGAACGGCGCGTTGACGAAATGCTTTCGAGAAGAGTTTCGGAAACTTTGGACGAAGAAACTTTTCTGAAAATTATCGGTTTTCTCGAAACACGAATTCGTTCGGTTGTCAGAGAACCGGCGTTTGAGCAAAAAATTGAAGATTTCATCAGCCGCCGCGTTGACGATTTGACGAATTTGCAGACGCCGCTCGGCGAAATGTTCACGCCTGATGCGGTCGCGCTTTTGAAGGAAAAAGCCAACGGTCAAATCGAACCGATTGTTCATCAATTAGCTGAAATCGCTACCGCCGAACGCACGCGAAACCAAATCAGCGCGCTTATCAAGCGCGAAGTTCACGATTATTATGAAAATCTGGCGTTTTTCAAAAAGATTTTTGTGTCGCGCGAAAATATCTTAAAAGAAGTCGACGAAATGGTGAACGATAGTTTGCCAAAACGTTTGGAAGAAACTCTGCGCGGCGCGTTTTTTGCCGAAGAAGCCAGAAATTTTCTTGATAGAACAATTGACAATATGCTGGCGCGTCCGCTTCCCGATGTTGTCGGAAACATCGCGCCCGAACAGCTCGAACGATTAAAAACGCAAATCTCGAAAAGTATTTTCTCGATTTTGCAAGGCGAAGAAATGATGAAATCCGTTTCCGCATATTTGACTGACACTCTGCAAAAACTTCGCCCGCACAGTGTCGGCGCGATTTTGCAGACCGCGCACCCGGAAGCCGAAGAAAAATTGAAAAATATGCTGTCGAAAAGTTTGCGAGGCGTTCTCAACCGTGAGGAAACTTCAAACATTATTAACGCAGTCCTTGCAAAACAAATAGAAAGACTTCTTGCGACGCCAATCGGGAAATTGTCCGACCACATTTCAGAAGAAAAAGTTTTTCAAGCAGGGAAATCGCTAACCGAAACAATAATTTCAGCCGCGAAGGAAAAACTTCCCGAAGCAATCAGGGAATTTAATATCGGCGGCGTTGTTCGGGAAAAAATCAATCTATATCCGGTCGAAAAGCTCGAATCGCTCGTTCTTTCGGTTGCCAAAGAACATCTGCGAACCATCGAACTTTTCGGCGCGTTGTTCGGTTTGATAATCGGAATCGTGCAGGTTATCGTTTCTTACTTCTTTTTCGTCAAATAAATTTGAAACCTGCCGCAAAATCTTTTCGTTTGGCTTTTTTAGATTTAAGTCAAAAAGTTTCCTGGAGATAAAACAATGAAAAAAATATGTCTGGCAATTTTCATTTTAGCCGTTGTAATCGGTGTGGTTTTTTCGGGCGGTTGTGGTTTAGGCGGAATAAAAAACTTGAGCGTCGTGCAGGGTTCGGGAAATGCTAAAACCGAAACGAGAAAAGCCGACGGTTTCAAAAGCGTCGATGCGAGCGGCGCGGTCAATGTCGAAATTGTCGTTCAAAAGGGATTTAGCGTTTCGGTCGAAGCGGACGATAATTTACTCGAAAACATCAAAACGGAAGTCAATGGCGACACTTTGAAAATTTACAGCGAAGACAGTATTTCTCCGAAAACCCGTGTAAATGTAAAAATTTCGATGCCCGAAATTATCGGTTTGGAACTTTCCGGCGCATCGAACGCAAATGTCTCAGGCGTCAATTCGGATTTAATCGAATTAAAGGCGAGCGGCGCGTCAAAAGTTAAAATCGACGGACAAGTAATAAAATTGAGGGCGGACGCCAGCGGCGCGAGCAAAATCGACGCGGAAGGCTTAAAGGTCGAAGATGCCAACGTCGACGCCAGCGGCGCGAGCAGCGCAACCATTATGGCAACCGAAGAAGTAGATTTGGACGCCAGCGGCGCGAGCAAAATCACTTATGTCGGCGAACCGAAAAGAATTAAACAAAATGCTTCGGGCGCAAGCTCAATTACCAAGAAATGAATTTAACTGATAACTGATAGTTGATAACTGAAAGTGTAAAACCAATTCATAAACTATCAGTTATCAACTATCAGTTATCAGTTATTAGGTTTCGACGGCTTTGGTCTTTATTCCCAACAAATTATTTTCCGCATCAAGCCCGACCGCGAGAACGTCCAATTGAATCTTTCCGACTTTGAAAACTTTTAAATCTCTTAGATTCCTTTCCAGCAAATCCTTTAAATCGGCGAATTTCTGCGCGGTTGCCTTTTCTTCGTCGCCGAACCAATCTTGAATTTCCGTAAGACGCGCAAAAAATTCAGCAAAACTTCTTTCTTCAACCGGAGCGTTTATCGCGCTTTCGGTTTGGCTCAAGATTTCTTCCTTCGTTACCGTCCCGGCTTGTTTTCCGAAAAACGGCGAAATTTCCGCGTCGGTTTCGCTGATAAAATATAAACCTTTACACGCTTCCTTTATTTGTCTTTTAAGCGCGTCTTCGCCCGAATCCGTGTTTAGCGGCGCGGAATCTTTTTTCGGCAAATCTTCCAAATTTCTCTCCTTCGATTTTTTATGCTTTTTTTTCCTCAACATAAGAATTTTTGCTCCAAAACCAACTCGAATTCAAGTCTAACACAATCAAAATTCCTGCCAAGTTGCTGTTATGAAAAGACTTTCCGAACCAAGAAATTTATTTTTAAAAACCTGTGGATTTCTCTTGCTATTTTAGTTTTTATTTGATAGTCTTTTCCCCGTTTCAAGTAAAAAAAATTCTTGTAAGTTGTTGAAAATAGACTACTTAAAGTTTCGCCTTAGCTTTTAAGCAGCTTTCCACAAACCTGTGGAAAAACCTGTGGAAAACTTTTTATCGGCGTCTCTAAAAATCACTAAAACCGCCGTAATAAAACGAGTTTTCACCGTTTCCGAAATCTATTTATAAGGGTGCTTAAAGTTATTTTCAAAAAAGAATTTTTGCTTAAAAGTTTTACCAAAGAATTAATAAAAACTTACGGAGAAAAGTTATGGAAGTCGCGGCGGAAAACAAAAATGTTTGGAGCAACATTCTACAATCGGTCGAAAAGCGTCTGAATAAACATATTTTTGACGCCTGGTTTCGCCCGATTCAATTTGACGGGTTTGACGAACAGGAACAAACCCTTCATCTTCGCGCCAGCCAGGTTAACAAGGATTGGGTCAGCACTTATTATTCCGAGGTTATTACGCAGACCTTAAAGGAATTAAACCTGCAAAATTATCAAGTCGATTGGGAGATTGAAAACTCCGAGATGACCGACGATGATTTTGCCGAGGACGAAGCCGAATTTTTCTTTGAGAAACAAAATAAAGTCGTTAAACCGGCAAATGATAATTTTAATTTCGTCAAAACGCCAAAACCGGAAGTTTCGCCCAGAAACGTCTCGACTAACTTTGTCGACATCGAACCGATTGAAAACTCGCTTAATCCCAAATATACATTTCAGACGTTTGTCGTCGGCTCGTGCAATCAATTCGCGCACGCGGCGGCTTTAGCAGTCGCCGAATCGCCCGGTAAAACTTATAATCCAATGTATATTTACGGCGGTGTCGGACTCGGGAAAACACATTTGATGCACGCCGCCGGTCACGCTATTAAGGAACGCAACCGGCATTTGCGCGTTGCTTATATGTCCGCCGAAAAATTTATGAACGAATTGATAAACGCGATTCGTTATGATAAAACGCAAACTTTCCGCGAAAAATATCGCTCCATTGACGTGCTTTTAATGGACGACGTGCAGTTTATGGCTGGCAAGGAACGCACGCAGGAGGAATTTTTCCACACGTTTAACGCGCTTCATAACGACCAAAAGCAAATTGTTATTACTTCGGATTGTCCGCCGCGCGAGATTCCAACTTTGGAGGAACGCCTGCATTCGCGCTTTGAATGGGGCTTGATTGCCGACATCGAACCGCCGGATTTAGAGACGAAGGTCGCTATTTTGAAAAGGAAAGCCGATTTGGACGGTGTCGGACTGCCGGACGACATAGCGTTTTATATTGCCGGGAAAGTTAAAAGCAATATCCGCGAACTCGAAGGTTCGCTCGTTCGACTGATTGCGATTTCATCCCTGCGCGGTCTTCCGATTTCAAAAATGCTCGCGCAGGACGCGATGCGAAATATCACGGACGACGAGCAACCCGAT
Organism: uncultured Pyrinomonadaceae bacterium; assembly: GCA_964235785.1. GTDB lineage: Bacteria > Acidobacteriota > Blastocatellia > Pyrinomonadales > Pyrinomonadaceae. Next base: position 340,781 of record CAXSBF010000001.1, on the reverse strand, counting down.
GGCTTAACGATGGACAGAATCGCCAGGACCGTCGCTTTGCATTTTAAGCTGTCAATCGAGGAACTGAAATCGAAAAATAATGCCAGACAAATCGCCGTGCCGCGCCAGGTTGCGATGTATCTCTGTAAACGGTTGACCAAACACAGTTTCCCCGAAGTCGGGCGTGCATTTGGCGGAAAACATCACACGACCGTTATTCACTCGGTAGATAAAATTGACGCGCTAATAAAGGAAGATAGAAATTTCCACAGGATAGTAAGCGAGCTTATAGATAATCTTTGCAGTTAGTTAGCAGAAATCGAATAACAAAATCGGTGAAAGTTTTCCACAGGATTTGAGAGAGCGGATTTAGGTATCGTATTTATCGATAACAATTAAACAAATTTTTTCCACATTTCCACAGGTTACGGATTTTTTCACCTGTGGAAAACTTAAAAAAGTTGATTTTTGTAAAAGTTATCCACAGACGGCAAAATTACCCACAGGTTTTCCACAACCGCCTGTGGAAAACAACTCTTGTGGCTGCAACATTTAAGTCGGTTATCCACATTTCCACAGGCACTACTACTACTACTAGATAAATATAATGATTTTAAATTAGTTAGAAATAGTAAAAAGCGTCGTTATATTAAAGTAAAAAATCAAGAATTAAGATAAAATAATTGCATAAATAAACAGGAGCGATAGAAATGGAATTTGTAATAAAGCAAAGCGTTTTAAAAGACGAACTCGGATTTGTTCAAGGCATCGTCGAAAAGAAAAGCACGATTCCCGTTCTTTCAAATATATTAATTGAATCGGTCGGCGAAAATAACATCAGAATTGTCGGGACGGATTTGGACGTTACAATTCGCTGCGAAGCCGCAGCCGACATTAAGAAAGGCGGTTCGATGTGTATACAGGCGCGAAAACTTTTCGATATTGTTCGCCTTTTACCCGACGCAGACGTGCATTTTACGAAAGATGAAAATGAATGGGTTAAGTTAAACTGCGGCAAATCGAATTTCCGTCTCGCCGGTATCAGCCGTGAACAATTCCCTGAAGTTCCGAACTTCAAAAGCGCGCCGATGAAACTTTCCGCCGATATTTTTAATCATTTTATCCATAACACGGCTTTTGCCATTACGAACGAGCAATCTCGCTTTACGCTTTCCGGCGCTAAATTTATGATTGACGGCGCGATGGCGCGGATGGTGACGACCGACGGACATCGACTTGCCTTTATTGAAAAAAAATTGACCACAGAAGCAACAGACACGATGGACGCGCTCATTCCGAAGAAGGCTCTGATGGAATTAACCAAGATTGCACGCGACGCGAAAGGCGAAGTCAGTTTCGGCGAAGACCCGAATCACATTTATTTTGAAGTCAACGGCAGACTTCTCATCACGCGCAAACTTTCCGGCACGTTTCCGAATTATGAAATGGTTATTCCGAAGGACAACGACAAGACTGTAACCTTCGATGCCGAAGAAATGAAAAACGCGATTCGCCGAGTCAGCTTGATGGCGGACGAAAGAACCCGTTCGATAAAAATGACCGTCAGAGCAAATGAAATCGAAATCGGAGCGCAATCGAGCGAAGAAGGCGAGGCGAGCGAAAAAGTCCTCGCCGATTACACGGGCGAAGAAGTCGAAGTTGGCTTCAACGCGCAATATTTGCAAGAGTTTTTGAATGTCGTCGGCGCGGGCGAATCCGAAGCATCGGAAACCGAAAAGGAAACCGACGGTGAAACCGTGCGCGTCAAAGAGTCTGGAAATCGTCTTCGCATCGCGTTTGAATTTAAAGACGGCAACGCGCAAACCCAATTAAATATCGCGGGCGACACAAATTATGATTACAAATATATCGTGATGCCTTTGAGAATTTGAAAATGCGTATTTTTACAAATTTACCTATTTTGACGGACAATTAAATAAAAAAAGGTTTCGCATTATTACCAATGTAATAATGCGAAACCTTTTTTCAATTCTCTTCAAAAATCAAGATAGTGGTTTTCCGCCGGTCACGCCGATTACCTCGCCGGTTATATAGCTTGAATCATCGGATGCTAAAAATACATAAACAGGCGCGAGTTCCGCGGGTTGTCCTGCACGCTTCATCGGCGTTTCCTGCCCGAATGTTTTTACCTTTTCTTCCGGCATCGTGGCTGGAATCAGGGGTGTCCAAATCGGTCCCGGCGCAACCGCGTTAACACGAATTCCTTGCTCTATCGCTTCTTCGCTAAGCGCTTTTGTAAAAGTAATAATCGCGCCTTTTGTCGAAGCATAAGCGAGCAGCATTGCATCGGGCTGATATGCCTGAATCGAAGCCGTGTTTATGATTGCTCCGCCTTCTTTCATTTTCGGCAGAGCGGCTTTGCATAAATAAAACATCGCGTAGATATTCGTGCGAAAAGTGCGGTCAAATTCTTCGCTCGATAGCTCTTGTATGCTGTCGTGTGTCATTTGAAAAGCGGCGTTGTTGACGAGGATGTCTATCCTGCCGAATTCTTTCGCCGCTTGTTCGACGATTTTTTTACAATGCGCTTCCTCACCGATGTCGCCGGAAACGGTCAGGCATTTGCGCCCTTCCTTTTCGACGACAGCGCGAGTTTTCTGCGCGTCTTCTTCTTCGTTTAAGTATGAAATTAAAACATCCGCGCCTTCACGGGCAAACGCGAGCGCGACGGCGCGTCCGATTCCACTGTCACCGCCCGTAATGATAGCGGCTTTGCCTTTTAACTTCCCTGAACCTTTGTATGATTGCTCGCCGTAATCCGGCGCGGGCGTCATCTCTGATTCGAGTCCGGGCGGTTCCTGCGGTTGGTCTGGAAACGGCGGTTTCGGTTCTTTATCCTGTGGATTTTTTGACATAAAAATTTAACCTTTGATATAAAAACTTTTGAAATTGGTTACTGAAACAGCTTTAAAAGATAAAAATTTTGTAAGAACTCAAACCCTTTTTTGCTTGTAGACATTATTCAAACACAAACGAAAACGTCCTTCTGTAACCGAGCAAACAGAAGGACGTTATTTATTCTGAAATAAATTTTTCGTGAATTAAGAAGACTAAAAGTCAGATTCAACCTTTATTGCTCAAAGACTTTTTATCAAAATGATTTCTACTTTTAATCTTTACTGAAATTCTAATTTGCCATCGTCTTTTCGGTTTTATCTTCTTGCAAACGCTTTTCATACATCGGAAATTTTTGGGTTAATTCTTCGACTTGGCGCCTTACTTTCGTTTTCACTTCTTCGGATTCCGGTTCGCGGACGATTGAAGCAATCAAACCGGCAATTTGAATCATATCCTCTTCCTTCATTCCTCTCGTTGTGAGCGCAGGCGTTCCGAGCCGGACGCCGGACGCTTTCATCGGCGAATTCGTGTCGAACGGAATCGTGTTTTTGTTGACTGTAATGTGAACTTCGTCCAAAATTTTCTCGGCTTCTTTGCCGGTAATGCCTTTGCCGTCCATAAAAACGTCAACCAAAATCAAATGATTATCAGTTCCGCCGGACACGAGCCGCAAGCCTTGATTTTTCAATTCATCGGCAAGCGCTTTGGCATTATCGAGAATTTGCTGCTGATAAATTTTGAAATCATCTTTCAATGCTTCGCCAAATGCGACGGCTTTTGCGGCAATAATATGCACGAGCGGTCCGCCTTGCTCGCCCGGAAAGACGCTGCGATTGATGTCTTTGGCAAATTCTTCGCGGCACAAAATCAAGCCGCCGCGCGGACCGCGCAGAGTTTTATGCGTCGTCGTCGTTACGAATTCGCAATGCGGAATCGGCGACGGATGTAAGCCGACCGCAACGAGTCCCGCAATATGCGCGATGTCCGCCATTACTTTTGCGCCGACGCTTCGGGCAATCTCGCCGATTTTTTGAAAATCTATCGTTCGCGGATAAGCCGACGCGCCGCAGATAATCATTTTCGGCTGCGATTCTTCGGCGGTTTTCTGCAAAGCGTCGTAATCAATTGTTTCCGTATCTTTGGAAACGCCGTAATCGGCGACCTTGTAATTTATTCCCGAAAAATTGAGCGGATGCCCGTGCGTCAAATGCCCGCCGTGCGACAGATTCATCCCCAAAATCTGGTCGCCGTGCCGGAGCGCGGCAAGAAAAACGCCCATATTCGCCTGCGCTCCCGAATGCGGCTGAACGTTGGCGTGTTCCGCGCCGAAAAGCTCTTTGGCGCGGTCAATCGCCAACTGCTCGGCAATATCTGCAAACTCGCAGCCGCCATAATATCTTTTTCCCGGATAACCTTCGGCGTATTTATTCGTAAAAACCGAACCCATCGCCTGCAAAACCGCTTCGGACACGAAATTTTCCGACGCGATAAGTTCGAGTCCGTTCGACTGCCGTCGAGTTTCGTTGTTGATTGCTTCCGAAATAATCGGGTCGGCTTCCGCTAAATTCGCTGTAAAAAAATTGTTCATTATTTTCTCTCAAAATTTCTAAAATTTATTTTTCTAATTCGCTGATTTCTTCGACTCTTCTTTGATGTCTTCCGCCTTCAAATTTCGCGTTCAGGTAAGATTTGACAACTTTTGAAACCTCTTCAGGCGAAATCATTCGCGCCGGAACGCTCAAGACGTTCGCATCATTATGTTGGCGGGCGAGCCGCGCCGTTTCTTCGTTCCACGCGAGCGCGGCGCGGATGCCGTGAATTTTATTCGCCGCGATTTGCATTCCGTTGCCCGAACCGCAGATTAAAAGTCCCTGCTCGACTTCGCCGCTCGCTACTTTTTCCGCGACCTTTTGAGCGTAAATCGGATAATCAACCGATTCCGTCGAATTCGTGCCGACATCTTCGTATTCGTAGCCTAATTCTTCAAGTTGTTTTTTTACCTTTTCCTTGTCTTCAAAACCCGCGTGGTCTGATCCGATAGCGATTTTCATACGATAATTTTCCTCTCGTTTGATTTTAATCGAAGTTTTGTGTTTGTGAAATAACCGGGCGATTATTTACATTTTTTTCGTATTCAATCTGGTCAATTGCGCCCGCGCGTTCAAATCCGCGCAGTCGCAGCGCGCACGAATCGCAAGTTCCGCAAGCCAAATTTTCATTACGATAACACGACCATGAAAGATGAAGCGGCGCGTTCAAATCAAATCCTTTCAGCACGATTTCGGCTTTTGATAAGTGAATAATCGGCGTTTTGATTTTGATATTCGTGTCGGGTTTCGTTCCGGCTTTGATTGTTTTTTCAAACGCCGCGTAAAATTCCGGTCGGCAATCGGGATAACCGCTCGAATCTTCCGCAACCGCGCCGATATAAATAGAATTTGCCTGCAAAACTTCCGCCCAACTCGTCGCAATCGCCAGCATATTCGCGTTGCGGAACGGAACATAGCTGGTCGGAATTTCTTTGCTTTCTAAATCGGCTTCGGCAACTTCGATGTTTTTATCGGTCAAACTTGAGCCGCCGATTTTCGTTAAATACTCAATCGAAACCGCCAGACGTTTTTCAATTTTATAAAAATCCGCAATGTCTTCAAACGCTTTGCGCTCGCGTTTTTCCGTTCGCTGTCCGTAGGAAACGTGCAGCAGCGCAGTTTCTTCGTTTTCCTTTTGTGCAATCGCGGCTGTTACGCACGAATCCATTCCGCCGGAAACAAGGCAAACGGCAATTTTAAATTTTAGATTTTGGATTTTGGATTGATTCATTTTAATCGACAAACTTTTCGACTTAGCGAGCTTTGCGCCTTTGCGGGAGAAAATCTTTTGAAATTTCCCGCAAAGGCGCAAAGCTCGCTAAGAAAATCTAAACGCCGCGAACGTCTTTGCCCCAAATGTATTTGTGAAGCTGCAAATTTAAACGAACTTTCAAACCGCTCCGCGCCACCGTTTCGGATATTTCCGCTAAATTTTCAACGCCGAAAATCGGTGAAATCAAAATCTCTTTGGCGCGATTTTCCAAATCGTATTTTACAATAATTTCCTTTGCAAATTCCCAATCATTCAAATCTGCAATCACGAATTTTACTTCGTCCTCTTCCTTTCGCAGTCTTTCCAAATTTGCCCAATGATTTCTTTCCGATTCGCCGGAGGCGGGACATTTTACGTCTAAAATTATTTTGGCGCGTGCGTCAACATTTTCCGTCGAAAAAAAACCGCCCGTTTCGATTAGAACTTCGTAGCGTTCGTCTAAAAGCCGTGTAATAAACGGAAAAACATTTTTCTGCGCGAGCGGGTCGCCGCCCGTAACTTCGACTAAATCGCAGCCGAAATTTTTTAGTTGCGCGAAAATTTCATCAAACGAAATTCGCTCGCCGCCGGTAAAAGTGTATTCGGAATCACACCAGACGCAGCGCATCGGGCAGCCGGTCAGACGGACGAAAGCGCACGGGCGTCCGGCGTGCGAGGATTCGCCTTGAATCGAAAGGAAAATTTCGGTGATGCGTAAATCCATAAGAAATGAAACCACAGATTAGCACAGATGAAATTAATGGAAAATGGATAACGGATAATGGATAATTAAGAGATTTCTTATATTTTCCATTATCCGTTATCCATTTTCCATTATTCATTTCTTAACGGTTTTGCGGCGAAATAAAAGTTACCGCTTCAATCTCAGCCAGAGCCGCAATCTTTTCAATCGCAATTCGCCCGACGACCGCGTTTGCCGAAGTCATTTCCGTCAATACTTCAAAGCCGAGTTTTTTCAGTTCCGCGATTGTTTCGGGTTTGAGTTCTTTAACGCGAACGATGATTTCCGCTTTGCCGCCGGAGACAAATTTGGCTTCGTCCGCCGCCGGATTTGTTTGTTTATTTTTCAAACGCTCGACCAGAGCCTTGACCGCAGAATGATATTTGTTCGGCTTTATCTCGACGTGAACATTTTGCAGTTCCCACGCGGCGGTGACGGTTTTGTCTTTCGCATCAAAATTATAAGCGATGACGCCTGTGATTTTAACGATTTCAACCGGAAGTTTCGGAATTTCAAATTTGGCGTTTTTCGCCGCCGCCTCGCTCGTTTGATAAAACGCTTTATCGCTCGAAATTGCTTTAGCGGACGTGACGCTGCCGTTTGCGTCGAGCGTTACTTCGACAGCCGCCGCGCCGGTTGCCTTAGCGTCTTTCGGATATTCGGGTTTAGGCAGAGAGATTGCTTTAATGCTTTGCGAAATAACCGACGAATCAGAATCTGCGCCGTCAATACTAATTGTGTCAGTCGCATCGCTTTTTGAAAGTTCAAGTTTAGTGACATTTGCCATAGAATTGGCATTAGATTTGGATTTTCCTACGTTTCTTCTTCCGGCAGTGACTTGCACAGCACCATTTCGACTGTAACTTCGTTTAAATAGACTTCCTAAAGCGGGAGCGGCAAGACTGCCTGTCGCACGTTCAGCTTCTCCAAAAACACCTTCGCGGCTCACGCCTTCGGGCATCTCGACGGGAACTTCGATTTTGCGCGGCTGTCCGCCGTCGGTTACGATTCGTTCTTCGACGGCGACAAACGACGTGAACTGTGTCAGCAAGCGATATTCAATTCCCAGATTCGTAATCGTATCTTTGACTTCCGGTTTCGCGCTGCCGTTCTGCACGCCCGCGTAATCCTGCGACATTAAATCGTCAATTCTGGTTCGCGCCCAGAGCGTTGCCAGAACGTCGTGATTCGGCTCGTTTTCAGGAAAATTGACGGCAATTTCGCGGACGGTTTCGCGCCCGAAGGATTTGCCTTTCAATTTTATGACGCCGCTTCCGGCTTTGGTAAAACGTCCGTGAACGACGACGGGTTTTGCGCTGAAAAGGTCGTTGATTCGTTTCGGATAAACGTCGGCGACTTGCAGATTGCCGAAATCCAGCGAGATGTCGGTCAGCAGCGGACTTCGCACGCGCTCGTGAAAACGTTTGGCGGCGGCTGAGCCGTCATCGTTGAGGGCGACGTATTCGACTTCGCCGCGTCCTTCTTCCGCCATTTTGTCGAGCAGAAAACGGTTGACCGATTGACCGATGCCAAAACTAAAAACTCTGGCGTTCGGGTGTTTTTGAATTTCGCCGACGATTTCCAAATCATTGCCGACATAGCCGTCGGTCATAAAACAAACGACGCGAATGTGCTGCTGCGAATCGGACGGGTCAAGCGCGGCGCGGATTGCCTTCATCATTTCCGTTCCGCCGCCGCCTTGCCTGGATTCGAGAAACGCTTGCGCTTTTGCCAGATTTTCCTTCGTTGCCGAAACGGGTTTTTCAAACAAAACGCGCGTGTCGCCCGCAAAGGTTATCAAATTAAAAGTGTCCTGCGGATTCAAACCGTCGAGCGCGAGCTTCATCGCTTCTTTTGCCTTTTCAATCGGAAAACCCGACATCGAGCCTGACGTATCCAGCACGAAAACAATCTCTTTCGGCGTAATGTCTTGCGCTCTCGGCTCGTCGGGCGGCTGCAAAATCAATGTAAAATATCCGCCTTTTTCGCCGCGATGCGTCAAAACAGCATCTTGAATTTTTTTGCCCGCAACGTCGTAACGCAAAATAAAATCTTTGTTCGGAATCGTTTTTTCATCTTTGAGCTTGACGTTGTAGCTGTTTGCCGAAAGCATCTGCGATTCGATTTCGTGAGATTTCGACGCGACGTTTTCAACCGGAACGCCCGCGTCTAATTTAACTGCAATCGAAATGTCGTGTCCGGCGCGGTCTTTGGCGGGCATCGGCGTAATTTTTGAAGCGTCGGGAACTTGATTTGTGTCGGGCGCGAAACCGCCGCCTTGTTTGCCAATCGCGCTTCCCGGAATATAACGCGGTCCGACGACCATCGGAAACACGAATTCATACGCGCCGTCTTCGTATTTCAAAGTTTCGACGTAGCTGATTTCGATAATAATTTTTTCATTCGGCAAGATATTGGCGACCGCTTGCGTGAAAATGTTCGGGCGTTCCTGGTCAAGCAAACTTGCGATTTGCCCGTTCGATTTCGCGGCTTCATAGACTTCGCGGGCTTCCTCGCGTTTCAAAATCTTACCGCGCACAGTTCTGTCGCCGATACGCATCGTCATAGCGTCAACCGCCGCATTTTGCGGCAGCGGAAACACATAGACGGCTTCGATTTTTTCTGAAAAATTGTTTTCAAATTCCTGCGTAACTTTGACGCGCGACAAAAATCCGCTGATTTCCGCCTGCGCGTCCGTGTGTTTGAGCGGACACGCGCCCAGAGATTTTCCGCCCGCGCCGACGGCTTCGAGTCCGCCCTGCGTAACTTGCTGCGCTTGAATATTCGCAGCAAACATCAGACAAAAGAGAATTAAAAGGATTGTTTTTCTTCGCATAGCTCGACCTCACTCCAAATTTTTAATTTTTGCAAAAGTTGTTTTCCGAGACGGTGTATTTGCTTCGTAGTTTGATACACGCCGCTGGTTGCTTTTTGAGCAACTTTTTTATCAAAGATATTTCGGGAACGCGCAGGTTTTCAGGTTCTTGCAGATTTAGTTGGAATAAAATTTATTTGTCTGCGCCGAAACAGAACTTTTTCCTTTTGAAAGTTTGAGTTACAATTTTCCGCAAGGAAAAATTATGCGAAAACAATTAAAAAATTTTATCGAAGCCATCGGCAAAGACGCGATAGCCATTATTCCGGCGGCGCACGAAGTAACTAAAAGCTACGATACGGAATTCAAGTTTCATCAAGACCCGGACTTTTATTATTTGACCGGCTTTCCCGAACCCGACGCGATTGCCGTCATCGCGCCGTCGAACAAGAAAAATCCATACACGCTGTTTGTCCGCCCGCGCGATGCGAAAATGGAGACGTGGTATGGCAGGCGCGAAGGCACGGAAGGCGCAGAGAAAAAATACGGCGCGGACAAAGCCTTGCCGATTGAAAAATTTCCGCAGGAATTAGCAAAGCTCATCAACGGACACGAAAAACTTTATTATCGTTTCGGCGTCGACCAGAAACTCGACGGGCAGATTTTGCAGTATATTTCGGCGCAAAGATTTCGCCGTTTGAAAACTGCGTATCCGCCGCACACGATTGTCGATCCGGGCGTTTTGATTCACGAAATGCGTCTGCACAAAACGCCGGACGAAATCGAATTGATGCAAAAATCAGCCGACATCGCGGCGGAAGCGCACGTTTTGGCGATGAAAAAAACTCGTCCCGGAATGAACGAATATCAAGTCGAAGCGATCATCGAAAATTACTTCAAAGACAAAGGCGCGGCGGGCGTCGCGTATAATTCAATCGTCGGCGGCGGCGCGAACGCGACGATTTTGCATTACGTCGAAAACAACGCGCCGCTCAAGGACGGCGATTTGCTGCTCATCGACGCGGGCGCGCAATACAAGGGTTACGCTTCGGACATCACGCGCACATTTCCCGTCAGCGGCAGATTTACAAAACCGCAGCGCGACGTTTATGACATTGTTTTGGACGTTGAAATCGCGTGCCTGGAAGCGACGAAAACCGGCACGACGATAAAAGAACGTCAAAAGCTTTCCATCGAAATGCTGACCGAAGGAATGAAAGAACTCGGACTTCTAAAAGGCAAAACAAAGGATTTAATCAAGAAAAAGGCTTACGAAAAATATTATATGCACGGCGTCGGTCATTATCTCGGACTCGACACGCACGACGCGGGACGCTATTTTACAGACCACAAAGCAAAAGATTCGCGCCCGTTCGCGCCGGGAATGGTTTTGACAGTCGAGCCGGGACTTTACATTCCGCCCGACGATAAATCCGCGCCGTCAAAATATCGCGGCATCGGAGTCAGAATCGAAGACGACGTTTTGGTAACGGCGGACGGAAACGTTAATCTGACCACGAGTTGTCCGAAACAAGCGGAAGAAATTGAAGAGTTAATGGCAAATGCGAAAAATTAAAAATATGAATCTTACCAAATTATTATTTTTGACGTTTGCGCTCGGCGTCGGCGCGAACTCATACGCGCAAACGAAACCGACACCAAATCCAACGCCCGACGCTGCGCCGACGACAGTTTTGCAGACGGTTTTGAAAGTTAAAAACTTGCAAATTACAGGTATTTCTCCGCAAACTCAAATCGAACTAAGCAACGCGGTAAAGCTGATGGAAGACGGAAAACACGAAGAAGCCATCGTCGCGCATACGAATATCATCAAGGCTCACCCGAGTATTATGATTGCCTATAACAATCGAGGATATTCGTATTCGCAGCTTGGCAAACTCGACTCGGCAATCGAAGATTTTAATACCTCTCTGAAATTGTCTCCGACATCCACCGCATATGATAATCGCTCACAGGCTTTTCTAAAAAAGGGCGATTTGATAAAGGCTCTGGCGGACGTTTCCAAAGCGATAGAATTGAATCCGCAAGGTTCGCTTTCGTATAGCAACCGCGCTGCCGTCTATATGCGAATGGAAAAATACGAATCTGCTCTCGTTGACCTCGACAAAGCGATTTCAATTTCGCCCAAAGAAGCTCTATATCTCTCGAACCGATGTTTCATAAACTATAAATTGAATTTGTCTGAACAGGCATTGAAAGATTGCAACGCCGCGCTCGAACTGAATCCGAAAACTCCTCTCACCTATAGCAATCGCGGCGCGGTCTATCTTCAACTTTCGAGTTTTGAATCAGCCTTAGCCGACTATGATACGGCGATAAAACTCGGCGGGGACACCGCGGACAATTACGGCAATCGCGGATACGTTTTGCTGAACCTCAATCGCTCCGAGGAAGCGATTGAAAGTTTTACAAAAGCAATCGCCGCTCGCCCGGCGGCAGCAATCATCTATCTTAATCGCGCAAAGGTTTATGCGAAACTTAATCAGCCGGATTTAGAGTTAGCCGACTACGACAAAGCGATTGAACTTGAGCCGAAGAACGCCGTCATTTACAATAACCGCGGAATTTTCCATCTCAAACACACCGACAACGCTGCCGCGCTCGCCGATTTTACCAAAGCGATTGAATTGAATCCGAAAATGGTTGTGGCGTATCGCAACCGCGCGTTTCTCTACAAGAAAACGGGTGAACTCGAAAAAGCTCAAGCCGACGAGAAAGCGGCGGCGGCACTCGAACCCGCTCCGGTAAAATAACAAATTAAATACACGGTTATGACACTCGAAACTATCGGCAAAAATCTTCCCGCGCTGTTCTCCGCACTACTCGTCGCTATACTTTTCATTCAATCGGGACTCGACAAAGTGTTCGATTGGCGCGGCAATCTCGAATGGCTGACCGGACATTTTTCCAAAACGTTTCTAAGAAGCACAGTTCCGCCGATGCTCGCCACGATTACCGTTATGGAACTTGCGACCGGCGTTTTGAGCGGCGTCGGATTCGTCTGTTTTTTAATCACAGGTTCGCTTCAATTGATTTTCTACGCTTCAGTTTTAGGCGCGGCGGCAATCGTCGCGCTTTTCTTTGGTCAGCGCATCGCCAAAGATTATGCGGGCGCGGCGGTTTTGATTCCTTATTTTATACTGCTGATTATTTTAATGAGCCTGACAAATCCGTTTCTGAGAATTTAGTTTGTCATCATTTTGAATTTCCGGTTTTGTCGAATGAAAAAGTTGCCGTGTAGCCGTTGCGATTGATTCTAATGTTGGTTGCCGGTTTCGGATTCACGTCGATTAATTTAATCGTGTAACCTGCAAAGGAAACGGCTTGCGGTTTGGCATTCGTATTTAGCTCGAAAGTTTTCCATGCGCCGAAGGCTTTTTTGAATTCGATTTTGATTTTGGCGTTTCCCGCCCGGATACAATTTGTATCGGTCGGACAGCGCGAATCTTCAATTAGGGAAACAAATTTTATCGTTAATTTATTTTTGACAAGCGTTTTTTGTCGATTGATTTGAACAGTAACTTTTTGATTGGTTTGCGCTTGCAGGGAAATTCCGAAAACGAGCGTTAAAAGCAAAACTAAAAATGTTTTCTTCATAATTTTATTGTTCACAAAAAAGTTGACCGAAAGTTTTCGGTTCGGTCTCTTTGAAGTTCAAAAAATTCTTCGCGTTGTAAAAAACAAAATAGTTTGTCCTGAATTTATTTTAAAACTAAAACGGTTAAATAAACTTTGTTATCAGTTTATTTAACCGTTGATAAAGAAAATTTACCCGGCGGCATCATTTTTCATCGCCGCGAAAATAAATTCCTGCACTTCATTGCCGAAAGGCTTTTTCCATTCGGTTTGCCAGTTGGCTTCGTCCGCATACATTCGGTTTAAGCCCGTCTGAATTTCCGTGTCGCCGCCTGTGAATTCCTGCACCAATCCGCGCCAACGCGCCGCTAGCTGCTGCGCTCGTTCGTCCTTTGGCGCAACGCCGTCGGCGATTGCCGCTTCGATGTCTCGTGTTAGATTGCTCCAATCGCGCGATACTCGTTCCTGCAATTCCGGCGACCACAAATTCTTTCGCTCTTCGATTTTCTTTTGCGCTTCATCCGAATAATATTTCTTTGTCCATTCCGTATTTTGTTCCATATTTATCACCTCGATTATTTGATTAAAGGATTCCCAATCAATCGCGCCGTTTTGCTCGAATACCGTTTCGGCGCGGGCGATTGCTTCGAGCGTCATATTTAACCGGTAACGCTGCGCTTCGATAATGCCGCGCTGCAGTTTTAAGGTTTCGGCTAAATCCAACTCCCGTCGATTGAGAATTTCCTTGATTTGTTTGAGCGAAAAACCGATGAACTTAAGCGTCAAAATCTGCTGTAGACGAGAAAACTCGCGCTCGCCGTAAAGCCGAAACCCTTTGTTCGTATAACGCTGCGGTTTCAGAAGTCCGAGCCGGTCGTAATGATGCAGCGTCCGCACGGTAACTTTCGTCAGCTCTGCAAATTCTTTTGTCTGCCACAAATTCTCCGATAAATTCATCCTTTTTCCTCAAATCAAAATAAATTTAAAGTATAACGTTGCGTCAGACGCAAGCGCTTTTTTTATTTTTAGCGAAGTTTTTTTGGTTGCGAGATTTTAATGTCAAATTAAGGCGTGAGCCATTTTGTTTCGAGTTCGCCTGAATCGTTCCAGACAAACAGCGAACGGCGGTTTCCTCGAACGTCGAGTTCCAGACAATCAATCGAATCGATTGTCGAAGTAACGACGACGAAGTTGGATTTTCCGGCTTCACTTTCTTCTCTTGTCGGGCTGCGGTCGGTGATTTCTGCCGGCAAACCGCTCGTCGGTTTTTCTTTGACGACGGTTGGCGCTTCGCCGACGTAACAGCGGCGCGAGAAAAACTCGGTTGCGAGCCATTGTTCTTCGTGAAGCTCGCCGGAGGTATGAATTTCGGCAAAGCCTTTGACGCGAATCTGGAACTTTTCCTGCGGGTGATAAAAAACAAATGAAACCTTCGGATTAGATTTTATTTCAGAAATTTTCGGTGAACCGCCGTGCGTGTGAAAGGCTAAAGCGCGAGGATTTTTGCGCCGGAAACGCCGCAGAACGACGACGCGCAATTCCGGCGCATCGTCGCAGACAGTCGCAAAAACCGGCGTGTGAAACGGATGCTCGCGTTCCAATACGCCCAAATCGAGATGTTTCCAGATTTTTTTCAAGATTTCGCCGTGAGATTGCGGCTTGTCCCAAATGCTTTCAAACTTCATAGCAAATTAATGACAGAGATTTTAGCCACGAACAAACACGAACAAACACGAAAATAAATTAGATTTTGTTCGTGCCTTTTCGTGTCTGTTCGCGGCTAATCACTACTGCTTCAATTTATCAATAATCGCATTGGCGAAATCCGCCGTTTTCGCCGTGCCGCCCAAATCTCTGGTAATCGTTTTTCCTTCGGCAAAAACTTCGAGCATCGCCTTTTCCGTGCGTTCCGCCGCGTCGCGCTCGCCGATGTGTTTGAGCATCAGAATCGCCGACATCAAAATCGCGGTCGGATTCGCTACGCCTTGACCGGCGATGTCGGGCGCAGAACCGTGAACGGCTTCAAAAACCGCGCCGATTTCTCCGATGTTCGCGCCCGGCGCAAGTCCCAAGCCGCCGATAAGTCCGGCGCACAAATCGGAAACGATGTCGCCGTAGAGATTTTCCATTACCATCACGTCGAACTGCTGCGGATTCATCACGAGCTGCATACAGCAGTTGTCAATAATTTTATCGTCGGCGGGAATTTCCGGGTAATCCTTCGCCACATTGTAAAAACATTCGAGAAAAAGTCCGTCGGAAAGTTTCATAATGTTGGCTTTGTGAACGGCGGTAACTTTTTTGCGTTTTTCGCGTCTGGCAAATTCAAAAGCGTATTTTGAAATGCGCGTCGAGGCTTTTTCCGTGATGATTTTCAAACTTTCGACCACGCCCGGAACGACGATGTGTTCTAGTCCGGCGTATAAATCTTCGGTGTTTTCGCGGACGATGACCAAATCGAGATTCGGATATTTGCACGGAATATTCGGCAGAGCGCGAATCGGTCGGACGTTGGCGTAAAGGTCGAGAATTTTTCGCAAACCGACGTTGACCGAAGTAAAACCTTTACCGATTGGCGTCATCAGCGGAGCTTTGAGCGCAACCTTATTTTTCTTGATTGATTCAATCGCCGCATCCGGTATTGTCGTGCCGAATTTCTCCAATGCCTGCGCGCCGATAATGTGCGTTTCCCATTCTACGTCAACGCCCGAAGCCTCGATAATTCTGACGGTCGCCGCAACGATTTCCGGTCCGATGCCGTCGCCCGGAATCAGCGTGATAATATGTTTCGCCATTTAGCTTATTTACCTAATCCTTATTAATCTTATTTTTGTTAGGGAATATCTTAACATTTTAATTTTAATACTCAATAATTCAAATTTTACAAAAGTCTCGTTTTAAATAATTAATTAAATTCACTAATTATCTGGAACTAATAGACTAATGAGTATTTAATGTGACATTACGATATGATTTGACATAGGGTTATATCAGATTGAAATTAGCCGGTTAGTTTTCAGCCTATCCAAACGCCCGGGATTCACTGTTATCAAACGGCAAATTTTCAAATTCATATCTAATCTAAAAAGTTTCTCATCAATTACTGGATTCAGAAATTTTTTATTAGCCATAAAGCACAAATAAATAAATTGCTCGTGTAAGCCCGGAGTTTACATAATATGTTTCCGTCTGCCTTTGGCAAGGCGACTTTCCACTAAAAACCCAAAGCGTTTGTGTAATTTACGAACGCGCAACAATTTTACTAATAGGACACTAATATTTATGAAAAACAAACAATTCAATCGCTTTCTTTCAATTGTGATGACGCTTGTCGTCACATCTTTTTTGATTAGTTCGGTAATGGCACAGAGCAGCGTTAAAAGTTCTTCCAAACTCGAACGTGAACGTGTGGGCAGAATAATGGCAGCAGATGCCAACGTCGAGGAATTCCGTGTGGAATACTTAAATTACCTGACCGAGCTGCAGGAAGATATGCGTCTTTTCGGCACAGTTCCGGCTATTCAGCGACAATGGAGTCAAGCCGGCTCGAAGCCGATTTCAATGCTGACGGCGACGAAGAATTCCGTTTCCGCGATGTCGCAGGAAAATTTAATTAAAATGCGCGCCGTCTACGCGAAATTTCCCGGCTGGCGCGAAGCGCCGCAAGCGTTAATCAGACCGGATTTGCGGCAGGAACTTCAGGAAAGACTCAAAGCCAAAATAGAAGGCAGAACGGTTACCGTTAACGCCGTAACGCCGGACAAATGCGCCGACGGCATCAGCGCCGACCCGAGCAACACGGACATCGCCGCCGCCAAAACCGCCCAAATCGTCGGCGAAGGGCTGATGAACGGGTCTCCGACCGATTTCTTGACTTTTGAAGCTCACGCAGCATTCGCCGTTGCTTACGCCGCTTTGGAGGGAGTAACACTGTCGCTTGAAACCTTAAAAGCCATCAAAGACGATTGCACAAACGACAGTTTTCAAGCCGACATTACAACAAAAGTTACTACTACTATTCCGGGATTGATTTCGACTTCGACTTCGACGACAGCCGGAAATATAACCGCTTCGACCTCGACGACTGCCACAAACATCACAACTTCGACCTCGACGACTGCCACAAATATAGTCACTTCGACAGCGACAACTGCCACAAATATCACTACCGCTAAAACAGAGATTATCAGCGAAATACTGAAATCTAAAGCGACGATTATTGCTGATGCTCACGGAAATAAAGATGAATTAAAAAATCTTCTCTTACGAACTCAAATTGAGGCGGATTTATCCTCAACCGACGGTTCGGCTTTTGTTGCATTATACGAAACACCGATGAGTGTATGCTTTTCGTCTCTAGACGAGAAGGGTTTAGCTCAGTCGCTTACATTGCCTGGCGCCAGCCCGGTTCCCGTTATACAGTGCGGTCTTTTAGAATTAGTCCGTGAAATTGTCCGCCAAACGATTGCCAATGTCGGCGCCGGCACCAACGCGCAATCGTTCTTTAACAGCGCAGTCGCGCAACAAGCTGCCGGTAAATACAAAGCGGCTTATGCCTCTTATCGTCAAGCCTATAAAGCGGCAGGAAAATAAGCGGCAGAATATTTACGTGATGTAGATATTCTATCGAATAATGTTTTGATAGGCTTAATCAGGTTATTGCGAAAATAATCGTCAAACCTGTCAAACAAAACCTTTGATAAAAGGCGAATCGGATGAAACTTGAAAATTTCATCCGATTCGCTTTTCTTTTCGGTTCGGTTTTAATAAACCGATTTGTGCCGCAAAGTTTCAGCAGTGTAAGAAGGCGTGTTTCATTTTTGCGCCGGAGATAGTATGTTTTATAAATGAATTACGCGAGAGCTAAAACATCGCAAATTTATAATGAATAGATGAATTTCTCTCAAACAGCAGACATTTTAATTATCGGCGGCGGCGTCATCGGTTTGAGCCTAGCCCGAGAACTTCACAGAAAAGGTGTAAGCCATATTACGATTCTGGAACGCGGAAAACTTGGACGCGAATCATCTTTCGCTGCGGCGGGAATTCTCGCGCCGAATGACGAAAGCGAAAAACACAGTGTTTTATTTGAAATTTGTATGGAGTCGAAACGGCTTTATCCGAATTTTGCCGAACAGCTTTTTGCGGAAACAGGCGTTGACGTCGAGCTTGACCGGGGCGGCTCGCTCTATCCGGCTTTTTCGGACGCGGGCGTTGCGGAAATTCGCCGACATCTCGAACGGGGAAAAAGCGCGAACCTGAATGTCGAACATCTGAGCGCGGAAGCGGTGCGAAAAGTCGAGCCGTTTGTTTCGCCCGACGTGCGCGAAGGTTTATTTTTCCCCGACGATTGGCAGGTTGAAAATCGAAAGCTGCTGCTCGCTTTGCAAAAATATGCAGAATTAAACCGTATCGAAATTGTCGAAGACGCCGAAGTTAAAAATTTACTGACTGAGGGCGGCAAAGTCATTGGCGCGGAAACACCGGACGAAAAGTTTTTTGCCGACACGACGGTGCTTGCAACAGGCGCGTGGACTTCGCTCATCAAATCGGGCGAGAATATTTTGCCTTTGCCCGACGTAAAACCGATTCGCGGGCAGATGTTGTGTTTTAAGACGGCAGAACGTCTATTTTCGACGGTGATTTACAGCCCGCGCGGTGGTTATCTTGTGCCGCGAGTTGACGGCAGAATTTTAATCGGCGCGACGGTCGAAGACGCGGGCTTTGACAAAAATCTGACCGAAGAAGGACTCAAATTTCTGCTCGAAACCGCTTATGAAATTTCGCCGCATCTGGCAAGTCTGGAAATCTTTGACAAATGGGCTGGCTTGCGCCCTTTTACAGCTGACGGTTTGCCGATTTTAGGCGCGTTCCCGGAAATCGGGAATTTGTATATCGCAACCGCGCATTACCGCAACGGAATTTTGCTCGCGCCGCTGACGGCGAAAATTCTGGCTGAAAAAATTGTCGGAAATTTAGACTCGAAGTATTTGGAAATTTTCAGCCCGAAACGTTTCAAACGAATGAAAAATGGTAAATGGTAAATCAAAGAACGGTTTCACATTTACCATTTACCACTTACCATTTACCATTACTAAGCAATGCGTAATCTATTTTTTGTATTTTTGCTTTTATCTTTATCAATAAGCGGCTTCGCGCAATCGCGGCGCGTTGACCCGAATGCTCAAAACCTCGCTAATCCAACGGCGAATGCGCTCGGTGAATTGACCGTCAAACAAATGTTTGACGAAACCAATGTTTACGCCAAAGTGAAATTTGCCGAATTCGAAAACAAAAAACTTCCCTTCGACGAAAAAATTTACAAGCTGACTATGCAGGAGCGGAAGCAGCTTGCGGCGAAATACGCAACGGCGATTTCCGCGCGTCCGAATCTCGCGGGCGAAGACTTTTATTATCTCGGAATGCTTCACTGGATTGCCGAAAACAAGGAAGTTTCGGCGGAAACCTTGCGAAAATTTTTTGCTTCGGAAAATCCTGCCGCCGAAAAATTGCAGATTGCGCGTCCGATTGTCGCAGTTGACGCGGCGCGGCGGAAGAATTTCGATGAAGCCGAAAAATTTCTGGCGGATTACTTAAAGGCTGAACCGATTAAGGCGACCGAACGCATTCGCATCGAAAATGAATTGGCGGAAAGCTATCGGGCGGAAAAGAATTCTGCGAAAGCCGCGAGCCACGCCGAAGAATCGTTTCGCTCGACCAAAGCTGTTTTTACCCAATACGCGACTCGTTCTCAGGCAATCGACCAATTGCTTGGCGCCGGAATGCTCGTTTTTGAAATTTATAAGGAAAACGGCAAGCCGAAGGAAGCCGGAGACGCGCTCGAAGATTTGCGGAAAACCGCCACGCTCGTTCAATCGACTGATCTGTATTATCACGCCGTCGATGCGAATATCAAGTATTTGATTGAAACAAACCGCAAGCCGCTCGGTTTGCAGATGTATAAGGACTCACTCTCGCGCGCGAAGCAGGATTTTACGACAAAGCCTTTACAGGAGGAGATTTTATTGCGTTTGAAAAAACGCGAGATACATTACAAATTGCTCGGCGAAACCGCGCCGGAACTTGCCGACATTGACCGCTGGTTTCCCGGAAACGCGCAAACGCTCGGCAGTCTGCGCGGTAAAGTCGTGCTGCTCGATTTCTGGGCGACGTGGTGCGTTCCGTGCATCCGGGCGTTTCCGTCCTTAATCGAATGGCACGGGACGTTTCAAAAAGACGGTCTGGAAATTCTAGCGGTAACGAAATATCACGGCTTGGTGGAAGGCGTTCAGGTTGACAACGCGACAGAGCTTAATTTCCTACAGAGCTTTCGGCGGACAAATCTTCTGCCGTTTGATTTTGTCGTGGCAAAAGACACGGGCAACCAACTGACTTACGGCGCGACTGGGATTCCGACGACGGTTTTGATTGACCGCAAAGGCGTCGTCCGCTACGTCGAAGCAGGCGCGGGCGAAAGTCGTGAACAAGAAATCCGCGAAATGATTGTCAAACTTCTGGCGGAAAAATAAAATTATTTACAAACCGAAATAGTTTCAAAGACCGGAAATTTTAATGAATTTCTTTTGATTCACGGGCGAAAAACCTAACAACCGAAGAGTAACTTTCGCGCATCTTGATTATGCGTGAAAACGCTGATTGATATGAAGTTTTTAAAGAGTATAAAAGTAATTTTAATCACATTGTTAATTACGATTTTTCTGTCCGGCGGCGGCGGCGGCGGCGCGGCGTCGGCTCAGTCGTATATGGTGGATATTCGGCGCGATTCGGCGCGTTCGGACAAGCGAACGAGCGGAAAAATCGAAAAAACCGCGCTGGTTCGAGGCGCGAACGGCATCAAATTGACGCTCAACGTTCCCGCTTTTCAACTGACGCTCTGGCAAAACGGCAAAGAAGTTAAAAGCTATCCGGTCGGCGTCGGAATGAAGGATTATCCGATTTATATCGGTATGCGCGAGGCGGGCGAAATCATCTGGAATCCCGATTGGATTCCGCCCGAGAGCGATTGGGTCGAGGGCAGCAAAAAGGTCAAAGCAGGCGAGATTATCAAGGCGAGCGACAAACGCAATCCGCTCGGCAAAATAAAAATCCCGCTCGGTTACAATTACTTAATTCATCAAGCGCACGGCGTGGAAGATTTGGGAAATCTTGTCTCTCACGGCTGCGTGCGGGTTATGCAGGCAGACCTTTTTGATTTGACTGAAAAAATCGTGGCGGCGCGCGCTCTTTCTATCACGCCTGCGGAAATCGCTAATGCCAAGCGCACAAAAAATACTTTTATCGCTGAAATCGATTCGCCGATTCCGGTCGAAATCACTTACGACACGCTGGTCGTCGAAGCCGGACGATTGCATATTTACCCGGACATTTACGATTACAGGAAAAATACAGTTCAAAATCTGCGTGCTGAACTTGAAACAAGCGGCATCGACCAGTCGCGCTTAACTGATAAAACGCTCGAAAATATGCTGGCGCAGGCAGCCGCGAAAATGCAATTTACCGTCAGCGTGAAAAGCATCGCGTCGGGAAATGCTTTGAGTGACGGACGCGCCGTTTCGGTTTTAGCGCAAGCGAACGAACAAAATAAAATGGCAGCGATAAATATCAAACGCCGCAAAGTTTCCCGCAAAAAATAACTTCTTGAATCATAGATTTTGATTTGAGAGTATTTGGATAGTTTCCAGATACTTTTTTATCTTTAAAGTTGAGTTTTCCAACTAAGAATCCTGAACCTTAAAACAGTTTTTTTTATATGACAGTGAACAGTTAATAGCGAATAGTTAATAGTCTGAAAGCGTCGCTATTAACTATTCGCTATTAACTGTTCACTAATTTTTCAGTAAGTTCTAATTCAGTTGCCGAGCGCTTTCATTTTTATTGCTTTGTTGAATTAATCTCTTTTGAATTTATGAATAATTTGTATTACGAAAACAACTTTTTAAAACTATCAAAAAGAATGTAATATAATCGGAAAAACAATGCTCAAAATAGAAAATTACATCGGCGGCGAATTGGTCGCGCCCGCGTCAAACGAATATCTCGACAATTTTAATCCGGCGCTCGGAGCGGTTTATTCGCTGATTCCCGATTCGGACGAAAGCGATATAAATTCGGCGGTCGTAGCGGCAAAAAAGGCATTTCCCGTTTGGTCGAAAATGAGCGCCGAAGACAGACACGACCATTTAATGCGAATCGTCTCTTTGATTGAACGCGACCTGGACGCGCTCGCCGAAGCCGAAAGCGTCGACAACGGCAAGCCTAAAACTCTGGCGCGAAACGTCGATATTCCACGCGCCGTTTCAAACTTTAAATTTTACGCAACTGCCGCGATGCACACTGCAACGGAAGCGCACGAAACGGTCGGGCAAGCGATAAATTACACTCTGCGCCAGCCGCTCGGCGTTGTCGGCTGTATCTCGCCCTGGAATCTGCCGCTTTATTTGTTCAGTTGGAAAATCGCGCCCGCGCTCGCCGCCGGTTGCTGTGTCGTTGCAAAACCTTCGGAAATTACGCCGATGACGGCTTATCTTTTGTCGAAACTTTGCATCGAAGCCGGATTGCCTGCCGGAGTTTTGAATATCGTTCACGGACTCGGCGCAAAAGCGGGTTCGGCAATCGTCGCGCACAAAGACGTAAAAGCCGTTTCGTTCACGGGCGGCACGAAAACCGGACAGGATATTGCGCGAATCGCCGCCCCGATGTTCAAAAAACTTTCTCTCGAACTCGGCGGCAAAAACCCGAACATAATTTTTGCCGACTGCAATTACGAAGAAATGCTTAAAACAACCGTGCTTTCTTCTTTCTCGAATCAAGGACAAATCTGTCTGTGCGGCTCGCGGATTTTTGTCGAAAAACCGCTTTACGAACGATTCAAAACGGATTTTATCGAAAAAGTTTCCGTCTTGAAAATCGGCGACCCGCTTGCGCCGGAAACGAACGTCGGCGCGGTCGTGTCAAAACCTCACCTGGAAAAAATTCTCTCGTATATTGATTTGGCGCAAAGGGAAAACGGTAAAATTTTGTGCGGCGGCAAAGCCGTAAAGGTTGCGGGAAGATGCGCGGACGGCTGGTTTGTCGAGCCGACGGTGATTGAAGGTTTGTGTTTTGATTGCCGCACAAATCAGGAAGAAATTTTCGGTCCCGTCGTAACGATTATGCCTTTCGACACGGAAGAAGAAGTTTTAAGTTACGCTAACTCGGTCGAATACGGCTTGTCGGCAACTGTCTGGACGGAAAATCTTTCCCGCGCTCATCGCGTAGCTGAAAAATTAGAAAGCGGAATTATCTGGGTAAATTCGTGGCTTTTGAGAGATTTGCGAACGCCGTTCGGAGGAATGAAACAATCAGGCGTCGGACGCGAAGGCGGTTTTGAAGCGCTGCGGTTTTTCACCGAAGAGAAAAATGTTTGCATTAAGATAAATTATTGTTGAATTTGAAAAATGGAATTATTCACTCAACAAATTGATGAAAAATCAGAGGCGGCTTTAAGGATTTGTTTTGACGGCGAAAGAATATGAAAATTTAAAGCTCGATTTGGCGCGAGAATATGTGAATGACCGCGACGCATATCTGAGGGAAAAGCCGCTTTTATAGAAGATGTTTTGCGCGTCGCGGGTTTTTCGCCTTCCGGCGGCTGAATATAAACTTTCTAAAGTATGAACGAAGAAAATATTATCAATTCTGCTAAAGCTCCCGAACCGGTCGGTTTGTATCCGCACGCGCGGCGCGTCGGAAATCTTTTGTTTCTGTCAGGCGTCGGTCCGAGAGAACGCGGAACGAAGAAAATTCCCGGCGTTGAATTGAGTGAAAACGGCGAGATAATTTCTTATGAGATCGCAACTCAATGCCGTTCGGTTTTTCAGAATGTAAAATATATTTTGGAAGATGCCGGTTCGAGTTGGGAACGGATTGTTGACGTAACGGTTTTTCTGACGAATATGAAAGACGATTTTCAAACATATAACCGGATTTACGCCGAGTATTTCAAAGACAACTTGCCGTGCAGGACGACGGTTGAAATCAACAAACTGCCGACGCCGATTGCGATTGAATTAAAAGTTATTGCGACGATTGACTAATCTTTTCCCGCGCTTGAAAATCGAATTGAACAACACACAAAAACTAAAGGAGAAATTAATGATACAAGCGAAAGGATACGCGGTTCAGAGCGCAGACGCTAAATTTGAACCTTTTAATTTTGAGCGCAGAGAATTAGGCGCAACCGATGTGCTGATTGAAATCGAGTTTTGCGGCATTTGCCATTCCGACATTCACCAGGCTAGAAACGAATGGCGCAATTCGATTTATCCGATGGTGCCGGGACACGAAATTGTCGGGCGCATCAGTCAGGTCGGCGCGGAAGTTTCAAAATTTAAGACAGGCGACATTGCCGGAGTCGGCTGTTTTGTTGATTCGTGCCGGGTTTGCGAAAACTGCAAAAATGATTTCGAGCAGTTTTGCCAAACGCATTGCGCTCAAACTTACAATTCGACGGAAATGGACGAAAAGACTCCGACTTTCGGCGGATATTCAAACCAAATCGTGGTTGACCAAAACTACGCGCTGAAAGTTTCCGCTACGGAAAATCTGGCGGGCGTCGCGCCTCTGCTGTGCGCCGGAATCACGACTTATTCGCCGCTTAAAAAATTTAATGTCGGCAAAGGTCAAAAAGTCGGCATCGTCGGTCTCGGCGGTTTAGGTCATATGGGCGTCAAACTCGCCGCTTCGATGGGCGCGGAAGTGACGGTTTTCAGCACTTCGCCGTCAAAAGAAGCGGACGCGCGAGGGCTTGGAGCGCATAATTTTGTCGTGACGAAAGAGCCGGAAAATATGAAGTCGCTCAGAGGCAAATTCGATTTTATTCTCGACACCGTGAGCGCCAATCACGACCTCAATATGTATCTCAATCTGCTGCGAATGAACGGCGCGATGGTCATTGTCGGAATACCGGATGAACCGGCGCAAGTCCACGCTTTTTCGATTATCGGCAACAACCGCTCGCTTGCCGGTTCGGGCATCGGCGGCATCGCGGAAACGCAGGAAATGCTCGATTACTGCGCGGCGCACAACATCACTTCCGATGTCGAAATCATTCCGATTCAGAATATCGAACAAGCCTATGAACGAACAATTAAAGGCGACGTGCGCTATCGTTTTGTGATTGATATGCAGTCGCTGGCGGAAGGCAATTAAGAATTAAGAATTAAGAATTAAAAATCGGGAACTGATTTTAATTCTTAATTCCTCAAACTCACGGCGAAGTAGTAAAAATGAAGTATGTTGCATTCCTGCGCGGCATCAACGTCGGCGGACATAACAAAATCAAGATGGAAACTTTGCGCGAAATGTTCGCCGCGCTTCGGTTTGAAAACGTCAAAACTTATATCAACAGCGGCAACGTGATTTTTGAGTCGGCGAAAACGGACGATAAAAAGCTCGCCGCGAAAATTGAAAGCGCGATTGAAAAAGAGTTTGCTTTGAAAATAAAAGTAATGGCGCGGACGATTGATGAAATCAAAGACATCATTGCAAACAATCCTTTCGCCGGACAGGTTAAAAACGACAAGGATTTGCACGTTTTATTTTTGGATGAAGAATTGCCGGAAGAAAAACGCGAGATTCTTCTTTCAAACAACAACGAGAACGAAATGTTTGCCGTCAGACACCGCGAGATATTTTGTCTTTTGCGCGTCGGCGTTTTGGATAGTTTGCTCGGTAAAGATTACATTGGCAAAAAGTTGAAGGTTTCCGCGACAGCGCGGAATTGGCGAACTGTAAATAAGATTTCGGAGATGTAAAATTATGGCAATCAGAAGACCTTTTAATTTTAAACAATGGATTGACGAGCATCGTCATCTGTTAAAACCGCCGGTTGGAAATCAATGCGCTTACGACGCCGAAGATTTTATCGTGATGGTCGTCGGCGGACCGAATTCGCGGAAAGATTATCACTGGGACGAAGGCGAGGAATTTTTCTATCAACTCGAAGGCGATATTCTCGTCAAAATTCAGGAAGACGGCAGAGCGGTTGACGTTCCGATTCGTGAAGGCGAAATGTTTCTGCTTCCGCCGCGCGTTCCGCACAACCCGATTCGCGGCGCAAACACCGTCGGAATGGTGATTGAAAGAAAAAGACGCGACGGCGAACGTGACGGCTTGTTGTGGTTTTGCGAGAACTGCAACGAAAAATTGTATGAAGAATACTTTCAGCTTGAAGACATCACGACGCAGTTTCAGGGCGTTTTCAAAAAGTTTTACGGCGACGAAGATTTGCGAACCTGCAAAAACTGCGGCACGGTGATGCAATCGCCGCCGGTAACAAGTTAATAAATGCAATTTGGTCTCACTATAAAAATATGACATTTGAAGAATTCAAAAAAGATTTGGACGCGGCTCAGACGGAAGAAACTGTAAAAGCAATTTACGCAAAATACTTCAATATCAGTTACAACACTTCCGATAGACACGACCTATATACACCTCAAGTTTTGTTTGAATTCAAACACCATAAGAACTTCCAAAATCTAAAAGCACTTGCGACAATTTTAGCTCAAACGCTCTATTACATCCGAAGACTTAAATATGAAGAAGTAGGAAAAACTATTCCTTACTTTCTTTGTTTAGCTGACAAAAATGAAGCCGCAATAACCGAAATAAACAAATGGTCAGCATATTACTCTAATGACGCTTATGATTGGGAACGACCGCCAAGCAAACCTGATCCAAAGTTAGTAGATCATCTTGTAAAAGAACCGGAAACTAATAAACTGCACGTTTATCGAATAACCTTAAAAGGCGAACACACGGCATTCGCAAAAAATCTTGAAAATGCTCTGCATCCCCAAATGCTTTTGGATTTCGGCGATAAAAAAGTTATCAACGAAGAAAATTTTGAAGCTGTTTTTGACCACTGGAAAAATGTAATCGGAAAATACATTATCAATGGTTACAAAGATTCGTTCTATTTTTTGTCTAATATACAAAAAGAGAAAATCATCATTGATAAAGAAAATAGTCGGGTTGTTTTCACGTTTGAAGACAATAATTCCAAAACGCAAAAAGTCTTGATGAAAGACTACGATTATTTTTGGAGTATTTATGATTATGTTTCAAACGCTGAAACAATCAGCGGAATTCACGCCAAGTTAGACCGACTGACGGATGAAAACCAAAGAAGATTTGAAGGCGAATTCTATACGCCTTTGAGATTTGCCAAAAAAGCCATTCATTATCTCGGAGAAACTCTTAATAAAAACTGGTATAAATCAGGAAAATACAGAATTTGGGATATGGCGGCGGGAACAGGAAATCTGGAGTATCATTTTCCTGCCGAAGCCTACAAATATCTGTATATGTCCACGCTTCATTCGGGCGAAGCAGATCATTTACAGAAAGTTTTTCCTAACGCCACTTGCTTTCAATATGATTATTTAAATGACGATGTTGAATATTTATTCAATCAAGGAAATTTGCCTTTTAAACCGAATTGGAAATTACCTCAGAAGTTAAGAGATGAATTAAACGACGAGTCAATAAGTTGGATGGTTTTTATAAATCCGCCTTTTGCAACCGCACAAGTCGCTGGTTCAAAAGGAACATCAAAAAAAGGAGTTAGTAAAACCAAATTAGAAATAATAATGGATAGAGAAAATACCGGACACGTAAAACGAGAACTTTTTGCTCAGTTTATGTTCCGTATTGTTCACGAACTCCCAAAAAAAACTTACTTGGGGATGTTCTCAACCCTAAAATACTTAAATGCTCCAGATACAATCAAATTCAGAGATGACCTTTTTAATAAAAAATACGAAAGAGGTTTTTTGTTTCATTCAAAACATTTTCACGGAGTTACAGGTGATTTTCCGATTGGTTTTTTGATTTGGAATTTATTGAAAGAAAGAGAAAGTGATTTGGTGAAAATCGATATTTCTGACGAAAATGCCATAACTATTGGCGTAAAGCATTTGCGGTTAATAGAAAAAAAAGACGTTATCAATAATTGGTTTGAAAGACCCGCAAACTCAAATGACTTTATTCTTCCGCCGTTAAGTAATGGAATATCCGTAAGAGAAAATAATACAGACACAAGACATAGAGCGAGAAAAGATTTTTTAGCTTCCATTTGCAGTAAAGGAAATGATTTTCAAAATTCAAAATATGTTGTAATTCTTTCTTCGCCAAGTGTGAGCGCAGGCGCATTCACAGTAAACCAAGAGAATTTTAAAAAGGCATTAACGCTTCACGCTGTCAAAAAAATACCAAAACCGACTTGGTTAAATGACCGAAACCAATTTTTAATACCGCATACGGAACCAAGCGTGGAATTTACCAATGATTGTGTAATTTGGAGTTTATTCGCATCTTCCAATCAAACAACCGCTTTGAGAAATGTTCAATATTTGGGAAACACTTATCAAATCAAAAATAATTTTTCCCCGTTCAAAATTTCGGAAGTTAAAACTTGGGATGTCCGAGAACCTGATTTCAAAGTTCAAATGACCAATGACGAAGATAGATTTGCAGCCGATTGGATTGCAGATAATGAATTATCGGAAGAAGCCGAAGATGTTTTAGAAAAAGGAAAAGAAGTTTATAAATTTTACTTTTCACACTTGAATCAAATGGTAACTCACAATTTAAAAATTGATTCTTGGGATGCAGGTTGGTATCAAATCCGCCGATGCTTAGCCGAGCATAATTTAGGAAGGGATGAAATCGAAGCGGTAAGAAAAGCAAACGAAAATCTGGCAAATAAAATCTTGCCTAAAATTGAAGAATTCGGTTTTTTGGATAAAGATGAAGTCTATGAAAAAATATAAATATGAACGAAGATTTCGACGAAATAATTTTAGATAACGAGGAAGAATTTAAGAAGCGGTTTAAGAAAATTGAACGTCCAGATTTTCTAAATTTTATCATTGATAAATCTCTGCGCGAAGTAAAGAGAACTCCTCAAACTGATAAAAAAACCGGCGAACATATTGAAAAACTTTTGAAAGATTAAATATTTTTAATATGGCGACGCTTTTGGATGAATTATCACAACTGATTTCTGCGCTTAACGAAAACAAAATCGAATATGCGGTGTGCGGCGGTTTGGCGTTGGCGATTCACGGATTTGTGCGGGCGACTTTGGATATTGATATTTTGATTCAACCCGAATCGCTCGAAAAGGCTTATAAAGTCGGTGCTGAAAAAGGCTTCGATATTCGCGGGCTTGATATTTCTTTTAAGGAAAGAGCCGTCGAAATTCGGCGCGTTTCTAAAATTGACGCGAGCGGCGAAATGCTTTCGCTTGATTTACTACTAGTTTCACCGCAGGTTCAAAGTGTTTGGGAAACAAGAGAAACGATTGATTTTTTAGGCAATCGGCTTTCGGTCGTGTCGCGTGAAGGCTTGGTAAAAATGAAACAACTTGCAGGCAGACCACAGGATTTGGTGGATATTGAGAGGTTGGAAAATGAAGAAAGTTGATATGTCCGGCGAAGCTATAACCAGACGACTTCGGCAGGTTGACCAACTGCGCGAGCTATCGTTGTCATTGATGAAAGCGAAAAAAGATTCGGACGCAAAAGCGAAGGAAAATAAATTGATTGATAGAAAGTCGAATGCTAAAGATTGACGTTCACACGCATATTTTGCCCGAAAAGATTCCCGATTGGAAAGCGCGGTTCGGTTACGGAGGATTCGTTATGCTCGAACATCATAAACCGTGCTGCGCGAGAATGCTGAAAGACGACGGACATTTTTTCCGCGAAGTCGAAGACAATGTTTGGAGCGCGGAAAAGAGAATCGAAGAATGTGACGGTTTTGGAGTCGGCGTTCAGGTTTTATCGACTGTTCCGGTGATGTTCAGCTATTGGGCGCAGGCGCGAGACGGTTTGGAGATTTCTAAATTTTTGAATGACGGCATCGCGGAAATTATTGGAAAATTTCCTAAACGATTCGTCGGTTTGGGAACAGTTCCGATGCAAGATACGAAACTTGCGATCCAAGAATTGGAGAGATGCCGGAAAATCGGACTTGTCGGTGTCCAAATCGGAACGAACGTCAATCAATCAAACTTGGGCGAGCCGCAGTTTTTCGATTTCTTTAAAGCGTGCGAGGAAACGGAAATGGCGGTTTTTGTTCATCCCTGGGAAATGATGGGCGAGCGCGAGATGCAAAAATACTGGCTGCCGTGGCTGGTCGGAATGCCAGCCGAAACTTGCCGCGCGATTTGCTCGCTGATTTTTTCCGGCGCGCTCGAAAAATGTAAAAATCTGCGCGTTTGTTTCGCGCATGGCGGCGGCTCTTTTCCCGCGACAATCGGACGCATCGAACACGGCTTCGAGGCGCGTCCCGATTTGGTTGCGATTGATAATCTGCGAAATCCGCGCGAATATTTGGGAAAATTCTGGCTCGATTCGCTTGTTCACGACGCGCCGATGCTGGATTATTTAATTAAATTATTCGGCGCGGAAAAAGTCGCGCTCGGAACCGATTACCCGTTTCCGCTCGGCGAAACGGAACCCGGAAAGTTGATTGAATCTTCCGACTTCGATGAAGAAACAAAAGCCAAATTACTGCACGGCGCGGCGTTAAAATGGCTGAATTTACAAAAGGCGGATTTTGCATAGTTTCTGTTGGAGGTTCAAATGGTGAAAAAACTTTTCAAAATCTTCCTTGGTTTAATTACCGTCGCGGCAATTGCATTCGCGGTTTTTTTGTCATCGCGCCCCGCCGATGTTTCTTTTGACGAAACTCGCGCTGCGATTCCACATTCCGAATACAGCCGTTTTATAGACATCGACGGCGTAAAAATTCATTATCAAGAGAAGGGAACGGGAACGCCGCTCGTCTTGATTCACGGTTACACATCTTCAACCTATTCGTGGAAAGACGTTTTCGAGCCGCTCTCGCAAAACTTTCGCGTCATTGCCGTCGACCTCAAAGGTTTTGGATTTTCTGCCAAACCCGACGGCGATTACACGCGCCGCGCTCAAGCCGCGCTTATCGCGCATTTGCTCGATTATTTGAAAATCGAAAGGGCATGGATTTGCGGCAATTCGATGGGCGGCGAAATCGCACTCAACATCGCGCTGCAAAATCCGCAGCGGGTTGCAGGCTTGATTCTGGTTGACAGCGCGGGCGTTGCGGTGAGCGGCGGCAATTCGCTTGCGCCCGCATATGTTCGCATTCCTTTTGTCGGTCGCGCGTTGACGGCGTTGGCTTTGACATCGGACAAACTCGTGCGCGAAGGTTTGGAAAAAAGTTTTTACGACGACGCGAAAATTACCGACGAGCGCGTCGCTTATTACTGGCGTCCGCTTCGGACAAGCGGCGGGCAACTGGCGGCTTTACGCGCCCGCACGCAAGCCGGAGAATTTCCGATTGAGCAGGATTTGAATAAAATCAATGTGCCGACACTGCTTATTTGGGGCGCGGAAGATGCGCTGATTCCGCTCGAAGCGGGACGAAAAATGAATTCGCTAATCAAAGATTCAAAACTGGTCGTAATTGAAAAATGCGGACATCTTCCGCAGGAAGAAATGCCCGAACGAGTCTTTGATGAAGTAACTAAATTTGTCGCAGATGACAAGTTAATACCGAATTAGAATTAAAGCCAAAACCTTATGAACGAACAATCATTTCAATTTGAAAACTCCGAATCATTTGCCTGCAAAATGGACGAGCGCGATTCGTTGAAAATTTTTCGGGAAAAGTTTTACATTCCTGAACAGACAAACGGCGAATATTATATTTATTTCACGGGAAATTCGCTCGGACTACAGCCGAAATCGACTAGGGATTACATCGAGCAGGAATTAAAAGACTGGGAAATTTTAGGCGTCGAAGGACATCTTCGGGCGAAAAATCCCTGGCTGCCGTATCACGAATTCGTGACTGAGCAAATGGCAAACGTCGTCGGAGCGAAACCGATTGAAACGGTCGTGATGAACGCGCTGACGGTCAATCTGCATCTTTTGCTGGTTTCGTTTTATCGTCCGACGCGCGAGCGCTATAAAATCGTTATCGAAGCGGGCGCGTTTCCGTCCGACCAATACGCCGTCAAATCGCAAATAAAATTTCACGGTTTCGATATTGATAATTCGCTGATTGAATTGAAACCGAGAGAAAGTGAAACAATTCTACTCACGGAAGATATTGAACAAACCATTGCTGAAAATGGCGACTCGATTGCATTGATTTTGCTCGGCGGCGTGAATTATTACACCGGACAAGCGTTTGATATGCAACGCATTACGGAAGCCGGACACAAAATCGGCGCGGTTGTCGGCTTTGACCTCGCGCACGCGGCGGGAAATCTCGAATTAAAACTGCACGATTGGAACGCGGATTTTGCCGCCTGGTGTTCGTATAAATATTTGAACGCCGGTCCGGGCGGCGTCGGCGGCATTTTTGTTCACGAACGCCACGCGATGAGTTTCGATTTGCCGCGTTTTGCCGGTTGGTGGGGACACGACAAGGAAACGCGCTTTTTAATGCGTTCGGAATTCGTCCCGATAAAAGGCGCGGAAGGCTGGCAGTTGTCAAATCCGCCGATTTTGCCGCTTGCCGCATTACGAGCCTCACTCGATATTTTCGGGGAAGCGGGAATGGAAAATCTGGTTGAAAAATCTCGCAAATTGACAGGTTATTTGGAATTTCTACTCGGCGAAATCGGGGACGAAAGGATTTCCGTCATCACGCCCGCAAATCCTGCGGAAAGAGGCTGCCAGCTTTCGATTCGCGTCAAAAATGCCGACAAAAATTTATTCAAAGCTATTTCCAATCGAGGCGTGATTGCCGATTGGCGCGAGCCGGACGTGATTCGCGTCGCGCCCGTGCCGCTTTATAATTCCTTTGAAGATGTGTTTCGGTTTGCGGAAATTTTAAAGGATTGTTTAACTTAGCAAGTTATGAAATTCCCGGTTATTACAACCAGGCAGGAATTTGACGAGCATTTCAGAAACGATGCTTGGTTTGACGCGGCAAGACAAGTTTGCCGCCGTCACAACATCTCATTCAATCAATTGAAACGCTCGGAACACGGCGAGCATATTGTTTTTTTGGTTGACGATTCTTTTGTTATCAAAATTTACAGACCTTTTCGCAAAGGTTTCGAGCGCGAAAAAACGGCGCTCGAATTTGCGGACGGCAAAACGAGTTTGAAAATCCCCGAAATTTTTGCAGTCGGCAAATTTGAAAATTTCGATTACCTCGTTTCGACGCAGTTTGCAGGCGATTTAATGACCAGACAAGTTTGGCTGACTTTGCCGAAAAACGAACAAATCGCTTTTGTCAGGAAACTGGCGATTGGTTTGAAAGAACTTCATTCTCACAATGCCGATTCTTTCAAAGACGATTGGCGCGAATTCGTTGAAACTCAATCAAATATAACAATCGAAAGACAAATCGCAAGCGGCGTAAATGCCGAATGCATCAGAAGTTTGCCCGCATTTCTGGACGCGAATCTGAAGCTGCTTCCTGAAAATTGTCCGACCGTATTTCTGCACGGCGACGTGCATTTCGGCAATATGCGCGTTCAAAAATCCGGCGGCGAATGGCAGATTTCCGGTTTGTTTGATTTCGCCGATTCGCGTCGCGGTTTTCACGAATACGATTTTCTCGCCGTCGGTCTCCTTATGATTCAAGGTCAAGCCGACATTCAGCGTGAATTTTTCAAGGCTTACGGTTACGCGGACGACGAACTGGACGAATCTTTTCGCAAGCGCCTAATGCTTCTCACAACGTTGTATGAATGCAGCGATTTGCGAAGATACGCTTTGCGCCTAAAGCCCGAAGCGGTTGATTTTTCGCTCGAAGAATTGGAAAGAGCGATTTGGAGTTTTACGGAATAAACAATGTCGAAACAAAAAGTAATCATCATCGGCGCGGGTTTGTCGGGTTCTCTGCTGGCAATTTACCTTGCGAAGAAAGGTATCGAAGTCGACGTTTACGAATCGCGCGGCGATATGCGCCTAATCGAAATGTCGGCGGGACGCTCGATAAATCTCGCTTTGTCAGATAGAGGAATCGCCGCGCTTCGTGAAGTCGGGATGGACGAATATATGCTCGCCGAAGCCGTGCCGATGCTTGGGCGAATGATTCACGCCGTTGACGGGCAGACAAGACTTCTTCCGTATTCGGGGCGTGAGGGCGAATATATTAACTCGGTTTCGCGTTCGGGCTTAAATGTCGCATTAATGAACGAAGCCGAAAAATACGCGGGCGTGAAGTTTTATTTTAACGAAAAATGCGCCGGTTTCGATTGCAAAACAGGTGAAGCGTTAGTGGAAAATTCTGAAACAGGCGAGCGCAAAACCGTCAAAGGCGAAACGCTGATTGCGACCGACGGCGCAGGTTCGGCAGTTCGCAACGCGATGTTTTCGGGCGTTCCGCGATTCGATTTTTCTCAACAATTTCTTGAACACGGTTATAAAGAGTTGCATATTCCGCCGGACGAAAACGACGATTTTGTAATTGAAAAAAATGCTCTGCATATTTGGGCGAGACGCTCGTTTTTGATGATTGCGCTGCCGAATTTCGACGGCAGTTTTACCTGCACACTGTTTTTGGCGCATACGGGCGAAAATAGTTTTGAATCAATTTTGTCGGGTGAATACCGAAAAGAATTTAGCCACAGATTTTCACAGACAAACACGGATGGAAAAACAGATAAAGCAGATGAATTTAACAAAGATTTATCTGTGTCTAATCTGTGTGAATCTGTGGCTAAAAATTCTTCCGCCGCCGAAAAATCGCTGCTCGAATTCTTTCAAACAAATTTCGC
Source organism: uncultured Pyrinomonadaceae bacterium (assembly GCA_964235785.1). Classification (GTDB taxonomy): domain Bacteria; phylum Acidobacteriota; class Blastocatellia; order Pyrinomonadales; family Pyrinomonadaceae. The sequence goes on along the minus strand of CAXSBF010000001.1, from coordinate 306,155 downwards.
CGACGCGATTCCGCTGATGCCGAATTTGGTCGAAGATTTCTTTACAAATCCAATCGGAAACTTAGGAACGATAAAATGTTTTCCCTGGAATGTCGGCGGCAAAAGTTTGCTTCTCGGCGATTCGGCGCACGCCGTCGTGCCTTTTTACGGTCAGGGAATGAATTGCTCGTTTGAAGATTGCCGCGTTTTGAATCAGCTAATCGAAACGCTCGGCACGGATTGGGAAACGGTTTTTACCGAATACGGAAAACAGCGCAGGGAAAACACCGACGCGATTGCGGAAATGGCGGTGGAAAATTTCTACGAAATGCGCGATGCCGTCGCCGACCCGATTTTCGTCCGCAAACGCGAACTCGAAACAAAGCTCGAACACACTTTTCCCGATTATTTTTCCAAATATTCAATGGTTACTTTCCGCGAAGATTTGCCTTATTCGGCGGCAATGCGGAAAGGCAATGCACAGGATGAATTGCTGATGGAAATCTGCGCCGAAGTTGATGATGTGAGCGAGATTGATTTGAATGAAGTAATGAAAAGAGTCGGTTTATTATGACTAAGTTGATGAAAACGGTTTTGCTGGCGACGGCTGTAATGAATATGTTCGGCGCAGTTTTATTTATGCCGGTTTTTCCTTTTTTTCGTGAATTTTTCGGTTTGCCGAATGTCACGCACCCTTTGTATTTGTGGATTATTTCAAGCTGGATTTTTTTCTTCGGTCTTTGCTACCTTTGGCTTGCAGTTACAGGCAGACGCGAGCGTTTGTTTCTGACGATTGCCGCTGCCGGGAAACTCTCGTTCGCAGTTTTAATGATTACCTATTGGATTGACGGCGAAATTCCAACGCTCGCCGCCGCTGGAAGTTCGGGCGATTTATTTTTCGGATCGTTTTTTCTTCGCTATATCTGGCAAACAAAAAACACCGAAAATTAGTTTTAAATCAATAGATTGTAAGTGAGATTAATTTTAAATTGATTAAATATAATGACTATGAACGAAAAATCTCTACAAAATCTTTACGACGCATTTAATAAACGCGACATTGAAACTCTTCTTTCGATGATGGATGAAAACGTCAAATGGGCGAACGGAATGGAAGGCGGTTTTGTTTTCGGGCGCGAGACTGTGCGTGAATATTGGCGCAAACAATTTGAATTGATTAATCCGCAGCTTGAACCATTGGAATTTAAGACCGATGCCGAAAACCGTCAAGTCGTCACGCTTCGTCAAATCGTAAAAGATTTAGACGAAAATCTTTTAATCGACAAAACGGTCGAACATATTTTTACGATTGAAAACGGTTTGATAAAAATTTTTGAAATCGGCGATTTTACCGAGCCGTTTACGGAAAATAAAAATTTTCAATCGTTGAAAAATAACCTCTAAAAACAAAACGACTAAACATTTTTCTTCAAAAACGCCAGCGTTTGCGACCACGCATCTTTCGCGGCTTCGGCGTTGTAGCGTTCGGGATTAGTGTCGTTGAAGAAAGCGTGTCCCGCGCCTTTGTAGATTTTCGATTCGTATTGTTTTTTCAATTTCGTCATTGAAGCGGCGACTTCCGGGACTTTGGAAGTGATGCGCGTGTCCGTTTCGCCGTAGTTGCCGAACACTGGACAATGGACTTTGGCGAGCTGCTCGTCGGTCGGCGCAGTTCCGTAAAAGACGACTGCGGCTTGCAACTGATTCGGTTCGGTGGCGAGCAGAAAAGACCTTGCGCCGCCCCAGCAAAAGCCGATTGATGCGAGTTTATTTTTCTTGACGTTCGGGTGTTTATTCAAATAGGTTAATCCGGCGTTGAGGTCGCTCATTACGTCTGCAATCGGAATCGCGGCAAACGCTTCGGTAACTTTTGCGGGCGTGTCCATCGCGGCAGTTCCGCCTTTGCGCGAGAGCGCGTCGATGGCAAGCGCGACAAATCCGTTGGCGGCAAAACGTCTCGCCACGTCTCTCGTGTGGTCGTTCAGCCCGCGATTTTCGTGGATGACAATTATTGCCGGATATTTTCCTTTGGCTTTCGGTTTACTCAAATAGCCGGTTAATTTTATGCTCCCGTTCGGATATTCGACGGTGCTTGAATCGACATTTGCTTGCTCGGATTCGACTTCTGAAACCAGCGTCGCCGCCAGACCGCTTCGCTCTAAAAATAATTGAGCGGTCGCGTATGTGCCGGTCGCGGCAATCAAGCCGGTAAAAAAGTCTCGGCGATTTAGTTTGCGAACGCGATATTCTTCAACGATAGTTTCGATTGTTTTTTCCATAAATCTTCACCAGTCTTTTTTGGTAAGTATGACTTTTCGCCGGAAAACTTTCAACTTTTCGATTGGAGAAAGTTGGATATTTCGTTTCATTATCGGATAATCCAACTTGAAATTTATGGACATAAATCTAACAAACAAAAAAGCATTCGTTTGCGGAAGCACGCAGGGCATCGGACGCGCCGCCGCCGTCGAATTAGCAAATCTCGGCGCGTCAATCGTTTTATTAGCGAGAAACGAAGATTCGCTAAAGCAAGTAAAAGATGCGTTGAACCAATCGCAGAATCAACGGCACGATTTTATCGTCGCCGATTTTTCAAAACCCGATGAATTAAAAAATAAAGTCGCCGAATATCTTGAAAACAACAATCAGCCTGTTCATATTTTGATAAATAACACGGGCGGACCTGCGGCAGGAAAAGCGATTGACGCGCAACTGGTAGAGTTTATCAATGCTTTTCAAAATCATCTGCTTTGCAATCAAATTCTCGCGCAATCGCTTGTTGACGGAATGAAGGCTGAAAAATACGGGCGCATCGTCAATGTTATTTCGACTTCGGTTAAGCAGCCGATTCCAAATTTAGGCGTCTCGAACACGATTCGCGGCGCAGTGGCGAGTTGGGCGAAAACGCTGGCGGGCGAACTCGGCGAATTTGGAATTACGGTTAATAATGTTCTGCCCGGATTTACAAAAACCGCGAGACTGCAATCAATAATCGAAAACACCGCAAAGAAAAGCGGAGCGACAATTGAAGAGGTTGAGATGAAAATGCAAAATGAAACTCCGGCAAAACGCTTTGCCGAGGCGTCCGAAGTGGCGAACGCAATTGCTTTTCTGGCGAGTCCGGCGGCAGCGTATATCAACGGCGTAAATCTTCCGGTTGATGGCGGCAGGACAACTTGTTTGTAAGTTGCCGAATCTCTACCGATAAGCTTTACAAATCTTAAATCAAACAATTTCGGTGGAGAGTAATTTTATGGAACCAGTTTCCGCGACCGAATCGTCGGTGGAAAACCGCGCCGACTATCGCGCTATTTTGTTCGCCGGCTTGCTTGCCGGAACGCTCGATTTAACGTCCGCTTTTATTGTTACCGCCCTGAAAAGCGGCAACTACGCGCGAATGCTGCAAGGTATTGCCAGCGGCTTGCTCGGCGCGAGCAGTTTTGAAGGCGGCGCGGCGACGGCGGCACTCGGCGTGTTGGCGCATTTCATAATCGCGTTCATCTGGACGATTGTTTTTTATCTGGCGAGCCGCAGGATAAAATTTTTGACCGCGCAGCCAATCGTCTCCAGCGTGCTTTACGGCATTTTAGTTTATATTTTGATGTATTACGTCATTGTGTCGCTCTCGGCTGCTCCGTTTCAAATGCCACATACGCTTGAGGCGACCGTCAGAGATGTTTTTATCCATATCGTATGCATCGGTCTGCCGATTGCGCTCGTCGTTCGCCGATTTTCAAAATGATTTTCTCCGCCCAAATAAATAATCGAAATTATAAAATTGATTTGGAAAATCCGATTGACATTTCGATTCCTTTGATTTTCGACGGGGCGCAGCCGAATGCTTTTGGTGTCGAAACCGCAACATCAAAACCGTGCGAAGCCGGAGATTTAATCGGCGACACCAGACGCGGCGGAAGCTGTAATTTTGAACAAGTGAAATTTATTCCGCATTGCAACGGCACGCATACCGAATCGGTCGGACACATTACAAACCAGAGAATTTCGATTCACGAATCGCTCGAAGATACGCTTATTCCCTCGACGCTGATTACGGTCGAGCCGGTTGGCGCGTTTGATACGGATGAAACTTATTCCGTAAATTTGGAAAAGGAAGACAAGCTGATAACAAAAAAGTCTCTCGAAAACGCTTTAGGAAAAGCGGACGAAGATTTTCTGCAAGGCTTGGTTATCCGCACTTTGCCAAATGAGGAAAGCAAGCTGAGGAGAAGGTATTCGGAAAATCTCCCGCCGTTTTTTTCTACCGAAGCGATGCGGTTTATCGCCGAGAAAAAAGTGAAACACTTGCTTGTCGATATGCCTTCGATTGACCGGACTTTCGATGAAGGAAAACTTTCAAATCATCGAATCTTTTGGAACATCGAGCCGGGAAGTTTTGAATTGACCGGGAAAAGTTTTCCGAACCGGACAATCACGGAAATGATTTTCGCGGCAAATTCCGTCGAAGACGGCAAATATATTTTAAACCTGCAAATCGCCGCTTTCATTGCCGATGCAAGTCCAAGCCGTCCCGTGCTTTTTCAGGTTTTCAATGACAATGAAAAGTAATGTTTTGAAAGCGTTGAAGTTTCAAAAGACAAGGAAAGTTTGAATAATCGAAAGGAGAAAATCTATGAAAAGCAAAAAATCGTTGATTATAATTTTAGCGGTTTTGACAACCTCCGTCATCGGCGTTCGGGCGCAATCCGATTTGACAGGAACTTATAAACACAAAAGCAAAAGCGCCGAGAATGAAATCAACGTTCAAGAAATTAAAGGAAATCAATTGCGCGTTAGTCTTTACGCTTCCTACATTTATAAAGTCAAAGGCGAATTGACCGCCAACAACGGCGAGGCGAAAGGCATTGCGCCCCTCAAGGGCGACACGGCGATTCTTGCGCCTGCAGATATTAAGGGCTGCAAAATAACGCTCAAATTTTCGGGCAATAAAATCGCCGTCGCGCAATCGGAATCGGAGTGCGGTTTCGGGATGAATGTAAGCGCCGAAGGAATTTACACGAAGGTTAGCGGCAAGCCGAATTTTGACGATTCGGACGAAGATTTGAATTCAAACGACGACTCATCCGCAAAGCAAACTTCAAAAACAGAACGGGTTCAGTTTGCCAAAGGTAAATCTTCCGCCGTCGTGAGCGGCACAATTACTCACGGCAATGAAGTAATTTACCTTATCGGCGGACGAGCGGGGCAAACGCTCGATATAAAAATTACCGACGGCGGCAAAAATAACGACGTGGTTTTCAGCCTGCTTGCGCCCGGCGGTAAAAACTTGATGGGCGACGAGGAAAGCGGCGACGGCTACGATACGGCTTGGAAGGGAAAGCTGCCGAAATCGGGAGATTACAAAATTGTGGTCGGCACAATCGAATCGGAAAAAGCAAACTTCAAAATGTCTGTTTCAATTCGATAAATTTGATTTTCCGACGTTTGTTCGTCCCGCATAAAATGTGTCAGAATCTAAGTTTTGAAGTGTAAGATTTTTCCAAAACTTAGCTTATGACACAAAAAATTCGCAAAGCTGTTTTTCCCGCCGCCGGTCTCGGAACGAGATTTTTGCCCGCGACGAAATCTTCGCCGAAGGAAATGCTGCCGCTCGTCGATAAACCGCTTATTCAATATTCGGTCGAAGAAGCCGTCGCTTCCGGTATCGAATCGATTCTTATAATCACGGGGCGCGACAAAAGCGCGATTGAAAACCATTTCGATATTTCGTTTGAACTCGAACAAGTTTTGAAAGAACGCGGCAAAACCGAGATGTTCGAGCTTGTCCGCGCCGTTTCGGACATTGCGAAAATCAGCTACACGCGCCAGAAACAAGCTCTCGGACTCGGACACGCGATTTTGCAGGCGCAGGATTTTGTCGGCGGCGAGGCGTTTGCCGTGCTGCTTGCCGACGATATAATGGATTCCGAAACGCCCGCGCTCCGACAGTTAATTGACGTTTATGAAAGATACGACGCGCCCGTGATGGCGACGATGCAGGTCGCGGGCGAAGCGATTTCGCGTTTCGGCGTGATTGAAGCCGATGAGGTCGAGCCGAATGTTTTTAAGATTAAAAGCATTGTCGAAAAGCCGAAATTTGAAGACGCGCCTTCGGATATGGCGGTTATCGGGCGTTATATTTTCACGCCCGAATTGTTCGGCGCAATCGAGCAGATAAATCCGGGCGCGGGCGGCGAGTATCAAGTAGCGGACGCGATGCGAATTCTGCTCGACAAAGGCAGACCGTTTTATGCGGTCAAGCTGGAAGGAATCAGGCACGACGCGGGCGACAAACTCGGTTTTTTAATTGCGACCGTCGAATTCGCTTTGAAACGCGACGATTTAGGCGCGGAGTTTCGTGATTATTTAAAATCTTTAGATTTGAAATAGTTAAAACATTTATGCGGTTGAAAATAGGACGCGGACAAACACGGATTGGGCGGATTTTCCCAGATATAATTTTAACTATCCGTGCCAAGTAATCGTTCACAATTAAATAAAGGAATGAAACCATCCCGCTTCGCGTGTTCACAGATGAACACAGATAAAGCCGAATCAATCTGTGTTCATCTGTGAACATCTGTGGTTTCATTTTAGCTTTAGTTAAATTTGCTCGATTATTTAATCCGCTAAATCTGTGTTTATCCGCGTCCTATTCTTACTCTTGCAAAATTCGATTTTATTAAATTTGAAATTGTCTTCCGGTATTTATTCAAGTAAATAATTTCCTGCGGTTTCTTCAAATTCCCGAATTTGTATCCGAATCCAATCTTTGTTTTTGCCTAATTCTTCCGCCATAATTTCCGCCGTCTTGGGCGCAATTTCAATCGCGGCTCGCGCGTTTAGAAACAATGCGCGGGTTCTTCTTGCCAGCGCGTCTTCGACGGTTCGCGCCATTTCAAAGCGTGTCGCCCAAACGATTTCAGCAGCGCAATACGGCAAATCGTCGTGAAGTTTCTCGGCTAGATTTGGACTTTCTGCAATCAACTTTTGAATCTTTTCCGCGTCCGCTCCATAAATTTCCAAATGTCCGAACTTTTCCGCATTTTCATAAAAGCCGTAAATTTTTAAGTTTTCAGTCCGGCATTTTCGGGCATTTAAGCTGCCGATTTCTATTGCTTGATTAACCGCGTCTTCCGCCATTCGGCGATATGTCGTCCATTTTCCGCCGGTAATTGTCAGTAAATTTGATTCGTCAATTTCAATTGTGTGGTCGCGTGAGAGCGAAGCGGTGTTTTTCGAGTTTGCAGATTTGACGAGCGGGCGAATGCCGACGAAAACGCTCAAAATGTCAGAGCATTTCGGCGCTTCTTGCAAATAATCTCCGGCGGTTTTCAAAATAAATTCAACTTCTTCCGCAAATGCTTTCGGTTCTAATTGAATTTCTTCAATCGGCGTGTCGGTTGTCCCGACTAAAGTTTTTCCGTGCCAGGGAATCGCAAAAAGAACGCGTCCGTCGCTCGTTTTCGGAATCATCAAAGCGTTTTCCGACGACAAAAACTTCCGGTCGAAAACAAGATGAGCGCCCTGGCTCGCCGCGATAATTTTTTCGGCTTTTTCATCCGACAGCTTGCGAACCGCGTCGCAAAACGCGCCCGTCGCGTTGACGACGACTTTCGCTTTGACATTGAATTTTTCGCCTGTTTCCGCGTCTTGAAACTTCACGCCGTCAATTTTGTTCTGCGCATTTTTGGTCAGCTCGAAAACTTTTGCGTAATTCAAAACCGTCGCGCCGCTTTCGACTGCGGTTGTTACAAGATTTATCAAAAGCCGCGCGTCGTCGAATTGTCCGTCGAAATAAACGATTCCGCCGCGCAAATTTTTGCGTTCGACGTTTGGCAGTTTTTCGATTGTCGCTTTTTTCGAGAGAATTTTTGATTTTCCGAATCCGTATTTCCCGGAAAGCAGATTGTAAATTTTCAGCCCCGCGCCATAGAAAAATTTTTGCCAAAAGCTGTAACAGGGAACGATAAAAGCCTGAGATTTAACCAGATGCGCGGCGTTTTTTTGGAGAATTCCGCGTTCTTTTAAGGCTTCGCGGACAAGCGAAACATTGCCTTGCGCTAAATAACGCACGCCGCCGTGAACGAGTTTTGTCGAACGGCTCGATGTTCCTTTGCCAAAATCGCTTTGTTCGAGAAGTAAAACGTGAAAACCGCGCGAAGCCGCGTCAACCGCGCAACCGACTCCGCTCGCGCCGCCGCCGATAATTACGATGTCCCAAATCTTTTCGCGTATTTTTACACGCTCAAACATCTCCGCACGATTCATAAAAAGTAAGGCAAAAGGCAAAAGTAAAAAGGCAAACGATAAAAAGTAAAGTTGAATCCTAACCTTTTGCCTTTTGCCTTTTTACTTTTGCCTTTGAAACCGAAGGTTTCACTGTTCGCCGCGTTCCTGCTCGATTTGGGTTTCGAGATTGACACTAAGCCGTTTTGCGCCCGGTTGGTCAAAGGTTTCAATCCAGCGCAGCGATTCGTCTAAAATGCGAAGTTGAAACTCCTTCCAATTCGGTTTTCCGGCGACCGAACCGAACTCTCCGGCATAATAAGCCGTGCGCGGCGGGCGAATGCGGTCGGTCATCGCGCGGTCAACCGAAAGCATAATCGTCGGGACATTCATCTGTTCGAGCGCGCGCGCGACGATTCCGAGAGTTTGATGACACAGGCGCGACGCCGGAATTAAAAGCGCGGCTTGCACTTCGTAACGCGCAATGCGTTCGGCAATTTTCGGCGCAAGCTGCTCGGCAACGAGCTGCGCGTTCGGAATATAGCCGTTCAAACTCCACCAGACATTGTTGAGCCGACCGATAACCGCGTTTGCTTCGTATTCGACGAGACGCTCGACCGGAATTTGCGCGTTTCTGTCGGCGCGAACCGCCGCCGCGTCATAGCCGCGCCCCGCGTAACGCATATCGACTGCTTCGACTTCAATCGGAATTTCCCGAAAGCTCGCGTCGCCGTCGCGCGACTCGACATCAAACGCTTCTGTTCCGTTGATATACGCTCCGGCTGATGAAATCAAAGCCAGATTGAGCATCGGAAGCGCCCGGCGAGCGGGCGCGAAAAATGTGTTCGCGTTTTCGACGAAAGGATAATTCGTCAAGTTCTCGTTTGCCCGCCAACCTCTGAAACGTCCCGCGAACGTGCCGAGATTTTCGACCAGCGCGGTGCTTTTAGCCGGAGCTTGACGGCTTTCCATCCCTAATCTGCGTTCGATGTTTTCTCTAATTGTATTGAACATTTATTTTTTCCGGTGATAATTTTTTCTCGCTCTTTTGCGCCGCTATCAGGAAAAACGCCAGCAGCGCGGCGGACATTGCCGCAAGCAGCACCCAAACCGAATACTCGTGAAGATTGTTAAATTGAATTTTGAGCGGGTCATCGTTTGCGACTTCATCAATCGGGCGACCGATTTGAGCGCGAACGAACGACAGCCACAAAGCGAAAACGAATTGCCCGACCGCGCACGCCGCCGTTAAAATCAAAAGCAAAAATCTTTCCGCCCAAACGCGATAGCGATTCGCGTCCGTCTGTTTAATGAAAGAAGTGAGCAGCAAAATCGCGCCGATGATTAAACCGCTCAAGTTTAAAATCATCAAAGTCCGCGAAACTATCGAGCCGGCAATCTCGCTTGAAGGAAGAACCGCAAACGCGCTTTGCGCGACGGCAATGAAAAAACACGCCGCGCCGAGCCATAATCCGACGAGAAGAAGTCTGACGTTTGAAAGAAATCGCATAATCTTTTGCGCTCGAAACCCGAGTTGTTATTATGTAGTCTTTCGCCGAAAAGGACAAATTTAGATTGAAATACGACTAAGCAACCATTCGGAATTTTATTTTACTTGCTTTCCAAAATCCATTTAGTGCATAATTTATGTGTCAAACATCTTTGTTTGACCGTCAACCTCAACGCCTTTCCACAATTCATACCGCGTCTTTACAGAAAATTCAATTCATTTTTATGAATCTCTTTAAGAACAAAAGCCTGTCGGCAACGCTCGGCATTTCGATTTTTATCGCTCTACTCGTTTCGCTGTGGTTTAATTTCGGCGGGCTGGCGCTTTCCGCCTTAGCTAGTTTAGTTATGCCGCAAGGCACGACCTTTACCTGGTGGAAAGCCGTGATTATCGTCGTCGTCGGCACGGCAACCGGCGTTTTGACGCAGAAATTCAGTTTGAAAAGAATCGCGCCTTATATCGCTTACTTTATTATAATTTGGTTTTGCGCCAGCATTGTCGTCAACAAATTCTTTGACTTAAGTTTAGCTTTTATTCCGGTAACACTCACGATTTTGCTCATCACGTTTTTTACACACGGCAGAAAGCTGTGGTTAATCGATACGGAATTTACGGAAAAACTCGTCTCGTTGGCTTCGACCGGACATCTTTTGGAAGGAAAATCGGCGGATATGCGAATTGAAAGCGGGTTGAAACTGCTCGAAACGGTTTTGCCGCTTTCCGAAGCGATTGTTTTTTCTCTCGAGGTGAACGGCGAACTCAAACCGATTGGGCGAGCGCGAAACGGCAAAACTTCGGACGACGCGGCTGTCAGACAATCGTCCTGGCGCGGCACGGTCGAGCTTTGCGAAAAGGCTTTATCAGAGAGGCAGACAATCGTCGAAACAGGCGCGACTAAAAAAAATTCAGCCCGCGTCGCGCTGCCGCTCATTTACGAATCAATTGCCGTCGGCGTGTTGTTTGTCAATGTTCACCAAAATTTTGAACGCGCCGACCAGAGTCTGCTCGAAGCCTTTAGCGAACAACTGGCGCGAAACTTTCAGCGCAAACAACTGCGCGAGAAAAATCTGCCGCACGAAAATTGGTGGAGCAGCTTTTCGACGTATTCGGCTGAAAACCGTCTCGACATCATCAGCCTCGTGCAGGCGATTATCAAGGAACAATCATTCAGCGCGTTTGCCAGTTCCTACCTGAACGAAGCGCACGCCATCGCTTATCTGGACGGAACGCTCGCCTACCTGAACCGGCAAATGCGGCATCTTGCCAAGCTGAGTCCGCAGGGATTTTACGAAACAGATTTGTTCAGTCTTTTGGAAACCTTCAAAACCGACGTTTTCAGCGAGCCGAGTCTGGCAATCAGGCGCGTTTTGCAAACCGGCGACTCTTACAAAAACGAGTTATATTTTCCCGAAACCAACAAGACTTTGAAAATGCAGATTTCACTCGTCAAAGTCCCGGACGACCGGCAATCGATTCACGACACGAATGTTCCGATGAAACCGGCTTGTTTTCTGATTACGTTCCGGGACATTTCGGCGGTTAAGGAAAACGAACGTCTTCGCAGCGATATGACGAGCTTGATGTCGCACGAGCTTCGCACGCCGATTACCAGCATCCAGGGCTTTGCCGAAATTCTTCTTGCCGACGATACGATGTCGGAAGATTCGCGCGAATTCCTTGAAATTATCAACAACGAATCGCAGCGTCTTTCAAAAATGCTGACGACTTTTCTGTCGGTTTCAAATCTCGAACAATTAGACAAGCAGGACGTAACGAAAACGACCGTCAAACTCGATACGGTCGTCCACGAAGTCGTCAATGATTTACAGGAAACAGCCAAACGCAAACGCATTCGCCTTGTCGAGCAGGCAAACACTCACTTGCCGCCGATTGCCGCCGACAAAGGCTTGATTCGGCGAGCCATCTCGAATTTGATTGACAACGCCATTCGTTACAGCCCCGAAAGAACGTCCGTCATCATCTCGACAATTTTAGAATCGGATTTCCTGCGCGTCGTCGTCGAAGACCGCGGCTACGGCATTCACGCGAGCGAACACGAAAAAATCTGGCAAAAATTCTACCGCGTCGCCCGCGACGGGCAGGACAAAGAAGAAGAATCGACCGGACTCGGACTTTCCCTCGTCAAGGAAATCGTCGAGCAGCACAACGGCAAAGTCGAAGTCGAATCGGAAATCGGAACGGGTTCAAAATTCAGCCTGATGCTGCCGCGTCTGTAAAATTTGACCTGTATACATTCTGAAAAATTTACAGAATCTTTCAGGAAATGGGACGCGGATAAACACGGATTAAGCGGATAGACACGGATTTTTATTAAATTAAAATATATCGGCGAAAATCCGCTTAATCCACGTCATCTGCGTCCTATTCTTACTTTCCAAACATTTATTCAAATTGTTTCCGAAAATCTTCAAACGATTGTCGAAACAAATTAAACTCGCTACGCAGATTTTCTAAATCTTCTTCGAGCTTTGCCACTCGTTCGTTTTCCGTCTGCTTGGCGGAAACAGATTTTTCCGCTGAATTATTTACGGCAACGGCAACGGCTTCACCCGACAAAAGATGCGCGTAGCGAACTTCTTTCTGTCCGGGCTGACGTTCGAGTTTCGTAACGAGCGGTTCGTCGCGCCGCGCTAAATTATCGAGCGTTTCCTGCACTTCGCCCAAACCCGAAAATTCGTAAAGTCTTCCCGTTCGCTCGCGCAATTCGCCCAAAGTCTGCGCTCCGCGCAGCATCAAAACGCAGACCACGGCGGTTTCCGGCGGTTCCAGTTCGAGATATTTATCTAAAATATGTTTGTATTTCGGCACGCGCGAAGTGCTGCCGTAAAAGACATAAGCGATATTTTTCTCGCGTAAATCGTCGAGCGATTTTTGAACAATTTGTTCCGTATAGGAAACGATCGGATCGCGGTTGGTTTTCTGATTGCAAGCCGCAACGAGCGCGTTCAAAGTAAGCGGATAATATTCCGGCGTCGTCAACTGTTTTTCAATCAACGCGCCGACAACGCGGGCTTCGGTTTCAGTTAAAATTTCAGGCATATTCGATTTACAGCATAAAGGAAAAACCGAAGAAGTGAAACCACAGATTCGCACAGATAAACACAGATTAAGAGAGATATTTTTTTCTGCCAATCTAATAAATCCTGTTTTATGTCTCTGTTTATCTGTGTAAATCTGTGGCTAAATTTCTTCCTTTATCGCTAAGTGATTTACAATTAAAGTGTGAAAATTTTGGTCGCGCGTTCCACATCGGAAATCGAAACAGTTTACGAAAAACTCTCTGTCGCCAAAGTTTTAGGCTGCGACACCGAAACTTCCAGCTTGAGCGCCAGATACGGAAAAATTTTCAGCGTCCAATTCTCCGACGGCGATTTTAATGTTCTCGTCCCCGTAAGCGAAGGCATCGCTTTGGGAAAACTCGCCGCGATTTTAGAAAATCCGAACATCACGAAAATCTTTCACAACGCCAAATTCGATTTGGAATTCCTGCGCGAAAGCGGCTTTTTTGTGCAAAACATCTTCGACACGATGATTGCCGAAAAAGTCTTAACCAAAGGCGCAGGACAATCGGCAAGTCTAGCCGAAACGCTCTATCGTTATTTCGCCGTCGATTTGGATAAATCGCACCGGCAAATTTTCACAAAAAATTGGAACGGCGTTTGGACGGACGAATTGGTCAATTACGCCTTGTCGGATGTCGTTCATTTGCCCAAACTAAAAAAAGAGCAGGAACTCTGGCTTGAGCGCCTTAGTTTGCGGGAAGAATTTGCGCGACAAATGGCAAAGATTATTTGAGATTAATGTTTTCTTATCTTTGAGGTTTCCAAGTATGATTAAACCATTGTCGCTGTTCTGTCCAGAATTTGGCTCCTTCAATAACATCTCTGACAAAATTTTCCAGTGAAACATCAATGCTGTGAATGCGGTCATTCTCAATTTCCCGGTTTGATAAAACATACACTCCATGCCATCCATTTATTTGATTATCGAATTCACATCCATTAACCAGATTTTTAATTATAGGATTTTCAAGATTAGTTCCATCTAGAACAATCGAAACTGACATAAAGAATTTGTTCATTGCGAAGATTGATTGTTGGCGATCTTCGATCCCATTATCGTTTATACCTGTTCTAGTTTGAACACCACCATAAATTTTAAATTTCCCATCCTTAGATATAGCTAAATAAGTGTCGAAAATATTTAATTTAACTTGTTTCATTAGCCATTCTATGTCTGGTTCTTGATTTGAAATTTTGTTTTGATTTAACAGTAGATTCAGTTGTCTTTGTGGCAACATCTCAATCCCGTGTTGAGCTAGGGATGGATTAGCAAGTTCTCTTATTTCTTCTAAAGCATAAATACTTGATGTATTCCAACTTTGATCGGCAGAGAGAGTATTTGTAATAGTTCCTTTTTTCACGTTTTTAATTTTTCGTTATTTTGATATTTCATTAACCGATAAAAGGACCTAAATAGATTCAAACCAATTTTCATCAATCGAGATTTTTTCAACTAATTCGACATTAACTCCAAGATTTAAATCTTTCAATTTCTCAACTAGTTTTTCGCCGTCAATTAAATCAATTGTTTGAACGCCTTCCCGATTTGCCTCTTTGAGCGCGTCTCTAGTGAAATATCCTGTTGTAATAAACAAACCTTTATCGGTTCTTCCGACCATTGCGCCGCGAAAATCTCTGATATGGCTTGCCGAAACCGCACCTTGGTATTTTTTGCATTGAAAGACGACGTGGAAACTCAAAATTCCGTTTACCTTAGCAATACCTTTTCCATCTATCCCGCCATCGCCCGTTCTGCCTGTAACTTCGACTTGTGAAAATCCCTTTTCTCTCAAAAATCTTTGAATTAATCTTTCAAAAGCTGCCGGACTCAATTTTTCAATCAAAACCTTTAATAGTTTCGATTTCCAATTTTCTTCGATTTCTTCTTTTTGTTCTTCCGATAATTGAGGTATTTGGAAATTGATTTCCATCACACTCGTTTTGCTGTTATCAACCAAAGCCCAAACCTTTCTTTTGGAATTTACGATGTAACCATTTCCGCGAAGCATCGTTCGCACCCAAGCTAATTCATATTCCAACTCAGTCTGTCCACTATCTTTATCTTTGAAGTGCGGCGTTATAGTTAATGCTTCAGGAATCTTTAAAATAGCAATTACCTTTTCGTTTATTTCTTCAATCGAACCCGATCCGCCAAGTTCAACCAGTGCTTGTAAAGTTGGATTTAATAATTGCTCTCGTGTCGGCAGCTTATTCATATTTGGAATTTACTTGAAGTTAATTGGAATCTCAACATTCGTTAACCTTAGTCATCGAAGATGACAAATATTATAGCCCAGCGAGAATCGCTGGGCTATAGCAAATTATAATCTGTCGCTGTAGGCGACAAACAATTTAATCCCAAACGTAATGTTCATCGAAATCAATCTCATATTTCATTAACAATGTGCGGAACTCGCTTTTAAAATCTTGTTGTTTGTGGTGTTCCTTTTGTTTTCTGATGTAGTTTACGAGGGTTGGAACTTGCGACTGCCCAATTGAGAACGCGCCATAGCCTTTTTGCCAATAGAAATTACTGAAAGATGCACCCTGCTTTTTTACCCAACTCGAACTGTCGCGTTTTATGTCGCCGACAAGTTCGGGAATATCAACTTTCTTTCCCAAAGAAATCAACAAATGCACATGATTTGCCGTGCCGTTCGCAATTATCAATTTTGAGCCGTTGTTTTCAACTATCCCATGAATATAACCGAATAAATCGTTTTCAATTTCGGGAGAAATCAAATCAACCCGGTTTTTAGTTGAAAATACAACGTGAACGAGAATTCTGAATAACGATTGCGGCATTTCGGTTGTTTGTCGCTTTCAGCGACTGCAATTTTAATGGCACCTATTTCCTAGCGTTTCACGCTAGGCTATATTATCTGTCGCCTTTAGCGACTTTTTCGATATTGCAAAAAGGTTTTAGTAGTAAAATTCGGCTTTTTGAAAAATTAGATTAACGGCATATATTTCTTCAAATCTCTCTCAACGTTTTTGGTGAGCTTATTTTCCCAAAATTCTGAATTGCTTTTCGGTCGTGATGCTTCATTGCAATTTTCGTGTCTATGCCAGAAACAACCATTTACAAATATTGCCGTCATATATTTTGGAAGAACAATATCAGGTCGTCCGGGAAGATCTTTGCGATGTAATCTAAATCTGTAACCGAGTTTATACAGAATCTTCCTGACTTTCAATTCGGGTTTAGTGTCCTTCGATTTTATCTTGGACATATTCCACGACCTTCGTTCCTTTGTTATTTTATCCATCGGTATAAATTTTAGCTTTATACTTCTTCCGCTTCAAACGCTTCGTTCATCGGGCATTCGATTTCTTCAATCTCAAATTTATATTCTTTGCGGTCATTTTTGTCAGAAATATCTTGAATGTCGCCCGTGAAAAATTCTGCGAATCTTTTCGCATCCACTTCATTCTCGGCATTTATATTTATCAAATAACCTTTCGTTAGTGAAACTTGAAATGATTTCACAATTTTGAATCAACTAAAAATCTTTGATTGCATTGGCGAGTAAATTTTCCGCTTTAATCATTTTGTTAATAATTCCACTTTTGCCTTTATCATTCAAATTGACAACCGATGCGGAAATAACAAATTTTATTCGTAAAATTTCTTACCGATAATCGCAAAGTAGCTTGCCGCTTCCGGTTCGATAAATTCTTTGATTTGCCAATCGGTGTCTTTGAGAATGTTTTGCATTTCTGCGGGCGAAACGAAAAGATAATCGAACCATTCGCCGATTGCTTTGCCGAAGCGGACGCGCATTCTGAGTTGTCCGCCCATTCTGCCGCGCCGTTTGTTTAGTCGGTGATAGGCGAGATGTTCCGGCTCGTTTGTGAGATAAGGGTTGCGTGTTTGGGTGATGATTTGCGCGTCGGGCGCGGTGATTCGGGAAAACTTTTTGAGAATCAGTCGCGCCGCGTCAAAATTTCCGAGCAAACCGAAGTTGTTGCCGAACATTTGAATCGTGTCGAAAGAGTTTGCTTTGAATTTATCGACTTCGCCAATCGGTCTGACGAACGCCTTCTTTAAACCTCGCAGCTTGCAGACTTTGATTGCGCCGGGCGAATTGTCTATGCCGGTTACGTCGAAACCTTTTTCCTGCAAATAAAGCGCGTGTCGTCCGGCGCCGCAGCCGATGTCTAAAATTCTGCCCGTCGCAAATTCGATGGCGCGGCGTTCGAGCGGCGACCATTGGGCGTATTCGGTGAAATACAAACCGCCGTCAGAGCCGGTGTCAATATAATTATCGTCTCTTTCGATAATTTCAGCCGTCGGCGTCTTGTGGTTGTATTGAGCCAGAAGCGTTTGTCCGTAAGCATCTTGATTTACTTTCATCTTGTTTTAATTTCAAGAAATAAATACAATTTTTAGCCACAGATTTTCACAGATGAACACAGATTAAAAGCAGATAATATCAAAATAAATTCTGTGTGCATCTGTGTTTATCTGTGGCTAATTTTTGTCTTAATATCTAAATCTACCAGCGATGATATGCCGGATGACCTTCTTTGACGATGACGAATAAGCCTTTGCACGTCGCGCAGACTTTATCGCCTGCAATCAATTCGGCTTCGACCGTTGCGCGGTCTTCGCTTGATTCGACGACACGCGCAACCAATTTTATAGGCATATCAAATGGTGTCGGGCGCAGTAATTTTATCGAATAATTTGCCGTCACGGTGCAATCCGGTGTGTCTTTGCCGTTTTGTTTCATCAAAAAATGCGCCGCCGTCCAGTTTGAATGACAATCGAGCAGCGCACCGACAATACCGCCGTTGAGCATTCCCGGAAACGCCTGATGATGCGGCTCGGCGTGCCATTCCGCCGCTACTTCCTCACCATTCGGGAAACTTTTAATCCGCAAACCTTTTTCGTTTTTTATGCCGCAGCCGAAACAGATTCCGTCCGGCGCATAAGTTTCCTGTAAAGATTTTTCGTTGTTCATAATTTTTATAATAAATCATTAGCCACGAACAAACACGAAAAGACACGAAATTTTTGGTTGCGCTTTTCGTGTTTGTTCGTGGCTGAAAATCTTTCATTTGGCGATGACTTGTCGATTGCGCTGAAAATATCGTAAATTTATTTCGCTTCAAATCTTTTTACCGAAAAAACATTATGAATTCTGTTTCCGAAAAATCAGGGCGCACTTTGCTCGATATGAATGCATATCAGTGGACGGTTCTTTTCGCCGCGTGGCTCGGCTGGGGTTTTGATGTTTTTGACGGCTTGCTGTTCAATTACGTCGCGCCGAACTGCGTGCCGACGCTGCTCGGTTTGCCGCTCGGTTCGCCCGAGGCGAAGGCGGCGGCTTTGCAATGGACGGGAATTCTGACTTCGGTTCTGTTGATCGGCTGGGCAATCGGCGGAATAATTTTCGGGAAAGTCGCAGACAGAATCGGACGCACAAAGACGCTGCTTTTGACGATGGTTCTTTACGCTTTGGGAACGGCGGCGTGCGCGTTTGCCCCGAACATCTGGTTTTTGGCGGTGTGCCGCATTGTAGCGAGTCTCGGTATCGGCGGCGAATGGGCGGCGGGCGCGGCGATGGTCGCCGAAGTCGTGCCGGAAAATCGCCGCGTCGAAGCCGGCGCGCTGCTTTACACTTCCGCGCCGATGGGTTTGTTTTTGGCGACGTTTCTAACGTTTCAAATTACGGGCGTTTATTTTAACGACCCGGCGGTTTCGTGGCGTTATGTTTTTTTGTGCGGCTTGATTCCGGCGGCAGTCGCATTCGTCGTGCGCCTTTTCATCAAAGAACCGGAACGCTGGAAACGGGTTGCGGAGGGCGAAGCGGCGGCAAAGTTGAAAGAGCTTTTCAGCCCGCAATATCTGCGCCTGACAATCAGCGGTTTTTGTATGGCGATAACCGCGCTGATTATGTGGTGGAGCTGCAACGCTTTTATCCCGGTCATTGCCAAAGGTTTGGCGGCGCAGAATTCGCAATTGTTGGGTTTGGATGCGGCGACGACCGAAGCAACCGGACAGCAATGGGTGAAAATCGCCACGAACAGCTTTAATCTCGGCGGTTTAATCGGAACGCTGCTAACCGTTCCGGCGGCGAAATTTCTCGGGCGCAAGAAAATGTTTTTTATCTATTTTCTACTGTCGGCGGCGGCGATTATGGCGGCGTTTAAATTAGATTTAGAACCTTACACGAGGCTTTATATGTATTTCCCGATTGGCTTGACGGTCTTCGGCGTGTTCGGAAGTTTTACGTATTATCTTCCCGAACTTTTCCCGACCAGACTGCGCGGAACGGGCGCGGGTTTTACTTACAACGTCGGGCGGCTAGTCGCGGCAGCCGGACCTTTTCTTGTCGGCAGCATCGCGGCGCACGGCGTAAATGCTCTCGAAAGCGCGATGGGTGTTTTGTTTTTTGTCGGATTCGTGCCGATTATCGGCTTGCTGACCTTGCCGTTTGTGATTGAAACAAAAGGACGCGAGCTGATTGATTAGGCGAACAAGCGAAGTGAAAAAATCAAACTTTAGTTTTATTGAGCGTGCGCGTCGTGTTTTCCGTTACGCTTCTAAAAGGCGCGATTGGCGATTCGATTTGTCCGGCGACTGATGAATTCAACTGTTCGGGCGCGGATTTTTGGTTAGCGTTTTCCTTGTTTGAAAGCATCCTGTCGGTCAAGCGCGAAATCTGGCGAATCAACAGAAAACAGATGCCGAAGGTGGTCACCAAAAATAATATCGAAACGATGACGATTAATTCGTCTATGTTGCGATTGCCCGCGTTGCCCGCGAGTATCGCTATCAAACCAATCAAACCGCCCAAACCGACGACTCCGACCACGCCGGTCGAACAGGAAAGAATTCTCAAAATCGCGGCAGTCGAATCTGCTTGCTGTACGGTTAATTCATTGCCTTTGACGACGCGGTTGCCGCAGCGGTTACAGTAATTCAACTGCTCATTGATTAAACTTCCGCAGATGGCGCAATACATAAAATTTCATTCCTTCAAAAATTTAATTTTTCGGTTTAATTTTGTCTTCGAGCCATTCGGTCAAATCATCCACCGATTCGATATGCACGGGTTTTCCCTTCCACGCTTTGATGGCAAAGATAATCAGCATTATCGTCATCACGATTTGAAATATTACATTGCCCGCTTTAGCCATACCCATACCGGGAAGATTGCCTAAAATGCCTAAAATAGCGCTGACAATTAAAATTGCAAGATGCGCCGCAAGACCTTGCGCGGCGTGAAATCGAACTTTCGTTTCGCTTTTCGGCACGACGAAAAGAATTATCAGGCTCGCCACCAAGCCGATATACCAGGGAATATAAGGCAATCCAATTAACCATTTTTCGGGCATTCCGACTTTGGAAACGTTGCGCGAAGACGCTTGATTCATATCGGCAAGCTGCGCCGTTCGATAATTTACGGGAATATTTTGACCGTTGTAAGGCGACGAATAAGCCGAAAAATCCGCTTCGCCGAATTTGCGCGTTTGCTCTTCGGTCGGCGCGACATACGGAAATTTCTGCGTTTCCGCGTTTAGGTTATGCAAAGTTTCAGTCTGCATTTCCCGCGCTTTCTGCGGAAACTCGGGGTCGAGCGGATTTGTATCGAATTTCTTTGGCATCGTTTGTAAATTCTACGACATTTTACTCTGTTTGTTTCACAAAATCTAAGCCAATTCCTTTACAGGCAAAGAAGGTTTTTCCTTTTCAAGCGGTATGATTAAAATCTCTTGCCATTGCTTTTTGTTTTTGAAAAAGATTATTTGTCCGACGAGCATTGTCGCAAATGTGGCAATACCCACGGTTATAAAAAATATTTTCGGCGAATCGAAAATCGTTCTGACCGAAAGTCTGGTCGCCGTTTCCGCAACGAACGCGGCGTAAAGCCCGAACACCGACCAATACATAAAACTAAAATGAAGACCGAGCCAGGAATTCGTCGGTCGGCGCAGAAAAACGGGAATCATTCCACCCGCCAGCGTAATTCCGCTGGCGAGCGCCGCAAAGTGAAAAACTCCGAATGTTCCGAAAAGCCGATATATCATAAAAGCCGTCGCAATCACCAAAACCATACTGATTGCGTATAAATAACCGACTTTGCGATGCGTTTCCGTTCCTTTTCGCATCACTAAAACCGAAGTTCCGAAAATTAGAGCGGAAATCGAAACGATTAAATGGATAAGACCGATGCTTCCTGAAAAAATCATTTGCGGCTTTCCTCACTTGTAGGCATTTTCAGGCTTTACGCTTGCGCGGAAACGCGAGTTCAAATTATTTTAACCCGGCTTTTCGCTAATTTTGATGCCCAATTCCATCAACTGCGAATCGTCAACCGTGCCGGGCGAATCCATCATCAAATCCTGCGCCGAGGCGGTTTTCGGAAACGCGATAAGGTCACGGATGTTGTCGGTTTGCAGCAACGCCATCAAAGTTCGCTCGATTCCGGCGGCAAATCCGCCGTGCGGCGGCGTTCCGTATTCGAGCGCTTCGAGAAAAAATCCGAATCTTTCCCGTGCTTTCTCTGGCGACAAACCTAATGCTTTAAAGTTCAATGCCTGCACGTCGCTCTGATGAATGCGAATCGAGCCGCCCGCGCATTCTATTCCGTTGATAACCGCGTCGTAGGCTTTCGCGCGAATTTTCCCCAATAATTCCTTTTCACCGTTTTCGACGGCGCGTTTGAACATTTCTAAATCTTCGTCCATCGGCGAGGTGAACGGATGATGCGCCGCCGCGTAGTTTCCGGTTTCCTCGTTGTATTCAAACATCGGAAAATCAACGACCATCAGCGGTTTAAAGACATTTTGCGGAATCAAATTTTCACGCCTGGCAATCTCCAATCGCAACGCGCTCAAAGACGCGGCAGCGACGGATTTTCTTCCGGCGATTATCAAAACCGCATCGCCTTGTTCGGCATTTGCGCTGGAAGCGAGCTGTTCGATTTTTTCTTGTCCGAGAACTTTCAAAAGCGAAGAAGTTGTTTCATCGCCGAGCTTTATCCAAGCCAACGCGCCCGCGCCGTAACGCTTCGCAAATTCCTGTAGTTCGTCCAATTGCTTGCGCGAATAATCGGCTTTGCCCTTGGCGACGACGCATTTTATCTCGCCGCCGGTTTTCAAAGTCTCGGCAAACGGCGCAAAATCGGTTTCTCTTAATTCGTCGGACAAATCCGCGAGTTCCATTTCAAAACGCAAATCGGGCTTGTCGCTTCCGTATCGTCGCAACGCCTCCGCGTAAGTTATTCGTGGAAATCGTTCGGGCAATTCGACATCAATCAGCCGAAAAACGTGGCGAAACATTCCTTCGATTATGCGATAAATAATTTCCTGATTGGTAAAACTCATTTCCAAATCGAGCTGCGAAAATTCCGGCTGACGGTCTGCCCGCAAATCTTCGTCGCGGAAACAGCGGGCGATTTGGTAATACTTGTCGAAACCGGAAATCATACAAAGCTGTTTCAAAATCTGCGGCGACTGCGGAAGAGCGAAAAATTTTCCGGCGTGAATCCGCGACGGAACGACGAAATCTCTCGCGCCTTCAGGCGTTGATTTAAGCAGAATCGGCGTTTCGATTTCGATAAATCCCTGCGCGTCCATAAACTCGCGGATTTTCGCAATGGTTTTCGCGCGTATTCGGATATTGTTCTGCAACTGCGGACGGCGCAAATCTAAATAGCGATACTTCAAGCGCAAATCTTCCGACGCGAGATTTTCCGAACCGGCGACTTCGAGTTGAAACGGCGGAACTTTCGCGTCGTTCAAAATCAAAATCTCGTCGGCTTTAACTTCGATTTCGCCCGTCGGTAATTTTCTATTGACAGTTTCGGGCGTTCGCGCAACAACCGTTCCTTTGACGGCAAGTACAAATTCGCCGCGCAGATTTTTCGCCTTCGCGTGCGCCTCGCTTGCAGTTTCTTCGCTAACGACGATTTGCGTGATGCCTTCGCGGTCGCGCAAATCAACGAACGTAAAAATCCCGAAGTCACGTTTCTTCGCCGTCCAACCCATTAAAACAACCGCTTCGCCGACATTTTCCGCGCGAAGCTCGCCGCACATATGCGTGCGTTCCAGATTTCCTAAAGTATCCAACATAAAATAGTGAATAGTGAAAAGTTAATAGTGAATAGTGATGAATTTTATTTTTCACTATTCGTTTTTCACTTTTTGCCTGCAAAACAAAAACGCCTTTCGATTTGGCGACAAACGAAAGACTCTGAACAAAACATCTTGTCAGAAGCCGTTTCAATTATTATCGTCGTTAAACCGAACTGCGTTCATAAAATCTTAAAAATAAAAACCGTGCAAATGATACAAGAGAATTGCAGTAAAAATCAACAGGCGGAATCGAACAATCATTTGCCGCGCATAATTTTTAGGTTAAGATATTCAGCAATATGCGCTTTGTTTTCTCGCGTCTGTTTTTTATTCTGCTGGCAATCGGTTTTGTTCCGCTGTCGTTGTCGTGGAGTTTTCCCGCGCTTCGCTATGCAGTTTTGGTTTATGACATTTTGCTCGTTCTGCTCGCGTTCGTTGATTATTTTATAAGCCGCAAACTTCCCGAAGAACTGACAATTTCGCGCGAATTCGGCAAGCGCTTTGCAATCGGCGACGCTAATCAAATAAAACTGCGCGTCGAAAATCGAAGTCCGAAAACATTTGACCTGCAAATCAAAGACGAATTTCCGCCCGCAATGAAACTGTCGGAAACTCGTGAAGCGAAATTCAAAATCGAAGGACAAACTTTTGCCGAATTCTTTTACAATTTGACGCCGCCGCAGCGCGGGCGATACGAATTCGGTAAAACCGCCGCGCGATTTCTTTCGCGGCTCGGACTCGTTTGGTGTCAGACGGATTTGGGCAAAATCGAAACGGTCAAAGTTTATCCGAATATGCGGCGGGCGCGTGAGATGGAACTGAAAGCGCTTGGCGCGAATTCCTATTTGGCGGTTCAGCGCAAAGCAATCCGGCGCGGCGAAGGGCGCGAATTTGAATCTCTGCGCGATTACGTGCGCGGCGACGAACAGCGGCATATTTCCTGGACGGCGACCGCCAGACGCTCGAAATTGACCACGTGCCAATATCAAATCGAACGCGACCAGACAATCATTATTGCGCTCGACGCGGGACGACTGATGACGGGCAGAATCGGCGATGAAACAAAATTCGACACGGCGATTCACGCCAGCCTTGCGCTGATGTCGGCGGCTTCACGCGGCGGCGATAATTGCGGTCTGGTCGTTTTCGGACGAAACGTCAAAAGGTTTTTGCCGCCGAAAAAAGGAATCGGACAAACCGACGCGGTTTTGGAAGCGCTTCACGATTTAGAACCGGAATTGATTGAACCGTCCTACCAACGCGCCTTCCAATTTATCGCGGCAAACTCGAAAAAGCGTTCTTTCGTCGTTGTTTTGACCGATTTGGTCGATAAGGAAAGCTCAAAAGAATTGATAAACTCGCTCAAACTTCTGCGTCCGCGACATCTTCCGCTCGTCGTTACAATCGGTGACCGAGATTTGAACCAAACGGTCAGCGAAATTCCCAAAGAACTAAAAGACGTTTTCACTCAGAGCGCGGCGGAAGAAATTATTCATCAACGAGAATCGGCTTTAAGATTGGTCGAAACAATCGGCGGTCTCGCGCTCGACGTAACGACTAATTCGCTTGCGCCGAAACTGCTCGAAACTTATCTGCGGGTAAAGGAAAGAGGTTTGCTCTAAGCATCAAGATGCTATGTAAAATTCTTGCCTTTTAGACGCACAGCTAAATTAAATTGCAGTCCAATAAAATTGCACTCGTTAGTTAAATAATTATTTGACGTTAGATTTCGCATTTTTGGTCAGCATCTTTTCTGTTACACGACCAAAGAATTTACGCAGTATCAATTTTTTGTTGACTTTAAAGTTGATTTGGAGTATAAGGAAGCGGAAATTCAAACTTATGCGGTTCGTTGTCAAAATTAACGGGCTATGGTAATCGAAGCCGAGCGGCGAACGCATGTATTTATTGCCTAATTACAGCTAAAAGGAGAATGACTATGGGTAAAGAGACAATGATAATTCCCGAAGTGCCGATCCTCGAACAAGAGGAGATTAAGATGCAACAGCAGCCACACATTTGTGGGAAGCTTCATACCCTGTGTGACCGCGACCCAAAATGCACTTGCACGACGACCTGTGATGCCAGTGGGTATCATCCCGGTAGTCACACGAGTCCCTTCCACATCTGGTTCTAAATTACCGTATTTGAAAATGCGATTGAATTAATCAATAGGAGAAATATTATGACTGATCAAGAAACACCAGTGCGAACAGGGCAGGAAAAAACTATTAGAGATGATCTGAATAAGGTTGACGAAGAGGTTAAAAATCCTATCCAAGATCAACCGGAGGGAAATAGAGAAGAGAAACGCCGGAGCAAATTTATTGACTTACACGGAGACGAAGATAACAATCCTGAAACGACCGAAGCAACCTACGGCAAGCAATAGCGGTATTAAGATGTCTCGGTTGATTTACTATAAGTAATGTCATCCACAGCAGGTAAGGTCTTATCACCAAATTACTTGAAATACTTCTTCTTTGCTGTGGCTATTGAATTTTTTGCATTGGTATTGTCATTTCCAGCTTGGGGACAGATTGGAATGCACCGCAGCGCAAACGCTTCGAGTTCAGTTTTTGAAATGTTATGCGGCTTGATTTTTCTTGCGCTACAGTTTCCAACGCTGTATGTAAATGTAGCCCTGATGCTGTTAATTACAGTCGAACACGCCGTTGCGGAAGATAACCGGGTAATGGGCAGAAGCGTTGCGACCGCGACGCATACAAAGGCGGTTTTAGGCGTTCAGCCGACACACAAAAAGATTACAGCGACTTTTTGGGACTTACATCTTTTTGACGAAAACGGTTTAATTATCGAAACGTGGAATTTAATGGATAACCTGGCAATAATGCAACAAATCGGACTTCTAAAATAAGCCAAACAAATCAATGGACGCGGACGGCGCGGGCAGCGACTTTTTTTTTACGTTGTTTCTTATCCCTCGACTTGCGCGGCGGCGGTTTCTTCGCCCCAGGTCATCTCGGTCGTTCTGATTTACAAAATACCTTGCTTAATGCCAAAATTGAAATTCTAAAGTATGAAACGCCTTTTTGTTTGCCTAAATCTAATTCTTTGTTTGAGCGTTTTCGCTTTCGCGCAACAAAGACCGCTGCTTACCGACGACGTTGACACGACGCCGGTCGGCGCGTTTGAAATTGCGGCGGGCGTCGATTTCGAGCAAAACGCGAAATTTCCTTTGTCGGGTTTGCGCGGCGATTTGACGCGCGTCGGCAACATTCGCGTGAAAGTCGGCTTTGCGTCGAATGTCGAATTTCAAGTCGAAGGCGTTTTGCAAAATTTTCTGGCGGTTAATTCCGCCATTTCGCCTTCGCCGATTCCTCTAAATCTTGACGGAAATTCATCGAACGACGCGGGTGATTTTATCGTTTCGACCAAAATAAAGCTGCGAAATGAAACGCGCAATTTGCCAGCGCTCGGATTTAAGTTTGGTTTTGAACTGCCGAACTCCGACCAGGCACGCGGCATCGGCACGAATCAGACGAACATTTTCGGCAAATTTTTGGTGCAAAAAAGATTCGGCAGACGCGCCGGACACACTCCGCGCGTCAATGTTTTCGGCAATCTCGGACTGGCTATTTTGACCGCGCCGCTCGAACGCTTTACGCAAAACGACGTTTTAATTTACGGACTGGCGGGAATTTTTCGCGTTACCGACCGCGTAAATATTCTCGGAGAAATAAACGGACGCTCCAACACCCGAAACAGCGGCGCGCCTTTGGGAACCGAAAGCCTTTCGCAGTTTCGCCTCGGCACGCAAATCAAGGCTTCAAATTTGCGCTTCGACGCCGCCGCACTATTCGGTTTGACGAAATTCAGCCCGCGCACCGGAGTTATCTTTGGCGTAACTTATATTTCGCCGAATATCTTCACGCCGGCGAAATAAATTCAGGATTCAGGATTAAAAATCAGAATTCTTGCTCTTAAATCCTGAATCTTGAATTCCGAACCCTAAAATCGAATGATTTATCGGCGAATGCCCGCGCCCCAAATTCGGCGCGGTGCGAATCGCTTGGGTTACAAATCTTTTCGCAATCTCAACCGATTCAATCAAACCTTTTCCAAGCGCCAGATTTGCCGCAATTGCCGATGCAAGTGTGCAGCCCGTTCCGTGCGTGGCGGTCGTTTCGATAAAGTCAGCTTCAAAAGTATATTTTTCATCACCGACAAATAAAAAATCCTGCGCCAAACGAGTTTCACTTTTGCCTTTTACCTTTTGCCTTTTACCTTGAAAATGACCGCCTTTTATTAACACATTTTTCGCCCCGAAATTCTGCATTATCCGCGCGGCTTTTTCGATGTCTTTTTCGTTTTCGATTTTCATTTGCGCGATTCTTTCGGCTTCGGGCAAGTTCGGCGTTACGATGTCTGCCAGCGGAAAAAGTTTTTCGATAAGAAATTTTAACGCTTCGTCGTCAATCAAATCAAAACCCGAAGTCGAGCGCACCACCGGGTCAACAACCAAATTATTCAGTTTGTTGTCTTGGATGAGACGCGCCGTTTCTTCGATAATTTCGCGTGTCGGAAGCATTCCGGTTTTGACGGCGGAAATTTCAAAATCTTCGATTACCGGCTCGACCTGCCCGCGCAAAGTTTCGGCTGTTTGGTGAGCCGCGCCAAACACTCCAATCGTATTTTGAAAGGTCAAGGAAGTTACGGCGGCGGTCGCAAAACAACCGAACGCCGTAAAAGTTTTTATATCGGCGATAATTCCCGCGCCGCCCGACGGGTCGAGTCCGGCAATCGCCAAACATATTTTGGATTTTGGATTTTGGATTTTGGAATCTTTTTTTCTTCTCTTATCCGCGTTCATCGGTGTTTATCTGTGGACAATTTTCTTATGGTTTCCGCGTCGTTCAAAAAGCGAATCGCGGCAAAACCGCTCGCGCCGTTTTCTAAAACCGATTTGTAATTTGTTTCGTCAATTCCGCCGAGCGCGATGACCGGAAACGGTTTTAATTTTTCGCAAACCGCTCGCAGCGTTTCGACGCCTTGCGGCTCGCCTTTATTCGGCGTCGAAAAAATCGGGCTGAAGGTTACAAAATCCGCGCTTTGCTTTTTAGCGTTTTCAGCCGCTTTGATTGTATGCGCCGACGTGCCGACAATAAAATTTTCGGGAAAGGCGCGGCGAATCGTATCGGCGGAAAGCGAGCGCGAGGTTAAATGAACGCCGTCGGCGTTTGTCGCCAGAGCAATGTCGGCGCGGTCGTTGACCAGAAGTTTTGTGTCGGTGTTTCGGGTGATTTCTGCGGCTTCGCGTGCGAATTCAAAAACAAGCCGCGCGGGAATTTTCCTTTCACGAATTTGAATTAGAGAAATTTTGTTTGAGGCGGCAATTTTGATGAGTTCGAGCGTCTGCGATTTTTTTTCTGTGAAATTTTGCGCGGTCATTTCGCCGTCGGTTATCAAGTAGAGTAAAGGAAAATTGAGATTATTGAAACTCAACATTTTTCTTGCCGACGGCGACGCTTGAATCTTTTTCTTCAATCATTTCGACGCTTTGTTTGAAATGCGCTATTTCCCAGAAGGCGAGCAATATATTCAACACGCCAAATCCCGTAACCGCGCCGCGAAACCAATTTGAAGCGACGATTTCGTGCAGGCGCGTCCAGCCGGTTTTTTCGACTGCGAAAGCCAGAAAAAAATTATTGCTCCAATCGCCTATCAAGCCGATGCTCATCCAGGGCACGAGAGTCAATGAAATGCCCGCCAGCAGGAACAAAATGATAAAAAAAATAACGGTCAGTTTTGCAGCCATACCGTCTGATTATAACTTTTATTTTTGTCTGTGAACAACCGTTAATTAAACGGCGGTCGGCATATTTTCCGGCTGTAAATTTTCGAGACGCTTTCCGACATCACGGTAATCAACCTCGAGCGCGTAAATTTGCTCGAAATACTCGAGAGCTTTCGCGTGGTCGCCGCCGGCTTCGTAAGCATTGCCGAGTTCATACCAGAGAGCTTGTTTTTCATCATTGGTTAAATCGCGCGTTTCTTCGAGGGCGCGTTTATACCACATCAAAGCGAGATTCGGCATTTGTTTTTCCATAAAGCAAAGCCCCAACAGATTGGCGCATTGGAAAAATCGTCGCGTGTCTTCGCCTTTTTCGATAAAACCGATAGCGTTTTGAAATTCTCTGATGGCGTCTTCCATCAAACCCATTTCGCGGTAGGCGGTTGCCGTGTGATACTGCGTTTCGTAATCGCCATTGTCGTCGGTTTCAGGTTCTTCGGAATCGAATTGATTTTTCAGTTCGTCATAAAGCTCAAAGCTCTTTTCGATTGAAGGCTGTGCCGGAGTCTCTTCGACAATTTTTTCTTTTTCGGCTTTGGCGGCTGCATTTGGAATAGGAACAGAGCCGTTTAACTGGAGTCGAAGCTCGGCGAGTTCCGCTTGCGGTCCAAATTCCGCTTCCAGATTGTTTAGGGATTTTTCCGCCAAATCCTTGTAGCCTTGCGCGATATAAAATTCTACGCCTTCGAGTTCCTGCTGCAATTTTAGCTTATCGGCAAGTTTGAGTTCGGCGGCAGGCTCTCTATCGTCTGCTTCAAAAGGTTCGGCTTCGATTTCTTCAACTTCGTTTTCGATAACGATGGCTTCGAGGTCTTCGTTATAAAAATCGAATTCTTTTACTAAACCGGAAAATTCCTTTCCGCTCGAATCTTCAAAAATGGGCGACACATTTTCGTCTGCAAAGTTAAACTCCTTATGACCGTTGCTCGATGCTCCGTTTTGTTCGTTCAAATCTTGATTGATTTCAACAGCGACGATATTTTCCTGTTGTTCGACATCGCTCGAATCGTTTGCCGCGACAAATTCGCCCGTCTCGAAACCGTGTTCGACATTCAATTCGTGCAGACGTTTTGCATATTCGGTTTCGTATGGCGCAATCATCACAAGTTGTGAAAGCGCGTATTTCTCGTCGTCAAAGGCTTCGTTTTGATGCGCGGCTTCAGCTAAAGTTTCCAGAGATTTCCTGAGTTCGGCTTCATCGCGCTGCCAGCCGTGATAGCGCACGAGAAGCCGCAGAGCGTCGAGCTGTTCAGGGTTTCTCGCCAGAATCTCGTTCGTCCAATTAAGAAAATCTTCCGACTGTCCGCCGACAAGTAGATGCTCTGACGACATCGAAAGTATGCGGGCGGCTGCGTTTGAATCGTTGTCGGCGAGATAAATTTTTACGAGGTCAAGGAATTTCGGATAATTTGCCGGTTCCTGCTCGACGAGCTTGATAATCGCTTGTTCGGCTTCCGCCGCGTTGTTCATATCGAGGTGACAATCCACAAGCAGATAGAGAATATCGCGGTTATACGGTTGTTCTTCGAGAATGCCTTCCAGAATTTTTGCCGCTTCGTCCGAATCGCCCAAACCGATTTGCGCTTTAACCATTCCGTTCAAAGCCCGCAAATAATTCTTTTTAATATCTAATGCTTTCGTAAATGCCGCGACCGCCGACTCGAATTGTCCTTGTTCGGACAATCTTAATCCTGCTTCGGTGAACGCTTTTGCCGCGTCGTCCGGCTGGTCTTCCTGCTCGCAGGTTTCGGCGATTTTCAGATAAATATCCGTGTTGTTCGGGTCGAGTTCGGCAATTTGTTTCCAGATGCTGAGAGCTTCGGTTTTCTGTCCTTTGCGCTGATGCTGTTCGGCAAGCGCGACGTAATGCATTCGAGCTTCGGCAATCGAGCCTTTTGATTGGTAAAGCTGCGCCAGCTTTTCGGAAACCTCCATCGAATTCGGCTGAAGGCGAGAAATTTTGTTGTAGATAGAGATGGCTTTATGAGCAAATCCCTGTTTGTTGTAATGTTCGGCGACCTTTGTGTAACAGGCGACGGCTTCCTGCTTTTCCGAGTTTTTGACGTATAAATCACCGAGGATATTCAGCGTGCTGAAATCCTTCGGGTCATTTTCCGCGACTCTCTGATACTCGCTGATTGCCGAGCGAATCTTGCCGAGAGACAGAAATTTCTCGGCACTTCGCATCGCTTTTGTTTTGTCGAAACTCATCGTGAATTGAAAAACCTTGGAATTTAATTTTTGTTTTGAAAACCTTTGAGAGAAATACTTGTGAGGTTGTGCGGACAGATTAATTTTCTAGGGTTAATCTCCAGATTTAAGCTAACACATCTGAATAAAATGTGTCAACGGTTTTTAACAAGTTTTGCGATACTTTAAACATAAATTTTCATTCAATTTTCACTTTTGATTTTTCTCCCTACATTTTCTAGTCTTTAGCTTTATCGCTTGACGAGAAAAACAACTTATTTTTATGCAGGCACTAATTTTAGCCGGCGGAAAAGGCACGCGGCTGCGACCATTGACCGTTTATACGCCGAAGCCGATTGTTCCGGTTTTGAACCGTCCGTTTCTACTTTATCAAATCGAAATTTTGCGCCGCGCGGGAATCAAAGACATCACGCTTTCCTTGAGTTATCAGCCGGACAAAATCGAAGACCTGCTCGGCGACGGATTTGATTACGGCGTCAACTTGCGTTATGTAACCGAGCCTGCGCCAATGGGAACAGGCGGCGCGTATAAATTTGCGGCAAGCCGAATTCGTGAAACGACTGTTGTTTTAAACGGTGATATTTTAACTGATTTGGACTTATTCAAAGTCATCGGCTTTCATCAGCAAAAACGCGCCGAAGCGACGATTGTTCTCACGCCGGTCGAAAATCCCGCGGCTTACGGTTTGGTTGAAACAGACGAAGACGCGAAGGTTTTACAATTTTTGGAAAAACCGAAGCCGGCAGAACTCGCCAATTTGACGACAAAAAATATCAGCGCCGGAATTTATATTTTAGAACCGGGCGTTCTGGACACGATTCCCGAAGGCGAAAATTATTCGTTTGAATACAATGTTTTTCCCGATTTGTTGAAGCGGCAAAAAGCCTTTCACGCCTTTGTAATGAAGGGAAACTACTGGCGTGACATCGGCACGCCGCAGAGCTATCTGGAAGCGCATCACGATTTTTTGAGCGGACAAATAAAGGGTTTTGAAGCGGAAAAGCCGGGCGAATCAGACGTTGCGACAGCGGCGATTATTGATAAAAACTCAATCGTCGGCGCGGGCTGCATCATCAAACCAAACGCAAAAATTATCAACTCGGTTATCGGAGCAGGCGTTCACATCGAAGAAAAAGCCGTCGTCGAAAACTCCGTCATTTGGTCGCATACGCGCATTTCCAGTCAATCTCATATTGAAAACGCCGTCATCGGACGAAGCTGCTACATCGGCAGAAATGTCTCCGTCGGCAAAGGCGCGGTTCTCGGCGATAAGACTTCGCTCACCGATTACACAAGAACATAATGATAAGTGGTAAATGATAAATCAAAGAATGTTTCCTGCATTTACCATTTACCATTTACCATTTACCATTATAAAGATGCCTGAATTGCCCGAAGTCGAACTCGTCGCCAAATCACTAAACAATTTAATTTCACGCCGTCAAATAATCGTCGCCGAACTGCTGCGCGAACGACTCGCGCCTTTTAATCCGCCGGAAGAATTTGCCGAAAAACTAAAAAATGCTCAAATAAATTTCGTTCACCGGCGCGGCAAGCACATTCTATTTGACCTTGATAACGGGCAAACTTTAATCGCGCATCTGCGAATGAGCGGACGTTTTATGCTGCTGCCGGTTGAGCGCGAAAATCCGAAATACACTCACGCCGCCTTTTATTTCTCGGACGAAACGCGGCTTGTTTTTCAAGACCAAAGACATTTCGGTTTTATGAGAATTGTCGAGACTACAAATTTATACAAAGCAAAAGAATTGAAAAAACTCGCGCCCGAACCTTTTTCCGAAGATTTCTCGCCAAAGTATTTCCGACAGATTTTGAAAACTTCTAAAAAATCTCTCAAAGAATTTCTGCTCGACCAGACGAAGGTTTTAGGTCTCGGTAATATCTACGCTTCGGAGGCAATGTTTCTTGCGCGTGTTAATCCGCAAATGCCTGCGAACGAACTTTCCGCAAAAAAAGCGAACGTTTTGTTTGAAAAAATCCGTGACGTTTTAGCCGAATCAATCGCGCACGGCTCGACTTTGAACGTCAATCCCGAAAACATCGACGGCAGTTATTACGACGGCGGTTATTCGTCAGGTTGGCGCGTTTATGACCGTGAAAAGGAATCTTGCGTAAATTGTAAAACCGAAATTAAAAGATTAAAGCAAGCCGGACGCTCGACATATTTTTGCCCGAAATGTCAAAAGTAATTTTAATTTATAGAATTTTCTCGACAGGCGCAAAAACTTTATTGACAATTTTTTCGATTAAACGCAAACTTGCACCAAAATAAACGCTGAATTTGGAGAAAAAATTTGTGATAATTCGTGCTTTGTTGCTTTTCATTTTTGCCGTCGTTACTTTATTCTCTTCGCCGGATGTTTGGGCTTGCGCCTGTTGCGCCGATGCCGGAACTTATTCAATCAGCACAAAAAAACCGACAAGTTTGGAATTCGGCGAGCTGGCGAAAATCAAGTTTGGAACGGCTAATCTATTCACGACTGCGGGTTATCCCGACGACTTGAAGGGAATCAGCGCGCCGGGCGAAAATTTCTCTCTCGACGGTTCGCTTCAAAGCAATTTGTGGAAATTAAATTTTAGAGAAAAGCAAAACAAATCGGGAACGCTGAATCTAATCAAACCGATTTCGATGGTGGCGTATATGGCAGACTTGCACGACAGCAAAGACACCGGACTCGGCGTAACTCTTTACAAAGAATGGCGTTTTAAATATAAAGTTCAAACCGGAACGGGCATTTTTCAAACCGGCATCGCGCCTTCGACTGAATACTTTTTGGTTTTGCAGGGCAGAGGAAACGCCTGCACACAAGCCGAAGATTTTACGCATTGGCGTCTGGAAATTACGGGCAAAAAAGCGAGTTACGCATTTTTCGGCGCATTGAGTTCAGGCAAAACGGCACAAGAGTAAAATGTTTGAAACTTGACAGTTTGCGGCTAAAATCGCATCATTTATCTTTAACCTTTCGTGGTGAGTTATTTGCGACTTGCGACCACGTTAAATAATCTGCTAAACAGCCAAAATAAGGATTTTAATAAAAAAGTCTCGCGCTGTTTCGGTAGCCGGGATTTTTGTTTTGTTCGCAGTTTGGAGTTTGTTGCCAATCCTGTCTTCCGACAAACTACAAGCTGCGAACAATTGATTATTATGAAAAACTTTCGAGATTTATTAAACAGCGATAGAGTTTTCGTTTTTGACGGCGCGATTGGAACACGATTTTACGACAAGGGAATTTACATTAACCGCTCTTACGACGAGCTGAATTTAACCGCGCCCGACCTCGTGCGCGAAGTTCACGCCGAATATGTCAAAGCAGGCGCGGACATAATCGAAACCAACACTTTCGGTGCGACGCGCCATCGGCTTCTGCAATACGGTCTCGAAAATAAATTGCGCGAAATCAACATCGCCGGTGCGCGAATCGCCGGAGAAGCGGCAGGCAAAGACGTTTTTGTCGCTGGCGCAATCGGACCGCTCGATTTACGAATCGAGCCATACGGTCCGACTTCGTTTGACGAAGCAAAGCAGATGTTTGCCGAGCAGATTTCGGCGCTTTTGGAAGGCGGAGTAGATTTATTCGTTCTTGAAACTTTTTCGGATTTATCGGAAATCGAGCAGGCGATAAAAGCGGTCAAAGAACTTTCCGATTTGCCGGTAATCGCGCAGATGACAATCGGCACGGAAGGCAAAACCATTTTCGGCGCGGACGCGGAAGTTTTTACGCAAAAATTAGACGAATTAGGCGCGGACGTTATCGGTTTAAACTGCGGCGTCGGTCCGACTCATATTTTAACCACGCTCGAAAAAATGCGCGGCGCGACGACGAAAAAACTCTCGGCTCAACCCAACGCCGGACTGCCGAGAGATGTGCAAGGCAGGCAGTTTTATATGTGTTCGCCCGAATATATGTCGAAGTTTGCCAAGCGGTTTATCAAGGCAGGCGCGTCGTTTATCGGCGGCTGCTGCGGCACGACTCCGCAGCATATCAAACTCATTTCCGATTCGGTTCGCGCCGTTTCTCCGCGTCAGGCAACAGTTGCTCAACAGACGGAAAAGGTCAGAGTGATTGACTTAAAACCGACTGACGTTGAAATCGTTCCGCCGGAATTGCGTTCAAACTGGTCGCGGAAAATCGCTCGCGGCGAGTTTGTAACAAGCGTCGAAGTTTTGCCGCCGAAAGGCTGCGATGCGGCGAAGACTTTGGAATCAATCAAATTATTAAAAACGGCGGGCGTTGACGCAGTGAACATTCCCGACGGACCGCGAGCGCAAACCAGAATGTCGGCGCAGGCGACGGCGATTCTTGTCGAACGCGAAATCGGCATCGAAGCCGTCCTTCATTACTGCTGCCGCGACCGAAATCTTCTCGGAATGATGTCAGACCTTCTCGGCGCGGCGGCGCTCGGCGTTCACAATCTTTTGATAATCACCGGCGACCCGCCGAAAATGGGACCGTTCCCGGACGCGACCGCCGTTTTCGACATTGACTCAATCGGCTTGACGAATATGGTCAACAAACTAAATCACGGACTCGATTTGGGCAACAATCCAATCGGCTGTCCGACGGCATTTTCAATCGGCGTCGGCGTCAATCCGGGCGCGATAAATATGGATGAAGAAATCCGGCGTTTTGAATGGAAGGTCGAAGCGGGCGCGGAATACGCCATCACGCAGCCGGTTTATGACACGAAACAACTGCGCGATTTTATGAAAAGGATTTCGCACGTCCGCATTCCGATTGTCGCCGGAATTTTCCCGCTCGTCTCGATTCGCAACGCCGAATTTATGCACAACGAAGTTCCGGGCGTCGTCGTGACTTCGGATATTTTACAGCGAATGCGCCTCGCGTCGGCAAAAAGCAAGGAAGAAGCCCGCGACGAAGGAATAAAAATCGCGCGTGAATCTTTGCAGGAAGTTCAGGATTTGATTCAGGGCGTGCAGGTTTCCGCGCCGTTCGGAAATGTGAAATACGCGCTTCAGGTTTTTGATGTTTTGCCGCAATTTGCACAGATTAAGAATGATATTGCAGGCGCAACTTGAATCAACTGCAAGACATCTATCAAAGGTTATGAAAACTATAAAACTAATTTTCTTTTTGCTTTTGCTTTTCTCCGTTGCAAGCGTTTTTGGGCAAAGACAAAAACCTGCTACACAAACTGAATTAGATGAAATTACGGCGCGCGGCAAAATGCTTTATGAATTTGACGTTGCCGCCTGGCATTCATCCGATGCGGTTCTTGCTTTATCGCCGCCCGAAGGCAGCATTACAGGCTATGTTGCAAGGAAAACAGATAAAGGCTGGATTGTAGCCTACGGGCGTTTAAGCGAAAAACGAGATAAGTATTTGATTGCTTATGAAGCGACTCAAGAAGCGAAGCCCGAAGATTTTAAGGCAACGAAGATTGACAAACCGAAAGAAGATACAGGCTTTTATTTAAATGCCGCCAAAGCTCTCGAAACCGCCAAAGCCGATTTCAAAGTCACAAACAGACCTTATAATTTTGCCGTCTTACCAGCAAAATCAGACGAATTTTTTGTTTATATTCTTCCTGCTCAGACAGAATCGAATGTTTTTCCGCTCGGCGGCGACACACGATACAGAATTTCAAAAGACGGCGCAAAGATTTTAGAGAGACATCAAATGCACGTTTCGATAATCGAATTCGCAGTTCCGCCGGATATAAAGAAAATCGAAACGGGCTATCATACTGCTATTCTCGACGACGCTCCTGAAGATTCGGACGTATTTCACGTTTTAACCAGAAGTCCTAAAATCTCTGAATTAGTTGTAACTAAAAATTTTGTTTATCAAATAGCAGCCGACGGCGCAATAAAATACATAATGACGACTGACGCATTTAAGAAGGTCGGAAAGCAATAATATTTAATTTCTTCAAATTTAATGTCACAAAATTCAAACGCGCGGTGTTTCGTAAATAGAAAAGCAATTTTCAAAACTAAATACTACTTTTGGAGGGAATTTCGACGATGATGAAAGTTTCAAATAATACATTTTTACGCTCCGCTTCTTTTCTGGCAATTCTTTTTGTCTCCGCTGCCGCCACTTTTGCACAGGACAAAGCTGAAAGAATGACAATAAGCAGCGATTTTTGCTCTAACTACAATTATTCTTCCGGTGACAATAAAGTTTCTTTCAAAGAAACCCGTGAAATGACTGTACGCCCGGGAAGTCTTTTGAATGTTGACGGCGGGAAAAACGGCGGCGTCAAGGTGAGAGGCGAAAACAGAGCGGACGTTTTGGTTCGTGCCTGCGTTCAAACGCAAGGCGCGACCGATGAAGCGGCGCAAGCCATCGCAAGAAATATCCGCATCGAAACAGGCTCGAACATCCGCGCCGAAAATTCCGGGAGCGAGACAACGTGGGCGGTTTCCTACGAAATTCTCGTGCCGCGCTCGACTAATCTTAAATTAACGGCACATAATGGCGGCATTTCGATTAGCGGAGTTGACGGCAAAATGGATTTTGAAACGCAGAACGGCGGAATCCATTTGGACGACGTGGCAGGCGACGTTAAAGGCAGAACCGCAAATGGCGGCGTTCACGTTGAATTATCCGGCAGCAGTTGGAAAGGCAGCGGTCTTGATGTGCAAACCACCAACGGCGGCGTCCATTTATCAATACCGGAAAATTTCGCGGCGCGAGTCGAAACCGGCACGGTCAACGGCGGATTCAAAAGCGATATTGCCGCTCTTAACGTAGAAAAAAATGACCGACAACGTGCCGTGCGGCTGAACACAGACTTAAACGGCGGCGGCGCGCCGATTCGCGTAGTTACAACAAACGGCGGCGTTAAGATAAGTTCTTCGACTAAAAACCTCTAAATTTCAATAACATTGAAATTGGCTCTGAGCGGCTTTGTGAAATCAAATTTTCACAAAGCCGCTTACCATTTATGAACACTCGTGCAGGAAGCCAAATTCAAAGTCCTCTGACGGTCGCAAAAAGAAAAACACGAAACTTCATTTTGTGAAATTTCGTGTTGATACGTGATTGATTAAAATTAATTTTATTACGCGCTTGCGCCTTGCGACTTCTTGAAATTTTTCTTTTCTTCTTCCATTCGCTTGCCGAGTTCTTCGAGTTCCGATTCATTAATAATCTTCTGAACGTCCGGGAACATCTTGCCTTCTTCCTCTTGAACGTGATGCGTAATATCTTCCATCAAAACCTTCAGCTTCGGTTCGAACTTTTCGCTGTCTTCGCTTAAACTCGCCAACTCGCGCAAAAACATTTTCGCCTGATGATGTTCCTCGATGCCTTCGAGCGTAATGTCTTCGAGTTCTTCTTCTTCCTTCAAGCGCGGATAAAAAATCTTTTCCTCAATGTGCGTATGCACATCGAGTTCGGCTTTGATTTTCTTGAAAAGCTCCTTGTGTTCTTCGCCTTCTTCAGTCGCTTTTACTTTTTGAAAGAGCCGGTCAACTTTATCGTGGTCTTCCTTTAATAATTCGATTGCGTTCATAAAACCTCCCTGCTTTTTAATTGATTTTAATTTTTCTCTCGACAAAAAGAGAATTATTTTAATACATCGCGTTTTGGTTTGAGCAATCGTTATGCCAGATAATCAAAGGATAAAGGATAAAGGATGAGGGATAAAAAATTCAAAAATCCATTTGACCACTGAAAAAGGGACAAAAAAGATTTCTCTTATTTATCCCTCATCCTTTATCCTTTATCCTTTTATTTAGACGTATTTATCAATCACTTCCGCCAGCTTTTCGCGTGAAACCGCGCCGACAATTCGTTCCTGTTCCTGTCCGCCTTTGAAAAGAATCAACGTCGGAATGCCGCGAATGCCGAAACGCTGCGGCACGCTCATGTTTTCATCCACATTCATTTTGTAGACGCCCGCTCTTTCCTTGTATTCTTCGGCAATCGCTTCGACCGACGGCGCAATCATCCGGCACGGTCCGCACCATTCAGCCCAAAAATCAACCAGAACCGGTTTGTCGGAACTCAAAACGTCCGCTTCAAAATTTGAATCTTCAATCGCTTTTGCAAAGTTTCCCATTTTCTCAACTCCTTGTTTTTTATAACTTTATAATACCCGCGCGGAAATTTTTTATTTCCATAATCTCCGCAACCATTTTATTTATCTTAACTTGTCGGCATTTGATTTGCCAACTCGTCCTTTTTTTGCATTTCTTCGGCAACATTCGCGGCACGGTTTGTGCAGTGTGCTGGCTAGTGTTTAATCACTGAAACAAAATCATACAGGGAGAAATTTTTATGACAGACAAAAACACGCAGGCGCAAGCCGACGAAAGCAACACTATCAAAGACCCGGACAATTGGACGACCGGCGACGAGCCGATGACCGGAGCGCAGCGTTCGTATTTAACGACTTTGAGCGAAGAAGCCAAAGAAGATTTTGACGAAAATCTCACCAAAGCCGAGGCATCAAAACGCATCGAAGAACTCCAGCAAAAAACCGGACGCGGCTTAGACGCAAAGTAGTGAAAAACT
Organism: uncultured Pyrinomonadaceae bacterium; assembly: GCA_964235785.1. Classification (GTDB taxonomy): domain Bacteria; phylum Acidobacteriota; class Blastocatellia; order Pyrinomonadales; family Pyrinomonadaceae. Next base: position 266,735 of record CAXSBF010000001.1, on the reverse strand, counting down.
AAAAATTAAAAGTGAAAAACGAACGACGAAAAATTATTCGTTTTTCACTTTTAGTTTTTCACTAAGCCGTTGCCGCTTTTTTCAAAGTTGCCTTAAGACTGATTTCCGCGCCGCTCAAGACTTGCGAAACCGGACAGGTTTTCTTTGTCTGTTCGGCAATCTTTTGAAATTCTTCGTCCGAAATGCCGTCCACGCTTGCTTCGGTTTCCAAATCAATATTCGGAATAACAAAACCTTCGCCCTGTTTTTCGATTTTAACGTGCGCTTTTGTTTCGATAGTTTTCGGCGCAAAACCGGCTTTTCCTAAATTGCCGCTCAAAGCCATCGTAAAGCACCCGGCGTGCGCCGCCGCAATCAATTCTTCTGGATTCGTCAATTTATTGTCATCGCCGAAACGCGATTGAAACGAATAGCCGCCTTCAAACGCGCCGCTTTCGAGCTTTAAATTGCCTTTGCCGTCAATAATTCCGCCAGTCCAACTGGCTTCCGCACTTCTTTTCATAATTTTTACCTTCCTTATTTTTATTCTACATTTAAGCATTCACCGATTTCATCATCGCTTCCGGATAACGCAACCCGCTCGCCGCATCCTTCGGGAAAGCTTCGTCAATTTTCCGCAAGGCTTCCGCACTCAACTCGACGTTGGCGGCTTCGGCGTTTTGTTCGAGATATTTGCGCCGTTTCGTTCCCGGAATCGGCACGATGTCATCGCCTTGAGCCAAAACCCAAGCCAATGCAAGCTGTGATGTCGTGATGCCTTTTTCTTTGGCGATTTCTTCAACTTTTTCGACAAGCTGCAAATTCTTGTCAAAATTTTCGCCTTGAAAACGCGGGCTGTGCCGTCGATAATCGTCCGCCGCCAAATCTTCAAACCGCTTTATTTCGCCCGACAAAAAGCCGCGTCCCAAAGGCGAATACGGAACAAAACCGATTCCTAATTCGCGGCACGTCGCCAAAACGTCGTTGTCTTCGACATCGCGCGTCCACAATGAATACTCGGACTGCAAAGCCGTAATCGGATGAACCTTGTGAGCGCGGCGAACCGTTTCGGCTGACGCTTCGGACAAGCCGAGGTATTTTACTTTTCCTTCTTCGACAAGTTTTGCCATCGCGCCGACCGTATCTTCAATCGGCGTGTCCGGGTCAACGCGATGCTGATAATAAAGGTCAATCGTTTCGATTCCCAAACGCTTCAAACTTCCTTCGACCGATTGCCGAACATACCCCGGTTTGCCGTTGATGCCGCGCACGTTCGGGTCGTTCGCATCGCGCACAATCGCAAATTTCGTGGCAATCACAAACTCGTCGCGCTTGCCTTTTATCGCCTTTCCGACAAGTTCTTCATTCGTAAAAGGTCCATACATATCAGCCGTGTCGAGAAAATTTACGCCGAGTTCCAACGCGCGGTGAATTGTCGCAATCGATTCCGCGTCGTCGCGCCCCGAATAAAAATCCGACATACCCATACAGCCGAGTCCGACGGCTGAAACTTCCAAATCACTTCCCAATTTTCGTTTTTTCATTTTTCTTTAATTTTCTTTCCTTTGTTTTTTCGTCGAGTCGTTTTTTATTTTTCTCCCACCATTCTTTAGCGACGAAGAAAGCCTGCTCAGTTCCACAACAATAATCAATTTCTACAAAGTAATCCGTCAAACCATAAACTGCCGACAAGCGAACATCCAGCGATTTATCTTCTAAAGCATTTCCAAGAGCAATCGCTGCGCGGGAATCTTTACTCGCCGCCAAAACGCGCAGCAAATTTGCCCTTAACTTTGCATCTTTCGCTTTCCCATACCATTTCAAAACTCTCGAAACCGTCCAAGGACGTTTATGTTTTTGAAGTTCTTCGACCGCTTTCTCAAGTTTATAATCTCCGTATTTGGGCGTTCGCCAAGTTCCATCCGGGTTTTGAACTTTTGAATTACGCGAGTGTTTCGCCGCAAAGTCCAAAATGTCTTCCTGTGCAAACGAAGCGACACAAAAAACCAATAATAGAATTATGATATGAAAAATTCTTTTCATAATCTTTCCTTTTCCGTCAAAACTGCCCGCCGCATTTTTCGCAATGAATACAGCCAACGGTCATAATTTTCGGCTTTGTTGATAAAATATTGCCCGACTTCGGCGTGCGGCAAAATCAAAAAATTCTCGCTCTCGAAACCTTTGATAACCGCGTCGGCGCATTCTTCCGCCGAAATCGCTTCCGCCAGTAAAAAATTTTCCGGCTCGCCCTCCGCGCCGGCAAGCATTTGCGTTCTGACGCCTTGCGGACAGAGACACGACACGCGAATTTCTTGCTCGTGATACGCAATCGAAAGATATTCGCCGAGCGCCAGAGCCGCGTGTTTTGAAACGGCATACGGCGCGGCTTCAAAATGCGTCAGCAGTCCAGCCGCCGAAACCGTCAGCAAAAAATAACCCGCGCCGTTTTCAATCATCGAAGGAAAAATCGCCCGCGCTAAATACAAATGCGACAAAACATTAACGTCATAAATGTTTTGCCAAACGTCGTTATTAACTTCCAGACAACCTTCCGCGCCTGCGATTCCGGCATTCGAGCAAACAAGGTCAATCTTTCCGAATTCGCGCAAAATTTGTTCGACAATTCGTTTAACTTCCGGTTCATCACTGACGTCTAATTTGTAAGCCGAGCCGCCGATACTTTCAGCGACTTTTTGCGCATTCTCGAAATCCAAATCGGCGACGATAATTTTTCGCGCGTCTTCCGCCGCGAATCTTTCGCACAATGCTTTGCCGATGCCGTTCGCGCCGCCTGTTACGAGAATTATTTTGTCTTTGACGTTCATAATTTTTCCGTCTGAAAATTCCGCTAAATAGTTTGCGCCGACGCCTTACCTTTCCAAACCTCATCCACGATTTCATAAGAGCGAAGCCGCGCCGCGTGGTCGTAAATCATCGCGTTAATCATCAATTCGTCAGCGTTTGTTTCACGAAAAACTTTTTCCAAACCTTTTCTGATTGTCGCCGCGCTCCCGATTATCGAACCGCCGACACGCGAATCGACCAGAGCTTTTTCCTGCGGCGTCCAGATTTCATTCATATCTTTGACCGGCGGCTGCATCTGTCCGGGCGTTCCGCGAATCAAGCGCAGAAAAGATTGAAACTGCGTGGTCGCTAAAAATTGCGCTTCTTCATCCGTTTCGGCGGCAATAATATTCAATGCCAGCATCGCATACGGTTTTTCGAGCGTGTCCGACGGCTGAAACGAGCGGCGATAAATTTCAAACGCGGGCAAAATATATTCGGGCGAAAAATGCCCGGCAAAGGCAAAAGGCAAACCTAATTCTCCGGCAAGTCGCGCTGAAAAACCGCTCGAACCGAGAAGCCAAATCGGAACATCGAGTCCCGCGCCGGGAACGGCACGAACCTTTTGATGTTCGACCGGTTCGCTGAAAAAGAATCGCAATTCTCCTAAAAGTTCGGGAAAATCGTCGCCGTCGCTGTGCAAAGTCCGGCGCAATGCGTGAGCGGTTACCCGGTCGCTTCCCGGAGCGCGTCCCAAACCCAAATCGATGCGGTTCGGATACATTGATTCGAGCGTTCCGAATTGCTCGGCAATCACCATCGGCGCGTGATTCGGCAGCATTATTCCGCCCGCGCCGACGCGGATTTTTGACGTTCCCGCCGCGATGTAACCGATAACGACGGACGTTGCCGCGCTCGCAATGCCCATCATATTGTGATGTTCCGCCAGCCAAAATCGGTTAAAGCCCAAACTTTCGGCGTGTTTCGCCAACGATAAAGAATTACGAAAAGATTCCGCCGCCGTCGAATCCTTATTAATCGGCGACAAGTCCAAAACCGAAAACGGAATGTCTGAAAGTTTATTCATACTGCTAAACTCTTGAATAGTTGAAAACTGATAACTGATAACTGATAACTAATAACTGATAACTTAAAATAGCGTCTTGTTCATTTTTAGCTATTCGTTTTCAGTTAACCACTATCAGTTATCAGTTATCAGTTATCAGTTATTAAAACGACCTTGCCCATTGTTTTTCTGCCTTCGAGCGCGTCGTGCGCTTCTCGCGCCTGTTCGAGAGGAAATTCGCTGACAATTACTTCGAGACGATTTTCGGCAATATGCGACATCAATTCTTTGGTAAAAGCCGCCATGTTTTCGCGTGTTTCAAAATTTAGGTTGTAACCTTTGACCGTCTGCATTCTGCCCAGAAGACTCAAAGCCGAGATTTGAAAATCCTCGCCGCTCGCCGCGCCGTAGACAATCATCGTTCCGCCCGTCGCCAGACATTTGAGATTCTGTTTTCCGATTTCGCCGCCGACCATTTCGATTATCAAATTCGCGCCTTTGCCGTCGGTCGCCGCCAAAACTTCGTCAGTCCAATCCGATTCGCTGTAATTAATGCCGACATCCGCACCGAGACTTGCAATCTTTTCGAGTTTTTCCGCCGTCGAAGCCGTGCCTAAAACCTTCGCGCCTTTGTGCTTTGATAATTGCACGAGAAGCGAGCCGACGCCGCCCGCCGCGGCGTGAATCAAAATCGTCTGCCCGCTTTTTAAATCCGACAGCAACCCGAGCGCAGTCAAGCCTTGCACCAGCAAAGCCGTCGCTTTTCCAAATTCCAAATCGTCGGGAATCGGAACAATCGTTCGCCAATCGGCAACTGCATATTCGGCGTAACCGCCACCGCGAATCGTTGCCAGAACTCTCTGCCCAACCGAAAAATTTGAAACATTCGCGCCGACCGCTTCAATAATTCCCGCGACTTCAAAACCGAGCGTGAACGGCAGCGTCGGCGTAAAAAGATATTTATTTTGCCGCAGCATCGTGTCGGCATAATTTATTCCCGCCGCCGCCGTTTTAATTAAAACCTCGTCCGCGCCCGGAGTCGGTTTTTCAATTTCATCCACGCGCAAGTTCGCGCTTCCGCCAAATTCGTGAATTCTGATTGCTTTCATAATTTTATTTTCCTTAACCAAATAGTTTCGTCCGCAAATTAAATTTCAGCTTTTCGCGCTTTTTACTTCCTGCGCGCTTTCGATTTCAATCGCGCGTCCGTATTGTTTCGGCACACAATCAATTTTCTCGCCCAACTCTTTTGCCGCGCGAAACACGAAATAAGGCTCGCGCAAAAACTCACGCGCCAGCAAAACTGCGTCGGCTTCACTCTTTTGTAAAATTTCTTCGGCTTGTTTTGGCTCGGTAATCATTCCGACCGCGCCTGTCGCAATTCCGACTTGTTTGCGAATTTCCGCGGCAAACGGAACTTGATAATTCGGCGCGACGGGAATTTTCGCGTGCGGAACATTTCCGCCCGTCGAACAATCAATTAAATCAATGCCGATTTCCTTCAACTGCCTGCAAAACTCGATTGATTGCTCTAAATCCCAACCATTTTCCGTCCAATCCGTCGACGAAATTCGCACGAAAACAGGCAAACTTTCCGGCACAATTTGGCGAACTTTTCGTGCCGCTTCAAGCGGAAAACGCATTCTGTTTTCCAGACTTCCGCCGTATTCGTCAATTCTTTTATTGGATAAAGGCGACAGAAATTCGTGAAACAAATAACCGTGCGCGGCGTGGATTTCGATAACTTCAAAACCGGCTTCGACACTGCGCTCTGCCGCCGCCGCAAAATCGTCCGTCGCTTTTTTGATGTCGTTTAGAGGCATTTCGCGCGGCATCGGATAATCATCGTTAAAAGCAATCGCCGACGGCGCGAGCGTCTCCCAACCGCCGCTTTTTTCCTCAACTTTTTTACCGCCGTCCCAGGGCGCGGCAGTCGAAGCCTTGCGCCCGGCGTGGGCAATCTGAATTCCGGCAATTGCGCCCTGCGATTTGATAAACGACGTAATTTTTTTATACGCTTCGCCGTGCGCCTCCGACCAAATGCCCGCGTCAGAAGGCGAAATGCGACCTTCGGGCGAAACCGCCGTCGCTTCCATTATCACGAGTCCCGCGCCGCCGACCGCGCGGCTTCCGAGATGAACCAGATGCCAATCCGTCGGCATTCCGTTTTCGCTCGAATACTGACACATCGGCGAAACCCAGATTCGATTGCGAAATTCGACTCCGCGTAATTTTAATTTTTCAAATAATTTGCTCATAACTTCTTATGTCATTCCAACCCAACTTTCATCCGCGACTTCACGCCAGCGATTGCGAATCGCTTCAAATTCTTCGGTTGAAAGTTTTCCCTCGCGGACAAATTTCGCGTTTTCGCTCCAGCGTCCCGGTTTTGTCGTGCCGACAATCATCGTGTCAACGCCTTCAATCGAAAGCGTAAAGCGCAAAGCCGTTGCCGTCGCTTCTTCCAATGATTTATCGAGAAAGTCGAATTTCAATTTCTGAATTCTGTCCCAATATTCGTGATGATAAGACTCAGACGGTTTTTCTTTGTGTCGCCAGACTGCATTGGCAATCGGACGTTTGGCAATCACGCCCAAACCTTTTTCCGCCGCGAGCTTGATATTCCCGTCAATCGGCGTTTGGTCGGCGATGTTGACCGAAGTTTGAAACGAATCGAAAACGTTCATTTTAATCGCGTATTTCGCGTCTTCGTTGTCGCCCGAATAACCGATAAAGCGCGTGTAGCCTTTTTCCTGCGCTCGCTGCACACCTTCGATACAATCGCCCTGACGCAAAATATTCGCGTCGCAGCTATGCAGCTGCGCGATGTCGAGATAATCGGTTTTCAATGCGCGCAAACTCTGTTCAATCGTTTCCAAAATTCCTTTTTTCGACCAATCGAATCTGGCGAAGGCGTCTAATGCGCCGCATTTTGTCAGCAGATAAAAATCTTTGCGCCGTTTGCCGACGGCTTCGCCGATTAATTCTTCCGAAGTTTTATAAGCCGCCGCCGTGTCAATCACGTTCAAACCGGCATCGAGCGCGGAATTCAGTAAATCGTTCACGTCCGCCTGCGTCTGATTCGGGTTGTAGCCGATTTCCGCGCCGCCGAAGCCAAGCACCGAAAACTCCATATCGGTTTTGCCAAATTTTCTCTTTTCCATAATTTTTACAAATCAAAAATAAAACAAGTCGTCGTTGCGTGCGCGTAAAGTTTGTCGTTCTCGTCAATCAATTTCGCTTCGGCGGTAACAATTTGCTTGCCGGCATTGATGATTTCGCCGATTGCTCTGAGAGTTCCCGTCTTGTCAAAAACCGGGCGCACGAAATTGACCTTAAATTCCAGACTCGTCGAACCTTTTCCCGACGGCAGCGTTGACTGAATCGCGCAGCCCATCGCCGAATCGAGCAGCGTTGCGATGTAACCGCCGTGCGTCGTGCCGAGCGGATTGTAATAATTAATTTTCGACGTTCCGGCAAATTCGGCGCGTCCGCTTTCGATTTTTTCCAGGCGAAAATCGAGCGTGTTTGCAATCGGCGGCTGCGGCAGCTCGCCCGCAATCATTTTTTGAAAAACTTCCAGACTGCTTTTCTCGCGCCAAACGTCGTGTGGAATCAACCCGAATTTTGTTTCTGACAATTCAGCCTTCATCTTATTTTGACAATTCCGCTTCGACTTTTTCGATTAGACGCTCGTCTTCCGCCGTCACGCCGGGAGCAAAACGGGCGACGACATCGCCGCTTCGATTGACCAAAAACTTCTCAAAATTCCACAAAAGTTCTTCCGGCGTTTGGCGCGTATGCCCGTAATTTCTCAAGCCTTCTTCAAATTTCTCGTCCGTTAAGTCCGTATCCGGTTTCGCTTCGACTAAATGATGATAAAGCGGATGCTGGTCGTCGCCTTTGACCGAAATTTTCGAGAAAAGCGGAAACTGCACATCGTAATTTGTCGAACAGAAATCCTTTATTTCTTCTTCGGTTCCCGGCTCTTGCCCGTGGAAATTGTTGGCGGGGAAACCCAAAACTTCCAGACCTTTCCCGCGATAATTTTCATAAAGTTTTTCCAGTCCCGAGTATTGCGGGGTCAAACCGCATTTCGACGCGACATTGACGATTAGTAAAACCTTGTCCTTGTATTCGCTTAGATTCGTCTCCGCGCCGTCAATTGTTTTTACCGGAATATCATAAAGCTCGTTTGCCATAATTTCTCCTCAAATTTATTTTATTCGCTCCGACTTTAGTTTTGTATTCAAACGCCGATTTTATGAATTGCCGTCGACCTTTGATTCGAGCCGCAAACTCACCAGAGTATCCTGGTCATCGGTGATTTCGAGCGCGTCCTCGCTGCCGTCCGTGTCAATCTGGACGGTGATTCGACGCACATTCGTAATCATTTCCTTTGTTTTCTCGGCATTGCCGTCGCTGCGGTCGATGCGAATGATTTCGACGTTTTTCCGGTCGCCGTCGTGTGTTAATTTCACGTCTTCGAGATGCGCTTCGATGGCTTCTTCCTCAGTCGTGCCGTCGCTTCTGAAAACGTCGAAACGCGCTCGCCGGTTGTAGTTGCGCTCCGAAAATTCCTGTAAAAATTTCTCCCAATTGTCCGCCGCGATTCCCTTGCGCGGCTCATTCGGTTCGTTATGTCCGTCCATAATTTTTCTCCTTTTTTTGCCACGAACAAACACGAAAGAACACGAACAAAAGTGAAAAAACTTTCGTGAATTTTCGTGTTTGTTCGCGGCTAATTTATTTTCACCACAATTTTTCCGAAATGCGAACCGCTTTCCATATATTTCAAAGCGTCTTTCACTTCGCCGAATTCAAAAACTTTATCAATCACCGGCTGCAAATGCGTGTGCTGGCAAATCATCAAATTCATCTGCTCGAACATCTGCCGCGAGCCGACGAAAATTCCCTGCAATTTCACGGTTTTCATCAAAAGAGACGCCGGATTAAAGTCGCCTTTGCCCGCCAAAACTCCAATGACGGAAACGTCGCCGCCCATTTTTACGGCGTTAACTGATTTTTGCATTGTTCCCGCGCCGCCGACTTCGACTACGTGGTCAACGCCGCGTTTTTCCGTTAAATCCAAAACCGCTTTGTCCCAATCCGGCTGTTCCTTATAATTGATTAAATCGTCCGCACCCAAGTCTTTTGCACGCTGCAACTTTTCGTTGCTCGACGAAGTAATAATCGTCCGACAACCGAGAATCGAAGCAAATTGTAAAGCGAAAATCGAAACGCCGCCCGTGCCTTGCAGCAAAACTGCCTCGCCCGGCTTCATATTTCCAGAATGATAAAGCGCGTTGTAAGCCGTAACGCCCGCGCACGGCAGAGTCGCCGCTTCTTCGTATGAAAGATGGTCTGGAATTCTCACCAAACCGCTTTCGTCAAACGCGCCGAACTCACGCAAACAGCCATCCAAATCGCCGCCCAAAGCCGTTCGCGCTTTTTGAAAATCAATCGCGCCGTCAATCCAGCCCTGCATAAAAATCGGGCAAACTCTGTCGCCGACCTTCCATTTCGTAACCGATTCGCCGACGCCGACAACTTCGCCCGCGCCGTCGGAAAGCGGAACAATCGGCGTTTTCAGTTTCGGATTATAAAAACCTTTGACCATCATCAAATCGCGGTAATTCAAAGACGCGGCGTGAAATTTCACTAAAACTTCATTTGCCTGCGGCTTCGGTTCGTCGCGTTCAGTCAAAGTTAAATTTTCGATTCCGAATTCGTTTATCTCAAAAATTTTCATAACCTAATTTTCGCCTTTTAGTTTTCTAATCTTCGCTTCGAGACTTTCGACATATTCATAAAGCGGCTGGTTCATCCGTTTGATTTCCTCGATTGTAAAACGCGGCGTAATATGTTGCGGACAATTCCAATCAAAAGCCCGAACGTGCAGAATCATTGCTCTTTCAACTTTCGCCTTGTAACTTTTGTTTTCCAGTTTTTCAATCAATTCGGGAACATCGCCCGCATCTTTGACTTCCGATTCGGCTAAAATTTTCAGTCTTTGACGGTTTGCGTAATCCATCAAAAACAACGCAACCGGTTTATTTTCACGCAAGTTGCCGACGCTGATGTATTGCAAATTGCCGCGAAAGTCCGCAAAGCCGAGCGTCTTTTCATCCAGAACCTTCAAAAAGCCCGGCTCGCCGCCGCGAAACTGAATATATGGCTGGCTGTTTTCGCCGACCGTCGCCATATAAAACCCGTCGCGCTCGCCGATGAATTCAATTTCGTTTTCGGTCAGACGAACATTTTTCGCCGTGCCGTTTTCCGATTTAGCGTAATGACCGCGCGAGCCGTAATGCTCTTGCGCCGCTTTGACACCGGGCGTAAATGTTATGTCCCAAAATTTGTTCGACATCGAAATTCAACCGCCCGCCGAGCGTTATTCCGCTCAACGCTCGCTCCATTTGTCCAAAAGATTTTCAAACTCGCTTTGGATTGACTGATTCTCATCCGTCAAATACCAACGCTGCATATTTTCCATCATTTGCGGCTTTTCCATACCTTGATGTTTCATTTCAAAATAATAATCCATCGCCGTCTGCGGTCGCGGTCCCCAGGTTCCGATTTCCGCAAAAGTTTCGGCGTCGAGACAAATCAGTTTCGGAATCGAACGCGCGTTATAACTCAAGTATTTATCCATTAACTCAAGATTTTCGTCGCGGAGCAAATAGCGTGTTTCGATATTCGCGCTTTGAGCCGCAATCTTTTCGATAATCGGAATATTCTGCGCCGCGTCGCCGCACCAGCCTTCGGTCAAAACCAGCCAAATCCATTTTGCTCTGACGCTTCGCGCTTTTTCCTTGAGCGAATCGTTCAATTCAACGGTTTTTTCGAGCCGTTTCATTCGTTGACGATTGAGTTTCCCGTAACCGAACATCGCTTCCGATTGATTTTTGCCCGTCGTTTTGCCTTCCAAAAGCAAATCGTCAATCAGCTTGAGATATTCGGGAAATGTTATTGATTTTTCGATATAGTTTTTCATATATTTTGAAACGCAGACGGACGCAGATAAACGCAGATTTCGTTTTGGTTTTGTCCTATAAATTCTGTTCTGAATTATCTGCGTCCATCTGCGTTTATCTGCGGTTAAATTTTCTTATATTCTTTCAATCAATTCCGCTTTCGGAAAACGCACTTTCGGCAAATTCGCCAACCAATCTTTTTCCTCGTTGCGATAACCGATCGCGCACAGAGCAACCGCCGAATAATCTTCCAAACCCAAAATTCGATTGAATTCCGCCGGATTAAAGCCTTCCATCGGACACGCGTCGATTCCGAGCATCGCCGCCGTTTCCAGCAGAAATCCGAGCGCGATATATGCTTGACGCGAATTCCAGGTCTCTATTGTTCCGTCGGAAACCGCTTTTTTCGCCGAGCCTTTCATCGTATTTTCGTAATCCGCCAAAGCCTCGTGCGGTTGATGCCGGACTTCCATATTGCGCTCGACAAAATGTTCGACATCGGCGTCGTTCAAAACTTTTTTATACGCGACGACGACCAGATGCGAGCAATCGGCAATCTGCGTCTGACCGTAAGCGGCGGGCGTTAATTCCGCCTTTTTCGCTTCGTCCGTTACGATGATAAATTTATACGGCTGAAGTCCGAAACTCGACGGCGCAAGAATCAAGGATTGTTCGAGCGTATTCCATTCCTCATCGGAAACCCTTTTCGTCGGGTCGAAACTTTTCACCGCGTAACGCCAATTCAATTGTTCCAAAATTTTCTCGTTGCTGATTTCTTTATTCATAAACTTCCTTCTCTTATTTTATAAAAACTTTGTAACAATTTTTGCTACAAATGCGAACAGATTTCTCCTTAAAATTCTTCGTCTTCTAGCAATTGATTACAATTTCCTGCTCAACCGATTCGATAACGTTTTGCAAAGTATATTCGGCAAGTTTTTGCTCGATAACTTCGTCAATTTCGGTTTGCAGATTTTCCAAAACAGCTTGAATGTTTTTTCCAATCAAACAATTTTGATTCGGTGCTTGCCGATGAAGCGCGAAAACTTCGCCGCCCGAAACCGCCCGATAAACTTCGTTCAGTCGTATATCTTCAGGGAGTCGAGCCAGCCGCGTTCCGCCAGTGCCGCCGGTTTGCGAAACGACCAATTTCGCTTGATTCAAATTGCATAAAAGTCTGCGAATCACGACCGGATTCGTATTTACGCTTTTTGCCACGCAATCGGATTTGACGTTTTCGTCGCCGCCTTTGGCAAGCAAGGCTAAAACGTGAACCGCGATTGCAAATTGACTGGTTGCCGCCATAACTGTAACAAGTTTAGTTACAAACAAAACTTTTGTCAAGTCCGGCGCATTCGACAAATAATTTTGCTCAAGTTTCAGCCGCTTCACGCCGTTTCAAATAAAGATTTATCAACAAACCCGCGATTCCGTTTAAAACCATCAAACAGTTGGTAAAGATAAAAACCGGATTCCAAACCAAATAACTATAAACGGCAAAACCGACGGACGCCGCGATTTGACCGACGAAAAGCCATTTTGAGACGCCTTCGCTTTTGCCTTCGCTCCACTGTTTATAAACTTGCTTGCCGATTGTAAAAACCAGAATCAGCGAGCTAACCCAACCGATAACTTCCGTCATAAATTTTCAGCAGCAAAGAAAATGCAAACCGGAAAATCAGATTACTTGATTTTATTTTCCGTTTTGCATTCTTAATTTTTAATTCTTAATTTTTAATTTTTAAGCGATTCGTTTTGGTTCTTCCATACCTTCGTCGGCTGGCGGCTCTTCAATCGGAGCGCCCGGCTCGCGGTCGTGCGGCACGGGAATGTCGATTCGTTCGACATCCGAGGTTTCATCATCTCGGTTAACATCCGAATGACTGCCGAAATCGTCGTCTCTGACAGTCGAATTAACGTCCGGGTTCGGAACATTCTGCACGTCTTGCATATAAAAATTTCTCCTTTATTTCAAAATCTTATAATTTTCCAAAAGAGCAAAAATCGTGCCTTCAGCCAATTTCAATCAAAAGCGGCAAAAATCCGTTAGATTTTCAAAAATAGTCTTATCGAACTAGGAAAACAGATACAAGTTTTGTATTGAAACGAAGCAGGAAAACAAGGAATAAAATTTTATTCCTTATTCCAAGACGTGCTTCATTGCCTTTTCCAAATCGGTAAACTCAAACTCAAAGCCTGCCGCCTGCAATTTTTTCGGCACAACTCTTGAGCCTTGGAGAAGCAGCGTTTCGCCCATTTCGCCGAAAAGCAGCTTTATCGCAAATTCGGGAACGGAAATAAAGGTCGGGCGATGCAGAACTTTGCCGAGCGTTTCGGTAAATTCCCGGTTGGTTACAGGATTCGGCGCGACGGCGTTGACCGCGCCGCGCAAATTTTCGTTTTCGAGCGCGAAGTGTATAAGTTTTACCAAATCGTCGAGCGCAATCCAGCTCATCCATTGCTTTCCGCTTCCGACCGCGCCGCCGGCACCGAATTTAAAAGGCGTGAGCATTTTCTCCAACGCGCCGCCGTCTTTTGCCAATACAACGCCGATTCGTAAAAACACAACTCGCGCAAACCGTTCCGCTTTTACGATTTCATCTTCCCAAGCCGTGCAGACATCCGTCAAAAAACCTTCGCCTTGCTCACTGTCTTCGGTCAAAATTTCATCTTTTCGGTCGCCGTAAAAACCGACTGCCGAAGCGGACGCGAAAATCTTTGGCGGATTTTTCGCCCGTTTGAGCGCCTCAACCAAAACTCTCGTTCCGACAACGCGGCTGTCTCTAATTTTTCGTTTCTTCTCATCCGACCAATTTTCCGACGCGACGTTATCGCCCGCGAGATGCACAACCGCATCGAAGTTTTCGAGCTTGGCTTGTTCCGTTTCGCTAAAACCTTTTTCCGCGTCCCATTGAATTTCGTCAGAACTTTTCGGCGTTTTGCGGACGAGTTTATAAACTTCGTGACCTTTTGCTTTCAAAGTCGGAATCAAATGCTTGCCGACAAGACCGCTCGCGCCTGAAATTAAAATTTTCATTTCTTTAAATATTCTTGTTCTTTAACCTTTTGAATTTGTTCTTTTCCTTGAACAGTTCCCCAATAATCAAAAAAAAATGTTGAACCAAAATAAATCGGTAATTCGCAATGGATGCAGTTTTTCGCTGGAATAATTCTTTTTCGGTAATCAAAATCTTGCTTACAACGCGGACATTTCCATCCACCTTTGTCAAAAATCATAAAGACAAAAGCTGTCAACATAAATAAGAAAAACAAAATTTCGCCGAAATAATTTGGCAACGCCTCCGAAAAATGTCTCACGAGAAAAATTAGAGGAATTATAACGAATAAAGCCAAACAACCAAGGGAGTTCCCTTCTTTGCGAGCTTTCCATTCTCTTTGATAGGGATATTCTTCGCTTTCCATTTTCAGTTTTCCGTTTTCTGCTTTCCTTGCAAATCGCGCCGAACAAACTGCACCATTTTTCTGATTTCGTCTTTTGTCAATTGATTTTTGAACGCGGGCATCGGAAGTTTGCCTTCTTTGATTTGCTGATAAATTTCTTCTTCGGATTTTGTCGCCGCGTCGCCGTAACGCAGAGAAGGAATCAATTTGCCGTCAATTTCTTTGCCGTTTGCTTCCTGCCCGTGACAAATCGCGCAATTTTGGCGAAACAGAGATGCTTCGTAAGATTTGCTTTCGGTGATGTTGAATTCGTTGCGTTTCGACTGCGTTTGGACACATGCCAGCAATCCGAAAGTGAAGAACAAAAAAACGATGAGAATTTTCGATTGAAACATTTATAACTTTAAGACTTTTCTTTCGCCTTGCTTACAAACCATCCGGCGAGCGGCGCGCCGAGCAAGCCGACGACTAAAAGCAGCAAACACCAAACTTGAAAAAACCAATCGAATGTTTCTCTGCCGAGCAAACTGAAATACGCCAGAGCATTTAACAAACCGCCGATAATCATTACGATTTGCGTTCGTTTGATAAGCGCGATTAGCTTCTCTTTTGACCATTTGTTGCTTAACAAAAGAATCAGAAACAAAGGAGTGGCAACCATCAACTCACCGATTTTATGTTGAATCACGCCGTCGAGCGGAACTGCGGAAACGCCTGAGCGATTGGTAACTTCTAAAAATACTCTCGCTAATTCGACCAACAACCAAATAAACGCGGGAATGCCAATCAGCGTCATTACCCAAAAGTTTATTTTTTGTTTGTCCATTTATTTTATTGCATCTTAATCCGTTTCAAATTCCGAACGAGCAACGCCCGATTGTCGAATAATTGACTGCAAAGTTCCGATTCTAATCTCAGAATGTAAAGGAACGGGAACTGTAACTGTTGAATTTTCTGCAACTTTTTGCATAACGGCGTGGCTGCCTTTTTGCCGAACTTGCAAAAATCCGTGCCTCGACAAAATCCTGCAAACTTCGCGCCCTGAAAGATTACGCAATCTGTCCAACTTCAACCTCCAAAGGCGTGATATAAATTTCGGAATTTAATCTTTGCGCGATTTCGTTCGGGTGCGCTGTTTCAAAAAATAACTCGACGGCTTCGCGTAAATTTTCTCTCGCCTCTTCAACCGTGTCGCCCTGGCTGGCGATGTCGAGTTCTGAACACACCGAAACATAGCCGTCAGCTTCTCGCAAAATTGTTGCGGTTATTGTTTTTAACATCTGATTTTCTCCTTATTTAATTGCGCCCTCAATCGGACTCGACGCGCTGGCGTAGAGACGTTTCGGCATTCTGCCCGAAAGATATGCAAGTCTTCCGGCTTGAACGGCGAGTTTCATCGCGGCTGCCATTTGCGCCGAGTCTCTGGCTTCGGCGATTGCCGTATTCATTAAAATCGCGTCCGCGCCGAGTTCCATTGCAATCGCCGCGTCACTTGGCACGCCGACGCCCGCGTCAACGATAATCGTCGCGTCTGGAAGCTGCTCGCGCATAATTTTCAGATTCGAGGGATTTTGCACGCCCAAACCCGAACCAATCGGCGCGGCGAGCGGCATCACGGCGGGACAACCGATGTCCAATAATTTCTTTGCCATAATCAAATCGTCGGAAAAATACGGCAAAACAATAAAGCCTTCTTTGACGAGAACTCGCGCGGCTTCGAGCGTTTGTTCGTTGTCGGGCAGAAGCGTAACTTTGTCGCCGATGACTTCGAGCTTTATCCAATCGGTTTCGAGCGCTTCTCTTGCCAGTCGCGCCGTGCGAATCGCGTGTTCGGCATCGTAACAACCCGCCGTATTCGGCAAAATCTGCATTTCGGGATCGAGATAATCGAGAAATGATTCTGTTTTTCTATCCAACGGAACGCGGTTGACCGCAACCGTCACCATTTCCGCACCCGAAGCCGCGTGCGCTTCTTTCATTTCCTGATGCGAACGATATTTTCCTGTTCCGATGATAAGTCTCGAAGTAAAGGTTTTTCCGGCAAGTTTGAATAAATCTTGTGTCATATAAATACTTTCTCAAAACAAATTAAAAATTTCCCGCAAGGCTCGCAAAGAAATTTTGTCTATATTTAGAATTCTAACAAAAAACCGCGCAAAAGAAATGCGGGCTGAAATCACTTTCAACCCGCAACCTTAAACTTTGAACCTTGAACTTTGAACTGATTTAACCTCCGCCGACAAAGTGAATTACCTCGATTTTATCCGTGTCGTTTATTATTACGTTTTCCCAATCTCTCTTTCGCACGACTTGTTTATTCAACTCAATCGCAACTCTCTCCGAAGGCAGAGAAAGATTTTTGAGAAGCTCGCTTAAATTAACTTCACCCGGAATTTCTCTGGTTTCGCCGTTAATAAAAATCTTCATACATTACTACCGGGTCAAAAACAAATGATAAATGATAAATGAGGAATGAATCAATCGTGCGAGACAATCCGTCTCAAATCAGTTTCTTCGCCTTCGCTCATTGCCTTTATCAGCAGCGCGGCGCGTCCCGACTTAAAATGCGGCACTTGCAAATGAACGGTCGCAACTCCGCCCGCGTCGGTTTTGGCGTGAAAAATCAAAGGTCGAAACGACGAGCCGAGAATTTTAACCATTACTTGCGCTCCGCTCAAACCTCTTCCGGCGTCGCCGCGATTGACCAAAATACAAATTGTTTTTCGGTCGCCGCCTTTGAAACTCTCATCGTTCAACAGTTTAATTTTTAATTTAGCGTCAGCGACCCGTTCGCTTCCGGCATAATCGGAAATAATTTCGACGGCTTCAGCAGACAAAATAAGGTCTTCTTCAGCAAGTTGGACGACTTCGACAATCGATTCCTCAATGATACTAATGGGAACGTCCCAAACCGTTTCAGGTTTCGGTTTTGAAACAAATCCGCTCTCTACGCCCGCCGAGGTTTTTACGGCATTGTCGTTTATTTTTTCGACTTTCGGCGGGTCGAAAGATTTTATTTTCTCTTGTCGAACTGCTTGATTGAAATTTTCAACGTCATTGATTTTTACCTCAGCGCCGGATGGTCTTTCTTCGGTTGAAGATTTTAGCTCGACCGTCGGCTTTATTTTTTCTGCGATATCCGTCGTCTTATGTTTTGCAGCCGAATCCTTTGCCGCCATTCGCTTTAAATCTTCGATTCTGCCCGTTCTCACGGCGGCGCAAATTAAATTATGTTGTTTTTGAAGTCGTTCGGCGAGAATTTTTTCGTCCAGATTACCAATCAATAAATCATCATAAGCGGAACGCTTGCTCGCCAGAATCGTGCCGCGGTCATAGACCAGAGACAAAATTAACGGCGTTTTTACGCCTTTGTCTTCGGTTTGGACGTGATAGGTCGTTCCCTGAAATTCGATGTCTGTATTGAATCCGGTAATCACAGCGTTTGCAAAAATGGCGAGAAAAGGTTGGTCAGCTTCGGCGCTGCCGCCGCATCTATGAAATTAACACAAGCGTTTAACAGCGGTCAATGAATAATATCAGCCGAGAGTCGAGAGTCGAAAGTGTAAAGTTAAATTATATTATTTCTTCGCCTCTCGCCTCTCCACTTTCGAGTCTTGACTCTATTTCTGGCTTAACTTACGATTGAACTTGTGCCATAATTCTCAATCTTATCGGGTCGAGAATTTCTCGATTCGGCAGCGATTTTGAAGAATTTTATCATCAGGGATTTCTTTATATGTCCGAATTTAATTTATTCGACTATGCGCCGATTGGCGTAATGTTTATCGTGGCGATGGGTTTTGCGGCGAGTCAGGTTCTCGTTACGCAGCTCATCGGTCCGCGCAAAAGAACGGCGACCAAGTTGATGCCTTACGAATGTGGTAAAGACCCGGTCGGTTCGGCACGCGACCGATTTTCGATAAAATTTTATACAGTCGCCGTAATTTTTCTGTTGTTCGATATTGAAGTTTTATTTATGATTCCCTTCGCGGTGGCTTTTAAGAGCTTGCTCGCAGAGGAAAAAATTAGCGGCGTCGCTTTCGGGACAATTGCTTTGCTAGAAATACTTGTTTTTATTGCTACGCTCGTCGTCGGATATATTTACGTCTGGAAGAAAGGGACGTTTGATTGGGGAATTCAGGCTCGCGCGGAAGCCCGCGCCGAAGCTCATGAATTAGTCGGTAAGAAACAACAGCGTATTCAAGAATTGAAACGCGCTGCATAATGATTTCGAGTTTTAGATTTTGGATTTTGGATTTCAAATCCCGCCGATTCATTTCTAAATTCCTAATCAATAAATAATTACTTTCATGTTTTTAGATTTGCGACTTTAGATAGGAATTGAATTTCGCTTCCCAATCCAAAATCCAAAATCCAAAATCCAAAATAAAAAGATGGGTTTAGAAAATACATTATTTGAGTCGTTACCCGATGTAATCACCGTCAAACTCGACGCCGTAGTGAATTGGGCAAGAAAGTCATCGCTGTGGCCTGCCACGTTCGGGCTGGCTTGTTGCGCCATCGAAATGATGAATACGGTTAGCTCGAGAAACGACCTTTCGCGTTTCGGCGCGGAAACTTTTCGCGCGAGTCCCAGGCAAGCCGACGTGATGATTGTTTCGGGAAGAGTTTCGCGGAAAATGGCACCGGCTTTGCGACGCATTTACGACCAGATGCCGGAGCCGAAATGGGTGATTTCGATGGGCGCGTGCGCGACATCGGGCGGAGTTTTCGATAATTACGCCATTGTGCAGGGCGTTGACAAAATCGTGCCGGTTGATGTTTATGTTCCCGGTTGTCCGCCGCGCCCCGAAATGCTGATTCACGCGATTATGATGCTGCAGGAAAAGGTGATGAACGAATCGGTCAAAGACCGCGTTGACACTTTTGAAGAGGAATCACGCCACTCAATCGTTCCGGGAACTTTGCCCGTAACAATGGGGACGGAATCGGAAACGGCGGCGAAGGAAATTACGAATCGTCCTTATACGATTGCGTCGCGGCACGAGCGCAGAAAGTCTTCGTAAAATCTCGGCGGCGATATTTGCAAAAAAACTCGCCGCTTTTTTATTTATAAATATGGCTGACACGAAAGTTTCGCTTGAGTTTGTCGAAAAATTAAAGGGTGAAAATTCCGCCTGGATTACCGATTTTAAAGATACGCTCGGCGAAGTAACCGCAACCGTTCCGCGTGAATCAATTGCCGATATTTGCCGGTTTTTGAAGACAGAACAGGAATTCGATTTGCTCGCCGACATTTGCGGCGCAGACCGCGGACCCGAAGAAGACCCGCGCTTTGAAGTCAATTACCATTTGTTTTCGACCAGGCATTTTAACCGTCTGCGCCTAAAGGTTTTACTTTCCGAAGACGAGCCGAATGTGCCGTCGGTTGTCGGTGTCTGGAAAACGGCGAATTGGCACGAGCGTGAAACTTACGATTTATTCGGCGTGATTTTCGACGGTCATCCAGATTTGAGAAGAATTCTTTTGCCGTCGGATTTCGACGGACACGCCTTGCGAAAAGATTATCCGTTGCGCGGTTATGAGCCGTATAGCTTGACTTAATTTTAGATTTTGAATTGGAGTAAATCCAAAATCCAAAATCTAAAATCCAAAATTAATATGAGCGTTGCAGTAGAAAATATATCGAGCAAATTTGAAGTCCTCGACCAATCCCTCGAATCGCAGATGACGCTTTCGATGGGACCGCAGCATCCCTCGACGCACGGCGTTCTGCGGCTCGAATTACAGCTTGACGGCGAACTCGTCGTCAAAACCACTCCCGACATCGGCTATCTGCATACGGGAATGGAGAAACTTTTCGAGTATAAAAAATACCAGCAAGGAATCGTTATCACCGACCGGATGGATTATTTGAATCCGCTCGGCAACAATCTTGTTTATGTAATGGCGGCGGAAAAGCTGCTTCAAATCGAAATTCCCGAACGGGCGCAAATTATCCGCGTAATGTTTTGCGAATTGCAGCGTATTGCATCGCATATGGTTTGGCTCGGCACGCACGCGCTCGACATCGGCGCGATGAGTCCGTTTTTTTATGCCTTCCGGCAGCGCGAAAAGATTCTAAATTTAATCGAAGCCGCGTCCGGCGGGCGTATGACACCCAGTTATTTCCGCATTGGCGGTTTGATGATGGATTTGCCTGCCGGTTTTGACCGCCGCGTCAAACAGTTTTTAGAAGATTTTCCAGCCGCGCTCGATATGTTCGATACGCTCGTTACCGGTAATACAATCTGGCAAAGCCGCACGAAGGATATCGGAGTAATTACAGCGACGGAAGCGATTGATTGGGGTTTGACCGGACCTTGTCTGCGCGGAAGCGGTGTCAGCCTCGATTTGCGCCGGGATAATCCGTATTCGGGTTATGAAACTTACGATTTTGAAGTCCCGACCGAACCGAGCGGCGACGTTTGGGGAAGATTTATGGTGCGGATGCGCGAATTGCGCGAGTCATACAAAATTGTCAGACAAACGCTCGAACGCTTAAAACCGGGACCGATTAAAGCCGACGCGCCGAAAGTCGTTCTGCCGGACCGCGACGATATGCGAAAACATATGGATTCGCTGATTCATCATTTTTTGATTGTCGCCGAAGGTTTCAACATTCCCGAAGGCGAAGTTTATCATCCGATTGAAGGCTCTAAAGGCGAACTCGGGGTTTATATGAAATCGAACGGCGGACCCAAACCCGACCGCGTTCATTTTCGCGGTCCGAGCTTTGTCAATCTGTCGGCTTTGCCCGTAATGTGCGAAGGCGAAATGGTCGCCGATGTGGTGGCGGTTATCGGCTCGCTCGATATTGTTCTCGGCGAAATTGACCGTTAGTTTTATGGAAGAAAATCGTTTCCAATCAGAAGTAATGCAGCTTCTTAATCATTTGATTGAGAAAGTGGATTCTCACGATAAAAGATTTGATTCGATTGATAAAAGATTTGATAGACTCGAACAAAAAGTTGATTCTTTGTCCGCTCAAATGACTGACATTGGTTTGAAAGTCATTGGTATTGATAAACGGCTCACTGCCGTCGAAAACAGACTTTCAAAAATCGAGTCCGAAGTCGTAAAAATCCGCGCTGATTTGGAAGAAGTCAAACGCCGAGTCGAAAGTATAGATAAAAAAGTTTCGCGTCTTAGTGTTGATTTCATACAGTTGGAAAACAAAGTCGAAGATTTAACCGCGCGGCTCGAAAAATTGGAAGAAAAGGTATTTGCATAAAATATGGCATCAGTAGCACCGACATATTATACAAACCAGGTTGAATATACCGAAGAAGCAGCGAGTTTTTCACCGGAAGTTTTAGCGGAGATTGACGCGCATATTGCGAAATACCCGCCCGAACACAAGCGTTCCGCGCTGATTCCTCTGCTTCTTTTAGTCATCCAGCGCGAGCGCGGCTATGTTGACAAGGCGGGCGTGAATTTTCTGGCGCAAAAATTGGACATCAAAGTAACGGACGTTTGGGAAACGGCGACGTTTTATTCGATGTTCAATATGCACCCCGTCGGCAAGTATCATCTTCAAGTCTGCAAAACGCTTTCTTGCCGCATTATGGGCGAAGAAAAAATTACCGAACATATCTGCAATCGTCTGGGAATTCACGCGGGCGAAACCACGCCGGACGGAAAATTTACCATCTCGCGCGTCGAATGTCTGGGAAGCTGCGGAACCGCGCCGATGATGCAAATCGGGTTTGATTATCACGAAGATTTGACGATTGAAAAAGTTGATAAACTGCTTGATTCGCTGTCATAGAAATTATTTATGAGTAATCTTGAAACAATTGAAAATTTGTATCAGGCATTCGCGCAGGGCGATGTTCCGGGCGTGCTTGCGTCGTTTGACGAAAACATCGAATGGACTGAAGCCGAAGGCTTTCCCTACGGCGGAACTTATCGCGGCGGCGAAGCGATTGTGCAAAATGTTTTTATGAAATTGGCGACCGAATGGGAAGGATTCAGCGCCGTGCCGAATGAAATTCTCGATGCCGGCGACAATATTGTTGCGCTCGGAAATTACGGCGGCAAATATAACCAAAGCGGCAAAAGTATGCGAGTTCCGTTCGCGCACGTCTGGACTTTGCGCGCCGGTAAAATTGTAAAATTTGTTCAATACACGGATACATTGAAAGTTTTAGAGGCATTGTAAAGGCGATTTATGGAAATCAAAGCAGTTGGTTGCGAACCGTTACAGCTAAAGCGTGTGCATCTTGAAAACTCGCACACGCTGAAGGTTTATCAGGACAACGGAGGTTATGCGTCTCTGAAAAAGGCGATGAATATGACGCCGGACGCGATTATTAACGAAGTCAAAACGTCTGCCTTGCGCGGGCGCGGCGGCGCGGGTTTTCCGACCGGAATGAAATGGAGTTTCGTTCCGAAAGATTCGCCGAAAGAAAAATATATCGTTTGCAATGCCGACGAAAGCGAGCCGGGAACTTTTAAAGACCGATACTTATTAGAACTCGACCCGCACGCTTTGATTGAAGGAATGTTGATTGCGGCATTCGCCCTCAACTCAAAGGCTTGCTACATTTATTATCGCGGCGAATACAATTATTTGATTGACATAATGGACAAAGCCGTCGAGGAAGCCCGGGCGGCAAATCTCGTCGGCAAGAATATTTTAGGCTCTGATTTTTCGTGCGAGGTTTATACGCACACCGGCGCGGGCGCATATATCTGCGGCGAAGAAACCGCGTTGTTGTCGAGTCTCGAAGGCTATCGCGGACATCCTCGAATGAAGCCGCCGTTTCCCGCCGTCGAAGGTTTGTATGCTTCGCCGACGGTGGTCAACAACGTCGAAACTTTAACCGCCGTTCCGCAAATTCTCGAAATGGGCGGCGAAGCGTGGCGCAATCTCGGCACGGAAAAGAGCGGCGGAACAAAGCTCTGGTCGGTTTCCGGTCACGTTAAAAAGCCGGGCGTTTATGAACTTCCGATGGGCTATGCCGATATGGAAAAATTCATATTGGAAGACTGCGGCGGAATGCTGCGCGACGATAAAAAACTGAAAGGCGTAATTCCGGGCGGCTCGTCGGTTTATATTATGCGAGCCGACGACGTTATCGGAAAAAAAGTTTTGATGGATTACGAAGGATTGGTTGCGGCAGGCTCGCTTGTCGGTTCGGGCGGATTTATCGTCATTGACGAAACGGTCGATATTGTCGATTCGACAAAAAATCTGACCGAGTTTTACAAACACGAATCGTGCGGCTGGTGTACGCCGTGCCGCGAAGGAACGGATTGGCTGGTGAAAATCTTCAACCGCATAGCGACCGGCGGCGGTAGACCGGAAGACGCGCAGTTGATTTTGGATTTGGTTGACAACATCGAAGGAAAAAGTTTTTGCGCTCTGGGCGACGCGGCAGCGTGGGCGATTCAAGGCGCGGTGAAAAGATTCCCGGAAGATTTCAAGCCGTATTTATCGGGCGAAAAAACATCTTCGGCTGAACCCGAAGCGAGAAAATTTTAAGCGATGATTTTTAATGTAACGATTGACCGGGACGAAGACGGCATTTGGATTGTCGAATGTCCTTCAATTCCGGGTTGCGTAAGTCAAGGCGATACTAAAGAAGAAGCGTTAAAGAATATCAAGGAAGCAATTCAGCTTTGTTTGGAAGTTCGCGCTGAAAAAGGTTATCCGTTGACGATTGAAACCAGACAAGTCGAGGTTGCGGCATAATGTTGCCTGTTCTGAGCGGCAAAGAAATTGTTAGAATTTTTGAATCGTTTGGTTGGGAAGCATCGAGGCGGCGCGGAAGTCATATTATTATGACCAAAAAGAACGAGATTGTTACGCTGTCAATTCCCAATCATCGAGAAGTTGCGAGAGGGACTTTACGAAGCCTGATACGCTCGGCGAATTTGACGGTCGAAGAATTTATAAAAACAGTAAAATAGGAGAAATTATAAAATGGGTAGAGGTGATAAAAGAACAAAGCGCGGAAAAATCTTTGCGGGAAGTTTCGGCAAAACTCGTCCGCAGGGAAAAAAGAAAAACACTGTGGCAAATGCCGAGAAGAAAACGGAAACAAAAGAATAACTTTTAGTTTTATTATTTTTTAAAATGTCAGAACTTATCAAAGTTACGATTAACGGGCAGGAATTTTCGGTCGAAAAAGGCGCGCGGCTGATTGATGTTTGCCGCGACAACGCTTTTAACATTCCATCGTTTTGTTATTACGAAGACCTCGCCTTGCAGGCGTCTTGCCGGATGTGTCTGGTTCGGATTGAAAAAATGCCGAAGCTGCAAACTTCCTGCACGATAACCTGCACCGACGGAATGATTGTCACGACGCAGAGCGCGGAAATCGAAAAGGCGCAGCGTGCGATGGGCGAGTTTTTATTGGCAAATCATCCGCTCGATTGTCCGGTTTGCGACCGCGGCGGCGAATGTGAATTGCAGGAAATGATTTTCGATTGGGGCGATGTCGAAGAGCGCTTTATCGAGCCGAAAAACGCCGTTCCCGAAAAATTTCTTTCGCCGATTGTCGCCAACGACCCGCAGCGCTGTATTTTGTGCAAACGCTGCACCAGAGTTTGCGACGAATGGATGGGCGAAGACGCCATCGAAGCGGGAAATCGCGGCGTCAACACGGTTATCGGAAATTACGGTGGCTGGCTCGATTGCTCGCAGTGCGGAAACTGCATCGAAGTCTGCCCGACCGGAACTCTGCTCGACGCGACTTTTCGCCACGAAACCAGACCCTGGGAACTCGACCAGACGGTTTCGACCGACACTTATTCTTCGGACGGTATGCAGTTGAGCATCGGCTCGCGCGGCGGACGGATTCATCGAATCGCGGCACGCGACCGTTATGTTGACGGTTTGAACGGCGAATTTTTGGATGTCAAAGCCCGATTCGCGCACGAATTCATTAATCATCAAGACCGCATCAAAACGCCTTTGATACGTTATACGAAAGGCGGAAAATTGATTCCCGCAACGTGGGACGACGCGATTCATTTTGTGGCGAATAAATTTAAGGAAAGCGGAAACAGCGTCGGCGTTATCGCTTCGGCGCGTCTGACGAACGAATCGATTTTCACTTTGAAAAGATTTGCGACGGAAGTTTCAAAAACCAATTATTTTGCGATTTCCGACGCTTACGACTTAGCTCCGTTTTTTGATAATTTAAGCGTTCCTTTAGCGACGCACAAAGACATTCGTAAGGCGAAAACAATTCTCCTGATCGGCGGCGAACCGGAAGAAGAACAAACTTTTACGGCAAAACAAATTCGCCAGGCGGTCAGAAACGACGGTGCGAGATTGCTAATCGTTCACGATACGCCGATTCGCTTGACGAGTCTGGCAAGTCAATTTATCCAGGTTAATCCAAAATCAATCGATGCTTTTGCTTTGGCTTTCGCAGACAAAGCCGACGACGCAATTTTGAAAAAAATCGGCGCGGCACAAAGCGAGATTGATGATTTATTGAAAACAATCGGCGAAGCGACGGGCGATTTTGTCATTATGTTCGGCAGAGATTTGTCGGCGGAAGCGCAGGCGGTTCTGGCAAACGCGGCAGGAAGTTTTGCTTCGGAAAATCGTCGCGTTCTGCTTCATCCGCTGCCGCTTTACAATAATTCCGTCGGCGCAAACGATATGACGGCGGGCAGAAAATCTCTGGCAGACGTTTTGATAAATTCAAAGGCATTGCTCATCGGCGGAAGCATTTCAAAACCGCCCGCGCTGACCGACGGTTTTTTGCGAAACAAGGATTTTATCGTCGTTCAGGAAATGTTTGAAACCGCGACGACCGAATTTGCGGACGTTGTTTTGCCGGCTGCTTCTTTTGCGGAGGTTGACGGGACTTATACGAACAATACGGGCTTTGTTCAAAGAGTTCGCCAGGCAATCGAGCCGATTCATCAAGCTAAAGCCGATTGGGTTATAACCTCGATGATTGCAAAGGAAATGGACGTTGATTTCGGTTATAACTTTTCCGCTTCGACGGTTTTCAAAGCGATTGCCGATTCGGTCGCGGCTTATGAAGGTTTGCGTTACCCGCATTTGAAGGACGAATCGAAACCCGCGCAGGTCAAACACGTCGTCGGCGAAAAGAAAGATTTATCGAAAGAAAAAGACGGATTGCGGCGAATGGTCGAAGCGATGCCGGAAAATCCGCAGAAAATTACCGAAACGCCGAAAGTCGGACACAAACTTCATCGCCTGACGACGATGACTGAAAAAACGGCGCAGTTTCATCTGCTCGCTCACGGCAATCCGAAGCCGGAAAATTTATTGGTTTCGCCGCTCGTGCAGTTTAATCTGGACGGAACGCCGCGTGCGGAAACAAAGGCTCAGGCTGCGGCAGTCGGCGTCGGCGACAAACTCGATGACAAAGAAACTATTTTGGAAAAAGTAACTCCGAAATAGTTTGACGATCTAGCGAAATGTCGATTTCAAATTATTGAAATAACGGAACGAGACTCGTTTGAAGTTAAAAAATTAATTTGTGTTACAAACGAAGCGCGTAAATGACGAGCTTGTAAAACACAAACTTTCGATATGGAATCTATTGCAAAAACAGTTTTTCCGATAGTCGTGTTGTTCGGCGCGGCAACGGTAGCATTTGCCGTCGTGATGGGAATTGTCGCCTACACGGTTTTGGCAGAGCGCAAGGTTTTAGGCTGGCTGCAAGGGCGTATCGGACCGAATCGCGTCGGACCTTGGGGAATGATGCAGCCGTTTGCAGACCTTTTGAAATTCATTTTCAAAGAAGACATCGTTCCCGACAAATCCACGAAATTCGTTTATTTTCTCGCGCCGATTGTCGCCGTTACCTGCGCTCTGATGCCGATGGTCGTCTATCCGTTCGGTCCTGCGATTACGGCGGATTTGAGTTTTTTGCCATACGGTCTCGGCGAAGGTATTCGGCAGATTCCATTGACCATCGCGCAGATTGATGTCGGCGTGTTGTTTGTTTTGGGCATCACGTCGGTCGGCGTCTACGGCATCGCACTCGCCGGTTGGTCGTCGAACAATAAATATTCTTTGATGGGCGGACTTCGTTCGTCGGCGCAATTGATTTCTTACGAATTGGCAATGGGCGCGTCGGTCATCGGCGTCGTAATGCTGGCGGGAACGCTCGATTTGAACGGCATTATTAACGCTCAAATTCATTCGCCATTCAAATGGTTTATCATTCCGCAATTCATCGGGTTTGTCGTCTTTTTGATTGCGGCATTTGCCGAAACAAACCGCGTTCCGTTCGATTTGCCCGAAGCCGAAACCGAACTCGTCGCCGGTTTTCATACCGAGTATTCAGCCTTAAAATTCGCGCTCTTTTTTATGGCGGAATACGTCAATATGTTCACCGTTTCCGTGATGGTTGTCACGCTGTTTCTTGGCGGCTGGTATGTTCCGGGCTTGAGCCACATTGTTGCCGTCGGCTCAATCGGTTATGCGCTATTAAGTATTTTGGGTTTTCTGGTAAAAATCAGTTTCTTTTTGTTTTTCTATATTTGGATTCGCGGAACCTTGCCGCGTTTTCGGTTTGACCAACTGATGAATTTCGGGTGGAAATTTCTTTTGCCCGTCGCGCTGGCAAACGTGGTTTTTACGATTTTGGCTGTTTATTTTTTGAATAGATAGGTTTTCATTGAAAGGAAAATTTAACCACAGATGAACACAGATTCACACAGATTTTTTGAAGATGATAAAAAAATGATTTTATCTTTCTTCTATCTGTGTCTATCTGTGTTTATCTGTGGTTAATAAATTCTTAAAAATCTCCGCATTACGGCGGCTAAAATTTTTATGGCTTCTGCGCTTTTCTTTTTGTTTGCAGGTTTGGCAATCGCATCGGCGATTTCGCTCGTCTATCACAAAAATCCGCTCTATAGCGCGATTTCGCTGGTCGGCGTTTTTATTGCGCTGTCGTGTATTTACGTGACGCTCGCCGCGCCGTTTATCGCCGCCGTGCAGATTCTGATATATGCCGGCGCGATTATGGTTCTTGTCGTTTTTGTTATTATGCTGCTCAATTTAGACGACGACAAACCTGTAAATCGTCTGCGTTATTTGTATGCGATCGGCGGCGGACTCGGTTTGATTTTGATGGTGCAGACATTTTTTATCTTTTACGCCGTCAGCAGCAAACCGAATCAATATATAAGGACGAATGAAACCGTCGGCAAAACATTGAGCATCGGAGCGTCGATGTATACGGAATATCTTCTGCCGGTCGAAATCGTCGGGATTCTGCTTTTAATGGCGACGGTCGGCGCGGTAATTCTGGCGAGAAGACTAAACCAGCCGCAGCTCGAATTAGTAGTAGATAATGAGTTAGCAAAACGTGGCGACGAGGAAGGTATTGACGATTATCAAATTAAATTTTAATTTTTGTTCCCGGTCAATCGTTCGTCGTTCGTTGCTATTCGGACTTTGGACTTTAGACTTTGGACTTTGGACTTAAAGAAATGGAACCGAGTTTAGCGACTTATCTGGCACTTTCAGGAATTTTATTTACCATCGGCGCGGTCGGCGTTATTTTCAAGCGCAACGCGCTCGGAATGTTTATGTGCATCGAGTTGATGCTCAACGCCGTCAATCTGACGTTCGTCGCCTTTTCACGTTATTACGGCGACGTAACCGGACAACTTTTCGTTTTTATGGTGATGTCGGTTGCGGCGGCGGAAGCGGCAGTCGGACTCGGAATCATCATTGCGTTTTTCCGCAACCGGCTTTCGATTGACACGGACGACGCGAGCATTTTGAAGAATTAAATTTCATGAGCGTTAGGGTGCGCCGCGCTACACTTAAAGATGCGCGAACGATTGCCGAATTTGCGATTCGGTTGTTTGCTCAACATCGAGCGTATGATGAGCGCCGATTTGCACAAATTGCTTCAATCGAAGGAGCTGAACGATTTTACGGCAGTCAAACGAGCGCAAAAAACGCGGTGGTTTTAGTCGCTGAAGCAGACGGAAAAATTGTTGGTTTCGCTTATTTGCAATTTGAAGCGATGAATTACGCCGCTTTGCTCGAAAACGCCGCGTCGCTGCACGACATTTATATTGACGAAACCGCTCGCGGACAAAACGCGGGAAAACTTTTGATTGAAAAATCAGCCGAAGTCGCCAAAGAATTAGGCGCGGACAAACTGATGCTTTCGGTTGCGGCAAAAAACGAATACGCCGGAGAATTTTTCGAGCGCAACGGTTTTAGAACGACAATGGTCGAAATGATGTTGGATTTGACTGAACAAGAAAATTCATAAATTTTACAATCAGAAAATGTCGGCGAAGCGGTTTTGGAAAATTGGGCGGAGATTGCAAGTCGGAATTTTCAGTTTGAAGATGAAGACAAGATTTAAGATTTTAGTAAAAAGAATTTCTGTATGAAAGTAACTTTATACTTATTTATATTCTGTATTTTTATTATAGGTCAGCTTGCATGCGGACAAACTAAATCACAACAAAATGAGTCCGGCACTATACCCAAATCGGAAGAAGCAAGGATAAATTATCCAAATCTAAAATCACAGGCTGAAATAGTTAACAAAGCTGTTGCAAGTGAAGATTTTAATACGGTCGTAGATTACACACATCCAAAGGTAGTTGAAAAAATGGGCGGGAGAGAAAAAATGGTGACGGCTTTGTTGAGCAGTTCCGCGCAAATGAAAACTGAAGGTTCTGAAATACTTTCGGCAGAAATTGGGGAAGCAAATCAGATTGAAAAAATTGATAATCAATTATTTGCTGTTTTGCCTATCAAAATAACAGTTAAATCGCCAAAGGGCAGGGCTGTTGGAGATAGTTCGCTTGTTGGTGTGTCTGATGACAACGGTAAAAATTGGAAATTTATAAGTGGTGTAAGTAAAGAAGGATTAAAAACAATATTTCCAAAAGCGGCTGACAAATTACAAATCCCGGAAGAAAAACCTCCTGTGATGTTAGGAAATTAACTTAACAATGACTGAAAACAATTTTTTAAGTCTAATAATTTTCGCTCCGCTCGCCGGCGCGGTTATCAATTGGCTGTTCGGAAAGCGAATGAACAGCGAACTTTTTAGCGGCGCGGTTGCCTGCACGACAATCGGCGTTTCAACCGTCATCGCTTTTATGGTTGCGTTCGGCATCGGCACGCCGCACGCGGGCGCGTTGGTCGCGCCCGAAGGGAAACCGATTCTCGACCATTTGTGGACTTGGATTCAAGTCGGAACGTTTCGCGCTGATTTTGGATTAGGCGTTGATAGACTTTCAGGAATCTACGTTTGCTTTGTGACGTTTGTCGGTTTGCTGATTCACATCTTCGCCACCGGCTATATGCACGGCGACAAAGGTTTTTATCGCTTTTTCGCTTACCTGAATCTGTTTATGTTCTCGATGCTGACGCTCATCCTTGCGGATAATTTTCTGCTGATGTTCGTCGGTTGGGAAGGCGTCGGGTTGTGTTCTTACTTGCTCATCGGCTATTACATCAAACGCGATGAAGCCAGGAAGGCGGCGAAGAAAGCGTTTGTGATGAACCGCATCGGCGATTGGGGCGTGTTGATGGCGATGTTTTTGATTTACACGCTCACGGGTTCGATTTCGTTTTACGACAAAGTTGTTGACGGAACGCCGGTCGCAAGTTCGCTGAATCTTTTGGGGCAAATGACGCAGGAATCGTTTGCGTTTGGCTGGATTTTCGCGGGCGGAATAACTTCGATAGCGGTTTTATTATTCATCGGCGCGACGGGAAAATCGGCGCAGATTCCGCTTTTCACCTGGCTGCCCGACGCGATGGCAGGTCCAACTCCGGTTTCGGCTTTGATTCACGCGGCGACGATGGTAACAGCGGGCGTTTATATGGTCGTGCGCTGCAACGCGATTTATCAAAACGCGCCGACGGCAATGTTTATCGTGGCGATAATCGGCTGCGCGACGGCGATTTTTGCGGCGACAATCGGCTTGGCGCAAAACGACATCAAAAAAGTTCTCGCTTATTCGACTGTTTCGCAGCTCGGTTATATGTTTCTCGCCTGCGGTGTCGGCGCGTTCGTCGCGGCAATTTTCCATGTGATGACGCACGCATTTTTCAAAGCTCTTTTATTTTTAGGTTCGGGTTCGGTCATTCACGGAATGCACCACGAACAGGATATGCGGCGAATGGGAAACCTGCGGAAATATATGCCGATAACATTTATTACAATGTTCGCGGGCTGGCTGGCGATTTCCGGTATTCCGATTTTTGCGGGTTTTTTCTCGAAGGACGAGATTCTTTATAAAACATTCGCCGCGCCGAATCTGCCGCAGCCCTGGAATTATATTTTGTGGGGCGTGGGATTATTGACCGCGGTTTTGACGGCGGTTTATATGACCAGAATGATGGTCATGACATTCTGGGGGGACGAGAGATTTCATCAGGAATTGCCGGTCGTCGATAATCCGATTGAGGCTTCACGCGCCGAAGAAAACGCATTTGCAACAGGCGACGCGCACGATGCGAAAGTGCCGCACGGCGACGCGCACGCTTTGGCACATCATGACGAGGACGTGTCTCGCGATGACGATGATGACGAAGAACATCACGCATTGCCGCACGATTTTCATCCGCACGAATCGCCCTGGACGATGACTGTTCCGCTGATTGTATTGGCTGTTCTTTCGACGCTCGGCGGACTCGTCGGTGTTCCGTATGCTTTGAGCGGCGGCGCGATTCCTAATGTTTTTGAAGAAACGCTCGAACCTGTCATTGCAAAAGTTTCGCGCACCGAAACAAAACACGCGCCGACCGGACTCGGCGAACACGGAGCGACGGGCGAACAATCTGCGACAAGCGAAGCGGGACATTCCGCAACGGCGACCGCCGCGCGTCCCGACACTTCCGAACACACAAACACGAGCGAACACGCCGAACATTCGCCCGAAGAGTTGCGGACGGAAAGAATTTTGGCTGGTTTGTCGGTTTTATTAGCCGCGCTCGGCATCGGCATCGGTTGGGTGATTTTCAAAAAAGAGCCGCTCAAAGTTATGCCGAAGATTTTGCAGGACAAGTGGCGCATTGACGAGCTTTACAACGGTTATATCGTCAATCCCTTGACGAATCTTTCGCGCGACGGTTTGTGGAAAGGCTTCGATGTCGGCGTGGTTGACGGCATCGTCAACGGCATCGGGCATCTCGTCGCCGCGCTCGGCGGAATCGCTCGCGGCGTCCAAGTCGGATTTGTCAGAAGCTACGCGGCGTTTATTTTGTTCGGCGCGTTGGTCGTGATTGGGTATTTTATTTATTACGGATTTAAGTTGGTTGGTTGATGTTCAAGGTTCAAAGTTCAAGGTTCAAAGTTTGAATCGCAACCTTGAACTTTGAACTTTGAACTTTGAACAAAACTTTATGGTTTTTATAACGGAAAATCTTTTAACAATTTTAATTTTGCTTCCCGTTTTCGGGGCGTTGGCGACGCTCGGACATCAGATGTTTTGGAAGCAGGAAAGCGGGTTGAAATGGATAACACTCGGTTTTACGCTGGCGAATTTTTTGGTGTCTTTGTTATTGCTTGTTGATAAAGGCGCAACTTCGGCAAGCGGGTTTTTCTTCGAGAAAAATATTCCCTGGATTCGGGCGATAAACACGAATTATCACGTCGGCGTTGATGGTCTTTCAATTTGGCTGGTGATTTTGACGACGTTTATAATGCCGATTGCTGTTCTCTCGACGTGGCACGCGGTCGAAAAACGCCACGCCGCTTTTTATGTTTTTCTTTTGTTGCTCGAAAGCGCGTTGCTCGGCGTTTTTGTTTCGCTGGATTTGCTCGTCTTTTATTTATTTTTTGAAGCATCGCTCGTGCCGATGTTTTTTCTTATCGGAATTTGGGGCGGCGAAAATCGAATTTACGCGGCGGTTAAATTTTTTGTTTATACGGCTTTGGGAAGTTTGCTGATGCTAGTTGCGATAATCGGTTTGTATTATCTGCACGCCGCTAGTCCGGCTGGTGTCGGCACGTTTGATTATGTAACGCTTTTAAGTTCTCTGAAATCGGGTGTTCTGGTTTTACCGCATAACGCGGGAACGCTTTTGTTCTTTGCCTTTGCGTTGGCTTTTGCTATCAAAGTTCCGCTTTTTCCGTTTCATACCTGGCTGCCCGACGCGCATACCGAAGCGCCGACTGCCGGTTCGGTTATCCTTGCCGTCGTAATGCTGAAGCTAGGAACTTACGGGTTGATGCGTTTTAATTTCGCGCTTTTCCCGGATGCGTCGCGCGAGTTTGCCTGGCTGTTTATAGTTCTGGCGATTATCGGAATTATCTACGGCGCGCTCGTCGCAATGGTTCAGCCCGACGTAAAAAGATTGGTCGCATATTCGTCGGTCGCGCATATGGGTTTTGTCATTTTGGGAATGTTTTCATTTACCGAGATGGGAATGCAGGGCGCGTTGTATCAAATGCTTAATCACGGCGTTTCGACCGGCGCGTTGTTTTTGCTCGTCGGATTTATTTATGAAAGAAGACATACGCGGGCAATTACGGATTTCGGCGGAATCGCCAACGTGATGCCGATTTATGCAACGATTTTTGTAATAACCACAATGTCTTCAATCGGTCTGCCGTTTTTGAACGGTTTTGTCGGCGAGTTTTTGACGATGATTGGAATGTGGACTTCGCATACTCTGGCGACGATAAACGGTTGGAATATGAATTATATTGCAACGATGTTTGCGGGAACGGGCGTGATTTTTGCGGCGGTTTATTTGCTTTGGATGGTGCAGCGAGTTTTCTTCGGAAAAGTTACGAATCCGCAAAATAAAACTTTGAAAGATTTAAGCTGGCGCGAAATCGGTTTGATTGCTCCGCTGCTTTTTTTAATGGTTTATATGGGCGTTTATCCGAAACCGTTTTTGAACGCTTCGAGAGAAAGCGTCGTGGCAATTCAGGAAAGATTAACTCATCAAGCGGGCGGCACGATTGAGAAGGCGGAAGTTCAAAAGTAAATGAATTCGTCCCTAGCAAAAATTTGCTTGTTTTTATTGCCGTTGGTTTTAGCCGCGTCGGTTAACGCGCAAACTTTTTATGGCGCGAATGACGTGAAGGTTTTCCGCGAAGGGCGCGACAAAGAATTTCGCAATAAGAGTGAATCACCGTTAAAGGAAGAAGATTTTTCAAAATTTGAGGGGTTAAATTACTTTAAGGCGGACGAAAGTTTTCGCGTGGAAGCTAATTTTACCAAAACGTCTAACGAAAAATACTTTCTGATGCCGACTTCTTCGGAGAAATCTAAAAGGTTTGTTAAATTCGGGGTTTTGAGTTTCAAATTAAACGGTAAAAATTATTCTTTGAATGTTTATCGGGCGGATGCCGACGTGCTGGCAAAATTTCCCGAATACGCAGACCTTTTGTTTGTTCCGTTCAAGGATTTGACCAGCGGCGGAGAAACTTACGGCGGCGGCAGATATATCGACATTAAAACGCCGAAGGATAACAAAGTGATTTTAGACTTTAATCTGGCTTACAATCCGAGCTGCGCTTACGGAAGTTCGCGTTATTCCTGCCCGATTCCGCCGAAGGAGAATTTTCTACAAGCCGAAATAAAAGCGGGTAAAAAGATTTATCTGAAAACGGCGCATTAAAAGGTTTATTTAGAATCGAAATGAATACATTTTTATTAGCAAACTTAGTCAATCCAAACGCAGACATCTCGGCGATATTGCCCGAAACGATGCTGGCAATTACCGGTGTAATCGTGATGCTGTTCGACAGTTTCGTTCCGAGGCAGCGCTACGTTACGGGCGCAGTTTCGTTAATCGGAATCGTCTTTTCGGCAATTTTGCTCGGTTTGATGTGGAGCGACCCGGCTTCGTCCTCGGCGTGGAACGGAATGATTGCCAACGACGCTTTGCGGATAAGTTTTTCGTTCGTTTTTCTGTTTGTCGCGGCGATGACCATTTTGATTTCGACGGTCTGGACTGACCGCGAAGACGTTCCCGTCGGCGAATATCATTGTCTTTTGCTTTTTGCCGCCGTCGGAATGATGTTTATGGCTTCGGGCAACGATTTGGTCGTTATTTTTCTCGGCTTGGAAACTTCTTCGATTGCGACTTATGTAATGGCTGGCTTGCGAAAAACCGATTTGCGCTCGAACGAATCGGCGATGAAGTATTTTATTTTGGGTTCGTTCGCCACCGGATTTCTGCTTTACGGAATGGCTCTGATTTACGGCGCGACCGGCGCGACCAATATCACGGAAATCGCCGCGAGAGTTCCTAATGCTAATTTCCCCGCGCTTTTGCTGGTCGGCGGCGCGATGATGATAATCGGTTTCGGTTTCAAAGTCGCCACCGTTCCGTTTCACGTCTGGACACCGGACGTTTATGAAGGCGCGCCGACGCCCGTGACGGCGTTTATGGCGGCGGGACCGAAATCGTCGGCGTTTGCTTCATTTTTGCGTGTATTCGTGCTTGGTTTTCCGCTGATTGCAGCTTCCCAGACTTCCGTTTATTTGCACGAAACCTGGATTACGGCTTTGACGGTGATAGCGATGCTGACGATGACGGTCGGCAACGTCGCGGCGATTGTCCAAAACAACGTCAAGCGAATGCTGGCGTATTCATCGATTGCTCACGCCGGTTACGCGCTGGTCGGATTTATCGGCGCGGGAATGGCGACGACGACCGGAAAACGTGATGCGGCAATCGCATCGGTCGCGTTTTATATGCTGACTTATGCTGTTACGAACTTAGGCGCGTTTGCGATTGTCGCGCTGCTGGCTCAAAAGAATGACCGGCGCACCGAATTTGAAGATTACAACGGCATCGGTTTCGGTTCGCCTGTTTTAGCGTTTTCACTGTCGCTGTTTATGCTGTCGCTGCTCGGTTTGCCTTTGACTGCCGGATTTATGGGCAAAGTTCTGGTTTTTCGCCCCGCGCTCGAAGCCGGAAACGCCATGCTGACGCTGCTGGTCGTCGTCGCGGTCGTCAACACGGCGATTTCGGCTTATTACTATCTGCGTCTGATTGTCGTGATGTTTTTCCGCGAGCGAACTACCGACTGGCTCGCGCCGCGCATACCGCCCGCGCTGGCGGCGGCTTTGATAATAACGGTTTTGGGAGTTTTGTATTTCGGAATTTTCAGCGACGGCGTGATTGAAAGATTTTCGCGCTCGCCGGGCGCGGTAATGAAAGCGGAGAGATAATTCACAGGGATATTTTTAGCAGGTAGTCAGCAGCGGCAGTAGGCAGGAGCAGTCAGCAGTGGAGTTTTGTTCCTGCCAACTGCTTCTGCTTACTGCCTACTTCTTGTCTATTCCCTGTGAATTCCTTTTATGTTATTCTGTTTTCGAGATGGATGTTGCCGGACAAATTCGAGGACGGTTAAACGCGGAATGGCTGCCTGAAATTTACCGCTCTAAAGTGCGGACGCAGCGAACACGCGCTCACCGGCTTGAAATTGCAAGGCGTGAAAATCGCGCGATTGTTCAGCACACACTTTTAGGAGTCGAGCTAAAAGTCGGAAATCAACGCTTTTCCTGTCCTGATTTATCGACCGCCAGATATTTGCAGATTTTCGCCCGATTCGGTTGTCAAGCGGTTGCCGTCCCTTACGACATTACAAAAATTTCGACACTAGCCGACGAGCTTGAATCAGCCTGGCAAAAGAGTTTGCTGCTTTTGGATGAGCAAACAAAAGAAAAATCAACTTCGGTCAGAGGTCGAATGCGCTCGGCTTTGATAAAGGAGATACGCGAGGAAATTGATGAAATCGGCGCGGGTTCTTTGATGCCGGAATTCAAACAAAGCACCAAGCAGCGCGGCGTTTGAAAGTTTGTATCTTACAATACAAAAAATGGAACAATGATTTGTTAGGATTGTTAAGATAAATTAGGATTAATCTTAATAATAAAAACCTTTATAAATCAGGGTTCTATTTTTTTATTTACGTTACAAGTTTCAAAAATGGTAAAATAAATTCGACTTATGTTTGACGCAAATCCATATTCAGAAAAACCGGAAACGGAAATGCTTCCGTTTCCATTTAATAATCGTCCCTTTTGCCGTTATGAACCGATTGAAAAGAAAATCGCGCACGCGAAGGTTTTAATCGTCAACGACCTGCTGCGTTATGAAGACGATTTATCGGATGTGGCGCGGGCGGAATGGAACGGCACGAAAGAAAGCAAGCTGCGTTTTGAGCGAAAAATATCGGCAATGGCGTGCGACAATATCGCCAAGAATGTTTTGCGGCTGGTTAAAAATCCCAAAACTTTAACCGTTCATCTGTCGGAAGTCGGTGAAGCGGCAAAAAGTTTTAACCCGGATGCGATTGTGATGAGCGGAACGCTGTCGGATTTTGATTATTACAATCCCGAACAGCTTAAAAAATTCGAGAAATTTATCAAGCAGACGAAAATTCCGGTTCTGGCTATTTGCGGAGCGCATCAATTGGTAGGAACGAGTTTCGGCGCAAAACTGACGACTTTAGACAATCTCGACCCGGCGGAAAAACGCTCCGGTCGCGTCGTCGAATATCAATATCGTTTTATCAAAATCGTTGACGAAACGGACCCTATTTTCGCAGGCGTCGCGGCGGATGACGAAAGCCGCGAAAGCCGCGTCTGGCAGGATTATACTTTGGAAGACGATATTTTAAGAGTCTGGCAAAATCACGGTTTGCAAGTCGAAGGCGTTCCAGAAGGTTTCCGGCTTCTGGCTACTTCCTATCTTTGCAAAAATCAAATGATGGTCAAGCAATCCGGCGGTCAAATGATTTACGCCGTGCAGTTTCATCTGGAAAAATCTTTTGAAGATTGGTCGAAAAACCCGACGCGCTGGGAACATCCGAACGAATCGCGCGACGGACGCATTTTATTTGAGAATTTTTTGAAGCTTTCCCTAAAACATCAGAAGCGATAAATAAAAAACAAACAATAAAACGCGAAAAAAGCTGATGGATAATCAGCTTTTTTCGCGTTTTATTGTTTGTCAGGCTGATTGTTTGATTCACGCGGCGGCGTAGATTCCGGTTTGGTTTTTGTGTCGGACGGCGCAGGATTTTGAGCTTGCGGTTGAACGGTTTCTCTTTCGGCGGCTGGATTTTCCGGCGCGGACGATTGGTCGAGTGTTTCCGCGTTTGTCTGCGGCATTCTCTGCGCCGGATAGTTCGGATATGATTGCATCTGCGGCGGCAGACTTCTAACAGTGGTCTGCATCGGACGGTCGGCGCGCGTTCCATTGATATGCGCTAAATTGGCGATTTCGTCGCCGTTTGCCGTCAGCGCGCGCTCCGCCATTTCCGGCGTCAGCTTGGCTGTTTCGCCGCTTTGTCCGTAAATTTTTATGTCAACCGTGCCGTCCGCGG
Source organism: uncultured Pyrinomonadaceae bacterium (assembly GCA_964235785.1). Lineage (GTDB taxonomy): Bacteria > Acidobacteriota > Blastocatellia > Pyrinomonadales > Pyrinomonadaceae. The sequence goes on along the minus strand of CAXSBF010000001.1, from coordinate 228,231 downwards.
TAGTTTGCACGACGAGGTTGTTGATTCTTGAATTAGCCGAAAATCTGCGTGTTTCTATCTTATTTCCGTAACCGTCATACATTGTCGAAATTTCCGAATTATCGCTGGCTTTCAATAATGTGTCCGGTTTTTTTTCGCCGAAAGTCAATACTTGTTTTTCTTCGCCGCCGCCGGACGATGCGTCTTCAATTACGACTTCGTTTTTGTTGGCGGATTTAGCCGTGTCGTCAAACACTACTTCCTGGGTCTCGCCGCTTTGTCCTGACTTTCCGCACGCGGTTGAACAGACTATCAAAAAACACAGACAAAAAATAATTGCTAAAACGTTGAAATTATCCGTTACTTTTCTCATCTCGGAAAAACTTTAGGCTGGTGAATTGTGGATTGGTTTGAAAGGATGGAATTTACCGGTAACTCTTGAGTGAAACGAGTTACCGGCAAATGTCGAATTAATAAAAATTACTTTTCAGCGACGCCGAGAACAAAATTACTGACGGCGACCAGACCGTTATCCACGCTGCTGGAATCGTATCGCATTTCGGAATTACCGCCACCGGAAATATCGTATTTCGGTCCCAGAAAACCGGCGGCTAAATTAGCCGAATCATAAGGCGCAACCACGACGTTTCCTTGCAAAAGTCCGTTGCCGCCGCCGTGTCGGTCAACACCGCCCGCGCCTGTAACGATAATCAGTCCTTTGAAGCTGACGCCGCCATTGAGCGTTAATTTTCCGGTAACGACAAGAATTCCGCCCCCCGCCCCGCTCATACTGACATCACCGTCAACAAAGGTAATACCTCTCGCATTGACATAATCGCCGAAATTCGACGGCGTTTGTCCGCTCGCAAAATATCTTCCTGATGAGGTTGCGACGGTTTTAAGGTCAATTAGCGTATTATTCAAATTAGTTGCCGATTGCAGCCAAAACGGCATCTCGCCCAATACATTCGACGGAGTTCCATAGACATCGGTTTTACCGTCGAACTTTGCGACAACGCTGGTTAGATTCTGGTTGTTCGTTGTTCCGACAGGTGGAATAACTAAGTTTGAAGCAATATCATCACCCGAATATGTGACGTTTTGAGAATTACCGTCGTCAAAGAAAAATCCGTTAGTCGAACCGACAAGCGTTAAAGTCGCCGGAGCGGACAAACCGTCGAAAAAGTTTTTCTGAACAATCGCTTCAAGCACTTTGGTCGCGCCGCGCGGACCGTAGCCGGTTGAGCGCACCAGTAGTCTGGACGGTTCGGCTTGGGTCATCGAACCGCTAACGGGTGTTATACCGCCGCTCGTGTTCGGCGCATTCGGCGTAACCTGGTAGCCGATTCGAGTAGAATTGTTGGTCGCCAAAACTTCCGTTCCGCCGGATAAAGTCATAAAACTGCCCTTCAATTCAAAAGCCTGCGAATCATAAAACAATCGGACATTACCGACCGAACTGCTGCTGATGCTGCCAGTTTCAATCCAGCCGCGTATTTCTCTATTAACCGACGAGTAAGGCGCGGTCATAGCGACATTGATAACGTATCGAAGCCGAACGTTCACCGAAGCAGTTCCGGTAACATTGGTAATCTGGAAACTGCCGAAATTCGTATTTGAGCTGGATGGAATAACAGTCTGGCTGCCGCTGGGAACATAAGAAATTGTCGCAATATTTGTACCCGAACCGCAAACAACCGTCGTTGTCGAGCCTGTTAAATTGGGACAGTTTCCGCCGCCGATAATCGAACCGGTCGTAGTAAAAGAAACCGCGTCGCCCGTATTGTCCGGGTCGTCGAGAGTAATTTTGTAGGCGTATTTACTTGACGAATTGACGAGTTTAACGCGGTCGTTATCGGTAGCGTCATAAGGCATCCAGCGCGAAAGGCGGGCTTCGGTTCCCGTTTCGCCCGATTTGTTTGAGGTTGCAAGTTTTAATGCCTTAATAAAATTAATTTTATTAGCTTGGTCGGTCGCCGGTTTGCTCGTGTCAAGCAGCGGATTCGGCGCGACGTTGCCGCGCAGAACATTCAGCGTCGTTTGAATTCCGCTTTCAGCCGTATTGTAGGCTTGCTGTTCGGCGACGGCATCCGTCACGTTTGCCGTGTTGACGGTCGCTTCCAATAAAATTCCGGCGCTCGCCGTCAGCAGCAGAAACGCTATCAGCAAAACCGTGACCATCGCCGCGCCTTTCTCGCCGTCTCTGTTTTTACTCGTTTGCAATTTCTTCACTTCCATAAAAATCTCCTTTTTTGCCCGAGAACTCCTAATACTGATTCAACATATACTCCGAATTTCTGAGAGTTATATCAGACTTGAGCGTGACGAATTGACCGTCAGGCTGACCTTGAACTTTCTCCAGCGTAACGGTGACGGTGATTGTAATGCGCCCCGTATCTTTGGACGGCACTGTGGTTTCGGTCGCAGTCGAACTGCTTCCCGTGTAACTGAAATACTGAAAATTAACGTTGCTGATGCGGTTTACAATGACAGAGGTTTGCGGGGTGTCGTAGCGGTCGAATCGTACAATCGATTTGGTCGTATTATCGAAAAAATAGGTCAGGTCTTCGCCTACGCTATTGGTATCGGAATTTATATTTGTTACATTCGAGCGAAAGTGTAATTGGTCGGCGTCGGAATCTGCCGGAACCAAACCGTTATAATTCAAACCGAAACCCGCGTTGGCAATCTCGCGCGACATTACGTTGAGCGCGGCTTGGGCTGAACTTAAGGCGTCGGTTCTTCGGCTCTCGCGTTTGCGCGAGTTAATCGCCCCGGCGAACAGAGTCGAAACCACTCCGAGCAAGACAAGCGTTACCGTCATTGATATTATCAATTCGACGATTGAAAAACCTTCGCTTTTGCAATCCTTCTTTTGTTTCATATTTTTAGAAGTTTCAGCGCGCTTTGAAAAAATTAGTTTGCTCTGGCTCGCCGCAGAACGACGGTCGCCGGAACAGCCGTCTGCCAGCCCGGTGTCGGCGCGGCAAAGTTGACCGTCACGGTTATTTCCTTAACGGTTTTAGTACTGTCAACATCGACAATTGTAGTTGAAGGGTCATCATCAACCGTAACTGAAACCTTGAATTGATTGCCGTTTCCCGATGTAACCGTTTTCACGGCTTTTGTTCCGCCGGTCAAAGTCGAATCGGTAACCTGCGGCGTGAATTTCGCGCTTCGCATCAATTCGACTTCCTGCTGCAAAATCGTCAGGGCTTGCGAGCGCGAGCTGTTTCCGGCGTTGTAGTTCACGGCGTAGGCGAATGTAATAAAAACGCCGAGCAGGACAATCAACAAAATAACCATTGCAATAACGACTTCGACCAGCGAAAATCCGTTTTCGTTATTTTCAACCGAAACTTTTTGTGTTTTTGCTCTCAAATTACCGACGATTCTCTGTTTCATAAAAGTTTTCCCGCGCGTTACAGAAACTTTAACCATTAAGTCTCAAACAATTTCAATACGGGTAGTTTGACGCATTGACCGACACTCGATTGTCGATGTTGGCATTGGCGGTAACACTTGAAACGGTAGGATTTGCAAATGACGTTTGAATAGTTCCGGGCGCGCCCATCGAAACCGTGCCGGTCGGCGAAACATAAATTACATCGGCATTAGTGGAATTTGCCGTCGATGCGGTGCAGCCGCTTCCGCAAACAGTGAAACTCGAACTAACCGTCGCTCCCGAATTGTCCGTCAGAGTAGTTTGACCGCGCTGGTCGAAACTTATAGTGAGCGGATAATTGGTCGAGCTTCCGATAATGCTCGCATCGACGCGACCGGTAAAATCAATCACGCGCGTTTCGTTGGTTTCAAGCGTTCCGTTCATATTTGAATCGGTCGAAACGCTGAATGAAGTCGCGCTCGTAATTGCGACTCGCGCCATTGATGTTGCGGTCGCGGCTCGGCGTTTGACCGAATCATAACGGGCGCGTTCTAAATTAACCTTTAATTCGCGCGAAATGTTTTGCCTCTGAAAGTTTTTGCGGGAATTTGCGAATTGTCCGATAGCGAGCGTTCCCAGAATTGACGCAATCACCAAAACCACGACAACTTCGACTAAAGATATTCCGCTTTGGGAATTAAACTCGACTTCTTTCATACACGATTTAAACGATTTATTTGAGTAACGTTGGAATTTTGATAATTCCCGGTATAAAATAATGACAAAGATTAACAATAATGTCAATACATTTTTATCATTGTTTAATCACGAGATTAAAAAAATAGGACTGTAATAAAACAGCCCTGCAAATTTACGGTCTTCGAGTAATTTTTAATCGAAACATTTTTCGGGAACGCTTTCGAGCGTATTTTTTATCAGCATATCGACGACCGGCTTAAAGTCGTGATTATTTTCTTCCCAGACTTTTAGTTGCAAATCGGCGGAAGTTCCGCGTTCGAGAATCGTGTGAATATGTTCGATTTCCTTGCGCGAGCCTAAATCGTCAACCACGTCGTCAATAAAATCGAGCAGTTCACGAATCAAATCACGCGCGGGAACTTCTTTTTGTTTGCCTAAGTCGAGCAGTTTTCCGTCCAAGCCCCAGCGAACCGCACGCCATTTGTTTTCCTGAATATACATCCGGCGATAGAGACGAAAGCCCCAGTTTTTGTCCATCATTATATTAAGTTTGGCGATAATTGCCTGAAACAGCGCGGCGACGGCGATGGTGTCGTCAACGCGCGTCGGAATGTCGCAGATGCGAAATTCCAGAGTCGGGAAAAACGGATGCGGGCGAATGTCCCAATAAATCTTTTTGGCATTGTCGATGCAGTTCATCTTGACAAGCAAATCGACGTAACTTTGATACGAAGCGTGCGAGTCGAAATGGTCCGGGATGTCTGTGCGCGGAAACTTTTTGAAAACTTCCGAGCGATACGATTTAAGTCCGGTGTTGTGTCCGAGCCAGAACGGTGAAGATGTCGTCATCGCCAAAACGTGCGGCAGAAAATACCTCGATGCGTTCATCAAATGTACTTGCCGGTCTTTATCTTCAATGCCGACGTGAACGTGCAGCCCGAAAATCAGCAGGCTGCGAGCGACCATTTGCAGTTCTTCGACAAGAAAAGCGTAGCGTTCGTCGTCGTAGATATTCTGGTCGCTCCAATGCGAAAACGGATGGGTCGAAGCGGCAACGATTTCCATACCTTTTTTACGCGCCAGCATTGAAATTATACAGCGCAGCCTTGTAATATCTTCCCGCGCTTCCTGAATGTTGTGGCAAATGCCCGTGCCGACTTCAATCATCGATTGAATCATTTCCGGTTTGAGTTTCTCGCCTAAAATCAATTTGCCTTCTTCAAGAATTTCCGAAACGTGCGATTTCAACTCGCGCGTCGTCGGGTCGACAATCTGAAATTCTTCTTCAATACCGAGCGTAAATTGTTCAAACATAAATTTTAGTTGATAACTGATAGTTGATAGTAGATAACTGATAACTGAAAGTAGAGAACAACTATCAACTATCAGTTATTAGTTATCTACTACTCTAGGTGTAATTCTCGTTTAAAGATTTCCTCGTTTTTTTCCGACATCGCTTGAAAACGGATGCCGACGCCCTGTCCCGGGTCGGTATAAGTTACCACGCCGTCAATACCGATTTCCTCGCCGCCGATGGTCATTCGCATAAAAAGCGGCGTTCCTACGTCGAGCGGCGCGCTGGTCAGCATATATAAACCGCCGATGCCGATGTCGCGCGTGTTGGCGATGCCCGTGCCGTCGCCGCCTTCGTAATCGACGTGGACAATCAGTTTTTTGCGGTCTGAATTTCGCCTCTCCGAAGGCGAAAGCGCTTCGTCCGGTTCTCTTGGTAACATTCCTTGTCCTCTCTGGTTTTCAGATTTGCTTCAAACTTCCCAATCATTCTAACTATTTTTTGCTCTTTTGAAAAAATTGTTTTTCAAAAAGATTATATTTATCGATTTTTATAAAGCAAGTTCAGGGAAATTTTAGTTTTCAAAATCGCAGCACGAGGCGCGTTATTGATTTTTAACGGTCAAGGATAAAATTTTTGAGGTTTGCAAATTTTTTTTCGGCAAGTTACCATAATTTCTCGTCAATACAGCTATCTCATTAGCCTGATATTCCTTGATTGAGTTAAAATTATCAAGACTTTTGATTTGAGTTTTTCACATATTTATGGGTTTTTCGACAATTGCAATTCACGCGGGAAACGAACCGGACACGGCGACGGGCGCGGTCAGCGTTCCGATTTATCAAACATCGACTTACGCTCAGGAAGGTTTAGGCAAGCACAAGGGTTTTGAGTATGCCAGAACACAAAATCCGACGCGCTCCGCGCTCGAAAAAAACATCGCCGCGCTCGAAGGCGCGAAATTCGGATTCGCCTTTGCTTCAGGAATGTCGGCAACCGACGCGGTTTTAAAGCTCGTCAAATCCGGCGACCACGTTATCTGCGGCGACAATACATACGGCGGAACTTATCGTCTGTTCAGCAAAATTCTGTCGAATTACGGCATCGAGTTTGATTTTGTCGATACATCCGATGTGAACAATGTCGAAGCGGCTTTCAAACCGAATACAAAAATGGTTTTTGTCGAAACGCCGACTAATCCGATAATGACCGTCACTGATTTGCGCGCGGTTTCCGAAATCGCTCACGCTCGCGGCGCGAGAGTCGTTTGCGACAATACTTTTATGTCGCCGTATTTGCAGCAGCCAATCGATTTTGGCGTTGATATTGTCGTCCACTCGACGACCAAATATCTGAACGGACATTCGGACAGTATTGGCGGCTTCGTTGCTTTGAATAATGAAGAAGACGCCGAGTGGATAAAGTTCGTGCAAAACAGTATCGGCGCGATTCTTTCGCCGTTCGATTCATTCCTTGTTTTACGCGGCACGAAAACCTTAGCCGTGCGAATGGAAAAACACGACGAAAACGGTCGCGCCGTGGCGAATTTTCTCGCCGAGCATCCGAAGGTTGAAAAAGTTTATTATCCCGGACTCGCGTCGCACCGGCAGCACGAATTGGCAAAGCGCCAGCAAAAAGGCTTTGGCGGAATGGTGGCGTTTGAAACCGGCTCGCTCGAAAATGCAAAAAAGGTTTTGGAAAACGTCAAGATTTGCACTCTAGCCGAAAGTTTGGGCGGCGTCGAAAGTCTTATTTCGCATCCGGCGACGATGACGCACGCTTCGGTTCCCGCAGAAAAACGTCAATCGTTGGGAATAACCGACGGTTTGGTGCGCGTTTCGGTCGGCATCGAAGACGTTGAAGATATTCTGGAAGATTTAGACCAAGCACTTAGTTAGTTGATAACTGGTAACTGATAGTGGATAGTTAAAAACATCTTCACTATCAGTTGTCAGTTATCAGTTATCAGTTATTTATGATTGTCGAAACACACGCTACATCGCACGTCGGGCGCGTCCGCAAGGGCAACGAAGACAATTATCTGCTGCTGCATATCTCGGATTCAAAAACCTGGACAAGCTCGCAGGATTCAGGCGAATTTACCATCGAATCGCAAAAATTCGAGATAGACGATAAAGGAATCGTTTTGGCTGTTTCCGACGGAATGGGCGGCGCGTTAGCGGGCGAAGTCGCCAGCAAAATGGCGGTCGATACCGTCAGCGGAAGATTTTTAGACGATGACCCCGAAAAAACGATTAGCCCTGAGAGTTTCGACGAATCGTTAATCGGAAGACTTTACGATGCGACCGTGTATGCCAATGCTCTGATTCATCGGCAGGGACGTTCCGACCCGCAATATAACGGAATGGGCGCGACTTTTACCGGAATGGGCATCACGCCGCAAGCGGTAGATTTGGTTCAAGTCGGCGACAGTCGCGCCTATCTGGTTCGCAAGGGTAAAATTTATCAAATCACCAAAGACCAATCGCTTGTCCAGCAATTGATTGACGCCGGGCAAATCAAGCCGGAAGAAGCCGAAACGCACACGCTCAAAAACGTAATCTTGCAGGCGCTCGGCGCGCAAAACGAAATTTATCCGGTCGCGGCGCGTCTGTTGCCGCAGCGCGAAGACGTTTTACTGGTGTGCAGCGACGGCTTGTCGAACAAAATCGGCGGAACTGATATGCAGAAAATCATCTTGAAAAATCTCAATCAGTTGGAAGAAGCTTGCTCGGAACTTGTCAAAGTAGCTAATGAGCGCGGCGGCGAAGACAATATCAGCTTGATTTTAGCCAGACTTTCGGGCGACGATTTACCGGAAGCAAACGATGAAGAGATTAAGATAGAATTGTTGAATTTGGGAGACATTCACGATACAGCCGACCAAAATACGGGAGAGATTTTGTGAATTAAAAATTAAGAATTAAGAATTGGATATAAATTTGATTCTTAATTCTTAATTTTTAATTCTTAATTGTCTACGTTTCTCCATTCGGGCAGTTCTTTTGCGCTTTGAACGTAAATCGATGAACCTTGCACGCGAACGACCTCGACTTTTTCACCTTCGATGAGCGGCGTTGCCTCGTCAATCGGAAAAGCCGTCCAAACCGAACCGAAGACTTTAACCGCGCCTTCTTGAAGCGCGCCTTTGCTGGCAATCGTAACCGTTCCGATTTGTCCGGGGAGAGAATCAATCCCCGTCTTCAGCGCGTCTTCATTTTGAGGAAAATAATTAACGAAAATTGTGCGCGACATTGCCGTCAGAGCAATCGAAATAATTGCGAAAATCAGAAATTGAAGAGCGAATCCGAAACCGAGCCAACTCGCAAATGCCGCAGCCAATGCGCCGATGCCGAACCAAAACAGCACGAAACCGAGCGTAAAAATCTCGGCGATAATCAGAATCGCGCCTAAAACAATCCACAGAATCCATGTAAATTGTTCCATCTGTTTTCCTCAAAAAGTTTAATTTCCGTTGATAGTATTACAGTTATTCACCTGTTTGTCATTATTATATAACCGCTCGTTTCTGATTATAAATCAAGCCTTTCGCGCGATGCTTCTTTGAACTTAAAACCGAGTCGTGCTAATCTTCTTCTCGTGCTTGGGTGGCGGAATTGGTAGACGCACAGGACTTAGATTAATTTGAGCGCACAGGTTGGAAACTCTTGTGTGGATGGAGTCAAATTCGGTGAAATCTTTTAACTGACAATGCCGAGCTAAGTTCAAAGCCATTTGCTTTGAAAAAGTGTAGAGACGAGACGGCTCCTGTCTGACTGCTGTTTACGGTAAAAGATGAAGGCATCGTCCAGACCACAAATTACTTTTTTCGGAAAGTAAGCGGCGAAAGTCGTAGCTGGTAAGAAAATCCTGTGTCCGTAAGGGCGTGCGGGTTCGATTCCCGCCCTAAGCACCAATTTTTAGTTTGTGAAAAAGCCTTGATTCATTTGAGGCTTTTTTCTTTCTTTAAATTAATTTTTGAAGTTTCCGGCATAACTATTGCGATGAGTTTGTCTTGCAGATGGAGGTAGACTCTTATGAAAATAATAAAATTTTTGCTACGAATTATCTCGGTGTTTGTCGTTTGTTGTGCGATTTTTCAAAACGCTCAAGGGCAAAGTCGCGTTGAGCGTTTTTTGATTAACGAAGCCGAGATAATTACTAAAGACGACTTTCCCGTTTCTTTGGAAACGCCGAAAGGCGCGCGTATTTTTGCGGTTAATCAGCCGAATTCTAAAATGTTGAACGCCATCGACGAAGGGCTTGCAGACCTTTTTGCGGTTGCGCGTAAAAATAACTATGACAAACGCTTAAACTATTCGGATTATACGATTTTTATTGCCAGAGCCGATAGAACAAAGGATATTAACAAACAGTATTCGCCCGATATTGCAGTTCCTTTGGGGCAATATGCGGGAAGCGTCTATGACCAGGGCGGATTTGTTTATGCGGCGGGAATGGTTATAAATTTCAATCCCTGCGCTTTTGTAATCGCCGAACACGCTAAGGATTTACAGCGCGTCTCCAATGTCGTGCGCTTTGAAGGCGAACATCTCATTCTGTATCATAACGACCGACGCCGCTACAATAAAACCGCCGACCACAGTCAAGGCGGCGGACATCCGATTCTGCAATAAGAATTAAAAATTAAAAATGCAAAATTAAGAATCAAGATTTCAGATTCAATTTTTAATTGAACTTATCCTATATCGTGCAAAGCCTAGACGATAATGTAACCGTCGGTGATGGACAATTTGCCGCGCATCCGTTTAAAATGCAACGAAATCACGTTTTTATCAGGTTTTTAATCGTTCCAAATCTAATGGCACAACCATTGCCATAACTCTTCGCGGATGTCTTAGTTTGAAAAATCCGCGAAGACGGAGGTTACATATGAACATTCGTTTAATAACGACCAAAGTCTTTGCGTTTTTTTCTCTGCTCTTTGCAATTTTTATTTCGGCAAATGCTCAAACTGATTCGAGTATTTATCGGCTTCCGACAGGCACGAGAATTCGTGTCCGGATGGATAACGAAATCAATTCAAAAGTGTCGGGCGAGAATGATACTTTTACCGTAAAGATTTCCGAGCCGTTAAAGGTGCGCGAAGCGGTTGTCCTTCCAATCGGGACGGTAATCGAAGGACGAGTTACAAAAGTAAAGCGAGCCGCGCTCGGCGGAAAGAGCGGAAGTTTGGAAGTTTCATTTGAAACGCTTTGGTCGCCGGGCGGCGAAAAGCAAAAGATTGAAGGCGCATTGGTAAATAGATTGACTGCCAAGTCATCTTCGAGCGTGACCGCTTTGACAATCGGCGGAGGAACGGCGCTCGGCGGAATTATCGGCGCGATTTCAAAAGCGGAAAACGGGGCGTTAATCGGAGCGTTAATCGGAGCAGGCGCGGGAACGGGCGTTGCGTTTTCGAGAAAAGGCAAGGATGTGAGAATCGGAACCAATGAGAAGTTTGAAATAGAATTGACAAAGGACATAACCCTGCCGGTGCGGGATTATTGAAAAATTTTACAAGTTTGGTCGTTAGCAAAAATTTTGTACGACCATTTAAAGAGCCTGATGCGAAGGGGAGAGCGCGTCAGGCTCTTTTTCTTTTGCCCGAAATATGACAAAAGAGAGTTTGCCGTTGATATATAAGCCGTGCCAAAATAATTTTTAACGCTTTAACAAAAATTTATTTTAATCAGGAAGGTATAAAAATGGTTAGACGCAATAAAGTTACCGTCGTCGGCGCGGGAAACGTCGGCGCGACCGCCGCGCACTGGCTTGCCGCCAAAGAATTGGCTGACGTTGTTCTGGTCGATATTGTCGAAGGCACGCCGCAGGGAAAGTCGCTGGATTTGGCGCAAGCCGCGCCGATTGACGGTTTTGACGTAAAACTCGTCGGGGCAAATTCTTATGAGGAAACAAAGGATTCGGACATTGTAATCATCACCGCCGGGCTTCCCCGAAAACCGGGAATGAGCCGCGACGATTTGCTGAAAACAAACTCCGATATTGTCGGAAAGGTAACCGAAGAAGTTGCCAAATACTCGCCGAACGCTTTTATTATCGTCGTTTCAAATCCGTTGGACGCGATGACGCAAGTTGCGTTCAAGCGTTCGGGATTTCCGAAAAACCGCGTAATGGGAATGGCTGGCGTCCTCGATTCAGCCAGAATGCGCTGCTTTTTGGCGGAAGCCTTAGACGTTTCGGTGCAGGACGTAACGGCTTTTGTTTTGGGCGGTCACGGCGATACGATGGTGCCGCTTCCGCGTTATTCGACTTGCGCGGGCATTCCCGTAACAGAGCTTTTACCGAAAGACCAGCTTGACGAAATCCTCAAACGCACGGCAAACGGCGGCGCGGAAATTGTTGGGCTGCTGAAAACCGGCTCGGCGTTTTACGCTCCGTCTTTGGGCGCGGTAGAAATGGCGGAATCGATTTTGAAGGACAAAAAACGAATCTTGCCGTGCGCCGTCTATCTCGAAGGCGAATACGGAATCAATAATCTTTTTGTCGGCGTTCCGGTCAAGCTCGGCAAAAACGGCGTCGAACAAATCATTGAAATTTCTTTAACTAACGACGAACGCGCCGCGCTTCAAAAGAGCGCGGGCGCAGTGCAGGAACTCGTGGATATTCTCGGCGTTTAAGTTTTAAAACAACTCCAATTTTATTAAGGGAAAGCCTTTCGCGGCTTTCCCTTTTGCTTTTGGTAATTCAATCTGACCGATTCATTCTTTCATTCTGATTGATTCGTGATGCTTCCCCAACTGCTCGTTTTTCCTAAGTCCAATTATTTCTTCGTTTAATAATTTGGCACAAACCTTGCCAAAGTAATTGCGGTGATTAGTGTAATCCCCCAGTCAGATTCTCTTACTTTACTAATCAGATTCTCCTACTTTCAAAGGTAATTAAAATGGCATTTTTCAGTAAACAATTAAATATAGTGTCGAAAGTGTTTTCTTCCTTATTATTGTGTTCGTTTTTTATGTCGAATGCTTTTGTTCTGCAAGGTTCAGCACAAACCGGCAGCCAAAATTCAGGCGGCGGAAAAGTTCGCGGCAATAATGTTGCGTCCGATTTGCGTAAAATGATGAACGAAGACTCGAACGGCAGCAGTCGGGCGGATGTCATCCTTCAAGCCAAAGACGCTGACAGTGTAGTATTGAGCGCGGTTATGGCGGCAAACGGAATTAAATTGACGAAGCGGTTCGGCAAGAGCAATAAGATGCTCGTAAATCTTCCATTAAATGCCGTCGAGATGCTTGCTCAGAGCGGAACCGTCGATTATATGTCGCCTGACCGTGTCGTCCAATCTACGGGACACATCGAAATTACGACAGGCGCAGCCGCAATGCGTTCGCAAGCGGCAAGCGGCAGCCGCGCAGCTTACACTTTGGACGGCGCAGGCGTCGGAATCGCGGTATTGGATTCGGGTATTCTCGCTACTCACAGAGCCTTCAACGACGGCACAAGCGCAAGCCGCGTTGTCTACAGCCAAAGTTTTGTCGCAGGTGATAAAGCTACTGACGATAAATACGGTCACGGAACGCACGTCGCTTCGATTGCCGCCGGAAGCGCTTCGAGAGATTCCGGCGCTTACAAAGGTATCGCGCCGAAAGCCAATATCATTAATTTGAAAGTTCTCGATGGACAAGGCTTTGGCAAAACCTCCTGGCTTCTGGACAGTTTGGATTGGATTATTACCAATCGCGCCGCTTACAACATTCGCGTCGTTAATTTAAGTCTCGGCAGCGCGGCGGTCGATTCCTGGACTAACGACCCGGTTTGCGGCAAAGTCAGAGAACTCAGCGCGCTCGGCATCTTAGTTGTTGCCGCCGCCGGAAACGAGGGCAAGGATTCAACGGGACAAAAATTATACGGTCACATTCATTCACCCGGAAACGATCCGACGGTTTTAACCGTCGGCGCAAGTAATACTTTTTCTACAGATTCGCGCTCGGACGATAATATGGCGACTTATAGCTCGCACGGACCGACGCGCAGTTATTATACGAACGCATCCGGCGACAAGATTTATGACAACGTTACCAAACCGGAACTCGTCGCGCCGGGCAATAAAATCATCGCTGCAAAAGCAAAAGCCAATAGTTATTTAATCACCAACAATCCGAGCTTGACCGACTCAAACCTCAACATTACCGGCGACGACAACGATATGATGTTTATGAGCGGAACTTCGATGGCGACGCCGATGGTTTCCGGCGCGGCGGCTCTGCTTTTCCAGGTTAATCCGAATCTGACGCCGAATATGGTGAAAATGATTTTGGAATATACGGCGCAGCCTTTGGCTGGCTATAATACGCTCGAACAAGGCGCGGGACAAATAAACATCGAAGGCGCAGTGCGGCTTGCCAAATCGTATCAACCGAATTACAACTTCAATTCTCTCGGCACAAACGGTTCAAATCTTCTGGCGACCGGCGCGACTCTGCCGACGCCGCAAACCACCCTGAGCGGCACGACTTTCGGTTGGGCGCAAGGCGTTTTGACGCATCACGCTTATTTGAAGGGTCAAGCGTTAGCATCGAAATATCACGATGCTTACGACAACGGCGAATGGTTTGGAAACGGCGTAACCTACAACGCTCTGGGAAGTCCGATTTTGAGTCCGAAGTTTTCGCTCACATCCGGCATAAGCATCAAACCGACCGTAACGACAAGTAACGGAACGGCAATGGGCGGCGGAGCGACGTTTTATTCCTACGGCGTGTTAATCAGCGACGGCGTGTTAATCAGCGACGGCGTGTTAATCAGCGACGGCGTGTTAATTAGCGACGGCGTTCTAATCAGCGACGGACAACTTTTTGGCGACGGTGTGTTAATTAGTGACGGCGTTTTAATTAGTGATGGCGTTTTAATTAGTGACGGCGTGTTAATTAGCGATTCTATACTTCACGGAGACAACTAATAGCCCATGCTAATCAACCTGTCCCCAAACTTCCAATGCGGCTTATCTGAAAGGAATTTACATGGTGCTTGAATTTCGCGGAAACAATTTAGGCTCAAGTTGTTTATCTAAGCTAAGTCTGCATTTACTAAATCGCGTCGAACATATTTGCTTTTGAGCAATGTCAAACTCAAAAACGCTCGCCGGAGTTTTTTAAAAGCGAGAATCAAAAATACGGATTCCTGCTAAACAATTTTTGTTTAACCAAAATAAACAATAGACAAATCGTTTTATTTTCTTCATAATAGAGAAGACTCACTTTCGGGTCTTCTCTATTTTTTTGACTTAAAAGCGAAATCGAAAACCTGCCGCATTTTTCATCAAGGAGAATTCGCCCCGTATTAGTTAATCATTAAAATTACCGGCTGCTATTTCGCATTGCCCGCCAGTATGGACACGCAATCAAAAACCAAAAATTATATGTCGGTTATCCTCGCGCTCGGTTTCGCGTGTCTGGCGTCGGCTGTGCTGCATTTGCCAATTGAAAAACTCGATTACCGGTTTTTGATATTATTTTGTTTTACCATCGGACTCGGCTCGCGCATCACGATTCAGATTCCCAGATACAAATCGCACATCGCCGTCTCGGATACTTTTATCTTTTTCGCGCTGCTTTTATACGGCAGCGAAGTTGCCGTCATCCTTGCGGCAGTCGAGGCTTTATTTTCATCCTGGCGGTTTTGCAATAAAAAAATCACCGTCTTTTTCAATGTGGCGGCAATGGCGCTCTCGACAGCCGTCGTCGCCGGCACGCTAAAATTATTCGGACTTTACACCGAAAGCCAGCTTCACGGACGCGGCGCGAACCTGGACAATTTCATTATCGTTTTATCGGTAATGGCGGTTACGCAGTTTCTGGCGAACACTTCGGTCGCCTCGATTTACGGAGCGTTAAAAAGCGGAAAACCGCTCTGGGAAACCTGGAAAACAAAATATCTCTGGATATTTACTACTTATTTTGTCGGCGCTGCCGGCGCGGGCGCGCTGATTCAATTAACCGATTTTGTCGGATTCGGCGCGGTTGTGGCGACTTTTCCGATTATCTTCTTTGTTTATCTGAGTTATCGGATGTATCTGAAAAATGTTGAAATGGCGACCGCGCAAGCCGAACAAGCCGAGCAGCATGCTGCTATTTTAGAAGAACAATCCATTGCTCTGCGCGAATCCGAAGGACGCTTTCGCAGCGCTTTTAACTACGCGCCAATCGGCATCGCGCTGGTTTCCTCCGAAGGAAACTGGCTGAAGGTCAACCGCTCGCTCAGCAATATTTTAGGTTACACGGAAGAGGAATTCCTTGCCCGAAACTTTCAATCAATGCTTTTCGCCCAGGATTTGAGCGACACGCTTCTGAAAATTCACGAAGTGTTGGCAGGCAAAATTCCGACTTGTCAAATGGAGCAGCGTTATCTGCACAAAACAAAGAAAACCGTCTGGGCGTTGTGGAGCGTCTCGACAACGGGCGAGGCGAGTTCCGAACCGCCGAACTTTATTTTTCAAATTCAGGATATAACCGACAAAAAACTTGCCGAAGACAAATTGCAATATAAAGCCACGCACGACACTTTGACCGATTTGCCGAATCGCGCTTTGTTTATGTCGAGGCTTGAACAGGCTCTTAAAAAGACAAAGGAAAATCCGGCTCATCAAGCGAGCGTTCTTTTTATCGACCTCGACCGTTTCAAGGTTGTCAACGACAGTCTCGGACATCTGGTCGGCGACCAGCTTCTTATCGAAATCGCCGCGCGGCTGCGCGAATGTATGCGTCCCAACGATTTGGTGGCGCGGCTCGGCGGCGATGAATTTACGATTCTGGTTGAAGGAAAATATGATACGAAGGAAGTTATAAAAATCGCCGAGCGTATACGCGAAAAACTTTCCGTGCCGTTTGATTTGTGCGGACACGAAGTCTACAGCTCGGCGAGCATCGGCATCCTGCACGGTTCGGATAGGCATTCGACAGCGGAAGATATGATGCGGGACGCAGACACGGCAATGTATCAAGCGAAACACGCCGGAAAAGCCTGTCACGAAGTTTTCAGCGAGAGTATGCACGAAGCCGTCAAGGAATCGCTGCAGCTCGAAACCGATTTACGCCGGGCTATCGAACGCGACGAATTTACCGTTTTCTACCAGCCGATTTATTCGCTCGCCAGCGGCGAGATTCAAGGTTTTGAAGCTCTCGCCCGCTGGCAGCACGAAACGCAGGGTTTCATCTCGCCTGACAAATTCATACCGCTCGCCGAGGAAATCGGATTGATTGACACGCTCGGCGAGCAAATTTTGCGAAAGGCTTGCGAACAAGGTTTAATAATCCGAGAAAGTTTTCCAGCCGCCGCGCCGTTTATGATGAGCGTCAATCTTTCCTGCAAGCAATTTGCCCAGCCGAGCCTCGTCAAAAAAATCAAACATATTTTGGAAGAAACGAAATTTGCGCCTGAAAACTTGAAAATCGAAATTACCGAATCGGTTTTTATCGAACACCGCGAGCGAGCCGTCGAGATGCTCAATCAACTGCGCGACATCGGAGTCGAGATAAACATCGACGATTTCGGAACAGGCTACTCAAATTTGAGTTACTTGATGCAGCTTCCGATTTCAACCTTGAAGATTGACCGCTCGTTTATCAACCCGCTCGAATTTGCCGGTCGCAACCTCGAAATCGTGCAAACGATTTTAACGCTCGCGTGCAGTCTGGGAATGACGGTTATTGCCGAAGGCGTGGAAACCGAAGCGCAGCTCGAACAACTAAAAAATCTCAACTGCGGCAGCGCGCAAGGTTTTTATTTTGCCAAGCCGATGTGTTTTGAAGACGTTAAAAAGTTTCTCGTCGAAAAATCTGCTTCATCCATTCACGAGAAGAAATTCGAGGACGTTTCGATTGTTTCGACAATTCAATAATTATCGGCGGTTAAACAATGCTTCTCGCCGGCATTCATAAGTTACCGCGAAATTTTCGGCAAGAATTTGATTAAACAAGTTTTTTGCTATAAGATGCAGCCATTCCGAATTTAATTTAATCAATAAAAGCCAAAAAAGTGTTGTTTCACGCGCGTTTAGAGAAGTCCAAAAGGATAATTTACCGACGCTTTACACTGCTTGGTCAGATTGCGCTTGTTTTGGTTTTTGCCTTACCGCTTCAGGCTGAACGCCTGCCGGTCAAAACCTACACAGTTGCCGACGGGCTGCTTCGGGACAACGTTCTTAAAATCAAACAGGACTCGCGCGGCTTTTTGTGGTTTTGCACCGCCGAAGGCGTTTCGCGTTTCGACGGCTACGCTTTTACTAATTTTACGACCGCCGACGGTTTGCCAGACCGTTACGTCAACGATTTTCTCGAAACAAAAAACGGAAGGATTTACATTGCTACCGATAAAGGTCTAGCCAAGTTAAATCCGACCGGACTTCGCCAACCTTTTGAAAGCGGACAATCAATCCAAAATCCCAAATCCCAAATCCAAAATTCGCTTTTCAGCGTCTATCTTCCCGACAACGAACGCGCCAAAGAAATTCGCGTTTTGTTTGAAGACGAGAGCGGAGCGGTTTGGGTGGGAACGAGCGACGGGCTTTATAAATTGATTGACGCGGACGGCGAACCGAAGCTCGAAGCCGTAAATTTGGGCGAACCTCTGGAAAATGCCAACGGGCTTTTTTTCGTCAATGCCATTATCAAAGACCGAAATGGGGGGATGTGGGTTGGCACGAGGGCGAGCGGTTTGTTTCGTTTAACGGAAAACGGCGAAGCGCGGCGTTTCACGATTGCCGACGGTTTGCCGCTAACGGATGTCATTTCTTTGTATCAGACAAAGGACGGCGGACTCTGGGCGGGTTTTCGAGGCGCTTTAGCATCCGCCGGTTTGTGTCTGCTGAACGCGGAAACGAACGGCGGCGGCTCGCTCGTCAGGAAATGTTATTCGCTAAAAGACGGCTTGCCTTCGAGCTGGATTTCGGATTTATATCAAACGAGCGACGGACAATTCTGGCTCGCAACGACGAACGGTTTATGCCGTTGGCAAGGCGACGGTCGGAATCCGGTCTGCAAAACCTACACGGCGAAAAACGATTTGTGCGACCAGGATGTATGGAGCGTTTTAGAAGACAAGGACGGAAATTTGTGGACCGGCTCGCGCTGCGGCGCAAAAAAAATCGCGCGTTACGGTTTTACAAATTATACGATTGCCGACGGTTTGGGTGGTTCGGCAGTCAATTCGATTTTTGAAAATCAATCGGGTGATTTGTTTGCCAGCGTTAATTTAGGCAGCAGAATTATCAGCCGATTCGACGGTGAAAAATTTCTTACGGTTAACCCGCGTCTGCCGCCGGACGTAACTTATACCGGTTGGGGCTGGAAGCAAACCGTCTGGCAAGACAGCGCGGGCGCGTGGTGGATTCCGACCGGAAACGGACTTTTTCGCTCGCCCGACGCGACGAGTTTCGATAATATTGCGCAAGCCGCGTTCCGGCGCGTCGCAAATGAAACGAAAAGCAGCCAGGTTTTTCGCCTGTTTGAAGATTCACGCGGCGACATTTGGATTGCGACGACCGGCTCGGCAACCGAACTGTTTCGCTGGGAACGCGCCGGAGACGTTTGGCACGATTACACGCGGGAACTCGGATTTTCGGCAAGTCGGCTCGGCTCGGCTTTCGCCGAAGACCGTGACGGCACAGTTTGGATCGGCACGGGCGAAGCAGACAGCGCGTTGATCCGATACCGCAACGGAGAATTTAAAGTTTTCGCGCGCGGCGACGGAATTCCGGCGGGTTGGATACGCGATTTATTTTTTGACCGCGCGGGAAATCTCTGGATTGCCAACATCCAAGCCGGACTTCTCAAAGTCGTCGACACCGGCGCGGAAAAATTAAGTTTTGTTCGCTACTCAATCGCCGAAGGTCTGTCGAGCATTGGGGTTTATTGCATCACCGAAGACAATTTCGGAAGAATTTACGCCGGCACGGGACGCGGGCTTGACCGTTTGAATCCACAAACCGGACAAATCGAAAATTTCACTACTTTTGACGGCTTGCTCGGCAGCAGCGTCGAAATTTGTTTTCGTGACAGAAAGGGCTTTTTGTGGTTCGGAACGCAAAACGGTTTGGCGCGTTTTCAGCCCGAACCGGAAAAACAGCGCCGACCGCCGACAATTTTAATTACGGGCGCGCGTGTCAGCGGCGAGCCGCAAAGCGTTTCTATTCTGGGCGAGAAGGAAATTTCCGAAATCGAATTAAACGCCGAGCAGCGACAAGTGAGCGTTGATTTTCTCGGTTTGGGCGCGAATCTGGGCGAGCGTTTGAAATACGAATATCGTCTGAGCGGCGGAGATTGGACGCCGACGATTGAGCGAACCGTGAATTTTGCGAATCTCGCTTCGGGCGCGTATCGCTTTGAAATTCGCGCCCAAACCGCCGATAGAATTTATAGTCCAACGCCCGCCGTTTTTAGTTTCCGAATCGCCGCTCCGCTCTGGCAAAAATGGTGGTTTATCGCGGCGGTTTTTCTAGCCGTTTTCGCTTTTATTTTTCTGCTCTATCGTTACAGAGTTTCGCGGCTGCTCGAAGTCGCCGATATGCGAGCCAGAATCGCTACCGATTTGCACGACGACATCGGCGCGAATTTAACGAAAATTGCCATTTTGACCGAAGTGGTGCAGCAGCGATTCGGTCATTCGGAAGAAGTTGAAAGCGAATACGGCGAAGGCAGGTTGCTGCAAAATATCGCCGAAACTTCGCGCGAATCGGTTGCCGCGATGAGCGACATCGTTTGGGCAATCAATCCGAAAAAAGATTCTCTGCTCGATTTGACGCGCCGGATGCGGCGGCACGCCGAAGAAACTTTGCAGCAGCGCGACATCAGTCTTAAATTCGACGCGCCGTCAGCGGATATTGACTTAAAGCTCGACGCCGACACGCGCCGCAACATTTACCTGATTTTCAAGGAGTCGATTAACAACATCGTCCGGCACGCGCAAGCGACAACGGTCGAGATTAATTTTCGCGCAGAGCAGGACGCGCTTTTTTTGCAAATTACCGACGACGGTTCAGGTTTCGATACGACGCAGGATTCCGACGGCAACGGTTTATTGAATATGAAGAAACGCGCCGCCGATTTGGACGGAAAATTAGAGATAATCTCGAATCGCGGAGAAGGCGCGACGGTTATTTTGCGCGTCGCCTTGGCGCGTGGATTTTGGGCATAAACTCAGTAACCGTCTGCGGCAACGGGCGATTGTTGCAAAGGCTAAGGGATAAAGGATAAAGGATAAAACTTTATTTAGCCTTTATCCTTTATCCTTTATCCTTGAAGTTAAACCGCCCGCTACCGCAGGCGGTTCTGACAAGATACCTGCAAGAATATGCAGGATCACAAAACGAATTTTTCGGCTAAACTAGCAAGATGCAGTCGGCTCTGATGCAGAATATAACGAACAATCAAACGCAGCCAGCCGTTATCAAAATCGCCATTATCGAAGATTTGCGCGATGTGCGCGAAGGTTTGGCGATGCTGATTAGCGGCACGAACGGCTTTGAATGCGTCGGGCGGTTTCGCTCGGTCGAAGAAGCGGTGGCTAAACTTTCCGATTTTAATAAACCGGAAATAATTTTAACCGACATCGGACTTCCCGGTATGGACGGCATCGAAGGCATCCGCGTTTTGCGCGAAAAATTTGCCGATATTTCGTTTCTCGCGCTGACGGTTTATGACGACGACGAGCGAATTTTTCGCGCCCTTTGCGCCGGAGCGTGCGGCTATCTGTTGAAAAACACGCAGCCCGCGCGACTTATTGAATCCTTGCGCGAAATTGCCGCGGGCGGCGCGCCGATGTCGCCGGAAGTAGCGATAAAAGTCGTTACGCTGTTTCGAGATTTCGTGCCGCCGTCGCACGCCGATTATCATTTGACTCCGCAGGAAAAAGAGCTTTTAAAAATGATTATCGAAGGACACAGCTACAAAACCGCCGCTGCCGCGCTCGGCATCAGCTATCACACGGTTTCCTTTCATCTCCGCAACGTCTACGAAAAACTGCAAGTTCACTCAAAATCCGAAGCTGTGACAAAAGCTCTGCGCGAAAAACTCGTCTGAAAATCAACCAAATTTTACTTTGCCGACCTGCAAGAATTTGTAGTTACGCGATGGCTGCGTTTGTTGTAAAACATAGCTATTTAACTTATTACAAATCGAAAATATCGGTGTATAAGATTTAATTTTATCACCCGGAGGTTAGATTTAAGATGTTTCAGAAAACCATAAAAAATTGGTTCAATAACTTTCCAGTTTTGATGATTTTAATCGTCGCGGCTTTCTTATTGATTTCGGGTGCAACGCCGAAAGTCGAGGCGCAAACCTGCGCGCCGTCGGCTGATTACCGATTTCAAGGCACGCGCTCGAGTTTCGTCGGAACTGCGCCCGCGCTGACCGACATCGGAACGGGCGGCAACAGTTTTGCGATCGATACGGTTGATGGAGCGTCGCGCAGCGTGCTGCAATTTCCGCAGGGTAACGGCGTGCAGCTTCAGCCGACGACCGGCACGATTGCTAACGACGCTTACACCATTGTCGTGCTGTTTAAGTTTGCCGATGTCAGCAACTTTCGTCGCATCCTGGATTTCAAGAATGGAACGAGCGACACCGGATTGTATGTTCTTAACGGCAATCTCATTTTTTATAACGTAGCAGCTACGGGTTCAGGCGCTCCGATTGCCGCCAATACTTACGTTCAAGTCGTGTTGACGCGAAACGCGACAGGGACGGTAACGGGATATGTCAATGGCGCTCAACAATTTTCTTTCAATGATTCGACAAGCAATGCCGTCATTGATTCCAATAACGCGCTGCGTTTTTTCAAAGACAATATTTCGGGCGGCGCGACGGGCGAAGAATCAGCCGGTTCGGTTGCCCGCATTCGTTTATATAACTGTGTATTGACGGCTTCGGAGGTTGCCGCGCTGGACCAAGCACCGGCAGCACAGCCTTTAACGGTCACGCGCACTGACGACCGCAATGCAACTTGCCTCACAGGTGATTGCAGTTTAAGAGAAGCGGTCAATGCGGCAAACACGGCAGGGACCAATGACACGATTAACTTTGCGATTCCGGCGGGCAACGCGGGCTGCGCGTCAGGAGTTTGCACGATTACCTTGACGGTCGGCGAGCTTACCGTCAATTCGACTGCAACGGCAGGCACATTGACGATAACAAATTCGACCGGCGCGAGTAATCTATTGATTTCCGGCAACAATACAAGGCGCGTGTTTTTTGTAAATACGGGTGCGAATCTAACGATAAACGGCGTAACAATCACGAAAGGCAATGGCATGGGAACAACCGTAAACGGTTATGGCGGCGGCATTTTCAACTCCGGCACATTGACTTTGACAAACTCGATTGTCAGCAGCAATATGGCATTTTATAACGGCGGCGGCATTCTCAACGAGTCCAGCGGCACTCTGACTTTGACTAACTCAACTGTCAGCGGCAATACGGGAACTTTCGGCGGCGGCATTCTCAACGACGGCACATTAACTTTCACAAACTCGACCATCAGCGGCAATACGGCGTCTACCAACGGCGGCGGCATTTTCAACGAAGGCGTCGGCACAATAAATCTAACAAGCGTCACCGTTACCCGGAACAAATCAACCCTCACAAGTAGTTGCCCAATTTGCGCCGGAGGCATCAGGAACTTGGCTACAGCTACTCTATATAACACGATTGTCGCCGTAAACACCGTTGCTAATGCAGACTCCTCGCCTGACTTCGGTGGCGCGGTCGTTGCAACGAGTTCTTATAATCTAATCGGCAATGGTTTCGGCACAACCGGCATTTCAAACGGTGATGGAAACCACAATCAAGTGGGATTTGACCCTAATCTCGACCCGACGCTTCAACTCAACGGCGGCACGACTCCGAATCACGCTCTGCTGTTTGGTTCTCCGGCGATTGATAAAGGTAATTCTTTCGGCTTAATGACCGACCAGCGCGGATTCGCTCGTCCTGTCGATTTAGCGACTTACACAAACGCGGCAGACGGCTCGGACATCGGAGCGTTTGAAGTGCAACTCGGTTCGACGGCGGCAACAGTTTCAATCGGTGGGCGCGTGACCACGGCGGACGGGCGCGGCATTACAAATGTGCTTCTGACGCTGACCGATTCACAGGGAAGTGTTAAAACAACCGTCTCTGCCGAGTCCGGTTATTACCGTTTCGACGACGTTGAGGCAGGCTCGACTTACATCATCACGGCGACGGGCAAACGCTTCTCGTTCAATCAGCCGACGCAAGTCCATTTTGTGACGGAAGAACGTGAAGACATCAACTTTACGGCATTGCCGGGCTTTTCAAAAAGGATAAGGCTGTAGCTTTGGTAACGCAATAGATTGCGGTAACAAAGCCGGAAGATTAAGCGTCGTCGCAGGTCGGGCGCATCGAGTCTTCAATACTTCCAAACAATTTAATTTAGGAGAAGATTAATTTATGTCCGATTTTATCAATACGTTTCACGCTTTTCCGTCATCGTTTCGCGTTCAAGGCTTGATTGCCGCGCTCGCGTTTTTTGTTTGCCTGATTGCCGCTCCGAGCGCGCTGGCGTTGACTTATACGGTGATGACCAATGCCGACAGCGGCGCGGGCAGTTTGCGCCAGGCGGTTTTGGACGCGAACGGGACAGCCGCCGCCGATGTGATTGATTTCAACATTCCGGCGGGAAGCTGTCCGGCAGGCGTTTGCACGATAACGCTGGCGAGCGAAATTTCGATTTCCAATAACGGCTCGCTGACGATTACCGGCACGGGCGCGAAAACTTTGATTATTGACGGCGGTGCGGGAACGAACCGCATCTTTTACTCGGACGGGGCGACTTTTACTTTATCGGGCGTAGCTTTGACGAGCGGCAACGGCACTGGCGCGAATTTCAGCGGCAGAGGCGGCTCGATTTTTGTTAACGTCGGCACGACGACCGTCAGCGGCGTTTATTTTAGCGCCAACACCGCACCAGTCGAAGGCGGCGGCATTTACTTTTTGAATGGCACCAACCACCGCGTCGAAAATTCCGCTTTTTCCGGTAATACCTCAGTCAATGGCGGCGGCGGCATCAATGTTAACGGCGCGAATTTAACCGTCGTCAATACGACGCTCTCCGGCAACTCGGCGAATGGCTTTAGCGGCGGCGGCATTTTCGCCAGCAATACCGGGACTTTAACGCTGCGCGGCGACACCATCACCGCTAATACCGCCGGTAATGGCGGCGGCGTTTATCTGGATACCGGCACGCTCGATTTCGGCAATACCATTATCGCCGGCAACACGGCGACGAATGGCGCGAACAGCCAGCCTGAAATTCGTGTCGTCACCGCCACGGCAACGTCGCAAGGCTACAACCTCGTCGGCGATTCGGCGGGCGATTCGACCGACACGCAAATCCCGATAACGTATCAATCAACCGACATTCAAAACAAGCCGCCGTTGCTCGACCCGCTCGCCGATTACGGCGGCACAACGCCGACGCGCCGTTTGCAGACAGGCAGTCCGGCATTTGATAAAGGCAATTCTTTCGGCTTAACCACCGACCAGCGCGGAGCCGGATTCGCTCGCCCCGTTAATTTACCCGACGCGACTTACCCGAATGCGGCGGGCGGCGACGGCTCGGACATCGGAGCATATGAAGCGCAAACCGCACCGGCGCCACCGACCGCCGCGACAGTTTCAGTCAGCGGGCGCGTGACCACGACGGACGGGCGCGGTATCGCAAACGCGCGCCTCTCGTTAACGGATTCACAAGGACAGGTCAGAACGACGACAACCGATTCGGACGGATATTACAACTTTTCGGATGTCACGGCGGGCGAAACCTGCATCATCACGGCAACAGGCAAGCGATATACATTCGCGCAGCCGTCGCAATTCTTAAATGTCAGCGATGATACGACGGAAGTTAATTTTATCGGCAATTCCGAAAAACGGCGAAAAGTTTTTTAGCAAATCAACCGACACAAAGTAAAACATCCGGAAATAAAGGATTCTACAAAAATAAAAAGGAGAAATAAGATGAAAAAGACTTTTTTACAAACAATCGAACAATTAGGATTAAGCAGTTTACAGCGGCGTCGCCGCGGTCGGCGCGTGTTGATGCTTTCGACAATGACCGTGCTGTTCACAAGCATCATTGCCTTTGCGAGCATTCCCGGACCGGACGGCGTAATTCACGGCTGTTTCAACACGAAAGGCGAGTCGGGGCTGCGCATTATTGATTCGACCGCGCAGTGCAAATCAAATGAAACGGCGCTGAACTTCAATCAAACCGGACCGCAATGACCGCAAGGCATCCAGGGAATACAAGGTCCGGTCGGACCGCAAGGCATTCAAGGAGCGCAGGGAGCGACAGGAGCGACAGGCGCGACCGGACCTGCCGGCGCGTCTGGAACAAGCGAGGTTTATGTCGCTAAAGCAGAAGGCGGGGATGTAACTACCTCGCATGTCGTAGTGTCAAAATCTGTTCCGGCGGGGAACTACGTTATCAATGCAAAACTTCTTGCAGAAGACACTGACACAAGTTCTCAAGAGATAACGTGTAGTATGTCGACCGGTAGTAACAATACAGCTACACTTCATCTTGAAGGTAATTTAGAGGGACCAGCCGACAATCAGTTTTTTGTATTCCAGGATGTTGTGACGTTTAACGCACCTACGACGATTAGTATTACTTGCAAGGGTTTCAACATTTTTGTCATCAGTCCTATTTTAACAGCAACTAAGGTTGATGCCGTTTACTAACATTAAGTTTCAGTTCGACTGAGAAACTTATAAAAGACGAATCAGTGACATAAACTTGAATTAAATGAACACAGCAAAAGCGCGAACGCCTTTTTAGGCGTTCGCGCTTTTTTGTTGAATATAGTAAAGCTTACTTTCGCAGCCAGCCGAACAATGCGTTGACCGTAATATCGCGGTTGGTTTCGTAAATCGCGCGGGTCAGCGGAATTGACATCGGGCAAACCTGAATACAGTTTTGCGCGTTTCCGCAATTTGTAATGCCGTCTTCCTGCGTCAAGCCTTCGAGCCGCTCGTCCATCGTCATTTTCCCCGTCGGGTGCATATTGAAAAGTTTGGCTTGGGCGATTGCCTGCGGTCCGATGTAATTGTCGTCGTGATATTGCGGACACGCTTCCAGACAACAACCGCACGTCATACAGCGCGAATATGCGTAACGTTCCTGCGCCGTTTCCTGTGAAATTACGGGACCCGGACCTAAATCATATGTGCCGTCGAGTTCAATCCAGGCATTAACCTGTTTGAGATGATTGAACATTCTGGTGCGGTCAACCTGCAAATCACGAACATTCGGAAACTTCGACATCGGCGCTAAAGTAATCGTATTTCCGCCCGCCGCCAGCAGCAAATCGTCAACCAGCGCCGAGCAGGATTGCCGAACGCGACCGTTGATGACCATCGTGCAAATCCCGCAAACCTGTTCGAGACAATTCATATCCCAAACCGGCGGCGTAGTTTGTTTTCCTTCTTTCGTTACGGGATTTTTGCGAATCTCCATCAAGGCGGAGATGACGTTTAAGTTGCGCCGATACGGAACCGTGAAAGTTTCCGTGTATTGCGCCGCGCCTAATTTCTCGCGTCTCGAAATCCGAAAATCAACCGTCTGCGGCGGATTTTCAAGGCGTTTTTTTTCTACATTCGCTTCGTTCATAAATTTTCTTCCGTTTCAAAATCAATTGATTGATAAACTTCTCTCAAATTCAGCTCGGCTTCGACTGTCATCAATCGTAGAACGCTCTCTTCTCCAATCACCGCTAAATAACGCCAACTGCCGTCCGCTTGCCTGACAAATTGTTCGATTGCTGCTTTGTCCTGCGAAACCAAAACGTATTCCTGAAACGATTCAACCAACTGATACGACCAAAACTTTTCCGTGCGGTCTTTTGCTTCGGTGCTTTTCGATAAAACTTCGACGAGCAAAGTCGGATTTGTAATTGCATCCGTGCGGTTCGGAAGAAACTGCGGTTTGCCGCATATAACCGTGATGTCGGGATAATAAAATTTCCCGCGCTTCTCAACCCAAACTTTCATTTCAACGGGTAAAGTCCGACATTTGCCGGCGATTTGCCTGTCCAATGCCTTAGCCACATTAAATGTAATCTGAGTATGATTAAGCGAGCCGCCAGCCATTGCGACGATTGCGCCGTTTTCATATTCGCTGCGAAATTCGGCTTTTTCTTCCAAAGCCAAATACTCCTCGGGCGTATATTTTTTTCGTTCGGTTAATGCCGGCATTTTTATTTTTCCTTGAAAGATTCGCCTTCGGTAATTTTCCTGCCGTCTTTTACCCAAATTTCCTCGCGTCCTTCGGTTTTGAGTTCGCTTCCCGGCTGCGGAACTTGCGGCGCGCCTTGTGTTGGCGGCAATTGGCTCGAACCGGCGGCGGCTTTGGCTTTGCCGCTCGAATAATCGCGCTTTCTAGGTTCGATTAAACCGATGTCAACCGCTTCATAAGACAAAATCGGAGATTCGGCTGACCATTCGGCAATCGTCGTTTTCAAAAATCGCTCGTCGTCGCGGTCAGGGAAATCGGGTTTGTAATGCGCTCCGCGCGACTCGTCACGATTGAGCGCGCCCAAGGTTATAACACGCGCAAGTTCCAACATATTTTTGAGTTGGCGAGCGTGCGGAACGGCTTGCGTCGCCCACAGATTTGAATCGTTTATCGAAATGCGTTTCAGACGTTCCTGCAATTCCCGAAGTTTGTCGTCCGTCGCCTGCAAGCGGTCGTTGTAGCGGACGACCGTTACGTTGTCGGTCATTATCTTGCCCATTTCTTCGTGCAACTTGTATTGATTTTCCGTTCCGGTTTGTCGAATCAAATTCTCGTTAATTTCCTGCTGACGTTTCAGTTCGGCTGAATGAACGCCGTTCGTTTCCGTGTTTCCGCGTTCGACGTTTTTTGCATAACTAATCGCCGAGGGCGCGGCGACAAATCCGCCGTAAACGCAGGAAACCAGAGAATTCGCGCCTAAGCGATTTGCACCGTGAATCGAGTAATCGCATTCTCCGGCAGCGAAAAGTCCGGGAATATTCGTTCTTTGTTCAAAATCAACCCAAAGTCCGCCCATCGAATAATGAACGCCCGGGAAAATCCGCATCGGCACATAACGCGGGTCGTCGCCGACGAACATTTCGTAAATTTCGAGAATCGCGCCGAGTTTTTCGGTTAAAACCTGCGCCGGAATATGCGTCAAATCCAGATAAACCTGATTTTCGCCGTTCACGCCGCCGCCCTCGATACAGACCTGGAAAATCTCGCGCGTCGCAATATCGCGCGGCACGAGATTGCCGTAAGCCGGATATTTTTCTTCGAGAAAATAATTGCGCTCGGCTTCGGGAATGTCCTTAGGATTTCGATTATCTTTTGGATTTCGCGGAACCCAAACTCGCCCGCCTTCGCCGCGCGCCGACTCAGACATCAGACGCAATTTGTCTTCGCCCGGAATCGAAGTCGGATGAACCTGGATAAATTCGCCGTTCGCGTATTTCGCGCCTTGCTGGTAGCAGGCAGAGTTTGCGCTTCCCGTGCAAACCATCGAATTCGTGGATTTTCCGAAAATCAATCCGGGTCCGCCCGTCGCCATAATCACCGCGTCGGCATTAAAAGCGCGAAGCTCTAAAGTTTGCAGATTCATTGCAATCAGCCCGCGACAAACTTGATGGTCGTCCAAAACCAAAGACATCATTTCCCAGCCTTCATATTTGCTAACCTTTCCGGCTGATTCAAATTTGCGAACCTGTTCATCGAGCGCATAGAGAAGTTGTTGTCCGGTTGACGCGCCCGCAAAAGCCGTCCGGTGATGAAGCGTGCCGCCAAACCTGCGAAAATCAATCAAGCCTTCTCTGGTGCGCGAAAACGGAACGCCCATTCGGTCGAAAAGGTAAATAATGCTCGGCGCCATATCGCACATCTTTTGCACGGGCGGCTGATTCGCCAGAAAATCGCCGCCATAAACCGTGTCGTCAAAATGTTTCGCAGGCGAATCGCCTTCGCCTTTGGTGTTGACCGCGCCGTTGATTCCGCCCTGGGCGCAAACCGAATGCGAGCGTTTGACCGGCACGACCGACAGCAAATCGACGTCGTGTCCGGCTTCGGCAATTTTCATCGCCGCCGCAAGTCCCGCTAAACCGCCGCCGACTACCGCAATTTTTATTTTCGATGCCATAATTTTAGTTGATAACTGATAGTTGATAACTGATAGTGAAAACCAAAACAAATTATCAGTTATCAACTATCAGTTATCAGTTATTTAGAATTTCGTCGGTTCGCTTTGTGTATTACTGATGCCTTTCTTTTCCGCCTGCTCGCACAACGCTTTCGGAAATAATCCGCACGGTTTGACAAATGCGACCGCCGCGTTAATGCCGACTGCCGACAGAAAAACGGCTAGACCGACACTGGCATAAAGCGCATATTTTTGCGCCTTCTCGCCGATTACAATTCCCCAATCGACCGCAAACAGAAAGATTCCGTAAGCCAAATGCCACGCCGTCGCTGTAACTCCCAAAATATAAAAAATCATCACCCAAAGATGTGAAAATTCCTTTGAAACAATGTCAAAGGCTTGGTCGGCGTGTCCGGCGACGGGCGTCAGATTCAAACCGGGAATCATACCGAAACGCAGATTGAGAATATGGAACGTCAGAAAGAAAAACAGGAAAATGCCTGTAACGCGCTGAAAAATATAAAACCAGTTGCGCCCGTAACCATAATTGCCGACGTTCGGACGCGCTTCGGCGGAAATCATAATTCCGTAAACCGAATGAAAAACAAGCGGCAGGAAAATCCCGAAAATTTCGACGAACAGCAAATACGGCAGATGATGAATGTCTGTAACGTGGTCTTCAAAAACCTTCTCACCGCTCATCACGGTCGAATTGGTATACATATGCACCAGAAAATAAATGCCGAGCGGCACGATGCCGGTTATCTGGTGCAACTTGCGAAGCAGAAACGTCCTGCTGATTTTGACTGCCATTTTTCAAGCCTCAGACCGATTTCGGGTTTTAAAAGTTTTGGATTCGTAATTTTGTAATTCTAATTTCAAAATCCAAAATCGGCAATTCGTATATCTTAGGTTTTCATCATACCTTTTATCGGTTTATAAGATAAAATGAATTCTCTTGCACGAATTGTGTAGGAAAACTAATCTAGTTGATAACTGATAACTGATAACTGATAGTTTTGAGGGTTTGTCGTGCAAAAAAGTATCTTGCTGGAAAAGTCATATAGTTTTGCTCTGCGGATGATAAAACTGTTTCAGTTTTTGGCGGCGGAAAAGAAGGAGTTTGTTTTGTCTAAACAAGTTCTGCGTTCGGGAACGTCAATCGGCGCGAATGTCGAAGAAGCCAATCAAGCCGAATCAAAAGCGGACTTCGTTCATAAACTATCTATCGCAAACAAAGAAGCATTTGAAACAAATTATTGGCTGAGACTTCTGCGCGACAGCAACATTCTCACTGAAAAACAAGCCGAATCTTTAATAAATGACTGCGAAGAATTACAAAAACTTTTAACTTCATCAATCAAAACATCGAAAACTACTTAATAACTATCAGTTATCAGTTATCAACTATCAGTTAATTTATGCACATCGAAACATTAAAAGTATTTTGCGACCTTGTTGATATGCAGAGCTTTTCGCTCGCGGCGGAGCGGAATTTCATCACGCAGTCCGCCGTCAGTCAGCAGATTAAGACTTTGGAAGAAAAATTTAAACGCCGCCTGCTCGAAAGAGTGCGTGGGCGGCGCGAAGTTAGTCTGACACCGGCAGGTGAAGTTTTCTACCGCGAATCGAAAAATGTGCTGGCAAGCTACGACGCGCTCAACGAAAGTATGAGCGGACTGGTCGGCAAAATCAGCGGAACGGTAAAAGTCGCCACTGTTTATTCGGTTGGGCTTCACGAATTACCGCCGAAGGTGCGCGAGTTTATGTCGAAATTTCCCCACGCGAAAATTGATTTGGAATATTCGAGAACGACGCGCGTTGTGCGCGACGTTTTAAACGGCACGGTCGAACTCGGCGTCGTCGCATTTCCGGAACCCAGACGCGGTTTGACGTTTGTGCCGATGGCGAGCGATAGATTAGTTTTGATTTGCCCGCCGGAACACGAATTTGCCGAACGCACGCAAATCAAAGTAAAGGAATTACAAGGACGCGATTTCGTACTGTTCGAGCGTGACATTCCGACGCGAAAGGCGACCGACAAAATCCTGAAATCCTACGGCGTCGACGTTCGCAAAGTCGCCGAATTCGATAATGTCGAAACCATCAAACGCTCGGTCGAAGTCGGCTTCGGGTTGGCAATCGTCCCGCATCCGTCAGTAATCGACGAAGAAAAAAACAATCAGCTCTGCGTCGTCGAGCTTGCCGAAAAAGATTGGATTCGACCCGTCGCCGTCGTTTATCGCACCGACCGGACGCTTTCGATGGCGGCAAAAAAGTTTGCTCAGCTTCTGGAAAATTCCGAAAAGAAACTTTTATAATAAAGAGTTAAAAGGGTATGAGTTACGCAGTTAAAATAGAAAAGGCATTATTTACAGGGATAACAGGATGAAGCGGGATAAATCCAAATCAACAAAAACTTGTCCTTAATCCCTGTCTATCCTGGCATCCCTGTTAATTTCTTTTTCCAACCGCGTAACTTCTAAAGGGAAATGACTGAAGTAAAAGATATGAAACATTCGCGCTATTACGGAAATGCTTTGCCCGAGCTTGAGACGCGCGAATTGAGTCTGCAAATAGCTTCATACGCTCCATTTCAAAAAGTCTCGAATCACGCGCACGAAACTGCGTTTTTCTGTATGGCTCTGGAAGGTTTTTGCACCGAGATTTACAAAGGTAAAACCCGAACGTATGAACCGTGGTTTATGAGCTTTCTTCCTGCCGGTCAAACACATTCATTGAAATTTTATGAAACGGGAATCCGCAGCTTTAGCATAGAAATCAAGCCGCCGCTGCTCGAACGAATGCGCGAATGTTCTTTGGACGCCCGCGAATCTGTTCATTGTCGCGGCGGATATCTAACGCAACTTTACAAAAAGACTTACAACGAATTTTGTCAGATGGACGACGTTGCGCCGCTTGCAATTGAAGGTCTTGTTCTCGAAATGTTAGTCGAAACTTCACGTCGACGAAATAAAGAGTCTCGACAATTTCCGCGCTGGCTGAAAACCGCGACCGAATTTATTCACGAACGATTTTCCGCATCTCTGACGCTCAATGATATTGCCGAAGTCGCCGGAGTTCATCACGTTTATCTCTCCCGCGCTTTTCGCAAACATTATCGCTGCACAATCGGCGACTATGTTCGGCGGCTGCGCGTCGAATACGCTGCGCGTCAAATCCTGACAACAAAAGCTACTTTGCTTGAAATTGCTCTGACCGCCGGTTTTTCAGACCAGAGCCATTTTTCCAGAATATTCAAACGTCAAATGGGCGTAACGCCGACCGAATATCGAAGAATCTGTTCCAAAAGTTAAACCTGTTCCAATCCGTTCTACTCATTCAAGACACAATTCAAAGCCCGGTGATAATCTTTTCTACAAAAGGGAGATTATTTTTTATGAATCAACATATCTTCAAATTCCGCTTTGTCGCGCTTTTTTTATCGCTTTTGGCAATTACGGCTAAAGGACAATCACCGGTTTCGCAGAATGAGATATTTGCATTGACAAACGCGACTGTAATCGACGGAAACGGCGGTCGTCCGCAGACTCGAAAAACGATAATCATTTCCGGCGGGCGCATTGCCGATATTTTTACCCACGGAAAAAAGAAAATCCCGACGGGCGCAACCGTGATGGATTTGAGCGGGCAATTCGTGATGCCCGGCTTGATTGATTCACATTATCATTTGCTTCCTTATGACAAGGAAAAGGAAAAACTTATTGCTCGCTTCGCCTTGCTCGGCGGCATCACGAGCGTGCGCGATATGGCAGGCGACGGAATCTCGCTTGCCGAATTAGCGAACGCCGCCCGCGACAATAATGCACCGACGCCGCGCATATATTTCTCTGCTTTGATGGCTGGTCAGACGTGGTTCGTCGATGCTCGCGTTGCTCCGATGATGCACGGGAAACCTGCTGGACAAGCGGCGTGGGCGCGTGCCGTCAAACCCGATACCGATATTGTCAAAGCCGTAGCCGAAGCCAAAGCGACCGGCGCGTCCGGCATCAAGTTATACGCCGACCTGCCGCCGGATATTGTCAGAAAGATAACGAAAGAAGCGCATCGTCAAAATCTGAAAGTGTGGAGTCACGCCACCATTTTCCCGAGCAAGCCGAGCGACGCGGTTGCCGCCGGTGTCGATGTCGTTTCCCATAGCGTAATGATAGTTTTTGAACTTGAAGATAAACTGCCCGAAGTGTCGGATAAGTTTTCCTATCGCTTCGTAAACTGGAAGAATGTTTCAGTAGATTCACCCGCGATTACGGCTTTGCTGCGCCAAATGCGGAAGCGCGGAACGATATTGGACGACACGATAATTCACACCGCGTTGCGACAAATTCCGGGAATCGTTAGAGCAGAGGCAGCGCTGCCGGAAGAAAAACGTCTTTCCGGTTACGCTGCCGCCGTCGAGAATTGGACATACGCCATCACAAAACGGGCGCACGAACTCGGCATTCCTCTAGTTGCCGGAACCGATTTTTCAGAACACCCGGAAAGTCAGGACTTTCCCAACATTCACACTGCAATGGAACTTCTCGTCACCAAATGCGGATTGACGCCGCTCGAAGCAATTACCACTGCGACTCTTAACGGAGCGATGGCTCTCGGCATCGAAAAATCATACGGAACAATCACCAAAGGCAAGATAGCCGATTTAGTCATTTTGAGCGCCGACCCGAGCGCAGACATCCGAAATACAACAAAAATGACATACGTTATCAAAGGCGGCAAATTACACAAGCGCGAGAAGGTAATAATGCCCGCAACCGAATAAATCGTTTGAGTGGATAATTCAACAAGGATTTAATAAACCGAATGTTTTCGATTGCGGCGAAAAATCGTTCAGCTTTCGGACAGCACAGATAAGAGATAATAAAGCTATGGAAATTTTTGTTGATTTATAAAGTAAATTGGTTTATTTTCATTCCACATATAAGTTTATTATCCCGAATGATTCCAGATAATAAACGAATTCTGAGTGTTATTGAGAATCATTTAGCTCAATCATAAGTTCGTCACTTTCTTTTAGCCTCGAACGAAATTACAGAACGATTCAGGAACTTGAAACAAACTTGGAGGAAATGACTAATGAAACGCTTATCAATTATCTTCTTCTTCGCAACCGTTTTCTGCATTATGGCAAATGGCGCGTCTGCACAAAACATTACTTACATTGGCGAAGATTTAAAACCCGCCACCGCCACCAATTACACTTATAAACGAGTGATTAAATATGTAAAACCAAGCACAACACCTGACGGTTATGGCGGAGTTATATTTTTTGGCTTACACATTTGCTCATTGATGGATTATTACAAAACCGGAGAACCTGCCCTTGTTTTGAATGTTGTTTCCTCGCAGTTAAATTGTGCCGATTGGTCACCCGACGGACAGGCAGTTTATTATTATAAAAATGGCAATATCAAAAGAAAGGAGTTTTACAAATCAGGAAAATTACAAGGAACAAGAATATTTTATAATGAAGATGGAACAGAGCAGAAACGTGAGGATTATGAAAGCGGCAAACTGATTGAGATAAATAAATTTTCGGTTTCGGCTGATAATCCGCTCATTGGCTTATGGAAATACCAAGAGTTTTCACCAATTAGTGGAAAAATTTCAAAACTAACAACCGCTAATTTTTCTACGAACGGTGTCCTTGAAATAACGTTGCAAGATGTCTTTATAAATGGCAAAAGTTATCAAAACACTACAGAAAAAACGAATTGGAAATATATTTCCCAAAGCAATTCTTCTGGTATTTTAGAGCAGTATCAAGGTGACGATTTATTATTCAGAGGAAACGTAAAATGGATTAGTAGAAATCAATTTGAATACACAAACACATTTCACACAAATCCTAATGCTGTTGGATATAAACTTCTTTATACTAAACAATAAACTTTAATAAAACACAGTTTGTTAGTGATGCCATGCAGAACAATTCAATAGACGTGAGGGTGAAACAGTGACTTTCTTTCTAGGTTAAGTTGCATGTATTTCGCGCCATGTTAACACCGCCGTCAATCCAAACTCACCAAAGTCAAAGATGAAGTCGCGCTCAGACCGTTGAGCGCGTTTTTTAATTGCGGGACGATTTCCTCGGCTTGCAGGTAATCTTTGCCGAGCATTCGGCGAAATTTTTTGTCTTTTTTCTCGCCGGTTAATTCCTTGAGCATCGCGCTGCAAAACGCCGAGACGAGTTCGGGCGCGAATTGTTTGCCGGAATTTTGCTGTAAATCCGCAACGATTTCGTTTGCCGCACGTCGGCGTTTGTATGGTCGGTCGGTCGTCATCGCGTCGAACGAATCGGCGAGCGCGACGATTTTTGCGATAAACGGAATGTCTTTGTCGTATAAACCGTCCGGGTAGCCGCGTCCGTCGAGGCGTTCGTGGTGATATTTGGCGGCGAGCGGAACGTCGGCGTATGGATGATGAATCGGCAGGAGAATTTCGTAGCCGATGGTCGGGTGTTTGTTCAGTTCGGCGTTTTCTTTGGCGTTGATGCGATACGGCGCGTTGATGATGCGGCTTTCGACCGTCAGTTTTCCGACATCGTGCAAATAACCGGCAACCGCCGCGCCTTCGATTTGGTCTTCGTCCCAACCGAGTTCTTCGGCGATGATTTCCGAGTATTTTCCGACTCTGACCGAATGACCTTCGGTGTATTTGTCTTTGCAGTCAATCGCGGTCGCAAACGCTTTGACCGTGTCTTTGTAAGTCATTCGCAAATCATCGTAAAGACGGCGATTTTCGTCGGCGCGGCGTTCGAGTTCCGCCATCAAATTGC
Organism: uncultured Pyrinomonadaceae bacterium; assembly: GCA_964235785.1. Classification (GTDB taxonomy): domain Bacteria; phylum Acidobacteriota; class Blastocatellia; order Pyrinomonadales; family Pyrinomonadaceae. The sequence continues at coordinate 191,909 of CAXSBF010000001.1, read as the reverse complement.
GCTGCGCGATGCCGACGCCGATGTGCCGCGCCATCGCGCAGATGATTTGTTTGTCGTCGGAAGTGTAAGGCTCGCCGTTTGCTTTTTCGCCCAAAAGAATCACGCCGACGATTTCGTCTCGAATGATTAAAGGCAGGAACAGTTCAATCTTTTTATTTTCCAGACTGCGGTCGTAAACCTGAAAAAACGGCAGAACTTTTGCCTGCGAAACATCAATCGGAGCCAAACCGTTGGTCAGAAATTGGCGTTCGTCTTCGTAACAGAGCGACAGACTCAGCGGAAAATCCTCTCCCATCCCGCGCACGGCGAGCATATTTAACTCGTGTCCGAAGCGCGAATAACGCGCTACGCCGCCGCGCATAATCGCCAAACTTCCCAAAAGCAGATGAAGCGACGTGCGAATCATCTCCTGGAAATTCTGTTTATGGGCGACTTCGTGACCGAGTTCGGCGAGCGCGCCGAAAGTGTGAATTAGTTTTTGTTGATTTTCCGCCATTTTATTCAATTTTGCATTGTTACGTGGTTCGTTAAACCGAGCATCTCGAAAAGCTCAATCGTGTCGTTGTTAACGTCGGAAAAAACAACGTTCGCGCCTTTGTCGGAAGCCGCGTCAATCACGCCGAGCAGAATCGAAACGCCGATGCTGTTGACGATTTCGGTTTCGGCGAAGTTGACGACGATGGTTTTGCAGCCGGCGTCGAGTTGCCGCCGGCATTCGCGCTCGATTTTTTCGCCGGTCAGTTTATTTAAATAATCGGTGGCGAAAACCGTCGCCGTTTCACCGCTGATTTTGACGGGAATGTTTGATTCAATATTCACGTAATTTTTAATCGTTTAATCGGAAAGATTTAGAACTCGCAAATTAACTTAAGACCTTAACGCGCGAATGTCAACTATTTTTTTCGAGCGGCGTGTTCCGAGTTGAAATTTAGTTTCCGTTTTATTCTTCAGAATTGCCTGAATTAAGAATAATTTCCGGTAATTCCTGCGCGATTTGCTCGCGTGTTTTGTCGTCAATCGCACCGCGCACAGTTTTCGTTCCAACGTTTGATTTAAATTTTCCGTTTTCGTCGTAGAGACGGCGATACTGCGCCGAATTGCGAATCACGCCTTGAACGTAACCTTTCGTTTCGCGGAAGGGAATCGCTTCGACAAATTCGTCCATCTCATACGGCAGCGTCGCTTGCCATTGCGGAACTCGTCCCGGACCGGCGTTGTAGGCGACGGCGACGAATTCCAGACGTCCGAATTTATCGAATTGGTCGCGCACGTAAGCCGTGCCGAGTTCGATGTTGACGGCGGGCTGAAAAAGCGTCTCGCCGTAGATTTCAGTCGTCGCCGAGCCGTATTTTCTGGCTACCGAGCGGGCGGTCGGAATTAAAAGCTGCATTAAACCGTAGGCGTTTGCGCCGGATTTGGCACGCGGATTGAAAACCGATTCCTGGCGAATCAAACCGGCTACCGTGTAAGAATCCAGATTTCTTGCTTTTGCCCAGGTTTTAATTTCGTTCCAGTTCGTCAGAGGATAAAAAATGTCCCATTCTTCCTTTGATAATTCTTCGGGAAACATCTGTGAATAATCGGGATAGCTTTTCGCCAGCGCAAGCAAAGCGTTGACGTTATCGCCGCGCCGACGATAATGCGTGGCAAGCGCAAAATTGATTTTCGGACTTTCCTGAGCGGTCTTTTTGGCTTCCTGCAATTCTTCAATCGCCCAATCGAAAAGCCCGATTGTGCCGAGTTGTTCGGCATTTTGCGCTCTTGCTAATTCTTTGGCTGTCGCCGTCTCCGCCGCAACCGTGACGGTTTTCAAATTCGCAGCGGCTTTTGCCACAATCGAATCTGCGGGGAATTGCGAAGCGGTTTGACATTTACCTTGCCCGCGCAAACTCGTCAATCTTTGCAAAGCCAAATATCCATACCAATTCGCGCCGTAGCGATAAAGCGCGCCGTCGTAAAGCGCGCACGCTTCGGCAATTTTCCCGGCTCGTTCGGAATCTCGCGCCGCCCAATATCCGGCTTTGCCCCGATTTGTCGAATCTTTATCGACGTAGCGGGCGAGATGTTCGGTCAGCATTTGCGCCGATTGCGCGAAGTTTTTGTTGTCGTGTTCAAGCCAGGCGAGTTCAAATTGCGCCTGCGCGACTTCAATTGCGTTCGGATACGAAGCGACGGCGGTTTTCAAAAAGTAAGATTCATCCAGAGTATTTTTAGCATCGCCCGCTGCCATTCCGACATCGACCAGAGCCTTTGGCGTCCATTTGCTCGAAGGAAATGTCCGGCGCATCTCCTCGACGATTTGCCTGGCTTGCGCCCATTGTTTCGCTTTTGCAAAAGCGCGTGCGAGTTCGTAAAAACCTTGCTCTTTTTCAATTGCCGATTGCGGAATTAAATTAAAAGCGAGCTGCGCTTCAGGAGTTTTGCGCCAATTTGCAAAAGCGACGACTCGTCTCAAATTCGTCTGCGGCGAACTAGCGTTCGGAAAACTCGTCAGCAAAGTCGTGTAAGCGTTTGCCGCATCCGCGTAATTTTTCGACTCGTAAAATCGGTCTGCGCGTGACTTTATTTCTTCCGCCGTCTGCGGCGCGAGAGTTTGTCCGAGCGCGGTTAATTTTGTTTCTGCTTCCTTGCCCGCCGCCGTTCCCGGCGCGTAAAAATAAGCTCGCCGGTAAAACGCCGTCGCCTGTGCCGGATTGTTTTGCGCCTCGAAAGATTTGGCGGTTAGCAGCAGCGCGTCGGCATCGTTTTTGTCAATCAAATCCTTCACAAAGTTTGGAATTTTGTCGGCTTGCCCGTTTTCGAGCGCGTTGTTCGCCCAGATTAACTTCGCTTCACGCGCCCGCAAGGAGTCGGGAAAATCGCGCACGATTTCGGCGAAAACACTCATCGCTTCGGCTTGTTTGCCCGCCTGTTGTAAAGCCTTTCCGCGCAGCCATAAAGCGTAATCGGTAATTGTGGTTTTTTCGCGGAAAACATTTGAATTAAGAATTTGCGCCGCGCCTTCAAAATCGTTGGTTTCAAAATGAATTCGCGCCCGCAGAAGTTTGGCAAGCGCGCCGGTTCGTGTTTTGGCGAAACGATTTTCGATTTGCAAAACTGTTGCTTCCGGCGGAAGTTTCCCGTCCCTGGTCATTATTTGCAGCGATTCCGCTGCCTGCTGTTCGGACATTTGCGTAATTGACGCCGAACAACTCGTCGTCAAAGGCACGAGAAGAAATCCTGCAACCATTAGAAAAATCGTCAAAAGCAAAACCGAACCGACGCGCAAATTTTTATAAATCGACATTTTCTGATTATCAACTCCCAAATTTTTGATGCGTAATATTAAACGTGATTTGTATTACTTTCAGAGCCGAAAAAACTCTTCCAAACAAGCGAGTTTCGTTATATGATAGCAGAGAAAATTGAGTTTCTCGCGGAGATTTTATGAAAAAAATATTTGCCCTACCGGTTCTCATCCTTTTGTGCGCCTTAACGAATCTTTCACAAACTGCCACGCCGACGCCGAAACCCGTTGACGAAAATGATGTCGTCAAAATTTCGACCACTTTGATTCAGGTTGACGTAACCGTAACGGGCAAGGACGGCAAAATTGTCAGGGATTTGAAACCCGAAGATTTTGAGATTTACGAAAACGGCAAAAAGCAGGAAATCACCAATTTCTCTTTCGTTTCCGTAGATTCCGCAACCAAGCAAACGCTGGTCAAATCTAAAAATGCCGAAAAACCTTTGATTCCGCTGCCGCCGGTTTCAATCAAACCCGAACAGGTTCGCCGGACGATTGCGCTCGTCGTTGACGATTTGGGTTTATCGTTTGAAAGCGTCTATTACACGCGCCGCGCATTGCGGAAATTCGTCGACGAGCAGATGCAGCCGAATGATTTGGTCGCGGTGATTCGGACGGGCAGCGGAATGGGCGCTCTCCAGCAATTTACTTCCGACAAAAGACAGCTTTACGCCGCAATCGAAAACATTAAATGGAATTCGCTCGGACGCGCGGGCATTTCGGCGTTTGCCCCGCTCGAAGCCACGGCGAGCGAACAAGAGGCAGCCGGCACGGGCGCGACGGCAAATGAGGATGATACGGGACAAAAGGTAACAGACGATTTAGAGAGTTTCAGAGAAGATATTTTTTCAATCGGAACTTTAGGAGCGATAAATTTTATTATCAAGGGAATGGGCGAACTTCCGGGGCGAAAATCCATTATGCTTTTTTCCGACGGATTTGCCATTTGTTCGCCAGACAAACCCGACCGTTGTTCGAGGCTTCTGGAATCGGTCAAAAAATTGACCGATTTATCAAACCGCGCGGCGGTCGTTATTTATTCTTTTGACGCGCGCGGGCTTCAATATACGGGATTGACGGCAGCGGATAATACCGGCGACGTGTCGGCTGAAAGAATTAACAATCTTAATAGCGAGCGCTCGGCGCAGCTTTTTGATACGCAGGAAGGCTTGGCATATTTATCGCGGGAAACGGGCGGACGTTCGTTTTTCAATAGTAACGATATGAACAAGAGCCTGGACAAGGCTCTCGAAGACCAAAAAGGTTATTATCTGATCGGTTATCAGCCCGACGCGGACACCTTCGACCCGAAATCACGTCGTTTCAATAAATTACAGGTAAAAGTCGCCCGCCCGGGTGCGAATGTTCGCTACCGAAGCGGATTTTTCGGCATCAGCGACGAGCAAATCAAAAAACCCGCGAATCAGACCGTGACGCAGCAACTACTGTCCGCGCTCAGTTCGCCGTTCGGCGTCAGCGATATTGGATTGCGCTTAAACACAATCTACGGAAATGACGCCAAGCAGGGCAATTTCGTTACTTCATTTCTGCACGTCAATGCCGGAGATTTGAAATTTACGGACGAAGCGGACGGAAGCAAAAAAGCCGTTTTCGATGTTTTAGCAGTGAGCTTCGGCGCAAACGGCTTGGCGGATGATCAAATTTCAAAAACTTATACATTCAGCGTCAAAGGCGAAGCATATCAAAAACTCCAAAAAGAAGGTTTCGTCTATTATTTCACGTTTCCGGTCAAAAAGGCGGGCGCGTATCAATATCGCGTCGCAATCCGCGACACCAGAACGCAAAAAGTCGGCGCGGCAAACCAGTTTATCGAAGTTCCGAATTTGAAGAAAAATCGCCTGACGCTTTCCGGTCTCGTGCTTGAAAATCTAACGGAACAGCAGTGGCAGAAGAATTCTACCGGCTCGCCGCCGTCGGCGGCGAAAACCGAGTCTGCCGAAAAGACTGAATATTCAAACGACCCGCTCGCTGCTACTTCGCTCCGCCGATTCAAGCGCGGCACAATTTTGGGTTACGGCTATCAGATTTATAACGCTAAATTCAGTTCGGCGCAAAAACCGAGCTTAAACACGCAGATTAGAATGTTCCGCGACGGCAAAATTATTTTTGAAGGCAAGCAAACGCCCGTCAATATGTCTGTGCAGACGGATTTGGAGCGAATAAAAATCACCGGCGCAGTTAATCTGGGAACCGAAATGACTGCCGGAGATTATGTTCTGCAAATAGTCGTAACCGACGCTCTGGCAAAAGAAAAAAGTAAAATCGCCACCCAATTCGTGCAGTTTGAGGTTATCGAATAAGTGAGAACTGAAAACTGAGAACTGAGAAGTAAGAAATGAAAAATAAAAATGAGAGGTAAGGACTTAAACTGTCTCTTACCTCTCATTTATCACCTATCAGTTATCACTTAAACCGTCGCGCCCTGATAACTTCCGCCGAGTTTTGCCGCTTCTCCTTCGGCGAGAGTGCTGACTAATTCGTAATGAAAATAATCGAACTTGGCGGCGACGGGCGGCTGAACGCGCTTGTCATACATCTCGCGCGAGCGGTCGATTGCTTCTCGCAGACGCTCGTAGAGGTCGCGCGCTTCGCGTCCTTCCTTGACCTTTTGCTCGTTATAAAGCTTGATTTCAGAAACCAGCAGCCGTGCAAAACGCCGGGCGTCATTGTGGAGGCGACGTTCGTCTTCCGATACTTCTATCGGCAAATCCACGTTTCTATCGCTGAAACGTGATTTAACCGGCGGCAGAGGAGCGGCTATCGGTTGAACGGGCGTCTCGACAGGCGCGGCGATAAAATCGCTTGCGTTTTCGGTTCCGCTGACAACCGAATCATAGCCTTCATTTCTTGCAAACGAAAAATCTTCCGTCGGCGAAGCGTATTCGCCCGCCGATCCCTGCCGAGAATCATCAAACGCGACAGGTTCTTCAAACTGAACCTGCGGCGCGTTAAAAGATTGCCCGCTTTCATATTGATTGTTTTCAAACTGAAATTCGTTTGCCGCCGGCGCGGAAAAATCTTCCGCCAAGGCAGGCTCAAATTCACTCTGATAGGATTTGGCTTTGTCTTTCGCGTCAGCCGAATAACCTTCTGAAGCTGAATTCCAGGAATAACCTCCATCGGCGGTTTGCGGTTGTTCATCGGCGGATTGAACTTCTTGAATTGGCTGGAATTCCCGCGTATCTGCTTCGTCTTCGTCCTGAATAACTTCAACTTCAAAATCATCCGCGTCGAAACTTTGCGTTTTGGCTTGGGTTTGCTGACTTGGATGAAAGGAAATGTCCTCGCTTGACGATTGATAATCTGCTGCGCCGATTGATTCGGCGGTCTCTCCACCGAGCGATGAACCGTAATCCGCCGCAGCTTGAGAATCGGCAAATCGGGCTTCCGGCTGATAGCTATCAGCCGCGTCCATTTCGGACGGTTTTCCGTCGGAATGATAATGCTCTTCGGCTTCAAAATCCTCGGTTGCCGGTTGAGTCGCGGCAGCCGAATCGGTGTAAGCCTCATGCGCGGGCGGCGCGTCGTATTTCGCGCCTGCTGCGGCTGGCGAAGAAGCAATAACTTCAACCGTTAAACCCGCGACGCGAACCAGAGTTTCCAAAGCTTCGATATTGACCGCTTCGTTTTCCGCGCCGCTGTCGGCATACAGCACGGCGACGCCGCGACCGCGAGCAATCAGCGGAATGGCGAACATTCGTTCGGGCTGACCGAATTCGAGTTTGTCTAAATAAGCCGAATCGCCTTCGTAAGTTCCAAAAGAACTTTCAACCGCGCTCAACGACCTGACGGATTCGCCCAGGACGGTTTCCGAAGCGACGGGGAAGAAAATTTCGCGGACGGTCTGGTCGTCGCCTTCTTCCTGTCGGCTTCCGAAAACGCGCCAGCCGACGAGATATTCGTTTTTGAGAATGAAAAACGCGCCGCGCGTGGTAAATTTTGCCGCGTGCGAGACGAGAGTTTTGAGAATTAAGGATTGCGAAGTTTGGCTGCTGATGTCGTTTATCGCATCGCGCAAGTCGCTGATGCCGACCTTCGGCTCGGCTTTCGCCGCTTCTTCAGCCGCCGCGTCTGCCGCCTGCTTCTGCATTTCTTCAGCTTCGGCGATTGCCGTCGCGGTTATTCTCGCTCCCTCGTCGCGCGCCAGCCGCAGATGTTCGACGACCGATTCGCTAAAGCCTGCGTCGAGTTCCTTTTCTGTTTCGATACGGGCGGAAAAATCTTGGAAAACTTCGCTCAATTGCGTTTTATGTTTTTCAAATTCCGCTTCGACTTTCTCTTGTAACTGAGCCAGTTCCTGCCGCATTTCGGCAAAAACACTTTTGAGATGTTCCTCAAATTCAGTTCTCAAACTCAGTTCGAGTTCTTCACTATTCACTTTATTTTTCCTCCGTATGTAGAAAACACAGCACTTTTTGGGATGACGCGGCTGGTAAATTTTGTGTGGACGTTTGAAACGTAAAAGACTGGATGACATTTACAATCAAACGCCACCTCAAGAATTATGGACTTTTTTCTGTTTTCGTGTCAAGAAATTCTTTCATCCGAGTCGATACAAACATTTAAAGACATTCGTTTTCCTAATTAAACTGCCACAACTTCTATTTCCGGGTCAATTTCATCGCGTATCATATTTTCGATTGCAGAGAGAGTTCCCGTCAAACTCGAAGGGCAGCTTCCGCACGCGCCTTGATAGCGAATTTTCAGAGTCTTGTCTTCAAGGTCGAGAATTTCCAGCCAACCGCCGTCGCTTGCCAGATAAGGTCTGATTCTTTCATCGAGCAGCGCGTCAATTTCGGCGATTTTCGGATTATCATTTGCGGCAACCGCGCCGATTATGCCGCCGACTTGTTTTGCCGCCGAGCCGTTTGTCGTCTGTATGGCATCAGCCGCCCGAATCGGAACGGCTAAAATCGGCAAAATCTCGTCCCAATCGGCTTCATCGGTTTTTTCGACCGTAATCATTTTGTCCATATAAAAGACCGAAACGACATCGCCGACATCGAACAGCGATTGAGCGAGTTTGTCGTCTTTTGCCTTTTCCGCCGAGTCGAACGAATGCGAAGTTCCGTAACTAACCGCTTCTCTCAAAATAAATTTGACGGCGTTCGGATTGGGCGTTTCCTGTATATCTGCAATTTTTGGCATTACTGTAAATCCTTTGTTAAATATAAAAAATGCGAAGTTTTTAATCCTTACATTTTAGTCAACATTATAACAAACATAATAGAAAATGTCGCACATCGACAAACGACTCATCGCTAGGTTCAATTCAGTTGCGACAATAGATAAGATTGTTGGAAAAATGCTCGAACGGCGATTGTGAATTGTAAAGAATTTATAAAATGGCGGAAGTAAGCTGGAACAAAATTTTATGTAAGCAAAACTTTATAAAATAAGAAGCGAGATTATGCAGACTTTAATTTTGGGTATTGTTGAGAGTTTGAATTTGAAAAGCCTAAACAAAAAAGTAACGAGACGGCAAACAAAGAAATTGTTTCGTCTTAAAAAGCAAGCAAAATCACTTTCGTTGAATTACCGCTCGTCTAAAACCGTTAAATGGTTTTTTAGTTTATTCGGTAATATGAATATCTTCAGTTCTGTTAACTCTGCCCGCCAAAAACATAGCGCCGAAACCGAGCGCTAAAAGCGTGAATACTATCGCCACGACTAACAGCATAGTTTTGTTATCGATTGCGGCTCTAAAAGTTACAAAACAATACGCCGCGACTGCGGCTGAAACGAGAGCTAAGACGGCATACAGCAAATCCTTCACAAAAATCACCTCCGTTGTTGTAAAAAGGTTAAAACTTCCGAAGTTTCGCTGGCTTTGACAAAACCCCGAAAAATAAAACCTAAGGATTTTGAATGTGCCTACAAACTTTCAAACTGCCTATCTGGAATGCAACTTATCGTAACTCTAACAAGTTAAAAAGGCAAGGAGTTTTTGCAGCCTGCGCTTTCGACCGATGACATCTCTACTTAAAACTTTTCAAAACGCTTAGGCTGCGGTTTCAAAAAGTTCCAAAATTTGTTTGCCTTCGCTCGAACGCGGGTCAATCGTCCGCAAATGCTTGCGCCCCTGCATTTCCCAAATCGCTGTTACATTTCCTTCTTTTTCGACCGTGTGATATGAAACGTCTTCGTGATTCTCAGCCGTCGCGTTTTCGGTGGTTTCGGCGGTTTGCGCAGTTTCATTATTTTGAGTATTTTCGTTATTTGTCGCGTCGGTGTCTGTTTGATTAGTTTCGTCCGCCGCTGTTACTGTTCCATTTTCTGACATTTAATTAAAAAATCTCCTTGGGATTTAGTTATTTCGATTTATAAATTGTTAATAATAGACGAATTTTCGCACACGCTCAAAACTAAAGCAAGAAAAAACTCGACTTAAAGCAAAGTTTGAAACAGGTAAATACAGATTTCTGTTGTCATTTATCTTGCCCGTTCGGTTGTCGCTGTAAATTTTCTATGTTTTGAGTGTTACTCTATAATGAGTTTTTGATGATTAGTTTTTTCGACTTATGCCAAATTTCCCCGATTCAGATTACGACCAGGACGTTTTAACGGAAAGCGAAACGCGGCTCGAAAAACCGCCGCTTTACAAAGTCGTGCTTCACAACGACGATTTTACGACCATGGAATTTGTCGTCTTTGTTTTGCAGTCGGTTTTTATGCGCTCCGACCCGGAAGCCTTTACGATTATGCTCAAAGTCCACAACGAAGGCATCGGCATCGCGGGCATTTATTCCTATGAAATCGCCAATATGAAAGCCGAAAAAGCGATGAATTTGGCGCAGGCGCAGGAATATCCGCTTCTCTGCACGGTCGAGGAAGAATAAATGAAAATCACGGGTTTTGTTTGGCTCGAAGAAATCGTGCAGAAGTTGATTTGGAAGCATTCGGTTGAAACCGAAGAAGTGCGCGAGATTTTCCTGAATAATCCGAAGTTTCGTTTTATTGAAAAAGGGCATCGAAAAGACGAAAATGTTTATGCGGCTTTCGGTCAGACTGATGCGGGAAGATATTTGTCCTGTTACTTTGTTTATAAAAATGACCGCCGCGCTCTTGTTTTGTCGGCAAGAAATATGACTGATGTGGAAAGGAGACGTTATGGAAGAAAATAAAAGTTCAATTTCAAAAGCGAGTTCTTATCAGGAAATCGGCGAGTTTTGGGACGCGCACGATGCGGGCGAAGTTTGGGACGAAACCGAAGAAGTGAATTTTGGAGTTGATTTAAAGTCAGACGTTTTTTATTACGCGGTGGAAACTTCGCTGTCATCGAAACTTCGCTCGATTGCCGAACGACGCGGCGTGTCGGCAGAAACTTTGGTTAATCTTTGGTTGCAGGAAAAGGTGAATCAGGAAACTTAAAAGAGGTATTAGTTATGAAAAAACTGCACACAATTTTCATTTTGACAATTCTCATTTTTGCTTTGGCATTTAACTCATTGGCACAAGTAAATGTAATTACTGCTGTAGTGGAAAAAAAGTATTCCAAAGGCGATTCTGAATTAAAAGCAGTTGACTTAAAACTAAAGATAAAATTTATGAATCAAAGCGATGTTCCAATTCTGATTTATAAAGGCGCTTTTGATGTTACACATATTTGGGTTGGTAAAAATATTGAATACTTAACAACAGGAAGTTTTGAACAAAGCTCAATTCTTACAGTCGCAACAGCCAAGCTTAGGAATATAAAAAAAATGAGCATAAAAGATTTCATTGTGCTTCAAAAAAATGGAAAGTATGAAACGAATTCAACTGTAAGACTTTTTGTTCCTTACAATTCAAGTGAAAAAATTGACGGAGCGATTTCTAAAGGAAATCACGCATTACGATTACAATTTTATAATTGGAATTGGAGCGAGGAAGAAAGTAAAAATAGACAAATAGAATTAGAGAAATACGGAAAAATATTGATGAATTCCGTTATTTCCGAACCGATGAGTTTTAATATCGAATAACTGTTTACAAAGTTTTATGTTAACCAGAGAATTAGAAGAAACATTAAGTTTTGCGGTTGATGAAGCCGTCAAATATAAACACGAATATGTAACGCTCGAGCATTTGCTTTTCGCTTTGCTCGAAGACAGCGCGGCGCGGGATATTTTATACAATTGCGGAGCGCAGATTGAGGAAATCGGCAAGCAGCTCGAAGATTATTTTGCGGATGTTTTGGAAAAAATGCCCGCAAAAGTCAAGCAGATGCCGGAGTTGACTTCGACGTTTCAGAATACGATTCAATACGCGATTTTGCAGGCGGAAGGAAGCGGGCAGAAAGCGGTTGACGGCGGAAATATCTTGGCTGCGCTTTTTCAAGCCGAGCAGAGTTACGCCGTTTATGTGCTTTTGCAGCAAGGCGTTTCAAGGCTCGACGTTTTGAATTATATTTCGCACGGCATTTCTAAAATCAACGACGGCGAGCCGATTTTGGATGGCTTCGGTGACGAGGACGAATTCGGCGGACAAAACGGACAAAAGAAGAAAAAGCCGCTCGAAAGTTTTACCGTCGAGTTGGTTGCAAAAGCGGCGAAAGGCGAGATTGACCCGATAATCGGGCGATTGGCGGAAATCAAGCGAACAGTTCAGGTTTTGTGTCGGCGCAAGAAAAATAATCCGCTTTACGTCGGCGAACCCGGCGTCGGAAAGACTGCTTTGGCGGAAGGTTTGGCGCTGAAAATTTCAGAAGGCGACGTGCCGGAAGTTTTAAAAGGCGCGAAGGTTTTTGCGCTCGATATGGGCGCGGTTCTTGCCGGAACTCGTTATCGCGGCGATTTTGAACAGCGTTTCAAAGCGATTATCAACGACCTCGGCAAAGAAGAAAACGCTATTTTGTTTATTGACGAAATTCACACCATCGTCGGCGCGGGCGCGGTTTCGGGCGGCGCGATGGACGCTTCAAATATCTTGAAACCGGCGCTCGCGTCGGGAACTTTGCGCTGTATCGGTTCGACGACTTTTGCCGAATACAAAGCCGCGTTTGAACGCGATAGAGCTTTGGCAAGACGCTTTCAAAAAATCGAAATAGGCGAGCCGACGGTTGAAGAAACTTACGAAATCTTAAAAGGCTTGAAACGATTTTACGAAGACCATCACAAAGTTCGGTATTCTGACGAATCTTTAAAAGTCGCGGCGGAACTTGCCGGAAAATACATCAACGACAGGTTTTTGCCCGACAAAGCGATTGACGTGATCGACGAAGTCGGCGCGTCAACCAAATTATTGCCCGAAGACAAACGCCCGAATCAAATTTCCGTGCAAATGGTCGAAAACACGATTGCGCGAATGGCGAAGATTCCGCCGAAAACCGTTGTCGCCGATGAAAAAGATCGCCTTAAAACTCTGCGCGAAGATTTGAAAGATGTAATTTTCGGACAGGACGACGCGATAAATAAAATTGTTGACGCGATTCAGATTTCCCGTGCAGGTTTAGGACAAGAATCAAAACCTGTCGGCTCGTTTTTGTTTTCGGGTCCGACCGGAGTCGGTAAAACCGAACTCTCGAAACAACTTGCCGAACAACTCGGCGTGGAATTTATGCGCTACGATATGAGCGAATATGCCGAACCTCACACGGTTTCGCGGCTTATCGGCGCGCCGCCGGGTTATGTCGGCTTTGACCAGGGCGGACTTTTGACCGAAGCGATTATGCGTACGCCGCACGCCGTTCTGGTTTTAGACGAAATTGAAAAAGCGCATCCGAATCTTTTCAATTTGCTTCTTCAGGTAATGGATTCGGCGACTTTGACCGACAACAACGGCAAAAAAGCCGATTTTCGCAACGTAATTTTGATTATGACGACCAACGCGGGCGCGAGAGAATTATCTTCGGGCGGAATGGGTTTCAAAAATCAGGCAAGCACGAAAGGACAAGGCAAAGGCGCAATCGAACGCACGTTCACGCCCGAATTCCTCAATCGCCTCGACGCCTGGGTCGCATTCAAACCGCTCGATTTGGAAGTTATCAAACTCATCGTCGATAAATTCATCAACGAGCTAAACGGGCAATTAGCCGAAAAGCGCGTTCTCATAAAACTGACCGAAGCGGCACGCGAATGGCTGGCAAAAAACGGCTTCGACGGCAAATACGGAGCGCGTCCGATGGCGCGTCTGATTCACGAAAAAATCAAACAACCTCTGGCGAATGAGATTTTATTCGGAAAATTAACCGACGGCGGAAGCGTTTTGGTTGAAGAAAAAGACAGCGAGTTGGTTTTGAATTTTTAATTAAAAGGCGCGACAAAAATGCCGCGCCTTTTTGTTTCCATCTGTTTTATCCGAGAAAGAAATTTTTTGTGTTTTGCACTTTCGATTTTTACTCTTCTTCCTCTAAACTCATAGCTGCAATTTTACCGTTTTCATCCAATTCAAAGCGCCATAAAAACATTCTTGAAGCAGTTTCGGCTTTGTAGCGGTAAATTTTATTTTTATCCGCCGTTTCGCTGCCGACGATAACAAAATTTTTGATTGCGCCGTAGGAAGCGATGCGTTTTGCGTTGAGTTTGGCGCGTTCATTTGTCAATGCGACGCGGCTTTTTTCGTTGAAGGAATCTGAGAGTTTGTCTTCGAGATACGACCGCAAAGCGTTCTGAAATAAACTGGTTAATTTCGCGTCCGCGCCGGTTTGTTCTTTCATCGCGCGCAGGGAAATAGCGGGCAGATAAATTTTTGCAATGCCGCGAGCAATCGCGCTGCCGAGTCCTTGTTCGCCTGAGTTGGTCAACACTATAACCGTCAAATTATCGTCAACATAACGCGAAATGTTAGCGGCGAAACCGGCAGTTTGCCCGCCGTGAGAGAAAAGCCGGTGTCCGCGAAATTCCGTGACATTCCAGCCGAAGCCGTATGGATAAGGTTTTCCGTTGTTGAAAACCACAGGAGTCCAGATTTGCGTTTTGCTCGTCCGCTTCAAAAATGCGTCACCGCGCAAAGCCGTGTCCCATTTTGCCAAATCCATAACGGTCGAAACGATTGCGCCAGCCGAAAAAACGTCGGTTAAATCGTAATCGCGCCCGACGAGTTTGCCATCCTGCCATTCGTAACCGTCCGCGCGGTTCGGAACGATAAATTGCGGGTCGCGGTTAGCCGTCCGGTTCATCCCGAGCGGATTGAAGATGCGCGTTTGAACGAAATCCCAGTAAGATTTTCCGGTAACCGATTCGATGATAAAACCTAAAAGATTGTAGCCCGAATTGCTGTAATTCCAACGCGTCCCCGGCTCGAATTCGAGCTGGAAAGCGCCGATTGCTTTAATGAATTCGTCGCGCTTCAAATGTTTGGTTAATTCAAAACCCGACAAACCCGTGTAACTTTTGATACCGGAAGTATGCGTCAAAAGATTTCTGACGGTTACATTTTTCCACGCTTCAGGCGCAGTCGGCAGGTATTTCGAGATTTTCTCGTCCAAATTTATTTTCCCTTCCTCGACGAGCAGCATAACTGCGGCGGCGGTGATTTGCTTGCTGACCGAGCCGATTTCAAAAACCGTTTCCTTACTTACAGGAACATTCAACTCGACGTTTGCCAAGCCGTAGCCTTGGGCTTTCACGATTTTGTTTTCTTTGATAACCGCAATTGCCGCGCCCGCAAAGTGCCGCTCGCGCATCTGCGCTCGCAGGTATTCGTCCGTTTTGTCCGCTTTCGCCGGAACTATCGCCGCAAGCAGAAAAACAAGCGCGAAAAACGACGCGAAGTTTGAATGTTTTGATTTGAAATTCATAATGTTTACGGGAAGAAAGTTGGATATTATAAAATGCTTTGTTGATAAAATACCAGAGAACTCCACGCGCAACTAACCGAAAAGCGCGTCCTCATAAACTAACCGAAGAGGTTCCAAACAATTTCAAACCGCGAATTCTTTTGGAATGCAAACTGATGTTTATGTTAGATTTATTAAGCAAGCCAAATTATATTTTCACGTCTGAGAAGTTTTATGAAACGATTTGCAATTTTGATTATCGCGTTATTTTTATTCGCGGCGGGCGCATTTGGACAGTCAATCGGCGGAACAATTCGCGGGCGCGTGGTTGACGTGGCGGGCGCGGTTGTCGTCGGCGCTGATGTCGGCATTACGGGCGCGGACGGCGCGGAAAGAAAGGCGCAAACCAACCAGGCGGGCGAGTTTAATTTCAACGATTTGCCTGCCGGAAAATATACAATTCGCGTCGCAAGTTCGGGCTTTGCGCTTTACGAAAATGCGGAGGTTGTCGTTGCTGCCGGTCGCAACGTCGCGCTCGATGTCGCGTTGAGCGTCAGACAGGCGGCGGAAGAGGTAACGATTGGTAAAGAAGAGGCGATAAATACAAACCCGGAAGCAAACGCGAGCGCGATTGTTTTGGATGAAAAGGACATCAAAGCCTTGCCGGACAATCCTGCCGAACTCGAAGCCGCGCTCCAGGCGCTTGCCGGACCGGGCGCGGGACCGAACGGCGGCGAGATTTTCATTGACGGTTTTTCGGGCGGAAAACTTCCGCGCCGCGATACGATTCGGGAAGTTCGCATTAATCAGAATCCGTTTTCGTCCGAGTTCGACCGTCTCGGTCTTGGACGCATCGAAATTTTGACCAAGCCGGGAACGGAAAAGTGGTCGGGCGAATTCGGCGGCGAGTTTGAAGACGAATCTTTTAACTCGCGCAACCCGTTTTCGGCAAACCGTCCGCCTTTTCAACTGCGTAACGTGAGCGGCAATCTGGCTGGTCCGCTTATCAAAAAGCGGCTGTCGTTTTTCACTGATTTCGAGCGTGAAAGTGTTGACAACAATGCTCTGATTAACGCTCTTGTGCTTGACCCGAATTTAATCGTGACGCCGTATCAGCAGTCAATCGTCGCGCCGGTTTTCAACTTCGATTTTACACAGCGTTTTGACTGGCAGTTAAACGAGAGAAACACGCTCGTCGCGCGTTACGGTTATGAAAGCTCAAAAACGAAGAACGCCGGATTGAGCGGTTTTGATTTACTGTCAAGGGCTTTTGCGTCAAACGACAGCGAGCAGTCATTTCGTGTGACCGAAACATCGGTGATTTCGCCGACAATCGTCAACGAAACTCGCTTTCAATATCTGCGGGTACGCAGCTCGCAGAACGGCGCGGACAATTCTCCGACCGTTCGCGTTCTGGATGCTTTTACTTCGGGCGGCGCAAACGTCGGGCAGGCGTTTGTCAATACAGACCGCTTTGAACTGCAAAACTATACATCGTTTCTGCTCGGCAAACACACGCTCCGAGTCGGCGGAAGGCTGCGGCAAATTAATTTAACGGATTCTTCGCCCGGAAACTTTGCGGGAACTTTCACTTTTACTTCGCTCGACCAGTATCGAAATACGATTCTCAACACGGCGGGCGCGTTCCCGACGCAGTTTTCGATTGCCGCCGGAAATCCGCTGGCGAGCGTCAAGCAAACCGATTTGGGAGTATTCGCGCAGGACGATTGGCGTATAAATCCCGAGCTGACGCTTTCATTAGGATTGCGATATGAGACGCAAACCAATATTTCCAGCCCTTTAAATCTCGCGCCGCGTTTCGCCTTTGCGTATGCGCCGGGCGCAAACGGAAGCAACAAAACGAAGACGGTTTTTCGCGGCGGCTTCGGCGTGTTTTACGACCGCTTCAATGGAGGTTTGACGCTGCAATCCATTCGTTTCAACGGCATCAATCAACAGCAATTTGTCGTAACCGACCCGACGATTTTGGATGCGATAGTTTTTACAAACAGCGGCGTGTCAAACATTCCGACAATTCAATCTCTAAACGCTTTCGCGCAGCCTCAAACAACCCGCGTCGTCGCTCCCGATTTGCAATCTCCGTATACATTGCAGACCGCTCTGAGCGTCGAACGTCAGCTTCCTTTTAAGACGACTTTAAGCGCGAGTTTCGTCAACGCGCAAACGCGCCGTCTGCTGCGTTCGCGCAATATCAACGCTCCAATCAACGGCGTGCGCCCGTCGCCGAATGCGGGCAACATCTTTCAATACGAATCGACGGGACGGTTTAATCAAAATCAATTGATTCTCAATTTTCGTTCAAATTTCAGCGAGAGCGTTTCAATTTTCGGCAACTACGCCTTCGGTAACGCGAAAAGCGATTCGGACGGCGCGGGAAGTTTTCCGGCAAATCAGTATGATTTAAGCGGTGAATACGGCAGTGCCGCGCTCGACGTTCGTCACCGTTTCGTCCTCGGCGGAAATGTAACCGCGCCGCTCGGCATCAGGCTCAGCCCGTTTATCACATATCGTTCCGGCGCTCCTTTTAATATCACGAGCGGGACGGACGCGAACGGCGACACGATTTTTAACGACCGACCGGCGTTTGCCACCGACTTAAACCGCCAATGTAATTTCGGGACGGCGACAAATCCGAATGTGCGCCCGTGCGCGGCGCAGACGGCTTTCGGTAATTTCGATTTGCAGCCAATCGCCGGTCAAACAATCATCCCGCGAAATTATGGTCGAGGACCGGAATCTTTTGTCGTCAATCTACGGGCAGCAAAGGAATTCGGTTTTGGCGGCGGCGGTAAAAAGGCGTCAAAACAAGTGTCAAGCGGCGGCGATGACGACGAGGACGAAAGCCCTTACAAGCTGGAATTCTCAGTCCAAATCAGAAATCTTTTCAACCGCACCAACGGCGGAACGCCCGTCGGAAATTTGCGCTCGACATTTTTCGGAGAATCCGTCTCGGCGGCAGGCGGTCAAAGCGGCGGCAATCGCCGGGTGAGATTTGAAGTTCAGTTTAGTTTTTAAGACAAACGACGCGGGAAACGGATAATAAAAGACGGCGAGTTGATTTTGAATTTTTAGGCTAATCTAATGAAAGAGTTTGGTGAAAGATTGGAAGAAGTTGAATATTCGCCGAGACTCGGAAGTTACGCGGTAATAATAAAGGACAATCGAATCGGCGTTATCAAATCGAGCGTTTTCGATAAATACTTTCTTGTCGGCGGCGCAATTGAAACGGGTGAAACCGAAGCGGAAGCCTTGCGGCGGGAAGCGATTGAGGAAATCGGTTTTGAAATCGAAGTCGGCGAAAAACTCGGAAGCGCAGTGGAGTATTTTTACGCCGAGATTGACGGGTGTTATATCGCTAAGGAATGTAATTTTTACCGCGGGTCGATATTGAATCGAGTCAAGAAAAATTCGGAGACAGAGCTAATTTGGATTAACCGGAATGCGCTGAACGAAATGTATCATCGAAGTCATCAATGGATTGTCCGAAAAGAGTTAAATTTAACGGCAGTCTAGAAGAAAGGAACAGTTTATTCGAGAAAATCGTGATACATCTCCTTGGCTTCCAGTTTATTGCTCATAATAATTCGCGCGCATCCGTTCCAGCGCAAAATAGTGTCGTCGTTTCCCGTCGGGCGAATCGCTTCGGCTCGCTCGAACCAGTCCATCGCTTGACGGAAAAGCTCGTAAGCCGTGTGTTCCGAACCGGGCGTGCCTTTGTCGAGCGCGGCTTTGGCGCGTCGCTCGTAAATAATTCCGGTGTAATAAGCGCGTTCGTAGTCGCCTTCGATGCGCGACAGATAATCTTTGATTTGCGAATCGCCGATTGAATAATCCTTGGCAAAGCGGTCACTCATCGCCAAAACCAAATTGACCAGAGCGTCCTGATTACCCGGTTCGACCTGCAAAATGTCGAGACAGATGCTTTGCGCCGCGCTCGGCTCATTCAGCAGGCGATAATGTTTCGCTTTTTCGAGCGCTGCCGGAATCGCTTCTTTGTGCAAAGATTTCAGTTCAAACATAATTCGCTACCTTTTATTTTTTAGAACGAAACAACCGCAGAATTTTTTTAATCGGGTCGTAAAACTCGTCAACCACGCGCTCTTTCAAAGGAATAATCGCATTGTCGGTAATTGTGATATTTTCGGGACAAACCTTAGTGCAGCACTTTGTAATGTTGCAATAGCCGATGCCGAATGCGTTACGCAATTCATCCACGCGGTTTTCCGTATCGAGCGGGTGCATCTCAAGTGCCGCCGCGTAAACCAGAAATCTCGGACCGATAAACTGCTCGTGCATTTCATGGTCGCGCAGAACGTGGCAAACGTCCTGACACAAAAAGCATTCGATACATTTCCTGAATTCCTGCACGCGGTCAACGTCTTCCTGCATCATCCGCCAGGTTCCGTCCGGCGCGTCGGGCGCGCGCGGCTTGAATTTTTTGATTTTTTCTTTAACGCGGTAATTCCACGAAACGTCCGTCACCAAATCTTTTTTCGGCGGAAACGCCCGCATCGGTTCAATGGTTATCGGTTCGCCAATCGGCAGCGTATTCATCCGCGTCATACACATCAGCTTCGGATTGCCGTTAATCTCAGCCGAACACGAGCCGCATTTTCCGGCTTTGCAATTCCAGCGGCAAGCCAAATCTCCGGCTTGTTCGCCCTGAATTTGCAGAACCGCGTCAAGCACGACCATTCCCTCGGAGATTTCGGTTTGGTAGGGTTTCAGCTCGCCGCCGTTTTTATCGCCGCGCCAAATTTTGAATGTCGCTTTTGCCATTTGCTTAGTTTCCTGCGAAATCTAATTTTGTTTTTCTATCAGATAAACTTTTCCCTTTTTAAATTCGCCAATTCGCTCTTTAAATTGCGGCAGCAACTCCAGCAAAAAATCAATTTTGCTTTTCTCGACATCAAGCACGACAACGGCGATTTCGTAATTGCTCATATTTTGTTGATGCTGCAAGTTTTTATCAATCGTTAGCAATATATTAAACTCGCTTGCGACAGCCGCGCTCAACAAACTGCCATTTTTGAGTCCGCTCCAATTAATTTCGACGACGGTTAAGACTTCAAACTCGGTAAGGTGTCGCGTCAATTTTTTGGTTACGCACTCATCAAGCAAAATTTTCATTGAGAATCTCGGTAGATTTAATCGTTATCTGTTCGGAAAACTCCAAGAGCTTAACGATTTGCTCGCGCTTGACCGATGGAAAATCTTCCAAAAACTCATCTATCGTTTCGCCCGTCTCCAAATAATCAAACAGATTTTTTATAGGAACTCGCGTTCCGTTAAAAACAGGCGTTCCGCCCAAAATTTCTTTGTCTATGTTGATAACTTTCATAGCTCGATTATGCCAGACACAAGCAAGTTCTTTAAAAAATTTATCTTTAACCCATTTCCTCGATAATTTGTTTCAACTCGTCGGGCATTTCGGGAATCGGAATGCGCTCGATTTGCATTTCGCCGTCCGCGCCTTTTTTAATCGTAAAATTTATTTTGCCGAACTCCGCGACTTTTGCCGGATAATCGTCGCGGAATTGTCCGCCGCGACTCTCCTTGCGTTCAATCGCCGCGAGCGTAATCGCTTCCGAAACATTCAGCAGATTATGTAAATCGAGCGCGGTGTGCCAACTCGGATTAAAATCTATGTTGCCCGTCAGACTGATTTTTTCTCGTCGCTTCTTCAGTTTTTCGATGCCGATTAAAGCACGCTGCATCTCGTCTTCGGTTCGGACGATGCCGACTAAATCCTGCATCATATCCTGCAAGTCGTGCTGAATTTGAAAAGGATTTTCGCCGCCGCTTCTGTCAAATGCTTCTAAAGACCAGCGCACGGTTTTATCAATTTGCTCGTTGTTGACCGTTCCAAAATTATTTTCCTGCGCGAATTTCGCCGCGTATTCTCCGGCGCGTTTTCCAAAAACCAATAAATCGGAAAGCGAATTTCCGCCGAGACGATTTGCGCCGTTGATTCCCGCCGCGCATTCGCCCGCCGCGAAAAGTCCCGTAACGGTCGAGGCTTGCGTATCGGCATCGACGCGAATGCCGCCCATAATGTAATGTGTCGTCGGTCCGACTTCCATCGGCGTAGTCGTAATATCCAAATCGGCAAGCTGTTTGAACTGATGATACATACTCGGAAGTTTTTTCTTGATATGTTCGGGCGCGTTTGAAATTTTTTCTTTTATCCACGCAATGTCGAGATAAACGCCGCCGTTCGGAGTTCCGCGCCCGGCTTTTACTTCGCGGACGATACATCTGGCAACGTGGTCGCGCGTTAAAAGTTCGGGCGGACGCCGCGCGTTTTTATCGCCCGTAACATATCGCCAGCCTTCTTCTTCGGTGTCTGAGGTTTGGTCTTTGTAGTTGTCGGGAATGTCGTCGAACATAAAGCGGCGACCTTCGCTGTTTTTCAAAATTCCGCCTTCGCCCCTAACACCCTCGGTAACGAGAATTCCGCGCACGCTCGGCGGATAAACCATTCCGGTCGGGTGAAATTGAATGAATTCCATATCAATCAATTCCGCGCCCGCGTCAAAAGCGAGCGAATGTCCGTCGCCCGTTCCTTCCCAACTGTTGCTCGTGATTTTATATGCGCGACCGATTCCGCCCGTCGCCAAAATTACGGCTTTGGCTTTGAAAATCCGAAAGCGTCCGTGTTCACGTTCATATGCGAATGCGCCGACAACGCGGTCGCCGTCTTTGAGCAAAGCGACGACCGTTACTTCCATATGCACGTCAATACCTTGATGAATGCCGTGGTCTTGCAGCGTGCGAATCATTTCAAGTCCGGTTCTATCACCGACGTGAGCGAGTCGCGGATATTTATGTCCGCCGAAGTTTCTCTGCAAAATTCTTCCGTCTTTTGTTCTATCGAAAACCGCGCCCCAAGCCTCTAATTCTCGCACGCGGTCGGGCGCTTCTTTGGCGTGAAGTTCCGCCATTCGCCAGTTGTTGACGTATTGCCCGCCGCGCATCGTGTCGGAAAAATGAACGCGCCAATTATCGCGGTCGTCAACATTCGCCATCGCCGCCGCCATTCCGCCTTCCGCCATTACGGTGTGCGCTTTTCCCAAAAGAGATTTGCAAACTAAGCCGACGGAAACGCCCGACGCCGATGCCTCGATTGCCGCGCGAAGCCCGGCGCCGCCTGCGCCGATGACGAGAACATCGTGTTCAAATGTTTGATACTCAGCCATAAAATCTAAAATTCACCACAGAGACACAGAGAACACAGAGTTTTTTTACGAATAACACAAAACAAATTCTCTCTCTCTGTGTTCTCTGTGTCTCTGTGGTTAAAATTTCTTAGAAAATTCTCCAATCGTGCCAAACGCCCATCGAACACAGACGCACGTAAATATCTGAAAATCCGACGACGAAAAGACTGCACCAAGCCCAATACATATGCCGGCGATTGAGATAGCTGACGCAGCCGTAAGCCTTGTGCTGAATCGGGTATTTTGAAAGCTCGTCGCATTTGCCGCCGACCAGGTGGCGCAGCGAATGACAGCTAAACGTATAGCCGCCGAGAAAGAAAACATTTGCCGTCAGAATAATCGTGCCGAGTCCGACGCCGAAACCGTCGTCGAACCAGAACGCTTTCCAGGCGTCATAGGCGAGAAAAAGTAAAAAAATCAACGCCAGATACAAAAAATAACGATGAACGTTTTGCAGAATCAGCGGAAACTTTCGCTCGCCCCAATAAGTTTGGCGCGGCTCACCGACGGCGCAGGCGGGCGGGTCAGCCCAAAACGCCTTGTAATAAGCGCCGCGATAGTAATAGCAGGTGAAACGAAAACCGGCGGGCGCCCAGAGAATCAAAAGCGCGGGCGAAAATGGCACCCAATCAGGAATCCAGGCAGGCTTTGCGCCGAACATCGCGTGCGGCGACGCGCCAAAAATTTCCGGCGAATAAAACGGCGAAAGATAATGCGCTCCGCCGCCCGCGAAAAAATAATGCTCGCCCTGAAACGCCGCCCACGTCGAATAAAGAACAAACGCCGACAAGCCCAAAAAAGTCAGCACGGACGACAGCCACCAAGCGCCGCGCCGCATCGTTTCGCCGAACGAGCGTTTTATCGGAAGACTTACGGAAGACATAGTTTTCGACGGAAAATCCCAAACGTGCGGGAAATAAATTGTAGTAATGGAAATTTGTTTAGTTATTTAAATCTAAAAGATTATGAATCGGGATATAAAATATGTCAATTTTCTTCATTTGGTAAATGAGAGATAAATTTACTTTTATTAGAGATTCGTTTGATTTTTCAAAAGTAATTCTCGATTGTAAATTCCGATTGAGAAAGTCCTAAAATAAAAAGAATTTTGTTTTTTCAACTTCATACACAAATAAAAATAGCCCGACCGGAAACGGCGAGGCTATTTTTCAGCAATAGATTTTTAATTCAATCCGAAAATCAATTCCCGCCAATCGGGTCGCCCGGCGGCGCGGGAAGCGGCGCGGTTTGCCTTCGCGGCGCGTCGGGGCGCGTTAAAAATCGCTCGATGTCGTCAACTGTTGCGCGGTAGTGCGCCGCGGTGTCGCCGGTCGCCGGAGTTCGTTTGAGCATTGCCTGCAAATTTCGCAAGGCTTCGTTTGCCGTCGCCCGAACTTGCGGCTGCGCGTTTGCGTTTGCCGCCAAATCCATAAGGCGCGTAACGGTCAAACTCTGCACGGCACGCTCGACGGCGATTTGTTTGGGGTCAATCGGCGCGGCTGTTTTCCAGGTCGCTTTGACGAGCGCGTCGACAACTTCACGAAAATGCGGATTCATTTTACTTCGGGCGTTAAAATTTATCATTCGGGCGGCGCGATTTGGCTCCAATAAACCGCTAATCGTCAAATCGGCAGCGATTTCCGCCGCGCCAATCGGGTCGAACACCGGATTCGTGCGCTTTGAAAAAAGTTCCGAACGGCTCGAACCGTAACCGTAAGCGGTCGGCGGAATCAATTTCAAAATGTTGTCGGAAATGACTAACTCTTCGGGTTTTATGGTGTCCAGAATTGCTTGCAGAGCTTCGCGTTGACGCTCTGCCGGAACGATTTCTTGAATTTGACCGGGGCTGGCGACATTTCCGGCTCGAACGGCGTAAGTGTAATAAACGCCGCCGAGCGATTTTGTCGCCGCCGTCAATTGATAGCGGTGATGCAGGTAAAGCGGCAGAAATTTGTTTTCGAGTTCGGACAGAGGCGTTCCGTTCGGGATGTTCTCGATACCGAACTGATTCAAACCGATGCGCCTGACCTGCATTTCGTGTCTGAGCATTGCCACCGGGTCGCTGCCGTTGTCCCACAAATTTGAAAGCGGATTCGCCGCGCTTGCCGGGCGCGTGTCGCCGTCGGAAATGAAAAGCATTCCGTTTGCGACGCCTTCGCGCAGGATTTTTTCGAGTTCGGCGTTTTCGTTTGCGGCGGAAGGAAATTGCGTGTAGGCATAGCGAATCGCAAATTTGTCATAGCTGCCGATGCCGACGGCGTAAGCGTTTGAAAAATCGAGTTTTCCGCCTTTAATTTCAATCATCGGCGCCGGATAATCCATTACCGAGCCGCGTCCGTAAGTGCTGGCGGCGAAATTATGCGCCAGTCCTAAAGTGTGTCCGACTTCGTGCGCGGAAAGCTGGCGAATGCGGGCGAGCAGCATTGCATTGACTTGGTTTGCCGAGTCCGCATTAGTTAGATATTCAACGTCAGGTAAAAGCGCAAAATCGCACGAGCCTTTTGCGGAATTAGCGCCAAAATACTGCGGCTCAAGTCCCGAACCGAGCAGGAAATCCTGACGGGCGCGCTGCGAATCGAGCGTTACGTCGCCTTTGATAATCTCGCCCGTGCGCGGGTCGACGATGCTGTCGCCGATTGACCAGCCGCGCGTCGAGCGATGCACCCAATTGATGACGTTGTAACGCGCGTCCATCGGATCGGCGTCCGGCGGCAAAACTTTGACTTGAAAAGCGTTGCGAAAACCGGCGGCTTCATACGCCTGATTCCACCACGACGCGCCTTCGATTAAAGCATCCTGAATCTGTTTCGGCGCGCCATTATCGACGTAATAAACAATCGGTTTGACCGCTTCCGAAACGGCGGCGTTCGGGTCTTTTTTCTCAAGCCGATGCCGCACAATCCAGCGTTTTTCGAGGTCTTCGTTGATATCGGTCGAATAATCGTAAAAGCTAATCGGATTTACGCCGACGCGCGGGTCAAACCGTCGCGGGTGGTAATTATTGTCCGGCAATTCGACAAACGAATGACGCTCGCGCACCGTGATTGCACGCGGCGTCGGCGCGATTTGATTGACGAGCTGTCCGGTTTCGGCGTTGGTGGTCAGCGTTATCGTCGCTTCGACTTCCGTGTTTTTCGGAAAGCCTTTGGTGTGCGGCAAATAAATCGCGCTGCGGCTCTCGTCCAGATTGTAATTTCCCTGTCTTGCTTGATTCAGACGGTCGGCGACGCCGTGCGCGTCCCGAACCAGAAAATTCGTCGCGTCAACCAAAATCCGGTCGCCTTCGGTCGCTTCAATCTTAAAACCCCAAATCACGGATTTGGCAAACGATTCTTCGACCGAACGTTTTTCTGCCGCGTTGTCGCTCAAGGCGCGATAATCGTAATTCGGCTGCACCAATAAAATTTTATTTCCCGCGCGTTCAAACGCGACGACCTTCGTCGTGCCGAGCTGCCCGCGGTCGAGTCCAATCGGGTTCGAACCGACGCCGGTCGGCAGCGAAACCAGATAAAGAAACTCCCGATTAAACCGCGTTATTTCCAGATAAATTTTGCCGTCGTCCGCGTTGAAATAAAGCGGCATAAAGCCGTCGATTTTTTGCAGCTTTTCGGTAAAAGTCGAAATGGTTTTCTTAGCCGGCGCGTCCGGCTTTTTGTCCTGCGCGAATGCGCCAACGGCAACAAACGTCAATAAGAGAAAGGCGAAAAAGATTCGATTCATATAGTTGATTTTGGCGTGTAGTTTTCTGTCAGAGTGAACTTATCATTTTTTGAAAGGTAATATCAAACCAATCTTCGAGAACGAAACATTATTACTTTAACAATAAATTTTCCGTTTTTCGCTTTTGTTGCTAGAATTCGCTTGATGTCATCCGATTTCGAGCCGCCCGCAAAACACAGATTCTTTCGCACGCTTTATTTCCGCGTTATCGTCGGAATAATAATCGGCGTCGCGCTCGGCGCGTTTTACCCGACAATCGGCGAGCAGATGAAACCGCTCGGCGACGGATTTATCAAGCTCATCAAGATGGTCATCGCGCCAATCATTTTTCTGACGGTTGTGGTCGGAATTGCGAGCATCGGCGATATGAAAAAACTCGGGCGCGTCGGCTTAAAAGCTCTGCTTTATTTTGAAGTCGTCTCGACAATCGCGCTCGTCATCGGTTTGATTGTTGTGCGAACATTTCAGCCCGGCGCCGGAATAAACGCGACGCTGGAAACTTTGAATGCGGGCGCGATTCAGCAATATACGACGCAGCAAAAAACCGTCGTCGAACATATTCTGCACATTATTCCCGACACGATTTTCGGCGCGTTTGCCGAAGGCGACATTTTGCAGGTTTTGCTCGTTGCGATTTTGTTCGGCATCGCGCTCGTCGCGTTCGGCGAGCGCGGCAAATCGCTCGTCAAAACGTTTGATTCAATCTCGCACGTTCTTTTCGGCGTCATCGCCATTATTATGAAAGCCGCGCCCGTCGGCGCGTTCGGCGCGATGGCTTTTACCATCGGAAAATACGGCGTCAAAACGCTTTTGCCGCTTGGCAAATTGATGCTCTGCGTTTATCTGACGAGCGCGTTTTTCGTTTTTGTAGTTTTGGGCGCGATTGCGTATTTTCACAAATTCAGTCTTTTAAAGTTTCTCAAATATATCAAGGAAGAAATTTTGATTGTTTTGGGAACGTCTTCGTCGGAATCCACTCTGCCGCGAATGATGGTCAAGCTCGAACGTCTCGGCTGTTCAAAATCCGTCGTCGGTTTAGTCATTCCGTCCGGTTATTCTTTTAATTTGGACGGCACGGCGATTTATCTGACAATTGCCGCAATTTTCGTCGCGCAGGCGACAAACACAGAGCTTTCGCTTTATCAGGAATTCGAAATTTTATTGATTTTGATGCTGACATCAAAAGGCGCGGCGGCTGTCACAGGCGGCGGTTTTATCACGCTCGCGGCGACGCTTTCATCGGTCGGCACAATTCCCGTCGCCGGAATCGCTCTGCTTTTGGGCGTTGACAGATTTATGTCGGAAATGCGCTCGATTACCAATTTAATCGGGAACGGCGTGGCGACGGTCGTCGTATCAAAATGGGAAAATGAATTCGACGGCGAGCGAGCCGCGCGGGTTTTAAACGGTGAAATCGATGTCGAAGATAACGAACCGCTTTTGAGCGAAGACGGATTCAATGCAAAATTAAAAATGCAAAATTAAAAATTCTGAAACTGATTTCAATTTTTAATTTTGCATTTTTATCAGAAAAGGAGCGAAATGAAAACAGATGTCATCATCGTCGGCGCGGGTCCGACCGGGCTTGCTTTAGCGTGTCAGTTAATCAGACACAATATTGATTTTGTTATTTTCGATAAAAAGGAAACGACCACGCCGTATTCAAAAGCTATCGGCGTGCAGGCGCGAACCCTTGAGATTTACGAGCAAATCGGGTTGGCGAAAGATTTGATTTCAGAAGGCGCGATTGCCGAAAAAGCCAGGATGATTGTCGGCGGCGAAGTGCGCGGCGAAGCCGATTTTACCGAGTTCGGCAAAGATTTGAGTCCTTATCCGTATGTGCTTATCGTCGAACAAGGCAAGCACGAAAAAATTCTTTATGATTTCGTCAAAGCAAACGGCAAGGATGTTTTGTGGAGTAAGGAACTCGAAAGTTTCACGCAGGACGATTCGGGCGTCAAAGCAACGATTAAAAATGCAGTCGGCGAAACCGAAACAATCGAAGCGAAATATCTGGTCGGCTGCGACGGCTCGAAAAGCCCCGTTCGCCACGCGCTCGGTTTGAAGTTTGAAGGCAGCACGTTCGAGCGAATGTTTTATGTCGCCGACGTGGAGATTGACTGGAATTTTGAACACGACGCGCTGATGGTTTTTTTGATGAAAAATAATCTTCTAGCGTTTTTTCCGATGGTCGGCGAAAACCGGTGGCGCATCGTCGGCACTTTTCCCGAAGAATTTGCCAAAGAAGAAGGCGAAGTTTTGTATGAAGAAATCGAAGAGCAAATTAAAAAAGACACGGAAGTCGACCTCGATATAAAAAGCGTCAATTGGTTTTCAACCTATAAAGTTCACACGCGCCACGTCGATAAATTTTCGAGCGGCAGATGCTTTCTCGCGGGCGACGCGGCGCATATTCATACGCCCGCAGGAGCGCAGGGAATGAACACGGGAATCCAGGACGGTTACAACTTGGCTTGGAAAATAGCGATGGTTTTGAAAGGAAAATCAAACGAAAAATTGTTGGAAACTTACAATGAAGAGCGGCTCGAAAACGCGGAAAGTTTGTTGAAGACGACCGACCGAATGTTCAATCTCGTCGCCAGTCCCGAACCGATTCTCTCTTACCTGCGGATGCACGTTTTTCCGGTTGTCGCCGGTGTCGCGTTTAGTATTGACGCGGTTAAAAAATTCCTCTTCCCGCGCGTTTCGCAAATCGCCATCAATTATCGCCACAGTTCTCTGAGCCGGAGCGAAGAAAATTTTTCAATCAAAGCGGGCGACAGAATGCCTTATTTTGAAATTGAAGGCGCGAGCGTTTATGAAAAATTAAAAGCGCCGAAATTTCATCTTCTGACTTTTTTTGACGGGCAAAATCAGGTTGAATTTTCCGAAAAAGACTTGCCCGATTTTGTGGATTTTTACGAATTCCCTTTGTATCCGCACATTACTGAACTCTTCGGCACGGATGAAAGTTTCTGCGTTTTGCTTCGACCGGATAATTATATCGGAACGATTTCTACGGATGTTTCGTTTGAAACGATGGAAAATTACCTGAAAACACTTTAGAGAGAATCTATGAATGCGGAAACCGTTTTTTCTATCGCAAATTCGCTTGCTTTGATTGGCTGGATTTTGCTCATCTTCGCGCCGCGTTGGAGATGGATGCAGAAAATCGTCGCGTCCGGCGGGATTTCGCTGCTTTTGGCAATCGCTTATTTGATTTTGATTGTTTTGTTTTTCGGCAAAGCCGAAGGCGGTTTCGGCTCGCTCGCCGACGTGATGAAACTTTTCACGAATCAATGGGCGACGCTTGCCGGCTGGATTCATTATCTCGCGTTTGATTTGTTCGTCGGCGGTTGGGAAGTTCGGGACGCCGAATCGCGCGGCATCTCGCATTGGTTCGTCATTCCGTGTCTGATTCTGACGTTTCTATTCGGTCCAATCGGATTTCTGCTTTACAACATTTTGCGACTCGTCGTTCCAAACAAAAATGCAAAAGGAGAAGTGCAATGAATTTATCGGAACTGTGGAAGGATTTGTGGCGAAATCAACGCGCTTTAATGTGGGCAGGTTTTGCGTTCGTTGCGTTGCTCGTTGTTTTATCTGCGCTTTCGCTATTCGATTCACAGCAGATTTTAGGCATCAATCGCTGGATAAAGCCGTCGAAGTTTGCGAGTTCGATTGCAATTTATTTTGTGACGTTAGGGGTTTATCTCAACTTTCTGCGCGGCTTTGAAAAATCGAAAAAGATTATCGCCCTGGGCGTGATTGGTTTATTGACCGGCGAGATGATTTTGATTCTGGCGCAGGCGATACGCGGCACGACTTCGCATTTTAATGTCGCCAAACCGTTTGACGCGGCTGTTTTCATCCTGATGGGTTTGATGATTGCGGTCAATACTCTGCTCGTCGTTTATCTGACAATTTTGTATTTTCGCGCTCATATCGATTTGCCGAACGCCTTGATTTGGGGAATGCGTTTCGGGTTAATTTTGTTTTTGCTGGCGAGCGCCGAAGGCGGATATATGTCGGCGCAAACCGGACACGCGGTCGGCGCGGCGGACGGCGGCGCGGGACTTCCGTTTGTTAATTGGTCAACCGAAGCGGGAGATTTGCGCGCTGCTCATTTTGTCGGGATGCACGCGCTGCAAGCGATTCCGCTTTTCGCGGCGATGTTGATTTTTCTGCAAAAACGCTTTTCGGCGATTCGCGCGACGGCTTTAACAATCGGCTTTTCAATGCTTTATCTCGCCGCTTTTTCAATCGTTTTTACCCAAGCCCTGCGCGGCAAACCGCTTCTCGGCAGAGAAATTATCCTTCAGCAAAAAAACAATCCGTGAATTTTACTTAATTTTTTTTTGTGGTATATTCACAAACATTATGAGAATCCTTGTCCGCTAAATCTCGCGCATCTTTTTATATTCGTTTTATCACGCGTTAATTCTTGACGCTTGAACGAATCCGCTTTTTCTTTTACCAAATCAACTAAATAATTTTGTATGTCTAAAAATACAGCGAATCTGTCCGCGCGGACGGAGAACAATTCTTTTTGGTCAATTTTGCGCGAAGCCGTTTCGGGTTCGGAGCGCGATTTGACCGAAGGCGCTCTCGGCAGAGCGATTTTTATTCTGTCGGTTCCGATGATTTTGGAAATGCTCGGCGAGAGTCTTTTTGCCGTCGTCGATATTTTCTTTGTCGCCAAGCTCGGCGCGAATGCGGTTGCCGTCGTCGCTCTGACCGAAGCGTTGATTATTATCGTCTTTGCGATGGCAATCGGCATTTCGATTGGCGCGACGGCGACGGTCGCGCGTCGAATCGGCGAAAAAGACACGGAAGGCGCGGCGCAAACCGCGATTCAAATTTTATATTTAGGTTTAATCGCCGCAGTTGTCATCGGTATCGTCGGCGTGTTGTTTGCACCGCGATTTCTTGCATTGATGGGCGCGGAAGCCGCCGTCGTCGCGCAAGGCACGAGCTATGCGCGGATTATGCTCGGCGGAAATTTCGTTATCGTTTTTCTGTTTTTGATAAACGGAATTTTTCGCGGCGCGGGCGATGCGGCGATTGCGATGCGCGTTTTGTGGCTGGCGAACGCTCTGAACATTATTCTTGCGCCATGTTTTATTTTCGGCGTGTGGTTTTTTCCCGAATTGGGTGTCACGGGCGCGGCGGTCGGAACGACAATCGGGCGCGGCTGCGGCGTTTTGTATGCGCTTTATTCTTTGACGAAACGAGGCGGACGGTTCAACATTCAGCGCAAACATTTGATTTTCGTGCCGCATCTCGTTTGGCGGCTGGCGAAACTTTCGGCATCGGCGACCTTGCAGATGTTTATCGGAATGACAAGTTGGGTCGGTTTGATTCGGATTGTTTCAGGTTTCGGAACCGATGCCGTCGCGGGTTATTCAATCGGCTTTCGCGTGATAATTTTCGCGCTTCTGCCGTCGGTTGGACTGAGCAACGCGGCGGCGACTCTCGTCGGTCAATCGCTCGGCGCGGGAAAACCCGAACGCGCCGAAAAAGCGGTTTGGACGGCGGCTTTTTGCAGCGCCGGTTTTTTAACGGTTGTCGGCGTTTTGCTCGCAGTCTTCGCCAAGCCGATTGTCGGCATTTTTACAACTGAACCAATCGTCGCCGGTTACGCATCCGATTGTCTGCTGATTGTTTCGCTGGGATTTTTATTTTACGGTTTCGGAATGGTCATCGAAACATCCTTCAACGGCGCGGGCGATACGGTTACGCCGACTTATCTGAATCTGTTTATTTTTTGGCTGTTTGAAATTCCGCTCGCATACGTTCTGGCTTATTATTTCGGACTCGGAGCGCACGGTGTTTTCTGGGCGATTACGATTGCGTTTTCGATGCTGGCAATTGTGAGCGCGATTATTTTTAGACGCGGAAAATGGAAGGAGAAAGTTGTCTAACGATGAATTAGGAACGATGAATGATGAATTTAGGAAAAATTCTTTAATTCAGCATTCATCGTTCCTAATTCATCATTTAATAGAAGCCATCTCAAAAATAGCAATAAAGTTTTTATACTTTTGATTTTCCTTTGCCGCTTTGCGCCTTTGCGGGAAACCTCTCTTTCTCCCGCAAAGGCGCAAAGCGGCAAAGTTTAAGTCAAAGTATTTTTGAGATAGCTTCTAGTCGGCGAGTTCCGTGATGCCGCAGCGCGGACAAAATAAGGTTCGCTGTGCAGCGTCCGCCCATTTTGCCAGTGCCGAAGTCGAGAGTTTCGGTTGTTTGCTTTCGGCTTCGCCTTCGCTCATCAGGCGTGAAGTTTTCTTATCCGAAACTTTCTTTTGTAGTTCAAATTCGCTCTCGCAGTGTTTGCATATCCAGCCGAAACCATTGTTGTAAAAATCTTTTAGCTCAAGTTTTTCCATAAGATAAATCTCAGATTAACACAATAGAAACAGATTTTTTGAGCAAAAATAAAAAGCGGAAGTCAGAGTATTTTCCGACTTCCGCCTTGCTTTATTTGTGTTCGCTAATTTTAAAATCTACGCATCGGACGATTTTGCCCGTTTTGCGGCATCGAGCTGAGTTTGACCGGAACGGTCAGCGTTTTGCCGTTGCGATAAACCGCGACTTGAATCGTATCGCCGATTTGTTTTTTGTCGAGATAACGATAGAGGTCGTCTAAATCATTCATCTTTTCGCCGTCGATGGTCGTGATAATATCGCCTAAAACGACATCGCCGCCGGCGTCGCGCGAAAGTCCGCGAATGCCCGCAATCTGCGTCGTGCTTCCGGCTAAAACGCTTCGCACGAGCAAGCCTTTGTCGAGCGGCAGATTCAAGCCTTGTTCTTGAAGTTTTTCAACGCTCACGCCGTCGATGCCGAGTTTCGGACGGCGAACTTCGCCGAATTGAATAAGCTGCGGAATGACGCGCTTGGCGATGCTGACCGGAATTGCAAAACCGACGCCGACCGAGCCGCCCGCGGGCGATAAAATCTGCGAGTTGATTCCAATCATTCGACCGTATTTGTCCAAAAGCGGTCCGCCGCTATTTCCCGGATTGATTGAAGCGTCGGTTTGAATCGCGCCTTCGATAGGACGATTGTTGCGGGCGCGAATCGGACGCTGCAAGCCCGAGATTACGCCGGTCGTCAAAGTTCTGTCCAAGCCGAACGGATTGCCGATAGCCAAAACCTTTTGCCCGACCGAGAGTTTGTCCGAATCGCCGATAGGAACAATGGTTAAGCCTTCTTTGGGCGGGTCAATTTGAATAACCGCTAAATCCGTATCCGCGTCGGTGCCGATGACTTTTGCCGGGTAAACTTTGT
This sequence comes from uncultured Pyrinomonadaceae bacterium, assembly GCA_964235785.1. Taxonomy (GTDB): domain Bacteria; phylum Acidobacteriota; class Blastocatellia; order Pyrinomonadales; family Pyrinomonadaceae. Next base: position 158,650 of record CAXSBF010000001.1, on the reverse strand, counting down.
CGCCGCCGAGACTAACGCTTAATTTTTGCGCGTCTTCGACGACGTGATAATTGGTTAAAATATGACCTTGATTATCAATCACCGAACCCGAACCCGAACCTTTTCCTTCCTGAACTCCGCCGAAATAATCCTGCTGGTAAGAAGTCGAGGTGATAAAAGCTACGCCCGGCGAAAGCGTCTTATAAACTTCGATGCTGTTCTGCTCGTCGCTGACGGTCGTAGGGTCGCTGACGGCAGGGGCGGCGTATTCCGCCAGAGCGACGTTTGCCGTTTCACGAGCTTGCCAGACGCTTCCGAAATTACTCAAAGCGATAACCGTTCCGGCAGTAATAAATGCCGAGGCTAAGGCAAGAAACAGAATTTGTCTGCCTGATAATTGATAAACTGCTTTTTTTGACATATTGCTTACTTCCTGAAAATTAAATTTGGAAACTGTATGATGCAAAATTTTTCATTGCGCGTTGCGTATTGGAATACGAAAAAAAACAGTTTTCCGTTTCAATTGATTTGAAACAGGAAACTGCCGGTTGAAATAAAATTTATTGAATGGAAATTAACAGAAAAACGTGAGCGCGGAATTTGAAAAGGCGGACACATCGCTCAGAAATGTTTCGGACAAAAAACCGAAGGCGGAAAGTCCCGTGAAAAGATGAACGCCCATCAAAACGACATAAATACACAACACCAAAGTCAAACCATATTTTGCCATTCTCAAATTTCGCCAACGCCACAAAACGATTGCCGCTGCCGCGCCGACCGCTAATTTCACCGCCAGAAAAGGCAAATCGCCTCTGTCGAGCAATCCAGCCATCAATTGATTTCCCTCTGAAGCAAAACCGTTTCTGACCCAGTAAATCGTCAAAACCGCGTCTAAAAAATTGAGCGTGAACAACAAAAATGCTTGAATCAAAAATTGCATAACGGGAAATCCTTTTGCAAAAACTTGTTAAACTTTTCCCCTTAATCAACTTAACCCTCAGTTTCCGTAAACTAAGGGTTAAGCATTTCCAGGAGAAGCGAAAATCAGATTGTTGCTCTAATATACTTCTAATAAATCGGAATTTCAAAATTTTTTATAAAAAGCGAAACTTTTATTCGATTAGGAAAATGTTATTATTTGCCGGACTGCTCGGAGTTTGCAGAAAAGAGTTTTAGTGGCAACGGTTCGGGTTCGGCGCGGCGTCTTAACACGGACTTTTAACAGACAGTCGAAATGTCTGCTTTGATAAACAAAAAGGAAGAGGTGCGATATGAAAAAATTATTTAATTTCAAAGTTTTAACGGCAATCTTGGCGATATTTTTCGCGTTTGGCGCGACCGACGTTTCGGCTCAGAAACGAGTGGTAAAACGCAAGCCGGTGATTCGCAAAACAACCGTCAGAAAAACGACGGTGGTTGTAAGACCGACTGTGCCTGCCATAAAGCTATACACGGTTCAGCGAGGGCAGACTTTTCGCGTTCGGATGAACGAAACTATCAGCTCGAAAACGGCGCGAATCGGCGATAGATTTACGACGACCGTTACCGAGCCTGTCTATTCGGACACGGGCGTGATCGTGATTCCGGTCGGAAGCATTGTTACCGGACGAGTCGATTCGGTCAAACCTGCGAAAAAAGGCGGCGATCCCGGTTCGATTGACGCGAGCTTCATCGAAGTAAAATTGCCGAACGGAACGCGCCGCGCAATCAACGGTTCGTTGACCGATTTGAACACTAAACAGGCAAAAAGCGACGCCGAAGGTTCGGCTTCGGGTGACGACCGAAAAAATGACAAAATCATCTTTATCGGCGGCGGCGCTGCGGGCGGAGCTATTCTCGGCGGTGCAATCGGCGGCGGAAAAGGCGCGGCAATCGGCGGAATCCTCGGCGCAATCGGCGGACTCGCGGGCGAAAGATTGACCAAAGGCGAAGAGGCTGAAGTCAGGTCCGGAACGGAGTTCGGCATTTATCTGAACCAATCAATCTCGATGCCGAAATTTGCCGAAGCCTCAGAAGTCAACAACTAATCGAACATTTAAAAACAAATCAGCCGAGTAATTTCAAATCGAATTACTCGGCTTTTTCTTTTATAAAATTAAGAAAAACTTTAAGCCGGAGACATTTCAGTTTTTGCTGCCGCGCCGATTTCCTCAAGCCGTTTGATGATTTTTTCAATCAACCATTTTGGCGTCGAAGCGCCAGCCGTTAACCCGACTGTTTCGATGCCGCGCAAATCGTCAACGTTTATTTCATCTTCGGTTTCAATCAGAAAACTGTTTTCGCATTGTTCCTTGCAGACGGCGAGCAGTTTGCGGCTGTTGGAAGAATGGCGACCGCCGATAACGTAAAACGCATCGACTTCCCCGGCTAAAGCCCGCGCCGCGTCCTGCCTGTCGCGCGTCGCCGAACAAATCGTGTTGACAACTTGAACTTCATCGTCGGTTTTGCCTTTGACGGCTTCGGCGACATCGAGAAAATTTTTGAGTTTGATGGTTGTTTGCGAAACGACCAGAGGATTTCTGAGGCGCGGCAGAGCGGCGACTTCTTCGGCGTTATTGACGACAAACGAGTGTTCCGGCGCGTAACCGAAAACGCCGATCATTTCCGGGTGTTCGGGATTTCCGACAACGACGACGTGCCGATTCTGCGCGGCGGCGCGTGACGCGAGCTTTTGAACTTTGGTAACAAACGGGCAAGTCGCGTCAACAACCTTCGACGCTTTCGCCCGAAGTTCCGCTTCGACCTGCGGCGTTACGCCGTGAGCGCGGATAACGGCGGTTTCGCCACGCTTGATTTGCACCGGCTCGCTAATCGTCCGCACACCTTGCGTTTCAAGCCGCGACATTTCCTGGTCGTTGTGAATCAGCGGACCGAGCGCGCGCACCGTGTCGCCTTCCTGTATCGCTTCTTCGACCATCTCGACGGCGCGTTCGACGCCGAAACAAAATCCGTATTCGTCTGCTAATAAAACTCGCATAAAATTCAAACCCGAAAAAATAATAACAAAATTAGTTGTCGGTTGTCAGTCTTTAGTTGTTAAAAATCAGTTACCGAATCGGCTCGCGCAGAATAATTTCCGCCGTTGATCGCGCGATTGCGGCGGCTTCGGCGTTTGATTCCTTCAAATGCGCGACCTGCATTAACGCTTCGCCGGTGCGCGATAAAAGTCTGACTAAATCGCCTTCTTCGGCTTTAGTCTGGAAAACCAAATCGCTCCAACTCATCCCGTCAGCCCAGCGTTCGGCAGTCGCGGCGGCGGAAAAATTCATATCCGGCGCAGGCTCGATACCGTTTTTCCATTCGACGTTTGAAACGTCAAAGATAATATCTTCAAACTTCGTCAATGTTTCTAAAATTTCATCCGACAGATAAAGCTCGCCGTAATTTCTCTCCGAATCAGCCGCGAGTGCCGCCATCAAACCGGCGACTTGCTTGGTTTCCAGCTTTTCAAAAAGTCCGTGCCGCAGCGCTTCGCCGACAAGTAAGGGTCGGTCGACGCGCAAATCCGCCAGCCATTTTCCGCGCGTGGTAACTTTTTGTTTGGAGAAATCGAGATAACCGAAATGATTCAAAATTTTAGCGCGATGCTCGAACGGAAGCCAGATTTCGCTTTTCAGGAAATCAATGTCGCGCTCTGTCTTTTCGAGAAACTCGGCATCGTCCCAGCATTCCCACAAAAATCCGGTCGCGCTTCGTTTTTGTTCTTCACTCGCACTTTCAGGCAGAAATTTTTCAATCAGCGAACTGATAACTTCGACCGTTTCATCCCGGTCGGTTTTTTCGTGAGAGAATTTCGGCTCGTCGAGCGGTGGATTTTTACCCGAGTGAATTTCGTCAAACGCTAAATCAAAAGATTCTTCTTTGACCGGATATTTTTTGCCAAAAACGCGACCGATGTGCGGCAGCGAAAGCGTCGCGCCTTGCCCGTCTTCGCGCATCGTTACGACCTTTTCCCCGAAAACGCTCAACACTAAAAAGAGACGTTTGCTGTTGCGGCTTTTGGTGACGATTTTTCCGGCTTCGACATTTTCTTCCAGCCATTTGCGCCGCTCATCACCGCGCGTGTGCGTGGATTTTTCCTGAAGGCGAAGTCGAACATTGGTTAGCCGCTCAAAACCGCGAATGTCTTCAATCGTCAAATCGAATCCGCTTTCCGCAATCTTTTTATGCAGCTTTTGCACGCGATTTTCGATTTGTTTTTCTAATTTTGAAATTGTCCGCGCCGTTTCCCGAAACGCGAAACTTTTTTCGGCGATGTCGCGCACTTGCCGGAATTCGCCGAAAGCATCGAGTAGATTTAAAAGACTCGTGTAAGTTGCGCGAAATTGGCTTTGCAGAGCGTCGGGCGGAGATTTCAAAAGCTGTGCAATGCGCGGCGGATTCTGAAAATTGCTCGGCGCTAAGATTGCGAAACCGACGTTATCTTTGCCGCGTCTGCCCGCGCGTCCGGTCATTTGCTGCAACTCGCTGGCTTGCAGCGCGCGCCAGCCGTCGTTGCCGCGCGTGTCCGCGTTTGAGATAACAACCGTTCTGGCTGGAAAATCAACGCCCGCGGCAACCGTCGAAGTGGCAAAAATCGCGTTCAGTAAACCCTGAGACATCATCTTTTCAATTAACAATTTCCAAGCCGGAATATGTCCGGCGTGATGCGCGGCAATTCCGCCTTGCAGCAAAATTTTACGATGTTTGTGCGATTTTATTTCAGGAAATTGCGCGAGCATCTCCTGATAAATTTCGTATCGTCTACTTTGTTTTTCAGCATCGGCTTTTTGCGATTTGTCGGCTGCAACTTCCGTCGCCGCTTCGTCGCATTTGCGGCGCGTCGGCAAAAAAACAATCGCGGGCAAAAGATTATATGAGCGCAAAGCCTTAATAAGTTTCGGCGGCGGAATTTCAGGAAGTTTGAATCTCATAAATTAGGTGATAACTGATAGGTGATAACTGATAACTGATAACTGATAGTTTTAGAAATTTGCTTTTACACTATCAGTTATCAGCTTTCAGTTATCACCTAATACCTACGTCTGCGCTCAAACCGACTTTCTTCCTGCGCGAATTGTTCGATTTGGCGGTTCATTTTCGTGCCGCTTTCGTCAAAAAGCGGAAAAAGCTGCGTGTTCGGCGCGAGAAACGCGGCGCGAAGTTCGACGGGGCGAGTTCCGGCGCGATTGATAACGCGAACGTTTGTGCCGCGCACTTCTCCAATCCAGGCGGCAAACTCCCCGGCGTTTCCAATCGTCGCCGAAAGCAGCAACAGCCTGATGCGCGGCGGCGACAAAATTATCGCTTCTTCCCAGACGTGACCGCGTTCTTCGTCCGCTAAATAATGCGCTTCGTCCAGAATTACAAAATCCGTGTTGACCTGCTCGCCGCTTCTGAGAGCGTCGAAAAGCTGGTTACGATAAATCTCCGTCGTGCCGACGATTAAAGGCGCGTCGTGGTTTTCTTTGCGGTCGCCGGTTAAAATTCCGACATTTTCCGCGCCGAATTCTGCGGAAAATTCCGTGTATTTTGAATTTGTTAAAGCCTTGAGCGGCGTCGTATACCAGGCGCGTTTTCCGTCGGCGAGCAATCTTCTGATTTCTTCGCGCGCAATCCAGGTTTTGCCGCTGCCCGTCGGCGCCGTAACTAAAACGTCGTCGGTTTCGACGGCTTTTAACGCTTCGATTTGAAAATCGTCCGGCACGAGCGGGCGCGGTTCGGGCGTTCCGATGCCTTCGAGAAGTCGTTCGATTGATTTGGTTTGCGCCAAACTCGATTTAGACGAATCAAAACGAGCGGAACTTTCCGGCGCAAGTTCGCGTTTAAAGGTTCGTTCCTTTCGGCGTTGGGCGTCGGAGCGAACATTTTTTGATTTCGGGCGGTTTTTATCTTTGCGGTCGCGTGCCATTTCTATGGCAATGTTAAAGGTTTCAGGGCGCAAAGTCTAATCTTTCAATTGATAATCGGAAGTGTTAGAATGGCAAATTGATTCGCAACGGTTGACAACCGATGTGCATCTATATTTTGCGGTAAGCATTATTAAATACATTATTATACGAGTTTTACAAAAGCAGTTATGGACGAACAGAAAAAGGAACTTTTTGAAAGTTACGAAATAAAAAGTTGGGAATTAAACCCGCGTCTTTACAAAATTCTCGCGGCGTCGGTGCTGGTAAATTTATTGTTTGTCTTTGTCGCCGGACAAACAAACCTGACCAGAAGAGGCTGCGACAGTCCGTTTGTCAGCCGCATTTGCGAAGTTATCGACACGGTTTATATCGGAAGCACGCTGCTCGGAGCCGACGACGAATATGTCAGCAAAGAGTATGTCAAAAACGAACTCGAGGACGCCGACATCACTTATATCGATGTCAGCAGCGACACGCCGCCGCTCAAATACCCGGAAGGTTATTTCGCGCTCGCCAATCCGAATGATTTCGCGGCGATGCCGAATACGGATTTTCAGACAATACCGACCGATATGTCCGGCTTTCCGACGTATCCCACCGTTTCCGGCAACACGGATTTGATGACTACGCCGCAAGTCGTGCCGACACCGAACGAAAATGCCGTGAAGGGAACAATTCCCGATTCGCCTTTTTCATTCGGCGGCGCAAACCCGATTGCTAAAACTTCGCCGTATCGAGCCGGAAAGATTCGCAATTACACCACAAAAATACCGAAGATAAAAAACGATTCGCCGAAAACGCTTCCGTCCGATGAAGAATTAGCCGGAAAAACGAAAGACGCAAAAGACAAAGAAACAAAAGAAAAAGCAGAAACCAAACAGCCGGAAAATCAGCCGCCCGTCGGAAGCGACGCGGTAACGGCGGTCGAAATCAACAAAAAACCGCTCGAAGATTTTGCCGAGACGGTTCTGGCAAAGACCGCCGCCGAAAACAAACAAAAGGTTGATTTGACCAAACCGTTTATGGTTGTAATGGACGGCGTAATAACCAAAGACGGAAAATTCGATAAAGACCCGAAGAAATCGAGATTTGTAAAAAGCGCGGGCGATGAAGAAATGGTCAATATCGCCAAATCAGCTATCGAAGCCATCGGCAACAGCGGATTTCTCGGCTATTTGCGAAATCTCGACGTTGAAAAAATCAATTTCACGCTTATCCAGGACGACCAGCAGATTTACGCGATCATCGCGTCAGAGCAAAAATCGCCCGAAAGAGCAAACACGCTGACGAGCGGCTTTAACGGCTTGCTCAAAAGCGCTTTTTTGCTCGACAGCATCGGAACGAAGAAACTCGGCGACGACGAGAAAATTCTGCTCAACAGCGCGAAAACGTCGAGCAAAGACAAGCAATTTATCTTAAACTTTGCAATGCCGAAAAAAGACGCGCACGATATGATAAATCGCAACCTTGAAAAGGAAGCGAAAAAACGGGAAGCGGAAAAGAATCAGCCGAATTCGACGGCACAGAACGATAACGCGAACCTGAAAAAAGCTAAGTGAGCAATAAAAACAAACACAATTCGATAGTTTTCCTCACGACGCTTTGTCTCGGGCTGATGTTTGTCGGCGCGGCTCCGCAGGTTTTGACGTTTGCCGCTTTAACGAGAAATTTTGACATTCAGAGTGAACTCGAAGTCAAAGACGATTTAGACAATAAGCCTGATAACGAGGAAATCGAAAGTTTTTCAAAAGATGATTTTCCCGCGTTGTTTGCTCAACTCTTAAAAGAAATCAAAGATGAAGTTAGAGACGGAAAAATTGCTTTGCCGCTTCAAAGCAATTTCTATGTTGACTCGGAATTTCATAAATCAGAGTTTAGCGGCGGCGGCGGCGCAGGCGGCGGAGGAATCAGTTCAACTGCTTCCGACCAAAATTTAAGTCTCTTAATTCAACACGCCGTTAATCAAAAACTTCAACCAAAAGCATTTGAACTAGCCGATTTTGACAACCAAAAATCTAAGGCTGTCAAAACAAGAATTGAGGCGGACAGCACGAATTTCTCGCTGAAAATTTCTTTTCAGAAGTCAAACGCCGAACGGTTTGCCGAATTTCTCAACCAGGAATTTTCTTCATTCGCCGTTTCGCTTGAAAATACTTTAACCAAACAAATTTACGAAAATACCAGAGCAACTTTTGAAAACAATCAAGTTTTCGTCGTTACTCGTCTGCCGCGCGGCTCTTTGGATAAACTTCTGAAAAACGCGAAGGCGGAAAGTAAATAATCTTTTACACTGCAAAATAAGCCTTCCGTTTTCCTTTTAACGCAAAATCTGTTTTTATAAAAAGTTGCTGATTGAGAAGTCGGCGGCTTTGCAATTGTTTTTCAGCGACAGAAAATGAGTCGCATATCGAGGATAAAAAAATGGCTTTAGTAGATAAATTTTTCAACAAGATTTTAGGCAGCAACACCGACCGTTATTTAAAGAAAATCAGCCCGATTGTCGGTCAGGTGAATGCTCTGGAAGCGAACTTAAAGAAACTTTCTGACGATGAATTAAAGATGCGAACCGATAAATTCAAAGAGCAAATTCAAAACGCGCTCGCGGGAATCGAAGACAAAGCGGAACGCCGAAAACGCGAGCAGGAAGTTTTGAACGAAATTATGCCCGAAGCGTTTGCCACCGTGCGCGAAGCGTCGGTCAGAGTTACGGGAATGCGGCACTTCGACGTGCAGCTAATCGGCGGATTGATTCTGCATCAAGGTAAAGTCGCCGAGATGCGGACGGGCGAAGGTAAAACTCTGGTTTCGACTTTGCCCGCTTATTTAAACGCTCTCACGGGGCGCGGCATTCACGTTATTACGGTGAATGATTATTTAGCTCTGCGCGATGCCGAATGGATGGGCAAAATCCACCGATTTTTGGGCTTGAGCGTCGGCTGTATCCAAAACGATATGGACGATTACGAGCGCAAGGAAGCGTATGCGAGCGACATCACATACGGAACGAACAACGAATTCGGCTTCGATTATCTGCGCGATAATATGAAGTTCGATCCGGAAACGCTCGTTCAGCGCGACCATTATTATGCGATTATTGACGAAGTTGATTCGATTTTAATTGACGAAGCCAGAACGCCTTTGATTATTTCGGGCGCGTCGGACGAAGCGACCGATAAATACTACACGGCAAACCAAATCATTCCGCAATTCGAGCGCGGGCATAAGGACGAAGAAACGAAGGTTACGACAGGCGATTATCTTTTGGACGAGAAAAATCATTCGTCCGTGCTGACGGAAAAAGGCGTGGAAAAAGCCGAACGACTTCTCGGCGTTTCCAATCTTTACGACCCGGCGAATATGGAATTATTGCACTGTGTCGAGCAGGCTTTGAAAGCGCACACATTGTATAAAAACGACCATCATTACGTCGTGCAGGAAGGCGAAGTCATTATCGTTGACGATTTCACCGGACGCTTAATGCAAGGTCGGCGTTGGTCTGACGGTTTGCACCAAGCTGTCGAAGCCAAAGAAGGCGTGAAAATCGAACGCGAAAATCAAACTCTGGCGACAATCACGCTGCAAAATTATTTCCGAATGTATGAAAAACTTTCGGGTATGACCGGAACTGCTGAAACCGAAGCCGAAGAATTCGGCACGACTTACGGCTTGGACGTGATTGTCGTCCCGACCAATCGCCCGATGATTCGCAGAGACGATTCCGATATAATTTATCGAACTTTGCCCGAAAAATGGAACGCCGTTACCAATGAAATAAAAGAATTGCACGAAAAAGGTCAGCCGGTCCTTGTCGGAACGGTTTCGGTTGAAAATTCCGAACTCGTCGCTGAACGGTTGAAAAAAATCGGCGTTCCGCATAACGTCTTAAACGCGAAATATCACGAGCGCGAAGCCGAAATTGTCGCGCAGGCGGGGCGCAAAGGCGCGGTCACGATTGCGACGAATATGGCTGGACGCGGAACGGATATTATTTTGGGCGGCAATCCTGAATTTCTCGCCAATGATTTTCTGAAAAAAAGAGAAATCAACCCGGATGAAGCCACGCCGGAACAATTTGAAGAAGAACTCGCAAAAGCAAAACGAATCGTCGAAAGCGAACACAAAGAAGTTGTCGCGGCTGGCGGTTTGCAGATTCTGGCAACCGAACGCCATGAATCGCGTCGCATTGACAATCAGCTTCGCGGACGCGCCGGACGACAGGGCGACCCGGGCGCGACTCGCTTCGCATTGTCTTTGGAAGACGATTTGATGCGGATTTTCGCGGGCGACAAAGTACGCTCGATGATGGAATGGCTCGGGATGGAAGAAGGCGTGGCGATTGAATCGAAAACCGTTTCCAAACAAATCGAACGCGCTCAAAAAGCCGTCGAAGCCAGAAACTTTGAAACGCGCAAGCACGTCTTGAAATACGACGACGTGATGAACAAACAGCGCGAAACGATTTACGGGCTTCGTCGCCAGTTGATGATGGAATCGGAACACCGCGAATATCTCATCGGCGAAAACGGCGTGGCGCGTGATTTATTGGCGGATTTGACCGCGCAATACTTAAATCCGCAGGTTACGCCCGACAATTGGGATGTTGAAACTTATGCGGCGGAAATCGCAAGTATTTACGCGGTTGACCCGGCACTTGATGCAGGCGTTGATTTCAATAAAATGACCGCGCAGGAAATCGAAGACGCGATTTGGACGAAGGCGATTGCCAATTACGTAGAGAAAGAAAATGCCATCGGCAACGAGCAATTGCGGGCATACGAGCGTTACATAATGCTCAACATTATCGACACGCAGTGGAAAGACCATCTGCTTTCGATTGACCATCTCAAACAAGGCATCGGCTTGGTCGGCTACGGGCAAAAAGACCCGCTCGTCGAATACAAAAAGCAGAGCTTCGAGATGTTCCAGGATATGCTCGACCGCATCGACACGCACACGGCGCGCGCCCTTTTCAACCTCGAAGTCGTCGTCAAAGACGAACAGGAAGAAATCGAACGCATCGAACGATTGGAAAGACAACGCGCTCGCCGACAAGCCGCCGGAATGGCTTTCACCGGCGCGATGTCAACGGCAAATGTTGCAGGCGAAGACGTTCGCAAATCAACGCCGTTCGTCCGCGACCAGCCTAAGGTCAAACCAAACGACCCGTGTTTCTGCGGCTCAGGCAAGAAATATAAAAAATGCCACGGCGCGGGAATTTGATTAAGGCAAAAGTAAAAAGGCAAAAGGCAAAAGCGGAAGGTCTTTAACTTTCCGCTTTTTTATTTTTGGGATAGCATTGAATTAAACAAAAAGTTAGGAAATCTCACTGAATTCTGCTATTTTTTATTTATGACAAACGAAGAAATCATCCGCGAATTCTCCGCTCTGCCGCTTGAGGCACGGCGCGAAGTGGCGAACTTTATCGCTTTTCTGCGGGCGCGTTACGACACAAAAAATGAAAACCGGGTTGACGAAAATTTGAGCGAAGAAAAATTTGTCGGAATGTGGAACGACCGCGAAGATTTGTCGGACGCAGCGGCTTGGGTGCGTAAGATTCGGCAAAACGAGTGGGCGAAATAAAAATGGCTCTTACCATTTTCGATACGGACATTTTGATTAACGTCGGGCGCGGCAAAACGGAAGCGATAAATTGTCTGTAAACTCTCGCTCAAACTTCAACTCCGGCAATCGGCATCATTACGCAAATGGAATTGATTGTCGGCTGCCGCGACAAAACAGAGTTGCAGATTTTAGCAAAATTCCTTGCGCGGTTTCAGATTCTCAAACTCACCGAACAAATTTCAGTAAAATCCGTCGAACTGTTAAATTAATACCGCCTGAGTCACGGTTTGCTGATAGCCGATGCGCTGATTGCCGCAACAGCTCTGGAAACGAACGAAAACTTTATTACGGGAAACCAAAAAGATTTCAGATTCATTAGCGGCTTAAAACTTTTGCCTTATCCGTAAAAACTAAAGTCAAATCGAACGAGCGGTGCTTTGCGGTTTGGGCAAAAAGTATAAGAAATGTCACGGCGCGGGAATTTGATAAAGGCAAAAGGTAAAAGTAAAAAGGCAAAAGCGGAAGGTATTTAACTTTCCGCTTTTTGTTTTTGCCGGAAACGTTATCGCCGGAACATTTGAGTCGCGCTCAGACTTTTTCGCCTGCTTCGGATTTGCTAATCAATTTGTCGAGACGCTTTAATCGGGTTTCTTCCTGTTTCGCGCTTATCACCCACCAGATTGATTGGCGGCGATAGTAAGCCGTCTGCCGCTCGAAGAAATCCCACGCTTTGGCGTTTGCCCGAAATTTCGCTTCGTAATCTTCGCCGAGCGCGGCGTTTTTTTGCTCGTAGGCATAGATTGCAGATTTCTTCTCGTCGCGCCGCTCAAACGCGGCGATGCCCGCCGGACGCATCAAGCCGAGCCGTGTTAATTCTTCAACCTTTTTGATATTGACCGCCGACCAGATGCTCGACGGCTTGCGCGGAGTAAAACGATTCGTGTAACTAATCTCATCAACCGCATTTCGCACGCCGTCAATCCACCCGTAACAAATCGCCGCATCAACCGCCTCCGACCAGCTAAAATTAAATCGCCCCGAATTCTTTTTATAAAACCCGACCTGCAACTCCCGCTCGGAAGCGTGATTCGCCTCAAGCCATTCGCGGAATTCGTCAATCGTTGAAAAGTATTTTATGTCCTTCATTGTTCCGGTAAAGGTAAAATGTATTTTTTCAGCAGTTTAGTATTTCCTTCCAAAATTTTTAATCACCAAAAATTATTCAATTGCAAAAGCTAAGGAATCAGTTTAGCTTACGCCTTATTTTGGTTAAGTTTTTGTTACCGCCACAATATATTGTGTATTTTTCTATTGACAACCGGATTTAATTTCGGTTATGTTTTCCTTGTTCGCAAAGATGCTGAAAATTTTCGCATCAGGATGAACTTAATTATAAGAGAGGAAATAGCCATGAACAAATTTGCGATTGCATTTAGAAAAGCGCGACTAAATAGTGATAAAACACTCAGGCAAATTAAAGAACATATCGGGTTATCCATTGGTTATCTTTCCGACATCGAAAATGGCAAACGAAATCCTCCAGACATTTCGGTAGTCAAACGAATCGAGGATTTTTTTGGAATAACAGATAATCATCTTGTATTACTTGCGAAAAAGGAGCGCATTACAAACCCGACTGCTATTGGGCATTTAATCAATTCAAGACCAGAATATACACCAAAAATACAAGAAGTTTTGTTTAGAATTGATGCGCTTTCCGATGAGAAAGTTAATGAAAAACTCGATTACATTTTGGAAGAATTGCGGAAGCAAGTTGAAGGCGAAGATGACCCTTGGTTATATCGCAACTTAGAATCGCTAAAATTTTTAAATGAAGAGAGGTATTTAGCATTATGAATCAACCAGTGATGAAGGCAAATCCACTAAGTCGGCGCAAGATTGAAAATGCTGCTGAAATAGTTTTAAAAGATTTTTGTCCTGAAGCATTAACGGAATTGCTTCCGCTAGATATTGAGAAGATGTTTGAGATATATATTCCTAAGCGTCTGCAAGTAAGTACCGCTTACGAGGAACTTTCGTTTGGAATTCACGGCTACACTGACCCGAACAATTCTAAATCAGCAGTATCAGTAAAATTAGTTGATTCTGATGATAATGCAACTATAAGATTTGGGCGTTCGACAATCGGGCATGAAATCGGGCATATCGTACTTCATGCTTTGCAATTCAAAAGAAAAAATTTAGAACTAAAATTTTTCCACGATGACAGTCATTCAAAATCTCTTCTTTTCCGACAAGAAGAAATTAAAATATATGAAAATCCCGAATGGCAGGCATGGGAATTTTGTAAATCTTTATTTTTACCTGCAAACGTAATTTGCGAAGCCCTTGAAAGTGGTATGCAAGTTCGAGAAATTGCGGAAAGGGTCAACTTAAATCCTGCATTTATTGAAGTGCGGTTGAAGAACTTGAAGTTGATTTAAAAGTTTTGAGCCTTGATGTGTATCAGACATCAAGGCTTAAAAAACTCCCAAACGCTTTACAGAGACATGGGAGGTTGATAGTTAAAATGTATACAACCATCTGCATTATATGCAGATATGATTTTTTCTGTCAATAAGTGTCTCATTTAACAATGGAGGTAGCGCAAATGGCTACACCGAATGAGAACGACTACGAATTTATTTTCGTCGCCAGTTTTTTGGATAAAACCGGAAAACGGATTTATGCCAAAAGCTACGGCAAGAAAGCATTTCGGATTCGTGTGAAAAAGAAAAGCAAATAACTTGTATTTGCTTTAGCAGCGAGAATGTTGCTTGATTTCTTTTTCCGCGAGTCGGGAAACTCACGCAACATTTCACTTTTGATCGATTGTTTCGCAAAACCATCCTATCAAAAAATCGCTAAACCTCAAACAAGACTCGCTTATATAGGAGATTTATGAGAATAAATTTTGCTCATATACGAGAACGCTCTACGAGTGGTGGTTGGATTAACTTTGCTGTTTTTGAAGCTAATTCCAATAACGGTACAGACAGCGGACGCGCAGACGTTCTTCGTGATTTAACGGTGAGAGCGCGAGCGAATAGATTGCAGATTGATAAATCTGCTTTGGCTTATACCCAAAGCGGGCGAATAATGTTCTACGGAACTCCAGATTTGGTTGAATATTTATCAAATAATGGCGTTCCCGGATGGACACATTCACTGGATTTGTAGGTTTTATATAGACGAAAGAGTTATTGTGTTAATTTTCTTGGTCGGAATTAACACAATAACTCTTACAGGCATAATACCTATTGTTTTAGTGAACCAATCGTATTATACCGTCGCTTGATATGCAACTAGACCGTTATAATGAGGTTAATATTATGGCGAGAAGATCGCATCATGTTGTCCATAACCCGAACGGTGGTTGGGACGTTAAAAAAGGTGGAGCAGAAAGAGCTTCGATTCACACTAATACCAAACAAGAAGCCGTTGATGCCGGAAGACAAATCAGTCGCAATCAAAGCACTGAATTTGTTATACATGGACAAAATGGTCGTATCCAAAGGTCGGACAGTCACGGAAATGACCCTAATCCGCCCAAAGATACTAAATAGGAGATAATTTTATGGCAAGTATCTTCTGCGCTCATTGCGTAAATAAAAGCCTTTCGGTTAATCCAAAGGCTTTTGGGAACATTTCCATACAATGGATAAATTTACTTGAACAAGGTGTTCCGGGTTTATGCCCTTCGTGTGGACTTGTTTACTCGGCTGCAAAAATAGTTGCTAATTCACCGCAATTTTCTAACGAAACAAAGAATATTGCAGGTGCGATTTGCGGTGCGTTTTTGTTTGCTGTTGGTCTGGTCTATCTTAATGAATTGTTTTCATAGGCAGTTTGATGAGATACAAAAGGGACAGAATTTTAACTCTGTCCCTTTATTTTTCACTACTTTTGACACGCTCCTAACAGTCATGTTTCCGCCTTTTATAATTTAAACTTGCACGAACAAAGACATTTGTTTTGTTGTCTTAATCGGTATTGCCGCGTTTGGCGGTGAATAATTCAAAATCAAGGCTTCGGTTACGGCGTTGCGGTTTTCTACTTTGCCACTTTCTGTGTTTGATTAATTTATTTTTAGAAACTCATCCGCGTCAATATCGGCTTGTTTCAGGATAGCGCGGAGAGTGCCTTCGGGCATATCGCCCGCGTGATTGGGAATGGTCGTGAATCTTTTTGTTTCGGGATTAAACCAAATTTCATGACTTCCGGCGGCTTGGCGGTAAAACGTGAAGCCGAGCTTTTTTAGAATTTTGATGATGTCGCGGTAGCGAAAGCCGGAGAGTCTGCCCATTTCAAATACCGATAACTAAAGGATAATCGAATTTTTCGGATAAAACGGATAGACCGTTGATTTGTTCGTCTTCCTGCGCTTCCAGTAATTTTTTCGCCACGTCGCGGGCTATCTCAAGCGTTTCGGCAACTGTTCGTCCCTGCGCGATTAAACCTTGAACGGCGTCGGAGGTCGCAAGATAAACGCCTTCGGGGAGTTTTTCAATATGTAAGTTGATTATTCTTTCCATAGCTTTTTATTTTATTAATCCTCTAATTTTCAGTGCGCGTAAAAATCAATGACGCCGGATTATTTCGAGGACGTTTATAACGATTCGATACTACAATTTATTTGCCGCACTGACAATCGTTGTGTTGCCGGACGAGGCGAAATAAATCAAGCGAAAAAAAGTCTTTGCCGCTCTGTCAATCGCGGCTATAATTGACTTTGCAGTTTTTGCAGAGAAATTTTATGAAACTTCCACTTTATAAATCTTTTTTATGTCTCGCTTTGCTTCTGTTATTTGCCGGTTTTGCTTTTGCTCAAACCGAACGCGACGAAGGCATCGCGCTTTTTAAACAAGGTGATTTTAAGAGCGCGGTCAAACCGCTGAAACAAGCGACGAAAAAAGATTCCGCCGACGCGGAGGCTTGGTATTTTTTAGGTTTTTCATATTTCAAAACGAATAAAATGAAGGAATCTGAAATAGCATTTAGAACGACAATCAAATTACGACCGGATGACTCGCAGGGCTATATCGGGCTGGCTTATTTCCAGCTTTTTAATAATAAAATTTACGAGGCGAAAGCTGCGGCTGAAAAGATTCTCGAATTAAACGCGCAAAGTCCTGAGGCGCATCATATTTTGGGTTTGATAAGTTTTGCCGGCGGTTCGTTCAACGCCGCTTACGAACGCGCCGAGAAAGCGATAAAAATCAATCCGAATTTCGCCGATGCTTATCTGCTCAAATCCGAAGCGCTGACTTCGAGCTTCGGACAAATTAGGGGAACGGTTAACAAATCTCCGACGAGGGACGTCGAAATGCTGAAAGAATCGATTGCGAATATGGAAAAGTATTTGAGCCTTTCAGCCGATGAAGAAAATAAAAAATATCACCGCGAAAGATTGGAATCGCTGCGGTTTTTCGCGGCTCATTACGAAAAATCTGAAAATCAAATACCAAATAATACGGAATTTAACGCCGCAGCCGTAGGAAACGGTGATTTCACACCGCTTAAAATTACCTCCAAACCGAGAGCTATGTATACCGACTCAGCCAGAACAAAAGGAGTGTCGGGAACGGTTCGACTTTTAGTCGGATTTTCAGAAGACGGAAAGGTCAAATATATTTTAGTTCTCAAAGGCTTGGGTTTTGGTTTGAATGAACAAGCAATCAAAGCAGCGCAGGAAATTGAATTTGAACCGGCAACCAAAGACGGAAAACCGATTTCCGTTGTTAAGCAAATAGAATATAGTTTTTTACTTTACTGATTTTATCCAAATAAATTAAAAAACCTTACGTCCTGAATTTATTCCAATCGCCCCAAATCGCAAATGTTGCGCCGACGCTTTGCAGATTGACGAAAAGAGTTTTGCCGTCGCGTGAAAAGGTCGAACCGGCGAATTCGCTCGAGATGAGATTCGGTGTGATGTTGCGGGCAAAATCGGCGATGCGTCCGTCCGGCGTGAGGATTCGCATAAAATTGTCGGGCGTTCCGCCTTGTCCGATATAATCGCTGTCTTCGCAGATGAAAAGTAAATCGCTCGTCGGCTGCAAACAAATGTTGTCGGGCATATCCAAAATCTCGCGGCTCGGCGATTCAAACAGTAAAGTTAGTCTTCCTTCGGTTTTATTGCGCGGCTCGTATTTCCAGATTTGTCCGCCTTTGACGTTGCCGCCGTCGGTTGACGCGAAATAAACCCCGCCTTTTTTGTCCGCGTAACAGCCTTCGACTCTGGCAAACGTCGCCGCGCCTTTGGCTTGACCTTGTTTATAAACCGCCAGAGTGTCAACATCCGCTTCAGCCGGGTCTGGATTGTCAATCGTCGCCCAACTCGCCGTGAGATTCGCGCCTGTTTTTTGTCCGGTTCGAGTGTCGAAATTCGGTTTATCTTTGACGATGAGCATTTGCAAAACGCCGCCTTCGGCGAGTCGTTTGTGGCGTTTCGGCAGGAAGCGATAAAATCCCGCGGTTTCGCGGTCTTCGGTCAGATAAACCGTGCCGGATTTTTTATCGACCGCAATCGCTTCGTGAACGAAACGTCCCATCGCTTTGAGCGGAACAGGCGTAACGTTCGTGTTTGCCGAAGCCGGAACTTCAAAACAATAACCGTGCGGTTTTAGAAATCCGCCTTCTTTTTTGCCCGCGTCGTTAGTCACGACAGTTTGTCCGAGCGTGGTTTCTTCGCACGAAATCCAGCTTCCCCAGGGCGTTCTGCCGCCCGCGCAGTTGATTAAAGTTCCGCTCAGGCTAACAAAATCTCTTTCGATTTCGCGCGTCTTTGGATTGATAACCAGAGTCGTCGTGCCGCCCGGCGCAGTCTCGTCGTAATGATTCGCTTTGCCGATTGCCGCGCCTTCTTTCGGAAGTCGTCCGCCGGTAACTTCGTGATTGCGAACGATGCGAAGCTCGTCGCGGACTTTGAACGCCGCCATTCCGTCGTGCGAGCGCGGCGTCGTTTGTCCATCGCTCATCCGGCTTTTGACTTTGCCGATGACGGTATATTCAAAACCTTGCGGCAAAGCAAGATAAGTTTCGCCCGTGTTTTTCGCAGCCGTCGGAATTAGTTCACCGAAGCCGAACGCTTTCAGATTCGATAAATTTCCCGATTCGCTAAAAACTTCGGCGCGTTTCGCTAAACCGTTGAAAGATAAAGCCAAACCGCTTCCGGCAAAAGCCACGCTCGATAAAAAGGAACGACGATTCATAAAATTTCAGGAGAAAGTTATAGACTGTGTTTCAATCTCCTATTATAAACTTCCCGGAAAGGTAATCAAGAAGATGAAAACTAAATTTTTGTTGTCATTTTGTTTAAGTTTAAGTTTTTGTGCCGCTCCAATCGGCGCGGCAAATTCGGCGCAAACCGACGTTCAAGCGTTTTGGAAAAACTTCAAATCGGCGATTGCCAAAAACGACAAAACCGCCGTTTCCGAAATGACGAAGTTCCCGCTTTCGATGCCTTACGGCGTGAAAAGCGTCAAAACCAAAACCGATTTTCTAAAACGCTACGCGGAAATTTTCAAAGGCGAAGCCGACGCCGTGAAATGTTTCCCGAAAGCCAAACCGGAAAAGGAAAACGCCAAACGCTACGTCGTCTATTGCGGTTTCAAAGCAACGCCGAACGACGAAGAAAACAAACCGATTGCATATCATTTTGAATTAACAAAAACAGGCTGGAAATTCGCCGGACTCGACAACATTAATGAATAGTGGATAACTGATAGTGGATAACTGATAGTTGAAATCTGTTTTAACTATCAGTTATCCACTATCAGTTATCAGTTAACAAAGTGTTTTCGATTTCTAAAATCAAATCCGCGCCGTAGCATTTGGCAGGCGTTTGAAAACCGGCACAGGTATTTCCGGCTAGAATTTTCTCCGCAATTTTGAGCGCGGTTAAAGCGGTCGTCGTGTAGCCTTCGGGACAAGTCAAACGCGCTTCGACTTTGTTTCCGCTGTCGTCCGACGCTTCGCCCCAGAGGTAAGTTTTGCCTTTCGCGCGTTCGGCTTCGTTCGGTCCGCCTTCGGGAATTTGTTTTTGCAGGTAATTTTGCACGGGCTTGGTTGCCAGCAGCCAGCCGATATAACGACTGAGTTTCAAGAGTCGCAAATTTTCTTCGGGTAAAACCGTGTAAACTTCGATGTTCGGAATGCCGGTCGAATAAAATGCCGTCGAAACGTCGCCCCACGGAATCGTCACGCCTGTTTTCGTGAATTCCCCAAAATCAATTTCGCGCGTTCGCCAGGCGGCGGGAACTTGAACGATTTCGCCGCCGGAGCGAATCGCGCCGCCGCGCCCGACGTTCATCGTCATCGTCGCCTGCGTGCCGTGCGAGATTCTGCCCATTCCGTAAAAAGCTAAAGTTAAATTCGTCGCCGACGGCAATCGATTTTTCAAATGCCTTGCCAGACAATCCGACGGCACAACGTCGAAACCGACACCCGACATAATCATAATTCCGGCTTCTTTTGCCTGTTCGTCGCGTTTTGCCATCGCTTCAAAAACTGCAATTTCGCCCGTAATATCGAGATAATGTTTGCCCGTTCGCAGACACGCTTCGACCATCGGTTTCGATGTCAGAGAAAACGGTCCGGCGCAGTGAATGACAAAATCGACTTCCTTCAGCGTGTAGTCGAGCGATTTTTTATCTTCGAGCGAAAATGTGCGGCAAGTTAAGTTCAATTCTTTTGCCAAAGGCTCGACCTTATTTTGACTCCGCCCTGAAAGAATCGGCTGCAAACCGCGTTTTACCGCCTCGCGCGCAATCAATTCGCCCGTGTAGCCGTTCGCGCCATAGATTAAGAAGTTTTTCATATATTTTTGTCCACAGACATTTTTAGTGAAAAGTGAAAAACTAAAAGTGAATAGTCAATGAAATCCGTTTGTCATTTCGTTTTTCTAACATTTTTCACTTTTAGTTTTTCACTTTTCACTATTTAAAATTTCCTGCACCCGCCCGACTTGTCCGTCTGTCAGGCGAACTTTGATTCCGTGCGGGTGAAAGTTTGAATTGGTCAATAAATCTTTGACAACTCCGACGGTTTGTTTGCCCGTGCGCTGGTCTTGTTTCAAAACGATGGCGACTTTTAATCCGGCGCGGATGTTTTTGCGTTCTTGATGTTCCATAAATTTTGGATTTTCTGTAACTTTAGCAAATTTTGCCCGTCGATTTATTATTTATCGAGCGAATACTCAAAGAAATTGTAAAGCCGACATTTCGCCGTTTTGGAAATCGGTGAAATGTCGGCTTGACAGAATATAAGTTAAATTTTCAGCTTTTTAAGCCGAGCAAGTATTCGATGACGAAGCGCTTGAACTTATCGCGGTTTTTACTTCGGTAATCAAAGAAGTCTTCGCCGAAGTCTTCGTGCGGGCGCACCAGCAAAAGATACGCTTCCAAAACTCCCGCGTCGTCGATTTTGATGAGATTCTGCAAGCTTTGGTCGGGTGTTTTTAGGTTGCCCGCTTTAATGTCCTTTCGGGCGGCGTCGGCGACTTTTCGCCACGCGGCTGCTTCTTTGGCTAATGTGTGACGCTGGTTTTTCCCTGTGTTTTCGAGAATCTGCGCCTTGCGCGTGTCGCTATAAAGTTTCCAATGAACCGTGCCATTTTCCGCTTTGAGCAGTTTTTCGTCAATCTTTAAATCGCCGTTTGTTTCATTGCCCGGCGGTGTGATTTCGGTTGGAACGTAAGTTGCGCCGGTTTCGTTAATCCATGTGCCGAGCCGGTCGAGCGTCAGTCTCGAAAACGGGTCTGAAATAAAGGCTTCAACGAATTTATCGCGCGCTTCGAGAACTTTTTTTTGTCCCATCAGAGCGTCGCCCCAATAACGATAAGCGGCTTCGCCGTTCGGATTGATTGCCGCCGCTTTTGCAAACCAAACTTCCGATTCCTTGTATTTCTTTTGCGCGTAGAGCGAATCGCCCATAAAAAGCACGGCTTCGTAACTTCGGGGATTTATTTTGTAAGCCTTTTCATAAGCGGCGAACGCCTTGTCATATTCGGCGCGCCCGAAAAAAGCCTCGCCTTCGCGCAGCGCCTTTTCCATTTCCGGATTGTCGGTCGAGAAATTGTCGTCATCGCCGCCGTTAGCCGGAATTTGCTCTAAAAAATGTAACGCCAAAACATTTTGCATTCCGAGTTGTTTGGCTTTGAGCAAAATTTCGCGTCCGCGCAGGCGTTCCTTTTTTCGCGCTTCGGGCGAGGCGAGCGTGGTTGAATTAGTCAAAACGGCAATTCCGTAATCCGCCCAAATCTCTTTGTCTTCGGGCATTAGCGGCGCGATTTTTTCGAGTATCGGCAAAGCGTCGAGATAGCGATTTTCACCGACGAGTTTGACCGCTTCGGCTCTCTGCGCCGTTAAATTCTTGCCGAAGGAATTATCTTGCGAGAGAGCAAAAGAAATGCAGGAGAAATTTACGCACAGCAAAACAAACAGCTTGAGCGTAAGTTGACCGGAGCGAGAAAGTTTTTTATTCATATTTTTCTTTTGATGCGGAAGTTTAGACTTGAGTTACAGGTTGAAGTTTAAAGGCAGAAAAATGCGTGTGTCAACATTTTTTTCAAAACAGTCGCAAATTTTTCGATTGCGTTTCTTCGAGTTTGTCCAAAAACTCGTGGCGGGCGATTTCCTTTGCGCCGAAAACTTCAAAATGCGGAGTCATTACCTGTGTGTCGAGCCAGGTCGCGCCGCGCGTTTTGAGATGTTCGATTAAAAAAAGCAGCGCGAGCTTTGAAGCGTTCGGTTTTTTATAAAACATACTTTCGCCGCAGAAAACGCCGCCCGCGTCAACGCCGTAAAGCCCGCCGACAAGATTTCCCGATGAATCCCAAACCTCGACGCTGTGCGCCTCCCTCGCTTCGTGAAATTTGCAGTATGAACGAATAAAATCTGCCGTTATCCAGGTTCCGCTTTCGCCGTTGCGCGTGGATTTTGCACAGTTTTCGATAACTTGCCGGAAATTTTTATCAATCGTAAAAGTAAAATTGGCTTTTTGCCGTTCCTTTCGCAAAGTTCGCGGAATATGAAGCTCGGCGAATTCGAGAATGGCGCGTTGTTCAGGGCAAAACCAGGGAAGCGGTAAATTTTCTATATGCCAGGGAAAGATTCCTCGCCGGTAAGCGTTTCGCAGATTTTCGATTGATAGCTCGCCGCCGAAACCGACAATATCGCTGGCGTTGTAATAATAATCGCCGAACAAAACCCATTCGCTGTATTCGTGAAAACGCGGATTCGGGAAGTTTATCGAAGACATACTAAAATCGTTTGTGGTCAGCCGTTTAAGATATTATAATTTTCGGTTAACGATTGCCGATTATAAAGCATCTTTAATGTTAGAGCAGTTTGCTTGAGGAAAAAATTTAAATTTAAAAGAGGTTTCATAAAATGATAAAGAAAATATCTGCACTTTTTCTCGCCTATGCGTATTTGATAAACGGCGTCGGAGCGGTTTTTGCCGCGCCTGCAATAAAAAAATCAGCCCGGCAACCGGCACAACTCGCCGCGCTTCTTCCGGCGTCAGACGGAGCGGTAATTGTTAATATGAAGCGAGTTTTGAGCGAAGCGCTTCCGCAAGTTTTGTCTTCCAATCAAACAATGCTCAATAAAGTTTTGGGCGAGTTCGACAAAATTAAAAATGAAACGGGTTTGGATTTAAGACAGTTTGAGCAAATCGCCGTCGGCGTCTCAAGCAAAAAAGGCAGCGGTAAGCAGGTGAGTTTTGAGCCGGTCGTGCTGGCGCGCGGAACTTTTAAGGCGGACGCGCTGCTCGCGCTTTCCAAAATTGCCGCGAAGGGAAAATACCGCGAAGAAAAAATCGGCGGGCGCACGGCTTATATTTTTTCAGCGAAACAAGTTGTTGCCGAAGCCAAATCGAAAACCGCTAATCAGAGAGTTTCGTTGCCGGATACGGCGATTGATAAAGTGTTCAGCGGCTTAACGGGCGAGATTGCCGCTGCCGCATACGATGAAAATACTCTGGCAATCGGTTCGACGAGCCGAGTGCGCGAAGCTCTCGACACGAAAACGCGCATCGCGGCGGACGTTTTGGATTTGGTCAACCTCAAACCAAACGCTTTGATGAGTTTCGCCTTGAAAGTTCCGAACGGTTTATCGCAGTTCGTCGATATGGACAATGACGAAATCGGGAAAAATCTCAATGCGATTCGGCAAATTTACGGCGCGGTCGATGTCGGCGGCGGAAATGTGTCGGTTTCAGTTGCTGCAAAAACGCTCGAAGCCGCGCAGGCAAAGAGTTTGCAGGAAACTCTTGAAGGTTTGCAGATGATCGGCAAAGCGTTTCTCGGCGGCTCGAAAGGCGCGGATAAAAAGGTTTACGGACGAATGATTGACGGCGCGATAATCAAACAAGTCGGCAACGAAGTAACGCTCGATTTGACGGTCGCGCAAAGCGACATTGACATTTTACTCAGCGCGAAATAATCTATCAATATATTAATCTCCTCGAAAAATTCAGGCTGTCGGAAATCATTCTCCGTCAGCCTTTTTTCTAAGGGTAAATTTTGTAGAAATGAAATCAAAGAAGAGAATTGGTAGTGTCCTAATCTTCAGGTGCTATACTTAGTTGTTGACATAAAAACGACCCTTTTTGAGATAAAAAACCGAATGAGTGAAGAGGTAATTAAAAACTCAATAAACCCGTCAATTTTACTTTCAAGCGTAACGTCAAACACGGATTTGTTGACCATATAAAGTGAAAAAACCGCGCGAGGTATAGGCTTTTCTTCGATACGGCAAAAGAAAAACTTGTCCAACTTTACATAATCGCTGATATTCTTCGCTTGCTTTTCGGCTAGTTTAATTAACCAAGTATTTGTTTTGGCAATTTCAATCAATTGAGCAAAGTCCTGCTGTGCGCTTTCCAATACTTCAGTGCGTTTTTGTAACTCTTCACGCTGTTTTTCATTGAGAGATTCAATCTCTTTTTGATGCTCTATTTGAATACTTTCAATTTGCTTTTTATCTTCTGGACTCTCTAACAAAACGGTTTCTTGTTTGGCTTCTTTCAATGATTCATTTTCGGCTTTAAGAAGTTTATTTGTCGGGCGAAATGAAAACAAGTAAAAACCCAAACCGACAAAGCAAAATGCCAACGCGCCCAAAGGCAAATACAGGTAATAAGGCAAGCCATAAACAAATGAGATAACCATTGAAATCACGGCTATAATACCCCCTGCAAAAAGTGTTGAAAGTGTCTTGCTAAGAGTATCGCTGGCTGTTTTTTCAATAAAACTGTTGCTAGTTTCGGTTTTCTGTAATTCCGTATTTTGATTAGACATAAGCACAGGTGAAAAATGCTAATATAGCATAAATTCAATCCTTTACCTACGGTTAAGGGATAATTACCTTCTCATAAATAAAATTTCATAATTAAACCCTTTTGCCGACTTATCAGGCAATACAAACCAACTTTTATAATCGTCAAAAACAATTATCATCCGGCAACTCAAATTAAGACTTTACTAAAGAATTTTCCGGCAGACATGAAAGCAATTCGTGATGTTATAATTTTGTTATGCCCGCAGTTTTCGACCAGTTAAGGCGTCCGCTCGGCAGTTTGCGAATTTCCGTGACTGACCGCTGCAATCTGCGCTGCGCGTATTGTATGCCGGAGGAAGATTACGTCTGGCTGAAACGCGACGAACTGCTTTCGTTTGAAGAAATCGCCCGACTCGCCCGCATTTTTACCAAACTCGGCGCGGGCAAAGTTCGCTTGACGGGCGGCGAACCGCTGCTTCGGCGCGACCTCGACCTACTTATCGAACAATTAACCGGCGACGAAAATCTGCGCGATTTGGCTTTGACGACCAACGGCGTTTTTCTCGCCGCGCACGCCGCAACTTTGCAACGCGCCGGACTGCGGCGCGTTACCGTCAGCCTCGACACTTTGCGGCGCGAACGTTTTCTGGCTTTGACGCGCCGCGATAATCTGCAAGACGTTTTGGAAGGAATTCGCGCGGCGAGCGATGCCGGTTTTGAACAGATAAAATTTAACACCGTCGTCGTGCGCGATTTTAATGACGACGAATTGCCGGACATTCTCGCGCTGGCGCGGGAAACAAATAGCGAGGCGCGTTTTATCGAATATATGGATGTCGGCGGCGCGACGCGCTGGACGCGGCGGGCGGTCGTCTCGCGCGACGAAATACTCGCGCGGTTGAGGAAAACCTTCGGACGCATCGAGCCGCTCGCGGGGCGCGGAGCAATGCCCGCCGAACGCTACGCTCTCGCGGACGGCACGACTTTCGGCATAATCGCTTCGGTAACCGCGCCTTTTTGCGGCGATTGCGACCGCAGCCGCCTGACGGTTGACGGTGTTTGGCTGCTTTGTCTCTACACCGAAACGGGCGTTAACTTGCGCGAGATGCTGCGCGGCGGAAAATCGGTCGAAGAGATTGCGCTGTGCATTGAACAAGTTTGGAACGAACGCTCAGACCGCGGCGCGGAAGAACGGCGGCAATTGGATTTTTCGGGAACGCGCGGCTCGCTTTACCAGATTCAAGATTTGCGCCGTAATCCGCACCGCGAAATGCACACGCGCGGCGGTTGATTAGGAAATCCTTTAATGATAAATGCGCGTCGGCGGCTGGATAAAAAGCAGACTGCGCGACACGCGATTTAGCTGATTTAGAACCGCGAGATATGATTGACGTTCAACCATTCATTTGGGTTCAAGGCTCAAGCGAATACGAGGAAGATTAAAATTACGCGGAGTTATATCCGGTAAAATTTTGTATGAACAATCTGCCGCGCCAAATGCTCCGCCGAATTTTAACGAAATACGGTAACGAAATTTGCAGCGACGCAAGACGCTGCGAAAGCCTGCTTAATGATTTGTGCGGCGAGTATCGGCGGGAAATAAATGTTCTGACGGGCGCGATTGACGAGCGCGTTCCGCTCGATTTGCTGGCGGGCGCGAGTTCGATGCCGCGCGAGCTGCTTTTAACCAAACTCGAAAAACGTCTCGAAGAACAGACGGCTTTGACTGCGGATGCGGCGCAATGGGCGGTCGAATCGTGGGCGCTCGCGCTCGGCATAGTGACCGAAGCGGAAATAGAAGAAAGAAATCAAAAACGAATAAAGCATATTCCGACCATTTCGAGGGGCGAAGCGATTGAGGCTGATTCCGCCGAAGAAGATAAATTTAAAAACACAAATCGCGGAAATTTCCCGCCGCCCGCGCAAACTCCGAAACAAACTCCGCCGCCAGCAGCGCAAACAAAACCACAACCGCCGCTTCAAAAATTTCCGACCAATCAATTGCCGACAAACGCGCCGCGTTCGGCGCAGACAAGATTTCCTCAACCGGGAAATTTGCCTGTCAATCGCCCGCCCGCGCAAACCGCTCCGAAGACGCAAAATTTACCTGCTCAAACGCCGACTTCGACAGCAATTCCGAAAAGAAGTTTCGGGTTTTTCCGCGGCTGTCTGATTGTCGTTTTTCTGTTGATTGTTTTATTGCCGCTGCTTTTCTTCGGCGTGCCGTATGCGATTGAGACGATGCGCGAAACGCAGCGCGAAAGAAACAGCGAGCCGCCTCGCTTTCCGTCTCAATAAATCTTTATCCTTGATAATTAAACGATTAAATTCAAAGAATTTTGTAACCGTCCCGCTTCGCGTAGACACAGATTGATTTTGATTTACCCGTGTTTATCTGTGCTAATCTGTGGTTACATTTTTTTGGTTTTTCCTTACAAATTCAAATTAAGCTGATTTGCTAACAAATTGCATTGAAGATTTGCCCGCTGGGATTTTATGGCAAAGCGTTTGCATCAACCGCGTAATTGCATCAAAATCAGACATCAAAATTGAAAAGGAGAAACTAATATGATGAAACGACCGGGCGGCGAATTGGCTTCGAGACCGCTGCATTTTATTTGGATTGCCGACAGTTCCGGCTCGATGGAACAGGACGGAAAAATTCAATCGCTCAACACGGCAATCAAGGAAGCGATTCCGCATATGAAAAAAGTGGCGGAAGACAACCCGAACGCGCAGGTTTTAGTTCGCGCCGTCAAATTTTCAAACGGCGCGCAGTGGCACATCGCCCAACCGACGCCGGTTGCCGATTTTGCGTGGAACGATTTAGTCGCCGACGGTGAAACCGATATGGGCAAAGCTCTGGAACTCGTCGCCGAACAATTAAAGATGCCGCCGATGAGCGAACGCGCTTTGCCGCCGGTTCTGGTTCTGATTTCCGACGGTCAGCCGACCGATGATTTTGAAGCCGGACTAAAAGCCTTGATGGAACAACCCTGGGGCAAAAAAGCCGTGCGTATTGCCGTTTCAATCGGGCGCGACGTTGACAATGAAGTCTTACAGAAGTTTATCGGCAATTCCGAGCTAAAACCGCTTGCCGCCAATAGTCCCGAAGCATTAGTCAAACATATCAAATGGGCATCGACGGCAGTTTTGAAATCGGCTTCGTCGCCTGCCGCAACCGCCGACGTTCCCGCCGGAGCGGACACGGCAAACGTGCCAATCCCAACCGTCGCCGCGCCGACTGTCGATACTCCGCCCGATGCCGGAGCGCAAGCGGCAAACGCCGGAACGCCGAATGGCGCAACGCAACCTGCCGACGCGGACAATCAAAACATGGTTGACGATGTTTGGTAAGGAGCGCAAATGACTGATAAAAAAAGTCTTACCGAATGGCGCATTATCGGTGAAACCGTTCCCGGCGCGTCGCACATTCGCGCCGGAATTCCCAATCAAGACGCGATTCTGCAAATGCGCGAGTCGAGCCGAAGCGTGCCGCTCATTCTCGCAATCGCCGACGGTCACGGCAGCCCGAAATGCTTTCGCAGCGACCGAGGTTCGCGTTTTGTCGTTAAAAAAGCCGCACAAATCGTCGGCGAATTTCTGGACACGCGGCGCGGCAATTTCGATACGGCGGAAATCGAAGCCAAAGGCAAAGATTATTTGTCGAGAGAGCTGGTCAAGAAGTGGAAAAAAACGGTTGAGTATCATCTGAAAAATAACCCGTTCACCGAAGAAGAATTAAAGACGCTCGAAGAAAAATCCGGCGCGAGTTCACGCCAATTAATCGAAGAAAATCCGTTGCTGGCTTACGGCACAACTTCTTTAACCGTCGTAATTGAAGAAGATTTCATTCTTTATTTACAGCTCGGCGACGGCGATATTTTGAATGTTTCCGAAACGGGCGAAGTTTCGAGACCTCTGCCGGAAGACGCGCGGCTTTTTGCCAACGAAACGACCTCGATGTGTTCGCCGAACGCGGAAAAGGATTTTCGTTTTCTGGTGCAGAAAATTTCCGCCGAAAACGCGCCCGCGCTCGTGATGCTTTCGTCCGACGGTTACATCAATTCGTTTTCCGAAGAAGCCGGATTTTTCAAAGCGGGAAGCGATTTTCTCCAAATGCTCGGCTCGGAAGGATTTGGTTTTATCAGCGAAAATCTGAAAACGTGGTTAGAGGAAACAACCGAGACCGGAAGCGGCGACGACACGACCGTCGGAATCGTTTATCGCCCTGACGCGCTAAAAAAATCTGAAACACAGGCGACGGAAACAGTTTCGGCAGCCGCTTCGGAATCAACCGTTGAAGAAGATACGGCGAAACCTGCGGGCGAAACCGAAAACGGAAACGATACGCCGCCGCAAGTTGAGTCGAATTCAACGGCAGCGGAAAAATCTTCCGAATCGGAGCCGGAAAAACCGCCCGAAAATAAAACGGACGAAACAAAGGGAACGCCGTCAACTTGACGGCTTTTCTTTCCTGCGGATTAGCGAATTCTAATTGTCGCAAATTACTTCCGCCCGTCAAATAAGATATTCTTTGACAGGCTTTTAGAGAAATTGTATGAACGATTTGCCGCGCCTGAAACTTTGTGAAATCGTCGCGCGGGACGGACGTTTAATCATCGAAAATCCGCGCCGCGCCGAAGGTTTGCTGCGCGATTACTGCGGCGAATTCCGGCGCGAAGTTTCCGTTCTCGTGATGGCGCTCGAAGAACACGCCGTCGCCGATATGCTCGACGCGCCCGCGTCGCTCCCGCGCAAAGTTTTATTGGCGCGTCTTGCTCAACGGCTTTGCGATAACTTGGCTTTGTCTGAAGATGCGGCAAACTGGTCAATCGAATCCTGGGCGTCAGCATTCGGCGTGATTTCCGAAGCCGAACTCAAAGTTAATGAAGCTGAACGGGCGGAAGCGCAAATTCAAATTGAACAGGCGCAAACAAAAGGTAAAACGCCGAACCAAAATCAACCGACGCAAGCTGTAAAAGGAACGACACCGACAAGAACGGCAACTGTTCAGCCATCGCAAACCTCATCCGCAAAACAACAAACTTCGGCTGCAAAACAAACCAAAACTTTCGTCGTTTCGGCAAATGGCGGCGGAGATTTCAAAACAATCGGCGAAGCGTTGCGAAAAACCGCGCCCGACTCGCGCCTTTTGATTCGTGAAGGTTTTTACAGTGAAAGTATTTTGCTCGATAAACCAATCGAAATCATCGGCGACGGCGCGGTTGAAAACATCATCGTCGAAAGCGCAAATTCAAGCTGTGTTTCGATGCAAACCGACGAAGCGATTGTGCGCGGTTTGACTTTGCAGGGAAGCGGCAAACAAAGCGGCAAATCATTTTTTGCCGTTGACATCCCGCGCGGCGAACTTGTTTTGGAAAACTGCGACGTTTCATCGGATTCACTCTCGTGCATTGCAATTCACGGCGCGAGCGCCAATCCTTTGATAAAAAATTGCCGTATTCACGACGGCGCCGATTCGGGCTTTTACATTTTTGATAACGCTCGCGGACGAATTGAAGAATGCGACGTTTATCATAACGCGAACGACAATGTTGCAATCACGCAGGGCGCAAATCCCGCGATAAAAAATTGCCGCATTTTTGAAGGCGCGGGCGGCGGCATCGTCGTCTGGCAAAACGGCGCGGCGGGCGTGATTGAAGACTGCGAGATTCTGGCGCACGAGTTGGCAAACGTCGGCGTCAGCGAATACGCCAACCCGATTTTTCGCCGCTGCAAAATCTTCGGCGGGCGAGACGCGGGAGTTTTCGTGCGGCAAAACGGTTACGGCACATTTGAAGATTGCGATATTTACCGCAATGCAAAAGCCGAAGTCGTCGCATCGCAAAACAAAAATTCCGTGTTTCGCGGCTGCAAGATTCACGACGGCGCAAGTTCCGGCGTTCTGCTGCAAAATCAAGGACGCGCATTACTTGAAAGCTGCGACATTTACGACAACGACGATTCAGGCATTGCGCTTTACGGCACGAGCATCGCCGCCGTTCGCAATTGCAACATCAATCGCAACCGAAAAGTCGCCGTCCGTGTCAAAGAAAGCAGCGCGGCAAACGTCGAGAATTGCGATTTACGTGGCAACCGCGTTGCTACGTGGGAAACCGAAGGCGACGTAATTGTCGAACGAAAGAACAATCGGGAATAATTTACGGTATAGCCAAAATGGAGAATCAATAAATGGATGAAATCTTAAAACCCGGACAAGTCGTGCAATGTCAGCCGTCGGGAATGCCCTGCACGATTGAAGTTCTTCTCGGCGCGGGCGGGCAGGGCGAAGTTTATAAAGCCGAACTCGGCGGCGAAGCGGTTGCCGTGAAATGGTTTTTTGAGTTTATGGCGACGCCCGCGCAGCGCGCTTCGATGGAATTGTTGATTCGCAAAGGCGCGCCGAGCGAGCATTTTCTTTATCCGATGGAGATTACGACCGCCGCCGGTGTTCCGGGATTCGGTTATATTATGCCGCTCAGACCGAAGCGTTTTAAGAATATCGTCGATTTGATGACCAGGCGCATCGAGCCGACTTTTCGCGCTCTGGCAACCGCCGGTTTTAATCTCGCGCACAATTATTTGCTGCTTCATTCGCAAGGTTTATGTTACCGCGACATCTCTTTCGGTAACGCTTTTTTTGACCCGGACACGGGCGATGTTTTGATTGCCGACAACGACAATGTTTCGGTTGACGGCGCGGGTGTTTTGGGCGTTTTGGGAACGCCGCGTTTTATGGCGCCCGAAATTGTTCGGGGCGAAGCCGTGCCAAGCACGCAGACCGATTTGTTTTCGCTGTCGGTTTTGATTTTTTATATGCTGATGGTCGCGCATCCGCTCGAAGGCAAAAAGGAAGCGGCGATAAAAGCCCTCGATTTGCCGGCGATGACAAAACTCTACGGCAAAGAACCGCTTTTCATCTACGACCCGAACGACGACTCGAACGCGCCCGTTCCCGGAATTCACGACAACGCGCTCGCCTTCTGGCGCATTTACCCGCAGTTTTTGCGCGATATTTTTATTCGGGCATTTACGATTGGAATAAAAGACCCGAAAAACGGACGAGTCCGGGAAAGCGAATGGCGAGCGGTAATGGTGCAGTTGCGCGACGCGATTTTTTATTGCCCGCATTGTTCCTTAGAAAACTTTTACGACGCGATTGCTTTGAAATCTCGCGGCGGAAACGCCGGTCTTTGCTGGGCTTGCGCCGCGCAACTGCAACTGCCGCCGCGCATCCGCATCGAAAAATCAGTCGTTATGTTAAACCACGACACGCAGCTTTTCCCGCATCACATAGACGACCAAAAGCTGTATGATTTTTCCGCGCCGGTCGCCGCCGTCGCCGTCCATCCGACCAATCCGAATGTTTGGGGACTCAAAAATCTCTCCAGAGACAACTGGTTTATCACCGATGCCGCCGGAGCGGTCAAAGAAGTCGCGCCCGAACGCAGCGTTACTTTAGCCGTCGGGACAAAAATAAACTTCGGCAAAATGCAAGGTGAAATTAAATTATAGTAGTTTCGCAAATTAAAAAGACGTGAGTTTTAAAACTCGCGTCTTTTTCGGGGCTTTTGATGAAGTAACTTTATTTGTTCGGCTGCGGCGTGATTCGCAAATAAGGTTTGACGGCTGTAAAACCTTTCGGGAATTTTACCTTCGCGTCTTCGTCAGAAACCGCCGGAACGATAATCACGTCTTCGCCGTCCTGCCAGTTTGCCGGAGTTGCGACGCTGTGTTTGGCGGTCAGTTGAAGCGAGTCAATGACGCGCAGAATTTCCAGAAAATTGCGCCCCGTGCTTGCCGGATAAGTTAATGTTAATTTAATTTTTTTGTCCGCGCCGACAATGAAAACCGAACGCACCGTCGCCGTATCGCTCGCGTTCGGGTGAATCATATCGTAAAGATTCGCCACCGTTTTATCGGGGTCGGCAATCATTGGAAAATTAACCGCCGCGCCCTGCGTTTCTTCGATGTCCTTTGCCCAACCCGCGTGCGAATCGAGCGGGTCAACGCTGATAGCGATGACTTTAACATTGCGCTTATCGAATTCGGGTTTGAGTTTCGCCGTCACTCCAAGCTCTGTCGTGCAAACCGGCGTGTAATCGCGCGGATGCGAAAAAAGAACGCCCCAGCTATCGCCGAGCCATTCGTGAAAATTGATTGTGCCTATCGTAGTTTCCGCCGTAAAATTCGGCGCTTCGTCGCCTAATCTGACTGTCATATTTTTACTTCCCTTTATAAATGTTCCAAAAAATAATTTTTGTTTATCAAACTCCTGCCTGATTTAGTATTTCGGAACGCTTTGGTCAACTTCATCCGCCCAAGCCGTTATTCCGCCTTTTAGATTGATAAGTTTTCCGGTGAAACCTGCCTGTCGTAAATCGTTGATTGCTTTTGCGCTCCGCACGCCGCCTTTGCAATGCACAATAGTCGTTCGCGCCGAGTCGATTTCACCGGCGCGATTTACAATTTGCCCGAGCGGAATCAATTTCGTGTTCGGTATTCGCGCGATTTCGTATTCGTGCGGCTCGCGCACGTCAATAATTTGAATGTCGCTTTGGTTTTTTATCAAAGCGTTTAATTCCGTCGCCGTGATTTCTTCCATAATTTCCTTTTTATCCTCAATCGGCTGTTTTAAACCGCAAAATTCTTCGTAATCAATCAATTCTTTTATCGTCGGATTCGTCCCGCAAATCGGACAATCGGGATTTTTGCGAAGTTTCAACTCGCGGAATTTCATTTCCCAGGCGTCGAAAAGCAACAGGCGATTTAACAAAATTCCTTTCGCGCCCAAAATTACTTTGATGACTTCGTTCGCCTGAATCGTGCCGACAATTCCGGGAAGGACGCCCAAAACTCCGCCTTCGGCGCACGACGGAACGAGTCCCGGCGGCGGCGGTTCGGGATACAAACAGCGATAACACGCGCCAAATTCCGCCCAGAAAACGCTCGCCTGTCCTTCAAATCGAAAAATCGAGCCGTAAACATTTGGCTTTCCTGTCAAAACGCAAGCGTCATTGACGAGATAGCGAGTTTGAAAATTGTCCGTTCCGTCAACGACGACATCGTAATCTTTGAATAATTCCAAAGCGTTTTCGCTCGTCAACATCGTATTGAACGCTTCGATTTTGGTGTTCGGATTAATATCCAAAAGTCTTTCTTTTGCCGATTCTATTTTCGGTCGCCCGACATCCTTCGTGCCGTGAATAATCTGACGCTGCAAATTCGATTCGTCCACGACATCGAAATCGACCAAGCCGATTGTGCCGACGCCCGCCGCCGCCAAATACAAACCGAGCGGCGAGCCTAAACCGCCCGTGCCGATCATCAAAACACGCGCCGCTTTTAATTTGCGCTGACCTTCGAGTCCGACTTCGGGCAGAATCAAATGCCGCGAATATCTGGCATATTCGTCCGCGTTCAGCGTCGGCAGTTCGGTTCGGTTTGCGGTTCTGGCTTCTTCAATCGCCGCTCCGTTTCCGCCCGCAATCGAAGGCACAATCATCAACGTTTCGCCGTCTTTAACCGGCGTCGCTTCGCCGTCGAGATGCCGAATATCTTCATCGCCGACATAAACATTAACGAAATTTCGCAGTGTGTTCTGGTCATTGTAGAGATGTTTTTTCAAATCCGAAAACTGCGTTGTCAAAGCATTCAGCGCCTCGCCGGCGGTTGTCGCTTCAACTTCGATTTCTGATTTCCCGCCAGCAAATTGCCGTAATGGTGTCGGAATCACAATTGTTACTGCCATAAAATTCTCCTTAAAATGCAAAACCATTTTTGAAACCACAGATGGACACAGATAAACACAGATTTTGATTTGATTTTATCTGTGTTTATCTGTGTCCATCTGTGGTTAAATTTCTTCCTTCTTGATTTCTTCCGCGTTAAACTTCGAGCGGTCGTTTTCCATTTCCCATGAACGAACATCCGCCGCTTTTCCCTGTAAAACCGAAACGATAATGTAAGACCAAACCGGAAGCGCGTGGTCTAAATCGAACTGCGACGGAAACGCGCGGTCGTCCGGGTGCGAATGATAATAACCGACGACATCGAGTTTTTTTTCACGCGCGTAGCGTTCGGCTCGCATAACGTCTTTCGGTAAAATCAGCACGCGATTATGTTTCGTAGATTCTTCGCTGGAGTTTTCCATCGGCAAAAGCTCGGTTACCGTTTTACCTTTTTCAACGTCGAAATGCCCGATTAACATTCCGCCGCACTCGTGCGGATAATCGCGCTCGCCGTGCGCTTCGATTTGTTCGACTAATTGTTCGGCTATCGAAATCATTTCTTTAAAATGGATAACGGATAATGGATAACGGAAAATGTTTGCTGTCTTGATTATCCATTATCCACTATCCGTTATCCATTAAAAGCGCCTGTTCAATGTCCGCAATAATATCATTTACATCTTCGATGCCGACGGAAATTCGCACGAGTCCGTCCGAGATGCCCAAATCGGCGCGGCGTTTCGGCGAAAGCTCGCGGTGCGAAGACGAAGCCGAATGCGAAACGAGCGTATAGACATCGCCCAAACTCGTCGCGCGCACCGCTAATTTCAAAGCGTCCATAAATCGCCAAGCCGCTTCGGTCGTGTCTTCTTTTAATTTTATCGAAACCAGCGCGCCGCCGAAAGGCTGACGCAAAACTTTTCCGGTTAATACTTTATCGCCGGATAAATTCGGGTAATAAATTTTTTCTATCGCCGCATTCCGCGCCAAAGTTTCCGCTAAAATCTGCGCGTTGGCACATTGTTTTTCCAGCCGCAATCCTAAAGTTTTGACGCCGCGCAAAATCTGGTGCGCTTCCCAGACGCTCAGAACTCCGCCGACCAGTTTCAGAACGCCGACGAGCGCGGCGCGGTCGAATTCTTCGCGTGAGACGACGATTCCGCCCATCGCGTCGGCGTGTCCGCTCAAGTATTTCGTCGCCGAATGAACCGTAAAATCCGCGCCGAGCGCGAGCGGCTGGCACAAATATGGCGAAGCGAATGTGTTATCAACAATCAATCTCGCGCCGTTTGCGTGGGCGATTTCCGCAACTCGTTCGATGTCGCAAATTTTCAAAAGCGGATTGGAAATCGTTTCCGCCAGAAGAACGCGCGGCTTTATCTCCGCAACTTTCGCGGCGAGCGCGTCCAAATCGTTGAAGTCCCCAACTTGCGTTTTTATTCCGAGTGAGCCAAAAATTTTGTAAAGCAAATCAAACGACGCGCCGTATAAATCCTGCGACGCCAGCACGATTGCGCCGGGCGCGAGTTCGCAAGCCATCAGCGCGGCGTGAATCGCCGCCATTCCCGAACCATAGGCAACCGCCACCGTTCCGGCTTCAATCGTCGCCAGCGCGTCTTCAAGCGCCGAAGTCGTCGGATTTCCGTAGCGCGAATAAATGTAATCGCCGCCTTCGCCGATGAAAGCCGCGTCCATTTCCGCCATCGAATCGTATGTATAAGTCGCCGTCGCATAGAGCGGCGTGGCAACCGGCTTTCCAATCGGCTGCGCCCGCCTTTCGCCCGCGTGAACCAGTTTTGTCGCCATCGAAAAATCACTCATAAAATTTTACGGAACACCGCGTCATCGATTAAATTCTATCGTTCATCCCAGAAATTTTCGCTCAGGTATTTGCCGCCGCCGTCGCACAGAATCGTCACGATAACGGCATCTTCTTTTAGCTGCCGTGCAAGGCGAATCGCGGCAAAAACATTTGCGCCCGCGCTGACGCCGACGAGCAGACCTTCTTCTTTTGCTAAGCTTCGCGTCATTTCCTGCGCGTCTTCGGTTGCAACGGTTACATTTTCATCCGCCAGGCTCGCGTCGTAAATTCCCGGCACAATCGCCGTCGCCATATGTTTCATTCCTTCAAGCCCGTGCAGCGGTGATTCGGGCTGCATCGAGATTGCTTGAATATTTGGATTAAATTCTTTTAATTTCCCGGTTGTTCCGACGAAAGTCCCACTCGTTCCGAGACCGGCGACAAAATGCTTGATTAGCCCGTTTGTCTGCCGCCAGATTTCGGGTGCGGTCGTTTCAAAATGCGCCCGCGGGTTTGCTTCGTTATTATATTGGTCGGCGTAAAAATACTTGTCGGGAAATTCGGCAGCTAATTCTTTTGCTTTAATTTGCGCGCCGTCCGTGCCGTTCATCGCATCGGTTTCAATGATTTCCGCGCCGTAGATTTTTAAGATTTGCTTGCGCTCGCTGCTCGCGTTGCTTGGCAGACAAAGCGTAACCGGATAGCCGCGAGCCGCGCCAATCATCGCGTAGGCAATTCCGGTGTTGCCGCTCGTCGCGTCTAAAATCGTTTTGCCTTTGTGGAGTTTTCCGTTTTGCTCGCCCGCCAAAATCATCCACAGCGCCGCGCGGTCTTTGACTGAACCGCCCGGATTTAAATGTTCGGCTTTGGCGTAAATTTCAATGTCGGCGGGCAAATCTGGAACGACGTGGCGCAGGCGAAACAAAGGCGTGTTGCCGATGCTTGCTTCCAGAAACGATTCGGCGATTCTTCCCGTCCGGTTTTCTAAATTTCTTTCCACTTCTAAAACTGCTTTTCCCACGTTTTTATTTTACCAAATGCAAAAAGAAAAAGATTTGAATTACCGTCGATTTCGCATAAACTATTTTGAATATGACGGTTTTTATCGAATTTGAACGTCGAATGCGCTGGGCTGATGTCGATGCGGCGGGACGACTGCATTTCCCTCGAATTTTTGAGATTGTCGAAGAAGCCGAAACCGAGCTGCTTCGTAAAATCGGCTGGTCGATGTTTGAACGTCCGAAGGAATTTGATTTCCCGCGCGTCAGAATCGAATGCGACTTTAAACGAATGATTGCGCTC
Source organism: uncultured Pyrinomonadaceae bacterium (assembly GCA_964235785.1). GTDB lineage: Bacteria > Acidobacteriota > Blastocatellia > Pyrinomonadales > Pyrinomonadaceae. Next base: position 121,095 of record CAXSBF010000001.1, on the reverse strand, counting down.
GACGCGCCGTTTCGCTTGCGCTTAACCGTCGGACGAGTCGGGCGCAGTTCGATTCGCTACGATTTTCAAGCGTTTTTGGAAACGGACGAACTTGCGCTCGAAGGCGCGATGACCGTCGTCGTTTTAAAAAACGGCAAACCGGCGAAAATTCCGCAGGATTTGCGCGACGCGCTTGAGAAAACGAATTAGCAACAGCGAAGAAATAATAGCCGCAAAAAAGCGCAAAATTTACAAAAGAGATTCTTTAAATTTTTCTTTTTGTGTTTTTTGCGCTTTTTTGCGGCTATATTCCGTATTCAGAACGGTGTTAAATCATTACTTCTCGATGAGTTTTGCTCCGATTCGCGCCAGCCATTCAACTTGCTCGTCCATCTTTGCAAAACGCGCGTCGTCGGTTTGACCTTTGAAATAGCGGTAAAAAATTTGCTGAATAACGACGGCGAGTTTGAAGACGGCAAACACTTCGTAAAACGTAATGTCGGTTAAATCGAAATTCGTCTTTTCAGCGTAGTTTTTGATGATTTCCTCGCGGCTGAAATACCCTTCGCGGTTTGTTACCGAAGCAATGGAATCGCGCTGCGCCGCCGTCGCAGCGTGAACCCAATAGCAAAGAAAAATTCCCAAATCAACCAGCGGGTCGCCGATGGCGCTCATTTCCCAATCAAATACGCCGACCATTTTGCCGACATCAGCCGCGTCAAACATCACGTTGTCCAACTTAAAATCGCCGTGAACCAAAGTCGGGCGCGCGGCGTCGGGCGGCAATCTTTCTATCAGCCAAGCCGCAAGCAAATCCATTTCCTTTAGTTCGGTTGTCTGCGAGCCGTGCCAGCGTTTTGTCCAGCCCGTAGCTTGTCGCTCGACAAAACCTTGCGGTTTTCCAAGCGCGTCTAATTTATTCGCATAAACGTCAACCAGATGAAGCTCGGCGAGCGCGTCAATCATTGATTGGCTGACATCGCGCCGCGCCGCCGGATTATCGGTTAATTGCGGCGGCTCATCGGTGCGAACGACAATTCCGCGCCGCCGTTCCATCACATAAAAAATCGAGCCTATTACGTTCGTGTCTTCACACAAAACAAACGGACGAGGCGCGAGCCGATAAACCGGATGAACCTTTTCGAGAATGTGAAACTCACGCGCCATATCGTGCGCTTTCAGCGGAACAGGTCCAAACGGCGGGCGGCGCATCACAAATTCCTGCCTTCCGAAACGCAAAAGATAAGTCAGATTCGAGTGTCCGCCGGGAAACTGCTCTACTTCCATTTTTGCCGGAACATCGAATTCATCGGCAAACTTTTCGCGCAAATTTTCGCGCAGATAATTTTCGAGATTTTTCCAATCCAGATTCTCGCTCGCGCGAACAGGTTTTGTGTCGGCTGAATCAATCATTTTTTAGTTTGCCCGCGAAACACGCGAAAGACGCGAAAAATAAAACCAAATGTAAAATGTTTGTTTTCCTTATTTCGCGCTTTCCGTGTATTTCGCGGGGAAATTTTTCTATTTATCTTTGTTAAAGACGGCTTTGCGTTTTTCCAAAAATGCCGTTACGCCTTCGTTAAAATCGGGCGAATGATAACAGGCGTCCTGGTTGACGGCTTCAAAATCGAGCGCGGCGGCTAAATCCGCGTTCATTCCGAAATTCAAACCGGCTTTGATTTTCGCCAGCGCGACTTGCGGCAATTGCACAAATCTCTGCGCCGTTTCGTCAACCGTTTTATCCAATTCGTCAAACGGCACGACGCGATTGACAATTCCGAGCCGCAAAGCTTCGTCCGCTTTGATAATATCGCCGAGCGCGGCGAGTTCAAACGCTTTGTGATAACCGACCAGACGCGGCAAGAAGTTAGTGCTTCCGCCGTCGGGCATCAAACCGATTTTGACGAAAACCTGTCCGAAAAGCGCCTGCTCCGAAGCGATGATTAAATCGCAGGCAAGCGCGTAATTAAACCCGACGCCGACGGCGTGTCCGTGAACGCGGGCGATAATCGGCACAGGCAAATTTCGCATCGCCAAAATTATCGGATTCACGCCTTCACGCAAAGCGTCTGTGATGTTGAAGTTGGAAATATCGCGCTCGTTGGTCGCGTTCAAATCCGCGCCCGCGCAAAACGAATCGCCCGCGCCCGTTAAAATAACAACGCGCGTTCCGTCCGTCGCCGATTCTATGAACGCGGCGAGCATTTGCGGCATCATTTCGGCGTTGACCGAATTGCGCCGTTCGGGACGATTAAAAGTTATGCGCTTGATTCCGTTTTCGAGCGAGACGAGCAGATTTTGTTTTTGTTCAGTCATATTTTTATTAAATACTAAAATACAGAAGAATTTTAACCACAGATTTACACAGATGCACACTGATAAATTAAAACAGATAAGACGGAAATTATTTTGGGAATTAATCAAACAGAAAGATAAATCTGATTTCTATCTGTGTTCATCTGTGTAAATCTGTGGTTAATAAAAATTCCTGCGGCTCAAACATAATAACGCACGAGCCATTCGGCGACGCAGCACGGTTTTTCTCCGTTGTCGCTTTCGACTGTAACCGTCCAAATCGCCTGCACGCCGTTTTTGATTTCCTTGATTTCCGTCAGAGTAAAACGCCCGCGAATTTTTGCGCCGGAAAACACGGGCGCAATAAAGCGCACGCGATTTGTGCCGTAATTGATTGCCATTCGCACAGCGCCGATTTCCATCGCCGATTTGCCGAGTTCGCTGAGCAGCGAAACGGTTAAAAAGCCGTGCGCGATGGTTTGTCCATACGGCGATTCGGTTTTCGCGCGTTCGGCGTCAATGTGAATCCATTGCATATCGCCCGTCGCTTCGCCAAATCGATTGATGCGCGATTGCGACACTTCAACCCAATCGCTGACGGCAACTTCGCGCCCGATTAAATCTTTTAACTCGCCGATGTTTTCTATTTTTACACTCATTAAATCTAAATAATTTTCAAGATTAAACACAAAATTAACCACAGATAAACACAGATAGACACAGATAAGAAACGGATTTAATTCTGTAAAATTTCATCTTGTAAATTCCGTATATCCTAGTTTTTAATCTGTGTTTATCTGTGTCCATCTGTGGTTAATTTTTCTTCGATTCACTGCAAATTTTCCAAAATTGTCGCCGCGCCTTGTCCACCGCCGACGCACATCGTCACCATTCCGAAGCGAGATTTTCTGCGACGCATTTCGCCCAAAATCTGCACGGTCAATTTCGCGCCCGTCGCGCCGAGCGGATGTCCCAAAGCGACCGCGCCGCCGTTGACGTTGATCTTTTCTCCGTCCATTCCGAGTTCGCGCATTACAGCAAGAGCTTGACACGCGAATGCTTCGTTGAGTTCGATTAAATCAATGTCTTCGAGCGATAAACCCGCAAGCTTTAACGCTTTCGGAACAGCAACAATCGGACCCATTCCCATTATCTCCGGCGGAACGCCGCCGACGGCGTAAGAAACAAAACGCGCCAGAGGTCTCAAACCCAACTCATCGGCTTTTTCGCGCGACATCACAATGACGCCCGCCGCGCCGTCCGATGTCTGCGAAGAATTTCCAGCCGTCACCGTGCCTTTCACGTGAAAAACGGGACGCAGTTTTGCCAAGCCTTCGATTGAAGTGTCGGCGCGCGGACCTTCGTCGGTGTCAAAGGTTAATTTTTTCTGCCGAACTTGTCCGTTTTCGCCGACTTCGTTGATTGAAATGTCGAGCGGCACAATTCCGTCGTCTTTGAAGCGTCCGGCTTTTTGCGCGTCGAGCGCTTTTTGATGACTGCGAAACGAAAAAGCGTCGGCGTCTTCGCGCGAAACGTTATATTTTTTCGCCACGTTTTCCGCCGTCAAACCCATACTCAAATAAACGCCCGGATAATTTTCGACCAAATACGGATTCGGACGAAATTTCGTATTGCCGCGCAGCATCGTCATTGATTCGGTGCCGCCCGCAATGATGCAGTCTGCCATCCCGGACATAATTTGTCCGGCGGCTTGGGCAATCGTCTGCGAACCCGAAGAACAAAAGCGATTGACCGTAACAGCCGGAACGGAATGCGGCAGACCGGCGCGAAGCGCGGCGATGCGGGCGACATTCGTCCCCGATTCGCCTTCGGGCGTCGCGCAGCCCAAAATCACGTCGTCAATCCGGTCGGGTTCAAGATTCGGAATTTTTTTCAGCAAATCTTCAATCACCCACGCCGCTAAATCGTCCGGTCTGGTTGTCCGCAGAGTTCCGCGCGGCGCTTTGCCGACGGCGGTTCTGACGGCGGCGACAATCACAACTTCTTTCATAATTTTTACCTCTAAATTTTATAAATACGATTTTTTAACCGCAGATAAACACGGATGAATGCAGATAAGAAAAAGATTTTATTTTGTAAAATTTTATCTAATAAATTATGTATCTCTTGTTTTTAATCTGCGTGTATCTGTATTTATCTGCGGTTAATTTTTTTCTTAATTCCGCAAAGGCTTGCCCGTTTCCAGCATATATTTGATGCGTTCCCGCGTTTTCGTTTCACCGCACAGCGAAACGAATGCTTCGCGCTCCAAATTGAGAAAATACTGCTCGTCCGTCCACTGACCCGCCGACAAATCGCCGCCGCACAAAACGTATGCGATTTTGCTTGCGACATACCAATCGTATTCGCTCATATAACCGCCTTGCTGCATTACATAAAGCGCGGCTTGCAGACCCGCGAGCGCGTCGCGTCCCGCCGCGTAACAATTCCTGGCGCGAGTCGGCGCGACGTAACCGTTTTCCGAGAGTTCGATGACAATCGCTTTTGCCTCGCCGATTAAATAATCGCGGTTCATCACGATTGTGTCGCCGTCGCTCAAAAATCCGAACGAACGCGCTTCCGCCGCGCTGGTCGAAACTTTCGCCGTCGCAATCGTCTGCAACGCTTCCTGCAAAAACGGCAGCGGGTCGGCGTTGACGGATTTCATCGGCGGCGAAACGACGCGGCGAACAAATTCTTTGCAGCCGCCCGCGCCCGGAAGGAGTCCGACGCCGACTTCGACGAGTCCCATATAAGTTTCGCCCGCCGCCGCAATGCGCGCGCTCGCCAGACAAATTTCCGCGCCGCCGCCCAGCGTTCTGCCGAAAGGCGCGGCAACAATCGGTTTCGCGCAAAAGCGAATCGCCATTAGCGCGTCCTGCATTTCTTTCACGCCGCGTTCGATTATCGCCGCGTCGCTCGCGCCCGACAAATTCGCGCCGATTGAAAAATCCGCCGCATCATTTCCAATAACCAAACCTTTCCAATCATTCGTTTCGATTTCTTCGACCGCCTCGCGCAGCATTTTTACAACGTCCGCGTCGAGCGTGTTCATTTTCGTGTGAAATTCGAGACACAAAACGCCGTCGCTCAAATTTATTAAACTTGCGCCTTTGTTTTCACGAACGATTTGACCGTTTGATTTGAGCGCGGAAAGTTTGATTTTACGCTCGTCGAGCGGTTCGGCGATATAAGATTTACGCGCCGCGTCGTAATAACTTTTGATGCCGTCTTCGGTTTTGTAAAAACTCTCGTTTCCCGCGTCGAGCATTTCTCTGACCCAAGGCGCAACTGCAATTCCTTCGGCTTCCATCGCACCGGCAGTTTCGCGCGCGCCGAGCGCGTCCCAAACTTCAAACGGTCCAAGCTCGTGCGAAAATCCCCACCGCACGGCGTTGTCAACATTGAAAATTAAATCGGTGATTTCGGGAATGCGCCGCGCCGCATACGCCAGCGAATTGTAAATTGAATGTCTCGCTAATTTTCCGGCTTTGTCGTCTTGCGATAAAACAAATTTCAGACGTTCGGGAAGCGATTTTATTTTCATCGCTTCAGCAAGTGAAGGAATTTCCGGTTCGCGCCGCGCGCGATATTCGCCCGTTTCAAAATCGAGCGAAAGAATATCGCCTTTCGCGCCTTTCGCAGGTTTTTTGTAAAAACCCTGCGCGGTTTTGTCGCCGAGCCGTCCGTGCAGCATCTGCGTCGTGCGAAGCGAACCGAGGTCTTGATTGACCAGCACTTCGCGCGATTCGTCGTCGGGAATCATTTTGTAAAGGTTTTCGCCGACCGAACTCGAAACATCCAAGCCGACCAAATCCTGCAATCGAAATAAACCTGTTTTCGGACGACCGATTAATTGTCCGAGAATTGCGTCGGCTTCTTCAATCGTATAACCGTTTCCCAAAACAAAACTGGTCGCCGTCGCGCCGGAAATCGAGCCGAAACGATTGGCGATAAAATTCGGCGTGTCCTTACATAAAACCACGCCTTTGCCAAGTCGCCTTTCAGCAAAATCCGTGATGAATTCGACGATTTCGGGTTTGGTTTCGGGCGTCGGAATAACTTCCAACAACTTCATATAACGCGCCGGATTGAAAAAATGCGTTCCGAGAAAATGCGCTTTGAAATCGTCAGACGCGTCGCTGGCAATCGCGGCAATCGGAATACCGGAAGTGTTGCTGGCAACGATGCTGTTCGGCTTTCGCGCCTTTTCGATTCGGGCGACGAGTTCGCGTTTCGCATCGAGATTTTCGATAATCGCCTCGATAATCAAATCGCCTTCGCCAACCCAATCAAAATTGTCTTCGAGATTGCCGACGCTGACGAGTTCAGCGGCTTCGGCAGTGAAAAACGCGGCAGGTTTTGATTTTTTTAAACGCTCTAAAGATTGACTGACGATTCGATTTCTAACCGCCGGACTTTCCAAACTCAAGCCGCGCTTTTCTTCTTCCGGCGCGAGTTCGCTCGGCGCAATATCAAGCAAATAAACTGGAATTCCGGCGTTCGCGCAATGCGCCGCAATCCCGCCGCCCATCGTTCCCGAACCGATTATTACTACACGATTGATTGTATAACTCATTTATATTTATTTTAACCACAGATGAACACAGATAAACACGGATAAGAAAATGATTTTATTCTGTTGATTTGGTTTCGATTTATCTCTTTCATCCTGGCATCCCTGTCAATTTCTTCTGTATTTATCTGTGTCCATCTGTGTTCATCTGTGGTTAATTATTTCTTTCCTCAAATAAATCCGCGTCCGTCGCGCGAAGCCGCGTCAGCATATCAGCCCAGAGCGGCGCGAGCGCGGGAATGCGGGAAATTTCTTCTTTCGTTCGCCGCGCCGTCTCGCGCGAAATCGCAATCGGTTCGCGTCCCAATGCTCGCGCCGCGCTCGCCACCGACAAATTTCGCATCACCATTCCTTCGAGCAGAATCATCCGCAAAAACGCGAGTTGAATGTTTTCGCCAATCGTCAACGCGCCGTGATTCGGCAATAGCAAAGCGCGTTTTTCTTTCAGCGCAAACGCAATCGGCATCACGCGCGATTCTTCCGCCGCGAGACCGTCGTAATCGTCGTCAACGACTCCGACTTCATCAACCAGAATACAGCTTTCCTGATCGTAAATTTCCGGCTCCATCCGAAACGCGCCGAAGGTAACGCACGCCGGCGGATGCGTGTGCGCGACGGCGACGGCGTGCGGATTTTCGCGGTGAATAATGCCGTGCAGCCTGATTGTGTCGTTGACATAAGCCTCGCCTTCCAAAACTTTGCCCGAAAAATCAGTCTCAATAATATTTTCCGGTTTCAAAGTCGCAAACGACGGTCCGAAATGATTGACGAGCATTTTATTTTCGCCGACCGCGACGCTCAAATGTCCGGCGTTCGCCACGCTCAAACCTTGCCGGTAAAGCAACCGCGCCGCGCAGCAAATATCGAATTTTATCTGGTCGTAATTCATAAGTTTTTAGACTCTTTTTTAATTGTGAGTCGTCAATCATAAGTAATAATGAAAAGTAAAATTACTCATTCCACAAATGAGGGTTATTGAAACATATGACTGATACAATTTTTAGTTTAGTCATAATGACTGTAATAAGTCTTTCCAGTTTCTATATCAAATATAATCCAAGATATTATTTTGAGCTTTGAGTTACCATATTTATCCAGTTCGATAGGTATTCCACTTACTGCTAATTTAAGCCGTGACTTCATAATTCTGGCTTCGTCAGAAGTCATTTTTACATAAGGTTTTTCATATTTATATTGCCAATCTTCACTCCACACAAAATCTCCACAAGGAATATCTTTTCCGATATTCCTCAACATTTTGAGCAAATTTTGGCAATCTCGCCTGACAAGTTCAACACTTATAGTTGATTTCTTTGCTCTTGGAATGTCTCTTCTAAAGAAATCGAATGAAAATTTATTCTCCTCAGCAGAATAGTTTGGCTCTGATGGCAAATAAAGAAAAACATCTTTAATTTTTTTACCTTTTACCAATGTGCTTTCACCCATTGCTTCGAGACGAGCTATGTATTCTTTTTCAGTTTCAAATTCTGACTTTAAAGCCAAACCTTTAGAATATGTGTTCAGAATCAAATCAACATCAGTGATTATGTAAGGTTTTGCACTTGACTCATCACTCTGCGTTTTTGAAAAAGGTAACAAAGCGTCTTTCTTATAAACCCAAGTTTGGTCAGGTTTAAGAATTACCTTTTTTCCATCTGATGTTGTTGCTTCAATATCTTGACCAAGAGTTTCCAAATTGGAAAAGATAAATATTGGTAAAAACAAAAATACTGTGAATAATCTCAAAAAAATCATTTTAGTATTTACGGACACGTAACAATTAAATTATTAGCCTCTAAAATCTTTCTCAAAAAGGGTTGTATTTGAAACTAATAAAAGTTTACAACGAACCAAATTAAGAAATTACCAATAACAAAAAACTATTAGCGATTTACAATTCGCTATTTACTAACCCGCTTCTTCCTCGCGCAAAACGCGGTGCAGAATTTTTCCGACCGCCGTTTTCGGCAGACTCGCGCGAAACTCAATCTTTTTCGGTATTTTATAATCGGTCAAATCTTTTTTGCAGTGTTCGCGCAATTCTTTTTCGGTTGCAACCGCATCCGGTTTCAAAACCACGCACGCCTTGACCGCTTCGCCGCGATAGGCGTCGGGAATGCCGATGACGGCGACTTCCATTACCGCGGGATGCGCGTATAAAACTTCTTCGACTTCCGACGGATAGACGTTGAAACCGCTGACCAGAATCATATCTTTTTTGCGCTGGACGATGTATGTATAACCGTCCGCGTCCATTGTGGCAACGTCGCCCGTGTAAAGCCACGTTTTGCCGTTTTCGTCTTTTCGCAGGGCAATCGCGGTTTCTTCGGGACGATTCCAGTAACCTTTCATCACTTGCGGCGCGGAAATGCAAAGCTCGCCCGCTTCGCCGACGGGCATTTCGGTTTTTCCGGTTTCGATGTCGACGATTTTGATGTCGGTGTCAGGGAAGGGAAAACCGATGCTGCCGGGTTTGCGCCGCGCGAGCGTCGCCGTCGAATGCGTAACGGGCGAGGCTTCGGAAAGTCCGTAGCCTTCGTTCAAAGTTCCGCCCGTCAGCCGTTCAAATTTTTCGATGACTTCGACGGGCAGAGGCGCGGAACCGCTATTGAACGTGCGGATTTTATCAATGCCGTAATCTTTGGCTTGCGGATGATTTAACAGCGAAATATAAAGGGTCGGCACGGACGGAAAATACGTCGGGCGATAATCGCGGATTGTCTCGAGCAAATCTTCGACATTATATTTCGCCAGCAAAACCTGACACACGCCGCGCCACGCGCCTTCGAGCATTCCGCAGGTAAAACCGTAAATATGAAAAAACGGAATGACGAGCAAATATGTGTCTTCGCCGCGCCGTGTGATGTTTGAGCGCCATGATTCTGCCTGAATAACATTCGCAAAAATGTTGTAATGCGTCAGCATCGCGCCCTTAGGCGTGCCGGTCGTGCCGCCCGTATATTGCAAAACGGCAACGTCTTCCGCCTTAATATCGACGCTTGGTAAATCCGGCGCGGCAACGTCGTTCATTAAATCCGCCATCAGCAGAGCGCCTTTGACGATTGAAGTTTCCGTCGCGCCGAATGAGTATTCGCCTAATGACGTCACAATAATATTTTCGATTTTCGTTTGATTTTTGGCGGCGAGCGCGGTCGGCGCGAGCGCGTCGAGCGTTAAAAGCAGACGCATTTCCGAATCTTTAGCGACAACGACGATTTCGCGCGTCGTGTAAAGCGGATTGACATTGACGCAAATCGCGCCGAGCCGCAAAATGGCAAAAGCGGCAATCATATACTGCGGACAATTCGGCAGCATAATCCCAACGCGGTCGCCCTGTTTGATTCCGAGCCGAAAAAAAGCGGTTGCCAGTTTGTCTGATTGTTCTTTGATTTGCGCGTAAGTCAGATGCGCGCCCCGAAACGCCGTCGCGGTTTTATCGGGAACTTCAGCCGCCGTGATGCGCAGAATTTCGTAGAGCGAGCGGCGCGGGTAATTCATAGTCGGGCGCACCCAGTAATCGTAATGAGCGAGCCACGGACGCGCCGCGTATGGAGAATTTTCAATTTGTTTTTCCGCACACATAAATCTTATTGACTGCTAAACACGTGAAAGAAATTTTTAACCGCAAATAAACACAGATGGACGCAGATAAGAAAAGGATTTTATCTCGCTGTTATATTTTTGATTTATCTCATATCCCACTAAATTTCTTATTGTATTTATCTGCGTTTATCTGTATTCATCTGCGGTTAATTTTCTTTGCTTTTGCTCATTTCGCCGATTAAATTCCGCTCAAACAATGGTCGTTCCGCCGTCGACGACGATAATTTGTCCGGTAATATAATTCGACGCATCGCTCGCCAGAAAAACCGCGACGCCTTTTAGTTCGCCTTCGTCGCCGACGCGCGGAATCGGGTTGCGCTCCTTGATTGACGGCTCGACCTGTTCAATGGAGGCGTCGGCAAGTCTCGAATGAAAAAATCCGGGCGCAATCGCATTGACGCGAATGCCGAAATTTCCCCACGAAGCCGCAAGCTCGCGCGTCAAACCGAACAGTCCGGCTTTGCTCGCGGCGTAACCGGCATAATGCGGACCGTGCGTCGAAGAACGCAAACCCGAGACGGACGAAACATTGATAATTCGCCCGTATTCTCGCTTTAACATTTCGCGTCCCGCGATTTGCGCGAATAGAAACGCGCCCGTTAAATTTACGTCCAAAACCTTTTGCCACTTCTCAAAGGGCATCTTTTCCGGTCGCTCGCCCCAGGAAATTCCGGCGTTGTTGATTAAAATATCAACCGCGCCGAAAGTTTCGACGGTTTTATCGACCACGGCTTGCACTTGTTCGGGATTGGAAACGTCGCATAATTCGCCTTCGACCTGAAAACCGCGCCCGCGAAATTCTTCGACCGTCGGCGCAAGCCATTCCGCGCGTCTGGCGCACAGCATCAGATTCGCGCCCGCTTCGGCTAAACCTTCCGCCATTTCCTTGCCAAGCCCGCGCGAGCCGCCCGTCACGATTGCCGTTTTGCCGGATAAATCAAATAATTCCTTGATATTTTTTGCCATAAATTTTACCAACCGCAAAAGACGCGAAGGAAATTTAACCGCAGATAAACACAAATAAACGCAGATTTAGAAAAGATTTTATTTTGTTGATATGTATTTGATTTATCTCTTTCATCAATTTTATCTCTGTTAATTTTCTTTGTATTTATCTGCTTTTATCCGCGTCTGTCTGCGGTTAAATTTCTTTGCTGAATTCTTATTCCGAAGCAATCGCGTTGACGGTTACATCAACCGCCGCGTCCATTTCTGCCGCCGCTAATTGCTCGTTGATTTCCCGCGACTCGATTTTTAACATTTGTTTGCTATCGTCAATTATAATTTTCGCCAATTTCTCGCGGTGAAAAGTCGCGTCGCCGAACATAGTTTCCGACGCTTTGCTGCGTTTGTAATAAAGCTGTAAATCGTGTTCCCAGGTAAAACCGATGCCGCCGTGAATCTGCACGCCGCGATTGGCGACTTCGCGGAAAGCGTCCGAGCAATAAGCTTTGGCAATCGAAATCGCCGCCGGAGCCGCCGCGTCTTTTTCGGTCAATGTCCACGCCGCGTAATATGCCGCCGAGCGCGCGCTTTCCGTCATCAAGACCATATCGGCGCATTGATGCTGAACGGCTTGGAACGCGCCGATTGGTTTTCCAAACTGCTGGCGCGTCTTGGCATATTCGACCGATGCCTCCAAAACCCACTGCATTCCGCCGACCATTTCGGCGCAGAGCGCGACCGTTACGGCGTCTATTGCCGCTTTTAAAGCGCCTCTCGCGTCGCCGTCCGCGCCCAAAACATCGGCTCCGGCAACATTTACCCCGTCGAAATTAACTTCGTAAAGTTTGCGCGTCGCATCCATCGAAGGCATTGATTTGACGGATAAATTTTCCGCATTGCGCTCAACCGGCAGCAACGCGAAATTTTCGCCCTCACGCGCTACACAAATTATTAAGTCGGCAGTTTCGGCATCGGCAACGAAAAGTTTTTTGCCCGAAACGGTATAATTTCCGTCGCCGCGTTTTGCTTCGAGTCTAATGCCGTCCAAATCCCAACTTGCGCTCGCTTCCAAAAATGCAACCGTCGCCTTCATTTCGCCGAGCGCAATCGGCTCAAGATATTTCTTCTTTTGCGCATCGTTTCCGGCGTATTCAACGAGCGCCGAGGCAAACAAATTCGAGAGAAATACGCCGGGCAGACAAGCGCGTCCCATTTCTTCGGCAACGGCGGCGAGTTCGACAAATCCGAGTCCGAGACCGCCGTAATCTTCTGCAATCGTCAAACCGGTCCAGCCTTGGTCGGCGATTGTTTTCCAGAGTTTTTCGTCGTGCGCCGTCCCGCTTGACATCAACTCGCGCGCCTTCTCCGGTTTGCATTCACGCGCCAGAAACTCACGCGCCGAATCCTTCAATAGTTTTTGCGGTTTGCTTAAATCAAAGTCCATATTTTAACTGATAGTTGATAACTGATAGTTGATAACTGAAAGCAAAAACTATCAGTTATCAACTATCAGTTATCAGTTATTTAGTAGCTTTTCGGCAAGCCAAGCACGCGCTCGGCGATGATGTTGCGCTGGATTTCGCTGGTTCCGGCTTCGATTGTGTTGCCGCGCGTTCGCAGGTAGCCGTATTCCCAAACGCCGTTGTCAAAATCTTTGAGTTGTCCGTAAAGTCCCAAAATTTCCTGCGCGGTTTGCTGCGTGCGCTGGTTCATCTCGCTCCAGTAAAGTTTTTGAATCGAGCCTTCCGCGCCCGGAACATTTGATTTGCTCAATGCCGTCAAAGCGCGATTCGTATTCATCCGCAGAATTTCGAGTTCGAGATACGCCTGCGCGAGCTTTTGGCGAACAATCGGGTCTTCGCTAGCGGGACGATTATTTTTCTCAATCGTTTTTGAACGCGCAATCAACGCTTCGAGATTGCGTTTGAAAACGACTTGAATACCCGCGCCGAGATTCGCTCGCTCGTTCATCAAAGCCGTAATCGCCGTCGTCCAGCCTTTGTTGATTTCGCCCAAAACCTGTGAAACCGGAACTCGCACATTTAAAAAAAACACTTCGTTAAAACCCGAATCGCCAGACATTTGCCGCAAAGGGCGAACCGTAATTCCTTCGGTTTTCATATCGGCGAGCAGGCAAGTAATTCCCTTATGTTTCGGCGATTCGCTGTCGGTGCGAACAAGCAGCAGACACATATCGGCGTGTTGGGCAAAACTCGTCCAAATCTTTTGTCCGTTGATAATAAAATCATCCACGTCGCGTTTCGCCTTTGTGCCGAGCGCGGCAAGGTCGCTGCCCGCGTTCGGTTCTGAAAATCCCTGACACCAGATTTCCTCGCCCGACAAAATCTTTGCCAGATAACGCGATTTTTGTTCTTCCGTCCCCATCGCAATAATCGTCGGACCGACCAAGGAGAGTCCGATTGTTCCAATCAATTGCGGCGCGTTGGCGCGGGCGAGTTCGGCTTGGAAAATGGATTGCTCCATCAAAGTCGCGCCTCGTCCGCCGTATTCCTTGCGCCACGAAATTCCAGCCCAGCCGCCTTCAAAAAGTTTCCTTTGCCAATCGCGCAAATACTTGATAAATCCGGCGTGGTCTTCAGAACCCGCGCCGCCGCCCGTCCATTCGGCGGGAACATTTTCTTCGAGCCAGGCGCGAAATTCATCGCGGAATTGTTGTTCGTTCGGAGATAAATTTAAATCCATATTTTTAGTTTTTGAAACCGTAAATTTATAAGAAATTTACAGGGATAACAAGATAGACAGGGATATAAAAAGTAATTTAAAAAATTGTATCTATCTCCTTCATCCTGTCATCCCTGTAAATTTTCTTTGATTTTATCTGTGTTTATCTGTGTTCATCTGTGGATAAATTCTCTTTCGGTTTCGACGCTTCCCAGAGCAACTCTGAAACGTCCATCACGCGAACGTCTTTCTCGCCTTTTCTGGCGTTGATGCCGTCTTCCATCATCGTCATACAAAACGGACAGCCGACCGCTAAAACATCTGCACCCGTGTCAATCGCTTCCTGCGCGCGGTTTTGGTTGACGCGCTTGTCCGCCGGTTCGTCCACAAAACTCATTCCGCCGCCGCCGCCGCAGCAAAAACTTTTATTGCGGCTGCGTTCCATTTCCACAGGTTTTTTGCGCGAAGAAATTTGCACTAATTCGCGCGGCGCTTCATAGACGCCGTTTTGTCTGCCCAAATAACACGGGTCGTGAAACGTGATTTTTTTGTCCGTTTCCGCAATCGGTTTGATTTTTCCGTCGTCAACTAATTTTGCCAGATATTCGCTGTGATGAAAAACCTCAAACATTCCGCCGTATTGCGGGTATTCATTTTTGAAAGTATTAAAGCAGTGCGGACAAGCCGTGATAACTTTTTTGACGGCGTATTTATTCAAGTTTTTGACGTTTTCCCGCGCCAGCGTTTCAAATAAAAATTCGTTGCCGATGCGCCGCGCCGGGTCGCCCGAACATTTTTCGTCGCGTCCGAGAATTGCGAAATTCACGCCCGCCTGTTCAAGAAGCTGCGCCGTCGCACGGGTAACTTTTTGATTTCGCTCAATCAAAGAACCGCCGCAGCCTGTCCAGAGCAAAACTTCCGCATCTTGCGCTTCGCTGATATGTTTGACATTCAAATCTTTTGTCCAATCGACGCGCGTCGCCTGCGTTCCGCTAAACGGATGCCCGCGTTTTTCCAGCGACAAAACCGCCGCCTGCATCGAATCGGGAAACTCGGCTTCTTCCATCACGAGAAAGCGCCGCATATCGACGATTTTAGGCATCTGTTCGATAAAAACCGGACACGCTTCCATACACGCCGCGCAAGTCGTGCATTGCCACAGAGCTTCGGGCGCGGTTGCCGGAACTGTGCCGATAATCGCAAGCGGCGGTTTTGCTTCGACATCAACCGTCGGCTCGCCGTCGGCAGGCGTTCGAGCAACTTCCGTTTTTGCTGCAACGAGTCCGAAAGCATCGCGCGGATTTGCGTGCATAAAATCGCGCAGTTGGATAATAATATCGCGCGGCGAAAGCTCTTTGCCGACCGTGCGCGCCGGACAAACCGCCGTGCATCGACCGCATTCGGTGCAAGCGTCGAAATCAACAAGGTCTTTCCAGGTAAAACCTTTCAGTGAATTGACGCCGAAAGTTTCAGTCTTTTCAAAATCTATATTCTTCAAAGTCGCGCCGAGCGGGACGAGATTCGCCGTGTAAATGTTGAGCGGCGCGGTGAAAATGTGCATCATTTTCGTATATGGAATCCACGCCAGAAATGCAAAAGTCGTTGCCAGATGAAACCACCACGTCGCCCAATGCGCCCATTGCATCGCCTCGACACTCATCGTCGCGCTTGAAACGTATGCGAAAAGATTTCCGAACGGCGACCACGCCCGCCAAGCGTCATCGGTTGCGGCGATACGCCAGCCTTCGACCAGAAAACCTTGCAGACAAAGCAGGAAAATTGAAAATAAAATCAACGCCGATTCGTTTGTATAAACCAGCTTTTTCGGACGCGCGATGTAACGCCGCGCCGCCGCCATTCCGGTTCCAATCATTACCAACGCGCCGAAAACGTCAACCGTGAATGATTGAAAATACAAATAAAAATTGCCGCGCATTATTGAAGTTCCAAAATCGGCGTCGAGCGCGACAACGGTCGTTGCAATCGTTAAAACGACGAAACCGTAAGTAATAAAACGATGAAAAAAGCCGACAAAATGATTTTGCGCCGTGCGGCGCTGCGCGACGGCGTGTTTGAAAACTAATTTAATTCGCTCGCCGCGTCGGTCAAATCGATTCACGGGAAGTCCGCGCCGCCAACGGCTGAAATGCCGATAGATGCCGTATCCGGCAATGATTCCGGTTAGCAGCAATAAAGGATACATCGCCCATTGATGCGATATATTCCAATAAATCTGGCGTGTTGCTTCGGCGTTGTTCATTCGTTACGGATTTAATTTCCGTTATAATTTGCAATTAATATGAATCATTAGTAGAAACAAACGGTTGAATTCGTTGCCGCGCTGAAAATTCGAGGCATTGAAAACCGGACGTTATTAGCTGTTCGCTTTTAGCTATTCGTTATTTCTCAGGAGATTTTCCTAATAAAACAGCGAATAGATAACAGTGAACAACTGACGCGCTCGTCTCCACTCTTGATTCGCACAGTGTCATTTTTGCAGTTCGGCTAATTTTTGACGCAAAAGCGGCACGACTTTTTTGTAATCTTCGACGATTCCGAAACGACAATGTTTGAAAATCGGCGCGTCTGCATCGGTATTTATCGCGGCGATGACTTTTGCTTCGGAGATTCCCGCAATATGCTGGCTCGCGCCCGTAATCGCAATGGCGAGATACAATTCCGGCGTAACTTTTTTGCCCGTCTGTCCGACTTGCATCGTCGGCGAAACCCATCCCGCGTCGCACGCCGCCCGTGATGCAGCAAGCTGCGCGTGCATTTGTTCGGCAAGCGGTCTCAGTTCGGTTTCAAACGGTTCGGAGCCTCCGATGCCGCGTCCGCCGGACACGATAACGGTCGCTTCTTCAAGCCTCGATGCGCCGGATTCTTCCCGTTTTCGCTCGACGATTTTCGTTCGAGTGTCAATCTGAACATAAACTTCGGCGCGTTTGATTTCGCTCGAATTTTCATTCGCTTGAGTAGGCGCAAACGAACGCGAACGCAGCCACACGACTGCCGGATTTTTCTTGAGTTCAATCACCGCCTGCGCCTTTCCGCCATAAACCTGTCTAGTAACTTGCAGATGTTCGCCCGCCGTTCTTAACTCCACGCCGTCGCCCGCCGCGCTTCCGCCTAAACGATACGCGAGCCGCGCCGCGATTTCCTGACTGTAAGTGTCATTTGAAAGCAAAACGACGCGCGGCGACAACTCTTTGCAAATTTGCGTGAGCGCGTTCAAATAAGTTTCCGTCTGATATTCGGCGAGTTCCGCGCCGTCGGCAACGATAACCGAATCGGCAAATCGCGCGACATCAGAAGCGAGCGCGTCGGCATTCGCGCCAATCACGACGGCACGTAATTTCCCGCCGGTTTCTCCGGCAAGTTTGCGAGCCGCGCCCGCCAAACCGAGCGCCGCTTTATCGAAATTGTTGTTTGCGAAAAGGCAAATTACTACGTCGTTCATAAGTTTGTGATTAAATCAATTTGATACCACAGATTTGCACAGATGCACACAGATAAATTCACAAAATCTACAAAAAACGATTTGTTTAATTTTGATTTTATCTTATTAATCCTGCCTGTCCTGATCTTAATAATCCGTGTTTATCTGTGTGCATCTGTGGTTAAATTTTCTTTCTAAATCGAACTTGTAATCTCCAAAATCCGTCTGGCAAAATTTTCGACTTTTTCGTCCAAAGTGTCGCCCGCGACAAATTCGCAGTTCGTTTCTTTCTGCGGAATCAAAAGCTCTGCGGTTTCGTAATAAGAATTTGTGTTCGCGTTTGCGCCGATGTCGCCGGAAGTCCATGTCGTCAAAGGCTGCCGATACGACATCATCACGTCGCGCACTTTCGGAATACGCGGCACATTATGTTCGTCGTTCGTAACTGTTATGACAATCGGCGTTTCGGCTTCGATGATTTCCCAACCCGTATCAGTTTGGCGTTTCAGACGCAGCTTTCCGTTTGAATTTTCAATCGTATCGACAAACGAAACGCACGGTATTTCTAAAATTTCGGCGAGCAGACCGCCTGTTTGTCCCGCGCCCCAATCTCCGGCTTCGCGCCCGACCATAATCAGATCGAACGCGCCCGTTTTTTTTATCGCGGCGGCAAGCGTTTCGGCAACCGCCAGAGAATCAGGGTTTGCATTTTCGTTTTCATTAACAACCAAAATCGCTTCGTCGGCTTTCATCGCCAGGGCTTTTCGCAATGAATCTTCCGCTGTCGGCGCGCCGTAGGATAAAACGGTAATTTTTGCGTCAACGCCTTTTTCGCGCATTTGCAGAGCGGTTTCGAGCGCGTTTTCGCAAAAGATATTCGTCACGTAATTTGCCGCGCCCGCATCGGCGATTTTATTTTCGGTATCGACGCGAAAATCCCGCGCCGGAGTTTCCGGGTCTAAGATTTGTTTGAGACAGACGAGAATATTCATAAAATATTACGAGTGGATTTGAAAATTAAAAGCATTGCAAAGTCCGAAATTTGGTTTGCAGCTCATTAAAAAAGTTACACAATAAATTGCTAACTCTCAAACGATTTGCCGATTTTTCAAATATTTAAAAATCAATTTCATAATTTCGCCATTGAATTTTGCCTCTTAAAAATAATAACGTCCGGCTTCGATTATTGAACCGGCTATGCGCCGCCGAGCCGCGACCGTGTTGAAAGTTTTGAATTCGGTCAGTTCGCGCACCTGTTCAGAAATGTCTCCGCTTACCGCAATTGCCGCTGCAACTTGTTTCGCCGAATGAGAAATGCGGTCGCTCGCGTCGCTCGCGTAACTGCTCGTGATGTCGGCGGCAATCAGGGCTTTTGTTTCGGTGTTTTTATTCGACAGTTTTTCCGTTCGCAAAATCGCGCTTTCAATCGCGTAAATTTCGATTGCAATGTCGGCGATGTGTCCCAAAATTTCCTGTTCGCCGGACAACTCATTTGCGTAAATTGATTTGGCGTGATTCAGCAAAAAGATAAATAGCTGTTTGGCGCGTGAAACGAAATCGCGTTCGGCGGAAAATGTTCGAGTGCCGGAAATCGTCTGATTTTTTTCCGGCGAATTTTGCGCGTTTTCGCCATTAAATAAATGCGCCGTCGTTGAGTTCTTCAAAAGGCGCGTTGGAATAATAAGACGATTTATTTCGTTCGTGCCTTCATAAAGCCGCGTAATTCGGGCGTCACGGTAAGCGCGTTCCGCCGGATATTCTTTCGAGTAACCGTAACCGCCGTAAATTTGCAATGCTTCGTCAACGACATAGGCAAGCGTTTCGCTCGACCAGACTTTGTTTATCGAACATTCGACGGCGAAATTTTCGATGGTTTTCAGAACTTGCGCCGCGTCCGCTTTATCAACTGCTTCGAGCGCGTCGTCCACGTCGCCGAGGGAGCGAAAAACCATCGCGTCGCCGACAAAACATCGCGTCGCCATCTCGCCGATTTTCTGTTTTATCAAGCCGAATTCGCTGATTGATTTTCTGAATTGCCGCCGCTCGACGGCATATGCAAGCGCCCGATTCAAAGATTGTTTCGCGCTGCCGATGTTGCGCGTTCCGAGTTTGACGCGCCCGATATTCAGGATATTAAACGCGACTTTGTGACCTTCGCCGAGTTTCCCCAGGACGTTTTCAACCGGAACTTTGACATTTTCTAAAATCAAAGCGGTCGTCGAAGAACCGTCGAGTCCTAATTTCGGCTCTTCGCGCCCGCTTTTGACGCCCATTTCACGCTCGACGATAAATGCCGTAAATTTCTCGCCGTCGACTTTCGCAAAAATCGTGAAAACGTCGGCAAATCCGCCGTTGGTAATCCACATTTTCTGACCGTTCAGAACATAAAATTTCCCGTCGTCGCTCAAAATTGCTTTGGTGCGGGCGGCAAGCGCGTCCGAACCCGATTCCGGCTCGGTCAAACAAAACGCCGCAATCCATTCGCCGCTCGCCAGTTTCGGCAAATACTTTGTTTTCTGCTCGTCTGTTCCGAAATAAACAATCGGCAAAGTTCCAATCGTCGTGTGCGCTCCCAAAGAACCGGCAAACGACGGCATAATTCCTATCTTTTCGCCGACATAAGCCGAGCTGACTTTATCGAGTCCCAAACCGTCAAACGCTTCTGGAATATCGACGCGCAGCAAATCGAGTTCGCCCGCTTTCAGTAAAAGCTCGCGCGTTAATTTCCAGTCTTTAGCGTGAATTCTTTCGTCATTCGGCACGACTTCCGCGTTCATAAAATCTTCGGCAATCTGCCCGAACATCACTTGCGCGGGCGACAAATCTTCGCGCGTGAAAACTTCGTCGGCTGCCGCTTCGCGTGTTAAAAAACTGCCGCCGCCTTTGGATTTTTTCGTTTCGGTTTTTACCGACATAATGTGTTTTTGTAAATGAAGAAATTTTTGTCCACAGATAAACACAGATGAAATCAATGGATAACGGATAATGGATAATGTTTTGATTCTAACATTATCCATTATCCGTTATCCGTTTTCCATTTTTATTCGTGTTCATCTGTGGACAAACCTTCCTTTGCCGAATCGCGCATCCAGCTTTGTAATTTCTCTATATCTTTCGTCACGGTGCGCGAAGCGGCGAACAAAACCAGCGTCAGCAGCACGCTCAAAATTGGAATAATATACATTGCCGAGTGCAGACCGGCGGCGCGAAACGGTTCGAGCGCGGCTTGAGTCGTGTCGGTTATGCCGCTCGCGGCGGCGGCTTGTTTGGTAAAAAAGTCACTCATCAATCCGGTCGCGTAAGGTCCGAGCGACGCGCCCAAAACATACATCGCAAAAAAATAAACCGCCATCGCCGTGCCGCGCAAGCCCGGTTCGGTTACGTCCTGAATCGTCGAATAAACGGTCGAATAGTAAAAATACATCAGAGCGCAGCCCAAGCCCATAAAAATCAGAAAGCCGACGATGTTTCCGCTCGCCATATTGAGCGCGAGAAAGACAAGCGGCGCGGACAGCAGAATCGCAAAAGTCGCTACTAACAATTTTCCATCGCTTCGCTTTTTCATCGCCGCGTCGCCGATGAAACCTCCGAGAAGAAGTCCCGGAGCGCCGAGCAGACCGTAAACCACCATCGAAACCAGATTGGCGGTCAGAATATCGACGCCGTGATAGCGCATCAAATACGGCGTGATAAACGCGCCGATGGCATACATATTAAAATTGTGCAGTGCGCCCGAAAGAATCAGCCAGCGCATCGTCGGCGACGCGAGAATCAATTTATACGGCGAGCCTTCGCGTTTTTGCTCACCGATGTCGTGCGCTTCGGATGCGCCGCGTTTCGGTTCTTTGATAAACAAAACGGCGACGGCGCACAAAAGTCCGGGAACTCCGGCAACGAGAAACGCCGCTCGCCAGCCGTAAGTTTTGGCAATCGTGCCGCTGACGGCAAAGCTCAAAGCGACGCCGACGGGCAGACCGAGCATAAAAATCGAAAGCGCTTTGGCGCGGCGTTCGGGCGGAAACAAATCGCCGATTAAAGACGTTGCGGCGGGAGCGCACGACGCTTCACCGACGCCGACGCCGAGCCGAAGCGCGAAAATCTGCCAGAAACTAAATGCCAAACCCGAACCGACCGTCATCAAACTCCACAAAAAAACTCCGGCTGAAAGAATGCTTTTGCGTCCGATTCTGTCCGCCAGTCGTCCGAACGGCACACCGACAAACGCATAAAGAATCGTAAAAGCCGTGCCGAGCAGACCGAGCGCCGAATCGCTCAAGAGAAACTCTTTACGCACTTGCTCGCCGACCGCGCCCGGAATCTGGCGGTCAAAAAAATTCATCGCGTTGATGGCAAACAAAACCCATAACGCATACCACGCGCCGCTTTTTTTATTCATTGAAAAAATTTAATAATCCGTTCGCTTCAAATCTTCTGTTAATGCTGTCCCGTCGGGATACATTAAATCGTTTATCAGCCAATTTGCTTTGCTTTTCACAAGTTCGACTTTGTAAGTTTCAATCAATTTGCCGCCGCACTGCTTCGGCATATAAAATTTAACTTCGATTGTCGCTTTATTTCCCGGCGTTTTCGCCGCGCCGACTTTGTAAGTATTTTTATATGATTTTTTATTTTTAAGGCATTCGTCGTAAGGCTGAAAAGGAAAGCCGTCGCCGAAATGCGGTTTGTCGGTCGGATTGGCTTTCAGATATTCCTTTTCGCGCCGCAACTCGTTTTGGAAAAGTTTGTTCAAATCGCTCGAAAACCATTTTTGTCGCGCTTTAACCTCACCTGCGTCAAAGACGCCGGAACGCGAAAGATGAAATTTGTAAAACGACTGAACCGCCGTTGCCGCATCTTGCTGTTGAGCAAAAGCGTTGGTCGAAAGCAAAACTAAAATTATTGAAAGTAAAGTAACTTTTGATTTCATAATCTAAACTTTTGTATCAAAAAATCTGCCGAAATAATCCTGAAATTTGCTCGTAAAATACTCGCGTTTTAAAACTTGATTCGTTCAAGTATAATTTCACGTTCTTGCGTTTAACTGACGATATAATAAAATTGCTTTTTACAATATCGTTTCAAATTCAAAAAATATGCCATACGTTGACAACTACAAAACGAAAATTTATTGGGAAGAACACGGCGCGGGCGAACCGCTTTTGCTGATAATGGGCTTGGGCGGCTCGCAAAAAGAATGGCGCCGACTGCTTCCCGAATTATCTGCCGAATATCGCGTTATCGTCTTTGATAATCGCGGCGCGGGCGAAACCGTCGCGTCCGACGAACCGTTTTCGATTCCGCTGATGGCGTCCGACGCGAAAGCCGTTTTGGATGCGGCGCATGTCGAATCGGCGCATGTTCTCGGAATGTCGATGGGCGGAATGATTGCTCAGGAATTCGCGCTCAACTATCCCGAAAAAACGCGCTCTTTAATTCTAGCCGTTACCGCTTGCGGCGGCGCGGAAGCCGTTCTCGCTCAACCCGAAGTTTTCTTCGCCTTGCAAGGTCGCGGCGTCCGCACGCCCGAAGACGCTTTCTGGGCGATGGTTCCTTTTATTTACGACGCAAATACCACGCGCGAAACTATCAGCGAGGATTTAGCCCACCGCGAAGGCAAATTTACCAAGCCCGCCGATTTTATGCGCCAACTGCAAGCCATTATGACCTGGCAGGGAACTCACGCGCGCCTTTCAAATATCAAAGTCCCGACGCTCGTTCTGCACGGAAAAGGCGACCAACTGATTCCGTGCGCCAACTCGAAAATTCTCGCCGACCGGATTCCCAACGCCAAACTCGTCGAGCTTGACAACGCAAGTCATATTTTTATGACCGACCAGCCGGAAAAATCAATAGAAACGATTTTGGAGTTTTTAGAAAGTCAAAAATCGAATTTTCAAACACCTTAAACTTCTGTATCAAAAACTTTACCGAAATAATCTGAAATCTCGCTCGTTAATTGTTCGCGCTTGCGCTCGTCAATTCCCGCAAGTTCTCGCGCCAGATTTTTCTTAAATTCAATCTGCATTCCTCTGGCGATTTGAATGCGCTGGGCTTGCGGTGAACCTGCGCCGTGCATGGATTCGGTCAAATAACCGACGGCGTTTCTGCCCAGAGTCATATTTTCAATCAGACGCAGAATTCGCATTCGGTTTTCCGTCGAAACATCGGCGCGACCTTTGAGATATTTTTCAAGCAGACCGCCGACCGCTTCGCTGCGAAAATCCTTTTCCGAAGGCATCGTGACGACCATTCCGCCTGCCAAATCCTGCGCGAGCCGCCCGATTTCATACGGCATTTTTGTAACGTGATGTTTGCAGACGTTGGCAATCATATCGTCATTCAAATACGCGCCTGATTTGGTCGGTTTCGATTGGTATGAAGAAGCGATTCCGGTCGCGTAAATCGTTTCGTTGAGGTGCGTCATTTCGACTAATTTGTCTTTGATGTGCGAGACTTTTTCGACGCCGTTATAGTCGGCGATTTGCGCCGCCGCGCCGATTAAGACATCGCCGACACCGCTTTTGCAGACGTAGGAGCGGCGATGATAACAGGTGAATCTTTCGACCAGCATCGAGGCAAAATCGGTTTCGCCGTTCATAAAAATCAGCTCGTTCGGAATAAAAACATTTTCCAAAATAACCATCGCTTCCTGCCCGCCGAAATTGGCGTTGCCGACATCAATGTCGCCGCCTTCCATCGAGCGCGTGTCGCACGATTGCCGTCCGTAAATATATGTAATTCCTTCCGCGTCAACCGGAATCGCGCCGACAATCGCGTAATCTTTATCCTTTTCGGTCAAGCGCGTCGTCGGCATAATTATCAGCCAATGCGAATTCAGACAGCCGGTTTGATGAGCTTTCGCGCCGGAAACATAAACGCCTTCGTCGTTTCGTTTGACAATGCGGACAAACAAATCCGGGTCGGCTTGCTCGTGCGGCGCGAGGCTGCGGTCCCCTTTAACGTCGGTCATCGCGCCGCCGATAACGAGATTTTGCGTTTGAACTTCTTTAATAAAATCTTTCAAACGCTTGTGATAAGAAGTTTGATATTTTTCGTCAACTTCAAAAGTTACCGAATAGAGCGAATTGAGCGCGTCCATTCCGACACATCTTTGAAAACAAGTTCCCGTCAATTGCCCGAGCCGACGCTGCATTTTGTTTTGCAAAACAACATCGTCGCGGTTCATTACAATGTTTAGAAATCTGTTGACTTTCTCGCCGGTCAGATGTGAAGTCGCGCTTGCCAGTTCAGGTTCTCTTTCGGCTAAATCATAAGTTTCGGCAACGGCGTTGATGCTCGGTCGAATCATCGGATGCTCGACCGTGTCTTCGACCAATTCGCCGAAAAGATAAACCTTCAGTTTTCGCCCGCGCAAAGAATTGATGTAATCCTCGCCGGAAGAAATCGGTTTGAGGCGAGAAATTTTTTGAGCAAAATTGTTCATCGTTTTATAGCAAAAAAGCAGGCAAATAAAATTTGAAGTGTTTGTCGCAAATGTTTGATTATTCTTGACAACCTCAATTTTTTGGATTAAATTTACGTTAAATTCTACCGAACGGTTAGTAAAACTTAACATACAATTTAGCAAAAAACAATTTTTTTGGAAACCGACGACTTAGGCTTTGGCTTACTTTATATCGTGGTTTCAGAGTTTAACAAAATCACTTCTCGCAGTAAGTTTTAGAACGAAATAAAAATCGAGATGGCGCGAAACGGCACTCAAAAAAGCCTTGACCGGGCGCAGGAAATTTATCTGACGGCGGCGCAGATTTTTTTTACCAAAAGTTTTGATTCGACATCGCTGAACGATATTGCCGACGCGCTCGGCATCACCAAAGCCGGACTTTATTATTATGTCGAGAGCAAGCAGGATTTGCTTTTTCAAATAATGAATCTCGGATTAGACCGTGTGAAAAACGATGTATTGCTGCCGGCGCAGGAAATTAGCGACGCCGAATCCAGATTGAAATTTACGATACTGAATCACGCCCGGCTCGTCGCGGGCGGAAATCACGCGGTCGTCATTCTTTCCGATGAAATAAGCAATTTGAATTTCGCTCAGCGCGAGAAAATTCTCGAACGCCGCCGTTTCTATTTCGAGTTTGTCCGCGATACTTTGGTCGAGTTGGAAAAGGAAGGAAAGCTCCACAAAATCGATATTACCGCCGCGACTTTTACGCTGCTCGGAATGATTTTGTGGCTGGCGCGCTGGTTTCATTCGAGCGGCAAACTGTCGGTTGAAAAGGTTTGCGAAGACGTTTGCAAAATGGCTTTGCGAAGCCTTCTGCGCGAGCCGCAAACGATATAGAAAGACGCGATAAAAAATATGTCTGATTTGGTTAAACTTACATTTGACGACGAGATTGCGATTATTACGGTTGATAATCCGCCGGTCAACGCCTTGAGTCCGGGCGTGCCGGAAGGCATTAAATCCGCGTTGGAAGAAATTGCAAATAATAATGAAATCAAAGGCGCGATTTTAATCGGCAGCGGAACAACTTTTATCGCGGGCGCGGATATTCGTGAGTTCGGGAAAATCAGAAATCAGGCGCGAGACGCGGGAAGCCCGATTTTGCCGCTCATCGCATTGATGGAAGATTTGCCGAAACCGATTGTCGCCGCGATTCACGGCACGGCGTTCGGCGGCGGACTCGAAATCGCGCAGGGCGCGCATTTTCGCGTTGCCGATACAAAATCTCTGCTCGGACAACCGGAAGTCAAACTCGGTTTGATTCCGGGCGCGGGCGGGACGCAGCGTCTTCCGCGCCTTGTCGGAGTTTCAAAAGCCGTCGAAATGTGCGCTTTCGGCGAGCCGATTTTCGCCGCCGCCGCGCTTGAAAACGGTTTGATTGATGAAATTACCGAAAACGATTTGTTGGTTGGGGCAACTAAATTTATTCGTGAAGTTATCCAAGCAAACAAGCCTTTGCGAAAAACCCGCGAACTAAAAGACAAATTAGGCGACGAAGCGACAAACGCGGCGATTTTTGAAACGGCGCGAGCTACTGCGAAGAAAACTAAGCGTGGACTCGACGCGCCGCTCAAAGCGATTGACGCGGTTGAAGCGGCGACGAAACTTTCCTTTGACGAAGGTATCCAATTTGAAAACAAACTTTTTGTCGAATGTCTGCAATCAACCGAATCGAAAGCGTTGATTCACGTCTTTTTCGGCGAGCGCGAAGTCGCCAAAATCCCGGACGTGCCGAAAGACACGCCAATTTTAACGATTGAAAAAGCTGCCGTTATCGGTGCGGGAACGATGGGCGGCGGAATTGCGATGAATTTTGCGAACGCCGGAATTCCGGTTGTTTTGAAGGAAACGACCGAAGAAGCATTGACGCGCGGAATGGCGACGATTGAAAAAAATTACGCAAGTTCGGTGAAAAAAGGTCGAATGAGCGAAGACCAAATGCAAAAGCGTTTGGGTTTAATAGCGCCGACGCTCGTTTATGACGAGTTTGCAGACGCCGACATTGTTGTCGAAGCCGCGTTTGAAAATATGGCTCTGAAGCGCGAAATTTTCGGCGAACTCGATAAAATCTGCAAGCCGTCAGCTATCTTAGCGTCGAACACTTCGACTTTGAGCATTGACGAAATCGCCGCCGCGACTTCGCGCCCGGAAATGGTCATCGGTCATCACTTTTTTTCTCCCGCAAACGTAATGCGTCTGCTTGAAATCGTGCGCGGCGCAAAAACAAGTAAAGAAGTCATTTCGACTTCGATGAAATTAGCGAAACGTTTGCGGAAACTCGGCGTATTAGTCGGTAATTGCCCCGGTTTTGTCGCCAACCGAATGCTCGAACCATACGGGCGTGAAGCGCAGTTTTTAGTCGAAGAAGGCGCGACAGTTGAGCAAGTTGACCGCGCGTTAAATAATTTCGGTATGCCGATGGGACTTTTTGCAATGTCCGATTTGGCGGGCGTCGATGTCGGCTGGCGCGTGCGTCAGGAATATAAACATCTCGAAATCGAAGGGCGACGCTATCCGATTATTGCCGATAAAATCTACGAACTCGGTCGCTACGGTCAAAAAACAAAAGCCGGTTGGTATGATTACGACGAAAACCGAAAACCCGCGCCGAACGCCGGAATCGCGCAAATGCTGAAAGACACGGCAGCCGAAGCGGGAATCGAGCAGCGCGAAATTTCCGAAGAAGAAATTATTGAGCGTTTGATTTATGCTTCGGTCAACGAAGGCGCGAAGATTTTGGAAGACGGAATCGCCTTGCGTTCGGTTGATATAGATTTAATTTATATCAATGGTTTCGGCTTTCCCGTCCGGCGCGGCGGTCCGATGTTTTATGCCGATACAATCGGACTCGGCAAGGTTTATCAAAAGGTAAAAGAATTTTATGACGCGTACGGCGATTGGTGGCAGCCGTCGGAGTTATTGAAAGAACTTGCTGACGCGGGCAAAAGTTTCAGCGATTTCGACCGCAGGAAAACACAGACGAGCGCGGCGGCGGCGGAATCGGCTGCGAATTGAAAATTATAAAAACTTCGCTTTGTATTTTCAGAAATGATTTTCAGTTTTGTGCTTACCAATTCATTTTACTGTTTGAAGAAAATGACTGCATAAAACTTGTTTTGCTTTAACGGCAAACTGATTCGCTTTTTAACACGGAATTCGGCGAGGGAAAATTTGTCTTAATAATTTTAGTTACATTTTGCACAGGAGTTTAATTCTATGAAAAAGTTATCAACTATTTTTTTGCTCGGTTTGCTGCTGAGCTTCGGCGCGACACTTGCTTTTGCACAGGCAAACGCGACCGCTGAGTTAAGAGGCGTCGTCTCCGATGCCAACGGAGCGGTCGTCGGCGGCGCGACCGTCACGGCAACCGACAACAATAAAGGCACGACGCGCACCGTCACGAGCGACGCGGACGGCAATTATGTGATTCTTTCGCTTTTGCCAAGCACTTATACGGTCAAGGTCGAAGCAGCCAACTTTGCATCCAGCACGATTAATAACGTGCTGCTCGAAGTCGGTCAACAGTCTTCGCTCGATGTAAAATTAACAGTCGGCGCGGTCGGGGCGGTCGTCGATGTTTTGGCGGGCGACCAGCAATTGGTTGATACGGAAAGAACGCAGCAGTCAACCGTTATTTCCGCCAGACAATTAAACAATCTGCCGATTAACCGCCGTAATTTTTTGGATTTTGCGCTGCTCACACCCGGCGTTACCGATGCCGATAACATAAACGACTCGACCGATTTCCGCGTCGTCCAGACTCCGCAATCCGGTCTTTCGTTTGGCGGCAACAACGGACGCGGCAACTCGATCAACGTTGACGGCTCGACTGCCGACACGCCTTCGGGCGGCGCGCGAGACGTTGTTAGTCAGGAAGCCGTGCAGGAATTTCAGGTTGACCGCAACAGTTATGCTGCCGAATTCGGCGGCGCTTCGGGCGGCGTCGTCAACATCGTCTCCAAAACCGGAAGCAATAAATATCACGGCAGCGCGTTCGGTTATTTCCGCAACAAACGCTTTGACGCGCGGAACGCTTTCGATTTTAATCCGAACGGCAAATCGCCCTATAGCCGCCAGCAATTCGGCGGCTCGCTCGGCGGCAAAATTATTGAAAACAAAACTTTCTTTTTCCTTTCGGCGGAAGGACTTCGCCAGAATCAAACTTCCTTCGTCACTCTCAACGGCTCGTTAAACGGCTTGGCGCTTGCAGCGCCGAATGCCGCCAGCGACCAGAATTTCTTTCTGAATTATCTGGCAGGTCGTCCGGCTTTTGCGCCTTTGGCTGCCGGCGTGCGCGGCGGCTTAACCGTCGCAAACGCGCGAACCGCGGGTCTTTACAGCGCGACCAACGGACAATTTCCCGCCAAAAGCACGAATGGTTTGTTTTCCGGACGAATTGACCATACTTTCGGCAGCTCCGACACGGGGTTTGTCCGGGTAAACTATGCCCGTTCAAATTACGAAAATCAGGCGACCGGCGCATTAAATGCCGAATCGCGCGGCAACAACGTCAAATCGCCGAGCGCCGGAATTCTTTTGTCGGAAAATCATACTTTCAACAGCACGACCATCAACGAACTTCGCGCCCAATTTTATTACTTGAATTTAGATGTCACGCCGAACGACCCGTTTGGACCGGAAATCAATATTCTCGGTTTCGGAAATTTCGGACGCGACATATTTCTGCCTTCAAACAGTTTTACGAAACAATTCGACGTTGCCGATACACTCGCAATGGTGAGAGGTTCGCACACTATCAAAACCGGCGTTGTTTTTCAATTCCAACGTGTGAACAGCAATTCGGAAACTTATCTGCCGGGAACTTTTCGATTCGGCTCCCTGCCGTTTGCGACGCTATTTTCTACCGCTCAACGAACGGCAATCGGCGCTCAAATTACTGCCGATGCACAAGCCGGAGTTATCACCCCGGCGCAGGCAGGACTTCTCGGAACTACTTTGAGCAACACGACTTCCAGCACAATCAATGCTTTGCAGGCTTATAACTTCAGTCTGCCACAGGTTTATCAACAGGGTTTCGGTCTTTCGGCGTTTGCCAGCAACAGCCAGCGTTTTTCAGTTTTCGGACAGGACACCTGGAAAGTTCGTCCGAATGTAACGCTCAACTACGGCTTGCGTTATTTCGTTCAAAACGAAG
This sequence comes from uncultured Pyrinomonadaceae bacterium, assembly GCA_964235785.1. GTDB lineage: Bacteria > Acidobacteriota > Blastocatellia > Pyrinomonadales > Pyrinomonadaceae. Next base: position 90,950 of record CAXSBF010000001.1, on the reverse strand, counting down.
CCGACCCGATACCGCTCGATAAAAACAATTTCCAGCCTCGTTTCGGTTTTTCGTGGGATATTTTCAATAATGCAAAAACCGTCATTCGCGGCGGCGCGGGAATCTTTACCGGACAAATCGACAACCAGATTACCAACGTAACCAATACTCTGGCTTCCGGCACAGACCCGTTTAATATCAACATCGTCGTTGCGGCAATAACGCTTCCGGGTTCATACAGTGCGGCTGCCATTTATCAAACACTGCTCGCGCAGGGAATCATCGACCCGAACTCGCCGACGAGACGCCAGATCGTCGCTTCCGATTTGACGCAGTTCGGATTAAACACCGCGCCCGGCAGACCGCTCGAAGCGCGTATTCGCATCGGAAAAGACTTCCAGAATCCTGAAACCTACCAAGCCAGCCTTGCGGTTCAGCAGGATTTGGGTCACGGTTTTGCCGCCGAAGTCAGTTATTTGTTCACGCGCGGGCTTCATATCATTCGCCCGGTCGATGTTCGTCAATATTCGGTAACCGGCACAAGCGCGTTCACCGGTTCGCCGATTGTCAATGCCACGCAGCTTGGCTGTTTCGCAGTTCCAAACGCGCCTGCCGCGGGTTTTAACTGTTCGACAAACGGAGGCGCGTTAAACGGAAACTTCCTGCCGCGCTTCGCGCTCGACGCCGAATACCAATCGGTTTCCAATACTTTTTACCACGCCGGAACATTGCAGATTACCAAACGGTTTTCACGCAATTACAGCTTGAACGCCAATTACACTTTTGCAAAATCAATTGACGAATCAACCGATTTCAATACGGATTATTTAGGACAAAATCCGTTCAATATTCGTGACGACCGCGCTCTTTCGTCCTTCGACCAGCGACATCGTGCGGTTATCAGCGCCGTTATCATCAGTCCGTTTGAAAACGCTTTTCTGAAGGATTTCGTCTTCTCGCCGATTTTTACGGCTGGCAGCGGTCGTCCTTTCAATTTGTTAATCGGAACGGATACCAACAACGACAGCCGTCTATACAACGACCGTCCGGCGCTGGCGGCGAGAAACACGGGCAGAGGCGAACCGTATTACAGTTTCGATATGCGTCTCGCTCGCCGCTTTTTTGCCAAAGAACAGCATTATCTCGAACTGACGTTTGAAGCTTTTAATTTGTTCAATCACACTAATTTCAACGGCATTAACAACGTCGTCGGAACGGCTTGCGTGGCGAATTTCCCGACCAATCCGAATTGCGCGGGCGCGACCAGCGTCATCCCGATTCAAGCCAGAGGCATCAGAGGCGTTTCGCCGACTTCGCCTTTAGGATTCACGTCGGCGGCACCGGCGCGTCAACTTCAATTCGGTCTTCGCTACAATTTCTAAAATTGTTGACAGACAAGATTGATTGAATATCTTGTTGTATTTAACTCGAAAGCCATTCCGTTCTATCAAGCAGCGGAATGGCTTTTCAGTTTCTACGAAAAGCCGGATGGTAATATTCACCGCAAAATTTCAAAAGTTAAAATCTTCTCTGAAATAATGAAATTTGCGCTAAAAATGTTTTGATACTTTCCCCCGCAAAACTGCGCGTTAATTTTGCAGAACAGTTTAATGTTCTTTCAATAACAGTAATTTTAAAAATTGGAGTTTATAAATATGAACGCAGTTTCCCCCGAAATAGAAAAAACGCAGATGCCACCCCAAGCGGTTTTAATGCAGATGTTAATGGGCTTTATGGTTTCGCAGGCAATTTCCGTCGCCAGCAAACTTTATATCGCCGACCATTTGAAAGACGGTGCGAAAAACGCCGAGCAACTTGCTCGGTTGACCGACACGAACAAGCCCGCGCTGTATCGGCTGATGCGCGCTCTGGGAAGCGTCGGAGTTTTCGCGGAAGATGACGAAAGCAAATTTTCGCTGACGCCGCTTTCCGAGTTTTTGCGTTCCGACCATCCCGAATCTCTGCGCGGTATCGCGCATATGATTTGTGACCGTGAGCATTGGAACGCGCACGGCAATATACTGCACAGCGTCAAAACCGGCGGCATCGCTTTTGAAAACGCATTCGGTCAGCCGTTTTTCCCGTATATTCAGGACAAACCCGAAATCGCCGGAATTTTCGACGACGCGATGACGAGCTTCAGCAAAACCGTCGGCAACGCCGTCGCCGCCGTCTATGATTTTTCCGAAGCGAAGACAATTGCCGACATCGGCGGCGGACACGGACGACTGCTTTCGACCGTTTTGAAAACAAACGAGAACGCGAAAGGAATCTTATTCGACCAGCCGCAAGTCGTCGCCGGAGCGAATGAAGTTTTGGAAAACGCCGGAGTCGCCGGTCGCGTTGAAGTTGTCGGCGGAGATTTTTTCGCGGAAATTCCGGTCGAAGCCGACATTTATTTGATGAAGCACATCGTTCACGACTGGAACGATGACGAATCCGTTTCGATTTTGAAAAACATCGCAAAATCAGCAAAACCCGGCGCAAAAGTGCTGCTCGTCGAATCGGTCGTCGAATCCGAAAAAGGCATTCCTTCGATGAGCAAAGTAATGGATTTGAATATGCTGGCAATGACCAGCGGCAGAGAACGAACCGCCGCCGAATACGCCGAACTGTTTGAAAAAGCGGGCTTCAAATTAACCAACGTCATTCCGACAGCTTCGCCGCTGCAAATCGTCGAAGCTGTGAAACTTTAAGAGAATTTACAGGGATAGCAGGATAGACAGGGATTAAGTCAAATTAAAATTTCTGAATTGATTTATCCCTGTTTATCCTGTCATCCCTGTAAATTTTTGTTCCTAACATCAGACTATTTCTGATAAATAATCTTCCCGTTGAAAATCGTATAAATCGGCTCGGTAGTCAAAATCTCTTTCGGCTCAATCGTGAGCAAATCCTTCGACTGCACGACCAAATCCGCGAGCATTCCAACCTTTATTTCACCTTTGATATTTTCCGCAAATTCCGCGTAAGCCGATTCAAAAGTATGACAGCGAATCGCTTCCGCCATCGTTAATTTTTCCTGCGGCTGCCAGCCGCCGACGGGCATTCCTTCCCAGTCCTGACGCGAAACGGCGGCGTAAAGCGTGTTGTAAGGATTGATTGATTCGACCGGAAAATCGGTCCCGAACGGAACGTGAACATTGTAAGACTGCATCAAATGCCACGCATACGCGCCCAGAACGCGATATTCGCCAAGCCGCTCGCCCGCCCAACGCTTATCCGAAATCGCGTGCGAAGGCTGCATCGAAGCGATAATTCCGAGTTCTTCAAAACGCTTGAAATCGTTTGGGCTGACAACTTGCGCGTGTTCGATGCGATGACGTTTATCCGAAATGAGCATAACATAATCAACGATTTCACCAGTTTTCTCGCGTATTTCCTTTGCACGTCGATTATTTTGCGCGTTGATTCCATTTTTATCTTCATTCTCTACGGCTTTCGCAAAACCATCCAAAGCCATTCGATTCGCGCGGTCTCCAATCGCGTGAAGCGCAATCTGAAAACCTGCCGCGTCGCGCTCGACCATCATTCGGGTCAATTCTTCGGGCGTGTGGCGCGGAATGCCCGAATTTCCAATGTCGTCCGAATAAGGCGCGAGAAGCGACGCCGTGCGCGAACCTAAAGTTCCGTCAACGTAGCCTTTCAGCGCGGTCAATTTCAAACGATTTTTGTCGTCATTAAACGCCGCAAACTCGTTGCGCTGGCGTTTTATCTCGCTGACCGAATCTTCAAAATCCTGCCATTCGGCGACGCGCACGGTTAATTTATCAGCCCGCAAAAAATCGCGGTAAAGCTTCGTCGTTTCATAACCGGAATTGTCCTGCACGCTCGTGATGCCGTATTTCCGCGCCATATTGAGCGCGAGTTCCAAACCTTTCGTTTCCTGCTCTTTTGTCTGCGGCGGAATCAAATTTGAAACCAAACCTTGAGAAGTTTCCTTCAAAATTCCCGTCGCCTCGCCGCTCGCGTCGCGTTCGATTTCGCCGCCTTCGGGATTTTTCGTGTTCTTATCAATTTTCGCCAAACGCAACGCCGCCGAATTAACCCAGCCGACGTGACCGTCAACGCGGACGAGAAAAATCGGATTGTTCGGCGCGATTTTATCCAAATCCGCTTTCGACGGAAAATTTTGTTTCCAAATCGTGTGGTCCCAACCGCGCCCGATTATCCATTCGCCCGCTTTGGTCGTTTTAACTTTTTCGGCAATTTTATTTTGCGCCTCGCCGAGCGATTTCGTATCGGTCAAAACCACCGACAAAAGCGACAACGCGCCGCGCAGAAAATGAACGTGCGCATCGTTAAATCCGGGCGTTACAAGTTTGCCTTGCAAATCGATTTCCTTTGTCGCTTGATATTTTCCTCGCAATTCGCCGGATGTTCCGACCGCGACTATTTTGTCGCCGTCAACCGCAACCGCTTCGGCAATCGAAAATTGCGCGTCAGCCGTAAAAACTTTGCCGTTATACAAAAGCAGACTGATTTTCTGTTTCGTCTGCGCCGCAACGGAAACGGGCAAACAGACCAAAGTTAAAATAAGCGTTATTATTAAAAGGTTTTTCAGCATTTTTTATTTCCTGTGTGATTTTGAATTAATTATAAGCCTAAAATCATTAAGGCGGAAACCCGACCGTGAGGAAGGGTGCGGATTTGCATTGAGAGAATCGCACCCGCGCTAACGCTCGGGTTTCTGCCTCGTTGCCGGAATAACTTGGTTTTAATCATATAAATCAGTAAAATCCTTTTACCCGTCAATTTCTTAGAGGTCAACCAATGAAAAAAATTTTAACAATCTGTTTTCTCTTTCTCGTATGTTTTGCATTTCAGCTTTTCGCGCAAATTCCGACTGATGTTTTGGTGCAAATCTCCAAAGCCGAAGACGAGTTGCGCTTTGATAAAACCTTGGAAAATTTGCTGAAAAGTTCTAACGCGAAAAATCGTACACGCGCCGCGCTTGCGTCGGGAAGAACCGGGCGCGAAAGCGCAGTTCCGATTTTGACGAAACTTCTCACAGAAGATTTGAGCGTTTCGGTTCGCGCAATGTCGGCGTTCGCACTCGGCGAAATCGAATCAATCAAAGGCGCGGACGCAATTCTAAAAGTTTTGCAAGACACGAAAAATGCCGACGCGGTTCGCGCCCGCGCCGTCGAAGCGGCGGGAAAAATCGCGGCGGCAAATGCCAAAGACGATAAAGCAAAAAGTTTAGGCGAAGCGATTTTGGACGCTTTGCAGTTTGAAGACGGTCGCGGCTCGAGACAAAACCGCGAAGTCGTTTTGCTGGGAATAACCGCCGCCTTGAGAGCCAAACCCGAAAACGGCGATTTGGTCGCGGGAAGTTTTTTGACCAACGCCGACGGCAGAATCCGTGCGGACGCGGCAAACACTTTATCCAGACTTCGTTCAAAAACCGCTAACGAAAAACTCCGCGCGATGCTTCTTTCCGACACGGACGTTATCGCGCGAGCAAACGCGGCGCGCGCGCTCGGCGCGGCGGAAGACGCGAACGCTTTTAATTTGCTGCTCGAAGCGGCTGTCTCAGACCAGGACTCGCGCGTCCGCGTTTCGGCAATTCGCAGTTTGGGAAGTTTGAAAGACGCGAAAGCCGCTGACAGATTACTCGACCGTGCCGAAAGCCTTTTAAGCGATTACAAAAAATCGAAATTTGCCATACCGACGGAAAAAAACGAATTGTTGGAAATCGCTACGACTTTGGCGAGACTTTTGCCGAATACAAATAACGAACGAGCGGTAAATGTTTTAGAAACTTACTGTAAATTACACGCGCCTTGTTCTTTAGAAGTAGAAATCGCGCAAGCGCAAATCGCGCCCGCCAAATATGTGGAAAAATTTATGCCGTTGCTCGATGCGAAAAAAACTCCGCCTGCGCCCGGAATGATTATATTTGCAAAAGGCGATAAGGCTTTGCCAATTTCGGGCGTCGCGCAAGGTCTCGCAGAATTAGCTAAAAGCTCCGATTCCGAAGTGAAAACCAAAGCCGAAAGAATTCTGCGATTTATAATCGAAAATTTTTATATCAACGAAATAGAATCGCCGGATGTGTTAGGCGCGTTCGCTGAATTTAAGACCGACGATTTAGGAAAATATTTGCGTATTGTTTTGAGCGATGACTTTGCCGACCACAAAAATATTATCCTTCGCGCAACTGCCGCCGGGCTTTTAGGCGAACAAACTGCAAACAAAGAAAATATAGAAGTATTAAAAAAGGCTTTTGTCGAATCTCTCAAAACCGATAAACAATACAACGACGCGCAGTTTTCAATTCTTTCGGCTTTAGTTAAATTAGATAAAAAGGAAGCGACTGATTCGTTGAAAGTCGCGCTCGACGCGCCTGATATTCTTGTCAGACGACACGCCGCGCAGTTGATAAAGCGAAATGATTTGCAGGCTGATTTTCCAAACGCCGAGGAAAAAGTCGGAACGGTGAAACCTTACACGCGAAAAACCGGCACAAAGCTCGGCGTGATTCTAAATTCAAACGCCGACTACGTTCGCGCCGTTTCTCGCAAAAGCGCAAAAGCTATTCTGACAACCGAAAAGGGAACTTTTACAATCGAATTCTTTCCCGCAGACGCGCCATTGACAGTTGACAATTTTATCAAACTTGCCCGCAAAAATTATTTCAACGGCTTGACGATTCACCGCGTCGTGCCGAATTTTGTCGTGCAGGACGGCGACCCGCGCGGCGACGGCAACGGCGGTCCGGGCTGGGAAATCCGCGATGAGATGAACGAAATTCCGTATGAGCGCGGCACGGTCGGAATGGCTCTGTCGGGCAAAGACACGGGCGGCTCGCAATGGTTTGTTTGCCATTCGCCGCAGCCGCATCTCGATGGCGGCTACACGGTTTTCGGGCGCGTGAACGAATCGGATATGAAAATCGTAGATAATCTCGTGCGCGGCGATAAAATTTTGAGCGTGAAAATTGTTGAGGGAAATACGCCGTTGAAGAAGTAAAAGAAATTAGCCGCAAATTACACGAATTACACGAATAGGAAACATTTTATTCGTGTAATTCGTGGCTAAATAAAATTATGAAGGAAATTCAGACGCGTTCGCGGTTTGAAACAGCTATAAAAGAACGCAAACAAATCGAGATTGAAGAAAGCCTCGAAAATTTATCGCGTTACTTGGACGATTGGATAAAAATTCCGATTGTCGGTTGGCGTTTCGGACTTGACGCGCTGATTGGTTTAGTTCCGAATGTCGGCGACACGCTGACTTCGTTTGCCTCGTTTTATATTTTGATTGCGGGCGTGCGTTACGGCGTGCCGAAAATTACGCTGCTTAGAATGGCTTTTAATATCGGGCTTGATTACCTTGTCGGGTCGGTTCCGTTCGTCGGCGATGCGTTCGATTTTGTCTGGAAGGCAAACAAGCAGAATATGAATTTAATTCGGACGCGCGCCACCGGAAAAGATAAAGGCACGACTTCGGATTATCTGTTTGTCGGGCTGATTATTATTGGTTTGATTGCTTTGCTAATCGGCTCGATTACCGCGAGCGTGTATATTTTATATTTAGTTTTCGATAAGTTTCGATAATTTTTAGCCGCGAACAATCACGAAAAGGCACGAAATAAATTTATTTGAAATTGTCTTATGTTCGTGAATCTTCGTGTTTGTTCGTGGCTAAATCTTTTAGCTGTCGCTTCGCTCGCCTTTTCTAAAAAACAATTAAATCGGCTGAGCGGCTTCTGATTTTTCGGATTTTATCTGCTTGATTCCGTCTGCGACGCGCTGTCCGTATTCGGCGTCGCATTGGGTGAACATATTTATCATTCGTTCTTGAATGTCGGGGTTGCATTGGCTGATTGCGCCGACGAGATTGAAAATCAAATCGTCGCGTTCCCATTGTTCAATCGCGCGATAACGCTCGCCCGCTTGTTTGAAATCGTTGGTGCGTTCGAGTTTCTGGCGCACGAGATTTCCCTCGACATACGGCGTGTGGTCTTTTCCCGGTTTGGCTGCTTCTTTCAGTCCGCCCATACTCGACGGTTCGTAATTAACGTGCGGATTTTCGCCCGCCGTGTCGACGAAATAAGTCATTTGACCGTCGCGCTGATTTGTTCCGACGCGCTTTTTCGGGCTGTTAATCGGCAGTTGTAGATAGTTTGCGCCGACGCGATAACGCTGCGTGTCCGAATACGACATGGTGCGCCCTTGCAGCATTTTGTCGTCGGAAAAATCGAGTCCGTCAACCAGAACGCCTGTTCCGAACGCCGCTTGCTCGACCTCTGCAAAATAATTTTTCGGGTTGCGGTCTAAAACCATTCGTCCGACCGGAATAAGCGGAAACTGCGTTTCGTCCCAAGTTTTCGTGTCGTCGAGCGGATCGAAATCCAGTTCCGGGTGTTCGTCGTCCGACATAATCTGCACGCACAATTCCCATTCGGGAAAATCTCCGCGCTCGATTGATTCGTATAAATCCTGCGTCGCGTGGTTGAAATTCGTCGCTTGAATCTCGCTTGCCTGCTTTTCGGTCAGCGATTTAATGCCTTGTTTGGTCTTAAAATGATATTTAACCAGCACGCCGACGCCTTCCGAGTTATACCATTTGTAAGTGTTGACGCCGAAACCGTCTTGATGGCGATAATCCTGCGGGATTCCGCGCGGGCTGAACAGCCACGTCAACATATGCATCGCTTCGGGCGTCAGACTCATAAAATCGAAAACGCGCCGCACGTCCTGCATATTTGTTACCGGGTCGGGTTTAAGCGAGTGAATTACGTCGGGAAATTTTATCGCGTCGCGGATAAAAAACACCGGCAAATTGTTGCCCACCAAATCCCAGTTGCCGTCGTCTGTGTAAAATTTCACGGCAAAACCGCGCGGGTCGCGCAAGGTTTCCGGCGACGTGCCGCCGTGAATAACAGTCGAAAAGCGCAAGAAAACCGGCGTTCGTTTGCCTTTTTCCTGAAAAAGTTTGGCGCGTGTAAATTTGGCAATCGGCTCGCCGCCCGCCGTTCCGTAAGCTTCAAAATAACCATGCGCGCCCGCGCCGCGTGCGTGAACAACCCGTTCGGGAACGCGCTCGCGGTCAAAATGCGTAATCTTTTCTAAAAATTGATAATTTTCCAGCGTGACCGGACCGCGGCTGCCGACCGTGCGTGTATTTTGATTATCATAAACCGGATGCCCTTGTCGGGTCGTCAAAATCGGTTGCTCGCCATTCGTGTCAGCGGAATTTTCGGAATTTTCGCTTAATGTTTTGCTGTCGTCTTCTATCATTTTTTCCTCCTTGTGTGTTTTGAAAAATAAAAAAGTTCACTAAGTTTAAAAACTCAATGAACTTACCTGAAATAATTATTTATTGCATTCGGGACATAAACCGCGCAGAGTCAATTCGATAGATTCGAGTTTGAATTTTGAAAATCTGGTTGCTAATTTAACGATTTCTGCGGGAAGCTCGATTTCCATATCAACCAACTTACCGCAATTTGTGCAAATCGCGTGGTCGTGCCGCGAAGTCAAACTGTCGAACCGACTCGCGCCGTTGCCAAAACTGACTTCTCCAATCAAATTAGCTTCCTTCAAATAGCGCAGAGAATTATAAACGGTCGCAAAACTTATTCCCGGCAAAAGCCGTTTGGCTTTGTCGAAAACTTCGTTCGCCGTCAGATGCTCGTCTTCGTCGCGGATAACTTGCAAAACGACTTCGCGCTGCTTCGTCAAACCCAACTCTTCGATTTTTATCTGCGCGTTTTTCATTGTCCCGAGATTAGATTTAGAATAATTCTAAAACCCAAATGTTGTCAAACATCAATTTTACAAATTGTGATTTACTATTTTGGCTGATTTCAAGAATCCTGACTCACGGCTTTTGATTCGGAAGCGGGCGCGATATACAAAATTCTGGTGCAGTTTTCGCAGGTCATAATTTTATCGGTAGTTTTTAATTCGAGCTGCATTTGCGGGCGCAGTTTCATAAAACACGCGCTGCACGAGCCGCCCACGACTTCGGCGACGGCGATTCCGTCGCGGCTTCTCTGCGCGAGGCGGTTGTAAACCGAAGCCATTTGCGCTGGCAGAGTGATAAAAACTTCGTGGCGTTTTTTTGTTTCGCTTTCAAACTCTTTCCGATTCGCGGCGACTTCTTTGTCGAAATCCTTCAAAGCGGCTTTTTGATTCGACTCCAGGCTGTCTATTTCTTCGCTGCGTTCCGCCAGAATTTTTTCGACTTCTTCTGATTCGGTCATTCGTTCTAAAACCTGCGTTTCCAGCGCGGAAATTTGTTTTTGCAAAGCATCGGTTTCGCGCATTGCGGTTTCGTATTGTTTTTGGTCGGTCGCGGTTTTTAGGTTGCGGCTGGCGCGTTCGAGATAAGTCTTATTTTCGGCGATTTGTTTTTCAAGCTCGCTGCGCCTTGTTTGCGCCGTGTCGCGCTTCGCCTGTATTTCACGAATAGAAAAGGCGTGCTGTTCAAACTCTTGTCCGATACTTGCACGCCTCGCTTCTGCGGTGTCAATGGCTTTTTTTAATTTGCGGAGGTTGGTGTCCGTCTTTTGTAATTCGATCAACTTTTCAAGTTCTGATTTCACTCTATGAAAATCTCCTGTTAAAACAACATTTGTAAAGAAAATTTTCACATATTATCCGCTTGCTTGCAACAGCATAATAACTGATAGTTGATAACTGATAACTGATAGTGAAATCAAATTATTAACTATCAACTATCAATTATCAGTTATCAGTTAATTAAAATCTGACGGTTTCTTCCGGCGCGTCGCTTCCTTCCGCCGATTTCCAGCTTTCCGCCGTATCATAAAAATTCGCGTCAAACTCGACCAGAGATTGAATTTTGACGCCTTCGATTTCCTTCGGCGCCTCTTTAAATTTAACAATCGTGCCGCAGCCGATTATTTCCGCGCCAAGCTCTCTAACTAGTTTCGCCGTTTCCTGAATCGCGTTTCCGGTTCGGATAAGGTCGTCAACGATGATGCACGGATAAATATCGCCTTCCTTCAAATACTGTCGAAATTGACGCTTGCCGTTTTCGATTTCCGCCCAGTAAATCTGGTCTGCGCCGAGCGCTTCGCGCACGGCAAAGGCGACCGGAATGCCGCCCGGACTCGGACTGATGATTGAAATTTTCGGCAGACGGCTCGAAATCGCTTTTTCCATCCGAAACATACGGCTCAAACCGACCGACATAACACGCGAGTTATCATAGTAACGGAAGGCAAGCGGCATTTGAAAATAATGCGAAGCGTGTTTTCCGCTCGGAAAGACAAAGTGTCCTTGACGATACGCGCCCGTGTTCTGTAAAATTTTCATTACCGATTCGGACGAAGGGATTAAATCTACCATTTAAATTCTCCTGTTTTAAAAATTCTAAAATAACTTCAAAATTATATGATAAACATCATAAATTTTGAAATTCGGAATTTGCGTCAATCAAGACTTTAAATTCGGAATTTAATACTTTCTCGACAATCTGTTTTTGGATGAAGCTCATTTTTTCGGGCATTTCATCAACCTTAAACCAACCCAATTCGTTTATCTCGAGACTTTGCGCTCTAGCCGTGCCGACCGGCGTGGCACAAAAGAGAATCTCGACGTGGCGATACGAAGTCCGCAGCCTAATCAGTTTTATGTTTTCCAATTCCAAACTTGTTTCTTCACGAATCTCGCGCCTGACGGCGGCTTCGGGCTGCTCGCCGTATTTGATGAATCCGCCCGGAATGCCCCAACTCAAACCGGAACGCAGAACGTGGTCGAGTAATAAAACTTCTTCGTTTTCATTAATGACGACTGCCACTACCGAAACTGTAAATTTCTTTTGTGAAAAGCGAATAAATTTTTGTCGGATTACCGGATTCAAGTTTTCCCAAATTATTTTAATAATTTTTTTCAACATAAAGCGGAATCGCCCGAAAACACTGATTTTTACGCGCAAAAAAATTCTGGAAATCCAACGCTGTTAAAAATGTATTAACAATGTGGATTAAAATTTAACCCACATTCACTTCAAACCCTTAAAAAACATAACACGGTCGGTGGAGGATTTAATGCCGGTGACTTTTTATTATACCCGAAATGCATTTTTTGCAGCACTTTGTGTTTGCGCGTTTGCCGCATTTTCTTTTGGACAAAGCAGCAAATTACAAATTGATTTAAGAGAGTCGTTCAAAAAATTCGACTTAATAAAGTTGGATAAACAAAAAGCTCTCGGTCAGGTTCAATCCAGCCGCTCGCTTTCGATTCCGACTGCCGCGGGAAAGTTTGATTTGAATCTGGTGCCGAATGATTTGCGCGCTGCCGGTTACAGGGCGCAGGACACAACCGAAAGAGGCATTCAAACAATTCAAAGAGGCGAGGTTACGACATTTAAAGGAAAGGTGGCGGGCGAAGCCGACTCCGATGTTCGGATGACGATTAGCGGCGCGGCAATCGAAGGTTATGTCGAAGTTGGCGGCGAAAGATTTTTTGTCGAGCCGGCACAGAATTATTCACGTTTCGCGGCAGCCGATGATGTAGTTTTTTATCGTGAAATGGATTTATTGAAAGATAAAAGTTTTCTCTGCGACACGGAACTGACGGAGCGAATCGAGCGCGGAAAGGAAATGATTTCCGCGAACGCGCCTGAAACCGCGCCGGAACAACACATTGTCGAGCTTGCAACCGAAGCCGATTTTCAATATGTCGCCCAACTCGGCGGCGCAGCTCAAGCAAACAATGAAATTTTAAGCAGTTTGAATATGGTTGAAGGAATGTATGAGAGAGAATTCAACCTATCAATTAGCGTTACATATCAACATACCTGGTCAACAGCAGACCCTTTCGACGGCACAACTTCCAATACTCTGCTGGTTTCTTTCAGAGATTACTGGAACGTAAACCTTCCGCAAACACAGTATTCGCGGGATGCGGCACATTTATTTAGCGGAAAGCCCGGCGTTTCCGGGATGGGACTCGCGTATATCGGCGTCGTTTGCAGCAACCCGAATTTTGCTTACGGTCTCGGCGGCAAAACAGTCTCCGCCCCGATTAATAGTTTAGTTACGGCTCACGAAATCGGACATAATTTAGGCGCCCATCACGTTGACGCAGCCCAGAATTGTGCCAATACGACGATGAACCAGATTATCAGTTATCTGACTCCGCCTGTTTTCTGTGCTTTTACGAGCAATGAAGTGACGGCTTACGTGGCGGCGAGCGCTTCTTGTCTGAAAGTAAAAACCGTTGCTCCGACACCGACGCCGACACCTGCTTCGACGCCGATTCCAACTCCGACTCCAACTCCGACTCCAACTCCGATTCCGACACCGTTTCCGCCGCCTTCGACTACTAGTCGCGTGAAATTTGACTTTGACGGCGACGGACGCGCTAATGTCGCCGTCTGGCGACCGTCAAACGGTATGTGGTATATCACCAACGGCTCATCAAGTTCATCCTTCGATTCTACTCAATTCGGCGCGGCGGGCGACCGTCTCGTTCCGGCAGATTACGACGGCGACGGCAAAGCCGATGTCGGCGTCTATCGCGCGGGAACTTGGTTTATGTTCAAATCCACAACCAACACTTTTAGTTTTGTATCCTTCGGAAATCCGAACGATATTCCCGTTCCGGCAGATTACGACGGCGACGGTAAAGCCGACGCTGCCGTCTATCGTCCCGATGACGGAATGTGGTATCGCTTATTGAGCGGCAGCAATAATGCCTTTTCGCAAACTCAGTTCGGCGCAAACGGCGACGTTCCGCTGCCAGCCGACTATGACGGCGACGGGAAAGTCGACATAAACGTCTGGCGCCCTTCAACCGGCTACTGGTATCGCCTGAACAGCGCCAATAATGCGTTTTCCGCGACACAGTTCGGAACGTTTGGCGACAAACCGATGATGGGAGATTTTGACGGCGACGGCAAATCCGACATAGTAGTGTGGCGACCGTCAAACGGTAACTGGTATCAGTTGAGCAGCGGCAACGGAGCGTTTTCTTCCGTTCAGTTCGGCACGAACGGCGACGTTCCGGCGACGGCTGACTACGACGGCGACGGACGAGCGGACATTTCGGTTTTCCGTCCCGGCACCGGCTACTGGTTTCGCTTAAACAGCGCGACCGGCGCATTTGTCGCCGTTCAATTCGGCTCGCCGGGCGACGTTCCGGTTCCAGCCGTCTTTAATTAATAAAACCTGTTACAAATCACCAAAGAAGGAACGCTCCCGTGGGCGTTTCTTTTTGTTTTAATGGTAAAATTTCGTGCGAATTTATGGTTGAGTTTACCGAAAAAAATGTCGGAGAAATATTTAGCTGGAGCGGCATCGGCGAGATTCACAAAACGCGCCACGGAATTTATCAGCGCGGCGGGCGACTCGTTTCACTTTTAACCGATTTCGGCAAAATAAATCCGTGTTACCCTGATTTTCACGGCTCGACGCAGGACACGATTTTCTACACCGGCGCGGGCAGACGCGGCGACCAGAAACTCGATTCATTTAACCGGGCGATGTTCGATGCTATTGAAATTAAGCACGCCGTTCCGCTTTTTAATAAATTAGCCGTCGGACGTTGGCAATTTTTAGGTTTTTGGAGCGTAATAGCAGGCGAATATATTTTCGATGAAGCTCAAAAAAGAATGGTTTGGAAATTCAAAATAGTTAAAAGTAAAAAGAGAAAAATAAATTAAAATTTTAATTTTTACCTTTCACCTCTTCTGCCCGAGCGCGACCGCTTTTTGATACGCCGAATAAACGGCTTTTGATAAAACTGTTCTGAGACCGCCTTTTTCCATCTGGTAAATCGCGTCCGCCGAAGTTCCGCCGGGCGACGTGACCATATTGCGAAGTTCCGCCGGATGTTTGTGCGATTCCATGGCAAACAAAACCGAGCCGAGCATCGTTTCCTGAACTAATTCCTTTGCCATTTCGCGGGAAAATCCGAGATGAACGCCCGCGTCGGTCAAGGCTTCCATCACCATAAAAATATACGTCGGACCTGTGGCGGAAAGCGAAGTCGCCATATCAATCATATTTTCCGTTTCGACAAAAAGCTCTTTGCCGAGCGCGGTCAGCAAGGCTTTTATTTGAGCGCGTTCTTTCTCATCGACGCTTTCGGTACAAGTCCAAGCCGTAATTCCCGCGCCGATTTGCGACGGCGTATTCGGCATCGCGCGGACGATTTTTTCGTTTGACAATGATTCGGAAAGCGTTTCGATTTTCGCGCCCGCGACGATTGAGAAAACAATTTGATTCGACGCGACCGTGTTATTCAACTCCTCCAAAACGCCGCTCAGGCGTTGCGGTTTGACGCACAACGCAACCATTGAGTTTTCGCTTTCTCGAATCTTCCCGACCGCTTCGGCATTGTTTTGAAAAACCTTGATTCCGTATTTCGCAGTCAAATCTTCGCGCCGCATGGCTCGCGGATGACTTGCAAAAACTTGTTCGGGTTTGACCAGATTTTTACGCAGCAAACCTGCAATCATTGATTCCGCCATCACGCCGCAGCCGATGAATGCCAGCTTCGCGTTTGATAAATTGTTTTCCATAAAAGTAATTTGTGTAAAATATAGTAACTTGAGTTAATAATAAAACACATTTGGCGACGCGATGATTACGATAAGAAAATATCAGGAAGAAGACAAACAGCAAATCTGGGAAATTATAAAATTCGTAATTTCGACCGGCGATTCTTACACTTATCTGCCCGATTCACCGCGCCAGAAAACGTTCGCCGATTGGTGCAGCGTGGAAAAACAAACCTATGTTGCGGTTTCTGAAAACAAAATTGTCGCTACGTTCTACATCAAACCGAATCAGACGGGTTTAGGCTCGCACATCGCTAACGGAAGTTATATGGTCGCGCCCGAAGCGCGCGGCAAAGGCGTTGGCAGGAAAATAGGCGAGTTTTCCATTGCCGAAGCGAAGCGTCTCGGCTTCGCGGCGATGCAGTTTAATTTCGTCGTTAAAAGCAACGAAAAAGCCGTTAAGTTGTGGCAAAGCCTCGGTTTTGAAATTATTGGCGAAATTCCCGAAGCGTTCCGGCACGTTGAAAACGGGTTGACGAATGCTTACATTATGTATCGAAAATTATAAATTTCGATTTTATTTTATGACGATTGACGAACAAATTTTACACTTGAAAAAAGGCGCGGTTGATTTGATACGCGAAGAAGATTTACGCGCGAAATTGAAAAAATCCGCCAAAACCGGCAAGCCTCTGCTTATAAAATACGGCGCAGACCCGACTGCACCCGACATTCATCTCGGACACACGGTTGTCATCCGAAAACTGAAAGCGTTTCAACAACTCGGACACACGGTTATTTTTCTTATCGGCGATTTTACCGGAATGATTGGCGACCCGTCGGGCAAAAGCGTGACTCGTCCGATGCTGACGCGCGAAGAAATTGCGGCAAACGCCGAAACTTACAAAACACAAATCTTTAAAATTTTGGACGAGGAAAAAACCGTCGTTCGCTACAATTCCGAGTGGTTCGATAAATTCGGCGCGGCTGATTTTATCAAACTCGCTTCCCACACGACAGTCAAACAAATTTTAGAACGCGACGATTTTGAAAAGCGTCTGCGCGAGGAAAAACCGATTGCGCTGCACGAGCTTCTTTATCCATTGGTGCAAGGCTACGATTCAGTTGCGCTCAACGCCGATGTCGAACTTGGCGGAACCGACCAGAAATTTAATCTGCTCGTCGGGCGAAACTTGCAGCGCGAATACGCGCAAGAGGCACAAGTCGTTTTGACCACGCCGCTGCTTGAAGGTTTAGACGGCGTGCAGAAAATGTCGAAAAGTTTGGGAAATTACATTGGTATTGCCGATGCGCCAAATGAAATGTTCGGCAAAATAATGTCGATTTCCGACGATTTGATGTGGCGTTATTTTGAGCTTGTGACGGATGTGAGCGCGGACGAGATTCTGGCTTTGAAAACAAAATGTGAAGCCGGCGAAGAAAATCCGCGCAACGCGAAAGTCGAATTAGCCAAACTTGTCATCAAGGATTTTCATTCATCGGAAGCAGCGAAAGAAGCCGAAGCAGAATTCAATCGTCGCTTTGTTAAAAAAGAAATTCCCGAAGACATTGAAGAAATGCTTATCAGTTCGCAAACTTATAAACTTGCAGACCTTTTGCTTCAAACAAATCTCGCCGCATCAAAAGGTGAAGCCAGACGACTCATCGAACAAGGCGGCGTGAAAATTGAAGGCGAAAAAGTTTCAAATGCCCAAGTCGAAATTGAATTAACCGCCGAAAAAAGTTTTATGATTCAAGTCGGCAAGCGAAAATTCTTACGAGTAAAAGGCAATTAGAAATGGCGCAAATTATCGAAACCGAAGAAACTTTAATCATCGAAACGCCCGAAAGAGTTCCGCTCGCCTTTGCGCTGGCTTCTATCGGCAATCGTTTTCTGGCGGTGGCGATTGACCATTTTATTCAGTATTTTTCGATTTTTATCATTGCCTGGCTGCTAATCAGTCTGTCGGGAATTGACATCTACGGCGCGGAATCGAAGGCGAGCGAGTTGTTTCAGGAAATGCCGAAATGGACAATGGCAATTTTAATTGTGGTCGTGTTTTTGATTTTTGCCGGTTATTTTATTGTTTTTGAATGGCTGTGGAACGGGCAAACGCCCGGCAAGCGTTTTCTAAAGCTGCGCGTGATTCGGGAAGACGGTCGCCCGATTACGTTTTGGGAAGCCCTGGCGAGAAATCTTCTGCGGATTTTCGACGCCGTTCCGGGTTTTGTCGTTCCGGTTTATTCGGTCGGTTTGATTACGATTTTCGTGAGCCGGCGCGACCAGCGAATCGGCGATATTTTTGCGGGAACGGTCGTCGTCCGCGAGCGTCTGGACGAAGCGCCGACTTTTGCCGAAACCTTTTCAAATCCGGCGGGCGACTCGGCTTTTCGGCGTGTGCAAAAACAGACGAATTTTCAGGCGAACGTCGATTTGATAACCGAGGGCGAGATTGAAGTGGTCGAAAGTTTTCTGCGACGTCGTTGGGATTTAACCGACCGCCAGCGTCTCTGGATGGCTTGGCGCGTCGCGCTTCCGGTAATGTATAAACTCAAACCGAGTTATGATTTGGAAAATTTCACCTACGAAGGTTTTCTGGAAGAACTCGTTCACCGCTTTCACTCGCGGCGGCGTTTTTAAGCCCGGGATTTTGCCAAATTCTTTTCAATCGTGCTATTTTGTTTTGACTGAAATATGCCTTTCACGCTCTAAAACATTTTGTGAATAATCAAAAAAATATACTTGTTACCGGCGGCGCGGGTTTCATCGGTTCGCACCTTGTCGAACGCCTTCTCGGTGAAAACATTTGGCGCGTCAGCGTCGTCGATGATTTCAATGATTTTTACGCGCCCGAACTCAAACGCGCCAACATTTCCGCGCATCTCGAAAACCCGAACTTCCGGTTGTATGAAATTGACATCTGCGACACGCAAGGTTTGGAAGCGGTTTTTGCGGAGAACGAATTCGACGCGATTGTGCATCTTGCGGCGCGAGCAGGCGTTCAGCCTTCGCTCTCGCAGCCTAAACTTTATGCGGAAACCAACATCGGCGGCACTTTAAATTTATTGGAAATGGCGCGTAAATATAATGTCAGACAATTCGTTTTCGGTTCGTCTTCTTCGGTTTATGGCGTCAACTGCAAAATTCCTTTTTCCGAAGACGATAAAATTTCTCAGCCGATTTCGCCCTATGCGGCGACCAAAGCGGCGGGTGAGCTTTTGTGTCATACGTATTCGCATCTCTACGACATTCGCGCCGTTTGCCTGAGGTTTTTTACCGTCTACGGCGCGCGCCAGCGACCTGATTTGGCGATTCGGAAATTTTCTGAGCTGATTTTACAAGAAAAGCCGATTCAAATGTTCGGTGACGGCACAACCAGGCGCGATTACACTTTTATTGACGATATTATCGGAGGCGTGCGAGCGGCGATCGATTACGCGGGAAGCGATTTTGAAACTTTTAATCTCGGCGAATCGCAGACGGTCGAATTGAAGCGTCTTATCGAACTGCTCGAAGAGAATTTAGGCAAAAAAGCAATCGTCGAGCGAATGCCGATTCAGGCGGGCGACGTTCCGCAGACGTTTGCCGACATTTCAAAGTCAAGAAAACTGCTTGGTTACAACCCGCAAACAAAAATCGAAGAAGGCATCAGGCGTTTCGCCGAGTGGATAAAAAATAGCAGTCAGCAGTCGGCAGTCGGCAGTCGGCACCCGAAAATCAGCAGTCGAAATCTTTAATTTTACGGTTTGGTTTCGATTTAACTTTGGGCTTTAGACTTTAAACTCTGGATTTTGAACTTTGAACTTTGAACTTTGAACCTTGAAGTCTTTCGCGTAAAGATTCGGCGCGTCCGGCGGGCGCGTGTTCCAACGCTTGTGAATCCACATCCATTGGTCCGGATACGCGCGGACAAATTCCTCGATTTTCGTCGTCATCGCCTGTGTTAGAACTTTTATATTTTCCTCTGCATTATTACCTTCGGGAATTTCGATTGGCTCGCAAATTTTCAACAAATAACGTTTTTTATCCTTTTGCCAGACGGCGAAACCGGGCAAAACCGTCGCGCCGGTTC
Organism: uncultured Pyrinomonadaceae bacterium; assembly: GCA_964235785.1. Classification (GTDB taxonomy): domain Bacteria; phylum Acidobacteriota; class Blastocatellia; order Pyrinomonadales; family Pyrinomonadaceae. The sequence goes on along the minus strand of CAXSBF010000001.1, from coordinate 71,412 downwards.
GCAGGGCGAGTTTGGCGAGTCCGTTCGTGGTCGAAGAAGCAATCCCGAAAAAATCGACAAAAATTCCTTCGTGTTCCTGCGTGTTGAGGTCAACCAAAATACCGATAAATTCTCCCCGTTCGAGCAGCCGAAACATCGTTCGCGCCGAAGCCTTTTTGTCAATCGTGCGGCTGCCGAGCGCGGTTCGCATATTTTCAACCAAATCGTCCAGCAGCGGATTATCAACGCGCCGCGCCACCACATTCATCGGAAATCCGCGAACCGACATTGCCAGATGCGACAATTCCCAACCGCCGAAATGCGCCGTAAAAATAAACGTCCCGTTTTTTCCCGTCGCTTCCATTTGGCAATGCTCGATGCCTTCCACGTCGATTATCTCGCGCACTTTTTGAGCCGATAAACTGGAAAGATGGCTAAAAAGTCCCGCTTGCCTGCCCAGAGATTTAAAAGCGCCGCGCAGAATTCTTTCGTGTTCCAATCGGGAAAGTTCCGGCAAAGCCAATTCCAGATTGCGAAAGCCGACAAAACGCAATCGCTTTGCTAATTTATAGGGAAGTATAGAAATTGCTTCGCCGATTTTCATTGACAATGCGAGCGGGAAAAGTCCGAGCGTGCCGAGAGTGATGCGGACGGCGTAATACTCCGAATAAATTTGCAGTTTTCCTTTCCGTCTCGCCATTTTGAAAATTTCAGCCCCAGCGAAAAAAGGTTTTTGTAACAGGTAAAAGACGATGCTGCGAGACAATTTCTTTGAAAAAATCTTCGTGTTCCTGTTCGACCCGCGCCATTTCCATCAACTCCGCAAAGCATTCGGGCATTTCCAATTCTGCGGCAAACTTTGCAGCGTCTTCATATTCTTTGACGTTGCCGCTTTCCAATCTGCCCGCAAAATACATCGGAAAAAACCAGCCTGCAACGCGACACGACGCGCCCAAACTTTTGCCGATTGTCCAAAAAACCGCTTCTCTCAGTTTTCTCGGTTTCGCGTCTAATTTCTCAAGCCATTTTCCGACCGCTTCCCGATGAATCCATTCTTCGCGTTCAATTTCTCTGATTCTGTCTTGTTCCTTTGACGCCTTTAGCGATTTCCAATGCCCGCGATAAGCAAAAGCCGCCGCCTGCTCGCCCGAATAGGCGCTTTGCAGGATGCGAATTAAATTTTGTCGAGAGTTTTCCTTCACCAAATTTCCGTTAAATCCAGCTCAAAGCCTTTCAGAATATCTCCGCCCGAAACCGTTTGCGGATTTTGCAGAATCTTCGTGTCGGCATCGGGACGATAAACGTAAATCTGTTTGTTTTTCGGGTCAATCAGCCAACCGAGTCTCGCGCCGTTTTCGATATATTCCTGCATTTTTGCCTGTAGCTCCTTCAAATTGTCCGATTCCGTGCGCAGTTCTATCACAAAATCGGGACACAAAGGCAGAAATTTTTTGAGTTCGGCGGCGGAAAATTGTTCAAGACGTTTTCTCTGCGTCCAAGAAGCATCAGGCGCATAAACCGCGCCGTTTTTCAAAATAAATCCGCCGTTCGATTCTGTAACTTTTCCGCTTTTATCTGTTTTTGCCCAAATTGCCAATTGCATCACAATTTCAACATTTCTATCGCTTGTTTCAAATCCGGTCGGCGGCATAATTATCACATCTCCGTCTCTGGTAAGCTCGGCGCGAAGTTTTCGATTTCGAGCGCAAAAATTCCAGAATTCGGCGGCGGTCATTTTTCGGTGTTCATCTTCAAATTCAAAATGAAGACGAACCGAAATTGTTTCTTCGGGGACAAAATTCGGGATAAGATTATCGGCTAAAGCTATCGTGTTCATAAATCTTTCTCCTCTAAAATTCTTCGTGCGTTAATTTTGTTTTTGCAATCGCGCTCATAATTTTTAATTTTATGAAAATTTATAAACAATTACGCCGGAGCGTTTGGTCGGTTTACCTGACAAAGTAAACGCCGAAAATTTCGCCAATTTTGATGCTTTGATGGAAACGTCGAATAATTCTTTTACGCCTTTTAATGCTTCTGCGAAAATCACTTCGCCGTTTTCGGAAATTAAAACTTTTATGTAAACTTCGCCTTTTAATTTTTGCGGATTTGCAGGTTGCGGAAATTCGACGGCGATTCCGTTGACAATCCCGCTAGACACTATTGTTTCAAACGGCTTTTTAGATTTTGCTTCGCAAAATGACGCATCACCTTCGAGATTTGAATAAACGCATTTGTCCAATCTCGTCATTCCGCCAACATAAGCAGAAATTTCATTTTCTTTGAGAATATTTTCTGCGACTGTTTTACTCTTTAACGCTAAATCAGTATTTCCGGTTTTGTAATAATAAATTGCCTGTTCACGATTCAAAGAAACTTTTCTACCCAAACTCTTTTTGTCGTTTTCATCACTCAGTAAATTCAAGCCTTTTTGACGAATCTTAAAAGCTAGTTCGGGCAAAGGCTTGTTTCCATGCAAGTAAGATTCCGACTCAACAAAGAAGTTTAACCAGTAAGTTTTTTCTACGTCATCGCCAACATATTTCCAAAGTTCCGTTTCGAAATTGTCGCCAAGTCTAATTCGTTCTTGATTAAAAACTTTAGATAAATTTTCTTTATTTCCACTAAAACCGCCCTTTTCAGTTTTTACAGCCTTATCAAAATCTTTAAAGGACTTGTTTTGAGCAAGCGAAAATAAAGAGGAGAAACAAATTAAAAAGCAGATAAAAACAATTTTTCTCATAATAATTTTAAGCCGCGACTTTTTCTACGCGATTATAAACCGTGTCGCGCTCGACGGCTTCAAAGCCCGCGTTTTCAATCATCGCAATCAATTCTGCTTTCGACATTTTCGATTCACCGCCTTCTTCGACCGAATAACTGTGCGTCAGTTCGCCGCCGTCGGTAATCGTGCCGTCAACGTCGTTCGCGCCGAAATGCAGCGCGGTTTGCGTCGTCGCTTTGCCGAGCATTACCCAATAGGCTTTGATGTGGTCGAAGTTGTCAATCATCAGACGCGAAACGGCGATTGTCTTCAAATTATCAATCGCGTCCGGTCCCGGCAGCGACGATAAAGCCGTGCCGTTCGGATAAAACGCGAGCGGAATAAAACATTGGAAACCGCCGGTTTTGTCCTGCTGTTCGCGCAATTTTACGAAATGGTCAACGCGGTCTTCGATTGATTCGATATGTCCGTAAAGCATCGTCGCATTTGTTTTAAGTCCGGCTTTATGAACTTTTCCGGCTAATTCCAACCAACGGCTGCCGTCGCATTTGTGGTCGCAAATCCTTGAACGAGTCGGTTCGGCAAAAATCTCCGCGCCGCCGCCCGGACACGAATCCATTCCCGCCGCTTTCAATTTTTCGATAACTTCTTCGTCCGACATTTTGTAAAAACGCGCAAAGAAATCCAGCTCAACCATCGTCAACGCCTTCAAATGCAGCTTTGGAAATTCGCGTTTCAAAGACGAAAACAAATCGGTGTAATACTCGAACGGCAATTTCGAGTTCAAACCGCCGACAATGTGCAGTTCGGTCGCGCCTTCATTAACGGCGTTTCGCGCAATCTCGATGCCTTCGTCAATCGAATGCGTGTATGCGCCTTCCTGTCTGGCGCGTTTATAAAATCCGCAGAACTTACAATCGGCAACGCAGATATTCGTGTGATTAAAATGCCGGTTGACGTTGAAATAAGTCGTTCGCCCGTGCTTTTTCCGCCGCACAAAATCGGCGAGTTTCCCGAGCGCGTTCAAATCGTCAGTCTCATAAAGCGCAACGCCTTCGTCAAAGGTCAAACGCTCGCCCGTTTCAACCTTCGCGGCGATTTTGTTTAATTTTGTATCAAATGAAAATTGCATAGATTTTATTACGGATGATTATTCGGATTATCAATCGCTAAACCTTCGCTGACAGCCGCCGAGTTCAAATCCGTATCGGCGGAAAGCAGCGTCAAAGACTTTAGCCCTAAAGCGACTCTTTCTTTTTCAGTTTCCAAAACTGCCGCGAGTTGAACGGCATCATAACCGCGCAGAGCAATTTCTTTGCCAAATTTGCCGCCTCAATTATTAAACTTTCGCTGATTTCCACTTTTTGAAATTCGCTCGAATAATCCTGTTCAAATTGCGAGCGGGCGTTATTCGCGTCAATCCCCGAAATATGTCTGCCTTTTTCGCGGCGCGTGACTGCCGCAATAACTTCGACAAAAGTTATTCGCGCGACATAAACCCGGTTACTTTTCGGATTAGTCGCTGAGACGAGCCACGCCGAGCCTGTTTCGGCAATATAGCGTTTGACAATCGCGCTCGAATCGCAGAAGAAAGCCGCCATCTTATCTGCGCTCCTCGATTATCGTCTCGGAAACAGGCTTACCTTCCACTTTGACAGGTTCGTAGTTTTCATAGCGTGAAAAATCCGTTATCGGCGGCGGCGGCTTGCCGATAACGCCCTTTTCATAAAGATACTGTGCAAACTCTTCTTCCGTCATCTGCGATTTTATTTCCTTTGTTTCCAGAAGCGAGTCAACCAATTCACGCACTTTTTGTAAATCTTCCGTCGATAGTTGTTTGACTTCGCGCTCTATTTGTTCAACCGTAACTTGCATAATTTTTTCCTTGCTTCAACCTCTGCGGCGTTGAAATTTAATTTTGTATCAAATGAAAATTGCATAAATTTAAGTTAAATCAAAACTCGGCGCGCTGTGCCATTCGTGCGCGATGTTTTGCATCAGCAAAGCATGGTCAAACTCAATCGAACCTCTCGGAAAAATCGTTTCGTCATCGTAAAAACTCGATTCGACAAAATCCAAATCGAGTGCTTCGACTTTCCAATCTTTTATTTCTAAACTGATTCCGTCCAAGTCTGCATCGTCCTTTGTTGCCGAATAACCGAGCGAGCCTTTTTCAAAAAATTTAGATGCTTCGTCCAAAGAAGAGAAGATAGAATTTTCAGGAAGGTTTTCGGAAACTCTTCCGGCAAGTTTAACCCAAGCTGTTTCATCTTCTGATTTCATCCCGAAGTTTATTTTGTTTCCGTTCTCCGCAACTTCAAAGTTGGCTTTGTGATGTTCGCCCGGAAAGAGTTTCCCGCCGAGCGTCGAGTTGATAAAAGAATTCGTGTCGCGGCGCGGAATATAAACGCCTTCGCGCGTTTCGCCCGCTTCGTCTTCCCACAAAACCGCGATTCGATGCGCGGCGTTTTCGCTGTTGATGCCAATGATTTCAGGCAAAAACTTTGGTCGAATATGTTCGAGACGGATTAGACAAATTCCTGCAATCGCTTTTTGTTTGTACAGTTTCGGACGAAAACCCTTCGGCAAAACCTTTTGTATAACGCTCGGTTCGGCGCTGTAATTTACCAAAATTCTACGTTTAATAATTCCTTGAAGTGTCGGAATTTTCATACATTACTCACACATCTCTTCTAAATTCAGCATAAAACCTTTCAGTAAATGTTCACCGCCGGAATTTCTAAAATCTCGACTTTCTCATTCGGACGATACGCATGGACTTTTCTCACGATCGCGTCAATCAGCCAGCCCATAAGCGAATTATCTATCAAAACTGACCTCATAATTATTTCTCCACTGTCAAAATCCTTTCCGGCACATATTTTAAGTTTTTAACGAAGCAAATCATATTCCTAATTATATCATTGTTGATTATTCACAGTTTAAGCCGGTTATGCGGGCGAAAATCAGTCTGACCTGCGCCAATTGCCTGAAGATTATTCGCATAATCCGCAAAAAGATTTGCAAATTGCAATCATTTCAAAGTGCGCCGAAATTCTGTTTCGCGTTCGATTATGTTATAAATTATAAAACTTTTAATCGGCTGCGGCTCACTTTTTCTTTCCCGACGTTTGCTCTAAAATCGCTTTATGCACATCACGAAAATCGAACTCGAAGATATTAAATCTCACGCCAACGCAAGTTTTGAATTCGAGCGCGGAACAACCGCGATTACGGGCGAAAACGGCGCGGGCAAAACGACGATTATCGAAGCCGTCGCGTGGACTTTGTTTGACCTTCTCGATTATAAAAAGGAAGATTTCGTCCGGCGCGGAGGGAAAAAAGGCGTCGTCAACGTAACTTTTCAGAGCAGTCTGGACGAGCGCGAATACCGCGTTTATCGGGATACCGGAACGGGGTATTACGTTTATGACCCGCAACTGAAAATGCGAATCGCCGATAAAAAGGAAGAAGTCGCCAGATTTTTGTGGCAGCATTTGGGCGTCGAAGCGGGAACGGATTTGGAGACGCTTTTTCGCTCGGCAATCGGCGTTCCGCAAGGCACGTTCACGGCGGTTTTTCTCGAAAGACCGTCGGAGCGCAAACCGAAATTCGACAAACTTTTAAAGGTCGAAGAATACCGTCAAGGCGCGGAAAAATTGCTCGAAACTACCAAATATATTGAAAACAAAATCATCTCCGTCAAAGAAAAAATTGCCCGCGCCGAAGGCGAACTCGCTCGCTTTGAAATTGTTGAAACAGAACACAAAAATTACGCCGAGCAAGCGGCAGAATTGAGCAAAACGCTTGAAAATCTGACGGGTGAAGTTGCCGGAAAAAGCGAAATTGTCAAGACTTTTGAAGCGGTTGAAAGTAAAGTTAACATGCTTCGGCTTGCTAAAGACAAGCTGCAATCGGAAACCCAAACGGCGCAAATTCTGCAAAAACAAAAGGAATACGAAAGAAATCAAGCATTCGAGGCGCAAGAAAAAATTAAACTCGTCGAAGCCGATTACAAAACTCACATCGCTGCTTTGACTGAATTGAAAAATCTTGAAAATCAGCGCGGCGAGCGCGACAAAATTCGCGCTGAATTAAACAAAATCGAAAATAAGCTCGTCACTCTGCAAGCCGAACAAAAAGGCTGCGGCGAAAATTTGAAAAAAGTTGCGGAAGCCGGAGAAAATATAATTAAAGTCGAGCCGCAAGCGCGCGAACAAGAAGATTTAGAGAAGCGGCGCGAAACTCTGCGAACCGATTTGGCAGACGCGAAAGCCGCCGAAAATCAGGTTTCCACTTTTGAAGAAAAGTTAAATCGTCTGCGAAACGAGTTGATAGAAATTAACAAAAAAATCAAAGCCGCCGAAGAAAAAAGCGCCGACGCCCGAAATTTCGAGACGCTGCAAACGCGCGATACGGAAATCACGACGGAACTTGCCAAACTTCGCGCCGTGATTGAACGCGACGCTCAGCTTGAACGCGAAATAATCGAAAATCTGTTTAAGAATAATTTCTGTCCGATTTTGTCGCAAAACTGTCTGAATCTTGAAACGGGCAAAGCGTCGAAAAATTTCGGCGGAACCAAAAACGGCGACGGCAAAGCGCAGATTGCCGTTTTGGAAACCGAACAAAAAGCGGTCGCGGGCAATCTTGCAAAAGCGCGTCAAGCCGAAATAGCCTTCGCCGTTTTGCCGACTTTGCTTGATAATAAAACCGAAACCACCGAGCGCGGCAAAAGAATTCGTGAGGAACAGGAAGGTTGGCGGAAACGTGCTGAAAATCTAACTAAAATCAATGCCGAGCTTGCGGAAATCGACACTAAATTAAAAGTTTTGGCGAATCCGAAGGCAAAACTGCTGGCATTTGAAACCGAAATCAAACGCGAAAACGAATTAAAGGAAAAACTCAGCCAAATCGAACAAAATTTGATTCGCGTTGAAAGCGAAAAAACAAATCTCGTCGAACATTTATCGAAGTTTGAAGCCTTAGACGGCGAGTGGAAACATTTTTCAGATGAACGCGACCGAACATCGAACGCGCACCGTGAATTTTTGGCAAACGAATCGCTGGCGAAAACTTTTGCGACGCGCGAAAACGAGTTTGAAAAAGCGACCGGAGAAGTCGCGCGTTTGACGGAAGAATCGGCAAAAGCGGCGAAAGAATTTGAAACTGCAAGCAAAGATTATGACCGCGAACGGCATCAGACCGAGAAGAATTTATTGCTCGACGCGGAAAGAAAGCTGGCGGAAACGCGGGCGAATCTGGAAAACGCGAAAAGACACGAAGCGCAATTAGCTAAAGAATTAGACAGTTTGGCGGAGATTCGACTTTCGATGCGCGGGGAATTTCAGGAAAAGGAAAGGCTGGAGAAAATCGGAGAGGCGACGAAATTTATCCGCGATACTTTGAAGGAAGCCGCGCCGCGAGTCGCCAGAAATTATGTTTTTCTCGTTTCGAGCGAAGCCAATCAGATGTTTCGGGAAATCACGGGAAACGCCGAAAGAACTTTGAAATGGACGGAAGATTACGGAATTCTTTTGGAAGAGGACGGCTACGAGCGTCCGTTCGTCAATCTTTCCGGCGGCGAGCAAATGGCGGCGGCTTTGTCGGTTCGCCTCGCGCTTCTCAAACAGCTTTCCGACGTTCGGCTGGCGTTTTTTGACGAGCCGACGACGAATATGGACGCCGAACGCCGCGAGCGTCTGGCGGAACAAATCAGCCATATCACGGAAAAACAAACCTTCGACCAGCTTTTTGTGATTTCGCACGACGATACGTTTGAAGGTTTCGCAGACAATGTTGTTTCGGTCGGAGCGAATAGAAATGAGCAAGTTATTTAAGAACACAGCTTTTAATTTTGGATTTTGGAGCGGCTTTTTATTATTCGCTTTACTTAATTTATTTAGCTGTATTGGCGATTCTTACAGTAATTTGGCTGATGCCGGAGGATATAAAATTGGATTTCCTTTGACTATTTATCAAGCAGATTTTGGTTATCCTTTTCATTTTTATTTTATATGGTCAGGTTTAATTGTAGATATTTTTGTCGGCATAATTTTTAGTTTTGTGTTTGGTTTAGTTTTCGAATTTATCCATTCAAGAATTGACTCGCGCCGTTCGCCTCTAAAATAATTTATGAAAGAAGTTACAATCGTCTGCGACGGTTCGAGTTTGGGAAATGGCAAGGGCGCGACGCGGGCGGCGGCGGTTGCGGTTTTGGGTTATCGCGGATTTTGGCGGGCGTTTGGCGAATTTCTGGGAAACGCGACGAATCAGCAGGCGGAGATTGCGGCGGCGACAATCGGACTCAAAAATTTAACCGAACCTTGCAAGGTTAGAGTTTTGAGCGATTCGCGCTATGTCGTTGAAACGATGACGGGAAATTTTCGTAAGAAAGCGAATCTCGATTGGTGGGAAAAGTTAGATAAAGCGGCAAGCCGTCATAAAATCAATTGGGAATGGGTCAAAGGACACGCCGGACACGAAATTCAGGAAGTCGTCGACACGCTGGCGAGACAGACGGCGGAACTCGGACGAGTCGATGAAACAATGTTTGAAGAAGCGTCGGCGGAAATCGGAATCAAGGAAATTTAATAGCCGCAAAAAGGCGCAAAAGGCTCAGAAACATTAGCCTCATAGTTCACAGAGAACACAGAGAGAAATGAAATCACGGATTGGCACAAATAAATTTAGATTGGCAAGTCTTTTTTTTGTGCTTTCTGTGCTTTTTTGCGGCTATTCTTCCGTCTCTCCACAGAAAAAAAACTCGCTCGGCTGGGTTTGGCAAAATCCGCTGCCGCAGGGCAATCCGCTTTACTCGGTTTATTTTGCAAAAGACAAAGAAACAGGTTATGCCGTCGGCGCCGACAGCACGGTTTTGCGAACGGAAAACGGCGGTTTCGGCTGGTCGAAGCAGAAATTACCAATCGAGACGACGCTTTCGGGCGTGTTTGTCAAAGACAAAAAAAACGCCGTCGTCGTCGGCGCGCGCGGTTCGATTTTCCTGACTGCCAATGCCGGTAAAGATTGGACGCAGAGTTTAATCGAGGCTAAAGACCATCTTTACAGCGTTACATTTACGGACGAAAATTTTCAAAAAGGCTGGTCGGTCGGAACTTACGGACGAATTTTGAAAACTCAGGACGGCGGTTTGACCTGGGAAAATCAAACCAGCGGAACGACTGAAAATCTTTTGAAGACAGCTTTTTTCGATGATTCAAACGGTATCGCCGTCGGTTTGAACGGCACGATTTTGATGACGAAAAACGGCGGCGAAAATTGGAAGTCGAACAAACCGTGCGAAAGTTTTTTGATGTCGAGCGCGGCTTATCTGACGGCTGAAAAAATCGTCGTCGCCGGTTACGGCGGCTGCGTCGCACGCAGCGAAGACGGTGGTGAAACGTGGACAAAAGTCAATATCTTCAGCCGCGCCGATTTTCTTTCGTTAAGTTTTGCCGACGAGAAAAACGGTTTTATGACCGACGCGAGCGGAATGGTTTGGCTGACGGGCGACGGCGGAATGACCTGGCTGCCTTTCAACGTGCGAACGAGTCCGAAACTTGTTGCGACATATTTCGCCGACCAATATACGGGCTGGGCGGTCGGCGAAAGCGGTTTGATGATTCGCACCGATGACGGCGGTTACAGTTGGCAGCGACTCTCGGAAGGCGGGCGCGAAGATGTCAACGACATTGCTTTTGCGGACGAAAACATCGGCTGGTCAATCGGCTCGCACGGCAAGTCCTGGATTACAAATGACGGCGGCAGAAATTGGCTTCCGGTTTTTTCGGGCGTAGAAGAAAATTTAAACGCGCTCAGTTTTATCAACGCCGAACGCGGCTGGGCGGTCGGCGACAAAGGCACGGTTTTGCGAACCGTCAACGGCGGCGCGAGTTGGGGAAAAGGGATTTCAAACGCTAAAGAAGATTTGCTCGGCGTGTATTTCGTCAACGCGAAAACGGGTTTTGCCGTCGGCGCGAACGGTATCATATTGCGTTCCGATTCGGCGGGCGCGTATTGGGAAGTATTTGAATCCGGCACGCACGTCTGGCTGGCGGACGTGAAATTTTTTGACGAAAAACGCGGCGTCGTCGTCGGCGACAAAGGCACGATTTTGCTGACAGTGGATGGCGGCGTGTCGTGGAAAAAAATTAAAACGAATTTAAGGGAAAATCTCTACGCGCTATCGTTTTTCGATGAAAAAATAGGTTACGTCGTCGGCGCGGGCGGCACGATTTTGCGAACCGAAGACGGCGGCGAAACCTGGCAAGACCAGGAATCGAGTTTGACCGTCAATCTTTATGCGGTGGCGGCTTATAAGCGCGATGAAGTTATCGTCGTCGGCGAACACGGCTCGGTTCTCAGAACCGAAGACGGCGGAAAAACCTGGGAAACTCAACCGAATATCACGAGCAACGCTCTGCAAGCGGTCGTCTATCGCGGCGGTGTCAATCTTTGGATTGCTGGACGCGGCGGCGCAATCTTGAAACGGGCTGAAACGCTTTCCACCATTAAAACCGCCGCTGCACCGAAGCTGCCGCCGGTTTTGCGTTCCGGCGGCTCAAAAGCAAAGCCAAAATCGCGCACGCCGCTGATAACCATTACCGACGACGGCGATATTCCGCCCGCCGTGCCGTCGAAAAAAGGTAATTAGTGGATAACGGATAATGGATAGTTGATAATGGATAATTAAATTCTTCTTAATTATCCATTATCAACTATCCATTATCCGTTATTACTGAAATCCATTCGCCGTCAGTTTGAACCTTGTAGTTCGATATTTTTAATTCGCGCAATTTTTCGGTAATCAAACTTTCCTGCGTTGTTAAGATTCCCGATAAGACGAGTTTTTTCTGCGCCTTTTCAATTAGAATCGGCAAAATCGGCAAAATCACGTCAGCCGTTAGGTTGGCGCAGACGAAATCAAACGCGGGCGTCTCGCTGCTAATCGAACCGACATAGAAATTAATATCATCGACCACGCAATTTAGTTCGGCATTCTTTTTTGCGATTTCGATTGAGGTTTCATCAATATCGCAAGCCGAGATTAGGTTCAAAGTTTCAGGCTCAAAGTTCAAAGTCTCTCCGTCTTCTACCGGCAAATTTTGAATTTCAGATTTATAACTTTGAACCTTGAACTTTGAACTTTGAACTCCGAGTTTTGCGGCTGCAATCGCCAAAATTCCCGTCCCCGTTCCGACATCGAGAAAACTCATTTCGCCCGTATAATCGTCTTCGATTGCTCGAAGACAAAGCCGCGTCGTTTCATGCGTTCCGGTGCCGAAAGCCATTTCCGGGTCAATGCGAATTACAATTTCCTGATTTTGCGAATTTTCGTCGCTTCCAGCGGCTTCGACTTCGCTCCAGGTCGGCGCGATAATAAATTTTCCTGTTTTTGTCGGCTGCCAGTGCTTTTTCCATTCTTCGAGCCAATCCTTATTTTCTACTTCGCGCCAGGAAATTTCCCTGACGACATCAATCTTAAAATCGTAAATCCGCAACGCTTCGACAATCTGCGTTTGCACAATTTCATCCGTTTGCTTTTCGCTGAAGTAACCGATAACGCAAACGTTTTCAGTTTGTTTCTTGCCGAGATTATTGATTTCCGTGCCGAGCGCGTCGAGTTCGTTTAAGGCAAATTCGACGGCTTCAATGGCTTCGGAATCAACGGTGATTTCGAGTGCGAACCATGTTTCTTGATTTTTTGTCATTTAATTTGTCGCGGCTAATAAATTTCTTTTTATCTCGCTTTTAATTTTCCGGCGGTTTGCGCTTCGCGCTCAAAACGGCGCAAAGCATTTCTGTTTCCAAACATCGCGCCACTTAAAATTTTGACGGCGACCGCGCGGTTGCTTTGTAAGAAAACTCGTTTCGCTTTTGTTTTTTAGTCGGACATCTCGCCGCTCCTCTCGGCGGCTGGTTAGATTCGGTAAAACACTTTAAAGATAAAGGCAAAAGACAAAAAGTAAAAATAAAAATCGATTTCACAGATTTAATTTTTACTTTTGCCTTTTGCCTTTCTAAGATAAACCGCCCGCATCTGTCAGACGGCTTTGACCAGAGTTTAGCGATTACGGCTTGTCATCTTCTTCTTCCGGCGGTCTGTTTTGACCGCCGCCCGCGCCCGGAAGCGGGAGATTTATATACGGAATTCCTGCCGCCGCCATCATTTTATTGAGTGCCGGCAAATCTTCCGCAGCGAATTTGCGAACGACATCGCTTGCTTCCTTGACTCTTTGGGTAAGATTCTGGATTTGTGCCAGATCATTTTCCGTCGGCGCGGCTGAGTAGCCTTCGATGCCGAAGACAAGCTGCTGAACACGCTGCGGAAGCGGAGCGGGACGTTCGACTTCGGGTGGTCCCGCGTTGCCGAGAGTGGCTTGCTCGGACGGCGGAGTTCCCCAATTCGGATAAACCTCGTCAATCCTCTTCAGCAAATCTTCGGCAGCCTTTTTCACGTTGTCGGGAACGTTCACCGCGCCCGGACGCTTCCAGGATTCGATTGTTGTGTTAAGCGTCGCTCTTACAGTAGTAATCGTAGCTGCCGCCGTCGTCGCCTGGATTAACGCGGGCGTTATTTGCCGCAATGCTTCACGACGTTTGGCGCGGTCATCGGCTGTCATATTGACGCGCGGGTCGTCGCCGAGCGTTAAGGTCTTTGAAACTTCCTTTTCGCCCAGTTTAACCTTGACAGTGTAATTACCCGGGTCAACACGGAAGCCCGGACGATTGCCGCCGCCAAAACCGCCGCCGCCGCCGCCGCCTTCACCACCGCCGCCTCCGGCAGCGCCGCCTAATTGCGGAATAACCGAGCGCGCGCGCATATCCCAAACTATGCGATTGACGCCGGGTTTCGCGTCGCATTGAGCTTGACCGCCACCGCCACCGCCGCCGCCAAAACCGCCACCGCCGCCACCGCCTTGTGCCGGTGGCGCGGCTTGCGGATTTGCCGCTGCTCGTCTGCCGCAAGTCAGTTCGCGGACGGTTTGACCTTGCGCGTCAAGAATCGAGATTCTGACTTGCTCGCGGTCTTTGAGCGGAGCTTTCAAATAAAAGTTGATAATTGTGCCGTTCGGCGGATTTTCGCCCAAGTAGACTTTGTGACCAGTGTCGCCCGTGTTGCTCCACGTTCGCCACATCGTCGAAGGGCGAATGTCGAATAAAAACAAATCGCTGTTGGCAACGGTTTCGTTCATCTGTTCGAGCGGCGTGATGTCGTCCATAATCCAAATCGAACGTCCGTGCGTGCCGAAAATCAAATCGTTGTCGCGCGGGTGAATCAAAATATCGTCAACCGGAACGGTCGGCAAATTCATCTTGATTTTCGTCCAGCTTCCGCCTTTGTCGAATGAAACAAACGCGCCGTATTCGGTTCCGACAAAAAGCAGATTGGCATTACGCGGATGTTCGCGGATAACGTTGGCGATGCCATTGTTCTGCGGCAAATCCGACGCGATTGATTTCCAATTGTCGCCAAAGTCGGTTGTCGTATAGACATAGACTTTGAAATCGCCGCTGCGATGTCCATCAAAAGTCGCGTAAGCTGTTCCGGCGTTAAATTTTGAAGCAATTACGCGGCTGACATAAGTTCCTTTCGGTAAATTCGGAACTTTAGCGGCGATGTTTTTCCAACTTGTGCCGCCATCGCGTGTTACTTGCAGATTGCCATCATCCGTTCCCGCCCAAAGGACTTTTGCGTCCACAGGCGATTCCGAAACCGTCGTAATGGTCGGAAACTGCTGCACGCCGTCGTGTCTGGAGCGCGTGTTTTTATCCGGCACTTTGCCCATAATCGGCAGCGTGTTGCGGTCAACGTTCGTTGTTAAATCCGGACTGACCTTTGCCCAACTGTCGCCGCGATTCGTCGATTTGAAAAGAAAGTTTCCGCCGTAATAAATCGTGTTGGAGTTATAGGAGGAAATAGTAATCGGCGTGTTCCATTGAAACCGATACGGCGCTTCGCCGTCAGCCGGTTGCGGGCGAATGCTGCGGTTTTCGCCGGTTTTCGTATTTCGGCGCAAGAGCGCTCCGTCCTGCGATTCGGCATAAACAATGTCCGGGTCGTTCGGGTCGGGTTCAGCGTAAAAACCGTCGCCGCCGCCGATGGTATACCAATCGCTGTTTGAGATGCCGCGCGGATTAAAACTCATACTCGGACCGCACCAGGTGTTGTTGTCCTGCAACCCGCCGCAAATTTTATACGGTTTGCTGTTATCCACGCCGATTTCATAAAACTGACCGAGCGGTATCGTGTTCAGGAAATCCCAACTACGACCCTGATCGTAGGACTGATGAATGCCGCCGTCGCTTCCGGCTAGTAAATGGTTTGAATCGTTCGGGTCAATCCAGAAGGCGTGAAAATCGCTGTGGATGCGCTGCCCGCGCGTCGTCGCGTAATTTCTGCCGCCGTCTTCGGAAAAATAAAGCGGCGCGCCCAAAGCCCAGATGCGCTGGTCGTTGTTCGGGTCGATGTGAATTTGGCTGTAATACATCGGGCGCGGATTCGTCTCAGACATCCGTGTCCACGTCTCGCCTCTGTCATTGCTGCGATACGTTCCGCCGTTGGCGTGTTCGACGAGCGCGTAGACGATGCTCGGGTCTTTGCGATAAATCGTTACGCCGATGCGTCCCGTTTCAAGCGCGGTCGCCGGCAAAGGCAGCGGAGCGCCTTCAATGTCGTAAGGCAATCCTTTGGTCAATTTTTTCCAGGTCGTGCCGCCGTCGGAAGTTTTATAAAGCGCGCTGCCCGGACCGCTGCCGTTGAAGCCGAAAACCGTGCGGCGGCGTTGAAATGACGCGGCATAAAGCGTGCCGGGACTTTGCGGGTCGATGGCAATGTCGTTAAAGCCGGTGTCTTCATTGACGAAGAGAACTAGCTGCCAATTCTTTCCACCGTCCGTCGTTTTATAAACTCCGCGCTCTTTGTTTGGACCCCAGAGTTGCCCGACCGCCGCGACGTAAACTATATCGGGATTGGTCGGATGAATGACAATGCGCCCGATATGCTGCGTTTCGGGCAGTCCCATATATTGCCAGGTTTTACCGGCATCGAGCGTTTTATAAACGCCTTTGCCCCACGATGAGCTTTGGCGATGATTTGCCTCGCCCGTTCCGACCCAGAGAATTGACGGGTCGGACGGCGCAATCGCAATATCGCCGATGGTCGAAACGGCTTCATTGTCGAAAATCGGCGTCCAGGTATTTCCGCCGTTGATGGTTTTCCAGATGCCGCCCGTCGCCGCGCCGACATAAATAATACTCGGGTTAGATTCGACGACCGCGAAATCGTCGATGCGACCGCCCATCGCGGCTGGTCCGATTTCACGAAAGCGAAGATTTGAAATCATCGCGCCGTAATCGGTTTTGTCCGATTTCTTGGTCTGTGCCGTCGCGGGCAAAATGCAAAGCATTGCCAGAAGCGCGAAAACAAATGCCTGATTCAAAAGGTTTGCTGTTCTTTTCATAGGTCTCCTCAAATGTCAAAAATAGTAAGTGCTTGAAGTTAGAATTGAGCGCGGAATACGCTTCGATACTTCAAACCGTTGTGCGTTGTGTTGTCTTGGAAAAACTTGATGTTCGTTTAGAAACTTTTGGAAATTATACTCTATTTTGGACAAAAAAGTTTAGCTCGAAACAGGTTACTTGACAAAAATTTACAAAAGCTATTTGTGTTTGCAAAGGGTTTTCCTACACAGCAAAGCGAAAAATATCCAAATAATGGAACGCCTGTAGAATACCGGCATTCCATGAAAAAGCGAGCGATGCGTTATTCCATAATCCCGATCTCATCGAGTTGCTGCTCGCGGTTGCGCCAATCTTCGACGACTTTGACGAAAAGTTGTAGGAAAACTTTTTTGCCCAGAAGTTTTTCAACGTCAACCCGCGCTTCCGTGCCAATTGTTTTGAGTTTGATACCGCCTTTGCCGATAATGATTCCTTTCTGCGAGCTGCGTTCGACAAAAATCGCGCAGTGAATTCTCGTTACCATCGGGTCGGATTCGTCGTATTTTTCAGTAACGACCGCCGTGACATAAGGGATTTCGTCGCCCGTCGTTTGCAGAATTTTCTCGCGCACCATTTCAGCAACCAAAATTCGCATCGGTTGGTCGGTGAGTTCGTCTTCACCGAAAATCGCTTCGCCTTCGGGAAGATGTCCGGCGATTTGTTTTAGCAAATTATCTATCGCTTCGCCCTTCAGCGCCGATATTGGAACGATTTCCTGAAAGTCGTATTCGTTTGAATAAAATTCGATAAGCGGCAAAAGTTCTTTTTTGTCTCGAATTTTGTCGATTTTATTGAGAACCAGAACGGCGGGTTTTTCCGCTTGTTTGATTAACTCCAAAACGAAACGGTCGCCGTTTCCGGTCGAAACCGAAGCGTCGCGCATCAGCACAACAACGTCAACCGAAAGAATCGCATCGTGAACGGCGGACATCATCCGACGATTGAGCAGATGACCGGGTTTGTGAACGCCGGGCGTATCGACGAAAACAATTTGTCCGCTTTCGAGCGTAACGACGCCCTTGATTTTATGTCTGGTGGTTTGCGGTTTGTTGGACACGGCGGCGATTTTTTCGCCGACTAAAAAATTTAAAAGAGTCGATTTTCCGGCGTTTGGGCGACCGATGAGCGCGACGTAACCGCTTCGGTAATTTTCAGAATTCATTTGAACAAGTTATCAAAATTAACTGCTACGCAAAAGGCGAGTTTATGATTTAAGGAATAATTTTTGAGCTTGCTAGGAAACAAGTGAACAAATAAAAAAAAAGCGCAGAATTTGGCTCTACGCTTTATAATTTATTTGAAAAAACTCTATTATGTTTTGATTATTTTATTTTTTGATTAATACGCTGACGGTTACGTTTTTGCGTCCGAAACGCATAGCTTCCGCGCAACTCGGAACCCAAACGTCGAGAATGCGACCTTTGACCGCGCCGCCCGTATCGGCGACCGTGTATGTTCCGCTATATGAACCGGCGGTCATTTGAATGCGCGTGCCGAGCGGTAAAACGCGCGGGTCAGCGGCAACAATTCCGCGCCGGACGCTTCCGCCGACGGCGGTTCTGCCTTGTAGACAATAAGCGGTCGCTCTAAATGCGCGTGATTCGGAGACGGCTTTATTTTCGATATTTAATTTGGTTTCGAGGTTTGAGGAAGGTGTTTGAAGCTGAAGATTTTTTGTTGATTCGTTTTCTGATTGTTGGCTTATTAAATCGTTCGGCGGTAAATCGGTTTGATTAAAATTCGTTTGTAAATTGTTTTGTGAATTGTTTTCAGCTTCGACTCTCGGTTGGAAACAGAAAAAAACTGCTAAAAATAGGCTGATGCCGAGGAATACGCTTCCTCTCGCTAAATTACTCATTCAATTGCTCCTTATTGTTAGTTTGCTTGTTCAGTTTAATCAAGGCAAAAACAGAAAAAATTTATTTTTGCTTTTCGGCAAATTTACTTGTGGAAAGTTAATTTGTAGTTGATTAAACAGACGGACGCGGAATGTTCCGCGAAGAGTTTTTCAAAAACCGGATAAAGTATAACATCCTTTAACACAGTTTGTCCATTCGATAAAAAGTCGGTAAGATGAGACAGGGAAAACCCCTAAAAACTAAAAATATATATTCATCTTTTGGTTAGACTTAAATCGGATAAATAAACTATATTACGTATGCTTCAGAAAATCCAGCAGGGAGAACAACTTTTTTATGCAAGAGCGCCGCAGAGGTTCACGATTTAACATTTCCTTCCCAATTCGCGTGAAGTGGAAAGACGAAAACGGGCGGGAAATAACCCAGGACGGTTTGACGGAAAACGTCGGACCGCAGGGAACTTTAGTCTTTCTGCCGCGCGTACTTCCAGCCGTCGGCAGCAAAGTAAGTCTGACCATCACGGAAAATCCGGACGAAGAAGTAACAGTCACAGCGCAGGTTATCAGGCTCGAACGCAACGCGGCACATCCGCAAGTCGCGTTTCAACTTACGGATTCTTTGCGGCTTTGGAAGAAAAGAGTTTGGGCATACGCGGCTGAAACCGTCGCCGCCGAAAAGCCTGAAGAATTTGAGGATTGGTAATTAAATATAGTTTGTGGTCAGCAACAGTCTTTAGAAAAATGCTCGCCGCTTATTTTTCACTGCTCACTTTTATATGAAAATACTTGTTCTCGGCGCCGGGCGAATGGGACACGGCGCGGTCTTTGATTTGGCGCATAATTCTTTGGAAGTCGAAGCCATAACGGTTGCGGATTTTGATTTTGCAAAAGCCCAAACGGTTGCCGAAAGCGTGAAAAGCGCAAAGGTTTCGCCGATTCAGTTAGATGTTTCGGATTATGGAAAGTGCGTCGCGGCAATGCGCGGACACGATGCGGCAATTTCCTGCGTTAATTATTGGTATAATCTCGAACTGACAAAAGCGGCGATTGAAACCGAAACGAATTTTTGCGATTTGGGCGGGAATAACTACATCGTTGACGCGCAGCTTGCGCTCGACGCGGAAGCAAAAACAGCAAACGTCAATATTATTCCAGATTGCGGACTCGCTCCCGGAATGGTTTCAATTCTGGCAATGCACGGCGCGAATCGCTTTGACGAAATCGAAGAAATTCACATTCGCGTTGGCGGTCTGCCGCAAAATCCGCAGCCGCCTTTAAATTATCAACTTGTTTTTTCGGTCGAAGGTTTGATAAATGAATATGTCGAAACGGCTCGCGTGATTCGCAGCGGCGAGATAACGGAAGTCGAGTCAATGACCGAACTTGAAAGTCTCGAATTTGAAAATTTTCCCGCGCTCGAAGCATTTCAAACTTCGGGCGGGACTTCGACTCTGCCCGAAACATTTTCGGGGAAAATCAAAGAACTCGATTACAAAACGATTCGCTACGCCGGTCATTGCGAGCGGTTCAAAACAATGATTGATTTAGGTTTGTGTTCGAGCGAAGAAATTGTTGCCGATTACGTTAAAATTAAACCGCGTAAAGTTTTAGGCGAGCTTCTGCAAAGAAATCTGCCCGCCGACGAGCCTGATTACGTTTTGATTCGGCTCGAATTTGTCGGCACGAAAGACGGCGAAAGAAAATGTTTGCGTTACGATATTGTCGATAAATTTGACGAGCAGACAAATTTGAGCGCGATGATGCGAACGACCGCTTTTCCCGCTTCGATTATCGCGCAAATGATGGTGCGCGGCGACGTGAAAATGCGCGGCGCGACACCGCAGGAAAAAGCCATTGACGCGGAAAAGTTCGTGGCGGAATTAGAGAGACGAAATATAAAAATCATTAGCCGCGAGTTAAATGAGTAACACAAACTTATGAAATGGTTTCGGCGCGTCATTTTATCTTTTTTAATATTAGTTTTTGTCGGGCTTTCGTGCATTTACCTTATTAACCGGCATATTCATTCGGTCAGCGACGTTAAGCTGCAAACTTCGATAACTGAAATTCCGATTGAAAATCCGCCGCGCATTGCGATAGTTTTCGGCGCGAAAGTTTGGGACGATAAATCGCCTTCGCCGGTTCTTTACGATAGAGTTATAACCGCCGTCGAGCTTTATCGCGCCGGACGAGTCGGGAAAATCTTGATGAGCGGTGATAACCCGACCGAAAATTACGACGAACCGACCGCGATGAAAGAAACCGCCGTTCGGCTCGGCATTCCTGAAACTGATATTATTTTAGATTTTGCGGGACGCAGAACATACGATACATGTTACCGTGCAAGGGAAATTTTTGAAGTGCGAAAAGCAATTCTCGTGACGCAGGAATTTCATCAGGCGCGAGCGCTTTATTTATGCAATAACTCGGGCGTCGACAGCATCGGAATCACGGCTGACCGCCGAAAATATGAAAGCGAAAGCTATTGGTCTTTTCGTGAATTTTTCTCGCGGGCAAGCGCTTGGTATGAAATGAATTTTGTTTCCTTTGAACCGATTGGCGGCAAAAAAGAGCCGATTCAATAACATTTGACTTAATAAAATAAAACGGCTTCTCTGAAAATGAGAAGCCGTTTTATTTTATTAAGTTTTATGAATTATTAAATGCCGAATAATCTGGGCGGCGCTTTCTTTTGCAAGAGCTTCCGCAATTTCAGACGCGCTTTGTGAAGCTGCGATTTCGACGTGCCGACCGAACAACCCAAGATTCTCGCTACTTCTTCGTGTTCATAACCTTCGACATCGTGCAGAACAAATACATTTCGATAACCGTCGGGAAGTTGGGCAATCGCATTTTCGATAGCGATTTTATCAACCACCGGCATTTTTCGCGGATTTTCCGTGCCGCCGACGATTTGCACCGGCGTTTCGCCTTCTTCGGTCGTCTTTTCAAATTTGACGTTGCGCTTGCGAAAGTGCATTAAAACCTGATTGACCGTCAAGCGATGCAGCCAGGTTGTAAAAGCCGAGTCGCCGCGAAAACTTCCGATTTTGCGATAAAGCTGAATAAACACATCTTGTGTCAAATCTTCCGCTTCGGTCGTATTTTGCAGCATTCGCAAACAAATCGAATAAACCCGGCGGTGATGACGCTGATAAATTTCTTCAAAAGCCGTCATATTACCGGCGGCTGCCGCCTGTGTTAGTTCAAAATCCTTAGCCGAACTTACATTAATCGTCTGATTTGCTTTGATAAATTCTTTTTTCTCTGTTGTGCCTTGTTCCGTGTCTTGCCAAACAGGATAATTTAATGTTTCAGTTGTCGTTGTCATTTTCAAATTCCCCCTCGTTTGCTTTGTATAACAATTATTGTGCCACAAGTTAATCTTATAAGATTCATAAGATATTTCACGCCGTCCGAGCCGTTTTGTTCCATATTCTCAGGCATACTTTTATATTCGACGCTCATCCAAGTTCGGATTTAAACGAAAGCGTATGTTGACCGCCGCATCTGATACATAGCTTGTCATTTGTATCGAAATGTTACTAATTTCCGACAATTTTTAACCGATGTTATAATCGTCTAAAAATTATTCGGAACAATTCCTACCGGAGTTTTTGCAATTATGAAAAGGGTTTGGCTGATAAAAATTTTACTTTCAATCTGCGCGGTTTTACTATTGGGTTCCGGCGTTTTCGCACAGAAACAAACTTCACCGCAGATGAAAAGCCAGGAAGTTTCGGACAGCGACGGTTTGCCGGTTTTGCTCAAACACCTGCCTGATTTGGAGAATGTCCGAAATCGTGCAGCTTACGCAAATAACGTTGACGATTTGCGGAAATCGCTCGGCGAGCGCGAGGTTTTTGATTCGATTGATTTTGTCGCCGGAACGGAAGCCGCAACCGCGTCTTACCCGCAGGGAAAACTTCTCATCGTCGAATTTGCCACGCCGCAAGGCTCGGTTGAAACAGATGAAAAAATCAACAGGCGTCTGGCGGAAGCCGGACAAAATCCGCCGTTTTTTTATCGCCGGATTGGAAATTACAACGCCTTCGTATTTGACGCGCCGGATGAAGCGTCGGCAAACGTTCTGCTCGACCAGGTTAAATACGAAAAAACAATTCAATGGCTCGGAACAAATCCGTTTTTGCTGCATCGCGCCGAACGCGCTTTTATCGAAGACACTTCCAACTTGTTCATTTCAACGCTTTTGTTGATTGTTTCGGGACTCGGATTGGCAATTGTAACCGGCATCGCGGTTGGCTTGGTTTTCTTTTATCTGCGCGAGCAAAAACGCTCGACAATGGAGGCTTTTTCCGACGCGGGCGGAATGATTCGCTTAAATTTGGACGATTTGACCCCGCAAATCTCGCCTGACAGACTTCTTAAATAGTGAAAAACTAAAAACTAAAAGTGAAAAATGAAAGAATTTTAACTTTTCACTTTTAGTTTTTAGTTTTTCACTTTTCTACGGTAAAACTTCAATCAACCTTTCAACATCTTCTCGATTGTTAAAAAAATGCGGCGCGATGCGAATGCGGTCGTTGCGTGGCGAAACAATGATATTTTCAAGTTCGAGACGCCTGGTAATTTCCGTCGGGGGCGAGCCGCCGAGATGTCTGATGCAGACGATTTGGGACTTTTCAACTTTTGTGCGCGAACTGACAATTTCATAATTCTTTCCAGCCAGCAGTTCGCATAAATAATCGGTTAATTCCTCCAGATACTTTTCGATTTTTTCCACACCTGTTTCCTGCAAAAGTTTCGCGCTTTGCTCTAAACCGTAGAAAAGCGAAATGCTTCCTGTTCCCGTCTCCCAGGCGAGAGCATTCGGTTTGTAGCTTTGTTCGTTATCTTCAAAATCGAAAGGCTCGCCGACGCTAATCCAGCCAACCAAAGTCGGTTCGATTCTTTGTCTGGCGCGGTCTGAAAGATACAAAATTCCGCAGCCTTCAGGCGAGCAAAGCCATTTATGACTCGCGCCCGCCGCCGCGTCAACCATTTGCGCGTCCAAATCAAACGGCATCACGCCGAACGCCTGAATAATATCGACCACAAAAAGCGCCTCAACCGCTCGCGTCGCTCGTCCGATTCTTTCTAAATCAGCGCGAAAACCCGAACCGTATTGCACCGCGCTGATTGAAACAAGTTTTGTGTTTGCATCAATTAAATTGATAAATTCGTCCAAATCAATGCGCCCGTTTCCTTCGGGACAAAGCCGAAGTTCGACATCGAAAGCATCTCTGATTCTGCGCCAGGCGTGAAAATTAGCGGGAAACTCTTTGGCAAAACTCACGATATTGTCGCCTGTTCGCCATTTCAAACCGTTTGCAATCGTCGAAAGACCGTCGGAAGTATTTCGCATAAAAGCGATTTGTTCCGATTTCACATTGAGCATCTCGGCGATAATCGCGCGCGCGCGGTTTTTCGTATCAATCCAACGGTTGAAATTAAGCGAGCCGTTTTCGCTGACATCGCGCAACTGCCGATTGACGGCTTCAACCGAAATGGTTGGTAAAGGCGCAACCGCCGCGCTGTTTAGATATGTATAATTTCTGGTTGCCGGAAATAATCGGCGAATTTCTTCGTTCAAATTAACAAACTCCCTAAAATTTTTTGACAAAATGCCTTAACTGCCGAATAATTTTTAGTTTGGCTTGGAAATTACTCCAACCGAAAACCTCAATTTATACATCGTAATTTTTAGCAATTATGTTTGATTTTAAAAGAAAAAACCAATTCGATTTCGGAATCGTGGCAGCCGACGACGACCGCGACATCGAAGTTTATCGTTTGAAAAAAGAATCGAGACAAGGGCTTTGGTCGGAAAGTTTGAAACTTCTGCGCGATATTATTTTAATCGTCGCCGTCTTTCTGCTGCTCGGCGTTTTCATCGCGCAGCCGGTCGTCGTCGAAGGAACTTCGATGCTTCCGCAGCTTCACGACGGCGAGCGTCTGCTGGTCGATAAACTGGTTTATTATAAATTCAAAAGTTTTGATTGGGGACATCTCCAGCGCGGCGATGTCGTCGTTTTCTGGTATCCGAAAGACCCGGACAAAAGCTATGTCAAGCGCGTCATCGGCTTGCCGGGCGAAACCGTCGAAATGCGAAGCGGCGTGGTTTTAATCAACGGGCAGGAATTAAACGAAAATTATCTCGCTGCCGAACATAATCAATCTCTGCAAAATTTTAAGGCGACCAAAGTTGACGAGCATTTTTATTTCGTCATGGGCGATAACCGCGACAATTCTTCGGACTCGCGCATTTGGGGTTTAGTTCCCGAAAAATATATTTACGGCAAAGTGTTTTTCCGCTATTGGAATCCTTCAAACATCGGCTTTATCGAACACGGCAGATACAATTTGCCGGAAAATTTAAAAACCGATGATGTTCGCACCGTAGGCGAAGAAGAAAACGAAGAATAAGAAATAGCCGCAAAAAGCGCAAAAAACACAAAAATATTTTTTTTGAGAATTTTGTGCCTTTTGGCGACTATTATTCCTAAATGAATTTATCGAAAAAAGCAATTTTGGTTCTCGAAGACGGGCGCGCATTTCGCGGCGAGTCGTTCGGCGCGGAAGGCGAAACTTTCGGCGAGATGGTTTTTAATACTTCGATGTCCGGCTACCAGGAGATTTTGACCGACCCGAGCTACGCCGGACAAATCGTCTGTATGACGTATCCGCTAATAGGAAATTACGGTGTAAATGAAGAAGACACCGAATCGCGCCGACCCTGGGTTGAAGGCTTCGTCGTGCGCGAAGCCAGCCGCGTGGCGTCGAATTGGCGTTCGACCGAAACATTGGATTCGTATTTGAAGCGGCACAAAATAGTCGGCATCGAACATATCGATACACGCGCTCTTGTTCGCCACATTCGCAGCAAAGGCGCGATGCGTTCGGCAATTTCAACCGTAGATGTAAACGAAAAAAGTCTGCTTGAAAAGATTCTGACATCGCCGGAAATGAAAAACCGCGAACTCGCCAGCGCAGTTACAATTGAAGAAAACTTTGAATACAAAGCAGACGGCGCGGAAAAATTTCACGTCGTCGCTTATGATTTCGGAGTAAAAACGAATTCTTTGCGCGAATTTGCAAAATTCGGTTGTCGCCTGACCGTTGTTCCCGCCGAAACGTCCGCCGAAAAAATTCTTGCCTTAAAACCCGACGGAATATTTCTTTCAAACGGTCCCGGCGACCCGTCGGCAATGAAAAAAGTTGTCGAGGAAATAAAAAAGCTGACCGAAAAAAACGTGCCGATGTTCGGTATTTGTTTGGGACATCAACTTCTCGGACAAGTTTTCGGCGGCGAAACTTATAAATTGAAATTCGGTCATCGCGGCGGCAACCAGCCGATTATGGATTTGACGACCGGACGAGTTGAAATCGCCTCGCACAATCACGGTTTTGCAGTCGAAGCAGCGAGTTTGCCGGAAACAATCGAAATAACGCACGTTAATCTCAACGACCAAACCGTCGCCGGTTTGCGCCATAAAACTCTGCCGGTTTTTTCCGTGCAGTATCACCCGGAATCTGCGCCCGGTCCGCACGATTCCGAATATCTTTTCGAGAGATTTATTGAAATAATGGAAAGCCGCAAGTAAAACTCTTATTGGTCATACCGAACGGAAACCGGAACGTCGTCGGCAAGTCCCCATTGAATTGCCTTAAAGCCTGCGGTGCTTTGTAATATATACCAAATACCTTGCCGAAAAACCGCCAGGTCGTGCTTGCCGTCGCCGTCATAATCACCCGGAACGGGAATGTCCGTCGAGATGCCAAATTTAATCGCTCGAAAACCGTCGGTTGTCAAAAGTTGATACCAGACGCCCTCCGACGGACGGTAAACAACAAAATCGGCTCGCCCGTCGCCGTCATAATCGCCGGTCAGAGGAATGTCGGAAACAATGCCGAATTTAATTGCGAAATACGTATTGTCGGAACTGCGGCGAACCCACCAGGTGCCGGTTGACGGACGGTAAATCGCAATATCGGTGATACCGTCATAATCGTAATCGGCGGGAACAGGCTTATCGCCGTTGATGCCCCATTGCACGGCGCGTAATTGACCGAAGGCGACACGCGAAATATACCAAATGCCTTCTGATGGACGAAAGACGGTGAAATCCGTGCGCTTGTCACCGTCGTAATCGCCGCCGACCGGAATGTCGCCCGACCGTCCCCACTGAAAACTGCTCTCAACGCCGTTAAAGTTAATGGCGCGGAAATAGGCGGGCGAATCGGCGACATTCGGAGCTTGCCAGTAGTTCAGGTAAGGCGGCGGAGAAACACTATTACTGGCGAAAACTTCGGGAATAATTCGCGTCGCTTCGACTGCCGTAGTGACTGCAGAGTAATAACCGTTATCACCAAAAATGTAAAGCGTGCGATTTGAAGGGCGATAGACCGTTACTCTCCCGCCGTATCTATTAATGCGCGTTCCTTGAGAAGTTATGGCTGAAATTCGCGTGACGGCAAAATTACCGTCGCCTGTCGACCACCCGACAGAGACGATTTTATTGTCGGCTTGAGCCGCGATGTCCGCGCCGCCAAAGTTGTCCGAGTATCCGATAAACCTGCCGCCGTTCGTATAAAGCCCGGATTCGTTTCCTTGACCTGAATAGTCTTTCTGATCCCTTCCGACGTTAAGAATTACGTATCTGCCGTCTGGACGAAGCGCGATATTGGTGCCGCCGAATCTGCCGCCGTTGAAAGTCGCGTCCCTGCTGCCGTCACTAAGATAACGCCGCAGGTATAGTTGCGATGTCGCCATAATTTTGCCGTCCGGCGTAACCACGAGTTCGATGTTTCCAGGAATAGGATAATTCGGAATCGGAACTTCGCCGATATATGTCAAATCAACGCCCTGACTGGCGAAATTTTGCGCCACTGCGCCGTTCGATTCAAAGGCGACTACAAATTCCGCATAGTAAATAGGTCGAGTCGGAACATTGTTGGCTACTCCGCCGGCAACAATTCGCCCGCCGGGAAGCAAGCCGATTGTTTGAAAATTGTTGCCTTTATAATTTCGGAAATTGTCGCCTATATAATTTTGCAAATTAAAATAAGCCAAGCCGCCGTTAAAACTCGAATCCAGACTGCCGTTCGGATTAAAGCGAGCGACGACTGCGCGGTCTCCGTCCGTCGTTCTGCCAGCCGTGACTATTTTCCCGTCCGGTTGAACCGCGACAGCATTGAAAACATCATAAGTTCCTTGATTAATCGTAACGATGCCGCCCGTTCCGAAACCCGTGTCAAGAGAACCGCTTGAGTTATAGCGAACGACCAAAAAATCGCCGCTCTCAGACCCAGACGCCTGCGTTATGCCGACAACAACAATTTTGCCGTCCGGTTGCAAAGCGACGGCGGTTGCCAAATCGTCAGCGTTTGAAGCTGACGTAAAGACTCTTCCACCGTCACCGAAGCTCTGGTCGAGCGAACCGTCCGGGTTGTAACGGACTATTGCAATGTCGCCTTTGGTCAGGTCGCGGAAGAAAGCTCCGGCGACGACAATTTTGCCGTCCGGTTGAATCACAAGGGCTTTTGCATACGCCGAACTGCCGATGCTCGTCACGGCTACGCCGTTCGTCCCGAAAGTCGGGTCTAAAACTCCGACAGCGTAAGCCCACGACATCGAAAACAAAATAACCGCGAAGAGAATTGAAAATTTTACAATCGATTGAGATATAAAGTTTTTCATAACACGCTATTCTTTCTGAAAGGATTGAGAAATATGTAAACCATCTGGATAGATGGATGCCAAATTAAATTCGGCGCGTTCTTCATCGAAGGTAACATACGAAAAAGCGAAATAACAAGAAATTTCGGTGTTTCGGCATTTGATTTGCCAGGCGCATTTGATACTTTGCCATTAAATCGGCAATAATTACCCTTTTGCCTGATTCGGTTCGTTAGACTGGAAAGGGCTGTCATATTTTTAATTAAAAAATTTAACAGAATAGGTGGTTTTTAATGGAATCTATAGTTCTTTATCTAATCCCGGCATTAGGGATTTTGGGGTTGGTTGTCATGGCGATTCAATCTTCATGGGTTAGCAAGCAAGCTACCGGTGAAGCAAATATGGTTGAACTTGCAGGCTATATTGCCGAAGGCGCGATGGCGTTTTTAAAAGCGGAGTGGAAAATTCTAACTTATTTTGCAATCGTTGCGGCAGTCGTTCTCGGGTGGTCCGGAACATTAATTGAAACTTCTTCTCCTGTGATCGCAATTTCGTTTCTTATCGGCGCGGTATTTAGCGCGACTGCCGGATACTTCGGGATGAATATTGCGACAAAAGCGAATGTCAGGACGACACAAGCGGCAAGAACCAGTCTCAAAGACGCGCTCAAAGTAGCCTTTACCGGCGGAACGGTAATGGGACTCGGAGTTGCCGGACTTGCTGTTTTAGGTCTCAGTTCACTTTTTATAATCTTCTATAAAATCTATGTCGTGAACACCGGCAGTTCGGTAAACGGCGCTGCGATGGAAAAAGCGATTGAAGTTCTTGCAGGATTTTCTTTAGGCGCTGAATCAATCGCTCTTTTTGCCAGAGTCGGCGGCGGTATTTATACAAAAGCGGCGGATGTTGGCGCGGATTTAGTCGGTAAAGTCGAAGCGGGAATTCCAGAAGACGACGTTAGAAACCCGGCAACTATTGCGGATAACGTCGGAGATAACGTCGGCGACGTTGCCGGAATGGGAGCAGACCTTTTCGGTTCATATGTTGCGACAATTCTGGCAACAATGGTTCTGGGACGCGAGATTGTCGCAAACGATAATTTCGGCGGTCTTTCTCCGATGCTTCTTCCGATGTTGATTGCAGGACTTGGAATTATCTTTTCTATTATCGGTTTTACGCTCGTTAGAATTTCCGACGATAATGGCAGCGTTCAAAAAGCGCTGAATCGCGGCAACTGGACTTCAATCATTATTACGACGATTGCCTGTTACTTTATTGTGATGTGGATGATGCCCGCGAATATGACTTTGAGAGGTCATAATTTCACAAACACGGGAGTTTTCTTAGCGATTTTAGTCGGCTCGATTGTTGGCGCGCTGATGAGTATCGTTACTGAATTTTATACAGCAATCGGAAAAAGACCTGTTAATTCAATCATTCAACAATCCGGTACAGGCGCGGCGACAAATATTATCGGCGGTCTTTCGGTCGGAATGGAATCAACTTTAATTCCGACACTTGTTCTGGCATCCGGTATTTATTTATCTCACTACTTTGCCGGTTTATACGGAGTTGCTATTGCGGCGGCGGGAATGATGGCGACAACGGCGATGCAGCTTGCAATCGATGCTTTTGGACCAATTGCCGATAATGCCGGTGGCATTGCCGAGATGAGCAGACTGCCGAAAGAAGTTAGAGCAAGAACAGACATTTTAGATGCCGTCGGAAATACAACAGCCGCGACAGGTAAAGGCTTTGCAATTGCTTCAGCCGCTCTGACGGCTCTGGCATTGTTTGCGGCATACGTCGGTCTTGCCGGTATCAGCTCGATTGATATTTATAAAGCTGATGTTCTTGCAGGTTTACTTGTCGGCGGAATGATTCCTTTTATCTTTTCTTCTCTTTGTATTGCGGCAGTCGGTAAAGCGGCGATGGCGATGGTGGAAGAAGTCAGACGGCAGTTTAGAGAAATTCCGGGAATTATGGAGTATAAAGCGAAACCGGAATATGATAAATGCGTCGCTATTTCTACTCAGGCATCTCTTAAAAAGATGATGCTTCCCGGCGCAATTGCTTTAATTACTCCGGTTGTCGTCGGATTTGCTTTTGGACCCGAAGTTCTCGGCGGTTTACTGGCAGGCGTTACCGTTTCAGGCGTGCTGATGGGAATGTTCCAGAACAATGCCGGCGGCGCCTGGGATAATGCTAAAAAATCATTTGAAGCCGGCGTCGAGATTAACGGGAAAATGGAATACAAAGGAGGCGAAGCTCATAAAGCGAGTGTTACGGGCGATACCGTCGGCGACCCGTTCAAAGACACCTCTGGACCTTCGATGAATATCTTGATTAA
Organism: uncultured Pyrinomonadaceae bacterium; assembly: GCA_964235785.1. GTDB lineage: Bacteria > Acidobacteriota > Blastocatellia > Pyrinomonadales > Pyrinomonadaceae. The sequence continues at coordinate 41,318 of CAXSBF010000001.1, read as the reverse complement.
GCTGATGAGTATTGTGGCATTAATTATTGCTCCGCATATCGCAATTAATTCAAATCACAAACCTCCTGCTGAAGCGGCGCCAAAAGTCAAAGTGGAAAGAACAGTCGAAGTTCCTGCTGAAATGCGACTGTAAAAGAAATTGTGTAACTGTTCATTAAAGAATAACCTTTGGGTTAGAAATTTAAGGAAAGAGTAACCACAGATTTACACAGATAGCCACAGATAAAAAGAAGGATTAAATTGTTTTCATCAAAAAAATCTGTGTCCATCTGTGAATATCTGTGGTTACATTTTTATTTGGCTTTCTTGCTTTGAAATTTTTATGAATATAATCAAAGTCAACTCGGTCGAGCGCGAGGAAATGATTGATATTACGCGCGAAGTCGAATACATCGTCGGCGAGTCGGGCGCGAAAGAAGGCGTTTGTGTTTTGTTCACCCAGCACACGACTTGCGGCTTGACCATCAATGAAAACGCCGACCCGCACGTTAAAAGCGATATGCTCGGTTTTCTGCGTGCGCTGATTCCACAGTATTATGAAGGCTTCCGGCATTCCGAAGAAAACTCCGACGCGCACGTCAAATCTTCTCTAGTCGGCTCAAGCGTTACAGTTCCTTTTCAAAACGGCAAATTATTCTTGGGACGCTGGCAGGCAATTTACCTTTGCGAGTTTGACGGCGCGAGGGAAAGAAGTGTTTTACTGAAAATCATTTAGACGCGAAAAGGCACAAGAAACATAAAAGAAAAATCAGCCATGAATTACACAAATAACACGAATTATTTTTAATTCTTATTCGTGTTATTTGTGTAATTCATGGCTGATTTCTTATGTGTTCTCAAACTACAACTTTCCTTCCGCTTCCTTTTCTCGAATATCTTCATCAATCGTTTCTTCATCGCCTTCCGCTGAGCCGGGCGTTCTGCCAGGGTCGCCGCTCTGGTTCAATGATTTGTTTTTGTCTTCACTGTTTGCCGAATCGTCGGGTTTGTCTGCGCCGTCATTTTGCACTGATTGATTGTCATCTTGATTATTCATTATCATAAATTTCACTCCTCAAAATTTTAGATTTTGCTTCATTCAAATATACACAAACGAAAAAATCCTGTCGCACCGCGCGATTCAAATTTAATTTTTTCGGTTTCCTTGCCGCCTGATACTTTTCATTTGAAGGTTGCGCGTTTGTAAATGAAGGACGTTTTTGGTGTCTTCCATCAATTTTTATACAGGAGTCTTAATTATTATGATAAATCACATTTCAATCAGCGCGCGCAACCCGGAAAAGGTGGCAAATGTTTTTGCCGAATTGTGGAACGGTTATTGTTTTCCGTTTATGGCTTGCCCGGATTCTTATATCGTTTTAGCCGATGACGGCAAAGGCACGGGAATCGAAGTTACGCCGATTAACATCGAGCTTTTACCCGGCGAAGGCTTACCGGTCGAAGACGAAAGTTTCGACTCGCAAACGCCGACCGAAGAATTTGAAGGAAAATTTACACCACGCGCGAACGTTTCCGAATATTCGGCAACGCACGTCAACATCAACACGCATTTGGACGCGGCGGCAGTCAAAGCAATAGCGACGCGCGAAGGCTGGCGCGTTTTGACGTGCAATCGCGGCGGCGGTCTTTTTCAATTGATTGAAATCTGGGCGGAAAATCGTTTTATGATTGAAGTCTTCACGCCGGAAATGCGGGCGCGTTACGTCGAACTGATGCAGCCGGAAGTAATTGCCGGTCTGATGCAGATGCCGCTTCCGTCGAGACCTGTCGCTGCGACTAATCTAAATCTAGTCGGCTAAAAAAATCAGCCACGAACAGGCACAAAATAACACGAATAAAAATCGATTTGTTTTTATCTTTTCTCTGATTCTTGTTTTATTTCCTAATTTCGTGCCTTTTCGTGTTTGTTCGTGGCTAATGCTTTAATGATGATGTTCGTCTTCGGCTTCGCGCAGTTTGGCAACATCCAACACCTTCGTATAATCGTCAAAATGAAACATCGAATCGTCTTTGCAGTTTTCGCAGTAATAAGTAATATCTTCGCCGAGCCACATATCCTTCAAATAAAAAGCAATCAGACAGCCGTAACAACGCTGAATGCGTTTGCCGAACTGCTCTAAAACTTCCGCTTGATTTTCCATCGTTTTTATTTTTCGTTCAAAACCTTCGTTGCAAGTTCGTGAAATTTTCGCCGCGCCGAATTGATATTGGCAAACGGCAATTCGCGGGCGTGAGTTCGATTGGTCAGTAAAATAAAGATTCTCTCGGTCTCCGGCTCAATCCACAAACTCGTTCCCGTGAAACCGAGATGTCCGAAGCTGTCTTTTGCCAGAAACTCGCTCGCCGTCGAATCTTTTGTTTCGGCTAATTCAAAAGCGATTGAACGCGCTTCATTCAAACCTTTTGTAAAATTCGTGCGGAATAATTTGCAGGTGTCGGGTTTCAGTAAAATCGTTTCTTCCGCCAAAAATTGCTGCGCGATTTTGAAAGTTTCAAACACCGTTGAAAAAAGTCCCGCGTGACCAGAAACGCCGTTCATAAAATAACAATTCCCGTCGTGAACTTCGCCCCAAATTTGATGCTCGCGCCAATTATATTTTGAAACATCGAAGCCTAAATCAGCGCACATTTGCTTTTCAAAGTCGTTTCCAAATTCCGAAGCTGCAATTCGTTTTTGCAATTTTGGCGGCGGATTGAAAAAAGTATTTTGTAGATTTAAAGGCTCGAAAATTTCTTCTCGTGAAATGTTGTCAAGCGTATCGTAATAAATATCACATAACAAAAAACCAAGGACAATGAAATTGAAATCACTATAAACAACTTTGGCATTTATCTGATTTTCAGGTAATTGTGAAGCAATAAACTCAAACATCTCAGGTACAGAATTAACAAACAAATAAAATGGCAGCCACGCTTGAAAACCGGAAGTGTGTGTCAATAAATTTTGAATTGTAATTTCACGTTTTTCTTCCGTATCAAATTCGCTGAAATAACCGGCAACTTTATCAGTTAAGTTTATTTCGCCGTTTTCAATCAATTTGGCGCACAACAAACCTGTAACGAGCGGTTTCGTCAAACTCGCCAAATCATAAATCGTGTCAATTTTCGCTTCGATTTTTTCAGGCTCGACGACGGCAAAGCCAAGCGCGTCCTCGAAAACAATCTCGCCTTTTTCCGCGACGAGATAAACGGCGGACGGAAAATCTTTCGCGTCAATTCGTGATTGCAAAAACTCGGAAATTTTTTCGGATTTCATTTCGGGAAAACTTTATTGGCGTGTTCGTCAATTTTTTCTAAAACTCCTAAAGCCAAACTTAACGCGCGTCGTCCGTCCTGCGCTGTTACGGGCGGCGTTTTATCTTGCCGAATCGAATCAATAAATGCTTCGATTTCCGCACGAAGCGGTTCGACATCGTTGATTTCCAGACGATTTACAGAAATTCCCAAAAGCGGATGAACCGCGTTCGGCGCAAGCGATGTAACGGAAGCAAATTTTGTCGCATAATCCAAAACGACGTAAGAATTTGTTTGATAAAAGCGTGTTTTGCGAATTTTTTCCGTGCCGATTCTCGAAGCCGTGATGTTGGCGACCGCACCGTTTTCAAATTCTATGCGAGCGTTTGCCGCGTCAACTTTATCGCTGATTACGGGAATACCGACGGCGCGAATTTCGGAAACTTTGACATCTTCGCCGACGAGCCAGCCGATTGCGTCCAAATCGTGAATCATTACATCAAGAACGACATCGACATCGAGCGAACGATTCGGAAAGGGCGAGACACGGTGAATTTCAAAATAGAGCGGTTTTGTAACGTGCGGACGAAGCGCGACCATCGCCGGATTAAATCTTTCGAGTTGTCCGACCATCAATTTCGCACCGGATTTTTCCGCCGTTTTTATCATCAAATCGGCTTCTTCCAAAGTTCTGGCAATTGGCTTCTCGACTAAAACGTGAACGCCTTTTTCCAAAAAAGCACAGGCGATTTCCGAATGCGTTTCGGTCGGCGTGGCGATTGAAACGGCGGAAACCTTATCGAGCAATTCGCGCCAATCGGTAAAAAAATTACAATTATTTTCTTTGGCAATTTCTCGCGCCGTCTCTTCGTTTGCGTCACAAACGCCGAGAAATTCGATTTTACCTTCGTTCGACAATTCCGCGTGATTGCGGGCGTGATGTCTGCCGAGACTGCCGACGCCGATGACTGCGGTCTTTGGTCTTTGGTCTTTGGTCTTTGAGGCTTGGTCGTTTTCCATAATTTGAAAGCTAAACCCTTTTGGTCAATACTTAACATTTTCATTGAAGATGTCAGAAATTACAAAGACCGAAAACCAAAGACCGAAAACCGAAAACCAAATCGTTTGGCTTGTTTTTGCGCTCGCAATAGTCGCCGTCTATTTTTTCGGTTTAACGATTCCGCTCGTCGGACCCGACGAGCCGCGTTATGCCGAAGTCGCGCGTGAGATGTTTCAAAAAAACGATTTTATAACCACGACGCTCGGCGGTTTCAATTGGTTTGAAAAGCCCGCGCTGCTTTACTGGCTGGAAATTGTTTCCTACAAAATTTTCGGCGTCTCGGAGTTTGCGGCGCGTTTCGGTTCGGCGATTTTCGGACTCGGAACGATTTTTAGTTTATGGATTCTGGGCGAAGCAGTTCAAAGTTCAAAGTTCAAAGTTCAAAGTCTTTCGCCCGAAAGTCAATTTACAAATTCAGCACTCAGCACTCAGCACTCAGCACTTTCTTATTGGCTTTTCTTAATTTCCGCCTCATCAATCGGACTTTTGGTATTTTCCCGCGCTGCAAGTTTCGATATTATTTTGACTTTTCCGATAACGGCTTCGCTCGTCGGATTTTTCATCTTCGAGCAATCAAACAAAAAATCATTTACCGCTTACCATTTACCACTTGCCATTTTCTACTTTTTCATCGGCGTCGCGCTGCTCGCTAAAGGTCTCGTCGGGATTGTTTTTCCGCTTGCGATTGTCGCCTTTTATTTCGTTCTCGCGCGAAAGTTTCCGAGTAAAACTTTCCTTTTCAGTTTATTTTGGGGAACAATTCTGAGTTTATCGGTCGCCGCGTTTTGGTATGTGCCGATGTATCTGCGGCACGGCTGGAGTTTTATTGACGAATTTTTCGTACAGCAACATTTTGCTCGTTTCGCTTCAAACAAATACCAGCATCCGCAGCCGTTTTGGTTTTTCTGGTTAGTTTTGCCTCTGATGACTTTGCCTTGGCTGCCGTTTTTTTTGGCTTCGATTTGGAGTTTATTTTCCCGCAAAGGCGCAAAGGTTCAAAGCGAGGAAATTAAACCACAGATGAATACTGATGAACACGGATTTGATAAAATCGAAGAACAAAATTCTTCAACTCTCAACTCTCCACTCTCCACTCTCCAAATCTTTTCCGTGGCTTGGCTGCTCGTTCCGCTTGTTTTCTTTAGTTTTTCAGGCTCGAAACTTCCGGGTTACATTTTGCCCGCGCTTCCCGCCGCTTTGATTTTGACGGCGGATTATGTTTCGAGATTTGTGCAAAAATCCAAAAACAGAAAATTATTAGTTCAATTTATCGCGTTCGCAACTTTTGCCATCGTCATTATTATTTTGCAGTTTTTTGTCGTTCCTTATTCGCAACCGGAAACCGTGAAATCTCTAATCGAAACGGCAAAGGCAACCGGTTACGAAAACGAAAAAGTTTTAAATTTAAATACGATTTCGCACAGCGCAGAATTTTATGCGGCGGGAAGACTTGTGCGAACCGACGACGGGAAGCAAAGAAAATTTTACGGCGCGGCGGAAATCGCTGTGGAGATGAAGCGCGAAGGCTTTGAAAACGTTTTGGTTTTAGTTCCGCTCGAATATCTTAATGAGTTGACCGCGAGCGATTCGGTCGAGGCGAAGGTTTTGGGCGACAATGGGGAATTGGCGATTGTTTCGGTAAGAAGTAAATAATTTTAGAAGTGGTTTGTGAATTTAAGTAAGAAACGAAAAATCGTTGTGTTGATCCGCCTGAAAGTTTCGGTGGCATCCTTAATTATGCGAAAGGCATCTTTTGAAAATAGAAAGACGCAAAATTTGTCGAGATATTCGTTGTCAAATTCCCTTAAATCTCTTGATAAATTTTGCGTCTTTCGACCTTTTATTTATCGTAAACATTTATGAAAAGAATTTTATTTATCGTTCTGCTCGCAGTTTTTTCGTCAAATGTTTTTGCTCAAACGACGCAGCCGACACGGTTTGATTTAACAAATTACGGAGTGCGGATAGAGCCTGACAAACGTCTTATGACGGTGCTTGCCGCGCTCGAAGCGGCGGGAGTTGAAACGCCCCTGACGGAAAAAGGAAATGAATTTCGCAAAAAGCTGCAAGCGGATTTGCAAGACTTAAATCCCGAACTGCGCCAAAAATTAAAATCATTTGTCGACCAATACAAACGTCGTCATCGAGACGCTTCGCCGGCGGAGATAATCTCGCCGTTCATTTCGATGGCTTATACGTTGGGTCCCGTGCCGGATTTAATCGAGCCGACGCGCGCGACGGATTTGCCGGGCGATTTGCTCGATGTTCTCGATTTTGCGCCGCTCGTGCGCGAATTTTATCGCCGCGCATTCGCGGCTAAAATCGACGGTTACGTCAAAGATTATCAAACGGCGGGCGACCGGATGCGAAAATCCGCCGCGGAAATGGTCGGCGTGCTACTCGAATATCTGCACACAAAACCCGACCTGACTTATGCGGAACGAATAAAAACGAATATGCCGTCCGCAACCGGTAAAAAGAAAACTCTACAAAAAATTGAAATCCGCGCGCACGAACGCCGCTACTTTATCGTGCCGGAATTGCTGGCTCCAAAGGGAACGATAAATTTCAGAAACGTCGGCGACGACTATAATACGATTGTTCCGCCCGACACGGATTTGAGCGTCTCGGACGTGCGCCGAACTTTTCTGCAATTTGTAATCGACCCGTTAGTTGCAAATAATGCAAAGGATATTTCTACGTTTCGCCCCGGTATAAAAAGTCTTCTTGATGAACGACGAAAGGAAAACGCGGACATTTCACCCGACATTTTTCTGACGGTTTCGCGTTCCCTGGTCGCGGCGGTCGAAGCCAAACAAATTGAATTCGAGAAAACGCGCGTTGCAACGGCGCAAGCCCGCGCCAAAATTGACCTGATGAAGACGGTTGATGAAAAAAAAGCCGTTTCCGCCGAACTCGAAGCGTTCAAAAAATCGTTTGCAGACGAAACTGCTTTGCAGCTTTCCGAAGCCTACGAACGCGGCGCGATTTTGGCATTTTATTTTGCAGACCAATTGAAAGGCTTGGAGTATTCGGGTTTTGACATTGCGAGTTCGTTGCGTGAAATGATTTTATCGCTCGACACGACTAAAGAAACGAATCGCTTGACGCAATCAGCCGACGCCAGAAACCGCGCTCTGCTGGCACGCGAGGAACGCCGCAAAAATGCCGGAAAAGAAATGTTTATCGTAAATCCGGTAACGAAGAGATTGCTCGAAATAGACAAAATCGTTCAGGCGAAAAATTACGCTGATGCCGAGAAACAACTGAAAGAGCTTTTGTTGTCAAATCGGTCAGAATCGCGCATTTATTACATGCTTGGTCGAGTTGCGAGTCTTTCTGCCGAAGGCGCGAGCGAAGCGGAAACCAAAAGCCATTTGTTAGAAGCAAAGGCAAATTACGAACAGGTAATTAGCTCGGTTTTGGGGAAAGCCAAACGAACGGAGAGCGACGCGGCATTGATTTCATTGTCCTATGTCGCTATTGCGAGAATTCACGAGTTTTATGGCGAGACTGAATACGCCATAAAAATTTACGAAGCAGCTATTAAAGTTGGTGATGTAGCCGATGGCGCGTATAAGCAAGCGGTTGAAGCGAGGCAGAGATTGATAAAAGACCAATAATATCTAATTAAATTATGAAAAAAGAGAGTTGGAAAATTTCTTTTCCAACTCTCTTTTTTCTCATTAAACTCTCAACTATTGATTAATCGGATTTCCTTCCGCATCGAGAAACTCAATCGGCATTTTAAGCTCTTTGAGTCCCGGTTCGATGACGCTTTTATCGCCGACAATAACAATCGCCATTTTATCCGGCGTCAGATATTTGTTGGCGACGCGATTGACATCTTGAAGCGTGACGGAACTGACCTTTGAGATGTAATCGTTGAAATAAGAATCCGGCAAACCGTATGTAACCAGGTTTGAAAGCTGATTGGAGATTTGTCCGACGGTTTCAAAACCCTGCGGATAACCACGAATGATGCTTTGTTTATTAGTTTCGAGTTCGGTTTGCGTAACGGGAATCGCGCCGCGAATGCCGTTGAGTTCTTTGATAAACTCGACGACGGCTTCTTTAGTCGAACGAGTTTGAATCTCGCCCGAAGCTGAAAACGGTCCCGCGCCGCGACGATAGACAAAGCGGCTGTATGCGCCGTAAGTGTAACCTTTGTCTTCGCGCAGATTCATAAACAGCCGTCCCGTTCCGCCGCCGCCAAGAATTGAATTCATCACTTGGAGCGCGAAATAATCGGGATTGCTGCGGTCGACGCCGACCTGTCCGATTGAAACCGACGATTGCGGCGCGTTGGGTTTATCGACGACATAAATGCCCGGTTTGCCCATCATTTCGATTTTCATCATCGCCATCGCCGGAACGTCACCGGCTTTCCAGCCTGCAAACGCTTTTTCAAGCTTCGGCATTAAAGTTTTGCTGTCAACGTCGCCGACGACAATCAAAGTCGCGTTGTTCGGACGATAATTTGTCGAATAGAATTTGACCAAATCATCGCGTGTCATCGCTTTAACCGATTTTTCGTCGCCGCCCAATTGACGACCATACGGCTGACTTCCGTAAAGCACCTTGTTATAAACCAAATCCGAAACTGCTGTCGGATTTGCCTTTCGCTGTGCAAAACCGACAATGGCGCGGCGTCGAATAGATTCAAGTTCGTTGTTTGGAAACGCCGGATTAACCACTACATCCGAATAAATACTCAACGCCTGGTCGAGATTCTTGGTCAGGGTTTGCATCGAAACGTTTGACGAATCCCATCCCGCACCGGCATTGACCGACGCTCCGATTGATTGTAATTGATTAGCAATATCGACGGCTGAACGACTCGCGGTTCCCTGATTGAGCATCGTCGCGGTCATCGAAGACGCGCCGAATCTATCGTTCGGGTCGAGCGTTCCGCCCGATTTCAAAACCAAATTCATCGAAACAATCGGCAGCTCGTTTTGACGCACGAGCCAGACATCCAGACCGTTTGAAAGTTTTGTTTTTTCAATTGACGGAAGCGTAAATTTCGGGTCGGGTCCGGCTTTCGGCAGCATTGCTTCCTGCCGCGCGATTAAAGCGGTGTCCTTCTTTTTCGAGGCATTGGCGGTCTGCTGATTAGCGGCGGCTGGCGCATTCGTTCTCGGCGCGCCGCCTTTGCTCGGCACAAAACTCATTACGAGGCGATTTGCGGACAGGTATTGGTTGGCGACTCGCTGCACATCAGCCGGAGTAACCTTGCGATAACGGTCGAGGTCGGCTTGGAAATAATCGGGTTTACCGACATATCCCGTGTAGCTGGCAAGTTGACCGCCTTTGCCTAAAACGGTTTGCATTCTGAAAATTCTCGAAGCCTCGATGCCGTTCAGAGCGCGGTTCATTTCCTCAGCCGTCGGCGGCTCTTTTTTCAGACGTTCGATTTCGACGTTGACTTCCTTTTCAATTTCATCCAGCGATTTGCCCGGTTTGGCTAACGCCGTAACCTGGAAAAGTCCGGCAATTTCGCTGGTGCTGTTTCCCGCGCCGATTGTTTGAGCGAGTTCCTTGCCATAGACCAGATTGGTTTGCAGACGCGAACCTCTTCCGCTGGAAAGAACCGAACTCAAAATATCAAGCGCGGCTTCGTCGGCGGAATACTGCGGAACGCTGTGCCAAACCATCGAGACGCGCGGCAGCGGCACGGCTTCTTCGTATGTTTTACGAATTTCGCCGTTCAATTTCGGCTGCGCCGGTTTCGGACGGGTAATGTCCGCGCCTCTGGCAATCGGACCGAAATATTTTTCAACCCAAGCCTGCGCCTGTCTTTCGTCATAATCACCGGCTAAAACCAGAATCGCGTTATTCGGCGCGTAATATTGACGGAAAAATCCCTTGACATCATCGAGCGAAGCGGCGGATAAATCTGCTATCGAACCGATTACCGACCAATGATAAGGATGTCCTTCGGGATACATTATCTCGCCGATTTTTTCGCCCGCCGTTCCATACGGCTGATTATCGACTCGAAAACTGCGTTCGTTTTTAACGACGTCGCGCTGGTTGTCGAGCTTTTCCTGCGTTATTGCGTCGAGCAGTCCGCCCATCCGGTCGGCTTCCGCATACAGCGCGCGTTCCAGAAAATTCGACGGAACGACTTCGTAATAATAAGTGCGGTCTTCGTCGGTCGTGCCGTTGACGTTGCCGCCCAGCTCATCGACCAGACGATAGCCGTCAACGAAATTTTTCGAGCCTTGAAACATCATATGCTCGAAAAGATGAGCAAAACCGGTGCGTCCGGCAGATTCATTTTTCGAGCCGACGTGATAAAACATATTGACGGCGACGACGGGCGTCGAACGGTCTTCGTGCATAATCACCCGAAGTCCGTTTTTCAGAGTTATCTCTTTATATTTAATCGGCGGCAGCTTTTCGCCCATCTGAGCGGAAACGGATGTTGTCACGAACAGGACAACGGCGAACATAAAAACAAGTGTTTTCTTAAAATTCATCGCAAACTCCTCTTTAATTTTTTGGAATAGGTAAAATACAAATATTATTTAGGTTTTATCTGATTGTAGATTTTGTTGATACGCAAGACAAGCAAAAAAGGTTTAACAATGACGCCAAACGAATTTTATTTGCGCTGAATCACGAAAAAACGCGCAAGTCTCGTTTTTATTTGAGACTTTAACTTTCTCTATGAAATTAGTTTAGAAAAATAAACTCTTTTCGGATTGCCTTTGTGTTTTTTCGCAGATAATTTTCTATGATGTAAAATAAACATAAAAGATTGCTCCATAAATTTTCAAAATGAACGAATTAGAATTTTTTTTTGCCGATTGCGCCTCAAAAGTCGACAAAAAACTTGACAGCCTCGTCCCGTCGGCGCAAATCGAACCGACAAAACTGCACGAAGCCGTTCGCTGGAGTTTGTTCGCGGGCGGCAAACGTTTTCGTCCGGCGCTCGTTTTTTCAGTCGGTAAAACCCTCGGCGCGTCGGAAGAAAAACTCGTTCAAACTGCGGCGGCAATCGAGATGATTCACACATATTCACTCGTCCACGACGATTTGCCCGCGATGGACGATGACGATTTGCGGCGCGGACGCGAAACTTGCCATAAGAAATTCGGCGAAGCGACGGCGATTTTAGCTGGCGATGTTCTGCAAACTTTGGCTTTTCAAGCAATCGCGGAGGACGAAAATTTATCGGCAAAAATTCGCGTGCGTCTCATTTCAGAAATTTCCCGCGCTTCAGGAACGCCTTCGGGAATGGTCGCCGGTCAGCAGCTTGATTTAGAAGCCGAAGGAAAAAGTATTTCAATTGAACAGCTTGAAAAAATTCATCGCCGCAAAACCGGTGCAATGATTTCCGTTGCTGCAAAAGTCGGCGCAATCGTCGCCGAAGCGAGCGAGCGGGAAATTGAAGCAATCGCAACTTACGCCGCTAATCTCGGACTTCTTTTTCAAATTACCGACGATTTGCTGGACATAACGCAAACAACCGAAGTTTTGGGGAAAACGGCGGGCAAGGATATTTCGGCGGAAAAGGCAACTTATCCGGCGCTTTACGGTTTGGAAGAAACACGGAAACTTGCTGAAAATGTCCACGCGCAAAGCTGTCGTGAACTGAAGAAAATAGATGAAGAGACAACTCTGTTGCGTGAAATCGCCGATTTTATTTTGAATCGTGAGAAATAACTTAAACGATGAATTAGGAAAGATGATTGATGAACTAAATCCTGAAATTCATCAATCATCTTTCCTAATTCATCGTTTTTAATATCTGTGTTTATCTGTGAGCATCTGTGGTTAAATCTTTTCTTAATGGTTTGAAACTTTGCTATAATTTTCAACCGATGCGGAAAACACGCGCGATTCTTCGTCTCCTGCCTTTTACTTTCAAATGAATTCGTCTGCAATAAATTTTAATAAACTCCGGCGACCTTTTTTAGTCGCGGCGGCGGTTTGCTTTCTTTACGCCAATGTTTTGGCGAAACTCGCGCGCGATTGGTGGACGGACGATAATTATTCGCACGGTTTGCTCGTTCCTTTTGTGATTGGTTATATCGTCTGGCTCGAGTTCGACCGGCTGAAAAAAGCGATTGCGAAACCGCAATTTTTACTCGGCGGCGCGGGCGTCTTATTTGCGCTTCTGATGCTTTTGGGCGGAACGCTCGGCGCAGAGCTTTTTACGCAGCGCGTTTCGCTGGTTTTGATGCTGGCGGGAATTACCGTTTATTTTTGGGGCGCGAAGATATTAAAATCGCTCGCCGTCGCGTTCATTCTATTGGTTTTGGCGATTCCGATTCCGCAAATTATCTTTAATAAAATCGCCTTTCCGCTGCAAATTTACGCATCCAGAATGGCGATTTGGGGCATCAGACTTCTTGAAGTCGCATCGGTCAGAAAAGGAAACGTCATCGAAATTTTGCCGCAAGGCTCGACGCAGGTTATCGCGCTCGAAGTCGTCGAAGCGTGCAGCGGAATTCGTTCGTTAATGACTTTGATGACGCTCGCGCTTGTGCTTGCGTATTTCACCAGAACAAAACGAAAAGTAGCGAGTGACGGTTGGTTTGATTTTTTAAAAAATAAAGATTTTTGGCGAGCCGTTATTTTGATGCTGGCGGCGATTCCGATTGCGGTTCTCACCAACGCGGCGCGGGTTACGGCAACCGGCGCGTTGACTTATTATTACGGCAAAAAAGCTCTCGAAAGCGTCTGGCACGATTTGTCCGGCTGGCTGGTTTATGTGGTTGCGCTGGTTTTGCTAATTTTGGTAAATTTCGGTCTGCGGTTCTTTTTCGATAAATTAAAGCCCAAAAAGTAAATGCAGCGCAGAATGTTTTAAGGCAGCTTCCATTCAAGTTGCCCGAGAAATTTGTTAGCATAAAAACTCCGATAAAAATAATTTTAAGCGTTCAGCCGATGAATTGAATCGACAAATATGAAGCAGGAATTGTATAAATCGCGCGGCAATTATATTGTGAAAAGTGAAGAGTTAGCCGGTTTTACGCTGACCGAAGCGATATATCCGGCGGGATTGCGGCAGCCGCGGCACACGCACGGGCGGGCTTCGTTCAGTTTTGTTTTAACCGGCAGCTATGTCGAAAATTACGGCAGAAAGTCGCAAGTTCGCCAACCGTCAACCGTCGTTTTTCATCCGCCGCAGGAATCGCATTCGGTTGATTTCGAGACTGAAGTTGTGCGAATTTTGAGTGTTCACATTGATTTTGAACGGCTCGCCCGCATCCGCGAACATTCAATCGTTTTGGATTCGCCCGTTAGCCGACGCACGGAAACGATTGCCTGGCTTGGACGCCGAATTTATCGTGAGTTCGACCGAATGGACGCTTTATCGGCGTTGGCGATTGAAGGATTAATACTCGAAATTTTAGTTAATGCTTCACGCGATGAAGGCAGTTCGGGAGAACAAAAATCTCCGCGCTGGCTCGAACAGGCGAAGGAGTTTTTGCACGCTCATTTTTCAGAATCGCTGGTTCTGGAAGATGTTGCCGGAGCAGTCGGCGTTCACCGGGTTCACCTGTCGCGTGTCTTTCGTGAAAAATTCGGCTGCACGATTGGCGAATACGCGCGCCGTCTGCGCGTCGAGTTTGCCTGTCGGCAGATTTCGACGACCAAAACGTCCCTCAGCGAAATCGCATTCGCCGCCGGTTTTTCAGACCAGAGCCATCTGAACAAAACCTTCAAAAATCTTTTTAATCTCACGCCTTCCGAATACCGAAAAATCTCCCGTTATCGTTAGGAGAATACAAAAATGTTTGTCTTATTCAAGATTTAGCCTTTTGAATGTGCTAAAAAAAGAATATGACACGCAAACAATTACTGCTTCTGACAACTCTCCTTTTTTCTCTTTTTATCTGTTCACACGCGCAGACGACTGCGGCAGATGCTAAACCGTTAAAGCAGAACCCGATTGATAAAAATAAAGTTCGCGCCGAGCTTGACGAGTATCTCCGGCGGGCGACGGCAAATGACTTTTCCGGCGCAGTCCTGATTGCCAGGGACGGACAAGTTATTTTGCGAAAAGGTTACGGATGGACTGACCGAAAAAACAAAATTCCGATTACTGCCAAAACCGTTTTCGACATCGGCTCATACGTCAAAGCCTTTACCGCGACCGCGATTATGCAGCTCGAAGAACAAGGCAAACTGAACACTTCCGACCCGATTACTAAATACTTTCCAAATGTGCCGGGCGATAAAACCGGAATCACGCTGCATCATTTGTTGACACACAGTTCAGGTTTTCAGCAGGAAGATTTTTACGATGAAGCGTCGCCGGAAAGTCGCGCGATTTTGAAAAACAGAGACAAATTCGTTCAGAGAATTCTCGGTTATCCGTTGGCGTTTCAGCCGGGCGAAGGGCGCAATTATTCAAACACGGCATTCAGTCTGCTGGCGGTGATTATCGAAAATCTCTCCGGGAAGTCTTACGAGGCATACTTGCGCGAACATCTGTTCAAGCCTGCCGGTATGACGGAGACAGGTTACACGATTCCGCGCAATTATAAAAACCTCGTCGCGCGCGGCTATAACGACGGTCCGACCGATTACGGTTTTCCCTGGGAAACGCAGTGGGACGCGCAAAAACCTCTCTGGGATTTGTTCGGCAACGGCGGAATGCTCTCGACACTCGACGATCTGCACAAATGGCTGCTGGCGATTCAAGGCGATAAAATCGTTTCGCGAAAATCGAAAGACAAGATGTTCACGGTTCACTACGCGCAAGGCGACCAGGGTTACGGCTGGAACATCTCAAAAAGCCAGGACGGCAAATTTACATACGTCTGGCGCGGCGGCGACGCGACTCCGCAAGGCTGGAATATGGATGCTCGCTGGTATCGAGACCAAAATTTATTTGCGATTGTCCTGACCAACAAAAGACTTCGTTACGGCAGTCTTCGGCGTCCGATTATGGCGAATGTGGTTGACATCGCGCTGCAAAATAAGCAGCCGCAATTACCGTCTTTCATCAAAACCAATCAAACAAAGCTGCGCAAATATGAAGGAATTTATAAATTGGAATCCGGCGCGACGTTTCACGTCAAAGCCGATGAATTTGCGATTGAAGGCGAAAAGCACGGCGGGCAATTGCTTATCGGCGGGGAAGGACAGCAAGCGATTGATTTATTGTTTTCGGCAAATCAACTTCCTAATTTGAACAAACTTTTTAACGACCTCAACGCGAAAACTGCTTCTGTAATCGAAGCGCTGCGCGGGAAAGACGCGGAGAAACTCAAAACGCTGTTGCCTGCCGACGCTTCGCCGGAAAAAACGATTGAGCTTTGGCACGCTTACGAAAAACAGAAAGGCGGATTACAAAAATACGAAATTCTTGGAACAGCGCCGACCAATCAATTATCCGGCGGGAGTCAAACGCTCTTTCGACTGCAATTCAAAAACGTGGTCGAGGTTCACAAAGTTACCTGGCGAGAAAATGCGCTTCGTGAGCTGGACGATGACCGATTGCAGCTTGCTATTGCTCCATATTTCCGACTTTCGCTTTCTTCGCTGCCGCTTGTTTTGCCTTTCTCGCCGCAGACGGAAACCGATTTTGCGACTTACGACTTGTTCAAAGGCAGAACGGTAAACGTCAGTTTTGCAGAAAACGGAAAATTAATTGTTCATACAAAAGACGGCGATGTCGCGGCTCAAAAAATCTCCAAATTCTAATCTCGCGGCGCGGTCAAACCATTACAGAGGTGTAAAGATTTTGACCGAAAAACAAAATTAGTCGGAACAACGCCAACGACTCCGGCGTTAGAAATTTAACTTTTCTTCGGTTGTTTTATAAAAACTCAAACTTTGATTTGTAAAAAATTCGAGCGGCTTGTTAACCAGGCGGCTGCCGCGAGCGTTTTTGTTTACAGAAACCAACATGTTTTACAAATCAATAAAAAAATCAGGTGAAATTTATGTTAAAAAATCCGGCAGTTCTCGCATTTCTACTTTTTTGCTCGGTGAATTTATCGGCGCAGACGGCAAGTATGCCTTTGCTGATTGGTCGCGTGGCGGCAAATCAAAACAAAATCGCTTTTACTTATTCGGGGAAAATCTGGCTTGCGAACAAAAGCGGCGGCGCGGCAAAACTTTTGACCGACACGCCGAACGAAGAAATCTACCCGGTTTTTTCGCCCGACGGCAAATGGCTCGCTTATTCGCGCTCGAACGGCAACGACTTCGACGTTTTTGTAATCTCGGCGGACGGAACGGGCGAAGCGCGGCGCGTAACGATGATGCCGGAAGACGATTTTATGACCGCCTGGACGCCCGACGGCAAAGAGGTCGTTTTTGAAACGACGCGCGACGAAGAAGGCGTCAGTCGTCTGTATAAAATCGCGGTCGAAAAACAAACTCTGGCTGAAGCGCTGCCCTTGCCGCAAGCGCTCGACGGCTCGTTTTCGCCCGACGGAAAATTTATCGCCTACAATCCGCGCAGCTTTGCCTTCGGCGAATGGCGTTATTATCGCGGTGGAATGACCGCCCCGATTTGGATTGCCAATTTGCAGACGGGCGCGCTCGAAAAGCTGCCGAATCAAAACTTTAACGATAAGTTTCCGATGTGGATTAACGATAAAATTTATTTCGTCTCCGACCGCACCGGAATTTTTAATTTGTTCGTTCTAGACCGCAAAACAAAGCAGACGCGGCAATTAACTAAATTCGACGTTCAAGGAATCAGAGCCGCTTCAGCCAACGGCGACACAATCAGTTTCGTGCAGGACGGGCGAATTCATTTGTTCGATTTGGCGACGAATCAAGACAAAATCGTCAGCGTTTCCGTTTCGCCCGACACGGCAGAACTTCGCCCGCGAACCGTGAACGCGATGCGTTTTCTCGAACAAGTCTTGCCGTCGGCAGACGGCGGGAAGTTGGTTTTCGGCGTGCGCGGTGAAGTTTTATCGTTTGATGTCGGAAACGGCGAAGCGAAGAATTTAACAAACACGAGCGGCGCGGCGGAACGCTATCCGACCGTTTCGCCCGACGGAAAATCGGTCGCGTATTTTTCAGACGAAACAGGCGAATACTTTTTGCACGTTCGCTCTCTGCAGGACAATTCGGTCAAAAAAATCTCGATTGAAAAACAACCATCGTTTTATTGGAACTTGATTTGGTCGCCGGATTCTAAAAGACTGGCGTTCAACGATAGAAATTTGAATTTGTGGCTTGCCGACGCAGAAGGCGGAACAAGCGCGAAAGTCGATACGTCGGATTATTCGGCGCAAGATAATTTCTCGCCGAATTTCTCGCCGGATTCGCGTTTTCTGACCTATTCCAAACGTCTGAAAAATCGCGCCGGAGCAGTTTTTATCTACGATTTGGCACAGCGAAAACCTTTTCAGATAACCGACGGCAAAACGCACGCCGACTCGCCGGTTTTCGACGCCAACGGCAAATATCTGTATTTCGTTTCCAGCCCGAATGCCGGAACGACCGATTATAGCTGGGGCGTTTTGAACGGAACTCAGGCGCGTCCGCTGGTCATTCGCCGCGTTCACGCGCTCATTTTATCGAAAGATACGCTCTCGCCGATTTTGCCGAACCGTCAACCGAACCCGGACGCGAAAGTTTCCGATTCCATCGCGCAAGTAAAAATTGATTTTGCCGATATGAGCAATCGTTTTGTAAATCTGCCGCTGCCGCAGCGCGATTACTCGCGGCTGATTGCGGGAAAAGCAGGCAAATTATTTCTCGGTGTCGGCGAATGGAGCAAAACGCCCGGCGATTATAATACGCAGGGCGAAACGACCGCCGTCTATTCCTTCGATTTATCGAAAATGGGCGAGATGCAGAAAATCGTCGAAGACATCGGCGGTTATGATTTGACGCAGGACGGCTCGAAGCTGCTTTACCAGAAAGGGCGCGATTGGTTTTTGGTGAATTCCGACGCGGCTGCCAAAGCCGACGAAGGGAAATTAAATCTGTCGAAAATGGAAATCAGCGTCAATCCTGCGGAAGAATGGCGACAGATTTTTCACGAATCGATGCGAATTATGCGCGACTGGTTTTACGACCCGAATTATCACGGGCAAAACTTAAACGCGCTCGAAAATTATTACGCCGCTTATTTGCCGACTACTACTCGACGCGCTGATTTGAATTTCCTGATTGGAAGAATGCTCGGCTCGGTTTCGGTCAGTCATTTCGGCATCGGCGGCGGCGACGCGCCGCAAACCGGCGGCGGAAACAACATCGGACTGCTCGGCGCGGATTACTGGATTGAAAACGGCAAATATCGCTTTAAGAAAATCTATCGCTCGACTTCCTACGCTTCGCCGGCGGGAAGTTTTACCGCGCCGCTCGACCAGGCGGGCGTCGATGTCCGCGAAGGCGATTATCTTTTGGAAGTCAACGGTAGCAAGGTCGAAGCCGACAAAAATATTTTCGGCTATTTTGAAAAAACGACCGGTAAACCGACAAAGATTACGGTCAGCGCAAACGCGAACGGCAGCGACGCCAGAACTTATACGGTTTATCCGTCAAACGGCGAAAACCGTCTGCGGCGGGCGAATTGGGCGGAAAACAATCGAAAAACGGTGGAAAAATTGTCGGGCGGCAAACTCGGCTACGTTTTCGCCGAAGGTTACGGTCCCGACGGAATTATGAACGTCATCGGCGGTTTGACCGGAAATTCGGACAAAGCCGGAATCATTATTGACCAGCGTTATAACGGCGGCGGCATCACGCCCGATTATTTGATTGAATGGCTGAAAAGAAAGCCGCTCTATTATTATATGTTTCGCGGCGGCAGCGACATCGCCACGCCCGTCAATCCCGCAACGCCGGTCAATGTTTTAATCACTAACGAATACAACGGTTCGGCGGCGGAAACCTTTGCTTTTATGTATAAACTCGGCAAAGTCGGACCTATTGTCGGTAAAAGCACAATCGGCGCGGGCATCGGACCTTACTTCTTTACGCCGCGTTTCGTTGACGGCGGTCGCGTCCAATTGCCGAATCGCGCGGCTTATAACCCGGACGGTTCTTCCTGGGGAATCGAAAACGCGGGCGTTCCGCCGGATTTCGATGTCGAGTTGACGCCGCAGGATTTGATGGCTGGCAGAGATTCGCAGCTTGTTAAAGCCGTCGAGGTAGCGATGGAACAGATTGTAAAAAATCCCATTGTTCAGCCAAAGCGTCCCGCTTTTCCGGTTCATCCGGGAAATGATTCGAGTAAAAATTTATCGGTCGTTTCCCAAATTTCAAATATTTCTCTGCCCGGTTCGGCATTCCCCGTTTCAGAGAAGATGAAAGCGGAAAACGTTCCGATATTAAACGGCAAGTTTGCGGCGTATCTCGGACAGTTCGATACGCCGATGGGCATTGTTTCCTTCAAGCAGGAAGGCGATAAACTAATCGGCGACGCGGGCGGCGAGCGCATCGAGCTTTTCCCCGATTCGACTGTAAAAGACAAATTCGCCGCTCAATCGGCAAGCGTCAACATTACGTTTGAACGCGACGCAAGCGGGAAAGTTACGGGCATTACGCTTATAATACCGAGTGGGAAGGAATTAAAGGGGAAGAAAATACAATGATGAATTAGAAATGATGAATGATGAATAAAAAACATTTTACGTTCATCATTCATCATTTCTAACTTCTCTCCGTATTTCTGTGATAATTTTGTAATTGGCAACCTGGATTAATGTAAAAATCGGAAAAGCCGCAAAACAGTTTTAGATGAAAGAAATCGAATCCCAAATCGTCGCACGACAATCTAAAAACCGAAACTCAAAGTTTTGGCTTTTGCTCGTTACTTTGCTTGTCGGCGGGATTTTTATCAATTGGTTCGAGCAGCGCGGCGAAGCTGAAGTCGAGCGCAAGCCTTTACGGGAAATTTCCGCCGCGCTCGGCGAATGGCGGCAGAAAGGCGACGAAATTCATTTTGACAAACAGACCGAAGCGGTTCTTCGCGCAACCGATTACACGATGCGCGAATACACTTCGCCCGACGGTCGGCTTGCCAATCTTTATGTCGGTTATTATGCTTCGCAGCGCACGGGCGCGACTTATCACAGCCCGCAAAATTGTCTGCCGGGCGCGGGCTGGGTGATGAATCAGCCGGAACTCGTCGAAATAAAAACCGCTTCGGGTGAAACTTTTACGGCGAATAAATTTATCATCGAAAACGGAATTTACAACGAAGTAATGATTTATTGGTATCAAGGTCGCGGGCGTGCCGTTGCCAGCGAATACCGGGACAAAATTTATACGATTTTAGACAGCGTTATGCGTCGCCGCTCAGACGGCGCGATGGTGCGCGTGATGACTTCGGTCGGCAACTCTGAAACCGACGCGACCAAAGCTGCGATTGATTTAGCCTCACAAACCGCCGACCGACTTTCCGAATACATCCCCGAATAATTTTCACAAAATGTCTCGCGTGTCAAAAAATGTTTGATTCGGAGAAAATTTAGAGTATAATCACCCTAATTCACAAAAGAAAATAAACCTTTGTTTCATCGGTTTTGGATAATAAAGCTTCTCCCTGCGTATCCAATCCAAAACGTCAAACACATTTTTTCTGAAAAACAACGTCGATTGAATGTTTTTTCTAATGCCGACACGAAAGTCGGTTAGTCCTGTTAAGTTAAAAGTAAATTATTAGTTCCGATATTGAAAATTAGTCTTGACTTTCCCGCAGTTCTCAACAAAAGTTTGCCCTTTTGTAAGGAACGGCAAAAATCGCCCGTCGAGAATTGTCGCATCAGTGTCTGACGCGACAATTTCCGGCGGCGCAAGCTGTCGGGAAACTGTCTTTTAAAATATGACTGAGTGCCGAATTTTTAATTCCAGATTTTTATTGCTGCTTGCCCTGGCTTTGGGCGGCGTTCTCTTTATCGCTTCCTGCAGCAAATCCACGGAAAAACATATTGCCCGCGGCGAAGAATACTTGCAGAAACGCAGGTTTGAAGAAGCCGTGATGGAATTTCGCACCGCCGCCGACATTGATAAATCGTCGGCTAAAGCGCATTGGGGTTTAGCCAGAGCCTATGAAAATCTCGGACAATTTTACGAAGCGATTGATGAGCTGCGCGAAGCGACAGACCTCGACGCCAACAATCTCGAAGCCAAAACCAAACTCGGCAATTATTTTCTGCTCGCCAACCCGCCGCAAATTCCCGAAACCGAAAAAATCTTAGAAGATATATTTGCCCGCAACCCGAATTTTATCGAAGGCTACGTTTTAAAGGCGAGTCTTTTGGCAGCGCAGAAAAAGCCGGAAAAAGAAGTCCTGGACGTTCTGAACCAAGCCGTCGCGCTCAATCCGAACCGCACGGAAACTTATTTGAGTCAGGCACGCTTTTTTATCAAATCAGGTAAAGCCGACGAAGCCGAAAAAGCGATAAACAAGGGAATCTCCGTCAATCCGAAAGCCGCGCCCGGCTATCTCGAATATGCCAGATTTCTCGATTATTCCGACCGCGCAAATGATGCCGAAGCGCAATATAAAAAAGCGGTTGAAGTCGAGCCGAAAAACATCGAAGCCGGACAATCAATCGCCGAATTTTACCTGGCGCAGAAACAATTCGATAAAGCCGAACAAGCTTACAAAAATCTCGCGTTGGTTCAGGAAAACAGCCCGGAAAGCCAAATGGATTTGGCGAATTTTTACACGCAAGTCGGACGCGCGGACGATGCGGTCAAAATTTACGGCGAAATTATAGCCAGGCAGCCCGAATATGTTCGGGCGCGTTACAAGCTCGGCGAAATTTATCTCGACCGTCGGGAAAATGCGAAAGTTACCGAGCAGGTCGAAGAACTTTTAAAGATCAACGATAAAGACGAAGAAGCCTTAATGCTTCGCGCCCGCGCCTCGATGCAGGAAAATAAAGCGGAAGACGCGGTCAAGGATTTGGAAGAGATTTTAAAGAAAAAGCCGAGTCAGAAAAACGCGCTTTTCTATATGACGCAGGCTCGTCTCGCGCTCGGACAAGTTGACCAAGCCAGAGCGTTTATCGGCGATTTGGAAAAATATCATCCGGGTTTTTTGAAAACAAAACTGTTGAAAATTCAGGCAAGTTTTGCGGGCGGCGAATCGGAAAACGCTTTGCGCGAATCGAACGAATTATTAGACGCCATTAAAAACACTTATCCGAACGCCGAAACCAACGCGCAAGCGCTCGAAGATTTGCGGATTCGCGCTTTGTCGGCGCGCGGTCTGGCATATTTGCAGCTTGGAAAATTAACCGAAGCCCGCGCCGATTTGCAAGCCGTTCAAAGTTTCTCGCCAAATTCCGCGGCGGCGATTGTCAATCTGGCGAAGGTCGCGGTTGCCCAAAACAATTTAGCCGAAGCGTCGAATCTGTATCAAAAGGCGCTGGCGGCGGACGGCAAAAATTTCGATGCGCTGAGCGGCGTGGTGAACGTTTTGAGCAAACAAAACCAATTTGCCGAAGCGCACCGGAAAATTGATAAATCAATCGGGGAAAACGCCAACCAAGCCGACATTTCGCCCGCCCTGCATTACTTAAAATCGAATGTTTTTATGGCGGAACGAAATCAATCGTCAGCCGAAGAAGAGCTGAAAAAGGCGATGGCGATTGACGACGGTTATCTTCCTGCGTTCTCGGCTTACGCTTCTTTGCTCGCGGCGCGAAACCAAACCGGTGAAGCCGTCGAACAATATAAAAAGATTATCGAGAAAAAACCTTCGGCTTCAATTTTCACCTTGATTGGAATGCTCGAAGATGCGCGCGGCAACGCTGCGGAAGCCGAAAAAAATTATCGCAAAGCGCTCGAAGTCGAACCGGAAATGCCGATTGCGGCGAATAATCTGGCGTGGCTTATCGCGGCAAACGGCGGAAATTTAGACGAAGCTCTACAGCTCGCGCAAACGACCGTCAACAAAAATCAAACCGCAGCCGGTTACCGCGACACGCTCGGCTGGGTTTATCACAAAAAAGGCTTGCACGCGCCCGCCGTCGAACAATTGAAAAAAGCGGTAATGCTTGACGAACTGGAAGCAAGGCAGGCGAATACGAATGTGAATCCGGCGTATCGACTGCGTCTCGGAATGGCTCTGGCTTCGGCGGGCGACAAATCTTCCGCTCGCAGAGAAGTCGAAATTTCGCTGCAAAACGGAAAAAATTTGAGCGAAAAGGAAACGCAGGACGCGAGAAACCTGCTTGCCGGTTTGTAAGGGAAATTTCTTACGGAGGTCAAAAATGTCAGTAACTTTTTTAGATGCGACCAATAACAATCTGATTTTGGGCTTTATGCCCGAACCGCTCGGCTTGCTGATTTTCGGAGTCGCCCTGATTCTTTTTGCCGTCGGCTTGCGGCGAATTCTTGACCGGAAAGATGACCGACAAGCGGTAAAAGAGTTTGAGCAAACAGCAGAGAAAATTAATCGGTAAAGCAAAAGATTTCCCGCAAAGGCGCAAAGAACGCAAAGAGAGTTGAAAAATTTTCTTTAAGCAAATTAAGTTAAGACAAATAAAAGCAAAGGTTAAATAAAAAGATGAGCGTTGAATTTAGACAAAGAACGGCGGGCGAATTTATCAAAATGCTGAAACGCCGAAAATGGATGATTCTGCTGCCCGTGCTGACGATGACGGTGGCAATCGGCTATGTCGTCTATCGGCTGCCGAGCGTTTATGAATCGAAAACTCTGCTGACCGTTAAGCCGCCGACGATTTCGGAAAAAGTCGTGCAGTCGCTGACCGACGACGATTTGACGCAGCGTCTGCAAACTATCAATCAGCAGATTTTGAGCCGCTCGTCTTTAGAGCCGATGGTCGCCAAATACAGACTTTTTGAACTCGAAAAAGACGCGGGCGTGCCGATGGAGATGATTATCGACAAGATGTATAAAAACATCACGGTCGAGCCGGAAAGAACCGACAACACTCAAAAGGTTGCGGCTTTTAAGATAACTTACCGCGACCGTTCGCCGGAAGCAGCCAGAAACGTCGCGGCGGAACTCGCCAGCAAATACGTCAACGCGCAGGTTCTCGATTCGACCGAAAGAGCCAAAGACACGCAGGATTTTATTGATAAACAACTTAATCAAGCAAAGGGAAGTCTCGATACTCTGGAAAAAGAACGCCTCAATATTATGATGCAGAACGTCGAAACTCTGCCCGATTCGGCGCAGGGCTTGATTGCTCAACTCGAAGGACTGCGGCAGCGCGAGCAAACCATTTCAAAGGAAAAGGAGAGTTTAGGTTCAGAGCGCGGACGACTCAACGACAGCATTCGCGCACTGAATAGCCAGGCTCGTTTGATTGAAGATTTCGGCGAACGCGAAACGCAGGAAGCCGTCAAAGGCGCGACTCAAATCGAAGATACGCCCGCTTACGCGCAGCTCGTCCAAAAGCGCGCGGAACTGACCTCGAAATTGCAGAATTTGAAATTGACCTTGCGTGAAAAACACCCGGAAGTTATCAAGGCGCAAAACGATATTGACAAGGTAAATGACGAAATCGAAAAGCTGAAACAAAATACGCAGGCGCGTGTCAAAACGGCGAGCGTGGCGAGTTCGCGCAAAGCCGAGCTGCAAAAACAGAATTTGGAAATCGAAAAGCAAAAAGCCGAAAGCCAAATCCAGCAGATTGACCAGCAAATGCAGTTCAAAGATTCTGAAGTAAGACAGAATGCCGCGCAGATTGCGATTCTCGAAGGGAAAATCAATACGATTCCGAATGTCAAAGTCGCGCTCGAAGGCATCAACAATCAATATATGTCGGCGAAAACGACGTATGACGATTTGTTGAAAAAGCGAAACGACGCCAACTTGCAGGTCGACCGCGAAAGCAACGCGCAGGGCGAAACGATTCGCGTCCAGGACGCGGCAAATCTGCCGTCGTCGCCGGTCGCGCCGAAACGTACGCTTCTGACCGCTTTCGGCGCGGGAGTCGGACTTTTTATCGGGTTATTTTTAGCCGCCGTTTTTGAAATTCCGCATATGCTGAAAGTTCAAAATATCGAAGACGCCAAACATTACACGGGACTTCCCGTGCTGGCTTCGGTTCCGGCGCTGATGTCGCACAAGGAAAAGGCTTGGCTGCGGCGCGTTCACTGGTTCAAAGTTTTAGCAGGCGTGGCGACGGCAATCGGCGTCATTCCTTTAATTGTTATCGCGCTGGAGAAAACGCGCATTTTCGAGCGTGTGGTTTCGTAGAGAATTAAGAATTAAAAATTAAGAATTAAGAATTGAAATCTTGAATCCTGAGTACTGAATTAGAAAGAGGCAAAAATGTATAGAGAATTTTTTGGTTTAGAAGATACGCCGTTCACTTTGACGCCCGACCCGCGTTTTATAGTGTTCACGCCGTCCTATAACGAAGTCCTTGCAAGCCTGTATTACGGGCTGGAAAACGCTAAAGGCTTGATTGTTTTGACGGGTGAGGTCGGTACTGGAAAAACGACTGCGTTGCGCTGGATTTTGCGGCGGCTCGATTCGAGCGTTCTTGCGGCGTATGTTTTCAATCCGCGTCTTTCGATTGATGAGTTTTATCATCACGTCACGCAGCTTCTCGGCATCCGGGATTGGAGCAATAAAGCCGAACTGCTTGCAGAGATGAGCAGCGTTTTGGAAGAACGTCATCGACGCGGTTTGCGAACGGTTTTAATCGTTGACGAAGCGCACGAGCTTTCAGACTACGTTCTGGAAGAAATTCGTTTGTTGATGAACTTTGAATCGGACAACGCCAAGCATCTGCAAATCGTTCTTACCGGACAGCCCGAATTGCGCGAGAAACTCAACCAGCCGAATCTTCGCCAGTTGAAACAGCGCGTCGCTCTGCGCTGCAAAATGCACCAGCTTCCGAACGTCGATGAAGTGGAGCGTTATATTACCGAGCGCCTGCTGATTGCAGGCTCTGACGAGCCGAACATTTTCACGCCGGGCGCGATTGATTTTATTTTTCAATGCTCCGAAGGCATTCCGCGTCAAATCAATAATTTGTGCGACAACGCGATGCTGACGGCTTATGCGGCGGGCGAGACAATTATCGGCAGACAAATTGTCGAAGAAGTCGCCGACAATCTCGATTTGCTGCCGCGCAACGAAAAACTCCTGGCAAGCGACAAACCGGTCGAGAAAGTTCGTTCAGCCGGAGTTTTAACCGATGAAGGACGCGAGGAACTCTGGAAAAATCAAAGCCGAAGCGAAGCTGTCAATAATCAGAAAAGATTTCAAGCGGTTAACGGTAACTCAAACGTCAAACCAAATTCCTTTAAAGATTCGGACGACGAAATAAGTTTGGAAATCTGAACAGTTGATAGTTGATAGTTGATAGTTGAAAGTTCAAATCATTAATTGGATTTTCAATTATCAACTATCAACTATCAGTTATCCACTATTTTATGAGCATTCTAAAAGCGTTACAGAAAAAACAAAACGAGCAGCCGAAAGCGGCGGAGCAGCAGCAGACGGATTCGGCAAAAGTCGTGCCTTTTGACAAAAACGGCAGACACGCCAACACGCCGCCCGAGCTGCTTGCAAATAAAGAATTTAAGATCGGAACACCGAGTTTAGCGTTCAATGGGCAGTCGGATTCGACAATCGGGAAGGCACTCCCTGATTTGCAATCGAAAAATTCTGCCGGGGCAACTTTGAACGCTGTCGGTTCGACGCGCATCGCCGAAAAACGTCTCCCCGAATTCGCTTCGTGGAACGTCGAAGTGGAGCGCGTCGAACCAAGACTTATCGCCATCACGCAGCCCAACTCGAATTACTGTGAAGAATATCGCAGCCTCAGAACGCAGGTTCTGCACAAAAGCCAACGCCAAAAGCTGCAGTCAATCGTCGTCGCCAGCATTAATCCGAGCGAAGGTAAATCCATCACCGCGCTGAACTTATCGTGGCTGCTGGCGCAAACCGACGGTATCAACGCGCTGATTATCGACAGCGATTTGCGAATGCCTTCGCTGACCGATTATCTGGGAATCGAAACCGACAAAGGTCTCTCGGACGTTTTGGCGGGACGCGCGTCGCTGAATGATTCGATTATCAAACTGGAACCTTCCGGGCTTCACCTGCTGCCGGGCGGCGAAGCCAGAAACGATGTCGCCGAGCTTATTTCCGGTCCGACATTTAAGGAAATTCTGCGTCAGGCGCGTGAGATGTTCGATTACGTGATTATCGACGCGCCGCCTTTGGGCATTTTTACCGACGCGACCGTTTTGATAAATCACGCCGACGGCGCGATGCTCGTCATCCGCGCGGGAAGAACCCGTTACAGCGTGCTTGACCGAATTCTCGAAGCGCTGCCGCGCGAGCGGATGCTCGGCGTCGTTCTGAACCAGAGCGAAGACGTTCTGGACGAAACTCATTATAACTACGGCTACTACAACAGTGCGCGAAGGAAGAATCAAGAATTGAAAATTAAAAATTAAGAATCTCAGAACTTTTCTTCAATTCTTAATTTTTAATTCTTAATTCTTAATTGTAAAAACAGATGAGCGGAACCAGATTCAGCCCGCGCACCGTTTGGTTAATTTTAGCGGATGCGGCAATTATTTATGGCGCGATAATTCTCGCCCTGTATTTGCGCGTCGGTTCGAGCGGTTCCGATTACGAGCTGAACGAAAGAAGCGGTTGGGAAAAAATCGCGGTCGCAACGCTGCTGTGTCTCCTTAATTTATATTTCTACGACCTTTACGATTACACGGTAATGGGCAACCGGCGCGAACTGATGCTGCGGCTGGTGCAGGCGCTCGGCATTGCCTGGGCGTTGCTGGCTTTTTTGTTTTATCTCGTTCCGCCTTTATTTATCGGGCGCGGCGTGCTGGTTATTTCGGTTCCGCTCGTGCTGATTTTGCTGCTGTTTTGGCGAAGCTCGATTCATTTGTTGACCGGACACCCGGAAATCGGCGAGAAAATTTTGATTGTCGGCACAGGTCAATCGGCTCAGGACACGGCGCAGGCAGTTGTTGACAGACGCGACGCCGGTTATCGCATTGTCGGTTTCGTTACCGAAAACGGCACGAGTTTGTCCGACAAAATCGCAAATTTTCAGGTTCTCGGAACAACCGGTGAACTTGCAAACATTATCAAAAGCGAAAAGGTTGACCGAATTGTCATCGCCGTGCGCGAGCGGCGCGGAACTTTTCCGACCGAGACGCTTTTGCAGATGAGTCTGGCAGGCAACGTCTGCATCGAAGAATGCACTTCGTTTTTCGAGCGCGTCACCGGACAGGTCAATATCGAAATGCTGCGTCCGTCGTGGCTGATTTTTGCAGGACGCGGGCGCGATACCCGTTTGAAAACTATTCTCAGGGAAATCGTTCATCGTCTGCTGGCTTTAATCGGACTCGTCGTTTCTCTTCCCATCGCTT
The DNA here is from genome assembly GCA_964235785.1 of uncultured Pyrinomonadaceae bacterium. Taxonomy (GTDB): domain Bacteria; phylum Acidobacteriota; class Blastocatellia; order Pyrinomonadales; family Pyrinomonadaceae. Next base: position 12,739 of record CAXSBF010000001.1, on the reverse strand, counting down.
TAATCACGGCGCTTTTAATCCGGCTCGAATCAAAAGGGTCAATTTTTTACCGGCAGGAACGAGTCGGGAAAAACGGCAGAACGTTTAATGTCATCAAGTTTCGCTCGATGAGAGTCGATGCCGAAAAGGACGGAAAACCGGTTTGGGCAGTAGCTGATGATGAACGCACGACGCGAGTCGGGCGCATTATTCGCGTCATTCGCGTCGATGAAATTCCGCAGTTTTGGAACATTATCAAAGGCGAGATGAGCTTTGTCGGACCACGCCCCGAACGTCCGCATTTTGTTTCGCAACTGGCTGAAGAAATTCCGTATTACGAGCATCGACATCTGACCGCGCCGGGATTGACCGGCTGGGCGCAGATAAAATATCCCTACGGCGCGTCGGTCGAAGACGCCAGACGAAAACTGCAATATGATTTGTATTACGTCAAAAATCAGGGCTTGGCGCTCGATTTGGTTATCGTCTTCGAGACGTTCAAAACCGTTTTATTCGGTCGCGGCGGAAGATAAGAAAGGCAAAAGTAAAAAGGTAAAAGGTAAAATTTTTTGAGGTAGATTTGGATAAAATCAGACAATCAGACTTTTTATCGGTTAACGGAGAAGGAAATATGAAAGCAGTAAATTTAATTCGGAGTATTGGTTTGATTTTGCTCGGCGCGATAGTTTTTAATATTGGTATTTTCGCGCAGCAGGACGTGCCGAAACAGCTTGAGCAGACGACGCCGACGGAAGTTAAACCGGACACGGGTAAAAAACCTAAAAAAGAAAAGAAAAATAAGAAAAGTAAAGACACCAAGCCGGAAGCGCAGCCGACGCCGCAAGTTGTAGAGACGGGCGAGAATTTGCCGGAAGCCGAAGCCGCCGTTTTGCCTTATTATAATAATTATATGGCGGAATATCGGCTTGGTCCGAACGATATAATCTCGGTTGAAGTTTTCGGTCAATGCCCCGATTACTGCATTATCGGAAAAGCTGTTCCGCCGACGGCGAAAATTTCTTATCCGCTGATTCGTGAAGGAGTTTTCGTCGGCGGGAAAACGGTCGAACAGGTTCAGGATGAAATCACTAAAAAGCTGGACGAGTATATTATTGACCCGCACGTTTCGGTTACGATTGATAAAGCGCAATCGGCGCGTTACAGCGTTTTGGGAAAAGTCGCCGCGCCCGGCGTGCGCGTGATGGACAGAAAAGTCAGTCTCTACGAAGCAATCGTCGAATCGGGCGGCATCTTAAAAGACGGCGATAAAAAGCGCGTAACGCTTTACCGTTTTAACGCGCAGGGCAGACTAACGCCGCAAACCATCAATCTGCTCGAAATTGAACGCGGGCGCGCCGATATGGTTTTCCTTAATCCGGGCGATCAGGTTTTTGTTCCCGACCAGGGCTTTAGGCTAAATATGAACACGGTTTTCAAAGTTTTAGAAAAAGCCAGCCTTGCTCGAATCTTGTTCGGCAGTCCTTTTTAGTTAAGTGAGCAGTGAGCGGTAAGCAGTAGGCAGTAAATACGTCTGCAAAATCTGCTCACTGCTTACCGCTCACTGCTCACTTGCAATTATGTTTTCTTTCAAAAAAATCCTGACTTTGATTTTGTTTCTCTTCTGTTTTCAGACGGCGCGAGCCGATTGGGTAAAACAGAAAACAAACTCGCTGGCGTGGTTTCACGACGTTTATTTTTTGACTGAAAACAAAGGCTGGATTGCGGGCAGCGGCGGAACGTTTCTGACAACGGTTGACGGCGGAAAAACCTGGAAACAGGAAAAGAATTTTACCGAAGATAATATCCGCCAAATTTATTTTACAAACGAGAAAGACGGCTGGCTGTTATGCGAGCGCGACATTTACAGTCTCGGCTCAAGCGCGCCTTCATATCTTTTAAAAACCTCGGACGGCGGCGCAAATTGGGAGCGCGTCGAATTTAATAGCGGACAGCGCGAAAGAATTGCCAAAATTTTCTTTAGCAAAAAAGGCGCGGGCGCGGCAATCGGCGAACGCGGCGCGTATTTTTCGCTGCAGGACGATAAAAAGACCTGGAAAAAAATGCCGTCGCCGGTTCGCTATCTGATGCTCGACGGAGTTTTTACCGACGATTTCGGCGGCGCGATGGTCGGCGCGGGCGGCACGATTTTTTTTACTGAAGACGCGGGCTGGTCATGGAGTAAATCAAACGTTCCCGACAATTCAAACGTTAAGTTGAATTCCGTCTTTTTTATCAACCAGAAAACAGGCTGGACGGTCGGCACGCAGGGAAAAATTTATCAAACTGTAAACGGCGGAAAAGTCTGGCGCGAGCAAAATTCCGCAACCGCAAAGGATTTGACCGATGTGTTTTTCCGCAGCACGGCGGAAGGTTGGGCGGTCGGTGAAGAAGGTTTGATTCTGCACACGACAACGGCTGGAAACATTTGGACAATCGCCGAGGCGAAAGCCAACCACAGACTCGAAAGAATTTTCTTCGTCGGCGAACAAGGTTGGGCAGTCGGTTTCGGCGGCACGATTCTGCTTTACAATGAAGTCGCGCCGAAAAATGATGCGTCTGCAACGCCGCCGAAGCTAAAGTCAAGAAACTAAAAACTTTCGCTCGGCTTGACAGCGACGGCTGAATTTTCGTAGCATTGCAATTCGCCTTGAGTAATGAAACGGCGCGTTTTTTGAATAAAAATTTGGACGTGAGCGTGCCAATATTAAGTCCGCCAAAAATGTTTTCGGGCATGTACGTCAATTGGTAGACAGCCTCCCTTACAAGGAGGAAGTTAGGGGTTCGAGTCCCTTCATGCCCACCAAGTTTTGAAAATTAAGAATTAAAAATTAAAAATGCAAAATTCTAGGTTTTTAATTTTGCATTTTTAATTTTTAATTGATTTTGCGGAGTCGTAGTTCAGTTGGTTAGAACGCCAGCCTGTCACGTTGGAGGTCGCGGGTTCGAGTCCCGTCGGCTCCGCCATTTATCTCTTTATTATCAGCAGTTTCCGAGTCGTCCGAAGGGGCGACTTTTTCGTTTTCAACCGCTGTGTCCCTTTTTGTGCCCCCAAGCTCTTCAACCAGCTTTCCGGCAATAAGTTCCGTGGTCTGTCGAGAGAATTCCGGGGAGAAATGTTTGTATCTTTCGAGTTCTTCCGAGCGGTGTCCGGTCATCTTGCGGATAATCGCATCAGCCACGCCTTCCATAAACAGCGTCGTCGTTGCAAAATGCCGCAGGTCGTGAACCCGCAAATCCGTAATGCCAGCCATATCACGAATCCGGCGAAATCTTTTTCCGATATCCCAAGCATGCGGCTTCTGGAATTTCTCCACATCTTTATATTTGGGGTTCGGGCGCGATGGGAAAAGATACTCGTGTTTTCCGAAGCTCGGCAGTTGCCTGAGAGCCTTAATCACGAGTTGCGGAAGCGGTAAGCGATTAGACCGTTTGTTTTTGCTGGCTGTCTTCGGCAGAAAAACATACGGGAATTCAGCGTCTAAATCCAGCTCGTTCCATTTTCTGGAAAGAATTGCCGTTTTCCGAAGTCCGGTGCAAGCCGCAAGCAGAATAAAAGCCTGAAGCTCAAAATCCTTTTCCTTTTGACACTGTTCGATTAAATCGGCTAATTCTCCAACCTGCACAAATCTGTCTCTTGCTTCACGTTCGGGAATCTGCGGGATAATCGCAACCGGATTATCGTCATATTTCTTCCAACGAATGGCGAAATTAAATGACGAATTCAACATTGTCCGGTAATGATTAACCGATGAAGGTGAAAGAGTCTTTGACAACCCTTTCAAAAAATCGTCAATCGTTTCCGGCGTAAAATTTCGAGCCTTTATCTTTTTGAACTTATTCAAACGATGCATTTTATATTGAAAGCCGCGTTTGAACTGCCCGTGCCGTTCCCACCAGAAATCCACAATCTCGCCGACGGTGATGGATTCAAATCGCCTGGTTGGTAGTAATTTGCCTTCGGCAACTTCCCGAAGGCGCTTGTCCCGAAATGCTTTGGCAATATTGGGATCGGTCGTCCTTGCTGACTCCCTCACCCGTTGACCGTTTTCGTCGCGGTATCGAATCCACAACTGAGAACTGGTTTTATCTCGATGATAGACACCTTTTGGTAGTTTTTCTTGTTTCATATTTCCTCCTTCAAAAAGAGGGTGTTTAATGATTCATTTAAATCTTGTGATTTTCTTTATCTTTAGGGTGTAGTATTCGAGCAGGCGTGCCGTGCTTCTTTTTCGGGCTGGATTTAGCTCTGGACCAGTGACGAATTGGTTGAAAATTTGATAGTGGTATTTGACTTAGTAGAGTGAGAGCATATCGGGTTAGGATTTCCGCCGCCGCGCCTTGAAATGATTTCTTCGGACGCTATTAGAGTTTGTTTAATTATAGCTGGTAGAAATGAAGAAAAGATGATGATAGAGACGACTTTTCTTTTTGCGGTTTAGATATGTGAAAGTATGTGAGACATACGGTTAATAAAATATTCGGATCAACTTCAACCAAAAAGAACGCCTCGTAGATTTATCCTTATTGATACGAAAAGTTATCCACAGAGTCCTCGTTTACTGCCGAAAATTTGCGGCAAAATTGCCGAATCTGGCAACTTTTTACCGCTATTTTTGCTTTTCTGTAGCTGTTACGCTATCGGTAACGCATTTAAAACCAAATTTATTATTAACAAAAACCAAAGATGCCAAACATCAATTCAAGTTCGCTGGCTCTCAGGCGCAAGCGTCTCGGCTACGAACAAAAACAAATTGCCGTCCTCTTGGGACGCAAAACCGCTAATGAAATCTGCCGTTATGAAACCGGTCAAAGAATGCCGGACTTTAGAGAGGCAGCCAAGCTGTCGATCCTTTACGGGCTTCCGGTTCATGTTCTTTTCGACCGTTATTTTCGCCGCTGCCGAGAAGAGTTGGAGAGGAGGATTAAAGATTCAGGTTTAGCCGCTCAAATAAATCTTGAAAACAACCCGGTTGTCGATTTCTGCTCATATCTTGACTTAATGAACTCGACGCACGTCAGCGAACAGAGTTCCGATAAGATACGCCGTCATATCAAAGTTCTGATTGAGAAAAGAAGCAAAAAGATTCTCGGCACCTAACTGCCTTTTACCAATTCGGATTACTCTCATCAATCGCCAGTAAAAGCAGCTTTTCTTCCAGCAGAAAAATGAACTCATCATCAAATACTATTCTGGCAATCGCGCCGGGAAGGCGAGAGTTCGGAATCGCCGTATTCAACGACACCGATCTCATATATTCTTCGGTCAAAACCCTCAGGCAGGTAAAATTAAACAAACTTCTATACGCGGAAGCTACCGGTATTATCCAAAGTCTTTTCGAGAGTTTTGCGCCGGATATAATCGTCGTCAAAGCCGTCAGTCAATACCAGAAACTGTCGGCTGACCTTAAAGCAATCGTCGAACTTATCAGGTCTGAGTCAAAGCGGGCGGGCTTGACGGTGGTAACCATTACGTTTGAGCAAATCAAAGCGGTGCTGTGTAAAAGCGAGAAGCGGACGCAAAAGAGGGCGTTTAAGGTACTTCTCGCCTCTTACCCGGAGTTAAGAAGATACTGGAATCGCCCGAACAAGTGGCAAAACGATTATTACGCCTTTTTGTTTTCCGCCGTCGCCGTCGGAGCGGTTTACCTGAAAACTCTTTCCGGTTGTGATTAACCGGACAAATTATCATTAACGATTCAAGCGTTATTTGTCTTAACGCATTAGTTTTTGCTATGCCCGAAGAAGACTTTCGACAAATTAATGACGACATCACCATCGCCGACTTATACCCGGATTTGTCGCCCGAACGACAAGCCGAAGCCGAGTATCGCTTGCTTCGCTATCTGTCGCTCGTCAAACGCATTTTTGAGCGCATCGCGCGGGAACGCCCCGACCTTTTGACCGAACTTGAGCGGCGGGCTATGCTGAGGAAAGAACGGCATGTATTAAATTACAGAAACAAAAAATAAAGATTGCTCGCTCCTCTTTTCTTCATCATTAATTTCCACGCCGGAAATGCCGCAAAAACGCTATTTCTCTTACATCCGCGTATCGACGCAGAGACAGGGACAGTTCGGGACTTCGCTCGCCGAGCAAAAATCCGCTATCGAACGGTACGCCCAAAAATTCGACCTCTCCGTCGTCAGGCATTTTGAAGAAAGGGAAACCGCCGCGAAATTGGGAAGACCCATTTTTTTTGAAATGCTCAAAGCCTTGCGTCAGGGCAGAGCGGAGGGCGTAATCATTCACAAAATTGACCGGAGCGCGCGGAATCTGAAAGACTGGGCTGATTTAGGCTCCCTGATTGATTCGGGCGTGGAAGTTCATTTCGCTTCGGAAAGTCTTGACCTGAATTCACGCGGCGGTCGGCTTTCCGCTGACATTCAAGCGGTTGTGGCATCTGATTACATCAGGAATCTAAGAGAAGAAACCAAAAAGGGTATCTACGGCAGATTAAAACAGGGACTTTATCCGTTCCCAGCCGTCCTCGGTTATTTGAATACGGGAAAAGGTCAGCCGAAGAAAATCGATAAAATCAAGGCGCCTTTAATCAATCAAGCATTTGAACTCTATTCGAGCGGGAATTGGGGATTGGTCGCTTTAGCCGACGAGCTATATGAGCGTGGTCTTCGCAATAAACGCGGCAAGAAGGTAACTCTTAACGGGCTTTCAACCATCCTGCACAACCCGTTTTATATCGGGCTTATCCGAATCGAGAAGACGGGCGAGATGTTTGCCGGAAAGCACAAGCCGTTAATTCCGAAAGCTCTATTTGACGAGGTGCAAACTGTGTTTGAAAGTAAAAATCTCAGGAAAACCGAGCGACATTTCTTCGTCTTTCGGCGGCAGGTAAATTGCGCCAAATGCCGAAATCTTTATATTGCCGAAAAAAGAAAAGGCAATGTCTATTACCGGTGTCACACGAGGAACTGCACCAGGGGAACGATTAGAGAAGAACTGCTCGAAAATGAAGTAGTAAAAACGACAAGTAAACTGCAACTCGACAAGTTTGAATACGATTACTTTAAACAGCAATCACTAAAAGAGAGTCAGAATTCTGAAGCCGAATTTGAAGTTGATTACAGGCGGTTGCAGCTTCTGCAGGAGCAAATTAAGGACCGCCTTTCAAAACTTGCCGATGCGTATGTAGACGATGTTTTCGACAAGGAAACATACGTCAAGAAGAAAAATGAACTACTGATGGAAGAACAAGCAATTAAAGAAAAAGTATCGAATCTCCGTGCAAATTTCGGTGAAGCGTTCAAAAGACTCGTCGCATTTCTCGAACTCGTTAATTCCGCACATTTAAGCTACAAATGGGGAACGCCCGAAGAAAAACGCGAACTGGTTAAAAACGTCTTCTCGAACTGTGAAATAAACGAAAAAAATGTCTCAGTTAAGCCGTATTACGAGTTTGAATTGATGGCGGAACGCCCGCGCTTCACCTCTGGTAGCCCGAAGCGTGAAGCGGCTCGAACTTTATCGTTGTTATTCAAAAAACTATTCCAATATTTCCAGAAGTTAGACATTTCTAAATACGATAATAATTTTGTAAATTACATCACTCCTAAACCTGAGAAAGAGAACGCAAGCAATTTCCCAGATTAAATAATTTAAATTGTAGTTTTATTTTAGTAACGCATTATCAACCATATTCAAAATAGCAGAAGGCAAAAAAGTAAAATAGCGGTAAAAAGTTGCCAGATTCGGCAACTGGTAAGTATCTCTTGACGAATCGAGTCTATTTGCTACGATACCTTTACGATTAATCCTTACTTTCATGAAGCTTACTCAAGAATACTTTGACTAACAATTAGCAAAACTTCCAGGTAAAGAGGAATTGGAGCAAATCCGTGATGATATTCGCGCTATTAAAACTGATATTACCGAAGTTAAGGAAGTTTTACTTAAAACAGACAAGCGAGACAAAGAAGATATTGATGCTTTTGCTAAAACATTCGTTAAACACGATGCACGACTGACCACGGTAGAGCAAGATGTAAAGCAATTGAAACTAAAACATAATACCTGAGTTGAAATTAATCTCTAAATAAAAACGCCCGCCAGTGGGAGTCTTGTTCAGATCACCATAGCGAACATACCTTCGCTCCCTCCATATAATTAATAAAGAACTGATTGAAGAAGAAATTAATCTAAGTTAAGTATAGCGATTACTCTAAAACTGAAAAGGGTGAAAATTTCGACTCGGATTACACTTTAACAATATGTTCCGTATAACCCATATCAACTAGCTGTTGAAACGCACCCCAGACTTCATCAGGTATGTCCATTGGAGGACTAAACCCAACATTGCTGTCACCAGCCATTAATTAGCGGGCGATCATTTCGCTTTTTAAACTATAGGTGTGAAATTAGTCATATTTAAGCAGTCTTTTAAGTCGCATTGTTGAAAAATGATTTAATAATTTCGTCTTTCTCAGTTATGCGAAATATTTTGCGAAAATTCAACGCGAAAATTGTGACTTAACACTATTTACCCTGTAGTAATAACAAAGATGTTGGGTTTAGCCTTAATCATGATGATATATCTGGAAACGAAGAAACCTTTTCATCTGAGAGTAATTGCTTTGATAATTCGCTGGCAATGTTTTCAAGTTCAGGTGGAAGGTTCGGATACTCATCCAAATTATCGGCATTCTTCTGTATTACAGATTTTAGAAGTACCCAAACGACATCATTGCCTAGAGATTCCAGCATTTCAACCAGATCAGATGAATGATTATTTGTAATAGCATCAAAAAATATCGGTTGAAAATCGTGCCATGAACTTTTAAATTTTTCTATATTTACTTTCTGCAGCCATTCTTGAAACTTGGGCTTTGCTTCATCCCAATTTTTGTTGCGGACCAAAATGGCGGCAAAGGTATGAAGCATATTTATATCATCCGGGGCATTATCGAAACCACGTCTCGCTAATCTCTCAGCTTTAACAAGGTCGCCTTTCTCTATGTAAAAGTGCCAGGATAATGAATTTAAGGTCTTTGTGTCGTTTGGGTTTAACGAATGAATTTCATCATAAATGGCTTTCACTTCTTCCTGCCGATTGCCGTTTTGTTTTAAGAGTCTGACTAAGTCTTTCAGTATACCGGCTTTATACTCTATGTTGACCGCCAAATTAAGTGCTTTGTGGTATTCCTTTTCAGCCTCTTCAGGTTTATTTAATTGTTCGTGCAAAAAACCTGCCAGTAGAAGATGAAGAAAAGAATCACTTGGATGCTGTTCAATTGTTTCACGCAACACCAATTCAGCTTCTTTAAGTTTATTCAGATGTTTACCGAGAATATGTCCGAGAAAGGCGCGCGGAGAAGGATTTGACGGCTCTCTTTCGATTGACTTGCGACAGTAAGCCTCAGCCTCCTTATAACGGAGGCTATTGTGCAAAATCCAGTAGTAATGAGGTTCCCATTTTTCTGGATTGAAAAGTTTTAATTTATTGATTATCTGATAAGCACTTTCAGCTACATCTTTTACTGATTGCCCCATTTCATAGATAGATTTCTGATAAGCGCGGGCGACTTTATCACATTGTGGAATGTTGTCCCCCAAAACGGTGAACGCTTGTTCAAGATATCTGGCGGCAACTGAATATCTTCCCTTTTCTTCCAAATCCAAACCGATTATGAGGTCTAAGCAAGCCTGTTCGAGAGATCCCCAATCCGAAGTGCGCTGTTGTTCTAACCATTGCAACCCGTCATTATACAACCGTGAAGAGGAACTCCAATATTTGTCATCCAGCATTTTGCGTGTCGCACGTCCCTGAGAACTTGTTGGCTGAATTTCTTGAGCTAAATTTGATAACTTCAAAGTATTTAACCCATAAGCAAGAAAAATTACGAGCAACTGCACAAATTGCGGATAAGCTTCTTCGCGGCGCAACCAGCTCAATAAATTCAACCGTTCGATTTCCCAATCATCCCTCTCAGGAGTATCAAATGGCTTGTCCGGTTTATTTATTTGTAGAGAATCAAGCAATTGTTGGGCAATTTCAGGAAGTCCGGGCATCGGCGATTGTCTCCAGAATCGCCGAAGATAATCTCGAACCGTATCGTGCAAATCACCATTCGCCAATAAATCATATTTGGACATTAATTCCAGTAGTCGATTATTAACATTGTTTCCTCCCCAAAATGAACGTAAAATTGTCGAACTAACTTTTCTGAGCAATGCTATTGCTATAACATCGCGTAAATCATTTGCCAGATCGTGACGGCTTTGCAAATGAATCAGAAAGCGTCTGGCTACAAATTCAATTACATTTATTGCCGCCAGCGAACTGTCCGCTTGTTCAGCGACTCCTATGTCAAGCGAGGCTAAATCGTCAAGTACGGAATTGCCTTCACGATGAAGAGTGAGCAGCATTCCCAGCGCAAGCGGAACGCCCAATGTAACGCGAAGTAGCTGGGCGGATAAATCATAAGGATAATAAGACGATGGCACTACAATTTTTTCGAGTTGCAAAACTCGTTCAATTTCCGAAGCAGTAAATCTTACCCCTTCATCAAACGCGACAGGGCTTAATCGCAAACGGTCAACCTCTTCCTTCCAACCAGCAGGTTGTCCGGGCATAATTTTGGCATCCGGCTTAAAGCGACTGCCGATAAGTATCAAAATTCGTGTCTGCCCGTCCAAAACGGGAGTCAATAATCGGCGCAACCAACTATCCATAACCTGTGGCAGCAATTCACAAGTGTCTAACACCAAAACCAACGGTGTTTTTTTACAGAGGTTGCGGATAGTGATTTGTAGGGCTTCAGCTAATAATTGGCACGGTTTAACAATTTCATCTTCATTGGGAGTTTTGAGTTCGTGCGCCCAATCTTCAAACAATCTATCGGTAGTTCCGTCATCAGGCACATCGAATTTGTTGAGATTTTTGCGAATATCATTTATTTTTGCGACAAATTCTTCGCGGTCGTTGAGGTAGATTCCTTTATTTTGAAGTATTTTTTCGCATAGTTTGAGATGATTTTCTAATTCTTTTTCATCCACGCCGCAAGGGAACTGGGTATCAATCGAGCCTGATAAAGATGCAAACGCTTCATTCCAATTCGCGCCATGTATTTGCAGAAAATTAAGCGATTCATCAAAGCTGTCGTGCAATTGCAGATGTTTTGACCACGCATCTTCAACCTTTTTCCGTGCTTTCCAGTAATTATTCAAATTTTCAATACCATATAAATCTGCGAGACGATATGCGATTGCATCAAATAGTTCGCGCGGGTCGCGCGGTGGTCTGCTCGCAGGCTTGTGCCATTCCGGCAAGTCCCAATCTATCAACGCTACTTCCACAGAATTCGCACTGTTTTTGGCAGTGGCGCAAGCCTGTCGGAGAAACCAACTTTTCCCCATACCTCCAAAACCGTGGATCCAAAATAATTGTACTTCTTTATTCCTGCGAAACTGTTCCTGTATATCATTTCGGAAATGCAAACCGTGCAAAGCGTCCTTAAAATCAAGTATTAGCTCCTCACGTCCGACAAAATTGCGAAGGGATAGAGCGGGAAAATCAAGTTTCTGTAGAGGTGGAATCTTTGGCTGCCATTCTTTTACAACAGGTACAGGTATTGGCGGCGGTTCGATTAGTTCGTCTCTGGTTCTTACTCGAAAGGTTTCATATCTTGTTCCACCGTCTTTTTCGTCAAGCACAAATTTGTCGTCGCGCCCGAACCCGAAGAAGTTACCATGTTTTTCAATTCTTATTCGTGGAAAAAGGCGAATTTTCCCTTCGAGCACATCAATCACTATTTCAGAAGCGGCATATGCGCTGTTTAGTCTTTTCAGATTACCTGCTTCAGTCTCTAAACCGAATAAAGAACCTCCTTGAATTAGCCTTCTGGAATCGGAAAACCCTCGACTGCGAGTTTCTGCGTCGGATATGTGCATATGTCCGCAAAAATGAGCGGCAAATTTTCCGGGCATATTGATAAGCCTTTCAAAAACATGGTTGCGATTTTGATCCGAAAGCCAACTTGGCGGGTGATGTGTCATCAGAATTGCCGCGTCAAGTTGTTCCAGCCATTTTTCACCATCTGACGGCTTATTATTTACCTTGCAAGCACTGTAAAACTGGCGTACGTCAACGGCGAGTTTTCCCTCGAAATTGTCTCCGGTCAATTGCAGAAGCGTTGTGTTCAGCCCCAATATTCCGAGTCGAACGCCATTTTTTTCGAGAACCGCCGTAAAATCTCCGGGCATCAATCCTTCTTTGTAGGCGAATCCGTTACGGTTCTCAGGACGAAACGGGCAATTGTTCCACCATTCAAGAAACGGTTGAAAGGCTTTCTTAATTACCCCTCGATATTCTGAATCAGGATCGTTGAATAATTCATTCCAAATTTCAGCACTGTCCGGGTCGTTAGCTAATTCGGTGAGGACTTTAACGGTGGATGTTTTCTTTTCAGGTCTAGCGAGGTCGTGATTGCCAGGAACGGCAAAGAAAATAGGATTGTCACATCCTAAGGAATCTAGATGTAACCATAATTCCTGCAGCAAATCGTTAAGTCGTTTGAATTGTTCGGGCTTACCGCTTTGAACGAGGTCGCCGGTAAAGATAACCAAATCCCACGGCTTGCTTAATTCGTGTAATTTACTCAAATCATCGAAAAAATTTTTTCGCACGTTCGGAAAACTCATTTTCTGTGAATCCAATCCGTAATGAAGGTCAGTTAAATGGAGAATGCCAAATCTAGGTTCTGTTGACATTTTATCTGAGCCAAATAATTGAACTAACCAGATGAAT